>NZ_JAPQFJ010000033.1 GCF_026738875.1 Clostridium brassicae
GTCTCTTTAATTAATTGTTTAATAAGTTCTTTTCTTGAAAAAGACATAATCTGTGCACCCTCCATTTTTATAAGAATATTATATCAATTCTTATGGAGTTTACACAGATTATTTTACACTCTCGAATAATCTAAAATATTGTGATTTAGAAATAAAGTGGACAAACTGACTTGTCCACTTTTATACATTATCAAATTTCTTTGCTATTAAGTAACACATTACTTCCTCTTCCTTTAATTATTTTTAAATGTATAATTAGCATTAAATGATACTTACTTTTAATATCACAAACTATTTAAATCAATAACATATCTTGTATCTATTAACTTTTTGCCCATAATTTCAAAGTTATATTCATCTTGATTACATTTGAAACCATTCTTTTCATAAAAAAGTTGAGCATCCTTATTCTCTTTTAGTACCCATAAATAACTATTATCGTACCCACTTTTTTTCATATCCATTAATGCAATATCAAGTAACTTCTGCCCATAACCTTTTCTAAAATATTTAGGATGAATATATATAGAAACAATTTCACCCCATTTAGATAACTTTTCATCTCTTGATTTACCATAAATAATACATCCTACTGTAATATTACCCTCACAAATTTGTTTTACATTGAATGTTTTATTATTTATCCAATTTTGAAAAGTTTCCACCCAAAAATCACTTTTTAATTCGTCTAAATACTTTTTAGGAATAATACCTTTATATGCTACTTTCCAGCTTAAAGCATAGATATTACTAATACTTTCTATATCTTTTACTGTTGCATCTTTTATTTGTGTCCTCATTAACCAATCCCTCCATTTTAAATTCACAGCAAATTATAATTTTCTCATAATCTAAGACATTTCATTAACTACTCTCTTTAAAAAGATTATTAATATTATATCCTCTCATATATCTCCAGCATTATACATACAATAGTACTGCTACACGTGTACTTACTAAATATCTTTAGTTACGTTCCCTTATATTTTTATACTATCCTCTATTTTGCATAAAAAACTAGCTAATAAAAGCTAGTTTAGAACTGACATTATAAAAATATCTATTTTTCATTTATCACTTTGTGCTGTTCTCTTTGTAGTACTATATCTGCTAATTTAATATAAAAATCTTGTTCTTCTCTTGTTTTTGATTTTTTAAATAGTTCTTTTAAATCCCAATATGAATACTCTAAAAATTGTTTGTATAAACTCTTTTGTTTGCACATTGCATTTCCTCAATATTTCTTAATATTTCTTAATCTTTTTTAAAAATATTGCTCTAGCTCTTCTATTGAATTTAGTTCAAATATGTCTGTTACAATCAACTCTATTGTTTCCTTTGGGAGTAATTTTATTTTTTCTACAATTGCTAGTTTGTTTTATACACCAAACAAATCAAATACATCTCCATCTTCAATGATACGTTCACTTTTCTTATCTGCATTTTTAAGCATACTTTGCATTTTTTCTTCCATTGATTTTTTGAGTAATTCTTGAAAATCAATTTCTCTAAGCTTAAAGAATAAAATTGGCTCTTCATCTAATCGTGCACCGATTCCATATAACGTAGCTGCTATATGTTTACACATTCTTGCAGAGTCCGGACAACTACACTTAAAATGAATTTCTTTTGGACTAGGAAATAATCCATTTCTTGAATCACTAAAGAATTCATCGAAATCTCTCGGAAATTTTCCAGAAAGCAGGTCTTCCATAGTATCAATTCTATGCCTACAAATTTCCGTCACATTTTTCCATTTAGTTTTATTCAGTTTATTAATTGTAATTTCAACCAAATATGGCTTTGAGCTACTACCTTGAACTAGTGCTTCTACCTTTCCTTCTTTAATTTTCAAATCTAATACTGCACCGTTTTTCACGTATGATCTGCCTCGGCCTATTCTATTGCTATAATCGGCATAGCTTTCTAAATTTTTATTTCAAGCTTTGCCCCACCATTTACTTGCAATACTTTTCCCTTCAATAATAATTGGTGAAATATCAGGATTTGTTTTTTTAAGCTTTTCTAGACTTTTTTTAGCTTTCTCTCTTTTTTCTGAAACTGGAACATACTCATAATAACCATAATAACCCATTTACTTTTCACCACCTAGCCTAAATAATTCCATAAGCGACCTATTATCAAGTTCTGTAATCCAATTTTCTCCTGACGAACCTATTATATCACCCGCTAATTTTTGTTTTTCTTCTATCATAGAATCTATTTTTTCTTCAATTGTTCCTGTTGTAATAAATTTATGTACCATTACATTTTTAGTCTGACCTATACGAAATGCTCTGTCTGTTGCCTGATTCTCAACTGCAGGATTCCACCATCTATCAAAGTGAATCACATGATTAGCTGCTGTAAGGTTTAATCCAACACCACCTGCTTTAAGTGAAAGTACCATAAAAGGAATGTATCCTTCTCCATTAAAACTCTCAACCATTTCACCTCGATTTTTAACAGAAGTTCCCCCATGAAGAACTAATCCCTTCTTGTTAAATATTTTCTCCAAAAAGTCTGCTATAGGTTCTGTCATTTCTTTAAACTGAGTAAACACAAGTACTCTTTCTCTTTTTTCATATATATTTTCACAAATGTCTCTAAGTTGCTCAAATTTTCCGCTATAATTAGCTTTATATTCACCAATCCCAAGATACTGATCTGGATGATTACATATTTGTTTAAACTTAATTATACTTCCAAGAACAAGACCTTTTCTTTCTATTCCAGCTGAAGTTTGTAATTTTGATTCAAGCTCTTTTACCAGTTTATTATATAAAACAATTTGTTTTTTACTTAAGGACGCATACTCTTTAATTTCAACTTTCTCTGGTAGATCAGCTATAACTTTTTTATCTGTCTTTAACCTTCTTAAGATAAATGGGTTTACAATATTTCTAAGCTTAGCATAATTAGTATTGTTTGTTGCTATTCCCTTTGTAAAATTTGAAAATTCTTTAGCATTTCCAAGCAAACCTGGATCTAAAAAATCAAATAATGACCAAAGATCTGAAAGCCTGTTTTCAATAGGTGTACCTGTCATTGCTATCCTTGTTTGAGCGTTTATTTGTTTAATGGTTTTAGTTTGCTTTGTACCTGGATTCTTAATTGCTTGTGCTTCATCAAGGATTAATACATCCCAAGACTCATTTTTTAACTCCTCTAAACGTGTTGCCATACCATAGGTCGTAATGTATAAAAACGCATTTTCAAATTTTAAGCTTGTAGCCGCTTCTTTTCCATGAAGTACAACTACCGACATTTCAGGAGCAAATTTCTCTATTTCCTTTTTCCAATTTCCTATTAAAGATGCAGGAATTATTAGAAGTACTTTCCCTCCTTTTTCAGCTCTGATTTTTTCGAGAAAGGCAATAATCTGCACAGTTTTACCAAGTCCCATATCATCTGCAAGACAAGCCCCGAAGCCAAGCTTCTGCATATAAGAAAGCCATGAAAAACCTGTCTGCTGGTATGGTCTTAAAATAGCATTAAAACTTTCAGAAGGTTTTATTTCTTTTATAATTTCCGGATTAACCATAGTTTCTCTTATTTTTTTAAGCCATGCTCCATTTGATACTTCTAGGTCGATATATTCTTCATTAATTCCAAGACTCTCCCCAGCATTTAATTCCATTCGCATTGCCTCTGCTATAGTTAAACCTTCTTCTTTCGCTAAACTACTCGCTTTTTCATAGGCTTCTAAAACCTGTGACAGCTTGTTCTTATCAATCTCTATCCATTTCCCCTTAATCAAAGTTAAACCTTCTGATTCTAAAAGCAACTTTTTTAATTCTTCTTTAGAAATCTTTTCTTCTCCAAAGAATATTTCGGGTTGAAAAGCTAATAATGCATCCATTCCAACCTTTGAAGGCTCTTTATCTCCAATAGAAACTGAAAGTCTTAAAGAATTGCTTTTCTTCTTCCACCAGTTTGGAATTCTACACATTATTCCTGATTTCTCATAAATAGGAATTTCCTTCAAAATTGTATACGCTTCTTTTTTAGTAAACTTTAACGGCGAAAATAGTTCGCCATTTTCCATAAGCTCTGATATAAAATCACTTTTATCAGCTGCCTTGCTTATGGTTGACATTAACTGAAGAAGTTTTGTCTTATCATCTTTATATTCTAAAAGAGCGTTTTTTAGTGGCATATGTTTTGCCTTATGTAAACCTACATCTTTATTTTCTGTTGAATATGTAGCCAAAAATGCAAAGGGATAGTTTTCATCCTTATTTTCCACCAGATGAAAAAACACTCTTCCAACTACATTGATATTAGTATTTCTCTCCATTAAGAAGTCCTTAACAGTGCCTTTATAAGCTGATATCTCTTTTCTATATACATCAGCGATTTTTTCAAAGGTAAAAGATATCCATTCCCTATTTATAAATTCTATCCCTATTGAAAAAGGTATTCTGCTTTTAATCTCATCAAACTCATCATAATCTAAAGATAATTCTGCTTCTTCTCTAGTAAACTCTATATCGGATTGCCTTGAAATTTTCATTATTAATTTATTAGCTAAAAAGTTTAAAAAAACAATTGATTGCGACATCCAATTATCTTGATTTGAAAATCCAAGTTCCCATAATGCATTATATTTATCTTCTAAAAATCTTCCATACCATATTTCTTGATTTCTTTGGTTTTCTTCAGATAACTTTTTTTTAGAAACTATTTCATAATCTACTGTAAAACCTGTCTGCGTAAAAATAGCTATTAATTCCTTGGTTTCTTTATATTTCTGTTCCAAAATATCCTGATTTCTAAAAACTATAAGAAAGTATTTTCTTCCTGTTAACTAGTCATAAATCAGGTTTTTCACCTACCTTTTTTTATATTTTTATATATGATTTATTATGTTGTTAGCTCTACAAATTAGAATTTATCAAATTATTTTATCTTATTTATAAATTTTTTATCATTAGAATACACATCAACACCTCTATCATCATAAAGAAAAAATACATTTTTTGTTTGATTATCAATAATATATATTGCACAATCTAACTGTGTATCTTCTCCTATGTCTGAAAGAATAATTTTCTTAAAAAGTTCATTTATATTTATTTTATTCGTTTGCCAAATATATCGTATTCCTTTATAAGTTTCTTCATCATCCCTCCATTTAAATGGATACTTTATGCAATTTAATAATTGTAAAGTATTTTCCACAAACTCTTTTTCATTTTTCTCATGACAACCAAATTTATCTTCATATAAGACAATCAACTCCTTGGAAAATTTGCATTTTTCCCAAATTTTACATGCATTTTCGATACACAAATCTACATATTCTTCCCTATATTTTAAATCTTCACTTTCTACGTCATAATAAGGTGATTGGTTTGGTGCAAGTTCAAATGAAATACAATCTTTAGTTGCATAACAATATTCATTAAATAAATTATTAATATATAAATTCATCTTTTCTCCTTATCTTAATTAATTTACTCTGCATTGCATCTTAACTTATAGAAATACTATACAATATCCTCATCATTTGATATTGTGTTTTTCATATTCGTAAATGTTCTTTTTTCTACTCTTCTATCAAAAATAACTAAAATCTTAATTAGTACATTATCAGATCTTAAGTATTCTTCTATAAGAAACCCTCTAAATGTTTTTTAGTTTTAATCTACATTTTAATACACTTCCCCTTTAAAAAATCTTGTATTCTATAACATCATAATATTTTCTATAAAAAAGAAATTTGACCTTCCCTATATGATTTCATCTTCCTATCTGTAATCTTTTCATCTCCATTTAAGTCACCAAATAATAATGGTGATTTTTTATTATGTTTTAATAAACTTTTTTCAACAATTTCTTTATTAAAATTAGCATAACAATACAAACAATTATGATTACATGTATTATATGTTCCTATATCAATACTTTTTACACATCCACATACTTCTCTTTGCGTTGGGTCTTTATCTATAGATAACTTTTCACCAATAATATCAGAAATTAACTTATCATCTATACACTTTCCATGATTAATATTAAACCTAGATAATTCTATTTCTTCTGTGGAACATTTTTTTCTAAAGTTTTATCATATGAATTTAAAGTAAATTGAAAATAATAATTATATTCCTTAATTTCATCTAACCTTCTTATCATTTTTTTTGGATTTTTAGTCCAAAATACTATACAATCTATAACTTGTGGACTTAAATTTATTTTACTAATTTGCTTTGTATTAAATGGATTTTTTACTAACACAAAACCTTCTTTTATTCTATTAAAAAAACACTCACTATAAAAAGCTGGTATATCCGTACGTCTACTGACACTTAAAATCATATATACCTCTCTTTCAAAACTATATAACAAAAGGATTACAATATCATCATCTGTAAAATATTCACTTTTAGATTTATTAGCTTTTCAAAAGTATCTTTTACACATTTAGGCTCATTATCTCTAAGTTGATTATCAACAGTTTCTACTATATGTTCTTTTAATCTATTATTTACCATTCCCTATTTCTCCTTTACTATTTTATTCAACTTAAATTATTATATCATTTACCTTTAATTCACAAAATAACGTTATTCTTTTTTTACCCATAACAAAAACACCTACCATTTATTAATAAATGTTCTTTATCATAAATAAAACTTTATTTTTTATATAGCTTTTATTAATGATAAAATAAATCTGTAATAAAGCAACCTATAACTTCATCTAAAACTCCAAGACCATTGGTTTCAAAGTTGCCTTTTGTGGCTTTCTTGTCATAGATGCATATCAATCTATCACCTCCTGTCATTTTAATTTGGGTATGAAAAAAGCAAAGTTACACATTTAATATAACCTTGCTAATTTAATCATATATATATATTTACTTATTCTATTGTATCTCTTATTAATTGAATTTTTTCAATATCTAAATCTGTTAATTCTTTTATCGTTTCATTATCTAAACCTTTTTTTATTGCTTTTTTAACTACATCTAAAGTTTTTTTCTTTATTCCTTTTTCCATTCCTTCTTGTAGTAAACTTTTACCAAGTTCAGTCATTCTCAATTCCTCCTTTACTTTTTCCAGATCTTTTCCACTTAAAAATTTATTTGCAAAAGCATATAGTATTGATTCCACGTCATACTTATAATCTTCATTTACATCCTTTACTATATCTATAACATTAAGTATTTTATCTACTTTACTTATATTTCCACCCATAATAGGGGTAAATGTTAAAGATATTATATCTTATTTTGTAATTTCTTTTCCAGATTTTATTTTTTCTACAATATCATTATATATTTTATCTCCATCTTTACTCGCCATAGATATTGTATTAATTTTATCTTCATTAAGAAAAATTTTATCTTCAAATATAATTTCTATGTTTTTTCTTAAAAACTCTTCAATATATTCTTCTCTTAAATTTAAAGTTTATATTTCTATTTCAATATCTTCAATTTTTACAGAATCTTTTACTTCTACTGGAATTAACATGCAATCTATCTATCTAATTGTTTTTAGTTTTGTTAAGTTATATGAAGATTTATTCATCTCAATCTATTGAAATATAATACATTTACCACAATTACTCTAACTATATTAACTATCGTTATAGCAGCAAGAAGTACAATCACAGCTTTTTGTATATATACTCCTTCAAACAAAAGCCACTAAGTATAAAAACACCTCAAGAACTCTAATTATTTAATTTACTTATCTATAACTTAGGATACTGTTCATCAATAACTACTCCATTAATCCTTAACTTTCCATTTTCTAAAATTTCAATTCTATTTTTTTCTATTTCGTAATAATTTGAATGCCTTATAATTTTAACATTATTATTTATAGAATAATTTCTCATCCATTTATATATATCAATTTCTCTGGCATTCTTAAAGTGCAATTCATGAACATTATGGGCATTTTTAAGAAGATATAAAGTAGTATATGCAATCAGCCTTATTCCATATTCAACAGGTTCTATGCATCTATTTAATTGTATTACATCTTCCAATTCAAATCTTAAATATTCTTCATCATTATTTTTAGGTACCTCTAAACACTCGCTTCTTTTATATCTTTTAACTTCTTTTATCTTCCCATAATATCTTATTCCACCAATATTACTTTTGCCTTTAGGTTCGTAAAAAGCTACATACTCTACTCCTAATTCAATATTTTTTAAAAATTTTCTAGGTATGTGAAAAAATTTATTATATTTGTAAATTTGCATATGCTTATCGTCCTTTATATTTACAACCATAACATTTTTTAATTTAAACTTAGCATAATCATCATATTCATCATATACTAATATTCTTTCTTTAGCTTCTATATCTGATTCAGTAATTATCTTTTGAATATGTTTTTTCATAAGATTATAACATCCTGGTAACATAGGAAAAGCTCCTATATTAACTTTTTCTATACTTTTATAAAACTTATGATTCATAAACTGCTTTTCATCACTATATGGAAACATCACATATGCTCCAAATGTATCATACTTAAAATGATACTTATTACTTAATTCAGATACTATAGAATCTCTATATCTATGCATAACATTTATGTCCTCTTCGTTAGGACCTACAATTCCTTTGTTAACAGATACTCTATACTTTGCATCAAATATATAAACCCTTTCATCCGTACTTTTAGTTTTTAAACAAAGTACTGCATCTGGCCTTTGACTAGTTGTAGGAAGATTTTTATATGTTTTATTGTACCAAAGTTCTATAGTTCGTCCCTCTTTGTTTTTGTAAATCATAACAGCTTCTCTATTCTGAAGCAATGATAAAGAAAGTCCATTATCATTTAAACTTAATATACCGTAATTAATAGCATCATATCCTAGTTCTTTTATTATATTGTGAAGTTTAATGTAACACCATATTTCATATAAATTCCAAATCTTTTTAGGAGTTATTCTATATATATATTCCTAATTCTTTCACATGTATACAATCTATGCTTAGTAGTTTTAGCTATCTTATTTAATGCCTTTAAAAAATTTTCATATATAGTGTTTAATATATAAAAAAATTCTGCATTAGTTTGATGGTCAACATCTTTTAGCTTAGACATATGATATGTACTTCCCAAAAATTTAAAAATTAATGATGCTACTTCTTCATTTATTTCATTCATAATTTTGTAGTAATCATCTATATAATCCATCTTAGAAGGAAATATTTCTATGGTAAAATCTATATCTTCTTTACCATCAACTAATATTTTAAAATTAGAATATCCTATTTCACCTTTAAAACTAAAGCTTCCTGTCAAGCAATTTCCCAACTTTTTTATATTGTTTCTTATTTCATCACTTATATGATATACTTTTATATTATTTTTACACTTTGTTTCTATTAACATCTCATAGTTAACATCTTCAAAAAAACAAGGATACATAAAATTAGATGAGTTATTTACAAGTTCACCATATGAGGATATAGTTTTTATGCTTATATCTTGTTTATCATAATTTACATTAAAAAATGCTGGTTTATTGATATTTACACCTATGTTCTCTGATTTAAAATTTTTCATCTTTCCATTTATATATAATGTATATCTAGCTGTTTCTATTAATATTAAATTTTTACTATATCCAATATGAAGTGAATCCATCCTCAAGCTCCCTTAACATATCTAGAATTTTTTTTGCACTATTTATATATCTAGCCTTATCTACATAGCTCATAGCCTCATCTATATATCCCATTGTATCTGATATTTGACCATTAGGACTACATATATTAAACAACTCTATAAGTATAGTTTTTATTTTATATTCACTTCCTGATATAGTTGGTAGTACCTTCTGCATTATTTGGTAATCCATAGCCCTATCTTCTTCTAATAGGTTTGTTATTTTATTCTCTAACATATAAAATATAATTTCATCTCTTACACGGTATCCAAATTGTTTATTAGCTTTAGTCAATATGTTATTTATATTTTTAATAACTTCATTTATCTTTATAACATAATCTTTATCGTAAGTTAAAGCATCCTTAATGTTTAAAAACCTAGACTTGATTAAGTCATTATGTACAACTCTATGCTCTAAATTATCTTCATCAAATTCAAATATCTCTAATTCTACATGAGATAATTCTATTGTATTTGCCCTATCTAAAACTTTTCTACTAAATGCATATGTAGTATCATCCATATTAACTGTACCTATCAAATATAAGTTTTCTGGTATTATAATATGTTTATATTTATTATCATTCAGATAATTTTTGCTGAAAAATTTGTCTGTTATTATGCCTTGATTTGAGAATTTTCTTGATTCTATTATGCTTAAGTAGTCACTTAAATAATACTCAACTCTAGCTAAGTTCATTTCATCTAAGCATACGAAATACGGTCTATCTAAATTTTCACTAGCTGTTTCTATAACTTCTATTAATTTTCCTGGTATAAAGTCTCCAGTTATATTTTTATACCCTATAAGCTCAGTATTATCATTCCAATCGGGTCTTACTGGTATAATACTTAACTTTTCATTTTCCATATTCGCTCCTAAAGCATCTGCAAATAGTCTTACTAATCTAGATTTACCTGTTCCACTTATACCAGCTAATATTACAAATGGTTTTACTTTAAGTGACAAATAAAAATTACACAAATCTTCATATGAATATATATATCCTTTTGAATTTATATACTTATGTACAAATTTCATAAATCTAACTATATCAGTTATTTTTTCTATTGATTCATCTTTTTCTACTATAGCTTCTGTATTTATATGAAGTAAGTCTTCTTTCATTAACTCATCATTTTTAAGTGAAACATATAACGGATTAGTTTGATTTCCTACAGCTACCTCTCCATCGCTGGTTCCATACCTAACCATCTGACTTAATATAGACTTATCTTCTTTATCTATACTATTAATGACAACTCCTCCAACACATGTATTTAATCTGTCTCTATAGTATAATGGTACATAATCTTTCATATCTATTATATCTTCTGCTGTTAAAAAGACTTCTATTCTACCTTTTGCTTTTATTTGCCCTCCTGTACACATATATGCATATGTGTCTATTCCACACTTGATTTGTTCATTTATTTTTTCAATTTTCTTTTTGCTAATACCTGGACTATTTTCACTAGGCTTTATAATTCCCCATACAACCTTACCTTTTTTCTCAATCATATCTCTATGTTGTTTTATAGTATCTACATTAAGCATATCATCATTATATTTTAATATTAAATTCATAATTCCCATAAAATCTTCCTTCCTATTTAATAATAGAATTCAATATATACAGTTATTTTCTTTTTAATCAGAGCAAATTACATTAAAAATTTACTTACTCTACCTAAAATTCCTTAAAAACTTAAATTAAACTTATTCTTATAAATAGTTGATATCATCACACATTATAACACATTTTATATATTCTTAGGTAATATATGCCTTTGTCAAATATTCGAAAACCATTAAATGCATTATCTGCACCAAATTGCTCTAAGCTACTATATTTCCTTGTGTTCTGCTTCTTAGTTCTGTATCTACAAACATGTCCCCCTAACACTTTCAAACCAGAAAAGCCTACAAATATAGTCTTTCCTATACCTGTAGGCCTCTTTTGGGACTTTTTCATCCTAAATGTGCATAATTAAATTCTTTTAATATAGTTTTAATATAAATAAGGCTTTGTTTTAAAAGAGTGTAAACAACCTAGTGCAAACTTCCTTTAGTAGCCCTAATGCTATGTTTTAAATTGTACGAAATCAACAATCTCCTAAAACATGGCCATACATAAAGTGATTTAAATAAATCAAAAGAAAAATAAGTGAGTTTTACAAATACCTTATTATTAAATACTCTTTTTATACATTACTAAATCAACTAAATCTATTATAACTCCTGCTTTTCTTAGAAAGTCCATGCCTATCAATCCATTAACTCTTTCATTAGGATCTATTTCTTCAAAATCTAATTTAATACACCCCTTCTTATCCCCACATGTTTCACTAATTGTATTATCAATTCTTCATTTTTAGTATTATATACTAATTGCCCTGGTTTACAATTATCGGCCATGCTGTCAAGCAGTGCATCAAGCTGTCGCCGCCCGGTGTTCTTTCCAGCAGGTTTATCTAAAAGAAACCGGTCTACGGATATATTGTAACGTAGCATAAGTTCAAAGAAGCTTTGCAGACTGGGGTGCTGTCCTTTGTTTTGGATATTTGCAAGATAGCGAAGCGATATATATATATCGTCACTTACTTTCTTGAGACTCTCTTTACGTCTCGTCCGCGCTGCTTTAATTGCTGCCCCAAAAGCCTTGAAGTCGTATTTTGGTACTGTGGTTTTTTAGCCATAATTATTCACCCAATTACATTTTAATGTTCTCCTTTCTTCTTGGATATGTCTACACGGTTCTAACATATAGCCAATATAATTCACAATTGAAGACACTTGATATTATTCGGCTGTCCGACTATAATTATACTGATAAGATAAAAGAAAGGACGAGGGTGCAGTATGGAATATATGTCTTGCCCGGAAGCCGCGAAAAAATGGGGCATTTCGGAACGGCGGGTGCAAATACTATGCGGAGAAAACCGCATACCCGGTGTTTCAAAAATCGGATATATGTGGCTGATACCAAAGGACGCTGAAAAGCCTGTTGACAGACGCAGAAAAGAAAACAAACAGCCATGAGATTTCTGTGATATTTGGCTGATACACTGAAAAGGAAAGGAAGTGATGATATGCGTATATTGGTAGTTGAGGATGACCGCCTTTTGAATAATACCCTTTGCTATAACCTATCCTCTGTCGGGTATGAAATCGACGCCGCAATGACGAAGGCGGCAGCGTCACGTTTTTTTGAGAAACAGGACTACGATTTGATTGTTTTGGATATTAACCTACCCGATGGAAACGGATTTGATTTTTGCAGGGAAATTAAAGAACGCCGCCCGGACACAGCAGTTATTTTTCTGACGGCAAACGATATGGAAAGCGATATGCTCCGTGGCTTTGAGCTTGGAGCAGATGATTATGTAACTAAGCCATTTCCTATCAGCGTGTTCCGCAAAAAAGTTTCTGCCATGCTCTCCCGTATTCAAAAACAAAATGGCGGCGATTATTTTGACGACGGAAATCTGTTTGTCAATTTTTCGGAAATGACCGCTGCACTTGCAGGGCAAGTAATATCTTTTACCCCGCTCGAATATCGCCTACTGAAAGTGTTGGTGAAAAATCCTCAAATTGTTTTGACCCGTGGGGTTTTGCTGGAAAAACTGTGGGATTGTGATGAAAACTTTGTAGACGAACACGCACTGACATCTGCCATCAGCCGTGTCCGAAACAAAATCGAGAAAAACAAAATGCAATATATCAAAACAGTCTATGGCATGGGATATATGTGGATTGGAGGTGGCAGCAAATGAGGACGGAAAAAATCTCAATCAACAAAGTCTGTCTTGCAATTGCTACATTGCTCGTCTTGGTGTGTATAACATTTATCATTGTGCTGTACAGACTGGCACAAAACACATGGGTCATTGCATGCGGTCTGCTGTTCGCAATACTAACCTTGTTATGCGTCGTGCTTTTTATTGCTTTGGTGCGCCGCAAGTTAACCTTGTTTTCCGATGCTCTTTGCCGTACATTGGACGATATGCTCACCGAAGAAATTGAACCGCCGCAGATTACTGAAAGTGAAAATCTATTTTATAAAATCAATCATCGGCTGGCACGTCTCTATGAAGTCATGCGGGAAAATAGACGCAGTATTGCAAAGGAGCAAGCCAGTCTGCAAGAACTGATTTCAGATATTTCCCATCAAGTGAAAACACCTATCGCAAATCTTAAAATGGTAAATGCAACGCTATTAGAACAGGAGGTCTCGCCGGAAAAACAGCTTGAGTTTTTGCAGGGAACAGGCATTCAGCTCGACAAGTTGGATTTTCTCATGCAGACAATGATTAAGACTTCTCGACTGGAAACTGGAGTTATTTCTTTGGAGAAGAAAAGCCAGTTAGTTTATGATACCCTTGCGGCTGCATTAGGCGGTATCTTACTCGGTGCAGAAAAGAAAGATATTCATGTCAGTGTATCGTGCCCAGAAGAATTGAAAGTTTCCCATGATAGGAAGTGGACAAGCGAGGCTTTATTTAATATTTTGGACAATGCGGTGAAGTATACACCTGAGCACGGCAGTATTCATGTAGCAGTGGATAATTGGGAAATGTATGTCAAAATTGACATAGCGGATACAGGCAGAGGAATTGCAGAACAAAATCAAGGCTCTATCTTCAAGCGATTTTACAGGGAAGATACTGTTCACGATGCCCCCGGTGTCGGCATTGGCTTGTATTTAGCCCGCAAGATTATCACCATGCAGGGTGGTTACATCAAAGTGGTTTCCGAGATAGGCGAGGGCTCACGATTTTCTGTTTTTCTTCCCCACGAATAACAACCAGTTTGAAATATCATAGGATTGTGATATTTCAGTGGCTAAAATATATTTAACGGTGACATTTCTGCGAGGATTGTCCTTTATGATAAAGCCATCAAAAGAAAGGATGGTATTCTCTATGAGCATTTTACAAGCAACCAATCTCAAAAAATACTATGGCACAGAGCCGAATATCACAAAAGCGTTGGACGGTGTAACCCTCTCCATCGAACAGGGAGAGTTTGTCGCTATCGTCGGTACTTCCGGTAGCGGAAAATCCACCTTGCTCAATATGATGGGCGGTCTTGATGTGCCCACTTCCGGCAGCATTAAAGTGAAAGGGAAAGAACTTTCCAAATTCACAGACGAACAGCTGACTCTTTTTCGTCGGCGCAATATAGGTTTTGTATTTCAAAACTATAATCTTGTTCCTCTACTTAATGTCTATGAAAACATTGTGCTGCCTGTAGAGTTGGACGGTGATACTGTAGACAAAAAGTTTATGGGCGAGGTTATTCAGATGTTGGCTCTTAAAGAAAAGTTGCAAAATATGCCGAATAACCTTTCCGGCGGTCAACAGCAACGTGTAGCGATTGCTCGTGCACTTGTATCGAAGCCTGCCATTGTTCTTGCCGACGAGCCCACAGGAAACCTTGATAGCCGCACAAGCAGCGATGTATTAGGGCTGTTAAAAGCCACCAGTCAAAAATTTAATCAGACCATAGTTATGATTACCCATAATAATGAAATCGCACAAACTGCCGACCGTATCATCCGAATCGAGGATGGGAGGATTTGCACCCAAGGGGGTGTATATCATGAATGATATTTTATTCGGCAATAATAACCACAAGGTACTAAATCGGTTGGTAAAACGCTCCTTGAAATCGCAAAAGAATTACATTTCTATTTTGGCAATTACACTTGCCACGTTGTTGTTCACCAGTTTGTTTACGATTGCCATTAGTTTGCAATCTTCCATGCAGGACAGCAATATGCGGACAATCGGTACATCGGCACACATAGGTATCAAACATATTACTCTTGATGAATATGAAACTGTGAGTGCTGATAGTGCAATTTCAGAAGCTGGACATTCGATTATTTTTGGCTATGCCGTTGGAGATTGCTTTAACAAAACACCCACAGAAGTACGGTGGGCAGATGAAAACTATGCTGACTGGACATTTAATTATCCAGACGAAGGCAAATTACCCAAAGCCGACAAAGAAATTGCTACAAGTAGAATTGTGTTAGAAGCTATGGGTATTCCAGCTGAAATCGGGACACCCATCGAATTAACTTTTGCAACTGATACCAAAACCATTACTGACACATTTACATTGTGCGGTATTTGGAATGGGGATTCGGTTGCATATCGACAAACAATCTTACTCTCTAAACCATATGCTGTGAAAAATGTTCCGGCAGTTCATGGAACATCAGATAGCACAGTAACCGTATCCACAGGCTATATTGACGGTGTTTTTATGTTGCCCTCTGCATGGAATATTGAAGAACAAGCAGGAAAACTTGCAGAAACACATGGTTTCACTGACAGGATTAATGTTAACACAGCATATAGTACGGCTGAAATTAGTGTGTCGAATATACTTGCTGTGCTGGCGGGAATTGTCGTGATTTTCTTCGCTGGCTACCTGCTGATTTACAATGTGTTTTACATTTCCATTGCACAAGATATTCGTTTTTATGGTATGCTTAAAACTTTAGGTACAACGGCAAGACAAATACGCAAAATCGTGTATCAAAAAGCGTTGCGCTTATCTTTGATTGGTATTCCAATCGGTTTAGCATTGGGATGGCCTGTCGGTCGTATATTGCTTCCGTCAATTATAGGAATGCTGGCGGAAGATATGCAAGTTATAACAACCATAAATCCGTTCATTTTTATTGTTGCGATATTTTTTTCCTTGATAACCGTGTTTATTAGCTGCCATACACCGGCAAAGATAGCAGCTAAAGTTTCTCCAATGGAAGCATTACGATATGTAGAGCAGTCTGCGGGGAAGAAGAAGCAAAAGCGTAGCAGACACATCAGTACGATGATGTTAGCAAAAGAGAATCTTAGCAGAAACAAAAAGAAAGTAGTAATTGTAACTCTTTCATTTGCATTGAGTATTGTCTTACTTAACAGCGTGTTTACTTATGTCAATTCTTTTGATTTTGATAAATTTGTATCTGATTTTAGTCTTACTGATTTTACGGTTTCCGATGCAAGTATCATCAATAGTAACAGTCCATTCAACACTGCAAATGTCAGTCAAGATTTTACCAATCAAGCCAACACATTAGAGGGATTGCAGAATATCGGAAACATTTATTTGCAGGCTTCTAATCAACCGTTAAATGAGGAAACATTAGAGCGATTACATGATTTATCTGAACAATCCGAGGCTGTTGCAGCAGAGTATGGAAATTATACCGTTCGCAAGGAGCATGGCGTAAATATTTACGGTTTTGATAATTGGCCCGCAGAATACCTACAAATACTTGAAGGAAATCTGGACAATGAGAGATGGCAATCGGGCAGTGGCATTTATGTTACCCCCATGAGAATGGTAGGCGATGGCTCACTATCGCTATATCATCCGGGTGAGCAAGTGACAATCGCTTGCAAAGATGGAAGTAATAGAACCTATGAGGTTTTAGCGGTTGTTACTGTGCCAAGAGCTTTATCAACCCCTTTGAGTATTGATATGGGAGTTGAATATGTGCTACCCAAACAAGAATTTTTAGAGATTTCCGGCTCTACGGAACATCTTCCCATGAAAACCATTTTGAATGTTGATGAAGAACATATTATCACCACAGAGAACTGGCTAAAGAACTACACGACAAACACAGACAGGGGTTTGGATTATTATTCCAAGGTAACCTTACGGCAAACATTTCAAGGCATGATAGATATGTACCAGCTTGTAGGCGGCGCACTGTGTGCGATTTTAGCCTTAATTGGGATTTTGAACTTTGTCAATTCAATGGCTACTTCTATTCTATCACGGCATAAAGAAATTGCGATGCTCCAATCGGTAGGTATGACTGGACAACAAGTGAAAAAAATGTTAATTTTTGAGGGGATCAGTTATTCACTTTTGGGATTGTTGTGTTCTTTGGCTTTGTCCACACTCGCCAGTGTAACGATAGTGCGAATGATGGGAAATGAATTAAGTTACTTCACATGGCATTTTACATTGTTGCCTGTTATGCTGTGTATACTTCCTCTAATCACTCTTACAGCCTGTATTCCCTTGCTGTGTTACAAACAAATGACAAAGGAAACAGTCGTTGAACGGTTAAGGAAAATAGAATAATAAAATTCAAAAGAGCCGTCCGATTCTGGGCGGCTCTTTTGAATTATCACGACTTTGTGAGATTTCAACGTGTTATTTTATCGAAATGTGTATTGACCGTGTATTAATGTCAACATTTTTTTGTACAATTGACATATCCTTGAATTAGCTTCATTTGTTATAGTACTCATCTTTTTGTGCAACTCTTCTAAATTTTCCACAATACCATTGTAATTCATTATTTCATCTATTATTCTCATTGGATTTTCCACCTTTGCTTTAGTATTAGGTCTTGCTCTAATACAAGGAACTATTTTAAATTCAAAATCATCAGCTAATTGTTTAAATTTATTATTAATTTTCCCTTGGGAACCTTCGGTTGTTGCTGTGTCCATCATTGTTGATGCATTATCTATTAATATTTCTTCTGGAACTCCTCCTTTTATTTTAGCATTAATACTTTTACTTGGGATTGTATAGATTTCAAGAAAAAACTATTTTTGAAACTCCTAAAACTAAAAGTTCAAATAGATCCATTCTAATAGGTGCTACCCTTACCAATATATTAAAACGCCACAAAAAATATTAAATTGAAAACAAATTAAAAACAGATAGTGTCAACAGATTTGAATCAATCATTTCATCAGTAAAATAAGTTTTCCGCCAAAGGCGTAGGCGAAGCCTCACATTCTATCCTATCAAAGCCCTTGATATATCTACCTTTAACCCTACTCCATTTCTCCCTTAAATCTATTTCTGGGCATAAAAAAAGAGCCGAGGTTTTGCTCTCAGCTCTGGTTTTTTGTTTGATTTTTTGTCTGTAGATAATTCCGCCCCTACGAGGATTCCGTCAATGTTTAGTGGGAATCGGCATGGTTTAGTGGGTGACTACAGTTATTTATGCAAAGAAACAATGCTTTCACAATGAGGGGTATGCGGGAACATGTCCTTAGCTTTAACCTTATCTATCTTATATCCTGCTTGTATTAAGACTTTAAGATCATTTACCAAAGTCTTTGGATTACAAGAAACATATATTATATCTTTAGCATTAAAATCAATTACATATTTCAAAGCATCTGGATGCACTCCTGGTCTTGGCGGGTCTAAAATTATTATATCTGGTTTATCCTTAACTTCTTTTATAACCTTAGCTACATCCCCTGCTATAAATGTGCAGTTAGTAAGATTGTTTAATGCAGCATTTTCATTAGCGGACTTTACTGCTTCCTCTATAAGTTCTATTCCAATAACTTTTTCTGCGTTGTGAGCTGCTATTTGTCCTATAGTTCCTGTACCACAGTAAAGGTCAAAAACCACCTTAGACTTAGCATCACCCATAAAATCTCTAACTATTGAGTATAGCTTTTCTGCACCCTTTGAATTTGTTTGAAAGAATGAAAATGGTGATATTTTAAACTTAAGTCCCATTAACTCTTCCATTATATAATCTTGGCCATATAGAATATCTATTCTATCTCCTTGAACCACATCAGACAAAGAATCGTTTATTATATGAAGGATTCCTTTAAGTTCTCCTTTGTAGCTTAAATTCTCAAGGAGTTCAGTAATTTCACTCATATCAAAATCAATTTGAGATGTAGTAACCAAACTTACAAGAACTTCTCCTGTATTTTTGCCTTTTCTAATAACTAAATTTCTAAGATATCCTTCATGGCTTCTAACTCTATAATAAGGAAGATCTTTATCCTTAAAATAATCAAGAACAGTTTTTAAAACTATTCTATAATCTTCATCTACTATTTGGCATTCAGATGCGTTTACAATACCAAAACTTTTTCCTTTTAAATGCATTCCAAGACAGAGTTCTCCTCCCTTTTCCATATCTCCAAAGGTAAACTCCATCTTGTTTCTATATTCCCATACTTCTGGACTTCCCTCTATGCCTAAGAATTCAAAATCAGTTATACCTGCATCTTTAAATAATTTAAGTACTTGTTCTTTTTTAAACTCTAGCTGCTTTTCATAAGATATAAATTGATGAGAACACCCCCCACACATTTCAAAAACAGGGCACTTAGCATCTATTTTATAATCTACCTCTTCTAATATTTCATTAATTTTTGCTTGAGCAACTCCGCCCTTATACTTATGTACAAAACCTTTAATCTTTTGTCCTGGAAGAGCATTTTTAACTAACACCTTTTTATCATCATGATAAGCAACTCCAAATCCAGGAAATTCTGTCTCCTCTATTAATAAGTCATATACTTTTCTCTTTCTCATATGTTCACTCCTAGTTTAAGCTTATTTACGTAATCTTATATTAACAGCTCTCTTTCCGATAGTGTTTCCTTTTTTATATTCCATAATACTTGTGTAAATTAATGATGTGATTACATAGAAAATAAGAAGCATTCCTGCTCTATCCGTTACATAATATCCTGCAATAGCTCTAAGTAAAACATCGAAAATAAATAAAGCCGCAATAGCCATTATTCCTGTAGAAACTACATCTATTAAATTTGATTTTATCGTATCAGCTAAAGTTATCTTATCATTATTACTACAAGCTTCATTTTGGAGCATCATATCTTCATCTTCTAAATTATAATCGTCTTTCATTACTTCATTTATGCTATCTTCTTCTTTATTTTGATCTAACATACCTTTACCTCCTAAAAATTTTATTCATAATATAAGGCCTGGTTTCAATTATCAAAACATAGGCCGATATAAAAATAATTATGCACCAGTATTTACAATATGTAAAGCCCATTTATACTATTAACTTGTATTTTTAAACAAATGTTCATTTTTTATAAAAGTTTAGATACTTAAATTATGATAAATTTAAAATTATTCTTGAAGTTCTAGTTCTATAAAATCAATAACTGGTTAAAGCATAGGCTCTTGTTATTATATTTTTTTAAAGAAAAGTTAATTTTTGTATTAATTCTTTGTTAAATTTTTATTTATTTAAAATTTATAAATAAATAATATAAAAAATCCTCCAGTAACTTTACTGGAGGTAATAATCTAATCCTTACCTAATCTTTACCTATTCATTTATGTAAGATTACGGTTAATAAGCAGGTCAACTGCCTGTATTGGGTCAACTGCCTGCTCATGTCGATAACTATATGTCAATTGCCCACACGGTCAACTGCCAAATAATTTAAAAATTTCCTAAATTTGTTTTACCCTGTTTACATATATAATATAACTCTTTTAAAAAAGCTTGTCAATGTTTTTTTAAAAAATTTTATAATTTTCTTTTATTCTATTATATACAATCTTAAAATCTGTAATATACCACACTATTTTGATTATATATATATTTAAATATACTGTTTCACTTATATAAAATCTTTTAATATAACACTTTTAATCGTATTCTGTCACATTATATTATAAAAAACAATACCTGTCAAATATTTAACAGACTCTTTATTTTACTTATCTCCTACTTAATATCCTTTCCACTAAAATTTCTCTTTAGTAATCTATATTCCTCCCCTTTAATCTTATTTACTATGTTTTTTATATTCAACTATTTAATTTATAGTTATGTTTTAGAAAAAACAAATACTTTATTAATTACCTAAGTTTTGTACAAACAAAACTTTATTAGTTTCCATATTATAGTTTCCAAAAAATAAATAGTGGATAATACCAAGCCTTGAAGTATAATTTTCTTGCTACAGAAAAATTAAGAAAGG
>NZ_JAPQFJ010000034.1 GCF_026738875.1 Clostridium brassicae
AATTCTGTGAAATTATTCCAGAAGGCTCCGCCTAAAAATCTGGGCGACTATGGAATATATTGAATAATATTAACAGGTAATTATATGAAAATATAATCTTTATATTTGTACGAAATCTAGGTAATTACAAACACAAATGTAAATACAATCAATCATGGTTTATATTTGTGTTGTATTATATTATTTGGAATAATTTTATTTTATATTAGAGTTGTGTATAAAAACTATTTAATTAGCTTATATTTAAAATTAGTTTTCTAAAAGCTACAAGAGTTTTTGTTGTAAATAGCAGAAAATTCTTATTATTTTCAAATATAATCTTAGAAATAATATTATAATTAACAATTAATGTAAAGGAATTCCGTTTGTGCTTCATTTTGTACGTTTTGTGCATTTAGTATTGAAAAGTTGAGTATAGAATTATATAATCTGGACAAGGCTTTGGTATAATTTAACAAAATTTATGTAATACAAGAAGAAATGAATATAGGCATTTTTGACGCTAATGAAAATTTAAGAACTGACTTTTATGCTAGGGGCTGAATGAAAATTTAATGGTTGAAGAATCTAATGTTTATGAAAAATAAATGTGGCTGTCGCATTAAAAAATTTACATTTAATATACTGCTTTGAAAGTTTAAATTTAACACAATATTATTGTAAAATTTATTATTAGTACGACAGTTCCATTTAGATAGGAGAAGCTTATGCGAAAAATTAGGTCAATATTAAGATATGAACTTTTAAATTTAAACAGAAATTTGATCATAATTGTAATGTTGTTATTGCTTATATTTGGTTTGCAGCAACAATTATGGGCATCAAGGATATCTGGTGAATTTCGATTGAATCTTGTTACTTTTTTAAAAACCTTTTGGCTGCCAATAAATCTGATATACATACCAATTTTGATTATAAATGAAATAATAGGCAGCAGTAATCAAGAGATATTTGAGGTACTTAATATTTCTAAAAAGGAAAGATTTTTAGGGAAATTTTTTACTAGTACAATAATAAATTTAATTATAATAGCGGTTAATGTGTTAATAGTAGTTAGAGTAGCCATTATAGCAAAAGCTCCCTTTAATTATTCATTATATTTTATTCTTATGTATTTATTAAATATAATTACTGCGCTTTTTTGTTATAGCTCTGTTGGACTCTTAATCGGTGAGACAATATCAAAATTCACACTTAGAATCTTTTCTTATCTACTAATGATTATATTTTTCCTAATTACAAACAATTTCTACAGAGAGCCTGATATGCTTACTCCAATTATGAAAGTAGACACATTACCAAGCACTTTTGAGTTGTTCTCTTTAGATAAACTAACATTTTATCACTTTGTCTTTTGGAATTTAATAACTTTATTAATACTGTATTTGCTATATAACATTAAAGAACTGCAGCCTTTAATGCTGAGAAACAAAATAATATTATGCTTTTTTGCAGTTGCTATTTTTGTATCCTATATAGGTGGAGCAAGGTATAATCCTAACAAGTATTGGATTGAAAATGACTATATTAATGAAAACTATGAAAAACAATCTGTATTAAGTGATGGGTTTACAATTGAAAGTTATAATATGAAACTAAAGCTTCAGGATATAGTTTCTAATGACTGCAACATGGATATTATAGTTAATAAGGAAAATTTAAATAAGTTAGACTTAAACTTATATAACACCTTGAAACCATCAAGCATAAAAATAAATGAAAAAGAAGCTGAATTTAAATTTAAAAATGATAAGTTAACAATATTACTACAAGAGAACTACAAAAAAGGTGAAAAAATAAAACTTTCTATAAAGTATTCAGGAATAATTAATACTGTAGATGAGCAAGGAAAGAAAAGATTTTTTGTAAATAGCCATTCCATATTTTTAGCTGACTATTTTCCTTGGTATCCAAAACCAGAGTTCATGGGAAATATTAAAAAATATGAAATGAAAATAGAAAATAATAATGGAAAAGTTTACTCAAGCCTTAATGAAAAAAATAATGGCACTTTTGAAGGAAAAGGGAAAGAGGTATTTTTAGTTAAGAACAGATTATTTTCAAAACGCTTGTATAAGGGGAAAGAGTTTGTAGGAAATGCTGAACAAGTAGGAACAGATGCCCTATGTGAAGACTTGATACATGCATTTGAAGGAATTAATAAAATAGACAATTATAAAAGATTAATTATAACGCCTCAGAGAGATAACGAACATCTTCTTTATGACTTGTATGAAGGTCAAGCTATATTTGGGTTAATAGATTATGATGAAGTTTTATAGTGAAGGAGGCAGAAATATGAGTAAAATAGTTGTAGACAATTTATCTTATAAATATAAAAACACTAAAGCACTAAGCAATGTAAGCTTTGAGGTAACTGATGGATTAATTGGAGTTATTGGAGCTAATGGCGCAGGTAAAAGTACTCTTATGAAATTAATAACCACCTTACTAAAAATTAAAGATGGAGATATAAGCATTGATGGTACAAGCTATAAAGAAAGAATAGATAAAATTAGAGGACAGCTTGGCTATCTTCCGCAGGATTTTACGGTTTATAAATCTATAACAGGAAGAGAATTATTAGATGTTTTAGCCACTATTAAAACAAATTATACTAAGAAAGAAAAGAAAGCTCATTTAGAAGATATAATTAGAGATTTTGATCTAGAGGATTATATAGATAGAAAAATTAAAGAGTATTCAGGAGGTATGAAGCAAAAGCTAGGTTTTGCTCAAGCAATAATAGGTAATCCAAAAGTTATTGTAATGGACGAACCTACTGTTGGATTAGATCCTGAGCAGAGGAATATAATAAGGGGTTTATTTCCTATTATGTCTAAGGGAAGAATAGTTTTTGTTACTACTCATATTGTGGAGGACATAGAGTATTATTGTAATTATTTATTAGTTTTAAATAAGGGAAACTTAATTTTTAAAGGAAGCAAAGAAGATTTTATTAAAGAAGCAAAAGGATATTTATGTGATGTAGTAATGGATATAGAGGATGTTATGGAACTAAAAAAACAAGTTAAAATAATTAGTTCAATTCCTAGTGGGGATAAGATTCGAGTAAAGTATATATCAAAAGAAAAATTAAGTAATGATGCTAGTGCTGCAGATATTTCATTACAAGATGCCTATATGTTCCATTGTGATCTATATGATGAGGGATTAAAAAATGCTTAATTATTATAAAAAACATATTAACAATATATATAATTTTAATTTTTTTAAGGTTTTATTTTTTTTAACAGTTCTTTTAAACGGAATGTTACTATTATCAGTAAAAACTAATCATATAGGTTTTAATCATGATTCACCAATAAATAACTTATTCTCAATTTGTGACTTTTATTTATTGATAATATATGTGGTTTTACTTATATTTACTATAGGTATGGATTTTAAAAATAGCATGAGTGATATTAGTCTTTCTGCAAGCAAAAGTAAAAGTAATGACTATATAATAAAAAAAATACTAACTATAATAAGTCAATATGGTATATGCTATATAATAACATTAATAAACATTATTTATTGCTACAATTCAATTATCAATAAAGACAATAAGGTACCATATCACTTGGAGATATTAATATTAAGCTCCATCATAACCACTATTTTTGTTACTAGTATAACTATATTTTTTATTGTTTTAATAAAAGACATTCCTAAAACTATTATAATTGTAACTTTCTTATATTTTGTTGGAGAGTATTTGTGGAGAGGGAAAGCAACACAAAAATATGGAATACTGGCCCACAGATTTTACTGGGATTGGGCAGATATGGGATTTAACATTAAGGTAAAACTAATATATTTGGCCATGTCTATAGTACTTCTTATATTTTCTTACTTTTGGTTAGGAAGAGGAATAAAAAAGTAATCATAAGGGATTGTGATTGAACTAATCTAAAATTTACATTTATTTCCCAAGAAATTCAGTATAATAAAGCTATAGTTAGGCTAACGTTAGCTTTACTATAGCTTTATTAAAAAATATCTGTAGTTCGTGCAATACTAGTACTATTTCTTTTAACTAAAAAAGGCTCATATTCAAGTCGCATAATACAAGATCTATTTTGTGTATTTAAATGGGATTTACTATTTATTTTTTTTGATATAATATTAACAGCCTCAGTTCCTTTATCTTCTATAGCATGATCTATAGTGGTTAAGGATATTTTATGTAAGGAGGATAATAAAGTATTATCAAATCCACAAACTGAAAAATCATTTGGAATTTTATATTTCATCTCTGATAAAGCATCAATGATTCCAATAGCAACCATATCATTAGTACCAATAAAAGCTGTCATGTCTTTTCTTTCATCTAATAATTGTTTAGTTAAATTATAACCTGTTAAGTATTCAGTTTTATCTAATGGATATTTAGAAACATTTTTTAAGTCTTCATTTTTTACTATAATATTATTAATATCAATATTATGATCTAAAAAACTTTTTTTTAGCCCATTAAGTCTTTGAATTCTAGGAATTTCATGTTGAAGTAACGGAGTAGACATATAAGCTACTTTTTTATGTCCGAGTGACAAGATATGTTCTCCTATAATATATCCTGTTTTATAACTATTTAACTCAACAGAATCTAAGTTAAGGTTTTGATTTTTATCGCTAATTAAAACAATAGGAGTTGAGGAAGACAGCTCCTTTATTTGAGATATTAAAGTAGATTGGTATAAATAAATAATTCCTGCTACCTTAAATCTTGAATACATATTCAGATAATGTTTTTCAAGTTTAGGATTTCTCATTGTAGGAGCTATAAATATAGAATATCCACATTTATTTGCTTGCTTAGTAATTGAATGTATAAGCATAGTATAATATAGATTAGAAAGAGAAGGACACATTATCATAATAAGCTTAGATAATACTTTTTCAGTACATAATTTATTTTTGCTATTTTTTTCATATCCTAAAACTTTTGCTGCGTTAAGAACCTTTTCTCTTGTTTCATAAGAAAAAGAAACGTCAGGTCTATTATTTAACACCATAGAAACAGTTGACTGTGAAACACTAGCATAATCAGCAATATCCTTTGTTGTTATTTTACGGTAAGATGCCAAGTAAACCACTCCTTTTCTTTTACTTTTAGTATACAAAATAGGAATAAAAAAGACAAACAGTGAATCAATAAATAAAGTTACTATTAATACAATAAAAATTCCTTGAGCTTTTTATCATTTTTAGTTAACTTTAATCCTTTATTAAATAAGTATAATGACTCTTAATTACAAATTATTAAAACATTAATTAAATAAATGTATTGACAACGTTTTAATAATAATATATCATATAAATATACCTGGTACGTACCACACTACCAGAAATAAATAATATTCAATTATTACTAATAGAACAGCTAAGCTTTAAGAATCCTATTGACAACGTTTTAATAATGATATATTATATAAACATACCTGGTACGTACCACACTACCGGGCGTGAAAAACAATTTATTGTTATTAATAGAATGGTACAACCTTTAATAATTTTATTGACAACATTCTATTACTGCTATATGATTTAATTATAATTGGTACGGACCACGTGTAGGATGCTTTACCTATAGTTAAATAATTACAGTGTTAGGAGTAGGAAAATGAGACGTATAGATAAAAACAGTAGAATTCCACTATATTCCCAATTGATGGATATAATAATTGAAGAAATTGAAACAAGTATGGAGGAAAATGATCAATTACTATCAGAAAGAGAAATTTGTGATAAATATGATGTAAGCAGATCAACAGTAAGACAGGCAATTGCGGAATTAGAAAGAGAAGGATATATATATAAGCTACATGGAAAAGGTACTTTTGTGTCACCAAAAACATTGAATCAAGATTTACTAGAATTCTATAGTTTTACAGAAGAAATGAAAAAAATAGGTAAGAAACCTTTATCTAAAGTCTTGAAATTTGAAGTTATAAGTGTAAATAATGAGTTTAGTAAAAAAATGAAATTAAAAGAAGGGGAGTTAATTTATAAATTTACTAGGCTTAGAATAGCTGATGGTATCCCTATGATGTTAGAGACAAGTTACATTCCATATAACAGATTTCCAGGAATAACAAAGGAAAATTTAGAGGGAGAAGCATTATATGATATATTGAAAAATAGGTTTAATGCTAGTATTACTATGGCTGAAGAGGTGTTTCAACCAGTTTTAGCTAATGAAGAAGAAGCTAAAAGTCTACAAATATCTAGTGGATTACCAAGTTTAAAAATAGAAAGATTCACATATGAAAATGAATCTGTAATAGAGTATACACTAAGTATTGCTAGAGGTGACAAGTTCAAATATAGAGTGAAATTAGAAAAAAAATAAAATTATGTAAACAATAAATAGTGCTCATACAATGTAGTCTTTTTAATATAACTGGTAATGATGTCATAATATTAGTACCAAATGTGTGGTAAATTAGTATTTATTTTTATAATAAGATGTAATCTAAATTGGAATCTAAAAAATAACATAAGTAAACTTTTGAGAAGATATAATGAAAGGCTAGTAGGTGATATAATGGAAAAATTATTTAATATTAGTGTGGACAAGCTAAAAGAGGTTGGTGGATATGCAACTGCAGAAGAAATTCATCATCAACCAAGACTTTGGAAAGAAACTTTAGAAATACTGAGTTCGGATAAAGAAAGAATATCTAGTTATTTGAGTAAACAATTAAGCAAGAAAGGTGTAAAAGTAATACTTACAGGGGCTGGTACTTCAGCTTATATTGGTGATACAGCAGTTCCTTATTTGTCAAAAATATTAGATGTAGAAGTAGAGTCAATAGCAACTACTGAAATTGTAAGTAGTCCGGAAGATTATTTGGAACGAGAAGTTCCTACAATTCTAGTATCGTTTGCACGTTCTGGTGATAGTCCAGAGAGTGTTGCTACTTATGAATTAGCTGAAAAGTTAGTAGACGATTTAAGTCAAATTATTATAACTTGTAACAAAGAAGGAAGTTTAGCTAAAAGAGCTAAAGAGAATGAAAATAATTTAGTAATATTGATGCCAGAAGAATCAAATGACAAAAGTTTTGCTATGACAAGTAGCTTTACATGCATGTTGTTGACTGCATTAACTATATTTGATATGAAAAATTTAGAAAAAAATATTGCTGCTTTTAATAAAGTTATAAGCAACGGTAAAAGAATAATAGATACAGAAATAGAGGAAATACTAAAGATAGTTAAACTCTATTATGATAGAGTTGTTTATTTAGGATCATCAGCTTTAAGAGGATTATCAAAGGAGGCATCTTTAAAGAATCTTGAGTTAACTAGTGGAAAGATTTTTGCAGTTAATGAATCTGTTTTAGGATTTAGACATGGTCCTAAATCAATTGTTAATGATAAAACTCTAGTATTTATGTTTATGTCGAATAATGACTATACAAGAAAGTATGACATGGATTTGTTAAAAGAAATATGCAATGATGAGGGAGAACACAAAGTAATTTCTATCACATACAACAAAGATGTTGAAATTGAAAAAATATCAGATAAAACTTTTGTTGTAAATGAAGATAAGCAAGAGGTTATGGAGGATGCATTTGCAGCGTTAAACTTTATAATATACGCTCAAGTATTTTCATTATTTTATTCATTAGAGTTAGGAATTTCACCTGATAACCCAAGACCAAGCGGAACAGTCAATAGAGTGGTTAAAGGTGTAAATATATATCAATATAATTAACAAAAGGAGGTATAGTTATGCCAAATATATTATTAACAAGAATCGATAATAGGTTAATTCATGGTCAGGTAGGAGTAACTTGGGTAAATCATCTAGGTGCAAATCTAATAGTGGTTGCTAATGATGAGGTTGCCGAAGACGAGGTACAGCAAGATTTAATGGATATGGTAGTTCCAGAGGTTATTGGTACTAGATATTTCACAATTCAGAGGACTGTAGATATTATAAGTAATGCCGCTGAAGATCAATTAATATTTTTGGTTTGCAGAACACCACAAGATGTACTAAGACTAGTAGAAGGTGGAGTGCCTCTTAAAAAAGTAAATATAGGTAATATGCATTTTAGTGAAGGTAAGCAACAAGTAGCTAGTACAGTTTCATTAGATGAAAGTGATAAGGAAGCATTTAGAAAACTTCATAAGCTAGGAGTTGAATTAGAAATTCGTAGAGTACCTGATGAAAAGCCAGAAGACATACTTAAGTTCCTATAACAGTTAATTTTAGAACTTTATTAAGAATTACAGAATCATATATAAAATTATATAAATAAGGAGGGAAATATTATTATGCTCATAAAAGCGTTGATAATTGCCATTTGGGCTGGTATAGCAGGAATAGACTTATTTGATGGATTAACACATATACACAGACCCCTTGTTACAGGTTTAGTTGTTGGTTTAATATTAGGAGATTTCCATACAGGTCTTGTAACTGGTGCAACCTTAGAACTTGTTTGGATGGGTATGGTACCTTTAGCAGGGGCACAACCACCTAATGTAGTAATTGGAGGTATTATAGGTACATCATTTGCAATTTTAAGTCATCAGAATCCTAATGTAGCAGTAGGTATAGCAGTACCATTTGCAGTAGCAGTACAAGGAGCAATTACATTAATATTTACAGCATTCTCACCTGTTATGCATAAAGCAGATAGATATGCTGAAAATGCAGACACAAGAGGAATTGAAAGAATAAACTATTTAGGAATGTTAGTAATATTTATATTTTATTTTGTTATAGCATTTTTACCAATATATCTTGGAGCATCTTCAGCTACAAAAATAGTTCAAGCATTACCTCAATGGTTAATTGGAGGACTTTCAGTAGCAGGTGGAATGATGCCAGCTATCGGATTTGCAATGCTTTTAAAAATTATGTTAAAGAAGGAATATATTGCATTTTTGATAATAGGATTTATTTTTGCAACTTATTTAAAATTACCGATATTAGCAATAGCATTAATAGGAACGGCAATAGCATTATATGATTTCTATGCAAATAAAGGTAAAGGAGAAAAGGTTAACAGAAGGGAGGTACGTTCAAGTGGAATCTAATGTAAACGTAAGTCAAGAAAAAAGCACAGAGAAAGTTATAACTAAAAAAGATTTAAATAAAATGGCTTGGCGTTCACTTTTCCTACAGGCATCATTTAATTATGAGAGAATGCAAGCTGGAGGATGGCTATATAGTTTATTACCAGGACTCAAAAAGATATACAAAAACGACAAAAAAGGTTTATCTAATGCAATGAAGGATCACTTAGAATTCTTCAATACACATCCATTCTTAGTAACATTCATTTTAGGTATAGTTACTGCAATGGAAGAGAATAAAGAAGATAGGGATACAATAAGAGCAATAAAAGTTGCAACAATGGGACCACTTGGAGGTATTGGTGACGCGTTATTCTGGTTAACAGCACTTCCAATCTGCGTAGGTATAGGTGCTTCATTAGGTATACAGGGTAATATAGCAGGACCAATTGTATTTTTAGTGTTATTTAATGTTATTCACTTTGGGTTAAGGTTTGGATTAATGCACTATGGATATAGTACAGGAACTAAAGCGATTAAAGTATTAAAAGAAAATACTAAAATGGTATCACACGCTGCATCAATTGTTGGTCTTACAGTTGTTGGTGGATTAATAGCATCATATATTAACTTTAAAACTACATTAGTAATTACAGCAGGTAAAGCAAAGGTAGCTCTTCAAGCTGATGTATTAGATAAGATATTACCTAATATGTTACCACTGGGATATGCATTTTTAATGTATTATTTATTAAAGAAAGGTTTATCACCAGTTAAGCTTATAGGTATAACTGTTGTAATAGGTGTATTAGGAAGACTTACAGGAGTACTATAGACTTAAATTGTAAACCATTTAAATTTTAAATTAGGCTTCATTTGAATAAAAAAATTCAATTGAAGCTAAAATTTATTAGAAATAAAAATTATAGTTTTGCTTGTTAGAATATGAGAGATAAGTGAGGAATATGAGATGATAGGAATAATAGTTAGTGGACATGGCAATTTTGCTAGTGGAATTATGAGCTCATTAGAGCTTATAGCAGGAAAACAAGAAAAGGTTATAGGTATAGATTTTACTATAGAAGATAATACAGAAAGCCTAGAATCAAAATTAAGAGCTGCAGCAAATGAATTGATAGATTGTGAAGGAATATTATTTTTAACTGATATAGTTGGAGGAACACCATTTAAAACTTGTGCACTTCTAACTCAAAATATAGAAAATAGCAAAGTTATTGCAGGTACAAACCTTGGAATGTTACTTGAAGTTAGCTTGTCAAGAGAAAGTGCAACTGTAGAGGAATTAAAGAACATGTCTTTAGAATCAGGCAAAAATGCAATAAAAGCCTATGAAACAAAAGCAAAAAAACAGGTTTCAAGTAACGGTATTTAGAATTGGAGATGAGCAAAAAGTGAAATATGGTATAAGGGTAAAAAAGGCTTATTGTGAAGACAAGGTATTAGAAGATGCTATGCTAATAATAGAAAATGGAATTATAAAGAAAATAGTTCATGGTCAGTATCAAGAGGAACTGGGAGATATACTAGATTTAACAGAATATAATATAATTCCTGGATTAGTTGATTTACACATACATGGAGCTAACGGTTATGACACAATGGACGCTAAGTTTAGCTCTATTAACGAAATATCAAAATATCTAGCATCAAAAGGCATAACATCATTTTTACCAACTACCGTAACAGATAATATAGAAAATATTAAAACAGCACTTACTAATGTATATGAATCTATGAAAAAAGTTGAAGGTGCTGAAATACTAGGGACTTATGTAGAAGGACCTTATATAACAGAAGAGCATAAGGGTGCTCATTCAGAGAATCTTATAAAAGAATTAGACATAGAAGAGATAGATGAGCTTATTAAAGCATCAAATAATACTGTTAAAGTAGTTACTATAGCACCTGAGAAGAAAAATGCTAATGAATGTATAAGGTATTTAACTGAAAGAGGCATTCAAGTGTCTATGGGACATACAAGTGCAACTTATGATGAAGCATCAAAAGCTATTCAGTGTGGAGCAAAAATTGCAGTTCATACGTTTAATGGCATGAGAGGCTTCAATCATAGAGAACCAGGGATTTTGGGTGCTGTTTTAACTAAGGATGAGGTTTATTGCGAATTAATAGCTGATTTAGTTCATGTTCACCCCGCAGCTATAGAATTATTACTAAAATGTAAGGATGAAAATAAAGTGATTTTAATTAGTGACTCTATGCAAGCAGCTGGATTAGAAGACGGAGAATATGTACTAGGTGCTTTAAAAGTTATAGTTAAAGATTCAGTTGCTAGAGTTGAAAGTGGTTCTTTAGCAGGAAGTACTACAAATATATTAAGCTGTGTTAAAAATTTAATTGAAAAAATAGGAGTTGACCCATTGAAGGCTTTAAAGATGGCTTCATTAAATACTAGTAAAATATTAAAGCTAGATGAGTCTATTGGAAGCATTAAAGAAGGGAAAAAAGCGAATCTAGTTGTTGTAGATGATAACTTCAATGTAATTAAAACAATAATTAATGGAATAATCGTATACAATAGATAGAAAATTTATGGAGGTAAATGAGTATGAAAGATATAGTATCTACAAAAGAAATGCTACTTAAAGCTCAAAAGGAAGGGTATGCAGTTCCAGCATTTAATATACACAATTTGGAAACAGTTCAAGTAGTAGTTGAAACTGCTGCTGAAATGAGATCACCTGTAATATTAGCAGGTACTCCAAGCACAATAAAGTATGCAGGAGCAGATTACTTAATTTCAATTGCAAGTACAGCGGCTAGAAAATACGATATACCAATAGCAATTCATTTAGATCACTTTGAAGATGTTAGTTTGATAAAAAATTATATTGATTTAGGATTTAGATCATCAATGATTGATGCTTCACATGAACCTTTTGAAAAAAATATAGAAACAGTTAAAGAAGTCGTAGAATATGCACATAAATCAGGAGCAACAGTAGAAGCTGAGCTGGGAAGATTAGGTGGACAAGAAGATGATTTAGTGGTTGATGAAAAAGACACAATGTATACTAATCCACAAAGTGCAAAAGAATTTGTAGAAAGAACAGGAATAGATTCATTAGCAGTTGCTATAGGTACTGCTCATGGTTTATATAAAGGAGAGCCAAAATTAGATTTTAATAGATTAAAAGAAATAAGAGAATTAGTGGATGTGCCACTAGTACTTCATGGAGCTTCAGACGTTCCAGACGAGCTTGTTCAAAAAGCAATAAGTTTAGGCATTTGTAAAGTGAATGTAGCCACTGATTTAAAAATACCATTTGCTAATGCTGTTAAAAATTACTTCCTAGAACATCCAGATGCTAATGATCCAAGAAAGTATATGGTGCCAGGTAAAGAAGCCATGAAGGCGATTGTAATGCATAAAATAAATGTATGTGGTAGTAAAAATAGAGTATGATAACAACTATAACATTTAACCCATCAATAGACAAGCATTATATACTAGATGATTTAATTAAAGGAGAGGTAACTAGGGCAAAGAAAGTTCAAAATACAGCAGGCGGAAAAGGCTTAAATGTAAGCAGAGTAATAAGACTACTAGGAGAAAGTGTTACTGCTACAGGTTTTTTAGGTGGTAATTCTGGAGGTTTTATAGTGGACAAACTTAGTGAACTAAAGATAAATAATAGATTTATTAAAGTAAAGGGTGAAACAAGAAGTTGCCTAGCTATAATCACTAAGGACTTAGCTCAAACGGAGATATTAGAACCAGGACCAACTATACAAGAAGATGAAATGGCAGAATGGGTAAAAGCTTATGACGAAATATTAGAGGATTCATCTATAATTTGCGCATCAGGTAGTTTGCCAAGAGGACTTTCTGTATCAACTTATGGTGAAATAATTAAAAAAGCAAATATAAAAGGTGCTAAATTTCTTCTTGATACAAGTGGTGAGGCATTGAAAAAAGGAATAGAAAGTAAACCATATTTTATTAAACCTAATATTGATGAATTGAAGGCTATTACTGGTGAAAGTATAAATAGCGACAATGATGTGCTAAAAATAATAGATAAGATTCATGATAAAGGAATAAAACTTGTAATGGTGTCTCTAGGTGCAAATGGGTCTATAGCTGGATTTAATGGAAAAAAATATAGAATTTATGTTCCTAAGATTAAAGCAGTTAATCCGGTTGGGTCTGGTGATTCTATGGTAGCTGGGATTGCTGTAGCATTAGAAAGAGGCTATAATATTGAAGATGTGTTAGCATTTGCATCAGCTACTGGAACAGCTAATGCTATGGAGCAGCAAACAGGATATGTAAATATAAACAATGTTAATAAAGTTAAAGAAGAAATTAGAATAGAATTAATATAAAAGGAAAATCGTTGAGATCGAATTTACTCAGCGGTTTTTTCATCATATAAATAAAATGTTTAGGAGATAAAATGTTTAATATAAAAGAATACGTAGATAAGTTTAAAATATATGAGCTTAGAGATGAAAAAGCTGATTCATGGATTAAAATATGCCCTGAGCGTGGAGGAATAATAACAAGTTTTGGAGTAAATGGGGCCGAAATATTATATTTAAACAAGGAAACTTTTTATGATACAAATAAAAATATAAGAGGTGGAAACCCTATACTATTCCCTTTATGTGGTCAACTTCCAGATTGTAAGTATACTTTAAATGACAAAGAATATATTATGAAAAATCATGGAATAGCTAGAACTGCTTTATGGAAAGTAGTAAGTAAGAATAATGATGAAAATGCATCAATAAAATTAAGTTTTAAAAGTAATAAAGAAACTCTAAAATCTTATCCATTTGAATTTGAATTACAATTTGAATATGTGTTAAAAGGAAATAAACTTACAATTAACCAACAGTATATAAATAATTCAAATAGAATTATGCCAATGTCAGCTGGATTTCATCCATATTTTTATGTGAAAGATAAAAAAGGTGTAAGATTTAATATAGACACTGATGAATACTTTAATAATTTAGATTTAGAAACAAAACAATGTAGTGAAGATAGTATATGCTTAAATGATTTAAAAGAATTCAATTTAATTTGTTATAATAGAAAAGATAATATGAGTTTTTATCTTAAAGATTTAAATAGAAAAATTATTTTTGATTATAGTAATGAGTTTAGGTATATAGTAATTTGGTCAACCCCTGGGAATGATTTTGTATGTGTTGAACCTTGGACTTCTAAAGTAGGGGTACTTCAGTCAAAAGAAGGTTTGTTAGAGATTAATCCAAGGGATAAATTAGAACTATCATACTCAATAACAGTAGAATAAAGAGGGATTTATTTTTGATTGAACTAATACTATTAATTTTGGAGGGATTAGTGTGAAAATAGGAATAGTTGGAATAGGAAATATAGCACAAAAAGCATATCTTCCTGTTATAGGAACCATGGAAGGAATAGAATTAATTTTATGTACTCGTAACCAAAAAATATTACAGAATGTTTCAAAAAAATATCGTATATCAAAATATGTGAATGCTGTTGAAGACTTAATCAAGGAAGGAATAGATGCTGCTTTTGTACATGCAACTACTGACGCGCACGTAAAAATATTAGAAAAGCTAATTAGTAATAATATACATGTATATGTGGATAAACCAATAGCTAATACATATGATGAGGCTTTAAAAATAACCAAACTAGCAGAAAAAAATAATGTAATGTTTATGGTTGGATTTAATAGAAGATTTGCGCCTATGTATACTAAGTTAACAGAAGTTACAAATCCTAATATAATATTAATGGAAAAGAATAGAGTTAATAGTCCAAAAGCTATACGAGAAGTTATTTTTGATGATTTTATTCATATAATTGATACACTTTGTTATTTACTCAATGAAGATATAAAGGATATAAAAGTTAATTCATTAGTTAAGGAAGGAAAACTCTATAACATTGTTATCCAGTTAGAAGGCACAAATTCTGTTGCAATTGGAACTATGAATAGAGATAGTGGTGTTAATGAGGAAATATTAGAATTAATGAGCCCAGGAAATAAGTATATAGTAAGAGGATTAGAACACCTTACTTATTTTGTTAATGGCGAAGAAAAAAGATTTAAGAACAAGGATTGGGATCCAATTCTTTATAGAAGAGGATTTCAACAGATAATAGAACATTTTATATCTTGCATTATTAATAATAAAAAACCTAACATTTCGTTAAGGGATGCATTAATTACACATGAGTTATGTGAGAAAATTGTAAATCAATTAGAAGCTAGATAAAACTTATAAAGTAATGATATATTAGAAAAAATAAATATAAAAGCATTCTTATGGAATACACATTAAATATTCACTTCTTTATGTTGAGGTATTTTGTTTTTCGTTTAATACATTCAACATTTAGGGGTGAATTTGCTTTTTTTGAAATTATAAAATATCAGTAAATTCAATGACTATAAAATATAAAAGTTATTCAATTAATAAATAAATTTATTATTAATGAAACAAATTTATTTAATAATAATTTAAATAATATTTATTAATAAAATTTATAATTTATTAATCAGAAATTAATAGATATTAAAACTAATTTTATAAATTTTAATTATTAGTCTTATTTAATCAAATTTTAGATATGTTTATAAATCTTAAAAAGAGTATATATTATGATTTCATATTAAAATATTAGTGATTTTTTATTAAGAAGTGTTTTATAAGAAAATATATATAAAATTAAAATATTAATAAATTTAATAAAAGGATTTTTTAAGAAAAATTGTGCTTATTAAAGAAAATAAAAATATTAATTTTATAATGCTTAAGATATTAATAAACTAGTCAGTGCCTTGGTTGACATGGAATTTAAGTCATATTTATAATGTCAGTATAAATATGTATTTAATAGAAAAAATAAACATGTTAAAGGGTGGTTATGTATGACTAATATGAAGATAAATTCTATGGCAGATTATTTACATCATAATTTCTTTTGTTCTTGTGGTAAAAATCATAAAACAGATTTAGAGTATGTAGAAATATCAGAGGATGCAATAAAAAAAATACCTGAGTTTATTGAAAAAAAATCTTACAAGAAAATATTTATGGTGGCAGATAAGAACACATATGTAGCAGCTGGAAAACAAGTTGAAGAGGAATTTAAATTAGCAAATATTAAGGTGAATAAGATAGTATTAGATGAAGAAGAGGTTGTACCAAATGAAGAAAGTATAATGAAAATACAACTTTCTATGGAAGACAATTATGATCTTATAATAGGAGTTGGTACTGGAACAATTAATGATATGTGTAAATATATCAGTTATAAATTGAAAATAGATTATATTATTGTAGCCACAGCACCTTCTATGGATGGATTTGCATCAGTTGGAGCAGCACTTATAATTAATAATTTAAAAACAACATATGATACACATGTTCCAACAGCTATTATAGCTGATATAAATGTTTTATCAAAAGCTCCAATGAATATGATAACAGCAGGATTAGGTGATATTTTAGGTAAATATACTTGTCTATGTGATTGGAAAATAGCTAATATTATAAATGGAGAATATTACTGTGAAGAAATAGTTAAAATGGTTAAAAAATCTATAAAAAAGGTGGTTCAAAGTGCAGATAAAGTAATGTCTCGTTCAAAAGAAGCAATAAATAATATTACAGAAGCTTTAATAGGAACTGGAATTGCTATGAGTTTTGTTGGAAATTCAAGACCGGCATCTGGAAGTGAACATCATATTTCTCATTATTGGGAAATGAAATTTTTATTTGAAGGAAGAAAACCAGTATTACATGGAACAAAGGTTGGTATAGGTACTGTAGCTGTTATAAAATTATATGAAATGCTATTAAAAGAGAAAATAGATTTTGAAAAAGCTATAGAAGTTGTGGAAAGTTATGATCAAAAGATATGGGAAGAAAAAATGAGAGAAAGTTATGGGTGTGCTGCAAATGGAGTTATACAATTAGAAAGTAAAACGAAGAAAAATTCAAAAGTTATTCATGGTAAAAGAATTAAGAAAATAGAGGAACATTGGTCTGAAATTACAAGAGTTATAGAAGAATCGTTGCCTAGTGTTAAAGTAATAGAAGACACTTTAATATCATTAAATGCACCAATTAATCCAAATCAAGTAGGTGTTCATTATGAAATGATTAAAGAAAGTATACTAGTAGCTAAAGAAGTAAGAAATCGTTATAGTTTATTGCAATTATTATGGGATTTAGGAATTGCAGATAAGATGGCAACTAAAATAGCAGATTATTTTGAGTATGAACAGACTTCATATATAGAGTTAAACAATAAATATATAAAGGAAAAAATAAATAATATTAAATGTTTTATTTTAGATATGGATGGAACTATTTATTTAGGAAAAGATTTATTCGATTTTACACCAGAATTTTTAAAGACAGTAAAAAAAACTAATAGAGAGTATTATTTTTTTACAAATAATTCATCAAAGAGTCAAGAAAGCTATATAAATAAATTAAAGAATATGAATATAATAATTGAGCCTAAGCAAATGATGATTTCTAGTCATGTTATAATAAAGCATTTAAAGGAAAATTATAAAGGAAAAACTGTATATGTTGTTGGAACAAAATCTTTGTTAGATGAATTTAGAAAATCCAATATAAATTTTGAGGATGAAAACCCTGATATTGTAATAATTGGATTTGATACAAGCCTTACTTATGAAAAACTTGAAAAAGCATGTAATTTTATAAGAAATGGAAAAATATATTTTGGAATTAATCCAGATTTAAATTGTCCTATGGAGAGAAATACTCTTATTCCTGATTGTGGATCTATGGCAAGGTTAATTGAAAGTTCAACTAATAGACTTCCAGAATTTTTTGGTAAACCTTCTCATTATACATTAGAATATATAATTGAAAAAACTGGGTATAAAGAAAATGAAATTGCTATTGTTGGAGATAGATTATATACAGATATAGCAGTAACTAAAGATAGTGATGTTCTATCAATATTAGTATTGAGTGGAGAAACACAAAAAAGCGATATTGGTAAAAGCAGTATTCAACCAGATATAGTTGTAAATTCTTTAGCTGATATTACAAAAGTATTACAAAGTTGAATTTGTGAGGTGTAAAAGTTATGGGAAAATATGCTATAGGTGTTGATTTTGGAACATTATCAGTTAGAGCATTATTAATTAATATAGAAACAGGTGAGGAATTATTAACTAAAATTTATGAGTATCCTCATGGTGTTATGATAGATAGTATTCCTACTGGTGAAAAACTAGAAATTGATTGGGCTTTACAACATCCAAAGGATTATGAGATAGGGTTAATTGAAACATTAAAAGGTATTATGGATGAGGATTTAGTAAGTAATGAAAATATAGTTGGAATAGGGGTGGATTTTACATCCTCTACAATATTACCTACAACAAAAGAAGGAATTCCCCTCTGTTATTTAAAAAAATATGAACATGAACCACATGCATATGCAAAGTTATGGAATCATCATTCAGCGCAATATTGTTGTGACAAGATTTATGAAATTGCCAAAAATACAAATCAAAAGTGGCTTCCTTTGTATGGAGGGAAGATTTCAAGTGAGTGGATGATACCTAAAATAATGCAAATAGTAAAGGAGGCACCTCATATATATGATGCAAGTGATAGAATAATAGAAGCTTGTGATTGGATAACATGGATTTTAACTGGAGAAGAAACAAGAAGTGCTTGTGCTGCAGGTTATAAAGCATTTTATCATCATGAAATGGGATATCCAGATAAAAATTTTTTTAAATTGTTAGATTATAAGATGGAAAACGTTGTGCAAGAAAAATTATCAACTAATATTAAATCAATAGGTGATTGTGCAGGATATTTGACTAAGAATATGGCAGATAAAACAGGATTAAAAGAAAGAACACCTGTAGGGGTTAGTATTATAGATGCTCATGCATCAGTTGCTGCAAGTAAGATAGATGGTCCAGGGAAAATGCTTATAATCATGGGGACATCTTCTTGTCATATGTTATTATCCAAAACAGAAGAAGGAATTCCAGGAGTCTGTGGTATTGTAAAAGATGGGATTCTTCCAGGATATTTTGGATATGAGGCAGGTCAATGTTGTGTAGGAGATCATTTTGCATGGTTTAAAGAAAATGCACTTCCAAGTAATTATAAAGAAGAAGCTAAAAAATTAGGAATAAGTGAATTTTGAGTTATTGAATAAAAAATTAAAAAACTATAAAATTGGAGAAAGTGGACTTATAGCATTAGATTGGTTTAATGGTGTAAGGTCAACTTTAATGGATTTTGATTTAACAGGAATGATATTAGGAATGACATTAAAAACCAAACCAGAAGAAATTTATAGAGCACTAATAGAAGCAACTGCTTATGGGACAAGAAATATTATAGAAAAGTTTGAAAAGCATGGTGTAGCAGTTAATGAAATGTGTGTTGCAGGTGGAATACCATCAAAAAATCCTATGCTAGTTCAAATATATTCAGATGTGTGTAATAAAGAAATAAAAGTTGTGGATACTAATCAATCAGGAGCTTTAGGAAGTGCTATTTTAGGAATTGCAGCGGCAAAAGAAAAATTTACTGGATACAAAAATGCCAATGATATAGCAAGACATCTAGGTAAAGTTAAAAAGAAAACGTTTAAACCAATTAAAGAAAACGTAATCATATATAATAGCTTATATAAAGAATACTTAAATCTTCATGATTATTTTGGAAAAGGTGAAAATAATATTATGAAAAGGTTGAAACAGATTAAAGCAACTGAGAGTGTAAAATAATCTGTGTAAACTCCATAAGAATTGATATAATATTCTTATAAAAATGGAGGGTGCACAGATTATGTCTTTTTCAAGAAAAGAACTTATTAAACAATTAATTAAAGAGACAA
>NZ_JAPQFJ010000035.1 GCF_026738875.1 Clostridium brassicae
TTTTATACAGGTTAACGCAGGAGGTGAATCCATAGATGGAAACTAGTTCAATTATAATGCTTATTTGTGGTATAGTGTTACTATATGGTGGATTAGGATTCTGTATAACATCTGCAATAAAATCTGAAAAAAGAAAGAAAGATTAAATATATTTTTAAAAGAAATAAAAAGCTGCGCATGGCTTGGGGGGAGTTAGCTTGCGCAGCTTCTTATTTTTTTACTCATTTTAATTATGCTCAATATTTTAAATTTTATTATTCCAAAAACATATTATTTACCATATTTACAAGTTCGTCTTTGATAAAAGCCTTCTTTATAAAACAAGTAGCTCCTAGCCCTTCACATTCACCTAACTCATTTGAAAAATTATGTTTTCCTCCATCTGAAAACACTATTATTTTTATACCTTTATGTCTCTTATTTAATTCTATTATAAGGTCTAAACCAGTTTTTTTAGGCATATATATATCAGTAATTATTAAATCGATATTCCCCACTCTCTCATATACTTCAATTCCCTCTTCACCATTACATGCCTCAAATACGTTATAATTTGATTTTTCTAAAATCATTCTGACAAACTTTCTAATACTTTCAGAATCGTCAACAACTAATATGTCCTTCTTACTTTTATTCATGGCTTTACACCCTCCTCTTTCCTTACTAGCAAATATTCACCATTATGAAAATATAAATATCATGTTTAGCTCACACTAAACATATCGTTTATTATAACAAAAATATAACACATAATAAGCTAAAATAATATATGTTGTATGGATAAATCTATGCTGATTTCTAAAATATTAATTCAATCTGTCTAATTTAAATTAACTTTTAAAATTTATTCAAAAGTTGAGTATAAAAAATATATTTTTATAGATTTTCTAAAAATCATAGACTTGTAAACGGTATTCTATGGATTGTAAACGCTATTTTGTGATTTTTTCATCCATTTAGAACATTTACTAATTTAAAGTTTTTATAATATAATTAGTCCTGTTAAAAATAAAAAACTTATGGAAACATAATAACTTACTAAATAGATAAAAAACATAACTACGGAGGAACTCACATGGTATATAAAACATTTTTTTTAATAATAGGATTAGCTAATTTATTAGGATTTGCCTTAATTGCTTTAAGTAATGAAGCTACAGAAACACCTACAAACACAAAAACTTACAAAACTAAAAATATAGAAACAAAGCACTTAGCATCTGACTTAAAGAAAGTAAGCTAATTAAAATAAAAATATCTAGATTTGCGCAGCCTAAATATATAATATTAATCTAATAGGGTGTTTAATAATTTATTTTACTTGAAATTATTAAACACCCTACGGAACCTATCATTTCCTATTCAACTCTAAATGATTCTTTAAGAAGCTGAGAAAGTTTATAAAATATAGCTACATTATAAGCTAAAGCTTTCTTCATATAATCTATCCTCACTTTATCAATAGGTCTATGACAATATACTTCTTGCATTGGGAAATAGCCTATGCCTGGCTCCTTATCGATTCCACATATTTTAGATAAACATGAATTTTTTCCATAACTATACCCCTATATTTTTCTTACATTATATAATAACACATTCTTGTATATTATCTCTTATTTGCCAATATAGGTTATTTAATATGGCTATATAGTCAATATTATCTTTATGACTTACTTAAACTTAATTTTGCTATATTATTAACTATATTTAAAAGAGCTGTCTGAAAATAAGGTTTTACTCTCAGATAGCTCTTTGTTATTTTAAGAAATTCTTTCTTCTGTTAATACAGCTTCATCACATTCAATTGGTTTTCCTACAAATCTAACTATTAAACCAATTAAAACAATATCTATTGGAAGAACAATATATATAGGCATTCCTAATCCTATTGGAATATATCCTCCAAAAATCGCTACAGCTGCAACTACTAAAGCATAATATAATTGAGTTTTAACATGATCTATATGATCACAAGCTGAGCCCATAGACGATAAAATAGTTGTATCCGATATCGGAGAGCAGTGATCTCCAAAAATAGCTCCTGTAAGAACTGAACTTACAGCACAAATCATATAAGAATGGCTTGGGTTTAGAGCAAAAGCAAGAGGTATTGTAAGCGGCATTAATATACCCATTGTTCCATAAGAAGTACCAGTAGCAAAAGATATAATCGCAGCTAATGCAAATATAATTGATGGCAATATAAATGGAGGTATATTCCCTGATAATATAGATACTAAAAATTTAGCTGTTCCAAGTTCTTTAATTACACTACTTAATGACCAAGCAAGTAATAATATAACACCTGTAATTATTAAGGACTTCATTCCATTCACCCATGTATCTACAGCTTCCCCTAATGTAAATATCTTTTGAGACATTCCCATTATAATTGCAACAATGCTTGCAAGTAATGCAGCTTGAAATAAAACTACACTAGCATCAGAAGCTCCAAAAAATTCTTGAATTACTCTAAAAGATACTGGACTTTGATTAAACATAGCAACTATTTCAGCATTTGCTTTTGTATCCGCCATTATAGCATTATATCCACTATAGTAGAATCCCAAAAATGCCCCAATTATTAAAACTAATATAGGAATTAATGCATTCCTCACTCTTAATTGTATTCCTTCTTTTGGTTCCATTTCCTCACCATTATCTGAAGCCATTGGTTGAGCTCCATCGGCTAATAATTTTCCTGTTGTTCTAGCTCTTCTTTCAGCTTTTAACATAGGTCCAAATTCTCTTAAAAATAGAGCTGAAAAAACAATAAATATAAGAATTAATATATTATAAAATCTATAAGGAATTGTTTGAACAAATAAGTTATAAGCACTAACATGTTGCCCTATTGATTCATACCCATCTTTTATCAGACTTAATTCGTATCCTACCCATGTAGATATTACAGCTATACCTGCTATAGGCGCTGCTGTAGCATCAATTATAAAAGATAATTTTTCTCTAGATATTTTCATTTTGTCAGAAATTGGTCTCATTATAGGCCCAACTATAAGAGAATTGGCATAATCGTCAAAGAATACACAAATTCCTAAAAACCATGTAATTAATTGAGCACTAACAGGAGTTTTAGCTTTTTTAGATAAAGCTTCAGCAACAGCTTTAGCTCCTCCCATTTTAGTAATTAAAGCTATAAGTCCTCCTATTGTTAAACATTGAAGTATAATTCCTGCATTCCAAGGATCGGATAGGGAACCTAATATTTGATTCACAACATTTAAAAATCCATGAAATAATGCAGCTAAAACACTATGATCATTTAAAGATATTAAAAATGTACCAGAAAATACTCCTATAAATAACGATAAAACAACATTTTTAGTAATAAAAGCTAATACTATAGAAATTAATGGTGGTAATAATGTCCAAAATGTAAACTTACTTGCATTTGCTTCTGCCACCTTTGGATCAACCGCTAATGCAGTAGTTGCAAATAAAGCCATAAAAGCAACTAAAGTAATAATGAATAATTTCTTATTTCTCATTTTTTCTCCCCCTATTTTTTACTAAAGTTTATATCGAAGAGAGAGCTAAAAAAACACAAACAAAAGCCTTGAGCAATTCACTCAAGGCTTATTAAATACTAGTGGCTATAAAAATCTAAATTACAATTTAGATTAGTACCTAATAAGTTGAATGATAGCCCTCCACAAATAATATATTTGTGACAGTCTTGTATATATTTTATACAAGCCCAGAACATAGTTTTAAAGCATTAACTATAATCTTCGGCAATATTTCCTTTCTTGTTGCATCATTGTGCTTACCTCCGCAACAATACTATTAAATACTGCACCTCTATCACTAACTCCGATATACACTTTTTCTTAATTATATATCAACATGTATATACAGTCAACAATTTTTTTACAGCAATTCTTTTTTTATTCCTCTATTTAGTGTGTTACTATAATCTATAAATTCATATATATCTTCTTCAAATAAAGTGCAGAACTTTTTAAGTTCATCTGTAGTCAAATCTTCTATGGCTTTATCATTTTCTTCACAATATATAACTATTGCTCCTATAACTCCATGAGCATCTCTAAAAGCCATACCTTTATTCACAAGGTAATCCGCTGCCTCAGTAGCATTTAAAAATCCTTTTTTTACAGCTTTATACATATTGTCTTTTTTAACTTTAATTCCTTTTAACATTCCACTCATAACTTTAAGGCACTTTAATACAGTATCAACTCCATCAAAGAAAGGTTCCTTATCTTCCTGCATATCTTTATTATATGCCAGTGGTATTCCCTTCATAGTAGTTAACAACCCCATTAAATCACCGTAAACCCTACCACTTTTACCTCTTATAAGCTCAGCTGCATCTGGATTTTTCTTTTGAGGCATTATACTACTTCCTGTTGAAAAATCATCACTTATTTGTATAAAGCTAAATTCTTTGCTACTCCACAAAATTATCTCTTCACTTAATCTGCTAAGGTGCATCATTATTATAGAAAAGCAAGATAAAAGCTCAAGTAAATAATCTCTATCACTTACACCATCCATAAAATTATCTACTGGTTTCTTGAAGCCCAACTCTTTAGCTGTGAACTCTCTATCCGTATTATAAGTAGTACCTGCTAAAGCGCAGCAACCAAGAGGACTTTCATCCATTATATCCAATGCATTTACTACTCTTTTTTTGTCTCTTAAAAGCATACTATAATACGCCATCATGTGGTGTTTAAATGTTACTACTTGTGCCCTTTGAAGATGCGTATACCCTGGCATAATATGTGGATTTTTTTCACCTAGATTCTTAACAATTACAAGCAGTTCATGTAAAGCCTCAATTACTTCATTGGCCTTCTTTTTAGAATACAACCTCATATCTACAGCTATTTGATCATTTCTACTTCTAGCTGTATGAAGTTTTTTACCAACTTCTCCAACCTTTTTTATAAGATTTATTTCCATAAAACTATGAATATCTTCATAGTCTCCTTCTAACTTTAATAAACCTTCTTCTATATCTGAAAGTATATCTTTAAGTCCTTCTATTATTATATTACATTCATCTTCAGTCAATATGTTACACTTAGTAAGCATTTTTACATGAGCTATACTTCCAGTAATATCTTCATAATATAATTTTTTATCAAAACCTAAAGAACTATTAAAGTCCTCCATAAGCTTACTTTCAGAATCCTTGAATCTTCCACCCCAAAGTTTCATATTAATTTCCTCTCTTATTATATTTGAAACTAGTCCAAACTTTTATTTACATATCAATTGCAAAAGTCATATAATTAACTGAAAGCTTTCCTTGTGACAAGAAAGCCTTCAATATATAACTTTTAATTTTATATTATATTGCTACTACATACATAATAGCTTTCTATTTTATATTTGCTATTTATTATTTATCATTGCATTAATCTTGCTTGGAAGACCAAATAATTTAATAAATCCTTCTGCATCCTTATGGTCATATAAATCACTTGCTCCAAAAGATGAAATACTCTCATCGTATAGCGCATGAGGTGACTCCATACCTGCTATCATTATATTTCCTTTATAAAGTTTTAGCTTTACATTGCCTGTTACATTTTGTTGAGTTGTATCTACAAAAGCATCTAAAGAATCCTTAAGTTTTGTAAACCATAATCCATTATAAACTAGCTCGCCGTATTTTTGTGAAATCATTTGTTTAAATTGGAAAGTATCTTTATCTAAAGTTAAATGCTCTAACTCCTTATGAGCTTCGTATAAAATAGTTCCACCTGGAGTTTCATAAACTCCTCTTGATTTCATTCCTACAAGTCTATTTTCAAGAAGGTCTATAACACCTATACCATTTTCAGCTCCTAGTTTATTTAGCACTTGAACTATCTCTACAGGAGTTAAATCTTTTCCATCCACTTTTTTTGGTACTCCACTTTCAAAATATATTTCTACATAAGTAACTTCATCCTTAGCCTGTTCCGGAGGGGTTACCATAAGATACATGTCTAATTTATGTTCATTTTTTAAGTTTTCTAGGTCTCCACCCTCATGACTTATATGCCATATATTTCTATCTCTTGAATATATCTTTTCCTTTGTTACAGGAACTTCTATTCCATTTGCATTTGCATAATCAATAGCATCTTCTCTTGATTTTATATCCCAAATTCTCCAAGGAGCAATTATTTGTATTGCTGGGTCTATTGATGCTATAGCCACTTCAAATCTAACTTGATCATTTCCTTTTCCTGTACATCCATGACAAATATATTTTGCTCCTTCCTTGTGAGCTATCTCTACCAATTTTTTAGCTATTAATGGTCTTGCAAAAGATGTTCCTAATAGATACTTTCCTTCATAAGTAGCATTTGCTTTAAGCCCTTTGAATATATATTCTTCTACAAATTCATTTGTTACATCTTCTACATATGCCTTTTCTGCTCCAGATTTTAATGCCTTTGCTTCTACCCCATCAAGATCTTCATCTTGACCAACATTTACACAACATGCAATTACTTCTAAATCATAATTCTCCTTTAACCATGGAATTATTATTGATGTATCTAATCCTCCTGAATATGCTAAAACAACTTTATCTTTCATATATAAAACCCCCTAATTACTATTATTTTTAATTTTACTTATCTTGTTTTTTTATTTTTATACATATACTATGCATGTGTTTTTTATTCAAATCACCACAATACACACATATCTGTTTGTTACTATGGTATGATTATATAACACTATTTATATTTATGCAATATGTTTTTATAAATATACATGGTTTTTTCATATAAAAAATCCACCTTTATTCAGGTGGACTTTATTGAAACTTATACTATACAAATTTTATAAATATAAATTTAACACATATACTAATAATATTGTACCTACAACTACAATAATCATATTTTGTTTTTTCAAAAGTAATATACTTGCAAATGTTCCTCCGATTACTGCAGTAATCATCTTTCCAGTAGAATAAAGTATTTCTGGAAATAATAATCCACTTAAGGCGGCATATGGAATATATTTTAAAAATGAATCAAAAAACTTATTCAGCTTATTTTCCTTATGTAAAAGTAGTGGTACAGCTCTTGTAAGGTAAGTTACTATAGCTGCAAATAATATAATTATGAGTACTTTATTCATCACATACACCTTCTTCTATTGGAATAAATTTTGCACCTATGAGAGACGCTAAGATTATTGTTATAACTATTCTCCAATTGCCACAAATCTTATTTAAAAATGGAACCCAATATATAATAGAGCTTATAATCATAGCAATAATTGAAACTATAGCTATTTTCATTGATCCCTTAATAGCAGGCAAAAGTAGTCCTAAAAACATAATGTAAATTGCAATACCAATACTACCAGAGACTGATTTAGGTAATATGTTAGCCAAAATTACTCCTGTTAATGTTCCTCCTACCCATCCTATATGAGAAATAAATTGTACTCCAAACATAAAAGATGGTTCCAATTCATCCTTTGTCATAGATACTACAAAAACTTCATCGGTAAGGCCAAAAGCTAATAAACCTTTTATCTTCTTTTTAGTAGAACTACTTAATTTATTTGCAACACAAAAAGACATGAGTAGATATCTAGCATTAATCATAAAAGTAGTTAAAATTATATTACCTATTCCACTTCCTTGAGCTAACATACTGACTCCAATAAACTGAGAAGCTCCAGAAAAATTGGTAAAAGCCATTACTACAGCTAAGCCACCATGTAATCCAGAAGCTTTGGCAATTAACCCAAAAGTTAAAGCTATGGGAAAATATCCCATAAATATAGGAACACCTTCTTTTATTCCTTGTTTAAAATTCTTTTTATTTTCAATACAAATCCCTGTCTCCATTTAATTCCCCCCATTAAAATCACGACTAATGTTTTATTACTTAGATTATATTTTAAATAAATATTAATTTCTACATATATATTCACTTTTTATGAAATCATTTTCATCATCTAAGATACTGTATATTGTCCTAAATGTAAAGTGAATACTCTTAAAATCTATACTTTAATTTTATTAAAAATAAAAAACACTGATTTTCACCAGTATTTTTTATTTGAACACTTTGTTTAAAAATATCTTAGTTCTTTCTTCTTTAGGATTATTGAATATTTCCTCTGGAGCTCCTTCTTCTACAATTTTTCCATCATCCATAAAAATAACTCTATTAGCAACTTCTCTTGCAAATCCCATTTCATGTGTGACAACTACCATAGTCATACCTTCCTTTGCAAGCTCTTTCATAACATTTAAAACTTCTCCAACTAGCTCAGGATCTAATGCTGATGTTGGCTCATCAAATAGCATTAAATCTGGCTCCATGGCTAAAGCTCTTGCAATAGCTACCCTTTGCTTTTGCCCTCCAGAAAGCTTAGATGGATAAACATCCTTCTTGTCTTCTAATCCCACTTTGTTTAATAGTTTCTTAGCTCTTTCAATAACTATGTTTTTATTTTCTTTTTTAACAGTAATAGGACCTTCTATAATATTTTGTTCAACTGTCATATGAGGAAATAAGTTAAAATTTTGAAAAACCATTCCCATTTTTTCAATGATTTCTCTCATTCTCTTCTTATTCTTTCCATCTAACTTTTCTCCTTCTACAAAAACCTCTCCATCATCTGGTATTTCAAGATGGTTTAAACATCTTAAAAAAGTACTTTTTCCAGATCCAGATGGCCCAATAATTACCAAAACTTCTCCCTTTTCCACACTTATATTTAAATTTTTAAAAACTATATTGTCTCCAAACTTTTTCGTAAGATTTTTTACCTCAATCATATTCATATAAAGCACCTCAATTAATATACCGATAATTTCTTTTCGAATCCGCCAAAAATAGTTGTAAATATGGTTGTCATAAGAAGATATAATACCCCTGTTATAAACAACGCTTCTACAGGTCTTGCTGTGGCAGATAGTTGTAGTTGTGCAGTTCTCATCAGTTCCGTCATTGCTATTACAGAAACTAAAGATGTATCTTTAAGCATTGTTATAAATTCATTGCCTACAGCTGGAATAATATTTTTAAATGTCTGAGGCAAAATTACTCTTTTCATAGTTTGCATATAAGTAAAACCTAGTGCTTTACATGCTTCAAACTGTCCCTTATCTATAGAAATAATTCCTCCCCTTATTATTTCAGCCATATATGCTCCAGAATTCAAACTCAATCCAATTATAGCCGCCTGCATAGGATCAAGTTCTACTCCTACAAAAGGTAATCCATAATAAAAAGCAAATAGTTGTAAAAGCATTGGCGTTCCTCTTAGTAACCAAGTATAGAAAGATGCTATTTTAGATATAACTTTAAAATGACTTAATTTTAATAATGATATAAAAATACCTATTACGCTACCTAAAATAACTGATATTACAGTAAGTTCTATTGTCATAATACTCCCCTTTAACAATATGGGGAGCATTTCTTTTAAAACATTTATATCCACTACACTTTCTCCTTTCGCATCCTATGCAAATTTTTATTTATATGCATCGAATCCAAACCATTTTACTGATAACTTAGATAAAGTTCCATTAGTTTTCAAATTATTAATAGCCTTTTGAACAGCTTCTTTTAACTCCTTGTTATCTTTCTTAAATCCTATTCCCATTGGCTCTTCACTAACCTTTTCTTTTAACACTTCAAATTTTCCTGGGTTTTTAGATAGGTAGTATCCTCCTACTTGAGCATCCATTATTACAGCATCTATTCTTCCTATTGATAACTCGGTAAAAGCTTCCGTTATCTTGTCATATGGTTTTACTTGTTTTAATCCTTGGATTTTTTCTGCTGCTTTATGTCCTGTAGATCCCATTTGACATGCAAGAATCTTTCCTTTTAAGTCATCTAATTTTTTTATTGAAGTATTTCCTTTCTTAACTGCAATAACTTGACCTCCCATAACATATGGCTCTGAAAAATCTATAGATTTTTTTCTTTCGTCTGTAATACTAAGTCCAGAAATTATAGCATCAAATTTTCCTGATTGGAGAGCTAATAAAATTCCTTTCCATTCTGTTGTAACAAATTCTACTTTAACTCCAAGCTCTTTTCCTAATTGGTTGGCAAGTTCTATATCAAAACCAACAAGATTATTTTTTTCATCTCTAAATTCCATTGGGGGATATGAATCATCTAAACCTATTTTAATTACCCCAGCCTTTTTTATTGCTTCCATAGAATTAACAGTCTTCGAATCATTTTCTTTAGATTTAGAATTCCCACATCCTACAAATAAAGACGCACCTAACACTACACTCAAAACAATAGCACTTATTTTTTTCATATTTATTCAACCCCCTATTTTTTAATACCCCTTAGATTTTTATCTAATCAATCCGTAATTAAAGATATTCATAAAACATTTCACACTCTTTTGATGTAATGATTATATAACATTTTTTATATTTATGCAATATATTTTTATAAATATACATATTTATTTTGTCATTGCCTAGTGCTATAAGTTTTATTTATTCACATCATATTTAGAATTTAAATACTATTGGCGATAGAACATCTAATAAAAAATAAAGACTCATAGGTACTTCCCTACAAGTCTTTAAACATCTTTTATTCATTTTATTATAGTTTAAACTTATTTGTTTCATCATTTAGTCCTATTGCAACCTCACTAAGTTTCAAAGCCAAACTTGATACTTCCTCTGAATTTGCAAGCATTTCCTCAGAAGATGATGATATTTCTTCAGAAGATGCAGAAGTTTCTTCAGCAATAGCTGATATTTCTCTTATTTTATCAGAAACTATTTCATTTGATTTTTTTGTTTTATAAAGTGATGAGTAGGTTTCGTCAATAAGTGGAACTACAGCCTCTATGGATTTTAATATTTTTTCAAAACACTCTACATTCTCTAATACTGTATTCATTTGATTCTCTACTAATCCCTTAACTTCACTTGAATTGTTTATTACATTCCCTGTTTCATTAATTATAGATTCAACTAATTCCTGTATTTGTTCCGTTGATTGTTTTGATTGATCTGCAAGTTTTTTTATCTCATCTGCTACTACAGCAAAGCCTTTTCCTAGTTGCCCCGCTCTAGCTGCTTCTATTGCTGCATTAAGCGCTAAAAGATTAGTCTGATCTGAAATTTCATTTATAGTATAAGTTATATTACTTATTTGCGATACACTTGAGTTTAGTTTATTTATTGTATTTACTGTAACATTAAAACCTGTTTTAACTTCTTCAATAGATTTTAACAAAGCATCTATTTGATCTTTTCCTATTTCCGCTTCATTTTTTGCTTTATCTGAATTATCTTTTACCATTAACAGTTTATTTTCTACATTAGTTATCTCCTTTGTTAAATCTTGCATATATTTTACTGTTTCTACTAGATTATTAGCTTGATTAGAAGCTCCCTTTGTTACTTCCTGTATTGCAACAGCCACCTCATTTGATGCTGATGTAATCTCTTTCGCATTAGATGTTAAGTTAGTTGACATACCTTTTGTCTTTTCTGCCTCTCTTTTTATACTTCCAACTATATGTCTAAGACAATGGCACATATATCCAAAACTATCACTAAGAACACCTATTTCATCATTTGATTTTACATTTACATTAACAGTATTAAGATCACCATCAGCTATCTTTTTAGATGCTTCTGCAAGTCTTTGCAATGGATTTATAACACTCTTTACTATTGAATATAGTATTATTGCTGATATTATAAAACATACAATAGCAATACTTATTGTTATAACTATAATTTTATTCGTAGCTTGTCTTACATTTTCCATAGATACTCCTATCCCTAAAACTCCAATAGGCACTCCATTTTTATAAACCGGAACCTTTATGTCATAAACATCCTTATTCTCTTTCCCATATGTTAACTTTTCTGAATAAACCTTTCCTTCTTGAATAACATTTTTGATACTATCATCATTTAAAACTTGATTATTTATTTTTTTATCACTATGAGCTACAACTTTTAAGTTTTTATCTATAAAACATGCGTAAACTATATTTTTATTCTTTATCATATCTTCTACTAAGGTCTGAGGCTCTAAACTTACCATCAGCTCATTAACTTTATTTGCAAGTATACCTACTTGTATCATTCCTCCTCCAGGTCTTATAACATAGCCATATTTATAATAATTATTCGTCTCCCTACTCTTTCTTATCTTTTCCATAAGCTCATTCTTTTTACCGGATATAACAGAATATGATATATGATCTGGTCCAAAAACTGCTCCTATACTTGAAGATACATTAGAATAAATTACGTTTCCATTTTGGTCTACAAAATTTATTTCATCTACATTAAAACATTTAGCTATATCCACTAAATATTCATTATTTATTTCATTAGGTTTTTGTGATAAAAATTTTCCTAAATCCCTTATTTGTCCTTCTATAGACTGATTTACTGTATCCATAGCCATATTACTTTTTCCCATTTGATTTGATACTTGTTGCGCTAAATTTATACCATCTTGCTGTATTTGAACTAATAATTTACTTTTTGATATATAAATGGCTAAAATAGATGTTAACATTACAATTATAAATATAATTAATAATGGAATAGTAAGTACTTTCCCCTTTATAGATTTATACTTTAATAATCTTTTTTTAGACATTTTCAGCCACCATCCTTTATGTTTTTGAATATTCTATGAAAATTTTCTATAAAATATGACTATTTAAACTATATCACTTTTTGAATAATATTACAATTATACTAATTATATTTAACTATTGTATTTATGTGTAATTTCAAAGTGTTTAGTTTATTTTAGTATAGAATTCCCAATAAATTCAATAACAAAAAAAGATTATAAAAGGATTTTTGGCCCTCTACAATCTTTTTTATTCATTAACTTATTATTTGAATACTTTCATTAAAATTATAAAAAATCTATACAATCCATAAGTTCTCCTTAAAATTTTAATTTGTATTCTAAATATTTATTTTAACTTACTAATTACCTCTTCTGTAAATTCTGTAGTTGTTGACTTTCCTCCTAAGTCAGAGGTTACAACTTTCCCTTCTTTTAAAACCTCTGCCACTGCACTATCTATTCTTTGTGCTGCCTCAAATTCTTCTAAATATTTAAGCATCATTACACCTGTTAAAATAGCTGCTGTAGGATTCGCCATATTTTTTCCAGCTATATCTGGAGCAGAACCATGAACTGCCTCAAATACTGCTATATTGTCACCTATATTAGCCCCTGGAACTACACCAAGTCCACCTACTAAACCTGATGCCATATCAGATAATATATCGCCATATAAATTTGGCATAACAAGCACATCGTAATTTTCTGGACTTTGAACAAGTCTCATACTCATAGCATCTACTATCATATCAGAAAATTCAATTCCTTTATGTCTATTCGCAACTTCTCTAGCACATTTTAAGAAAAGTCCATCTGACAACTTCATAATATTAGCTTTGTGTACTGCTGTGACCTTGTTTCTTCTTTGTTTTTCAGCAATATCAAAAGCAAATTCAACTATCCTATCACTTGCTTTTTTCGTTATTATTTTTATACTTTCTGCCGCCTCTTCTCCAACCTTATGCTCAATGCCTGCATATAAATCTTCTGTATTTTCTCTTACTATAATAAGATCTACATTTTCATATCTTGAAGGTACTCCAGCATAAGTTTTTACTGGCCTTACATTAGCATAAAGATTAAGTGCTTGCCTAAGTCCTACATTTACACTTCTAAACCCCTTACCAACCGGAGTAGTTACAGGTCCTTTTAGAGCAACCCTATTCTTTTTTATACTGTCTATTACATAATCAGGAAGAGGAGTTCCATAATCATTTATAACCTTAGCTCCAGCATCAGTTACCTCCCAATTAATTTTTACTCCACTATTATCTATAACCTTTTTTGCAGCCTCCATTACTTCAGGTCCAATCCCATCTCCAGGTATTAAAGTTATGTTATAAGCCATTATTGTACCCCCTTAATAGTTTGTCATTAAATACTGCACCTACTAAAATTTGCATTATTTAATAACTTGTTAATTTACAATAAATTTATATAATAATTAAAAGTTATATAAATTATTTAAATTTCTTGAAATCTTATATTGTTAATATGATGCCAAATAAAATCTCTACCCAATATAATTTTTATTTGTTTCTTATTGAATTGATAAGTCCTCCTTTAATTAGCATTTCCTTTTGCCTATCTGATACCTCTAACTTCATTGAATAAGTCATTCCCTTTGTCTTGTTTTTAATCATAACTTCTCCTTTTTCAACACTGTTAACTGTATCCTCCATAATGATTTCATCAAATTCATCTATATTATCATAATCACTAGGATTTTTAAAAACTAATGGCATTATCCCGTTATTTATAAGATTTGCCATATGTATTCTTGCAAAAGATTTTGCAAATACCGCTTTAATTCCAAGATATAGTGGAGCTAAAGCTGCATGCTCTCTACTTGAACCTTGCCCATAATTTTCTCCTCCAAGAATAAATCCACCACTATTTTCCTCAGCCCTCTTAGAAAACTCTGGATTACAAGGAGCTAAACAATAATCTGATAGATACGGTATATTAGACCTAAATGGTAATAGTTTCGCATTAGAAGGCATTATATGGTCTGTTGTTATATTATCGCCAACCTTTATTAATACTTTTCCTTCTACACTTTCTTTTAATACTTCTGCCAAAGGGAATGGTTTAATGTTAGGTCCTCTTATTACTTCTACATCACTAGCATTCTCAGCTGGCTTCACTATCAAATTATCATTTATTAAAAATTCCTTTGGAACATCAACCTTTATTTCTTCTCCAAATTCTCTAGGATCAGTAATGTATCCTTTTATAGCAGAAACTGCTGCCGTTTCAGGGCTTACAAGATAAACTCCTGCTGATACTGTTCCACATCTTCCCTCAAAATTTCTATTAATAGTTCTTAATGAAACTGTATTATTTGCTGGCGATTGTCCCATACCTATACATGGTCCGCAACCACTTTCTATTATTCTAGCTCCTGATGCAATCATTTTTGATAAAGCACCATTTTCAGCAATCATATTCAGTACTTGCTTGGAACCTGGTCCAATTACTAAAGAAACATCTTCATGAACTGTGTTTCCATCTAATATATTAGCAACCTTCATCATATCCACATAGGAAGAATTAGTACAACTTCCTATAGTTACTTGATCTACTTTTACATTTTTAAGATCTGACACCTTAACTACATTGTCAGGACTATGTGGACAAGCAATTAAAGGTTCTAACTCATTTAAATTTATTTCAACTACGTCATCATAAAAAGCATCTTCATCAGGTTTTAATTCAATAAAGTCATCTTCTCTATTCTGAGCTTTTAAAAATTCCTTTGTAACTTCATCACTTGGAAATACAGATGTTGTAGCTCCAAGTTCTGCACCCATATTTGTAATAGTTGCTCTTTCTGGAACAGATAAAGCTTTAACTCCATCTCCCGCATATTCAAAAACTTTATTTACTCCTCCCTTTACTGTAAGACGTCTTAAAAGTTCAAGGATTATATCTTTTGCTGTAACCCAAGCATTTAGTTTTCCAATCAAATTAACTTTTATAACTTGTGGACATTTTATGTAATACTCTCCTCCACCCATAGCAACAGCTACATCTAATCCACCAGCTCCAATAGCCAGCATGCCTATTCCTCCACCTGTAGGTGTATGGCTATCTGAACCTAAAAGAGTTTCACCAGGTACTCCAAACCTTTCTAAATGCACTTGATGGCATATACCATTACCTGGTTTAGAAAAATATATACCATGCTTTTTAGCAACTGTTTGAATATATTTATGGTCATCTGCATTTTCTGGCCCTGTTTGAAGCATATTATGATCTATATAAGCCACTGATCGTTTCGTTTTAACTTTCTCTACTCCTAACGCTTCAAATTGAAGATACGCCATTGTTCCTGTAGAATCTTGAGTCAATGTCTGATCTATTCTAATTCCAATTTCCCTTCCTTTTTTCATTTCTCCAACTACTAAATGATTTTTTAGTATTTTTTCTACAATATTGAATCCCATAATTATTTAGCCCCCTATAAAATTTTATAATTATACTTACTTAAAGTTTTATATTATATTAATCCATAAATAACTATTAATATTAATGTTTATGAAATTTTTTATACTATTTTCTTCAAAAGTAGTTTTTTCATTAAAGTTGACACTTTAACTTTATATAAATATACATCATTATATCATATGCATCAAACTACAGTAAAGTTTTTTTGCAATATCAGATCATTGATTATTCATTTTTATGAAAATTATTTTTTCCTCCATACTTCATATTCTTTGCTCAATATACTAGTTTCTACAATTTTAAATAAGTCTCCTAATCTCACTAGATAATAATATATCATTTTAAAACATCCTGCCCTAACTCTAAATAGTTTAAAATAAAAAACCAGGAACTAATCCCGGTTTTTTATTTTATTTCGCTATACAATTATAAATTTTTTTCTATCTCATTTCTTATAATCTCTGTTAAGTTTTTTTGTTCTTCTCTAGGTAATTCATCAGGATAAATAGGCTTATCTACTACTAGCCTAATAGTACCCTTTCTAAGCCAACCATTGTGATCCTCAAAAATTTTATAACTTCCATCAACGGTAATAGGAACGATAGGCGCTTTTGCCTTCAAAGCCATTTTTAAACTTCCCTTTTTAAATTCTCCTAAATTTTTACTCTTACTTCTTGTACCCTCTGGAAATATGAGCATTGAATTCCCTTTCTTTAAATTCTCTGCTCCTTCATTTATTGCTTTAAGAGATTCTCTAATATTATTTCTATCTATAAATACACATTTTAGGTCTTTCATCCATACTGAAAGTATTTTTAGTTTTTGCATCTCTTTTTTAGCAATGAAACCAATAGGCTTGTCTATTGTTGCCATTATTGCTATAAAGTCAAAATTACCTTGGTGATTAGATATAAAACAACATGCTTCACTTGGGATATTCTCTAATCCCTCACACTCAACTTTGACACCAACTATTTTAAGTATATGTTTAGCCCATTTACTAGCAGCTAGATAAATGTATTCCTGTGCAGCTTTTTCTCCTTTATGCTTCTTTAAATAATTTAACTTTATTCTTTTAAAACTAATTCCTATCATATAAAATACAAAATATATATACAATACTATGGATTTCATTTCAATCTTCCTTTCCAATATAATTAGTGCAACTTCTATTATAATATTTGACAATTTTATATTCAACTAATTATTTCAAAATCTACTACTCTTAGTTAGTCTCTAGGTGTAATCATATGAAAATTTATTAAATATTAATTATTTTAAGTAATTACTTATAAATTATCCCTTTATTGCAATAATAATTAAATAATGTATGTTTTAAATATTATTTTATTAAAGAAGGTGAGTAAATGAAGTGTAAAATAAAAATTCATAAAATTTTGATCATCTGTGCAAGTTTAATCTTTATTTTAACTTCATGTATAACTAGCACTAATTCATTAATTGATCCCAAATATAAGTTAACAATTCATTATATAAATGTAGGGCAAGGTGATTCTATTTTAATACAAATAAATAATAAAAATATGCTTATTGATGCAGGTACTAAATCAGCTTCAGTTAGTTCATATTTAAAAAAACATAAAGTAACTAAACTAGACTATATTATAGCAACTCATCCTCACGAAGATCATATAGGCGGCATGAGTTCTATAATAAATAATTTTTCTATAGATAATTTCTATGCACCTAAAGCAACTTCAAATTCCTTATCATTCAGAAATATGTTATCAGCTCTAAATAAAAAAAACATAAAAATTACGCCTGCTAAATCAGGACAAAATATAGACCTAGCTAAAGATGTAAAATGCTTTATAGTAGCTCCTAACAACACTTATTATGATAATATTAATAATTATTCAATAGTAATAAAATTAATTTATAAAAATACTAGTTTCTTGTTTACTGGTGATGCTGAATCTCATAGCGAAGAAGAAATTTTTAAAAATGGCTTTGACATAAAATCAGATGTTTTAAAATTGGGACATCACGGAAGTAACTCATCTACATCCAACAAATTTTTAGATGAGATTAGTCCTAAGGTAGCTATTGTTAGTTGTGGTAAGGGAAATGATTATGATCATCCTCATAAAGAAACTTTAAATAAATTAAAAAATAAGAAAATATTATTATATAGAACTGATTTAGATGGTACAATAGTTCTACAAAGTGATGGCACAAAAATAACAAGGAGGTAGTATTATTGAATCCAATTGCATTTAAATTATTAGGAATAGAAGTTCGTTGGTATGGTATATTAATCAGCATAGGGATGATCTTAGGACTTTGGATTGCATACATACAAAGCGATATATATGATATCTCTTTTGATGTAATAACCGATATCTTCATAATCAGTCTGCCAATATCAGTTTTATCTGCTAGGTTGTACTATGTAATATTTAATTGGTCATATTATAATGGTAATCCCTTAGAAATATTAAATATTAGAGGTGGCGGACTTGCCATACATGGAGGAATATTAGGAGCTATTTTAAGTACATACTTTATATGTAAACATAAAAAAATTAATTACTTACAGCTATTAGACCTAATATCACCTTCCTTCATATTAGCCCAAGGAATAGGTCGTTGGGGAAATTTTTTTAATTCGGAAGCTCATGGAGGTATTGTTTCAAAAGAATTTATATCTCACTTTCCTAAGTTTATACAAAAAGGTATGTTTATAGATGGTTCCTATTATCATCCAACCTTTTTATATGAATCTTTATGGGATATATGTATTTTTATTATACTTATATACCTAAGTAGAAAGAGGTTGAAAAATGGATCCATTTTTTATTTATATATTATTCTTTATTCTGTAGGAAGATTCTTTATTGAGGGTCTTAGGACAGATAGTTTAATGATTGGACATCTTAGAATGGCTCAAATAATGAGTTTAATACTTATTATTATAGGTACTACGTTGTTAATTTTAAAAAATCACCATAAAAAAATCAGTCTATAATAAAATTATTATAGACTGATTTTTTTATTTACAAATGCTTTTAGCATTAAATATTCCAAAAAAATAAAAATGGCTCCGCGGAGAGGACTCGAACCTCCAACCTATCGGTTAACAGCCGAGTGCTCCACCATTGAGCTACCGCGGAACATTCTCCAGTAACTAGTATTTAGTCACCATTGAAAGATTTATTCTTTCAAAATTGCACAGTGATGTTCGATCGTAACCAATTACCTAGAGTCACTGGTTACTTTTATTTGATCAAGCCCTCGACCTATTAGTATCAGTCAGCTTAACATGTTACCACGCTTACACCTCTGACCTATCAACCTGGTAGTCTTCCAGGGGTCTTACTAGCTTACGCT
>NZ_JAPQFJ010000036.1 GCF_026738875.1 Clostridium brassicae
TTTATTAATGATGCACAATTTTCTCCTATAGCTTTTTCTATTTCTCCTATTTTAGGTGGTTGAAGTTCTATCATTGGTTTTGACTCTTCAACTATATAATCTATTTCTGAAACATGAATAAATGAATCTCCTAATGTTCTAGGCATTTGATCATTAACTTGTGCAATAACAATCTTTGCACATTCTGCTGCTGCTTTAGTATAGTCAACTGATACACCAAAACTACAATATCCATGTTCATCTGGTGAACTTACTTGAATTAAAGCAACATCTACTGGCATATAATTTTCTTTAAATAATTTCGGTACCTCATGGAAAAAGCAAGTAGTGAAATCAGCTCTTCCTGCTTCAACAGCTTCTCTTGTACTTCCCCCTACAAAAATAGCATTATGTCTAAAATGTTTTTCCATTCCAGGTTTAGTATATTCTGCGCCACCCATAGCTACCATATGCACTATTTCCACATCAGAATAATTATCCTTATTTTCTACCATTGCCTCTATAAGTGATAAAGGCTCTGCACAGGCATGTCCTGTAACAACCCTATCTCCTGATTTTATCTTTGAAACAGCTTCTTTTGCAGTTACTAGTTTACTTCCATAGATTTCTTTCCAGTCCACTTTCTTATCCTCCTATATTTTAAAATCATGCTATAACTATATTTTTATAAAAGAGGATTCTTTACTTCAGGTGAAGTTTTTATTTTATCTGAAGCTTAGAAGCCCTTATCCAAAATTATATCAATACTTAACTATCTATATATGTTAGTAATTTGATATATTGGATAAAAGGGTGGGCATATACCCACCCTTTAATACATTAAGAATTAAAAAATGGTTTTTAATAACTATTTCACTCTAGCAATTGCTTTAGCAAGCTTTTTCTTATGAGCTAAGTTTGCTTGTCTTGCTATCATTATTCTTTGAGCTTGTGGTGAACCTGCTCCATGCATTGACTCTGTTCTATATCCTACTGCTGCTGTTCCTAATGTAATATTTTCTATTAATCTTAAAACTCTCATTCTATTTTCTGTTGATACTGAAGATACACCAACTAAATATTTTTCTACATAGTGTCCTACTTCTTTACTTCTAAAGTCTTTTTCTGATGGCATTGTTACCATTAATCCACCTGCTATGTCTTCTGCCAGTCTTGCTATTTCATATGGGAATCTTGTTACGTTTTGTTTACATACATTCGCAAGTAAAAGATCTATTAAGTAGTTACCTGATTCAGTTTTATGTCCTTCTGCAGAACATGCTATTCCACAGGCATATAATGTTTCATTTAAGTGTGTCATTTCTATTAATTTATCTTTTATGTGTGTAGCCTTAGCAGCTCCATTATAGTCAGCAGCTAATGCAGAAGCTCCTATTAATACATCGCCAACTCCTACTTTACATCCACCATAACTTTGTCTATGATATCCTGCAAATCTTTCAACTAACATTCCTGCATATTCTGTTTCTCCATTTAAGAAGATTCTTTCATTTGGAACAAATACATCATCAAATACCACTAAAGCTTCTTGTCCGCCAAAGTTAAAGTTACCTACATCTATATCTGCTCCTTCTTCCATCTTTCTTGTATCACAAGATTGTCTTCCCATGATTATAACTATTCCTTCGCTATCTGTTGGAACCGAGAAAGATATAGCATAATCTTTATCTTCTGGTCTCATAGCTATAGTAGGCATTACTAATATTTCATGAGAATTTGTTATACCTGTTTGGTGAACTTTTGATCCTCTAACAACTACACCATCTTCTCTTCTTTCTACAATTCTTAAATATAAATCTGGATCTGCTTGTTTGCTTGGAGAAAGTCCTCTATCTCCTTTAGCATCAGTCATAGCTCCATCAACTGTTAAATCATTTTTTTGTACATATTCCATAAATTTTTTGAATCTTTCATGATAGCTTGTACCATATGCTTTATCAATTTCATAAGTTGTGCTATATTCAGCATTAAAAGCATCCATACCAACACATCTTTGGAAACAAGCTGCTGTTTTTTGTCCAAGTAATCTTTGCATTTTAACTTTTCTGATTAAGTCTTGTGTATTTTGGTGTATATTTGTAAAACGATTAACCTTCTCACCAGTTAGATGTGAAGTCGCAGTCATTAAATCTTCATATTCAGGCATTTGTGCTAAGTCATAAGTCATTTTTACTGAGTTTAGAGATGGACGAAGTACTGGGTGATCCACTACATTTTCTATTTTTTCTCCAAACATATAAACATTTAAATTAAGTTTTTTAAGACTTTCTACATATTGTTCTCCTGTCATTAAAGCCATTATTAATCATTCCTTCCATCTTTGTTTTTTATCACTATGTTTTAAATTTAGCAATGTTCATGCCAATTTTTAACTTGATTTTTAGTTAAATTATTATTTAATTAATTTCATACTTAGAATATCATTTTTTTATACCATATACAACTTATTTTATATCGTATTTTGTTCTAATTATGACATTAATTTCATTTATCTTTTGTTTGTTTAATAATTAACTAACAATCGCATGTTTTTATTTTATTTTTTTATAAATTTTTAATTGTCTTTTTTTTAACTATTTTATATTATACATTGCTTTCAAGGCTTCTTCAAGCATTTTATTTATAATTTCCTTTTAAAAAACATTATTTTTTTAAAGGATAAATTACATTTTTGTTGCATTTTAGCAACAAAAATTGATATTTTTTTAACATTTTCTTGTTATATCCCTCCATTTTTATCAATCCGCATCTGTTGTTGCATCTAAGCAACTTGTTTCATTATTGCAACAGATTTATTTGCATATTTTAAATATATGGTTTACAGAACCTTTATTAATAGTTTAAAGGAACTTTCTTAAGGATATCTGTAATTTTAATATATAGTGCTATATTTCATATTAATAACAAAAGGCTATTATTAAAGAAATTGTAAGTTATAATAATTTCTTTAATAATAGCCAACATAGCATAAATAATAAAAACACCTAAATTAATCATCTAACATTCCTTTAATATTGAGAGAACACCATCTGACAAGTTCGTTTAATACTAAACTTCCATCCCATGGAAAATCATATAAATTCATATAACCCACCTTAGTAACTCTATCAACACCCATTCTAGTAACTTTATCACTAAATTCTAATGTTTTATTAACATTTTTAAAGGCGATCCCTACACACTGTATTCTAGGTGTAATTAAATTAATAACATCAAATACAGAACTAACCTCTTTCAAAAATATAGTCCTTCCATGTACCGGTTCCTCTAACTTCATTTCATTGTCTATTAATATAGTATAATCTAAACCTTTACTACAATATAATGATTTTTCTAAACTTAATCCATATTCCCCTCTTTTATTTATTATCTTAGCAGCTACATATTGCTCAAGATTATTATTAGGATACCTTCTACTAATCTTTTGAAATATATAAGCTAATTTTTCTGCCACCATATCAATAGATATATTACTTTTCTCAATAAACAAAACTTGAGGAGATGAACAAGCTTTTTGATCAAAGGCAATGATATCCATAACCAAATTTTCTAGACAATCATCTATTTCCTGACTTGCCAAAACTTCTTTATCAAAAACAGAAAAAGAATATTTAGGTCCAAATATCAAATCTTTACAAGTAGTCTTTTTAGGCAAAGTATTTATAGCATTAACTGCCTCTTCTCCACCCCATGCAATTCTTCCATCTCCCAATAACGACATAGATGAATTCAAATCTTTATTTTGACTTTCAAAATATACAATACAAATATTTTTTAATAAATCTTTTGATGAATAAACTTTTTCTTCAACCTGAACTTCTATATCGTCCAATAATTTTAGTATACTTATAACTTCCCCTATACTGTTTTGAGGAACTCTAAGAAGATTGGTATTTTTGCCTAAAAGTCCATGAAAAGCAGAATAAATAGATAATGTAGGAACATTTCCGGCAATCCAATGACATATAGTTCCTCTTGGTTGAGCTTTTATATATTTTGCTTCATCAACTTCTATAAACTCATCTAAAAATTTTCTATTGCCAAAACTTGTTTTTAACAATCTATTTATATTATTTTTTTTCAAATAAAATGATAAATAAGGTACTCCCTCTATTCTTAAAATATTTCTATTAGATGAAAGCCTTTTGCTATACTTATCCATAATAAGCACTAAAGCCTCTATAGGCATAGAAACAATGCTCTTATTGCTTAATTTTAAGATGCTATTTATCTGATTAAATTCTTCAAAAACAATGCCCTCTTCATAAAATTGTCCATCAAGAATATAGCATTTTATCATTTTCTCTTCTCCCTTTCAGCAAAAGTATCTCCGCACCCTCTTATTTCAGCTTTTTCAACTCGAGATTTAAATTTAAAATACTTTCCTTTTCTTCCACACTTACAGTCATCTATTCCTACAAGCTCTCCAATATCTTCTGTTAAAATAGCCTGTGATGGATAACTAGATCCTAGTGTACTCATAACTTCTATAAGTCCTGATTCTCCAACATTAACCTCTTCTAGACTTACTATATCTCTTATTATAACTTCTGCAAAATCCGGAACATGCTTATATCCACATTCACAATCTATAAATACTACCCCAACTTGTTCTACCATACCATAAAAATCAATTATATTATTTGGACTAGTATTTAAAACTTCTGCAGCACTTTTAGAAAATTCTTTCTTTTCCACTTTCTCAGATATAAGTTTCTTCCATCCTCCACTATGCAAAAGTTTTGCTTTTGGCAAATCAATCTTTATACCTTTTTGTTTTAATATATTTACAAATTTTGACCAAACTATATAAGTGAATCCATAAATTAAAACTTCTTGATCTTTATATTTTTTTTGAAACTCTAGAAGTCTGTCTACATTTATCTCTAAATTACCATTATGGTTATCCATAACATATACTGTCTTACTAGCAAAAACACTAACACCTCTCACCGCAGCTCCTCTTGCAGTCATAGTAGAGGATTTTTTATTTATATCCTCACTGTCTATTACAAGCATAGGTCTACGTTTTCCCCCAAGAAAATTCTTTAGTGTAGATATTAGACCTTGAGATTGACGTATAGAAGTCTTTTTATCTAAGTAAATTTTACTAGGCATACCTGTAGTCGTGGCACTGGAATTAAGAATTCTAATTACTTCTTCATCTGTACAAGTTTTAAGATCAAAATTTTTAAACATATTTACAGGTATATAGGGAACTTCCTCTAGTGTTTTTATATTATCTATATCAACACTCATTTTAGTATAAAGACTTTTTATATTTAGATTTTTCATATTATTCTTAAGTTGAGGTTTAATAACTCCGACCAACATACTTTCTTTTTCATTTTGAGCTATTTTAAACTGCTCCCCTAATATAATATCATCAACAAAATTATCCTTATCCATTGACTTCACCTATTTTTCTCTTTTACTTTCTTCCATTTCTTTTAATTTACCAAACAAAATTTTCCCAGAAGAATTTTTAGGAAGTGAACTTAAAAATTCTACATACTTTGGTATTTTGAAAGAAGCAAGTTTTTCCTTACAAAAATTTTTTATATATTTTTCATCAATATTAGTATTAGTACCTTTGAGCACAACAAAAGCCTTAATGGCTTCCCCTAACATATCATCATACACACCAATAACAGCGCACTCAATCACTTCAGGAATTTCAACAATTATATCCTCGATCTCTTTAGGACTTGTTCTATTTCCTCCACTTTTAATAATATTCTTTTCCCTAGATACTATATATATATATCCATCTTCATCTACAGTGGCCAAGTCACCTGTATAAAGATAGCCATTTTTCAAAATTTTTACAGTTTCTTCTTTACTATTAAAATAACCCTTCATAATATTTTTGCCTCTAGCTACTACTTCCCCTATTTCTCCTGGTTTTATTTGATTACCATACTTATTAATTACCTTAAGTTCAGTTCCAGGTATTCCTTTTCCTATAGAACCTATTTTCTCATTAATAAGTTTAGGAGGTAAATAGGATAATCTAGCTGTAGCCTCTGTCTGACCATACATTATATATATATCAGTATTAGGTAGAGTTTCTAATAGATCATTTATAAATACATTTGCTAGTTTTCCACCTGCTTGAGTTATATATCTCAAAGATGGGAATTTCATATTTTTAATATCTGTCATCCTTAATAATATTTGATAAGTACTTGGTACTCCAGCAAAGCTCGTACATTTATACTTATTTATATCTTCTAATACAATTTGTGGAAACATAAATCTATTATTTATGACCAAACTTCCTCCAACTCTGAAATGAGTATGAAGAAGCGATGTTCCATAGCAATAATAAAAAGGAAGTACAACTTCTACTCTATCTTCTTCCGTAAGTGATAAATATTCAACAATAGAATTAGTATTATGGATTAAATTGTTATGAGTTAACATTACCCCTTTTGGTTTAGAAGTGGAGCCAGATGTGAAAATCATCACAGCTGTGTCGTCCCCTTCTATATTTTCAAGTACAACTTCTTCCTTTAAATTAGGGATAAAATTCTCTACACTATCCTCAGTAAAAACCTTTATACCTTCCGATATTATATTTTGTATCTTGTTTTTATATTTTTGCTGTACAAATACAATCCTTATATTTAAAATATCTAAAATATATTTTATTTCATTCTTACTTAAAGATGGATTTACTGGCACACAAATAACACCTTTTTTTATAATTCCGAAGTAAGAATTAATAAAAAAAGTAGAATTATCTGAAATAAGAAGTATACTATCATTTTTTGTAACTTTTTCTTCTTTTAATATAGACTCTATCTTTTGTACTCCACCGTATATTTCTTTGTAGCTTATTTCTTTTTTATCTATTAGAGCAATTTTATCTAAATTAGATGAAAATTCAAAGATATAATCTGTAAAAATCATAGCTCTACGCCATACTTAACCATTATTTTCTTTATATCACCTATAGTATACATTCTTGATACATCAATTACTTCCATAGCTATTTCAAATTCTTCTTCAAGTTGTGTAACTAATTCAACATGGGCCATTGAATCCCAAGCTTCTATATCATCTGGACCTAGTTCATCACTTAAAGTTTCCATATCTCTGATCTCAAAAACCTCACATATTATTTTGTTTAACTTTTCTAAGTTGCTCATTTTTATTCCTCCTAATTTATAACTATAATATTAAATTTATATAAGCAAAAACCATGCCACCAATTCTTTATTTTATCTATCATTTAGCTTTTTATTGAATCCTCTGCTCATATTTTTCTGAATATTTTTTTCTTTTTCTAACAAATGTAGATGCATCTATACCCAAAGCTTTAGCAGCTCCTCTTACATTTCCATATTTCTCGAAGGCTCTTTTAATCAACTTATATTCTAGTTGTTCTACTCCTGTCTTTAAAGGAATTATACCCTCCTCTAAATTAACTCCATAATCATTAAAAGATGTCCTATATTTGTCAGGTAAATCACTTAAGGTTATTTTTTCTTTGTCTGTCATTACAACAAGCCTTTCTACAGCATTTTTAAGTTCTCTAACATTTCCAGGCCAATTATATTCATAAAAACATTTAAGAACATCAGAATCAAAATAATCATTAAGACCGTATTTCTTGTTAAATTGGGATAAAAAATATTTTATCAAGGCCATTATATCCTGTTTTCTATCTCTTAATGGAGGAATTAGAATAGGTACAACATTTAACCTATAATATAAATCTTCTCTAAAAGTTTTTTGCGCTACCATTTCTTCTAATTCTCTATTTGTAGCAGCTATTATTCTAACATCAATTTTTATAGGCTTTACTCCTCCTATTCTTGTTACCTCATTTTTCTGCAAAACTCTTAATAGTTTAACCTGCATATCCAAAGGCAACTCACCTATTTCATCTAAAAATAAAGTGCCCCCATCAGCAGCTTCAAACAAACCTATTTTCCCATCTTTATTAGCCCCAGTAAAGGCTCCTTTCTCATAACCAAAAAGTTCTGCCTCTATAAGAGAATGAGGAATAGCACCACAATTTATCTCTAAAAATTGTTTATCATACCTATTACTATTTTTATGTATATATTTAGCTATTTCCTCCTTACCTACTCCCGTTTCACCTAAAATCAACACTATAGTATCAACTTTAGCAACTCTATTAGCGAGTTTTATAGTTTCCAACATTTTATGATCTTCCACAACAATATCTTCTGTATTCACTAAATTAGCTCTCATCAGTTCTAATTCGTGATAATACTTTTGTGCAATCTCTTTATTTTTTTCTAATAATTCTTCCATTTCAGCCAATGCTGTAACATCTCTAACATTTGTTACTACTAATGAGATTTCACTATTTTCATTAAAAATAGGATTACTAGATATCATTACTTTTCTTCCACTTTTATATTTTTGTTGTATGGTAACACTATCACCACTCTTTAATACAATCAAGGTTGCCGATTGAGAAATATACCCTTCTTCTTCTAAATCTCTCATATTTCTCCCTAGCATATCTGCTCTTTTTAATCCTGTTATATCTTCATAGGATTTATTTATTCTTAAAGTATTGGCTTCACCATCTGTTATGTATATACCATCATAAGAAGATTCTATTATTGAATCCATATCATCCCATGTAAGTTTGTATCCTTTTGACTCTTTAACTCCTGTCTCTCCTGAAATTTGTTTCAACTTATCTTTATCCATAATTTTACCCCCCTTCTTTTTAAACGGAAATATATTTTAGGATAAAAATATATTTAAATAAAATTATACACTTATTATATCACCAACATATCATATTAGTATAACTCGTCTTAAATCCAAACAAAGATATAAATTAATTTTACTATAGGCATCCTTAATATTGCTAACGTAATTTTACATTTCACATAATACACAACTTTCGTATAAATAACAATATTATGCTTATTAGGACATTAATTTAAGGAGAATAGAATATGATTAAGTTTACACCTGAAAATAAATCTAAAGTTACATCTACACCTAAGGAGATTTGTATAACTTTAACTAATAATGAATTTAAAACTTCTTCTAAAATTAAAATGTATCTGGATGATAAGAAAGTCCATAGCAAATTTGCTAAAAATAAAATATATTATTCGCCCAAAAAAAAGCTTCCTGCTGGTTCTCATAATGTAAAAATAATAATAGTAGACAATAATAGAGAGTATGTTATCCAGTGGCAATTTTATATAGATATAAAAAAATCAAAACATAATAATTACAACTTTTATTTGGGAAACCCTCATTCTCATACTTCTTACTCAACAGGTAAAGGAACGCCATCTGAAGCTTTTAAGTATGCATTTAAAAAAAATTTAGATTTTTTAATAATAACAGATCATTCTAGCAGATTTAGAAACACTTCAAAATGGGAAGATACAAAAAAAGAAACAGATAACTTTAATAAAAATTATAATAAATTTCTGGCCTTAAGAGGATTTGAAGTTACCTCTAATAGATTTGGACATTTTAACGTATTAGGAACTAATGGATACTACAGGAAAATTAAAGACTTCAATTCATTTACCAATTGGCTATATAAAGAAGATACTAAGACTATCGTTTGTATAAATCACCCTCATAAATATATAGAATCTTTAGATTACAATCCTCATCTAGATAAATTTATAAATTTTATAGAAGTAGGGAATGGCGATCTTAATAATAAATATCTAAAAGGAGAAAAATATTATTATAAGTTATTAGACAAAGGCTGGCATTTAGGTGCTATAAATGGACAAGATAATCATAAGCATAACTGGGGTGACAGTGACAATCTAACTGTAGTAATTTCTAAATCCTTAAAAACTGATGATTTTATGGAAGCTCTAGAAGAAAGAAGAACGTATTCTTCAGAAAGTAGAACATTGAACCTTTCTTTTAAAGCTAATAATTATTGGATGGGAAGTATCATTCCTATAAACAAAAAAATAAATTTCAATATTAAAATTGAAGATAAGAAAAATCCTATAAATAAAATAGAACTTATATCTAACGATGCCAAAATCATAAACTCTAAAAAAATTTCTAAAAAAAAGAAAGCTAAATGGGATTTTAGCTTAAACTATAAAAAAAATAAATGGTATGTTATAAAAGTTATTTATGAAAATGGATTTTGCGGAATTTCTTCACCCATCTTCACTAAAACCGAAAATAATCCAGTATTTTAATAAATTGTGTAATTTTTATAATTTACAAAAACAAAAGCCTATATCTTTAATTATCATTCACATTAGATATAGGCTACCTTGTTTAGTCATATTGAATTTGTCTATTTTCAAAATGTACTGGTTTTAGCTGGCAATGCTCTGCCATTTTTAAAGCTATTTTAAAATTTTTACCTACACTTTCCACATTATGAGCATCTGAACCTATAGTTATATATTTTCCACCTAATTCTTTATATCTATTATATATTTTAATAAGATTATTTACTGCCTTTTCATTTTCTAATCTTCTAGTATTTAACTCTATACATATTTCTTTGTTAACTAATGTCTTTAATACATAATCTATATGTTCCTTAAATTCTTCATAATACATCTCTTTATCTTCATATTTGGCACATCTTGATAAATAATCTATATGACCTAAACTATCTATAAAAGGATGAGTGTTTATGCTATCTGCTATTTGTATAAAATATTCTTCATAAAATTCTTTCTTACTTTTATTCTTATATAATTCATCTGCATAATATAAATCAATATCATACATATCATGAACAGAGCCTATCACATAATCAAATGGATAATTTTTGCATATATTTCTATAATCATCAATATAGTTTTTGCTCATACCTATTTCTATACCAAGAAGTACTTTTTCATCTCTAAAAGGATTATATTTTTTAAAATACTCTTCTTCATTAAACCTAAATTTACTTTTATCATGAAAATTCAAATCCATATGATCTGTTATTATAATTCCTAAATCATATTTTCTACTTTCAATTATAGCTTCTTCTATCCCCATTTTGGAATCTGTAGAAAATTCACCATGCATATGAGTATCAAACATAATCATTCCTCCTAAAAATGGCAAAACAACTTGTGTTTTGCCATTTTTTATAATATATTGTACATATTATCTTAAATATACCTTATTTTTTCTTCTTCTTTTTTTTATTATTATTAATTACTTCTATATCTTTATTTTTATTTACTCTCTCTGGCTTAGCCTTACTTCTTATAATAGTACTGTTTTTATTGTTATTATTTCTATTGGAAGATGAGTTTTTAGTAAACCCAACTATATCCATAAACCACAAGAAGAATATAAGAAATATACATGTTTGAACATAATATAAATAACTATTCCTAAGACCAGGCCATGCTAACTGAGGTATAAATAATACTACAAGAGCAGCAATAAGCGGAATCCATTTATTTACTTTTATATTCTCTAATACATAAACCTTAAGTACATTATAAATAAAAATTGTTATAATAACCAATGCCAGCATCGGTAAGAAAGCTTTAAAAAACGCAGCCATGCTATTTCCTCCTTTTGTCTAATTATCTATTTTATTATACATTGATTTACATGTATATATCAAGTTTAAATATCTACTATTCTTAATATATACTCTATACATTAATTATCCATATAATTTTATATAAATACTATATATAAAATTATGATAAATTTATATTGTTTCATTTTTAAATTTTTATAGTACTTCAAATTAAACATATATTTAAAGTAATTTGACAATTTAGCTTTAGAAATGTAAAATTTATGAGTTAACTAAAAATATTTATTTAAAGCATACTTTATTTTAATAAATATATGCTAAATTTTTTGATAAATTATTATTTTCTTTGTTATAATGTTATTACATATTACACATTTTGAGGTGATTATTATGGATTTAAAAATAAATGAACTTGATGATTTAGATATTCAAATTTTGGAGATATTAATAAAAGATTCTAGAACCCCTTACTTAGAAATCGCAAGAAAATGTCATGTAAGTGGTGGTACTATACATGTTAGAATGAAAAAAATGGAAGATATAGGCATAATTAGAGGAACAAAACTTATATTAGATAATACAAAATTAGGATATGATGTTTGTTGCTTTATAGGTATCTTTTTAGATAAAGCTTCCTCATTTAATAAAGTTCTTAATCAATTAGATCAAATAAAAGAAGTTGTAGAATTACACTATACCACTGGTGAATATTCAATTTTTATAAAGGTCATATGTAAAAGCATTTCTCATTTACAAGATTTGTTAATGAATAAAATTCAAGTAATTTCTGAGATTCAAAGAACAGATACCTTTATATCTTTATCTCAACTAATTGATAGAAATATACAATTTTAAATTATAGTTAATAAATAATTTTTTAAACATAAGCTTGTATTAAATGATATAGATTATATAATCTGTATCATTCAACTAATTTTTTTATATTTTAACTAATATTTTTGTATTTTAACTAATATTTTTTTTAAAATTGTAAATAATAATTCTAAACAAATTATTTACAAAGGAGATGTAGTAAATTTATGAAAACTTTGGATGTTACTGCACTTATATTAGTTATTATAGGAGCTATAAACTGGGGTTTAATAGGCTTTTTTAGATTTGATCTTGTAGCTGCGTTATTTGGAGAAATGTCAGCACTAAGTAGGATAGTTTATTCTTTAGTTGGTATAGCTGGTCTATATGCTATTTCTTTCTTAGGAAAAGATAGAGAAACACGTGAAATCAAATAATTTTATCATTAGTAATATTTTATTTATCTATTAAAAGCCCACTTTTTATGTGGGCTTTTTTAATAAAATAATATTATCCCCATCTATAAACTATTATTATTTATTATTTTCATCCATTCTTAAAGCAACCTTTCTCAGTATGTCCACCTCATTTCAAGTTATGAGGTTTATTGTATACTAAAATTTATATTTGGGACATAATCACATGTGTTATATTAAGACATTATCATATATCAATCAGAGACATATGAAATTGTACGAAAATTTGCTTGACTAAATCTAATTCATGTATTATAATTCTTTACAAGAATAAAGTTGAAAATCGTTGATCAGGAAGAGTAACTTTAGAATTTAGTTTCAGAGAGTTGAGGATGGTGGAATCTCAATACGATAGTTCTCTAGTGAATGGCCCTGTTAGATGTAAACCGAAATCTAAATTATTTTAGAAAGTAGTATTTACCGTGTTTCGCATGTTATAGCGATAGGATATGTTAGTATCTGAAAAAGATATATTTAGCTTTTGTTTAGTACATATTAATTAGTTAAATATAAGATAGGTGGCACCGCGAATATATTTCGCCCTATATTTTTAATATAGGGCGATTTTTTATTGCAAAAAATTACTTAAAGGTGGTGAGTTAATATGTTGTGAAGGAATCAGCTTTTCATATGGGAAATAATTAAAAATTATCAAATATTTTATAAAACAAAAGGAGATATTACTATGAATAAAAATACTATGATGAATTTAAATTTAAAAAAACATATCATTAACTCACTTTTACTAGCAATAGGTCTTATACTAAAAGAACTTGTCCCACCATTATTATTTGGAATGAAACCTGACTTAATGCTAGTTATAATGTTTATAATTATATTAATAAATCAAGACTATAAAACAACACTACTTACTGGAATAATATGTGGAATAATAACTGGGGCAAGTACAACTTTTCCTGGAGGCCAAATTCCAAACTTTGTAGATAAAATTGTATCATCCCATATTATGTACTTCTTGTTAATGCCAATAATAACTAAATTCAACAATCAAGTTAAGGTTATTTTATGTTCTTCTCTTGGAACCTTATTTAGCGGTTTTACTTTTCTACTATCTACTTCGTTTTTAGTAGGTTTGCCTAGTTCTGCTTCATTCTCAGTATTATTTTTAACTGTAGTTATACCTACCGCTATAGTAAATACCATAGCATCCATAATATTCTTCAATGCTTTAAAAGTAGCACTTACACACTCTAATACAAATATCTTTGAATAATACTAAATTATAACGTGAAAGGAGAAAATTATTATGTCAAATATTAAAAATGGATTTTACGGAGAATTTGGAGGACGTTATGTTCCTGAACAACTTAATAAAATACTAGATGAGGTAAAACAAGAGTTTTACAAATGCAAAAATAATTCTGAATTTATAAATGAATTAAACTATTATTTTAAGAATTTTATAGGTAGACCTTCTCCACTATACTTTGCTCAAAGATTAACACAAAAATTAGGTGGTGCAAAACTCTACCTAAAAAGAGAAGATTTAAACCATACTGGAGCTCATAAAATAAATAATACAATGGGCCAAGTTTTACTAGCTAAGAAACTAGGTAAAAAGAGGATTATTGCTGAAACTGGCGCTGGACAACACGGTGTAGCTACTGCTACTGTTTGCTCTTTATTTGATATGGAATGTATTGTATATATGGGAGAAGAAGACACAAAAAGGCAAGCCCTCAATGTTTTTCGTATGGAACTATTAGGTGCAAAAGTTATTCCTGTTAAACATGGGATGAGAACCTTAAAAGAAGCTGTAGATGAAGCTTTAAATGACTTAATTCAAAATTATAAAGATACTTATTATATGTTAGGTTCTGCTGTTGGTCCTGACCCATACCCAGAAATGGTTAACCATTTTCAATCCATAATAGGTACAGAAGCAAAAAAACAAATTATTGAATTTGAAAATAGATTACCTGATTATTTAATTGCTGCTGTAGGTGGTGGAAGTAATTCTATTGGTTTATTCTCACCATTCTATAATGATAAAAACGTAAAGTTCATAGGAGTAGAACCTGCTGGTAAAGGTATAAATACAGGTATGCACGCTGCAACTTTATGTGAAGGGACACCAGGTATACTTCATGGATTTAAATCCTACGTTCTTCAAAATGAATATGGCGAACCACTTCCTGCATATTCCATTTCCGCCGGACTAGATTACCCTGGAGTTGGTCCTGAACATGCCTTCTATAAAGAAACTAAAAGAGCTAAATACGTGTCTATAACTGACAAAGAAGCTTTAAATGCTTTTCTAGAATTATCTCGTACTGAAGGCATAATACCTGCTTTAGAAAGCTCTCACGCCTTAGCTTATGCTATGAAACTATCAAAAGAATGTTCAAAAGATAAACTTATAGTTGTAAATCTATCTGGAAGAGGTGACAAAGATGTTAATGAAGTTTATGAAATTTTAAAAAATAAATAATCTATTATGTTTCTATTATATAATTTTTTTATTTAATACGGGGAGGAACCATATATGGAGAATCAAAGTAGAGATTCTTGGGGGTCAAGGTTTGGTTTTATAATGGCAACTATTGGAGCTGCAGTTGGATTAGGTAACTTATGGAGATTTCCATACACAGCCTATGCAAATGGAGGAGGAGCGTTTTTATTTCCTTATTTCGTAGCCTTATTAACAGCTGGTGTACCACTTATGATATTAGAGTTTGGGTTTGGAAGTAAAATGAGAGGTGCTAATACATTAGCTTATGCAAAACTAGGTAGAAAATGGGAATGGCTTGGTTGGTGGCCTGTAATGATTCCTTTAATAGTTGTTACTTTCTATTCTGTTATTATATCTTGGTGTATAAATTACTTTGTATTAGCTTTCAAAGGTGGCTGGGGAACTGACCCTAACGCCTTCTTTGGCGGCGAGTTTTTAAAGGTTAGTAGCGGTGCTCTAGAATTTGGTGGTATAAGAGGCAACATAGCTATTGCAGTAGCGATTGTATGGTTTTTAAATTATTATATTACAAAGAAAGGAATTTCAGGGGGTATAGAAAAAGCATGTAAATTTATAACTCCAACATTAGGAATATTAATGCTTTTAATGACTATTAGGGGATTAACACTTCCTGGATCAGCAAAGGGGTTAAATTGGTTTTTAAAACCTGATTTTTCTAAGATAGCTAATCCACGAATATGGATATCTGCATATGCACAAGTATTTTTCTCTACTACATTAGCAGTAGGAGTTATGGTAGCCTATTCAAGCTATTTACCTAAAAAGTCTGACATTGTAAACAATGCATTTATAACAGTTTTTGCAAATGCTAGTTTTGACTTTTTAGCAGGTTTATGTGTATTTAGCACATTGGGATATGCATGTTATGCATCAGGGCTTCCAATGGATAAAGTTATTCAAGCAGGTCCAGGAATAGCTTTTGTAGCTTTCCCAAATGCTATTAATTTAATGCCTGGTGGTCCAGTAGTTAGAGGTATAATAGGAGCTGGATTCTTCTTATGCTTAATAATTGCAGGGATATCTTCAAGTATATCAATGGTAGAGTCTTTTACTTCAGCTTTTTTAGATAAATATATTAATACATCAAGAGATAAATTAGTTAGGAATATTTGCTTAATTGGAT
>NZ_JAPQFJ010000037.1 GCF_026738875.1 Clostridium brassicae
CGCCTATAGAATATAGACAATATCTGTTGAATTTAACAGCATAAAAATAACGTCAACCTTCATTTAGTGATTGGCGTTATAGAATTTTTTTATTTTTTCCACTGTCTACTTGACAGGGGGCACTTCATTTTATTCTAAGGCTTTCTTAAAGGTATCACACATTATTTTAAGATTTTTAATATAGTCAGCAGAAAGAGGTTCTACTAGTTCAGCTTTCCCAGTTATCTCATCAGCAAAAGTTTTAGCTTGCTTACTATCTATTTCTGCTTGATAGAAAATAATTTTTATATGTTTTTCTTTTGCATAGTTTATGGATTTTTGTAAATCTTTAGCTGTAGATTCTTTTCCATCTTTTTCTAAAGGCATCATTTCTAATCCGTAGTCATCACAAAAATAACCAAATGCAGGATGGTATACTATAATAGATTTATTTTTTAAATTTGTTAAAGAAGAATTTATATCCTTATCGATTTCATTGAGGTTGTTTATATATTCTTTTGCATTTTTCTCATAAAAATTTTTATGAGGTGGATCTATTTTGCAAAGTTCAGTTTTTATAGAATCTATCATAACTTTTACTCTTTTTGGGGATAACCATATGTGAGGATCCCTCATACCGGGTGAAAATTCTCTATCAGGATAATGGCTTTGTACTACTTTCTCTAAGTTAATAATTTTAATGTTGGGATTTAAATCTGATGCTTTGGGTATAATAGATGTTTTTTCAGTAGGTACACCTATAGAAAAATATAATTTAGATTTACTGAATTTTTCTAAAAGATCTGGTGTAGGCTGAAAATTTTCAGGGCTTTGACCAGATGGAATCATTGTAACTACATCTACTAAATCTTTTCCAACTGCTTTTACAAAAGTTTCTTGTGGCACTATAGATACTGAAATAGGGATTTTATTGTTTTTTTCAGCATTAGAATTAGCTACGTTTTTAGAGCATCCACTTATAATATTAGATAAAACAATAAAAGAAGCTAATAATATAAATTTTATATGTTTTCTCATTATAAACCTCCTATAAAGAAATAATAATGCAACTCATTTGCATAATTCCAGGGTAATTATACCATTTATATAAGCTATATTCAAATATATTCAAAAAATATTTTATTATAAATAAATCTTTAATAGTCTTAATTTCTTAGTTAGTGTTATAATATTTTTGTTATCAGTAGTTTTAGAATGGGGGATAAAGATGACAAAAGAGTATGATATAGTCATAGTAGGTGGAGGTCCGGCAGGACTAGCAGCGGCTATAAGTGCAAAAGAAGAAGGTATGGATAAAGTATTGATACTAGAAAGAGAAAGCCAGTTAGGAGGAATTCTTAATCAATGTATTCATGCTGGATATGAGGACAAGAATTTTAATGAAAAGTTAACAGGGCCTGAATATGTTGAAAATTTTATTAATAGAATAAAAAAATTAAAAATTGAATATAAGCTAGATACTACAGTTTTAAATATAAATGATACAACTTTGATTCTAGTAAATGGAGAAAACGGAATAATAGAAATTAAAGCAAAAGCTATTATAATAGCTACAGGATGTAGAGAAAAGCCTAGAGGAGTAATTAATATACCTGGGAATAGAATGGCGGGTATTTATACTGCAGGTACAGTTCAAAAATTTATTAATTTAGAGGGATATTTACCAGGAAAAGAAGTAGTTATACTAGGATCAGGTAATGTTGCTCTTGAAGTGGCTAAAAGAATGACTTTGGAGGGGGCAAAAGTAAAAAGTGTTATAGAAGATATGTTTTATCCAGATGGATCTGAAAAAAAGGTTATTGAATGTCTAGATGATTTTGATATTCCTCTTAAATTAGGATATAGCGTAGTTGATTTGAAGGGCAAAGATAGGGTAGAGGGACTTACTATTACAAAAATAGATAATGATAGAATGCCTTTAAAGGATACAGAGGAGTATATAGGATGTGATACTATAGTTCTCTCTGTTGGTTTATTTCCTGATAGCAATCTAGCCAAAGAAGCTGGAATAAAAACACATCCTTTAACAGGGGGGATACAGGTAGATAAAGATATGAAGACTAATATTAGAGGGGTTTTTGCCTGCGGTAATTCTTTATATATACATGAAAATGTAAACTATATAACTGTTGAAAGTTATAATGCTGGAAAGAAGGCTGCTAAATATATAAGTAATTTATGATATATTAGAATAATTTTTTCAAACAATCTTTGCATAAGATTGTTTTACCTTTATTGGCAGATACTATATTTTCTTTTTTTACTTGTTTATGACAGATTTCACAGAAAAAATTATTGCTATTTGCAATATTGTTTTTGACTTTGGGTATTCCTAGTGATTTTTTATTAGGTGGAGACGAATAGTTTATGGGAGTAGATGAAACTGACTTCTCCATTATTTGATAATTGATGCAGTAAGAACTTTCACCAAAAAGTTCTAGTTCAAATCTAGGATTTTTATCATCATAATATTCTTCTATTACTAGTCTTCGGATTTGAGCATCATTAACTATGATACCGCTTTTTTCTATGCCATCAAAAATACTTTTTGGTATATTAGTTGTATCAGGATGTCTTTTTTTGCTTTTATAATATACTTTTAAAATGGCTATTAGTGATTCCATAATTACAACACCTGGGTTTTGCAATCTAGCTTGATAAGCTATTTCTTCTTCGTATATAGCATACCTATCATGGTATTTACCTGAATTATAAGGCAAAATTGATCGTCCATGAACATTTGAAAGCTTAAAGTTAGATTTTGTTATTGGAGAACCTTTGATTATAATTTTTGCGTGATTGTGATCCATAATACTAACTCCTTTAGAAATTTATTTAACTTTAGTATATATTATAGCACGTATGTTCGAAGTAATTAATATGAGATTATTAAAAAGAGGAGAATAATATGAATAATATTTATTGCAAGTATGAGTGGGAATTAGGTAGTATGTATATAATATTAAATTCTGATGGAATACTTAGATTAGATTTGAATGAAGACAACTTTGAAGAATATAAATTAAATACATGTGATTTAATTTATGATAAATATTTATGTAAAAAAGTAATAGAAGAATTAGATGAATATTTTAAGGGGGTCAGGAAACAATTTACAATACCTCTATCTATTTCGGGGACAATGTTTCAAAAGATGGTTTGGAATGAGCTTGCTAATATTCCTTATGGGGAAACTAGAAGTTATGGAGAAATAGCAAGAAACATAGGTAAACCTAAAGGAGCTCAAGCAATAGGGCAAGCCAACAAAGTAAATAAAATTCCTATATTTATACCGTGCCATAGAGTTATAAGTAAAGACGGAAATATAGGAGGATATATGGGGAAAACTAGAGGAGATGAAGTTAATATAAAACAGTTTTTATTGAGTTTAGAGAGAAAACATAAATAAGTGAGGTAGAAATATGAATAAAGATATTAAAATACTTTCTATAGAAACAAGTTGCGATGAGACGGCTGCTGCTATAGTTATAAATGGAAGAAAAGTTATTTCAAATGTAATAGCTTCACAAATTGATATACATACTAAGTTTGGGGGAGTAGTTCCTGAAGTTGCTTCAAGGAAACATATAGAAGCTATTTCTGTAGTGGTAGAAGAAGCATTAAATGAGGCAAACTTAACTTTAGAAGATATAGATGCAGTAGGGGTAACTTATGGTCCGGGTCTTGTAGGTGCTTTGTTAGTTGGTGTTCAATATGCTAAATCTTTGGCATATTCTTTAGATATACCGTTAATAGGGGTTAATCATATAGAAGGGCATATAAGTGCTAATTTTATACAGCATAAAAATTTAGAACCTCCTTTTGTATGTTTAGTTGTATCAGGAGGGCATACTTTTATAGTATATATGAAAGAACATGGAGAATTTGAAGTTCTGGGTCAGACGAGAGATGATGCAGCAGGAGAAGCTTTTGATAAAGTGGCAAGGGCTATAGGACTAGGATATCCAGGTGGCCCTAAAATTGATAGAATATCAAAAGAAGGAAATCCATTAGCTATAAGTTTTCCAAGAGCAAATTTTCATGATAAGGATTGCCTAGATTTTTCGTTTAGTGGGATAAAATCCGCAGTTCTAAATTACTTAAATAAAATGAATATGAAGGGCGAGGATATAAATGAAGCTGATGTTGCTGCCTCCTTCCAAAAAGCAGTGGTAGATGTTTTAGTAGATAATGCTATGGCTGCCTGCAAAAGAAAACAAGTAGATAAGATTGCGATTGCGGGTGGTGTAGCTTCTAATTCTTGTTTAAGACAAACAATGATAGAAGAGGGAGCTAAAAGGGGAATTAAAGTATTGTTTCCAGAACCTATATTGTGTACAGATAATGCTGCGATGATAGGTAGTGCTGCTTACTATGAATTATTGCGTGGTAAAAAATCAAATTTAGAGTTAAATGCTATACCAAACTTAAAATTGGGAGAAAGATAATAGAATAATATCGCGACTTAATGAATAATGGCAGAGAAAATCCAATTTCTCTGCCTTGATTTTTTATCAATACATGTATTTTAAAATTAAGTAAAAATAAAAAGATATGAAAAAAACATTGACTATTGGTCATGAAGATATATAATAAAGGATAAAATGAAAGACTATAAGTAACGAATAGAAAGAGAGAGAAGTTGAATGGAAAAAAATAAAGTTTCGAAAGTTTCTCAAAAAAAAATACTAAAAAGAAACAGTTTATTTAATGCTGCATATGAATTATTTTTGACTAAAGGAATAAATGATACAGCAATAGATGATATTGTAAAAAAAGCAGGTGTTGGAAAAGGAACTTTTTATTTATATTTTAAAAATAAGTATGATATTGTTGATAGATTAATTCTTAATAAAAGCATGAAAATAATAAAAGAAGCAGTAGAATATACAAGTAGTAGAATTGAAAATGATAACCTTGAATTTAGCGATTCAGTTATAATTTTTATAGATTGTATAATTGAAAGATTAAAGAATAATACCAAGCTATTAAAGTTTATATATAAAAATTTATCATTAGGAGTGTATAGAAGGGCAACGATAGATGATGAAAATTCAGAAAAAATCATAAGAATTACAAAATATTTTATAAGTAATATGGTAGGTAATGATATAAATGAAGATGAGGCTGAAAAGATTCTATTTATGATTGTAGAATTGACAGGATCTGTGTGTTATAGTTCAATAATTTTAAATGAGCCCGATTCAATAGATAATATGAAACCAATTTTATTTAAAACAATTAGAAAAGTATTAAAAGATTAGGCATTGTTTTTAAACATAGAAGAACTAGTTAATGTATGAATATTTAACTAGTTCTTTTATGGGAAAGAATATATTTAAATATATTTTTCCCATTCCTCATATAGTTCTTGTAGTTCAATTTCTATACTTGAAATTTCTTTATTTATCTCTTCACTTGTTTCAGGATTAGAATAAACCTCTTCTAAACATAGTTGGTTTTGAAGGTCTAGAATATTTTGCTCTAATTTAGCTATTTCAGTTTCTAAGTTTTTTATTTTTAATTTTTGCTGCTTTTCAAGCTTTTCTTCTTCTTTTTTCTTTTTTCTTTCATATTTAATCTGAGTTTTAGTTTTACCCTCTGCTTCTTCTAAATCTTGAAATCTAGAGGGATTCTTTTTCTTTTCGATATAATAACTATAGTTTCCTAAATAGGTTTTTATACCGTCAATATTAAGTTCATGAATTTTATTAACTACTTTATTTAAAAAATATCTATCATGTGATATAACTAAAATAGTGCCATCGTAGCTTAAAATGGCATCTTCTAAAGCTTCACGAGACATAATATCTAAGTGATTAGTAGGCTCATCGAGTAGAAGAAAATTAGAATTTGACAGCATAAGCTTTAAAAGATTTATTCTACATTTTTCACCACCACTTAACGAAGAGATTTTTTTAAAGACATCATCTCCCGTAAATAAGAATGCAGCAAGAGCATTTCTAATTTCAGTAGTAGTTAAGTTAGGAAAATCGTCCCATACTTCGTCTATAATGGTTTTTTCAGGTTCTAAATTGGACTGTTCTTGATCATAATAACCAATAAATACATTTTTACCAAGAACACATGTACCTTCGTTACTTTTAACTTTTTCCATGATTATTTTAAATAAAGTTGTCTTTCCTCTTCCATTATCCCCAATCAATGAGGTATGTTCTCCACGTTTAATATCTAAATTTAAATTTTCAAATAATGTTTTATTTTCATATCTTTTAGATAAATTTTCTATATGAAGGACATCATTACCGCTACGTATTTGAGCTTGAAATTCCAATTTTTTTATTTTTTCTTCTTTAACTGGTGAATCTAAACGTTCAATTTTATCTAAAGCTTTTTGTCGGCTTTCAGCAGCACGTATGCTTTTTTCACGATTGAAGGATTTATATCTTTCAATTATCTCTTCTTGGCGCTGTATTTCTGCCTGTTGAAGATTATAAGCTTTTAACTTTTCTTCATACCTTGCCTTTTTTAAATTCACATATTTAGAGTAATTTCCGTTATATATCTCCACTTCTCCGTTAGACAATTCAAAGGTTTTTTCTGTAATAGAATCAAGAAAAAATCTATCATGAGATATAACTAATATTGCTCCTTTATAGGATTTTAAATACTCTTCAAGCCATTCTATAGCTTCAAGATCTAAATGGTTAGTAGGCTCATCTAATAGAAGTATGTCTGGGCTTAAAAGTAGAAGTTTACATAAAGCCACTCTAGTTTTCTGTCCACCACTTAAAATACTTATTGGTTTTGAATAATCCTCTTCTAAAAACCCTAGACCTTTTAAAACTTTATTAATTTCTCCCTTGTACGTATATCCACCTTTGTTATTATAAATTTCATAAGCTGTAGTATAGTCTCTTATTATTTTGTTATGATATTCCTCATTAGAAGGATCATAAGGTTTATTCATTTCTTCTTCTAGTTTAGTTAGTTTGTCTTCTAAATCTAGCATATCTTTAAAAACTGATAATATTTCATCATATATTGAGTTATCACTTTCAAGAGATAAGTGTTGAGAAAGATAACCTATTTTTTTATTTTTATCAATAAATATACTTCCTTCATCAGGTTCAAGTTCTTTAGTTATTATTTTAAATAAAGTAGATTTACCTGCACCATTTGGACCTACAAGCCCTATATGTTCGCTTTCACTGATATTAAAAGTTACTTTGTTGAGAATAATATCAATCCCATAACCTTTACGTATGTCTTTACAACCTAAAACTATCATTTTGTTCACCTTCCCAGTATATTTTACTATGTTAATGATAAATTTTGTAGTATAAATTTTGTAGTATAAATTTTTATAAAATATTGTAACATATATAGATTAATTAGAATTTTATATAGTAATAGTTTGAAATTTATCTAACACAATTGAAAAAAAATAGGAAGATATGTATAATAAAAGTATGTATTATTGATAAGTATGTATTTTTTTATTAAGAAAAATATAAAAATACTTCTTTATACATACTTTAAAAGCTATTATGCTAAGTTTTATACTATAAAAGTATATGCTATTATAATTATGGTTAGTTAAATAAATGACAAATTATAAGTTTTAGTTGTAGGGTATAATATGTTATCCTTTACAAATTTGAAAATTTAAATTTATTCTGCAATTAAGGTAAATAATTTGGTTCATTTTTATCATTTGTTTTTATTAATACCTTTTATTAAATTGTAAGTTTGTAAGTTGAAAAAGGTGCACTAATATTACTGGTAGGTATAACATAATGTAATTCTGATTTTGTATTATTAAAAAATATTGGGAAAAGTGAGGAGTGAGAAAGTGGAAAGAAAAAGGAATATTTCAATGGCTGTTATTAGAAGACTGCCCAAATATTATAGATATCTAAGTGAATTTATGAAAAATGATGTTGATAGAATATCATCAAAAGAATTAAGTGAAAAAATAGGATTTACAGCTTCACAGATAAGGCAGGATCTTAATTGTTTTGGAGACTTTGGTCAGCAGGGATATGGTTATAATGTTAAAGACTTATATAGAGAAATAAGTTCAATATTAGGATTAGACCAAGAATATAATACTGTTATAGTAGGAGCAGGTAATATAGGTCAGGCAATAGCAAATTATACTGATTTTGATAAATTAGGTTTTAAATTAAATGCTATTTTTGATGTTAATCCAAAATTAACTGGCCTAAAAATAAGAGATGTAGAAATACAGGATATAGATAATTTACAGCAGTTTTTAAAATATAATCAAGTAAATTTAGGTGTAATTTGTGTGCCAAGAGAAAGTGCACAAAGAGTTTGCGATATTTTAATAGAAAACGGAGTAAAAGGTATATGGAATTTTGCACCTGTTGATTTACATGCAGAAGAAGATATAAAAATAGAAAATGTACATTTAAGTGACAGTTTACTTACTTTAACATATCTATTAAATGGAAGATAGCATTTATTAAAACATGGGTATTAATTAAATTAAAAATAAGCAAGTTGGTTTTTATCAAAAAACAACTTGCTTATTTTTGCATATACATATTAAGTATACATAATTAATCATATTTAATAAAAAATGGGTACGTTTACAAAATAATTGTTAAAATTTATTGAAATATGGAATCAAAAGGTATATAATAATATCTGTAAGTTTGTTTTGTAAGTAAGTTTATATCCAAAGTTTGTTTTGTAAGTTTATTTGTTATGATTAAGGGTAAAAAAATTTTTTACCTTGATTGTTATGTTATTAACAATGTGTTATTATTTTGTCAAGGTTTACGGTGTGGGGAGGATTTTATTATGGAATTTAAAAACATTTTACTTGAAAAAGAAGGAAAATTAGCAATTCTTACTATCAACAGACCTAAAGCATTAAATGCTTTAAATCCAGAAACAATGACAGAAATTGATGCAGCACTTGATGATCTTGCAAAAGATACTGAAATTCAAGCAGTAATTTTAACAGGTGCTGGAGAAAAATCATTTGTTGCAGGTGCTGATATAAAAGCAATGCAAAACATGAATGTTATGGAAGGAAGAGAATGGGCTCTTTATGCAAATGGAGTGTTTAGAAAATTAGAATCTTTAGAAAAACCAGTTATTGCTGCTGTTAATGGATTTGCATTAGGTGGTGGATGTGAAATATCAATGGCATGTGATGTTAGAATAGCATCTAAAAATGCAAAATTTGGACAACCAGAAGTTGGTTTAGGAATAACTCCAGGATTTGGTGGAACTCAAAGACTTCCAAGACACGTTGGAATGGGAATGGCTAAAGAAATGATTTATACTGGAAAAATAATAGGTGCTGAAGAAGCTTACAGAATTGGTCTTGTAAATCATGTTTTTGAACAAGAACAATTAATGGATGAAGCTAAAAAACTTGCTAATGCAATGTTAGTAAATGCACCAATAGCTGTTAAACTATGTAAACAAGCTATCAATAGAGGTATGCAAGTAGATATAGATACAGCTGTAAACTTTGAATCAGAACTATTTGGCGCATGCTTCTCAACAGAAGATCAAACAGAAGGTATGACAGCATTCGTTGAAAAGAGAAAAGAAAAGAACTTTAAAAACAAATAATTATTATATTTAAAAATTGTTTAAGAAGAGTACTAGGTGAAATTAATTTGTCTAGTACTAATCTTAAACCTTTAATAGAATTCTGAAAATTATGTGTTGCAAAAATATTATGTAAATAAATTTGGACGATTTAAGTGTGTAGACAAGGGTCTATAGCACTTTATATTAAAAAGGAGGTAAGAAAATGAATTTCCAATTGACTAAAGAACAAGAATTAGTAAGACAAATGGTAAGAGAATTTACTGAAAATGAAGTTAAACCAATAGCAGCAGAAATAGACGCAGAGCACAAATTCCCAGAGGAAACTACTAAAAAAATGGCCAAATATGGACTGTTTGGATTACCTTTTTCAACAGAGTATGAAGGTGCGGGCGGAGATTATCTTTCATATATATTAGCTGTTGAGGAATTAGCTAAACAATGTGCGACTACAAGTGTTGTTCTTTCAGCACACGTTTCATTAGGTGCAGGAGCTATAGACCAATTTGGTACTCCAGAGCAAAAGAAAAAATATATGCCAGATCTTGCAAGTGGAAGAAAATTAGCTGCATTTGGATTAACTGAACCAAACGCAGGAACAGATGCTTCAGCTCAGCAAACTGTAGCTGTTAAAGATGGAGACAACTATATATTAAATGGTCAGAAGATTTTTATAACTAATGGTGCTTATGCTGAAACTTTCGTAGTGTTTGCTATGACTGATAAGAGCAAAGGCGTTAAGGGAATAACAGGTTTCATAGTTGAAAAAGATTTCCCAGGATTCTCAATAGGAAAAGTTGAAGATAAATTAGGAATATGTGGTTCATCAACTACTGAACTTATATTTGAAGACTGTGTAGTACCAGCAGAAAACATGCTTGGAAAAGAAGGAAGAGGTTTTGGTATAGCAATGAAAACTCTTGATGGAGGAAGAATTGGTATAGCAGCTCAAGCATTAGGAATAGCTGAAGGTGCTTTAGAAGAAGCAGTAGATTATATGAAAGAAAGAAAACAATTCGGAAAACAATTATTTAAGTTCCAAGGATTAGCATGGATGGCTGCAGATTGCAAAGCAAAAATAGAGGCTTCTAGATACTTAGTATATAAAGCTGCATGCAATAAGAGAGATGGACTTCCATATACAATAGAAGCTGCTACAGCTAAATTATTTGCTGCAGAAACAGCTATGTTTGTAACAACTCAATGTGTTCAAATGTTAGGTGGATACGGATTTACTAAAGATTATCCATTAGAAAGAATGTTTAGAGATGCTAAGATAACTGAAATTTATGAAGGAACTTCTCAAGTTCAAAAAATGGTTATTTCGGGAGCATTATTCAGATAATTAGATAGTAGGATAAATAGATAATGAGGAGGGTTTAAATAATGAAGATAGTTGTTTGCTTAAAACAAGTTCCAGATACAAACGAAGTTAAAATAGATCCAGTTACAGGAACACTTATCAGAGAAGGCGTTCCATCAATTATTAACCCAGATGACAAAAATGCTTTAGAAGAAGCATTAAAAATAAAAGATGAAAAAGGAGCTCATGTAACAGTAATAAGCATGGGACCTCCACAAGCAGAAGCTGCATTAAGAGAAGCAATAGCTATGGGAGCAGATGAAGCTATATTAATATCTGACAGAGCATTCGCAGGAGCAGATACATTAGCAACTTCTCATGCTTTAGCAGGAGCATTAAAGAAATTAGAATATGATGTAATCTTCGCAGGAAGACAAGCTATCGATGGAGATACTGCACAAGTTGGACCAGAAATAGCTGAACATTTAGGACTTCCACAAGTAACTTATGTAGAAGAAGTAAATGTTGAAGGCGAATCTTTAAAAGTAAGAAGAGCATTAGAAGACGGATATGAAATGTTAGAAATAAAAATGCCATGTCTTTTAACTGCAATAGATTCATTAAATGAACCAAGATATATGGGCATGAAAAATATCTTCACAACATTCCAAAAAGAAGTTAAAATATGGAGTGCAGATGATATAGATATAGACAAATCACTTCTAGGATTGAAAGGATCACCTACAAAAGTTAAAAAATCAATGACTAAAGAAGCAAAAGGCAAAGGTGAAGTTATCAATGTATCAGCTAAAGAAGCAGCAGCATTTGCAGCTTCAAAACTAAAAGAAAAACACTATATTTAATAGACTAGGAGGGATAGATAATGAATATAGCAGATTATAAAGGCGTTTGGGTTTTTGCTGAACAAAGAGATGGAGAATTACAAAAAGTAGCTTTAGAATTATTAGGAAAAGGTAGAGAAATTGCAGATAAATTAAATGTTGAATTAACTGCAGTTTTACTTGGAAATAAAATAGAATCAGTAGCTAAAGATTTATTAGCATATGGAGCAGATAAAGTTTTATATGCAGAAGATGAAAAATTAGCTCACTATACAACTGATGCTTATACAAGAGCAATTTGCGAATTAGCAAATGAAAGAAAACCAGAAATTATATTTATAGGTGCATCATTTATAGGAAGAGACCTTGGTCCAAGGGTAGCAGCAAGACTTTCAACAGGATTAACAGCTGACTGTACAGCTTTAGATGTAGAAGAAGGAACAGGACATTTGTTAATGACAAGACCAGCATTTGGTGGAAACTTAATGGCTACAATCATGTGTACAGAACATAGACCACAAATGTCAACAGTAAGACCAGGTGTGTTTGATAAATTGGCAAAAGATGAATCAAAAGTAGATACATCTAAGATAGAAAAAGTATCAGCTAAATTAGTTGATGAAGATTTAAGAATAAAGGTATTAGAAGCAGTAAAAGAACTTAAAGAAGTAGCTGATATCAGTGAATCTCAAGTAATAGTAGCTGGTGGAAGAGGTATGGGAAATAAAGAAAATTTTGCAATGTTAGAAGAACTTGCTCATGTATTAGGTGGAGTTGTAGCAGGATCAAGAGCAGCTGTAGATAATGGTTGGGTTGATCATGCACTACAAGTTGGACAAACTGGTAAAACGGTAAGACCTAAAGTATATGTTGCATGCGGAATATCTGGAGCAATCCAACACTTAGCTGGAATGCAAGATAGTGATTACATAATTGCTATTAACAAAGATTCAGATGCTGCTATAATGAAAGTTGCTGACTTAGGAATAGTTGGAGATTTAAATAAAGTAGTTCCTGAATTAACAGCTCAAGTAAAAGCAATTCAGGAATAATTATTATTAATAAAAATAACACTAAATTAAGACAATTGACCTTAATGGCAGTTGATTATTATTTAGTCAAGGAATAGAATAGACTATCTCAAAATTTGTTGTTAAACAGTTTTGAGATAGTCTATTTTGACTTTATAATGGTATTTATTGAATAAATTCTACTTTCTTTGTTAATTGTTTCATTAAATTAAAATAATTAAAAGTTATTACCTACTATAATCTTTTAAAAAATTAGTTGAATTAGAAGTATATTATAGTAATAATGGATAAAAGTTATAAAAAATTACAAATAAATTGCAAAGAATATGTTGGAAAAATTACAAGACTAACATAAAATCCAAAAGTATATTAAATATACAAGGTATATTTAATATACTTTGTATATTTAACTTCACTATATAACTTAAAAGTGCATAGTTGAAACAATAGCACTAATATATTAAAATAAAATCATAATATGAAAATGTTTAAATAAGAGGATTAAGGTTTATAGGAGGTAAGCAAATGAACTTTGAGTTAAGCAAGGAACAAAAGCTAGTAGTGCAAACAGTAAGAGAATTCGCACAAAATGAAATTAAACCAATAGCAGCAGAAGCTGATCAAACAGGTGTTTTCCCAATAGAACAATACAAAAAAATGGGAAAAATGGGTTTGATAGGACTACCTTATTCAACTGAATACAATGGTGCAGGCGGAGATTATTTATCATACATCCTTGCGGTTGAAGAAATTTCAAAAGTAGATGGTTCTCTTGGAATATCTTACTCAGTACAAACTTCACTTTGCATGGGAGCATTAAATATGTTTGGTACTGAAGAACAAAAGAAAAAATACCTTTCAGACTTATGTACTGGTAAAAAAATAGGTTCTTTTGGATTAACTGAGCCAAATGCAGGAACAGATGCTTCAGGACAACAAACAGTAGCTGTTAAAGATGGAGATCATTATGTATTAAATGGACAAAAATGTTTTATAACAAACAGCCCACTTGCAGATACTTTCGTAATATTTGCCATGACTGATAGATCAAAAGGCACAAAAGGAATAACTGCATTTATAGTTGAGAAAGCTTTCCCAGGAATTTCAATAGGAAAAATTGAAGATAAAATGGGAATTAGATCATCTCAAGTAGGTGAAATTATCCTTGAAGATTGTAGAGTACCAGCAGAAAACATGCTTGGAAAAGAAGGAAAAGGTTTTGGTATAGCAATGAAGACTCTTGACGGAGGAAGAATTGGTGTAGCAGGTCAAGCATTAGGAATAGCTGAAGGTGCTTTAGAAGAAACTATAGATTATATGAAAGAAAGAAAACAATTTGGAAAACAAATTTATAAATTCCAATATCTAGCTTTTAGAATGGCTGAAATGAAAGCTAGAATAGAACAAGCTAGATATTGTGTATATAAAGCAGCAATGGATAAAAACGACGGAAAACCATATTCAGAATCAGCAGCAATAGCTAAAATGGTAGCATCAGATTGTGCTATGTATGTGACAACTAACTGTGTTCAAATGTTAGGTGGATATGGATTTATTAAAGATTATCCATTAGAAAGAATGATGAGAGATGCTAAGATAACTCAAATCTATGAAGGAACTAACGAAGTTCAAAAAATGGTTATTTCAGGAGCTATGTTCAGATAGTATTATATATAACAAGGAGGGTTAAAATAATGAAGGTAGTTGTTTGCTTAAAGCAAGTTCCAGATACAAACGAAGTTAAAATAGATCCAGTTACAGGAACACTTATAAGAGAAGGAGTTCCATCAATCATCAATCCAGATGACAAAAATGCTTTAGAAGAAGCATTAAAAATAAAAGATGAAAAAGGAGCTCATGTAACAGTAATAAGCATGGGACCTCCACAAGCAGAAGCTGCATTAAGAGAAGCAATAGCTA
>NZ_JAPQFJ010000038.1 GCF_026738875.1 Clostridium brassicae
GCCTTTCTTAATTTTTCTGTAGCAAGAAAATTATACTTCAAGGCTTGGTATTATCCACTATTTATTTTTTGGAAACTATAATATGGAAACTAATAAAGTTTTGTTTGTACAAAACTTAGGTAATTAAGAATCTATCCCTATTTTTTTACTTAAAATTTTTGTTATTTCATCAAATACTATTTGAATTGGTTTATTTGCATTAATCTTTTTTATTCTATTTGGATATTTCTCTAATAATATATAATATCCTTCTCTTACTTTTTTATGAAAGTCCAATTTTTCTAAATCTAACCTATTCACTTCTCTTTGCTTATTTTTACATATTCTTTCAAGACCTATTTCTGGCTCTATATCAAGATATAGAGTTAAATCTGGCATATACCCATCTATAGCAAACTCGTTTATATTCATAACCTCATCTATACCAATTCCTCTAGCATAGCCTTGATATGCTAAAGATGAATCTATAAATCTATCACATATAACCATTTTCCCGTTTTTTAATGCTGGTATTACCCTTTCTGCCATATGCTGTCTTCTTGAAGCAGCATAAAGAAGCGCCTCTGTCCTGCTATCCATAGCTATATTTTCTTTATCTAAAATCACATTTCTTATTTGTTCTGAGATATTGATCCCACCTGGCTCTCGTGTAGCTATGTATTCTATATTCTTTTCATATAAATAAATTTTTAATAATTCCATTACACTTGTCTTTCCCGAACCATCTGGACCTTCTATAGTTATGAAGACTCCTTTTGTCATAATAGCTCCCCCTTACTCAGAAATGACCTGAATTTTATACTGTTTATTTTCTTTCATAACTCCTATAACCTCTATCTTATTATCTAAATAATATTTTATCATAGAAACAATAGTTTTATCTATTATTTCTCCCATAGTTACAATAGGAACTCCTGGCGGGTAAGGAATTATAGATTTAGAACATATTTTACCTTCTGCATTATTTAAATCTACATACCTAAAAGTTTTATCTATGACTTGAAAAGGCATTAATCTTTTCTCAGGTATATGAGGATCTAAAAGTTTAAAGTAATCTTTTTTAAACTCTTCAATAGGAGCGTTTTTTATGGAATTATATAGTTTTTTGAAATCTTCTTCATCGTTAAATGGTGAAAAAATCAGCACTACATTTTGACCATCATTCATTTCCACTTGAATCCCCTGTGATTTTAAATACTTAGAAAATTTTGAAGCACTATACCCTTTTTCTATATTAAGAACATATCTAGTTAAATCTATATCTTCTTTGTCTAAATCTTCTTGTCCAAGTATATGAAATCCTCTCACTTGATTTATTTTTTCTCTATAACATTTCATAAGTTTTAGTAATTTTTTATATTCTTCTCCTCCATACTCTTCTAAGTAAAATCTAGCATAATCCATGGAGCACATTAACATATACGATGGACTAGTACTTAAAAACATATGTAAATAAAATTCAACTTTGTCCTTATACTTTTCTTCTCCTATATGAAGATACGCTGTTTGTGTAAAGCTAGGTAAAGTTTTATGAGAACTCATTACAACCATATCAGCCCCTAATTTTAATGGATTTTGTGGTATTTCTTTTAGAATTCCAAAGTGAGCCCCATGAGCACAATCTACTAAAACCTTCATGTTTCTTTTTTTAGCCTCTTTAATTATGAATTCTAAATTAGGACAAATTCCATAATAATTAGGATAAGTTAGTATTATACCTTTTGCATCCTCATTTTCCTCTATGATACGCAAAAAATGCTCCTCATCTATAGAAAGAGGAGCATCGTATTTTTTATTGATCTTGTTCTTTATGAATATAGGTTCAAGTTTTCTTAAAATTATCCCATTAAAAATTGACTTATGGCAATTTCTTTCAACAATAACTTTATCACCTTCATGAAATGAAGAGAATATCATAGTTAAATTACCACCACTGCTTCCATTTATTAAGAAATAAGATCTTTTACTTTCGTAATGCTTAGCTAAAAGTTCTTGGGCTTCTTTTATTATTCCTTCAGCATTATGAAGATTATCTAGCCCTTCAACTTCTGTTATATCTGCTTTTACTATATTGTCATACAACTCTTTACCATAAGTAGTCCTTAAAAATCCTTTTCCTCCTTTATGTCCAGGCATACAAAATAATGTATTTTTTTCTTTTATATATTTTAAAACACCTTCTACCAAAGGTAATTTTGACATTTGTAATCCTCTCCTCTTAAAATCCAATGCGAAACATTCTTTTTTATACAACATATATAGTGGTTATAAAAATCCGTTTCCTGATCAGTATTTATTATTCTCTCTTCGCAATTTTTACAAATTCCCTTTCTATATATCATTATACCATCATTTAGAGGCTTTCTACATATAATACATTTTTGTTTTTTCATATTTACCCCCTTAAAATACTTAATAAAATTATTTTAATTATTGCCCCATATACTATATTCTATTCAACTACACCCTTATTTTTATTTTGTCCACTAAAATATTTATTTTAAATTAATTTTCTATTTCAATTTTATTGAAAAATATCTATAATTATATTCTATAACTATAGATACTATACTATTTGTAATCATTATACAGTCATTGTCATTATATATATTTTTTTGGATAATTTGAAAAATAACAACAAATTCTTCCATAATCAACTAAATAGTGATATAATAGTTATTAAACACAGGAAATTAATCCTATTATATATAATATTTTGAATTTATTTTTACATAACTACATGTACATTATTATTATTAGGTATTAAAACCTAAAAAAAAAATTAGCTTGCTTTAATATTTTTTAATAACAATATATCTGATTAATAAAATATTATAGAAAAAGAACGAAAGGTAAAAATTATGTTTTTAATTGAAAAATTATCAAATGCTTTGGCTGAAAATATATCTTCTAGTTTAAATTTAGATGATAATAATAAACAAATAATAGCATATGGTGCTTTCTCGTTTTTTCAAACTTTATGGGCTATTTTATTTATTGTAATACTTAGCTTTTTATTTAATGTATTATTAGAAGCTTTAATATTATCCTTTACAGCTAGCTTCCTGAGAAAGTATTCTGGAGGAGCCCATGCTACTTCTCCTAATAGATGTGCCTTAATTGGAGGTATTATCTTCACTTTGTTAGGTTTATTTGTAGACAAATTTTCCTTAATAATTAATATAAAAAATACTTCTTTCCTTATTTTAATAAGTTTTCTTTTTTCTTATCTTATTGTATACAAGCTAGCGCCTGTTGATAGTACCGCTAAACCAATAAAGAAAGAAAAAACAAGGAGAAGATTAAAGAAAAAGTCTATATTACTTATTAGCCTGTTATTGGTACTTTCCATAATATTGTTAAGTTTTTATCATAAATTTCAAATGAGCCATCTTTTAATAATTGTCCAGTGCATATGCTTAGGCTTAGCTTGGCAGTCCTTTACACTTACATCAGTTGGACACTTATTAATTAGATACATAGATTTATCTATAAAAAATATTTTTTCTAGGGGGGAATAGTAAATGAAAAAATTATTAAACCTTATGGCTGATTTCTTTAGGGCTTTTGCTTTTTCAACTTCAGCTTCAGCATGCTTATTTAGCTCTTATCAACCAGAAGAACCAAAATGTTTAAGAGAAGAATAATAAATAAAAGAGGTTGATTTAAAAAATCAACCTCTTTTATTTATTCTACGGTCTTATAGTTACAAGAGTTCCTGCTGGTATAGTATTGTAAAACCATTTACTATCGTTTAAAGGAAGTCTTATACATCCATGAGAAGCTTTGTGCCCTAATTGTGAAACTGCTGATTGAAGTGGTTGTCCACTTTTAGTGCATAAAACACTATGAAAAAGGAAATTATAATTAAATCTTACCCAATTATAGCATTTTACTGAGTTTTTATAACCTGTTAAGAAATATGATCCTCTACTTCCTATTATATAAGTTCCTGTTGGAGTAGGTGTTGCATTTTGACCTGTAGAACATATTACCTTTCTTAATAATTTTCCATTTTTATATATATAAACATATTGATCACTTAGATCAACTATTATAGAATAATCTTTTCTAGGTTGTACACTTTTTATATATCTAGATGGCACATATCCTCTTACTTTTCTTAATGTTCCATAGTCTGTTGCTTCTATATAAGAATAAGCTCCTACTCTCTTTATAACATTTATACTTTGAAGACTTCCATATATATATCCCACAATACTTGAACTTGTATTAGGTTGAGATCTAATATATAGTTTACTTATCTCTGAAACATTTGCTACATAAATACTAGTATCTTTTGGTGGAATCACAGGCTGTGTATAAGGATTTCCTACAATAATTAATTTTGTTATTTCCTCTTCTGTTATAATTTCTTTATACTCGACTTCTACAATATCTTCTTTAACATCTTCCTTAGATTTATCTTTATCTTCTTTATTGGTTATATTATTTTCAGTTTCTTCTTTTTTACTAACTTCTTCATTATTCTTACAAACTTTTTCGTCATTCCCTTTATTGTCTAATATATTGCCATTATCTTCACTATTATTTAGTAAAGGTTGATTACTGATATTTTCTGTGTTTGCACTATTTTCACTGCTTTCTATATCTTTATTTTGTTGTATAACTTCTTCACTCTGCTTATTTGCTTCTTCTTCATCTAGATTATAGCTTGTGCTACTTGCTTTCTTATTCTCTGATTCAACTTTTTCATCATTTTTAAAACAATTCATTGAAATAACTGAATAAGTATCAAATCCTCTTTTATCTATAGGTTTTTCACCAGCTCTTTTTGCCCATACCGATATAGTATAATTTCCTTCTTGTAATTTAGGTGTTACTATGGAAAAAGCTTTTCCTTGAGTAACAGGTTTTGTAAATCCATTAGTTATATCTTGCCATACTCCTGTTTTTCTATTACATAACCATATCTTATACTGTATTTCACCTGGGAAATTAGCTAGTACATCTATGGTTTGCGTAGATCCTTCAAATACTTTTTCATCTTTTAATACTATCTTTTTAATTTTTGGTACAGCTATTTTTTCTATATTTCTTAGTTTAAGTTTTAGAAGGTACATTCCATCTTCAGTAGCTTTCCATGAAAATCCTTCTGCATAATTACTGCCATAAGAAACTACCGCTTTATTTTTTAGAATATTATATACGCTGTATTTATAAAAATAATTTTTACCATCTTGCTTTTTTACTTCTAATAATTGTCCCTTAGAATAAGTATGTTTTATGTTATCTAGCTTAATATTAGGTGTTTGTCCATCATTTTTTAGACATTTTATTGGAATAGTTGAATATGTGTCAAATCCTCTTTTATCTATAGCGCTTACTCCAGCTCTCTTTACCCAGACAGATACAGTATAATCTCCTTCTTTTAATGAAGGAGTGTTAATTGATAGAACCTCATTGTAATTCATTGGATTTGTAAATCCGTTAGTTATATCCTGCCAAACTCCTGTCTTTTTACTAGCAAGCCATATTCTGTACTGAACTTTACCAGAAGCTTGAGATGCTACGTTTATAGTTTGAGTATCTCCTTCCCTTACATTTTGATACTCTAATACTATTTTTTGAATTCTTGGTATAGTCTCTGCTCCATATGCTTTTGTATTTCCATTTATAATAAATGAGAATACTGCAATAAGAAACATTGCTACAATAGCTTTAAAACAATTTCTTCTCACTTAACCATCCCTTTCCACATAAAACTATATTTAATTCTTATCTAGTATATTATAAGTTTTAAGGTTATTTATTTCAATAGGTGTATTTTTTATACTATTATCAATATATTCCCATATATAAAATTCAGTACTTCTTTAAAATACAACCATATATTTTAATGCTTTAAGGAAACAATATAAATATTGATATATACTTTAATACATTATTAATCCAAATAAACATAGAATAAAGACATCAAAAAGGAGGATTTTTTATGAAACAAGAAATTATAACATATCTATCTACATTAAAAGAAGATCTTAAAAATATTTCTCATTACTTATATCAATATCCTGAACAAAGTTTTTGTGAACATAAATCTTATGACTTTATAGTTAACTTTCTTAAAAATAAACAATTTGAGGTCATAGAAAACATTTTAGATATCCCAACCTCTTTTGTAGCTAAATATGGAAATGGTCATCCTAAAATATGCTATATATGTGAATATGATTCGCCATGTACACAAGGACACGTTTTAGGTACAAATTTAGTGTCCACTATCTCTATCGGGGCTGCCTTAGGGCTTTCAAAAGTAATTTCTAAGACCGGTGGCACAGTAATTCTTTTAGGATGCCCAGGTGAAGTTTCAAATGGATCCCTAATTGCTATGACAAGACAAAAATTATTGGATGATATAGATGTAGTACTAATGGCTCGCCCTCACACAATAACTGCCCAAATATGTAGTTCTCCAGCTATACTTCCTTTAAAAATAAACTACTGTTGTAATAAAAATAATGGATGTAATGAAGATAGTATATATAATGCTTTTGATGCATGTATTTTTACTTTAAATGTAATAAATACCCTTGTTAAAGGATCTTCCAAAGATTGTTCTATTGATTTAGTATCTATTAAAGGAAGTACAGCTCCATGTATATTATCTAATAATGTAGAAACTAGCTTCTGTATAAAAGCTCCAAATTTAAGCACAGCAGAGAAGATATCAGAAAAAATAAAATCCACTATAAATATATCAAAAGAATTAATGAATATAGATTCATCCATGTCCTTATGTGAAATACCTTCAGATAACTTTATAACTAATAATACTCTTGGAAGAATCTTTGCTCACAACCTTAAAGAAATTGGTATAATAGATGACAGTAAAACTATAAATATACCTTCTCGATTAAGCCTGGGTAGCTTAAGTCATAGTATTCCTTGCATTTGCTCCTACATTTCTATAGTAGATAATGAAAATATTAAATATGCATCAGAACATTTTGCAGAAGCAACTATTTCAGACTTTGCCCAAAATAGAGTTATAAAAACATCTCAAGCTCTTGCTATAACAGGTCTTGATTTAATAGAAAAAGATTCTCTTTTGCTCGAATGTAAAAAAGAACAAATAAATAAATGTCGGGTTTAACCGGCATTTTTCATTTGTTCTTTATCTTTCGTTAAATGCAATCTGTTAATTAATCTATGGCTAGCCTCAAAATAAAAACTTCTATTTACTCTTCCGTCATTATACTTACAAAAATATAAATCCTTGTCAAAATTTAAGCATCCATATACCTTACTACTAACAGTGTCTAAAAAAGCTTTGCTTTTACCTGCTTTCTTTATGCACTGAATATCTTTAACTTTAACACATTCCATAACCTCATGTTTATTTCCTTTTACTCTATGAATTATAAATTCATCAACTATTATAGAATATTTGTACTTTATTTTACACTTTTCAACTTGATTTATTGAAAAAATTAGGGCAAGTATGGATACTATAATTCCTAGGTATCTACCTACTTCATATTCATCATAAGTGAGTGTTGAAATTACATCTGATACTACTATAGAAATACTAAGCATTATCAGTATAATAAATATAGTAGAAACTTTTTTTCTAATAGCTATTTCTTTATACATAGTAAGGTTTCCCCCGCCAAACTTAATTTTATATAGAGCATTATACTAAGTTTATAGTTATTAACACAAATGTAACAATGTCATTATAGACCTATTTAGTTTTATTTAATAGCTTTAAATGAATTTAACCTTTAAAATACTTATTATAAATAGCTAAATCAAGCTTTCTCTTTATACATTAATTATTGACTTTTTGTAAAATAAACTCAGGTACATACAATACGCTAAAATTTCTTTAAATCGTACTAGAATTTAATTAATTTTATATTATTTGTATGCAAAATTTATTCTTAAAATAATATTATTGAATATATGTTTTTATATTTCTTAATATAAGGTATTATATATATTGAACATTCTATTAACAAATAGAAAGGATTGAACTCTTATGATTTCTATATATAAAAGCACAAATGAAGCTAATCCAAAACTTCTACCTTTAGATTCAATAGAACCAGGCTGCTGGATCAACATGGTTGCTCCATCTGAACAAGAAATACTATTTGTATCAAAAAAAACAAATGTACCTGTAGAATTCTTAAAATCAGCTTTAGATGAAGAAGAATCCTCACGTATAGACATAGAAGATAATAATATACTTATGATTCTAGATATACCATTTACTGAAATGGAGGAAAACTCTCTTACCTATGATACTTATCCTCTTGCTATAATTCATACTGAAAAAGAGATAATAACAATATGTTTAAAAAATAGCAAACTACTAAATGACTTTGTAGATGCAAATATACGCAGTTTTTATACTTTTAAACGTTCCAGGTTTATACTTCAAGTTCTTTATAGAGTATCTAGTTATTTCCTAGTATGTCTTCGTCAAATAGATAAGAAAAGTTGGATGATTCAAAAACAACTTCATAAGTCTATGAGTAATAAAGTCCTTATGCAACTATTGTCTCTGCAAAATTCCCTAGTATACTTTTCAACTTCGTTAAAATCAAATGAAATAACTTTGGAGAAAATGATAAAACTTGAGATAATGCAAAAATATGAGGAAGATAAAGAACTACTTGAGGATGTAATAATAGAGAATAAGCAGGCTATTGAAATGACAAATATGTACACACATATATTGAGTGCGACTATGGATGCCTCTGCTAATGTTATATCAAATAATCTAAATCTTGTAATGAAACTTTTAGCTACAGTAACTATAGTTATATCTATTCCTAATATATTTTCTGGTATATTTGGTATGAATGTTAAAGGACTTCCTTTGTCTGAATTACCTCCTGGACCAGGTTTTCTTATAGTAATGTCATTAATATTAACTACAACAATAATAAGTGTCATATATTTAAATAAGAAAAATATGTTCTAGCTTTAGGTTCTCTACTTTTTAAAACAATATTGTTTTACATTAAATCATATTCCATAATCTACAAAAGACAAATTTTAAATAATTGCTATATAATTAGCATTTATTTAAAAAAATTAAATAAATATTATAGGGTTAGGATGTGATAGAATGATAGCAAAAAAATTGCAAATAGGAGATACTATAGGTTTAGTTTCCCCTGCTAGTCCAGAAGAATTTGGTAGCATAAAAAAAGGGATATCCTTTCTAAAATCTCTAGGATTTAACGTAAAAGAAGGGAAACACATTTATGATAAATTAGGGTATTTTGCTGGAAATGATAAGGATAGAGCTGAAGACTTAATGAACATGTTCATTGATAAAACTATAACCATGATATTATGTGTAAGAGGAGGATATGGTTGTATGAGACTTCTTCCTTTACTAGACTATGATATAATAAAAGATAATCCTAAAATATTCATGGGCTTTAGTGATATTACAACACTTTTAAATACATTATCATCAAAATGTGGATTTATAACTTTTCATGGACCTATGGGTAGTTCAAATTTAGAAGATGAAGAAACTTTTAAAAGCTTTTTAAATACAATAACAAAATGTAATAGACCATATGCACTGGATACTTGGACCAAAGCCCCCATAGATTATGTTAATAAAGGATGTGCTCAAGGAAAGCTTGTTGGAGGAAATTTGTCTTTGATTATATCTACTTTAGGTACACCTTATGAGATAGATACAAAAGATAATATTCTATTTATTGAGGATGTTAAAGAACCCCCTTACTCTATAGATAGAATGCTAACTCAACTTCATCTAAGTGGGAAACTTAAAGAGTGTAGGGGGGTTATCATAGGTCAATTTACAGATTGTACTTTATCTGATTACACTAAAAGCCTAAATTTAGAACAAATATTAGAAGACAGAATCTTATCTTTAAATAAACCTACAGTATTAAACTTTATGTCGGGACACGATTATCCCAAATTAACTTTGCCTATAGGTGCAAAAGCCAAAATTAATTGTGATAAAAAATCATTAGAGATACTAGAAGCAGTTGTAAAATAAAAATTAAAAAAGAGTTAGCGAAAATTTAACTTTCCACTAACTCTTTCTTAACTTAATTAAATCTTTTCTAAATACAATAAAATAAAACATCTTTATTATAACTATTAAATTATGGATTGTATTATCTAAATACTACTTGAAATGTATATTATCTAAAAATACCTATAGATGATAAAAACACTATTATAAGAATAACCGGTGTAACATATCTTAGAATAAAGTAATAAAAATCAATTACCTTATCTATTTTAAGTTCTCCATTATTGGTAAGCTCTTTTTTTATTTCTTCCTTAGGTATAAAATACCCAACTAAAATTGCTATAAAAAGCCCGCCTAAAGGCAAAATTACATTTGAAGATAGGTAGTCAAACAAATCAAAAAATCCTTTTCCGAATATTTTTATCCCACCTAATAAAGAATCATTATTTACAGAAAGAGTAGCAAGTATTCCAAAAATAATTATAATTATTGCATTTACGATAACAGCCTTCTTTCTAGACATTCCTCTTTCTTCTGAATAATATGCAACGGGAACCTCAAACATAGATGTCATTGCTGTTGTTGCAGCTATAGATGCTAATATAAAAAATGCTACTAACAAAATATTTCCAAATGGAATTTTTGAAAATACTAAAGGTATTGTCATAAATAAAAGCCCTGGTCCTCCAGAAGGTTTCATACCAAATGTAAATACAGCTGAAAAAACAGCTATGCCCACTAAAAGGGAAACTATTAGGTCAGATATTGCTACCTTAGAAGCCGTTCCTATCATATTATCTTCTTTAGTAAAATAGCTTCCATAAGTAACCATAGCCCCCATACCTACAGACAACTTAAAAAATGCAAGGCCCATAGCTATTAAAATAGTTTGAGACGTTACTTTACTAAAATCAGCTTTAAATAAAAAAGCTAAACTTTCTTTAGTTCCTGGAAGAGTTAATGCTCTGATATCACAAATTACTATTAATACAAGTAAAACCGGCATTAATGTTTTAGTTATTTTTTCTATTCCATTCTTTACACCAAGAATGAGTATTATAGATACAACCACCACCACTACAATTTGCCAAATAACAGGAGAAATTGGCCCCATTGTAGTATTTGTAAATTGATAAGCTACTGTTCTAGATGTTGCTCCAGCAAATTCCCCTTTTAAAATCTTAAATACATAAGAGTAGACCCAACCTCCAACACAGCTATAAAAAAATAAGATAAAATGAGATCCTAAAAGAGAAAATATGCCTATTCCTGTCCATATTTTTCCATTGTTTAATTGTTTAACTGCACCCACAACATTTTTTCTTGTTCTTCTACCAATGAAAAATTCACTTATCATAACAGGTAAGCCAACAAGAGCTATACAGATAATATATATCAATAAAAAAGCTGCTCCTCCATTTTCACCCACTACATAAGGAAATTTCCATATATTGCCCAAGCCTACTGCTGCTCCTAATGTTGCAAAAAAAGCTGCAAGTCCTGATGAAAATCCCTCTCTTCTTTTGTTATCCATTAATTTTCTCCTTTCGTAATACTGTTCTACTCTTTTGAAAATTTAATTTAACTTATTTATATATTTTATATAATACCTAATTAAACACTCTAAATTTTAGAGTGTTTAATTATAGTATATTTTTATCATGAACATAGTATACAATAAATATTTATATAAAGTAAACAATTTATATAGCATTACTCAATACTACACCAATACTATCATTAATAACTAAATCTGCTGTAGTATCATATAAGGTTGATGCTTTATTTATTAATGCTAGTTTACCTCTATTAAAATATTGAATTAGTCCTGCCGCTGGATAAACAACTAATGAAGTTCCTCCTACAATCAACATATCTGCTTCTTGTATATATCTTACTGCACTATTTAAAACATTCATATCCAATCCTTCTTCATATAAAACTACATCTGGCTTAACGATGCCTCCACATTCATTACATTTAGGAGTTAAATGTTTGCTTTTAATTACATATTCTAAATCAAATTTCTTGCCACACTTCATACAATAATTTCTATGAACAGATCCATGTAGTTCTAAAACATTTTTAGATCCTGCCATTTGATGAAGTCCATCAATATTTTGAGTTATAACAGCTTTTAACTTTCCTGTTTTTTCAAGTTCCGCTAAAGCTTTGTGTGCATCATTAGGCTTAGCATCTGTATAAATCATTTTTGTCCTATAAAAATCAAAAAAATCATCAGTATGCTTCATAAAAAAAGTATGACTTAACATAACTTCTGGTGAATAAGAAAAATTATTTTTTGTTTTATATAACCCCGATTCTGATCTAAAATCTGGAATATTACTTTCTGTTGATACTCCTGCACCACCAAAAAATACTATATTAGAACTTTCATCTATCATTTTTTTTAGAACACTTATTTTACCCATATCTCTCATCTCCCATATAAACTATAATAGATTTCTTTAACTTAAAGATTAGTTTTAAAGTCTAGTTAAATAAATCCTATTAATTATACAATGAAAATAGGATAGCTATGCAATACTTTTTTTAGACATATCTATCCTAGTAAATCTAAGTTTATATACTATATATTTTGCTAAATTATATTTTGTATTCATTAAAATAAAAACGCACTAAGCTAAGCTTAGTGCGTTTACTCTTACCTGGCGGCGACCTACTCTTCCACACCGTCTCCAGTGCAGTACCATCGGCGCTTTGAAGCTTAACCTTCGTGTTCGGAATGGGAACGGGTGTTACCTTCAAGCCATAACCACCAGATGCTATAG
>NZ_JAPQFJ010000039.1 GCF_026738875.1 Clostridium brassicae
TTAGGCACGCCGCCAGCGTTCGTCCTGAGCCAGGATCAAACTCTCAATTTAAAAGTTTAATCTTTACTCAATTCAATTGACTGACTTTATATCAACTTCTGTTTAATTTTCAAAGACCATTTCTTTCGCTGCACTTAAGCAACTTGTTTAGTATATCAGTTTGTCTCTTCTTTGTCAACAACTTTTTGGATTTTTCATTTCAAACCTTGTTGTTGTCTTGCCATTGCTCTCTCGCAACGACATGAACTATCTTATCATAATTATTAAATGAATTAACTTCATTATATCCTTTAAAAACTAATTATATTCTTTATAATCAATCTAATTCATTTTTTCTCTATTTTTATCATATTGATACGCAAGGACAAGTATACTTTAAATATTACTTTTTAACAACTCTATTCTCTAATTTTAAAAAATGTTATTTACAACATTTTTCTCACATTCCTATCTATCAAATCCAAAAACACTTAATTCTTTAGGATTTTTTCCTATATGAAGATCTCTCAGCAATTGCCCTCCTATCACATTATATAATATCCCATTAGAACCATATCCCATACAAAAATAATAATTGGGCATATCCTTATGAACTCCTATATAAGGTAGGCTATCTTTGGTTTCACCAAATAGCCCATTAAACCTATAATCTATCTGTATATTATTAATATAGGGAAACATTAATTTAAGTTTTTCTTCTAAAATTTTATACTTTTCATTAGCCAACCAATCATCATCAGCTAAATTGCATATTTTACTCCGTTCTCCTCCTATTTCTATATCTTCTCCACCTATCATTATTCTATTATCTGCAGTAACCCTCAAATATGTATAGATAATTTCACTATCTCTTATTATACATTTATTATTCCATCCCCTAAAATTTTCAATAGGTTTTGTAACAATAGTAAAGCTTCTAGTAAACTTTGCTACATTTTTATTAATACGTTTTCTAGATTCAAATCCTTCTGCAATCAATATCTTATTTGCTTTTATTTTAAATCCATTTTTAGTAACTGCAACTTCTGAACCTTCTTCTGATAATATACTAACAATCTCCGTATTTTCATAAACTAAGGCCCCTTTATCACTAGCATTAGCTAATAGAGCATGAGTGAATCTATACGGATTAATTCCTCCCCCTCCATTTTTTGAATAAATTCCACACTTTATTGGGAAAGAAAACCTATCTTTATAGTTGCTTTCATCTATAAGTTCTACATCAAACCCACACTTTTTTCTCATATCGAATTCTTCTTTGAGTTTGGCTACATCCTTAAATTTATTTGTATAATACAAACAATCATTTAATATAAAATCACATTTGTCCCCTAACTTGTTTACTATACCCTCAATATCATATACAGCTTCTTGGCATAACTTAAACGCCTTTACTGCATTATCCATACCAACTTTCCTTTTTAATCCTATTAAGTTTGTATCTATTTCATACTGTAATATAGACGTTGACGCACTAGTGCTCCCATATCCAATTATATTTTTATCTACTACAACAGTATTAATCCCTGCATTGGCAAAATAATAGGCACATAATGCCCCTGTTATACCTCCCCCAATTATTAATACATCGCAGCAAATATCTTCACTTAAATAACTATATTTATTAGGGATACCATCTATATTAGTCCAAAATAATTTACCCGAAACTAAATTCAAACTAGCTCCTCCTTTCAAGCATTTGTGCCAAATTTTACTACAATCATACTATGTTCCATTATTATTCGTATTCCTATGCAAATATATACTTATTATCTTACTTAACCTTCTAAATATTGACCTCTTTATTTTTTTATGCTCACCTTTACATATTTTGTATTTTTCAATTTAAATACTATAAACGTTCAAAATCGTTAATAAATTTTTACAGCACATATTTATACTTTCCCTATGCAACTTTTAAAATTTTTAAAATTTCTTGTTTCGATAAACCCTCTTGTAATTTATCACATTACAAGAAATCAATGTAAAAAAGTCATCTAGAAATAATATCTAGATGACTTTTTTGTAAAATAAATATACTAAGTATTTATTTTATCCAAATTCATGTCCTGGTATCCCATTATTAACAAAATTCTTCCCTGCTAACGGCTTGCATCCAGATATTTTCATATCTGTTGCAATAGGATATGCACCATGATAATTGGGGAATGTAAAGTTAAGAGTATAATTTTTTCCATGGAAAATAGCTTTTGTTCCATCTTCTGTAAAAACCGCTGTATTTTTAAGGAAGATAGCCTTTCTACTTTTCTTCCCCGTACTTAACACGTTTACTTGATAAGCAGTAAAGTCAAAAGAAGTATTAGTTACATTAGAAATTACAACTTCACAATATTTTTTTAAGGTAGTATCTCTGTAAACACTATCATCAAAATAAGTGCCCTTATACAATTTTATTTTACTATTTACTTTAGTTATTTTTTCAGAGACATTATTTTTATCTTTTACTACTTGTTTGTTTGGACTTGTTTTAGTTGACTGTATAGAATTTGTATTTATTGGAATCTGTTTCTTTTTTTTATCAACACTATTTTGCTCATTAACAGCTTGTGTTAGATTATTAATATCTTTTGAATTATCTTCTAAAGCTTGGTTTTTATTAGTAGTTTGTGCAGATTTATTTGCTTTTTTATCTTTACTACAACCAACTAAAATGAAAATTAAACTTAAACATAATATCACAACTAAACTTCTTTTCATAATTCAACCCCCTTTAATTTAAAATAGTGTTTGTAATGTCATGTTTTAAATATAATCTTAATACTAAAAACTAGACACAATTATAAGAATGCCTAGTATTATAGTACCTATATTTTCATATAGTCTCAACTTATACATTAATCTAAAATAAAAGCTAGATTTAAAAATGAGAAACTAATACAAATAAATAATAAATCACATTTTTTATTTTTCTATTAATGCCTGTTTAAATTTATAAGAGTATCTGAAAAAAACTTGTTTATCTTCTTTATATATTTTTTCTGCCATTTTTATACCCTTGTTGTAATACTCCTTAGCCTTATCTTTATTTCCTAATGAGGACTCATTTTTACCTAAATCATAATATATATCTAATAATTTATTACTAAATTGGTTTTGATCATTTTTACTTGAACTTAAAGCTTTATTAAGTTCCCTTATTGAGGTTTTATAGTCTTTATTTTTATATAAAGCTTCTGCTTTTACAATAGATACTAAATAATCATAAGGATAACTTTCCTCGGCTTTTAATTGCTTTTGCATTTTTTTCTTATATTCCATACATTTCTCTAAAGACTTCAAAGCTTCTTTGGGCATATTTGCTTTTACTTGAGCATCTGCAAGATAGTACCACATATATGGTGCCTCTTTATTTTCTGGCTTACTTAGTTCTTCCTCATAATATTTAACTACCTTTTTAAAATAATAAGGATAAACATCCTCAGCCTCAACTAATCCTCCATTTACATATCTAAATACCTCTACTATATAAGAATTGCCTGTATCATGAACCCAAGTAGCTATCTCATTCCTGCCATCTTTTTTACCTTCAATATTTGGCATATCTTCAATATCTATTTTTTTATATAAAACTTCATCTAATATTTTCACCTTATTATCTTTAATTTTATATATTTTTAAATTATTTCCAGCGGAACCTCCAACAAAAGAACTTACCAATAATTCTTGATTTTTATCTCCATCTATATCAGCAAAATCAATTTTATATACACTTTCCCCTTCTCCATAATCACTTAAAACAACTTTCCATTCTTTATTATCCTTAGCTAATACTATTACTCCACCTGTATAAGGATCTTTAGATGACTTAAAAGTAAATATTATTTCTTCCTTGCCATCCCCATTTAAATCTTTTGTAATTATAGCCTTTTTTTGTTCTTGTGCCATTGGTGGAAAAAGCACCATATCCTTTGGAATAAACTTTGCTACAATCATATTTTTATCATTTATTTCATTGGTCTGATTTGAAGAAGTTAAAATAACTTTAGGTGTCTGTATAAGTTCTGTAGATGCGACAGCTTTTCCACAACCAGTAAACATAGAACTGATTATTACTATTCCCACACAATTTAATACAACATTTTTAGATATCATAACTTAATCCTCTCCTTTATACATACTATAACTTGCCTATTTATTGATTAGATAATCTGCTTTATTATAATTTTTTTCAAAATACCTTTGATCTCTTTGCTTTTGCTATAATTCAAACATAATATTAAATATTACATTTTAATGTAGATCTCCATCATCAGGTAATTCAATGATTACTTTAGTTCCTTTTCCATACTCACTTTGTATTTCTAAATTGCCTCCATGTAATTGAACTAATTCATTAACTACGGATAGTCCTATCCCATTTCCACAATCTTTAGCATCCACCTTATAAAATTTTTCAGTAACTTTATTTAAATGTTCTTTAGGTATCCCTATTCCATTATCTTCTATAGAAAACCTTACTCTATCATCTTCTTTCATTGCTTCAATTAACACATTCCCTCCCTTAGGTGTAAATTTCAAAGCATTATCTAAAATATTTATAAATACCTGCTTTAACCTATTTATATCTATTTCTACCTCTTTATAAGCATTTTCTGAAATATTAAGTTCTAATAATATACCTAAACCCTTAGCTCTAGGATACATTTGTCTTAAAACCATATTTAAAAAATCTTCTAAATAAATCTTTCTGAAATTTAGTTCTACTCTTTTATCTATTATCTTTGAAAAATCTAGTAATTCTTCAACCATATTAGTAAGTCTATCTGCTTCTTTTTCAATAACATCAAGTCCCCATACTAACTCCTCATTACCTTGTAAATCTCCAGTTTTCAGCGTAACTGTCCATCCTTTTATAGATGTAAGCGGTGTTCTTAACTCATGAGACATTTTTGATATAAATTCATTCTTTAACTTATCTGTTTTTAAGATTTCTTCTGACATATAATTCAATGTATCTGCTAATTCTCCAATTTCATCATTATATACTTTTTCCGCTTTTATCTTTAATTGTCCCCCAGCCATTTTTTGAGCCGTGTTGGTTAATTGTTTTACTGGTTCTGTTATAGTATTAGAAACAACTATACTTAATACCATAAAAACACAAATTATAACTATTCCTATTAAAATTAACATTAACCTTATTTTAGTTATTATCTTATCTATTTCTTCCAAAGAAGCTACACTTCTTACAACACCTTGTATTACATTAGCATTTTTTAAAGGAGCTGATACTGACATTATCTTTTCATTTGAATATCCACATTTGCCTATTAATGTATATCTTTCTCCATTCAAAGCTTTTGTTACATCTAAATAATCTATTTTTTTACCTTGTTCAATACCAATGGAATCTTGAATTACTTCTAATTTTTTATCTATTATTTGCACTTGAGCTGGTGACATTTGAGAAAATGTATATATAAATTCATTTGTATTTGATTTAAAGTTTCCATCATAGGAATATTTATTGAAAATATTAGCTGAAATATTAACTTGCTTTTGCAAAGAATTTTCAATATTTTTATAATAATAGTTCTTTATAAGTATGCATAATATAACTTCAATAATGGCTACTATTAACAAAGCAATACATAAATACGACTTTACTATTCTAATCTTTATTCCCCTCAGCAATATCACCCCTTGAAAGTATATCCATATCCCCAAACAGTTTTTATATATTTAGGTTTTGACGGTACATCCTCTATCTTTTCCCTGATACGCCTTACATGAACATCCACAGTTTTTATATCACAGAAAAAATCTTCTCCCCATGCTAAATTAAGTAGTTCATCTCTAGTTAAAACTCTGTTTTCATTTTTCATAAATACATTCATAACGCTAAACTCTCTATACGTAAGTTCTATAGGTTCATTATTTTTATAAAATGTTTTTGTATCTGAATCTAACTTGAAAATCCCTTTTTCTATCACATGAGATTTTTTTTCATTTTTATCAACCCTCTTAAAAATAGCTTTGATTCTTGCAATTAATTCCAACGGATTAAATGGTTTCACTAAATAATCATCTGCCCCAAATTCAAATCCCATTATTTTATCCATATCTTGTGTTTTAGCTGTTAGCATTATTATTGAAATATCCTCATTCATCTCTCTTATTAATCTACATACTTCAAATCCATCAATTCCAGGTAACATAATATCTAAAATAATTAAATCTAATTGATTTTTTTTGATTATATCTAAGGCTACCTCTCCTCTATCTGCTTCTAACACGTTACATTTGTTCCTTAATAAATTTATTTTCACAAAGCTTCTTATGGATTCCTCATCTTCAACTATAAGAATTCTTTTATTGTCTAACACTCTCCACACCACCTAACTTAAGTATAATATACCACGTTTTACAAAATAAATAGTTATATAAAAATTAAAAAAGATTACGAAAGGGTTACATATAAAACATATTATTTAAAAACAATAATTCTATATTTATACTACACGATGTATATTTTTATAATAATTAAAATAAATAAAACAGCCAGTAAAATTTCACATTTCACTAGCTGTTTTACATATTAAACTATTTTACTTTTTCCTCAGTTTTTTCTCCAAAAACATCTATATACATTTCTTTAATTTCACTTATTAATGGATATCTTGGGTTAGCTCCTGTACATTGATCATCAAAAGCTTGTTCACTCATTTCATCTAAAGTAGCATAGAATTTTTCTTTAGTAACTCCCGCTTCACTTATACTCATCGGAATATCTAATTTTGCTTTTAATTCATCAATAGCTTTAACTAAAAGTTCTACTTTTTCTGCTTCTGTATTCCCGCCTAATTGTAGATAATCTGCAATTCTTGCATACCTCCATGCAGCATTTGGATATTTGTATTGAGGGAATGCAGCTTGCTTTCTTGGATTATCTACTGCATTGAACTTAATAACCTCATTAATTAATAATGCATTTGCTATACCATGTGGAATATGATGCATTGCTCCTAGTTTATGTGCCATTGAGTGACATACTCCTAAGAAAGCATTAGCAAAAGCCATTCCTGCCATAGTTGAAGCATGAGCCATTTTCTCCCTAGCTTTTATATTAGTTTGTCCCTCATTATAAGCTTGTGGTAAATACTTAAATATTAATCTTATTGATTCTAAAGCCATTCCATTAGTATATTCTGATGCAAGAACAGATACATAAGCTTCTATAGCATGAGTTAAAGCGTCTATTCCTGAAGCTGCTGTTAATCCCTTTGGCATATTCAACATCAATTCAGCATCTACTATAGCCATATTTGGAGTTAATTCATAGTCAGCTAACGGATATTTCATTCCTGTTTTTTCATCTGTTATAACAGCAAATGGAGTGACTTCCGAACCAGTACCTGCTGAAGTTGGTATAGCAACCATCATCGCTTTTTTACCCATCTTAGGGAATTTGTATACTCTCTTTCTTATATCCATAAATCTCATAGCAAGATCTTCAAATTTTACTTCTGGATGCTCATACATTACCCACATGATTTTAGCAGCATCCATTGGTGAACCTCCCCCGAGTGCTATAATTGTATCTGGCTGAAAACTCTTCATTTCCTCGGCACCTTTTTTAGCCACTGCAAGAGTTGGATCTGGTTCTACATCAAAGAATACTTTAGAATCTATTCCCACTTCATCTAGAATACTTGTAATTTGATCTACGTATCCTAATTGATAAAGAACCCTATCTGTTACTATAAATACTTTCTTTTTGTCCATATCTTTTAATTCTTTTAATGCCACTCCAAGGGAACCGTATTTAAAATAAACCTTTTCTGGAACTCTAAACCAAAGCATGTTTTCTCTCCTCTCAGCTACACTTTTCACATTCATCAAATGTTTAACTCCAACATTCTCTGATACAGAGTTTCCACCCCATGTACCGCAACCTAATGTTAATGAAGGTTCTAACTTAAAGTTATAAACATCACCTATAGCCCCTTGAGCTGCAGGCATATTTATCATAGTTCTTCCCGTCTTCATTGCTGCACTAAATCTATCTATTCTATCTCTTGATTTAATTTGATCAGTATATAGTACAGAAGTATGCCCAATACCTCCATGTTCAACAAGTCTCACTGCATTCTTTAATCCTTGATCAAAATTTTTAACTTTATACATAGCAAGAATTGGAGATAATTTTTCATGCGCAAATGGTTCTTCTGGCTCTACAGACTCAACTTCTCCTATAAGAATTCTAGCGCTGTCTGGAACTTTAAACCCAGCTAATTCTGCTATTTTGCAAGGTAATTGTCCAACAATATCTGCATTTACTGTTCCATTAGTTAGTATTATTTTTCTTAATTTATCTGTTTCTGCTTTATTTAATATGTAAGCTCCTCTTTCTAAAAACTCTTTTTTAACTTCTTCATAAATTTTATCTACAATTAATACTGATTGTTCTGAAGCACATATAACTCCATTATCAAAACTTTTTGAAAGAAGTATTGAATTTACCGCCATTTTTATGTGAGCAGTCTCATCTATAATAGCTGGTGTATTACCTGCCCCAACCCCTATAGCTGGCTTACCGGAAGAATATGCAGCTTTAACCATTCCAGGACCTCCAGTAGCAAGTATAATATCCGATTCTCTCATTACTACTTGTGAAAGTTCTACAGAAGGTTCATCTATCCATCCTACAATTTCTTCTGGTGCTCCTGCTTTAACTGCAGCATCTAAAATTATTTTAGCAGCAGCAATAGTAGAATTTTTAGCTCTTGGATGTGGTGAAAATATTATGCTATTTCTAGTCTTTAAAGCTATAAGTGCCTTGAAAATTGCTGTAGATGTTGGATTTGTTGTTGGAATAATTGCAGCAACAACTCCTATTGGTTCTGCTACTTTTGAAATACCAAAAGATTTGTCTCTTTCAATAACTCCACAAGTTTTTTCATCTTTATACTTATTATAAATATATTCTGAAGCAAAATGATTTTTTATTACCTTATCTTCTATTATCCCCATTCCAGTTTCTTCTACAGCCATTTTTGCAAGTTTAACCCTAGCATCATTTGCAGCCATAGCAGCACTTCTAAAAATCTCATCAACTTGCTCTTGTGTGTAAGTAGCAAATTTCTTTTGAGCATCTCTCATTTGTCCCATTTTTTTCATTAGTTCATTAACATTAGTTACCTTCATTTTGTCTCCCGCCTTTTCAAAAATTGTGGTATTTAAGTTTTTCTTTTGTTATTAAAATTTCATATGTATTACCTATAAAAATTACTATATTGATTTTGTTTGTTAATTATCAAACAAAGTATAAGTTTTTAAAAGCGGTTTCTAGATATTTTATTTATATATCTAACCGCCTGTTTTTTATGTGTTAATTATATAACAAAGTTTTTTAAAAGTAAATACTTTTTTATTGTTTCTCGACATTTTTTTAATTTCAATTCGGACTGTATTTTGTGGTTTTTATATATAAAATCGTATGTTATCACCTTTTATACTTTTATTTTAATTTTCTTTAATTTAAAATATAATTATATGTTTAACAAAATTATATGTTATTTTTTATACAATATTGTTCCGTTCTTGTTCTACTGAGTGGTCGTGCCATTGACATAAAAATAACAAAGTATATTGCCTTAAGAATAGCCTTACTGAACAAAATATAATTATTTAGTAAAATTATTCTTAAGATTATGTACTTTAATTTTTATATACTATACTACATAAATATATATTTTATCATATTACTTTGCATAAATTATATATAACCTCATTTATCTTCATATTTATAACTATCTCAACTCTATATAACCAAAGAATTTTTCGCTCATTGCTAATATAAGTATAATCATAACCATAACACATAAAAGTATGCTGATTAGTACTATGCATATACTTGCAAATAACTTAAACATTAAAAAACCTAATAATGCAGGAATAACTACAGCAACCCACTTTATAATAGCCTCCAGTATTCCAGCGCTTCCTTCATAATCTAAAGGAATAAAAAAATGAACTATTATTCTTGATAGGCTTGTCATTATAGTTCCAAAAATAACTACTAACAAAAACAAAATGGCTTCCAGCTTATTTACTTTTGTCATTAAACCAAAAGGTAAAAATAAACTTATAAAAAATAAGCTTGTAAAAATATAATCATAAAATGTTATAAAAAATATCTTACTTTTTGTACTACCAGGTAATAAATATATGTATACTTTTTTTAATTCATATTTAATAGTAGATGTAACACTTGAACCCGTAGCTAGCATTATTCCAACTAATCCTAATATACCCCAAATAAATTTTGGAGACATATTTCTAGCAAAATATCCACCGACTAAAGATATTATAGCAAGAATAGAACATATTATTGTATATCTCTTTTGCTTACCATTTCTCTTCCCAAATAAATAACTTTTATATATAAATGCTCCTGCCCCTTTAATATTAGATAATAAATTATCCTTTATAACTCTCTCTTTTGTAGAAATACCATCCTCCATTAAAACCGTTTCTATATTCTTTGTACTAATGCTTATATTGTTTAATTCTATATTTTCACTTACATCTTCATAAAAATCCTCTCCCCAAAACACTGCAAGACCAAATATTGCACTAGCACTAATTAACATAAATATTAACTCTATTAATGGAAATTTACCATTATTTATTGGATAAACAATTATATTTTTCATTAAGGTTAGAACTGGTGTATTACTGTCAAAATAATGACCAAAGGTTAAAATTGTATTTATAAATCCTGTTTCTTTAGAGTAACCTGAGTTAAAATAAAAACTCACTCCCAAATATAAAAGCATAGCAATAATAGTGATTAAAGAAGCCCTTTTTACACCTTTTTCTGAATTAAACTTTATTTTTAATGAATAAAGAAGGAAATTTAAGCTTTTAAAAAATAATACTATTAAACAAATACCTAACAAGCTTATTAAAAGTTTTATTATACTTATGTTAGTGAATTTAAGTATAACCATAGAAATAAAAATTACAGATATAAAATAGTTTGCTGCAAACCTAATACAGCTTTTTACTATATTAAAAGCCCAAAGCGACTTTTCATTTATAGGCGATGGAAATATATAATGGACATCCTGTATGGTGAAATACGTAGGCTTATAATTGTTAAATGCTAATAACAATATTACTATAGTAATTACAAACAGTATTATAATCACTAATGGACCAACTATATTATTATCTAATTTAAAATGAGTTCCTGTTCCTCTCCTATTACGAGAAATAAATAATACATTAAACAAGATAAGTAATATAGGAAATATTATTTCTCCTATTTCTTTAACTGCTGTTACAGGATTTTTCATTAGATATTTGAAAAAATTTTTGAATTTAGCAAATTCAACAAAAGAAAGTGTTTTAAAATCATTTATCCACATACTAATAATACCTCCACAGTTACAATTATCATCTATCAATCATAGTTTAAATATTACATAAAAATAGTTAATATAAACATTTAATTTATCACGCTTTTTCTCTATCAGTAATTTTTAAAAATATATCTTCCAAAGGCATTTTGCCTTGAAAGCCTGCAATGCTTGTCAATTCTTCTCTTGTGCCCTGTACAAGTATTCTACCTTTTTTCATTATTATAAGTCTATCGCTTATTTCCTCTATAGAGGAAAGTATATGAGTACTTATGAGTATAGTTTTACCTTCATCTCTCAATATTTTTAAAATATCTTTAAAATCTTTTATGCCTTTTGGATCTAGTCCTATAAATGGTTCATCTATTAGAAATATTTTTGGTTCATGCAAAAGTGCCATAGATATAGATACTTTCTGTTTCATTCCTTTTGATAGATTTTTGCTTATTTCATTTTTCTTATCTAATATATTGAACATCTCTAATATTTTCATAGCTTTTTCTTGCCAATCTTCAAGACGATATGCTAATGATATAAATTTCAAATGCTCCCAAACTGTAAGGTATGGATATATATCTGGATTTTCTGGAATATAGGCTAACCTTTCTCTTACCTGCTTATCTTTTATACTTTTTTCATATATTAAAACATCACCTTTATCTTTTTTTAATAAAGATAATATACACTTTATAGTTGTAGTTTTACCTGCACCATTAGGACCTGCAAGTATAGTAATCTCACCTTCATTAATATTAAAAGATACCTGCTTTAATACTTTTGTTTTACCATAGCTTTTTTCTAAATCTTTAACTTCCATAGAAACCATATCTATATCTCCTTATTAAATTTATTTAAACTTTAGTTATACCAAAACATTCTTATATATACTTATATCAAGACATTCCTTATGTAATTTCTGTTTTTTATAATCTACTTAATTATAGACTATTCCCCAAAAGATTAGTAAATAATTAATATATTCTTTATAAATAACATATTACTGGATAAAAAATCAAGTAACAAGATTAAATTCAAAAAATAAAAATGCACCAAGCATTAGCTTAGTGCATTTACTCTTACCCGGCGGCGACCTACTCTTCCACACCGTCTCCAGTGCAGTACCATCGGCGCTTTGAAGCTTAACCTTCGTGTTCGGAATGGGAACGGGTGTTACCTTCAAGCCATAACCACCAGATGCTATAGTTCTCGAAATCTTCGATTTCCTAGAAATATAGTACTCATCAGCTATGCTGAATGAGTGTCCTGTTTTGAAAGATTTATTCTTTCAAAATTGCACAGTGATGTTCGATCGTAACCAATTACCTAGTCACTGGTTACTTTTATTTGATCAAGCCCTCGACCTATTAGTATCAGTCAGCTTAACATGTTACCACGCTTACACC
>NZ_JAPQFJ010000004.1 GCF_026738875.1 Clostridium brassicae
ACAAAACTGGCAAAACTAATTGCTAACGCACTCTATACCCCTAAATATATACAATTAAAATTTAATATATGAAGTTAAATACAATAAATTAATTAATGTAATATTATCCAAAACAGTAAATGGACTTCTACTTTTCTTTAGTGTTGTCAAATTTAATTCTGTGGAATTATTCCAGAAGGCTCCGCCTAAAAATCTGGGCGACTATGGAATATATTGAATAATATTAACAGGTAATTATATGAAAATATAATCTTTATATTTGTACGAAATCTAGGTAATTAAAAATGAAGAACGCATACCTTTATTATATATTTAACCTTATTAATACCTTCCCCCTCTTCTAAAGTAATTGGTATATACTTCTCTTCTATTGTCCAAAATAAACTTAGTGCTGAAATTTTATCTAATAATTACTTATTTGAAAGGAAGAGAGTTCCATGAATACCAATTATAAAGAACTATTTAGATCTTTAATAAAAGCCTATTATAAAGAAAATTTTGAAGAAACTATTTTCACCTTAATATCAGATGATTCCATTGACAAAAATTACTTAAGCAACCTAGTTTCTTCTCTTTGTGGAGTAGATGTGAAATATGATGATAATTATATTGAAAATTTAAAACATGCTATCGCTAATTATGAGATACACCATAAAGTGGTTCATAAAATAAAAGACTGTTCTATGGATTGTGCAGATTCTACTGGTAAAACTCTTTGTCAGAAATCTTGTCCCTTTAATGCAATACTTTTAGATAAACATACACATAAAACTTATATTAGTAATGATAAATGTACTGACTGTGGCTTTTGTGTAGAAGCGTGCCCAACAGGCAGTATTGTTGATAAAGTAGAATTTATGCCTCTTGTGAACTTATTAAATAAAAAAACTACAGTAATTGCTGCAGTTGCACCTTCAATAATAGGTCAATTTGGAGAAGGTGTAACTATTCATCAACTTAGAGCAGCTTTTAAACGACTTGGTTTTACAGATATGGTTGAAGTTGCATTTTTTGCAGATATGCTAACCATTAAGGAAGCTGTTGAATTTAATCATCTTGTAAAAACCAAAGATGATTTCATGATTACCTCCTGTTGTTGTCCTATGTGGATAGGTATGTTACGAAAAATATACAACAATCTATTGGATCATGTCTCTCCTTCTGTGTCCCCTATGATTGCCTCTGGAAAAGTTTTAAAAACCTTAAACCCTAATTGTAAAGTTGTTTTTATCGGACCTTGCATTGCAAAAAAAGCTGAAGCAAAAGAAAAGGATCTATTAGGTATTATAGATTATGTTTTAACATTTCAAGAACTTAAAGACATATTTAATACCCTAAACATAAATCCTAAAAATCTTAAGGAAGATGTTTCAACAGAATATGCTTCAAGAGAAGGTAGAATATACGCCCGTACTGGTGGAGTTTCTATAGCAATCACTGAAGCAATCCATCGCCTTTTTCCGGAGAAATCTAAATTTTTGAAAACAATAAAAGGAGATGGCATTAAAGAATGTAGAGACATACTTGATAAACTACAAAAAAAAGAGATTGATGCTAATTTTATAGAAGGAATGGGTTGTATTAAAGGCTGCGTTGGCGGTCCTAAGGTAAATATTGATAGAGAAAAAGGCCAGGAACTAGTCGATGCATTTGCTGAGAATTCAGAAGTTAAAATTTCTTTAGATAATGAGTGTATCGATAAAGTGTTTAAACAAATAGGTATTAATTCTGTTGAAGATTTATTTATAAAAGAAAAAGTCAAGATTTTTAAACGAAGTTTATAATTTTAACCTATTTTTAAAATAACCTAAACATAATATTAATACTTATTATGTAAAATTAAAATAATACTAATTTTATATATTACAACTTAAAATCTTATGTTAGAATAGTATTACTTATATTACATGGGGGTGGACTATCTCTTTGAATACTTTTTTAGAAAGAATTGAAAAAAAAGATATTGCTATTTTAAAATCAATAAATAATTCACTAAGCTGTAAAATTTTAGATTTTATAATGACTCCTATTACCTATTTAGGTTCTCTGGTATTTTCGATTTTATTCTGTATATTTGCTATAATATATCCTAACAGAACCATTCACAATTTAGGAATAAATACTTGTATAACTCTGGCTTTTAGTTCGGCAATGGTTCAGGTAATAAAAACTTCTGTTAGTAGGATACGTCCTTTTTTAAAAGTAACTAATTTAAACATAAAAAAGATAGGAATAGATAAACACTCATTTCCTTCTGGCCATACTACCGCTGCTTTTTCAATAGCTATTACAACATCGCTGTTTTATCATAACCATGCAATTATTTATATTGGGCTTGCTTTTATAGTTGGCATATCTAGAATATATCTAGGAGTTCATTATCCTACTGATGTATTAGCAGGAATGTTTTTAGGAAGTTTTTGCTCATTTTTGGTATATATTTTTATATGAAATTTTTAGATACATCACTAAATAAGGGGTGAATATTATATGTTAAATAATATAAAGGCCGCTATTTTCGATATGGATGGTACTTTAATAGATTCTATGTGGGTTTGGACAAAAATAGATATAGATTTCCTAAAAAAAAGGAGTTTAGAGTGTCCAAAGGACTTAAAATCAAAAATAGAGCATTTGTCTTTTGAACAAACTGCTATGTATTTTAAAGAAACATTTCATTTAGAAGAAAGTATCCAAGAAATTATGACTGAATGGAACGATATGGCTTTTGAGGAATATAAGATAAATGTTAAATTAAAATATGGAGCCAAAAAATATCTAGATATATTAAAATCTGCTGGGATAAAAATAGCTCTTGCTACGAGTAATTGTACACTACTCCTTGAAACTGGCTTAAAAGTAAATGGTATATATGAATATTTTGATGCGATCACAACCACCGATGAAGTTTCTCGAGGCAAACAGTTTCCTGATGTTTACCTCTTGACAGCTGAAAAGCTTGGAGTAAAACCAGAAGAATGTATTGTTTTTGAAGATATTTTACCTGCTGTAATGGGTGCCAAATCCGCTGGCATGAAGGTAATAGGAATACATGATGAATATTCTAAAAATCAAGAAAAAGATATAATAAACACAGCCGATAAATATATCTATGAGTATTCAGAATTAATTAAAGCTATTTAATTTAATCAAAAACTTGCATATATAAAAATAAGTTTTCTTCATTATTTTATTATATGTGCAAGTTTCTTCATTATAATATAATTAAAACTCTTTAATTATATTATTTATAACACTTACCTTGATACAAGTCTTCTTCTTCCAATTTACTATCTATATTATTTAATATTTCCCATTTTTTCAAACTCCACACAGGCTCAATTAAAAGACTTCTTGGAGCATCTCCTGTTAATCTATGTATAACCATATCTTGTGGAAGAAGTGTTATAATCTTGCAAATTAAATCTATATATTGTTCTTGACTAAAAAATGTCAATCTGCCTTCTTCATACAATTTAACTAAAGGAGTTCCCTTAAGTAAATGAAGAAGATGTAGTTTAATTCCCTGTATATCTTTATGTGATAGATATTTTATAGTATTTATTATATCTTCTTCCTCTTCTTCTGGAAGCCCTAAAATAGTGTGTACAACAACATCAATATTTCTTTTTCTTAGTCTTAATAAAGCATCTTCAAAAACGTCTAAAGTATATCCTCTATTTATTAATTTTGCTATTTCCTCATTGGCTGTTTGAAGACCTAATTCAACCCATGTATATACTTTATCAGTATAAGAACTTATTAATTCTATAACCTCTTCACTCAAGCAATCAGGCCTAGTAGCAATAGCTAAAGCCACAACTCCCTCTTGCCTTACTGCTTCATCATATCTCTCCTTTAATCTATCAATACTATCATAAGTATTTGTATAAGCTTGAAAATAAGCTATGTATTTTCCATTTTTCCACTTTTTATTCATCATCAATTTAATATCTTCAAATTGACTAGAAATAGAAAAATTTCTGTCTCCTGCAAAATCTCCTGAACCTCTCTCGCTACAATAAATACATCCTCCATAACTTATAGTCCCATCTCTATTTGGACATGAAAAACCCGCATCTAATGATATTTTAAATACCTTCTCTTTAAATTTATTTCTCAAAAAATAATTTAAAGAATGATATCTTTTATCTCCCCAAGTTTTTTTCATAATTTTCTCCTTTAAATATGTAAAAGTGTCTCTAGCCATTATACACTATAGACACCTTTATAACAAAACCACTTCATATAAATTACTTACTTAATTTCTTTAATTTTAACTCTTTTAAGTCCATTTCCCACTCACCAATATAATCATTATTCTTATCATTCTCACTCTTAGGTATTACTTTATACTTCATTTTTTCATTTTGGAATTCTTGTAAAATAACTTGAACTTTATTTAAAGGATATTCCTCTTCAAAAATGACAGGTATCATATCACCATTTGAAGTATCATAAAGCCTAATAGCTCTTTTGCTATTATCATTAGCAATATACTGAATAGCTAAGTACTTTTCGTCGAGAGAAAATCGCATAAACTCTACCTTAGAATTAGTTAATATATCGCATGACGTAACTTTCTTACCTATAGGTACTTCTTTTAAAACTTTTCCTCCAGCCTTCTCCTTCTGCCCTCCAGCACCTTGTTGATCTTGTGGATTAGAATTATTTCCTTGAGTTGTCATAGTATCATCTAAAATTAAAATACTAACAAAAGTATCACTATCAAAAGTAGTCATCGCTACACTAGTCCCTTCATACCCAAATTCTATAATGCCAAAATTTGTCTTAGGTACTATCTGCATCTTCATCTTTGCTTTATCATCTTTTGAATAGGCATATTTAGGAAGTCCTTGCATATCCGTTACTAGACTAGTATCAACTTCATTTTCTTTTCTTAAACGAAGCATCCCATCATTATAAAAAATTTCTTTCTTTATATTAGTATTTATTTTATTTATTTTATAATCAATTCCTTCTTTTTTTACAAGTATTTCTGATTCTGTTATTAATGTTTCTGGTTTACCTTCATTACTTTTAATAACTTGTATTTTAAAATTTCCTCCTTCATTTGACTCATTCATTTCCAATATCTTGTATCCAGTTATTTTTAATCCATTTTCAGTTAAATCTTGTTTGTTTATTTTAACACTATCACTTACAAGTTTGTTAGCTTGTTCATACTGTTGATTTTTAGTAAATTTTACATAATTTTCTACAGTTAAATTAGCCATCTTCATATCAAAATTATCCTTTTCTTTAACATCCTCAACCTTTTTTTGTCCACATGCCATAAAACTAAATAATATTAATATAGTTGACATATACCTAATATATTTTTTCATATTGTTTATCACCTATCCATAAATAACTTTATTTTTTACTTTTATTTTGCCACTAAATAAAAAATTAATTTATACAATCATTATTTTTATTAATTTATATATATTTATAAAAAGAACCTTATTATCAATTTTATGGGGGTATTACATGAAAAAATATTTAAGTTTAACTTTTCAATTAGCTGCCGTATTTATTGGCACTATAGTAGGTGCCGGTCTTGCTTCTGGTGAGGAAATAACCTTATTCTTTTCAAGATATGGTTGTAAAAGCTTTATAGGCTTACTAATATGCATGTTAATTTATGTAATTATGGGATTTATAATAATACATATAAGTACTAAGTATAACTTAAATTCCTATAATGAATTCATTAGATTAGTAAGTCCTGGATTCTTAGGACAAGTAACGGATATATTAACAAGTATTTTTCTTTTAAGTGGTTCCGCAATAATTCTAGCTGGAAGTGGAGCCTTGATAAGTCAGTTTTTTCATGTATCTAAATGGATAGGCATAATATTAATGTGTTGTCTTTCTATATATATACTACTAAAGGATACAGAGGGTCTATTAGAAATAAATTCATTTATAGTTCCTTGTTTAATAATAATTATAACAACTATATTTATTTTATTTATAAGCTTATCAAAAGATATGGTAAATATTCCATACATAATGAATATAGCTGACTCAAAGTATAATTGGTTTATTTCTGCACTTTTATATGCAGGTTTCAACATAATATCCTGTAGTGGTGTACTAGTTCCTTTAAGCTCAGAAATAAAATCAAAAACTCCTTTAAAGTTTGGAGTTCTCTTAGGCTCCATAATACTTACTGTAATAGCATTTATGATTAATCTTATGCTAATGCTTAATATTCCAAATATATTTCAATATGACATTCCTCTTTTATATGTTGCAGATCGTTTTGGCAAACTAATTCAAATAATGCTACTTTGTGTAATGTGGTTAGAAATGTTTTCTACTGAAGTTTCTGATATCTATAGTTTAGGCAAAACTATAGAAAATGTATTTAACATTCCTTATAAAAAAGCAGTTATTATTATTATTTTATTAGCACTACCCATATCACAACTTGGATTTGTAAATCTAATAACATATGTATATCCTGCTTTTGGGGCCATAAGTTTTGTTTTTATAATACAATGTATTATATTTTATTTTAAACAAAAATCTATTCATTAAAATAAAGAGTTAAAGAAAACCATTAAAATTCCTTGGTTTATCTTTAACTCTTTAAGCTTTTTTCTCTTAACAATTATATTAAATTTTCGCCTTTTTCCTTTTATCCTTAATAAGTTTCCATATCCAGTTCATTGAATAAAATAAACTTAATGATAATCCTATAGATACTATAACATCTATAAAATAGTGTTGCTTTATAAACATAGTAGACAAACTTATTAAAATAGTTATTATATCCGTTGTCATCTTAAAAGACGAACTAATTTTACTAGAATTATTTACAAACAACAAAACTAACATAGAATTTAATACATGTATACTTGGCATACAATTATAAGGATTATCTCTTCCATATACCCATAGCACTAGTCTACTAAAAATATCTTTATCTTCAATAATAGGCCTTGCAACATAGGTAGGATAAAAATAATAAATTACATAACAAATCAATATTCCTACATTCAAAGTTATCAGTAATTTAAAGTACTCATCAGAATCTAATATACAAAGCAAAAGCAAGAAGAAGAATATATAAGCATACCACCCCACATATGGTATAACAAAATACTTATTAAATGAAATAATATTATCTATGGGCATTTTCATAACATTTATATCTTCTCTATATACATTTAACGTTGGGTATAAGATGCTTGTAACAGGAATAGTAGCCATTAAGATACCTTTTTTTATAATATTTCGTATTTGATAATCACTTTCTTCCCACTCACGTTGCATATCAACCCTCCTGGCAAATTATTGATTATACTTCATTAAATCTTATACTTGCTAAGCTCATTTTTAAATTCTTCAGTCGTTTTCTTGAAATTGGATATATTTCCTATTAGATTTTTTATTTCACTAGTGTAACTTGATACACTAGCACTTACTTCTTCCGAAGATGCAGAGTTTTCTTCTGCGATAGCTGATAATGATTCTATATTATCAGAAATTTTTAGAATATATCCAGATTCTTTATCCAAATCATTTATCGTTTTTATCATTGTTGAAGATACTTCTTGAATAGAATTAGCTGCATCTAAACTTATGTCTCTAACCTTTTCTAAACTTATTGTCTCATTTTCCAATACATTATATTGATTTCCTATTTTTTCTACTAAGAGCTTTATTTCACTTACAAATTCTGCTAAATTTTGATTTATATCTTTAACGGCATCTTGTGTTTCCTCTGCAAGTTCTCTTACTTCCTCAGCCACAACAGTAAATCCTCTTCCTGCTTCTCCTGCACGAGCGGCCTCAATAGAGGCATTTAACGCTAAAAGATTTGTTTGCTCAGAAATCCCAGAAACTATAGAAACTATATTATTAATATTTTTAGCCTTTTCTTCTAATTCTATTCCTTTATTCTTTACCTCTTGGAATTTTTGTAAAGTTTGATAAATATTCTTACTTGAATTTTCTACATTTTCATAGCTGTTATTGATTTTATGGACAGCCTTTTCAAGTTCTTGTTTATTATTATTTTCACTATCTACAATATTTTTTAAAGTTTCAACATTATTATTTAATGCAGAAGCTGCTTCTTGAGTCATTTCAGCTTGGCTTACAGCTCCATCTGCCATTTGCTCTACTACTCCAGAAATATCTTCTGAAGTTGCCTTCATAGAATCGGATATATTATTAATATTTGCTACAAATGTATTCATTTCATCTGTAACACCTTTAAAATTAGTAAAATCAGCTCTAATTACCTTCCTATGATCTTTTAAAAGTTCAAATATATCTTCAAAAAAGTCCCCTGTAACTATTCTTTTTTCTTCTGTATAATTATTACTATTAATTATTTTTATTTCTTCTTTTATTAAATCTTTAGGTTTCATAAGCAAAGATACTGCTAAAGCAGATGCTATTGGAGGAATTATAGTTGCTAATAAAAATGCTGGTATATTTTTCACTCCTATTAAAAATATATTACTAATAATTGATATTATTATTGTAAATATTCCAACTTTTGCAGGAATACTTTTTACAAAACCAAAAGATAATAATTTGTTAAAATTATAGACTTTTTTATAATAAATATCTTTTTCAAAGTTAAATTCAAGTTTTAAGAATCCTGATTTTCTTTCTATCTCTTTTATGTCCAATTTTTCTTTGAAGAACTCTGCACTTCCATCAATAAGTCCAAAAGCATAATCAAACATTTCTCTATTTGATTTATATGTAAAAATAGCTTTTCTATCTGATATTGGTTCTATGCTTATTAGTGGTGGTTTTGCTCCTGGAAACTTTTTGACCATTTCTAAATGAATATCATATAAAGATCTAAAAAATGAGTATAAATTCTCATGCTCAAAAAACGAAGGGAAATCATTAAAAAACGACTGTATATTATCTTTTCCTATACTTCTCCATAACTGACCTACACTAATATTTATATCCTTTGATATATATGACATTACCTTTTTTACATCATCATCATCAATATTTTCTATTGGACTAAATATCTTACTATTCTTCCATCCAATAGAACTCATAGCTCTGTCTACAACGTCATCATTATAAAGTTTTCTACAAGTTTTAATCCAAGTAGCAACTACTGTCCCTTTCATTGTACTCCTCCCCTAATTTAAAATCATTATTAATTAAGTATATTTATTAATTATTATACATTACTTTTTACTATTTGTTAATACTTATATTATACTCCTCCTATTAGTAATATCTTTACAAACATGTTGATATAATTTAAGTATATAGTTAAATTTTTAGTATGTAAATGAGGTAAATTATATGAAAAAACCTTTTTTAATAGTTAGTATTTTTTTTAGTATCATTATAGTGACTTTATTATTTCCACGTAAAATAACTCATGCTATTATACTAGACTCCACACCCAACTACACTCTTATATACACCAATAATAAAATAAAAAAAATTAAATTTAAAAACTCAAATCTTCCAAAATATACAGTAGCAGATTTTAAATTTAATTGTTTTAAAGTATACCATTGCCAAGTAGCAACTCCATCTTCTAATAGGATACTAAGAAAAACATCCAAAAAATATGAATTGGAACATATTGGTTCAATAAATTTATCTAAAAATCCTTCATTTTATAAAATAGATGAAAATAATAATATAAATATAGCTACAAGCAAAGATATAATAGTTGGGAAAAATAATGTAAAGTCTTTTTTTAATAAAAATGAATTGAAAACTTTTGTAATATATCCTATGAAAGATTATTCTAATATAAGAGTCGGTATTTCTGATAATAACTTTACTTCTATATATCATAAAGAGATATATCTTCAGTTTAATTCTCCTGGGAAAATATATAATAAAACTGAAAATATCCATTTGGACATTCCTAAACATTATACCATTAAATTCAAATTTTCAAAAGGTAAGATCAACATTTATTTTAACGAAAACCCTGTAATAAGCAAGAATAGATTATATATAAGTGGAGGAAATATAAAAATAGCTAATATAAAGCGAGGCTCTCCTGCCTTCAATCCAAGTTTTAATGGTATCTTAGAATTATACCCATCAGAAAAAGGATTAATTATAATAAACGAAGTTAAAGTTGAAGAATATTTAACCAAAGTAGTACCTTCTGAAATGCCTGTTTGGGGTGGTATAGAGGCTTTAAAATGTCAAGCCATTGCTGCAAGAACTTATGCAATATCAGATATGCTTTCAAACCGATATAGCACTTTAGGATTTCATGTAGATGACAGTACCAAATGTCAAGTTTACAATAATATTCTCCCTCAAAACATCTCAAATAAAGCTGTGAGAGAAACCGCTGGTATAATAATGACTTATAATTCCATACCAATTGATGCTAAATATTACTCCACCTCTTGTGGTACTAGCGTTAATTATCAAGATATTTGGTTTAAAAGTGATGGTTCAAGTGACGTAAAGCCATACTTAAAAACAAATGTGTTTTTTAACGATAATACTACTCTTCCTTCTACTGAACAGGGTTGGTTAAAATTTTACAAAAATAAAGATATTGATGCCTATGATAAAAACTCCCCTTACTTTAGATGGAATGTAAGTTTCGATAAAAAAACTCTTGAAGATAATTTAAACTATAATCTAAAGCAAATAAAAAATAATTCCCCTGATTATATAACCTTATTTAAAAACAATAATTCTAATAAAAAATTAAAACGATTTCCTAAAAAACTAAAAAATTTAAAAAATATACAAGTATTAAGTAGAAGCGATGGTGGAAATATTATAGAAATATCATTTTTATTTGATAATGCTATAGTAAATGTAAAAAATGATTCTTTTATAAGAAGAAGCTTTAAATCTACTTCTCCTCCTAAAATATATTTACAAAACGAAAAATTTATTGATAATTGGTTTACTCTTCCCTCATCATTCTTTTCAATAGAAGTTACTGAAGATTATTTTACTATTTACGGTGGTGGCTATGGTCATGGAGTAGGAATGAGTCAATACGGTGCAATGTGCCTTAGTAAAAAAAATATAGATTTTAAAACAATATTAAATACCTATTATAAAGATATAAATTTTACTATGTTATATAAATAAGATTCTTGGCTTTAGGTGGAGTTTAAAACTCCACCTAAAGCTTAACCTATAAACCGAAATTTTATATGAATTACTTACTAATTTAAAATATCTATCTATATTCTAGGAAATTATAATACAATATGAATATATCTCTAAGTTCTTAAACAATTAATATTAATATCTTGCTTTTGAATTAGTTGCAATACCAACTGTACCATCATTTTCTCTTTTATCATTGAAAAAGTTGATTCCATAGGGAATTTATCATGTAATAACCTTTTATTACAACATTCTCTATTAGTAAATATTTTTACTTTTATTAAATTACAATATATAGGCTCATTGCGTTTAGTCTTATAAATATATTCATCTAGTTTAAATTTAGTAGGATTCGTTATTACTAGATTTTCTATATTATGTTGTTCTGTTAATTTAGGACTATTATTGTAATTAATTAAAGTTGTACATTTAAATGGAATATAATTAATACAATGTTTAATCTCACCTTTAATTTTTATATCATCTATAGATGTTACTGTAGAATACTGGATACAATTTCTAATAAATCCTTTTAAAAAAAGCTTTCCTGTATTATATTTTAAATCTTTCTTTTTAACTTCTATTGGTATTAATGTACTCTCATTTAAATACACATTATTATATATTTCTTTGATTTCTAATGCATTTTCTTCTAGGTCTAATGATGTTTCTACTGGCACAAAAACATTTTTTTCTGATATAATAATAGGGATTTTACCTTTAATGTTTCTTTCCATATTAATATTAGATTTCATATTATCTTTTACTTTATTCTCTATTAAACTATTACCATCACATTTCTCTACATAAATTTCATCTTTAATAGAATTACCCCTATCATCTTTTTCATTTTCGCATTTATTTTTTATAGAACTATTATCCTTGTCTTCACTTATATTATTAGCTAATTTTTTTGTATCTATATATGTTGCTTTGTGTGTTTTATTATATGCTTTGTCACATACCTCTGTTGGCTTTAAACTACTTTTACTAACTTTATCCTTTACATCTCTTACATTCTTTACATCTTTTTTGTCTTTTATATCTCTTTTTTTATCTACTTTACTTATATTACAATATCTTGTTTCACCTTTATAGCAATATATTTTTAAAACTTGTATTATAATAAGTAGTTTTAAAAATACACATATATTATTATTTAAACAGTCATTATACGTATTCACTGCAAGTACCCCTTTAAATTACTTATGCTTTATTTTATTATATTCAGATCATAGGTAATTGGAATTTAAATTCAAATAATTAAAAATACTTTTTAAAAAATGAGCTAAGTCCTAAAAGACCAGCTCATTTTAGTTAGATTATATACAATTATTTTTAAGCACTATTCTCTACAGATTAGCCAAGAACTCCATTAATATTTACTTGTTGATTTTGTAATACTTTTAATCTTAAATAAATAACCATTTTTTCAGTAATCTTATTGTAAGGAGAACCTGGTACTTTATCAAATCTATTCTTATGAATATCTGCTTCGTAAATTCTTGCTTCTTCTAATTCACAATAAGGTTTTTCTGTATAGCAAATATTGTCTATAAAGTTTTGTTCGCATGGTAATACTCCTAATGTTTCTTCTCCACACTTACAACTTCCACAGCCTTTATCGCAAATTAATTCTATTTCTTCTGCAGGTCTTCTAGTACAGAATACTGGTGGTGTACTATATTCAACTTCAGTTACACATCTAAAAGGAACATCTACTGTTGTATGCTGCACTCTTCCACTAACTACATCACAGTCTACACAATCAGCTGTTGTATATTCGATGTTCTTTCTAACATATCCTTCTAAGAATAATTTTCCCGTATTTGTACTTTCTGTAGTTAATATCAATTTACATTGAGTTAAAAATATATCTTTTTTAATTCTTTTTATATCATAGAAAGGATACTGTAAACATATATCCGCTTCCACATCTATTTGAATGGTTCTCTCTGCTAAAACAACAGGTATTTTAGCTACTACAGGATCACTTGTTCCACTTGGTACTATATTAGTTCCTGAACATAATGTTAATGTTTCAGCATCTACCTTGCCACAAAATTGTTGATTAGGTGTACGTTCCATTATATATTTCCCCCTTAAAGTTTAGGCTTCTCAAAAATATATTATTCAAATTAGATATAACAAGTCTTTAGCCTATAATGTAAAGCTTGCTTTCATATCTATTACATACTATGCATAGTTTGTCTATATGGTGAGTAGCCAAACTCATAAAAAATTTTTAAAATTATCAAATGTATAACTACGGTTCCCTTAGAAAATTATAAGTAAATCTAAAATAAGGCTGTACAGTATTGAGTTACTGCACAGCCTTATTGCTTATTACAAAGCATTTAATATCCTTCTTTTTATGTCATTAAACTCTTTAGTTGTAACTATATCTTTACTATTCCTATCAATCAGATTAACTTCTATCTCATCTTTTATAACTGCAGGTTTATCTGATAATATATATATCCTATCTGACAGAAAAATAGCCTCCTCTATATCATGGGTAATAAATAAAACAGTAGATTTTAAATTTTTCATAACATCTAAAAGCCAAAAATGCATTTTACTTCTTGTAATAGCATCTAAAGCTCCAAAAGGCTCATCTAAAAGCAGGATATCCTTAGAAAACATGTATGTTCTAAGAAGTGCTGCTCTTTGCTTCATTCCTCCAGACAATTGATGAGGATATTTATCCTCAAATCCTTCTAAACCAAAATTTTTAAAATACTTAGCTACCTTTTCTTTTGCTGACTGCTTGTTCTCGCCTTTTAATACAAGTGGCATAGTTGCATTATCAATTATCTTCTTCCAAGGAAGAAGCAAATCTTTTTGATACATATAGCTTACATGCCCAACCTTTCCTGTATAATCCTCTTGATTAATAAAGACTTTACCTCTGTCAGGTTGCATCAAACCTGCTATAATATTAAATATTGTGCTTTTACCACTTCCACTAGGGCCTAATATACTTACAAATTCATTTTCTTTAACATAAAAATTCACATCTTCTATTATTGTTATATTATTAAATTTCTTTTTTATGTTTTCTACTTTTAGCTTATTACTCTGGTAAATACTCATTTGTGAAAGCCTCTTTTGCATTCATATCTTTTGGTATAAGTTTCTTTTCTAGTAAAAATTTAGTGTAATTATTCCAAACTTCTTCCTTCATTTCTCCCCATCTTTTTGCATCATCTTGGTACTTATCAGCTAAATACTTTTGGCTTGCTAATACTAGCTTTTCATCTAACTCTGGAGCCGCTTTTAATAATATTTTTCCTGCTTCTTCTGGTTTTTCTATACAAAATTTATATCCTTTAGTAGTAGCTTTTAGGAATTTCTTAACAAGTTCTGGGTCATTCTTTATTGTATCATCATTTGTAATTATGACTGGGGTATAATAATCCATTCTCTTATCTATTTTTCGTAATTCTATATAATTTATAGGGAATCCTTTTAATTCTGCTTGTATTCCTGTCCAACCATAAAAAATCCATTCAAAGTCTATATTCTTTTTAGTTACTGCAAAGAAATCATCTGAACCAGCATCTACCATCTTTAACTTAGAAAAATCTGCTCCTTCTTTTTCCATTAATGCCTTTAATATTTGCTGCTCTGATGGCGAGCCCCAACCACCATAAGTTTTTCCTTCAAAATCCTTAGGTGATGTTATATTTTTCTCTTTTGGAGAAGCAAATCCAGAAGTATTATGCTGTATAATAGCTGCAATTGATTTTATTGGTAATGGTTTTTCAGCTGTTTTAGCATACGTCACTTGTTCTTGATAACTGATTCCAAAATCACCTTTTTTTGCTGCAACTAAATCCGCTGCTCCCCCTTCAGACGGCTGAATTATATTTACATCAAGACCTTCCCCTTTATAATATCCTTTGTCTTTTGCAACATATAATCCCGTATGATTTGTATTAGGCACCCAATCAAGTACAACTGTTACCTTTTTTAATTCCTTATTTTCTGTTGCTTTTTTATCCTCTGTCTTTGTGCTACCACATCCAGCAAATAACGTAGTCATAATAGTAATTGCTGATATAATGGCTATAATCTTTTTTTTCACTTTTATTACCTCCATTAGTTTTTTCTATTCCAAGGTGTTAGCATATATTGAATTAAGAATAGTATTCCAAAAAGAAACATACTTAAAAGTATAATTATTAAAACTACTGCAAAAACCTTATCCATAGCAAAAGAGTGCTTTACTCTCATCATATAAAATCCAAGCCCTTCATTAGCACCTACCCACTCGCCAACAACAGCTCCCATAATACTATAAGTTGCAGCAATTCTAAGTCCAGAGAAAAAATTAACCATTGAAGATGGAAACTTTACTATTTTAAAAATTTGGAACTTACTTGCTCCCATGGATCTTAAAAGATTAACCATATCTTTATCTACAGAATTTAGTCCATCCATAAGACTTATAACTATAGGGAAAAAGCATACTAAAACTACAATAATTACTTTTGGCAACATTCCAAATCCAAACCACATTCCAAACAACGGTGCTAAAACCACTGTAGGAATTGTTTGTGATATAACTAATATAGGATATATAGAATTTCTTATAACTTTAATATTATCCATAAGTACAGCTAATATTAAGGCTAAAATAATTGATATACCAAATCCAAACATAGCCTCTTTTAATGTCACATATATATGTTGTTTTATATTAGGAAGTATTTTAAACAAAGTTACTATAACCTCTTTAGGAGAAGGTAATATATAACTCTCTACTATTCCTTTATCTACTACAAATTGCCATATGCCTATTATAATTACTTGAAATATTATAGGTATTAATTTATTTTTTATACTTATATGTCTTTTCATTCATAGTCACGCCTTCAGGTTTATAATCTATTTTTACTACTGATACAACTCTAGCTGCACCTTCTTCTACACATATTTCATGAGCCTTTTTAACTATTTCTAACAGCTTATCTAAATCACCTTCCATTGTAGTTTCCATAGCTCCTACTTCATACTTGACTCCACATGAATCTATGTATTCAATGACTTTATCTACTACTGGGTATATTCGTTCTTCTTCTACTACAGGTAATACTTGCAAACTTACATTAACAGTCTTCATAACTTCTAAACCTCTCCTTTATTTATAATATTATTTATCCACATTTAATAGATAATATTATTAAATTTAATACACATATGTGGATAGTTTTGTTTTAAATAATTTTTAAATAGTCTTTTTAAAATAGTTTCCATAAATAAACTCCCTTTATCCTGAATTAGATAAAGGGAGTTATTGTCATAAAATGTTTTGAATAAAACACTAAAAATTTTATAGATATCCTCCCTTCGCTGGCATTACCCAGTTCAGGTCATAAGGGTCGAAATCTTAAAATTTCCTCTCAGCCTATTCACAGACTCCCCTGTTTTTGTATTGTTTTTTCTAACTATAATGTTACAAAATAAAGATCTACCTGTCAAACATTTTTGATAACTCCTCTTCATAATACAAATCTTTTAGATTTTTAAAAACTATATTTTTCATTTCCAAATAATTTACTTGTTTTATTTCACATAAGTTATATATAACTCTTTCAATATCTATTGGCATACCTCTTTCCCCTACTAACCACTCTTGTGAACTTGGACCATCTGTTTCTGTTAAAATTTTATTTATAGGAATATTTTTAGCAATAGACTTTATTTTATCTGAATAAAACACCTCAACCCCTACTGTAAAGTAACATCCTCTTTCAATCATCTTAATTAAAATATCTTTCGGCCCAGAGTACCAGTGAATTATAGCTCTCTCTATATCATAACTTTCTAATAAATATAGAACTTCCTTTTCTGCTCCTTTAGTGTGAATATTAATTATCTTATCCTGTCGCTTGGCCTTTTCTAAAAAAAACTTAAACACTTTTATCTGAGAATCAAATTGGGTTTTATCTTCAACCCAATAAAAATCTAATCCAACTTCACCAACCATAGGTGTTTCATATATAAATTTTTCTATTTCATTAAGTTTATCAGAATACTTAAAAGCATTCCATGGATGTATTCCAAAAGTAGGTATTATGAATTTACTTTTCCTACTTATATTTAAATTCTCCATATATGAGCTAATATCCATAGAGTTTGATATCGTTATTATTTTCTTATTGTTAATCTGTTCAAGAACTTTATCTATCTCTTCATTATTATAGTGTTCTAAATGACTATGAGCATCAATAAACATTATTTTCTCCTTAATTACATATTTTTTCTTGTACTTTGACTTATTTTAATAATATCGATCAAAAATTCTATTTCAAAAGTTTTATTATGAATATAATTTACTAGAACTTTTTCTATTAATAGGTTATTTAATATATTACTATACTACATTTCATTTCTTATATGTTAAAATATAAACATACCCTTTCACATATATAATCCTGGTATTAATAATTATAATATAAACTTAAAACTTATGGAGGCTTATTATGAATATAGTATGTATAGGCGACAGTTTAACTTTTGGATACGGAGTTAATTCCAATGAAAACTGGATACATCTAGTCAACAGCAATCTAAATCTATCTCTTACTAATAAAGGCTTCAATGGCGATACAACTGCAGGTATGCTTTTTAGATTTTACGAAGATGTAATTTTAAACTGTCCTAAATATGCATTTATAATGGGTGGAACAAATGATTTTTTATTAAATTATTCTGTAAATAATGTTATAGACAATATGAAGTCCATATTAATTGAAGCTAAAAAAAACAACATAGAAGTTATTCTAGGTATTCAACCTGCTGTTATTTCTCAATTAGCTAATAAATACTGGATGTATAGTGATTACGCTAAAGTAAATGATAGGATACAACAATATAAAAACTGGTTATTAACTTATTCAATGAAAAATAGTCTTATTTACATAAACTTCTATGATGTAATTCAAAAATCCTTGTCAACATATAAGGAAAATGAATTATATTTAGATGGAATACATCTAACTTCTAAAGGCCATAAAATCATGGCTAAAACTTTTATTACATCACTTTCTTCCTTTAAATAGAAATAAATTTAAGTAATTATAGTAATAAACTTGTAAAACACCCTATAAAAGTGTTTTTATAACATTGTTTTTATGATATCATATTAAATATAGTAATACTTCTAATTAAATCCAAATAAAATTACTTCATTCTAATACGCAAGGAGATTTGGTTAATATGCGAAAAATATCTGTTTCACAAATACAAGGCGGAGAAATACTTGGAAAGCCTCTATATGATGATCATGGAAGAATTTTATTAGCCAAAGGTATTATTTTAAAACCAGGTTATAAAATGAGACTAACCCAAATGTGTATATTATCAGTTTACATAGACGATGAACTTTCAAAAGAAGTGGAAATGGAAGATTTCCTTTCTGAAGAAACAAGAGAAGAAACTAAAGGAATAATAAGAAAAGAATTTAAAAATTTCCTAACTAATAGCAATACTTCTTCTAATAAAATTATTAGTACTGTTGATAAAGTTATAGATGAGATACTTTCAAGGGACGAGGTAATAATAAATATTTGTGATATAAAATCTAAAGATCAATATATTTATGAGCATTGTGTTAACGTTTGTGGTCTATCTATAATAATGGGGATTCATTTAGGCTATTCAAAATCACACCTTAGAGAATTAGCTGTAGGTGCTCTTCTTCATGACCTTGGTAAATTAATAACTCCTGAAGATATTCTTAATAAATATATGACAGGAGAAATTTCTGAAGATGAGATGGACATTATAAGAACTCATCCTCTAGATGGATATGAGATATTAAATGAAAAATCCAACATAAGTTATATATCTAAAGCCATAATACTTATGCACCATGAACATTATAATGGGACTGGCTATCCTTTAGGATTCAAAGATGATAAACTTCATGAAACTGTTAAACTTGTATCTATTTGTAACACTTTTGATAATCTTATTTCTGATTTTCCTGGCAAGAAAAAAATGGAAGTATATGAAGCTCTAGAATACATTACAGCTATGAGCAACATATTATTTGATAAAAAATTAGTAGATATATTTGTTGAAAATGTAGCCGCTTACCCTTCTGGAACACTTATTGTTCTTAATACAAATGAAAAAGGAATAGTATTAAAACAAAATAAACAGCTACCGTCAAGGCCAATTATAAATATTTTAGTTGATAAAGATGGTGTTAAATTAAAAGAAGCTAAAAAATTAGATTTATCAGAGGAAACTACTTTATTCATCAATGGAACATTAACAACACTCTAATAATTTAATCTCTAATATTCCTTGACTATGAATATAAAGTATTACTAGACAAACTCACCTTACATTTATTAATTTTAGGTGAGTTTTAACTATTTTTAAATATTAATATTCTTTTAAATACTTTTTTCCATAATCTTCTCCTTCTCTTTGGAAAGAGCTAAAGAATAGCCTAATTCTTCTTCATCTTGATATCCAACAAAAAGAAGTCTTTTTATTTCCTTATGATTAAACATTCTAAGTTGTTCTGGTGTTTGCAATCCTTGTGGTACTAAACATCCACAGTAATCCCATATAACCTCATCATCTTCTGTAAGTCTTAAAAGACGCCCTATTATCATTATTTTTTCTTTTTTTTCTAAATCAAGCATCACAATACTTCCAACTGGTAATAATCTTTTCATTCTATTTCTCCTTTGGTATGTAATTTATTTGTTTTTTTAATTCTTGAATTTTATCATACTGCAAGTATTCAAAATATCCATAAGTTACAAATCCAGAAAAAACAACTAAAAAAATGTAACTCAATATTAAAATAAAAAAATACGGCTTTTTAAAATATGCGATACTTACTAATAGCTGAACTATAGGAATTATAATAGTAGAGTAAGAAGGCATTTTATTATCAGTATATAAATACTGTTTAATAAATTTTTTGGGTGATTCTATTCTAACTTTCATGAATGTTATCAATGAAAATAAAGCTAAAATAATAAAGCAAATTAAATACTCCTTATTATTCCATTTTCCAAATAAAACTGTCTGAAATCCAAAGATCCCACCATATATAAAAGCAATTAATAAAAAAATATTAGAATTTTCAAATTTATAGAAAATTTTTTCATCTTCAAAATCACTATCTTTAACTTTTTTAAATAATACAATGTTATAAATTACAGAGAATATCAGAGGTATCACGTATAAGACTCTAATTCCCAAAGAAATCCATGAACATGTAATTATATATGGTACAAATGCAATGCTAAAAAACTGTATTATATATCCTGGTTTTTCTGTTTTTGAAAGTCGTCCCTTTAATTTATATTTTAGAACCTTATCATATTCTTTTATAATATGTTCTATACTCTTTTTATCATCTGGATAGTTAACTTTCGGAAAAATATTATCTACCAACATAACGAATCCCACCAATCTCCAATATCATTTGCTTTATCAACAATCCATTCTCCTGCTGGCTTTATAGCATCATCATATGCTTTAATTAAAATGGGTTTAACAAGTATATTATAAGCAAATCCTGCTGCTGCTCCACCAACAAAACCTACTCCAAGGCCTATAACAGTACCAACTCCTGGTGTAACTGTAGTACCTACTACACCTAATGCTTTTGAAGTTGCAAAAGCAGCCCCCGCTGTACTTGCTACTATACCTCCCCATTCAATACCTGCATCAACAACAACATCATCTAATTCGGCCCCATTTTCACTATAATTTTTCCATTCGTCATAAGATATTTTACCAATGTTATATGCTGTAGCAGCTATACCTAACCATCTGCTAATCTTAGATAAATTATTTTTTGTAGAATCTAAACCATCAATCTTTGATAATTTAGATTCACGTATTGCTTTCAATTGTTCCATAGTTTCTCTCTTAATATTAATCTTAGCTGCGCTTAATTGACTATTTGTTATTTGCCTATTTAACTTAGTGATTTGTCCTGTTAAAGACTTAATATCCAACTGGTATTTATCAAGATTTTTTCCTAAATAGCCTTTTTCAAGAACTCCAACAAAACCACCCATAGCAAACTCTTGAGATAAATCTTTTATCATGTCGCTATAGGTATTAGGTTGATCTGCACTTAATAAATCTAAGAGTACTATCTCGCTTGGACTTTGCTTCGTCTTATGTTTTATTTCATCTATTTTATTTTTTAATTCATTTTGATCTAATCCTGCTAGTTCTTTCAACAATTCTTGAGTTTCTTCATTTGCAAGAGCGGAAATTTTAAGTGCATCTTCTTTACTCACACCTTGTTTTATAAGTTCATTATATATACTATCTACAAGTTCCTCTTGTTCACCACTTTTTATAATAGATACATAAACACCATATTCTTCAGTTTCTTCAATAAAATTTAATGAATTAGTAAGAACAGCTTTTAATCCTGCATCTATCTTTTCCAACGGTGTATAAAAAGCTTCAAATGCAGTATGAAAATTGTTATACCTATTTGTTTCTTCATTTAGATATCTATTAATGATTGCAAAATCACTTTCATAATTAGATTTATCCCATACACTTGATGGCATATCTACTTTTTGAATTAAATTATCCATACTTTTCAATCTAGATACTATATCTTCAATATAATTTAAATTACTCTTAATTTCTCTATTTGTATCTCTACATTCACTATAATCAGCCATAAAAATATCCTTTGACATACTCACACCTCCAGCGAAAATTTTAAGCTATCCCTTTGTTCAATTAACATTTCAGAAGTTGATTTTACTTCTTCAATAAATTCTTTTAATTGTACAAGTTCACTTAATTTTTTTAAATACTCCATTTTCCAATCATCAAAGTTTTTTTTGAATTTATCAAAACTTTCGCCTTTCCACAGCTCTTTACTTTCTATATTATTCACTTCTGATTCAAAGTCAAAATATAATTGGGTTAGATTTTGTATTGATTTATTATAACTTTTTTTAAGAGTATCTAATGATGTATTATCAATATAAAAATTGCTATTTGAAATTCCTGCCATAATTCTATTCCTCTCTGTAACTTTCAAGTAAACTTTTAAGATCTCTTTCAAGTTCTTCTAATTTTTTATTAATACCATTTATTCCTTTTTGTATTTCATTAAGAATCATTTTTTGCACCTCATGAAGATTAGTATTCTTAACTTGAAGTGCACTTAATAAATCATCTTCTTCTCCTATTGCCTCTATACAATTTGATTTTACTTTTTCATATTGATCATTCATTAATAAACTTATTCCATTTCCAGCTTGCTTACAATAATCTTCTGCATTAAGCATATATGCTTTATACTCTGTATATTTTTCAATCTCTTTCCTACATTCATAAATCTTTTCTCGTATTCTTTCCTTATTTTTTGACATATAAAACCCTCTCCTCATTTATGCATATAAAAGAAAACACAAATATAAGGTATTTGTTATTTTTTTAATATAGCTTAATTTTAAATATTAAGATTTTCTATAAGACTTTGCTATTTCCATATCTTTCTCCAAGAAATCCTTAGATGTTTGTTCTACCTTTCTGCTCAGCTTGTCTATATTTTTAATACTTTTTTTTAATTCTTTAAAAACATCCTCACTTTTATCACTATAGGCTTCTCTATATTCACCTTTCATTTTGTCTTCAGCATCTTTACTATCTTTCTCTAATTGTTCTAATAATTTATCTGCATCTTCATAAATTTGATGCATAATCGTATATGCCTTTTGAACAGAAGCATAATCAAATTTAATTGTATCATCTTTCCAAAATCCCATATAATTACTCCTTTAAAATTTCTATACTTATTCATTTTTCCTTCATGTTTTTTATAAATATTTCCATAAAACAAAAAACTTTAATTCTTTACTTTATTTTTACCTACTTGTCCATTTTCTGAAATAACAGAAACACCTCTAAATTTAGATATTCCTTCAGTTATTCCTTATATCTTCCCAAATATTGAACATATATTGTCTTCCATATACTCATTTACTTTATTACATTTCAATATTAATACAATTGACAATATATATCTATTTTTTACATTAATATTTATTTTATTCCTTTATTTTAATAATTTTGTATATGAGTGTCAAGTTTTACCTGCCTTTTATCTTTTAAATTATTCATTTTTTTACAATTATGTTTTACTTTATAAATCGTTTTTTAGTACTTTTATATCTTTTATCCTATACATATTATTGTTATGAATTCCATTAACTTTTAAGTGGAATTATTGCGCCTAGGATTTTCTTTACCATATACTTGTAATTTACTAACTACTAAAAAAATAATGAACCAACCTACGTAAATTCGGCTGATTCATTTCATCTTTTTACTACATTATTGTAATTATGCAGTAAGCTATTTATCTATTTATTTCACTTATACTAATCTCATTTTTATGTTATTAGATAAATCTCATTATGAAGTAACTTATATATATGCTCTAAATCTTCTATAGTTATACTCTTCCATTGGCTATTTTCTTTTAAAGCAGTCAATAATTATTCTCTATTGACTGCAACCATTTCACTAATGGCAGTTCCTAACCAAGCCCAAAAATCATTATGCTCTTTTCTTTGCTCATAACCTTCTGATGCAAAATCATGTATTATTTGGACTTTTCCACCTTTACCTACTTCAAAGCATGCTATATCATCATTGTCATCTCGTCTTGCAAAATGTATAAGCTTTCTATTAGGGTATCTTTCCTTAAGTCCTTTTAATCTCTTTAACACTCTTTCTTCATCCATTATATACCACAAATCAAAGTCTAATAAATTTAATTCTATAGCTTTTATAAATGAAGCTGGATATTGAAACCCATCAATTGCTAGTCTATCTTCTAAAACTTCTACGTTCATAATTATTTACCTATCCTTCCCATAATATCTGATCTAAATCGATTATTATTCCTAAATAACGCTTTTTATTTTCCAATTCTTAATTCAATTGACTTTCCCCATGTTTTTGGAACACCCTTTTTAGTTGTAAATCTATCAATTAGACTTTCTTGGTAAAAGTTCATTATAATTTAGTATAAACAAGTTTATAACCATATAATTTATTGCTAATCACTTCATCATCTTTTATTACTATATCATCAATAGGAATTTCTATTCCATAAAATGTAGGTGAAGGACATTCTATTAAATCGTAAATATAATTATATCCATCTTTTTTATAAACAGAGTTCTTAGGAGTTTTACTCCTTAGAACTCGTTATCCAGGGACGTAGCCACTCTTTACTCCCACTTTGAAAAAGAGGGGAGTATTAGAGTGGGTAGTCATCGGATAAACTATTTGCTTAGGCAAATTAGATATCTCATTTAGAAAATATGTCTTGAATCCTACATCAATTCCTAAAACATTACATTTAATGTATTTCCGTGCATCTTCATATGTAAATATAGTTTCTTTTATTTTCTTATATTCATCTTCGCCTAAAACAATTTTTCCATATTCTAGTATTTGCTTTTCTTCTGCTGTTAATTCTCTTGGATTTTTTAACATTAATTGTCTTACTTCACTTTTATCTACTTGTCCATTTTCTGAAATAATAGATTAGAGTTAAAACTATAACTATAAAAATTAATGGCAGTAACGATTTTTAACCATTACTACCATCCTAACATTACTTTTATCTTTCCTCATATGCTTACTATAGAATAATAATTATGCAATTTAATTATAACTGTGATTTATTTATAATTATCCACACTTCTATTAATGACAATAATTCATCAGTTTCTATTTTACATTTATTTGACATTTCACTTGGTACAAAATCAACAATAACATTTGTAAAATCTCTATTTATTTCAAGACTGCAAATATTACCTGATACCTCCTCATTATTACTAACTCTATTAATTACTCTCTCAATAAATTCTTTGAAGATTGGCTCTCCAAATGACTCCATATCTTCGAAAACATACTCTATCAATTTAATTTCTTGTGGAAGGATAATCCTATTATATCCATAATTACTTTTCTCAATTGAAAACATATATTTCATATATTTTACTCCTTTCTATTTATTTTGAATAAACTGGGAACGCAGTATCTACTAGCCCTTTCTCATTCAACCACATTTTTATAGGCATCCCACAACTAGTCTTCCCCGTATACCATCCTGCTTTATTAAATTGTATCCCCTCATGAACTTCTTTTATTGAATTTATAATATTTACTCTGTTCCAACTATCAGGGAAAAATGTTGAAAATTTTGTTTTCCCATTCATTTCAACCATCCCCTTATAAACTCCAAATTTATCTGGACTACTAATATTAGATATTGTAGCTTCTGACATAATACTTGGTTTGTGATATCCAGAAGGTAATCCTTTTCCATTAATATTTCCATGAAAAATATGCTCTAATGCATTTTTAGATACAATTGATTCAGCTTCAGTAACCCCTTCTATAGATGAAACAGTCCCTGTTAATACTACTGGCTCATTAGTATAAACAAGTTTATAACCATATAATTTATTGCTAATCACTTCATCATCTTTTATTCCTATATCATCAATGGGAATTTCTATTCCATAAAATGTAGGTGAAGGACATTCTATTAAATCGTAAATATAAGTATATCCATCTTTTTTATAAACAGAATTCTTAGGAGTTTTACTCCTTAGAACTCGTTATCCAAGGACGTAGCCACTCTTTACTCCCACTTTGAAGAATTTGTAAATATATATATGTTTTTTTGTATATATGCCATTTCTTTATAAGTATAAAAAATAATGAACCAGCCTACTTAAATTTCCGCTGATTCATTTCATGTTTTCAATGCATCATTACAATTATGTGGTATATTTTATAAGATTAATTTCCTATAACTATACAACTTGCATAGTTATTAAGATTTATCCTTTTTATGCATTAACTTTTATTATAATTTTGCAGTTACCTTAGTTTTCTTCTACTGATATGTGTTTCTAAATCTGCCAATCTGGTTGGAATTGGTAGTCTGCTTTCTCTGTTAATTAATTTTAATACTATTTCTGTACAAGTTTCTAAATCAACATTGTTTCCACATGATATAAATATAGGCTTTACATCTTTTCTTGTTCTAAGAACTCTACCATATACCTCTCCATTTATTATAATATCAGTATATGAACTTTCTTTACCCTCTGGCATCTTAAAATCCACTCCATTAACTTTTAAATAACTTTTTGCAACTCCTATAGTTGGTTTATCTAAGAAAAATGATGCATGAGTAGCTATGCCCATATGATTAAAGTGCAAGTATCCATTACCATCAAACATAAATATATCAGGCTCTACTACTAATTTTTTTGAAGCCTCAATAACTAAAGGCAACTCCCTGAATGCTAAAAATCCAGGTATATATGGTACTTTTATCTCCCCTACACTATTAACTTTTTCAACTACCTCTTTGGTATTATAATCAATAACAACTATAGAGCATGTTCCATACTGCTTATTTTTATATTCCCAATAAGCTAAATCCACACCTGCTACTAATCTAATACTACTTTTATTAAAGGTATTTTTTAACATTATTTTTTTCTTTAACTCATTTTGTATCTTAATAAAATCTGATTCCTCATAAACATTAAAATTATGAATTTCTTTTATTTCCATTTTACTCCTTTTCTATAGCTTTTTTATACCACTTTTCTTGACTATTTCTAAGCTTTATATCATCTTCAGTTGGTTTTAATTTTTCCTTTATTAATACTCCTTCTTCATTCCATTCTTTTAGTGTTAGACAAACGCCATATTCATATCTAGCTTCTAACTTTTTTGTACCATCCTTATAAAATATTCTTCTTATACCATGAGTTCTTCCTCTTTGCATATTTTGAATGCATTTAATTTTATTGTCCTTATAAAATTCAACAAAATCTCCTTCTTTAAATCCATCTCTAAAAAATGCATAAAACTCAAGGTTTCCATTAGGAAATAATGAATATGTTATACCCGAAAAAAATTTTTCTTTTCCTTCACTAATAATAAATTCTTTATCTCCAAACCTATCATAGTCCACCTCTAGTTCATCATAATCTATTCCATTACTTAATATAAAATTTTTATCTATCAATTTACTTTGCATATTTTAAAACCTCCGGAAAATAACTTGCTCCATTTGTTATATATTCACAATGTGGACATCTTGGCATAGGCATCCCTGTTTTTTTCCATCCACATTTTGGTCCTTTAATAACTGTAAGTATTAACTCATCTAAACTTTTAACTGAAATTCCCATCGACTCTCTTTCTATTAGTGCTTCGTTTAATGCATAAATTTCAGCATGTGACCCAGCACCTAACGTAAATTTATTATACTCTGTATATATACCTTCTGTGGGCATATTTTCATAATTAACTCTCAATAATCTATGTAGATTTTCTGGTAAATCTCCATTTAAATTATTTATTCCAAAATAATATTTGTCCGTAACTGGGTCATAAACTCCCGCAACTGCTGGTCCTAATTTATTTTGTATTTTTTTCTTTGACATACCATTTTTAAGTTCTCTTTCGATTAACTCATCTAATTTATCATGTGTAGCCCCTCTTAAATTAATACGATTATTTATTTCCGCAGAAGTTAACTTACCATATTTATTTCTTAGATAGTCAATTCTGCTTATTTCAGGGTTACCCGCCCCCTCTATAGATGAAACAGAAACAGTCCCTGTTAATACTACTGGTTCATTCGTATAAACAAGTTTATAACCATATACTTTATTGCTAATCACTTCATCATCTTTTATTACTATATCATCAATAGGAATTTCTATTCCATAAAATGTAGGTGAAGGACATTCTATTAAATCGTAAATATAAGTATATCCATCTTTTTTATAAACAGGGTTCTTAGGAGTTTTACGCCTTAGAACTCGTTATCCAGGGACGTAGCCACCCTTTACTCCCACTTTGAAAAAGAGGGGAGTATTAGAGTGGGTAGTCATCGGATAAACTATTTGCTTAGGCAAATTAGATATCTCATTTAGAAAATATGTCTTGAATCCTACATCAATTCCTAAAACATTACATTTAATGTATTTCCGTGCGTCTTCATATGTAAATATAGTTTCTTTTATTTTCTTATATTCATCTTCGCCTAAAACAATTTTTGCATATTCTAGTATTTGTTTTTCTTCTGCTGTTAATTCTCCTGGATTTTTTAACATTAATTGTCTTACTTCACTTTTATCTACTTGTCCATTTTCTGAAATAACAGAAACATCTCTAAATTTAGATATCCCTTCAGTTACTCCTGATATCTTCCCAAATACTGAACATATATTGTCTTCCATAGCTCTTACGCCACTACAATATACATTAAATGAATTATTAAACTCTGTCAAACTCATTGTCTGATCTTTAAGTGAAATTTCTAAATTGAAAATATCCCCTATACCGTTGAATGATGTAAAAGTTAAACTATTTGCTAAATTTAATATTTCTTCAAATTTAGCATTCATCCTTCTATAATAATCATTTGTACATTCATTGACATTATTATTTATTGGAAATTGTCCTCCATATTGAAGTGAAATAACTCCTGTATCATCACTTGCAAGAGCTGCTCCTCCTTCACTTCTTTTTATACAGTTTTCAAAATCCTCACTGCGTTTTTTTAATTGAACTGCTTTTGGTTTTTCATCATTTTCTAGAGCACTTTTCATATATTTTATATCTTCTTCTAACTTTGTATAAAACTCTTGTTTTTTAATGTGATTTTGTTCAAATTGATCTTTTGCTTCACCTGACCATCCTAAGTCAGTAAGTTCTTTAACTGCTTTGTTTATATTTTCTTTTTGCTCTGATAATATCTTTATAAAATTTTCATATTCATTTATCGTATTAGTTAATTCTCCGATATCTAACTGAAAATCCATTCCTAGCTCTCCTATTCCTTGCAACAATATTAATGATGATGTTTTCTATGATACTCATTATCTTCTATTTCCATTGATCTCTTTTGTGATTTTACTTCACAACATCAAGAGTTTTGAATTTTTAAGTTTTTTCTAATTATTTCCATCGACTTCACTAGAACATCCTCTTAATATTAGTATTTTTTTATGTAATCCTCCCAATCATTAGGATAAAGTTTTTTTATCTGCCCAAGTGTATGTTTATTAATTTTAGCATCTTTGTAATTTACACCTTGCCTAGCAAATTCATCAACAATCTCCATTTTCATTTTGTATTCTTTTGAGTCTAGAGGAAATACCCAATTTCTTAATATATTAACTAGGAAAAGTTTTTCATTTGGATCTTCATCCTCAAAAATTTGTAACTTATAATATGGATCTGTTACTTTTGCTTTCTTTTGAACAATTAAATAATATGCATATTCTGGTGTACCATCTCTCAATAGAGCTTCTCTTGCTACTGTATCTCCACGTTTTGTTTTATAGTTAATGTCAGCACCAGCTTCCACTAAAGCTTTAGTTTTTTCAAAACCACCTGAAATTGAATTCATTAATGGACTAGTTCCTGATTCCATAATACCTGAATCCTTCCCAACATAATTTTTATTAGGATTAGCACCATAACGTAATAAAAGTTTTACGTATTTGGGGTCTTTTTTAGCATCATTATCTATCCAAGAGTATCCTGCTGCTAAAAAAAGTGGTGTTTCCCCATTCTTTCTTGCTATATCGGGATTTGAACCACATTTTAGCAATACTTCTGCAGATTCATATTTTTCCATTCCTACTGACCATAGTAACAAAGTGACTCCATATTTAGGATCTTGGTAATTTAACAATTCAGGTTTATCTTTTGCTATTTTTTCTATAGTGCTAGTTTTTTCATTTTTTACGGCTAAGGCTAATTCCCATGCTGGTGTATTTTTGTAAATATTAATACTAGTAATTTTATACTCCCCCTTATTATGTGTTTCAGTGATTTTATTACGTAAATAATAAAAACATGTTATTATAATAAAAATTGGTATAATAAAAATTATTATTTTCTTCTTCATTGTTCTATTTTTCTCCATTCTATTATTCTACTCCATTGTTGTCACCTATTCCTTTTTCTTCTATTGCTGTTTTTACTTGATCCATAAGATGATTGTTTATTCCATTTTTAATATCAGTTTTAACTTATAAAAAAACCCTTGATAACATGATTTTACTTCACAACATCAAAGGTTTTGAATTTTTAAGTTTTTATCCAATTATTTTCATTGATTTTGCTAGAACATAATCTTAATATTAGTATTTTTTTATGTAATCCTCCCAATCATTAGGGTAAAGTTTTTTTATCTGCCCAAGTGTATGTTTATTAATTTTAGCATCTTTGTAATTTACACCTTGCCTAGCAAATTCATCAACAATCTCCATTTTCATTTTGTATTCTTTTGAGTCTAAAGCAAATACCCAATTTCTTAATATAGTCACTGGAAAAAACTTTTGGTCTGGATCTGTAGCAAAACATTCTCTGCCATAAGTTGGATCTGTTACTTTTGCTTTTTTTTGAACAATTAAGTAATATGCATATTCTGGTGTCTCGTCTGCTAATAAGGCTTGGTTTGCTGCTGTATCTCCACTTTGGGTTTTATAGTTAATATCAGCACCAGCTTCCACTAAGGCTTTAGTTTTTTCAAAACCACCTGAAATTGAATTCATTAATGGACTAGTTCCTGAATATATATCATTCGGATCATTATTAACATAATTCTTATTAGGATTAGCACCATAACGTAATAAAAGTTTTACGTATTTGGGGTCTTTTTTAGCATCATTATCTATCCAAGAGTATCCTGCTGCCAAAAAAAGTGGTGTTTCCCCATTCTTTCTTGCTATATCAGGATTTGAACCACATTTTAGCAATGCTTCTGCAGATTCATATTTTTCCATTCCTATTGACCATAGTAACAAAGTGACTCCATATTTAGGATCTTGGTAATTTAACAATTCAGGTTTATCTTTTGTTATTTTTTCTATAGTGCTAGTTTTTTCATTTTTTACAGCTAAGGCTAATTCCCATGCTGGTGTATTTTTGTAAATATTAATACTAGTAATTTTATACTCCCCCTTATTATGTGTTTCAGTAATTTTATTACGTAAATAACAAAAACATGTTATCATAATAAAAATTGGTATAATAAAAATTATTATTTTCTTCTTCATTGTTCTATTTTTCTCCATTCTATTATTCTACTCCATTATTGTCACCTATTTCCTTTTCTTCTATTGCTGTTTTTACTTGATCCATAAGATGATTGTTTATTCCATTTTTAACATCAGTATAAATATCATCATCTAATATATTCTTTATTTTATTTCTTGCACTTTTTAACTCACTATAAGTATCTTCACCTACTATATTTTTAATTTTATTTCCTATACTATGTCTTACATTAGATATACCAGGAGAATCTTTGATTGAACACTTATCTTGAACTGCTTCCTTAGTTTGACATGGTAAATAAGTCACCTTACCAATTGGTTTTGAAAAACCTTTTTCGATACCATGTAAGATTTCCCCATCAACAATATATGCGTGCATTTTTGCAGAATATTTTTTTCTCTTTTCCCCTAGACGATAAGCATCTAAATTAACTGTTGCTGGATTAAACAATATACAATTACGATTTGTTACTACTGCGTTTGCTGCAGATTCTGCACCACCCTTTGAGTGTCCAATAAACGTTATACTTTCATCTGGATGATTATTAATAAAATTTATTGCAAAATTTATTGAATTTTTCATATCATGAGATTCACCAAAAAGCTGCAATAAATTATCATCCCCATCCCCATCTGGGAAAAGACTCCAAGATGAAGTTCCTTTATTAACTACTGCATATTCTATCATTCCATTTCCTTTTTTTCTTTGATATACACCTATTACTAGGCTTTCTTGTGAGGCCTTCATATAAATCCTTGTCCATCCATTAATTAATTTGTCTTGCTTGTCTTTTGGTACTGGTCCATCTTTAATATTCTTATAAACATCCGTTGCCATATATGCTGCTTCTCTTACAGTAGGTCCACTATATGTTGCAACAATTTCTTTTACTTTCTTATATTCATCTTCTCCTAAAACAATTTTTGCATATTCTAGCATTTCTTTTTCTTCTGCTGTTAATTCTCCTGGATTTTTTAACATTAATTGTTTTACTTTATTCTTATCTACTTGTCCATCTTCTGAAATAACAGAAACACCTCTAAATTTAGATATTCCTTCAGTTACCCCTGATATCTTTCCAAATACTGAACATATATTGTCTTCGATAGCTCTTACGCCACTACAATATGCATCAAATGAATTATCAAACTCTGTTAAACTAGTTGTCTGATTTCTAAGCGAATTTTCTGCATTCATAACATCTCCCTTAATCGGAAATGATGTAAAAGTCAGGCTATTTACCAATCTTAATATTTCTTCAAATCTACCATTCATCTTTCTATAATAATCATTTGTACATTCATTGACATTATTATTTATTAGAAATTGTCCTCCATATTGAAGTGAAATAACTCCTGTATCATCACTTGTAAAAGCTGCTCCTCCTTCACTTCTTTTTATACAGTTTTCAAAATCCTCGCTACGTTTTTTTAATTGAACTGCTTTTGGTTTTTCATCATTTTCTAAAGCACTTTTCATATATTTTATATCTTCTTCTAACTTTGTATAAAACTCTTGTTTTTTAATGTGATTTTGTTCAAATTGATCCTTTGCTTCACCTGACCATCCTAAGTCAGTAAGTTCTTTAACTGCTTTGTTTATATTTTCTTTTTGCTCTGATAATATCTTTATAAAATTTTCATATTCATTTATCGTATTAGTTAATTCTCCGATATCTAACTGAAAACCCATTTCTAGCTCTCCTATTCCTTGCAACAATATTAATGATGATGTTTTCTATGATACTGAATATCTTCTATTTCCATTGATCTCTTTTGTGATTTTAATTGTTCAATTTTATCCTCACACTTTTTAACTAAGTTAGGCAATAACTCTGTCATATCCTTATTTAACTTTTTTTCTTCAGACATTAATTCCATCATATTAACACAAGAAAATGTTGTCATACAATTCGTTGCCAGTCTTTGCAATTCCATTGATACAGAAAAATTTATATTTTCTGTATTAGAAAATAAACTCTTCATTTCATTTATCTTAAATATATCACTTGTGCACTTTGTAATATCATTACATCTGCATCCCATATTCCTGTTTCCTCCATATATGTTATTGCTAATTTTTATCTAAATTACAATTTATACTAAATCCCTATGTTTTTTAACTATTTACTATTTAGTTCATTTTTCACATACTCAGTAGCTGTACTTGTAGTTGTTACAACTCCTGCTACAGTTGACCCCAAAATAGCTTCTGCTATACAGTTTGCTAAATTAGAATCCAAGCCAAACATAGAAATTTTTGCACTTGTTAAATCATTAATTTCTTCTTGTAATTCTTGCATCATCTTAACGAATCTCGCTTCAATTACATTTGCACTAAGTATAAATGCAGTTCCTCCATCTCCTGACCAATTTCCCTTCAAATTAGTATTTACTTTATTAAAATTATCTTTTGTTGTAGTTAAGTTACTTTTATAATTTGTTAATTTTGAAATTGCATTATCAAAAGCTTGTTCATTTAATTTAATTTCTTTATTTCCAGCCATTACTTATTTTCTCCCTTACTAGTTTTAATCTTCACTTTGATTGAAACTTAATTATATTAAAAAATAGCAATTGACAGATTCTATTTATATTTTGTTATTAATCAAAGAGTTTCATTTAATAATAACTAATTAATAACAAATCCTATATAAGTAATACATTTCATTATGTCCTTATATAGGATTTATTTAACTATTTATTTAACTTTAATTTTATTTTTTTCTTATATAGACCCATTGCAAACCGTAGCATAATATATATAGCTAAAATTAAAACTGCTGTTTTTTTAACCTCATTATTATCATTTTGCTGTGATTTAACTATGCTACCTCCTAGTAATTTGTTTTGAACTGCAGATACAGGATTTATAATAAACTTATACACATTTGTATTTTCTACAGTTCCTACTCTTGAATTTGATAATACATTTACTAATAAATCTAATTTTTCTTCATTAAAATTTCTTGTTTTTTCCTTGGTTGTCTTAGCATTCTGTAATCCACTTAATAGCTTATTTTTAGATTCTTCAATTCCTTTATCTAAATCATCTTTCATGGTAGTTACATGCTTATTAGCTTGCTCTCGAACTTCCTCTTCAACTTTGTCATATTCCTCTAACTGTTTTGATACTTTATTATTCAGATTTTCATTGGATTTATTATATTGGTCTAAAAGATTTAATATTTCCTTATCATCTTCTATTTTTGAAGGTATTTTATCAATATTAGACACATGCGTTATAATATTATTGAATTTGCTCATATAGTCTTTTGTAAATACATTTATTACGTCACTAATATCAATTGGGCCATCACCTTCTACAACTTTTTCAACTTCTTTTTGTACTATTTCTTTTACATTGTCCACATTTTTTGTATTGTTACTTTTAATTGTAGAAATCAATTGTTTTCTGTTGTCCCCACCCATTAAATCTTTTACTGGATTAATAAAATTATCTTTTATCTTCAATCTTTCACCTAAAGATTCATCTGAATTCTGATTAAATATATCTTTAAGATATTTATAATCTTCATCATTCATAATGCGCTGTGTTAAAGATGATATTTTCTTTAAATCATTCTCAACTTTATTTAAATTATCAATTGTATCATTTATACTTTCATCACTTTCATTACTTTCATCAAATTTTCTATACTTTCTGCTTCTTGATGATATAAAGATTTCATTTTTTTCACTAATTCCATCATTTATATATTCCTTTAATTCATTTGAATTGTTAAAGAAATTATTATCATTTGAATTACCTAATGGATTCTTTAGTATTTTACTGTAATTAATATTGTTATTATTTACTACTTCATTATAAATATCATCAAAAACTGCTGGGTTAGTTTCTTTTAATTTGCTTATCATTTGCCCATATAATAAATACTCTTCATTAAGTGATTGTATCTTAGGATCATTTTGATTTTTTTCTTTTATGTCTTTTTTCAAATTCTCCAAATTACTTATAGAATTATTTTTTATAATATCCAAATCTAAATCTGTTTTTTCCTGTATATATTTAAGTTTCTCATTAGATTTCTTAATAGCATTGCTTCCCTTTTCATTTACTTTTGATAATATTTGCTTTTCATACTTATCTACTAAATCATCTATTTTACCATTATCTTTAGTTACATCTTCTAGATATGAATTAACATCAGATACATTTGCTTCATAATTATTTGTTAGTCCATCATAATTATACTTATGCCTATCAGCAAATTTATCTTCTAACTCCTGTTGATCCATTTTCTTTAATCTATTTGTAAATGTTTCAACTCCTGTATTTTTATTTGTCATAACATCCACAAGTTCATCTTTAATACCATCTAATTGTGTTTCTTTAGTTATCATTTTGTCTCTATATTTTTGATCAACTTCTGATATTATTTTTTTATTTTCATCAAAATCTTTACTTAAATCTAAATCATTAAATTTAATATCTTTATCTTCCAATGTAGTTAACTTAATTGATACCAATATATCTGAATCATTTATTGAGTTGATTGCCTCTATATCACTATTATCATTTTTTAATATATCTAATGCATAATCTTGCCCATTATGTAATTCGTCAAATATACCTGATAAATACATATAACTTAACTTATTGTTTAGTTTTTTTTCAAATTTACCTATCTTCCCTGATACTATAAGTTTATTTTCCTTACTTAATTTATCATTAGGTTCATAGTAAATTTTAACTTTTGATGGTGTAATTTCATTTATTGTTGTTATATTTTTAGAAAAATTTCCTGGAACTATAATCATAGCTCCATATTTACCATTATCTATTCCCTTTTGAGCTGCTTCTCTATTTGTTATTTCATATCCATTATCCAAAGAATTAAAAAACTCTAATGCATAATTAACTTTTTTGTTCTTATACTCTGTTCCCAAATCTTGATTCACAACTGCAATTTTAGTTGATCCCTTTATTTCTTCAGTTTGATCTTCAGTTTGATCTTGAATTTCATCTTGAGTTTGATCTTGTTTTTCAGCTAAAAAGTTTCTTTTTTGCACCTGCTTTCCAACATAGAAAGAAGTAGTAGATATTGCAATCATAGCACTCATAATAATAAATGCTGATATTACTTTCCCTTTCAACTTTTGTTTTTCCCTCCTTTAATTTATTCTTTTATATTTATTTTACCTTAGGCATTTTAATCAATTGTATTTTACCTTTGTTATACATATATCCTAAATCTATAGCTACTTGTGGATTTCTAGTATAATTTGTAATTACAGTTTGATCATTTGGATTACCTAAAATAATTGCGTTAATAGAGTTTTTAAATATTTTAGTTACTAAGTCATATCCTTTAAGACCATTTGCTTGAACACTAGCTATAAATGTAACACCTACACTAATTGCCTCTTCTATTATTTCCTTTACAGATAAATCAGTGATTAAGCTTATTTCTGCTATAAAATTATCACAGTCATCTATTAATACCATAATAGGACTTAATGAAGCATAATATATCTTTGGCATTAATCCTGGTTCTTCTGCTCTGCGTTTATCAAATGCACTCTTTCTTTTATCAATTGTTTCTTTCATTTTTTGCAAAAATTCTCTATGCCCATCTGATAATACAACATATTGATTAACTTCATTCCTATATGGATAAAGTTCTCCACTTTTAGAATCAAATACATAAGTTTCTGTATCTTTTCTTAATGAAAGCATTATCTTTAAAACATTTGTTTTACCAGTTTGCGTTGTCCCTACTACTAATTGAGTACCTCCATTTAATTCAATAAATTGAGTTCTTACATTTTCTGCATCTAATCCAACTGGAATTTTATTTTTATATCTCTTTTCATCTGCAAATTCTTTAAGCGCATTGATTGTAAGAATTTCTGGTAACATTCTTATACTTTCTACCTTTTCACCAGTATACAAATCTTTTATTTTGCCTATCATAATTAATACTTTATTTGCATATTCTAATTCATCTTGAAACTCAACGGCGGAATAAACCTGCATTATATTAACATTTTGAAGCTTGACCATAGCTCTCCCTGATATATCTGGTAATGCATAATCACCTTTACCAATAATAGTTCTAATTTCAGTTTCATCAAACAAATAATGTACCATTTTGTTTTTAAAGTTATTTAAAACTGCAAATTTAATTGCATTTTGACGAGAAGCTGTCACTATTGTAAATATTCCTATTCCAGCTCCATCTCTAGTTATTTTCATAATAAAATCTTCTGCTTCTACCCCAAATTCCTTTATTACATCATAATTATCTATTATGATGAATAATGCTGGTAACTTCTTATCACTCACTTCATTATACATGTTGAAATTTGCTACACTTGCTTCACCTAACATTCTTTTCCTATTTTTAGATTCATCATCTATTATCTTCCACATTTTTTGGAATTTAACAACATCATCAAATTTAATATAATCTCTTGTATGTGGTAACTCTTTCATTGGTATTAATCCTGAATTACCAAAATCCAATACAAAAAATTGTAAATTTTCAGGAGAATTTTTAACTGCAAGTGATAACATTATTGTTGTTAATGTTGTGGTTTTTCCAAATCCAGCTGATGAAAATATAACAAAGTTTCCATCCTTCACGAAATTTAACTTATATTCATCTTGTGATTGAGCTTCTGGTATATCTACAAGTCCTATGCTAACACTTGTATCTAATTCCTTAAATTCTGCTACATCAACTATATTTTCTTCATTAATATGTGGTGAACTGATTTTTGTTTCTAATGGAGGTAACCATGGTTTTTTCACATTTGGTAATTGTAAGTTGCTAAATAATTTATTTATATAATCAACTGTTACATCTAATTCTGTTGCCTTTAGATTTAAATCTTCAGCACCACTACTTAAATCATTATTCAGAAGTTGACCTTGTCCCATATGATTAATAAGATACACTCTATCATCTATTGAATCATTATCTTCATTATTTTCATATGTTGCTCCACTCCAGGCTGATTGAAATAATTCATAAATTTCATTATTTCCAACTTGCAAATATGCTCGTCCAGGTTGAGTTATTCTTGCTGCATCTGGTGTTTTTATAATTTCATTACTATCTGATTCATTTTGAACTTTTAATGCCAATTTAAATTTTGAGTTACTCCATATTTGATCATCAACTACACCTGATGGTTTTTGAGTTGCAAGTATCAAATGAATTCCCAAACTTCTTCCAATACGAGCAGCACTAACTAACTCTCTCATAAAATCAGGCTGCTCCTTTTTTAATTCTGCAAATTCATCCGAAATTAAAAACAAATGTGGCATTGGCTCTTTAGCTTCGCCATTTTTAAATAATTTATTATATTGATTAATATGATTTACTTCATATTCATTAAATATTTGCTGTCTTCTTCCTAATTCACTCTTTATTGATGCCATAGCTCTCATACTTTCAGATCCATCTAAATTAGTAATTGTACCTAATAAATGAGGTAACTTTTTAAATAAACTAGCCATACCTCCACCTTTGTAGTCAATTAACAAAAATCCAACTTCATAAGGATGAAAATTTACAGCTAAAGATAAAATATATGACTGTACTATTTCACTTTTTCCAGATCCTGTAGTACCAGCTATAAGACCATGTGGTCCATGGGCCTTTTCATGAAGATTTAAATACACATAATCATTTTTACCTCTTACACCTAAAGGAACAGCTAAAGTTTTATATGCTTGGTTTTTCATCCATAAACTTTCTATTCCTAATTCTTTAGGACTCTTAACATTGTACATTTCAAAAAATGTCATGCTATCTGGAATTTGATTTATCATTCCTTTAATATGTTTTAAACAAGACAATCTTCTAGATAAATTATTTAATTCTATGTCTACATGATTAAGTTTAACTTTTTTATTTACTAAAAGTCCTTCATTTATCATAAGTGTTCCATTTTCATAATTATCAATTTTTAAAATTGTTCTAATGTTTTCAGGTAAATTAGCTTTTAGCTGACTTGTATATATTATTGAAAATCCTAATTTAGAATCATACTTTTGTAAATATTCCATTATAGAATGATTTAATACTAAACTTGGTTCATCAATAACAAATAAATAATATGGTATAAACTTTATCTTATCTTTTTTCTCCTCACTTTTTATTTCTCTGTCCTTTAATATTTTAGAAATATTTCCAAGTACTTGATCTCTTACTCTATCTGTATCTATAAGACCTATAACATTAATTGCACTTATTCTAAAATGAGGATACCACCTTAGCCAATCAAAATCTTCTCTATATTTTTCATTATGTATCAATATAATTTCTAAATCATTATAACTTTGAAACAATGTTAATTGGGCAAATATAATATTTAATTGTTCATGGATATATTTCTTTTCTCCAACTAATCCAAAATGTGCTTTTTTCAAGTCAATAGTAATTGGCATATCTCTTACTATACTAAATTCATTATAAACTTCATTTGCTTGTTCTAATAATTCATCTTTTTCAAGTTGTATATAATCATTAGAAAACTTCATTTTATAACTTGGTTTTATATCGGCATTTCCTATTAATATACTTAAAAAATCCTCATCACTATATGTTCGTTCATATATTCTACTGCTGTAAAATTCTGTCATTTTATCTATCTTCTTTAATGTGGGATTATGATAATTCAAGGATTCCATTTGTCTTCTCCTTAAATTATCTAATCTTTTTCTGAGATCTAATAAATATTTATTATATACTTCTTTTCTAAGCTTATTTTTTCTCTTCTCCTCTTTTTTATCACTTATATATGAAGTTGCCGAAAATACAGCGCTCATCCCCATACCAGCAATACTCATAATAATGTATATGCCTCTGGGACTTATTAAACTTATAGCAATAGTTATAATTAACATTACTATTGGTGGCACTATAACTCTTACTAGTTGTCCCTTTTTCTTTTCCACTTTGCTTGGTGGATTTTTAAAATTTACTGTTTCAGTTGGACAATCTTTAATTATTCTAGGTGATCTCTTATATTTTGGAAAACCTTCAAACTTTATTTTTTCTAAATCCATAATATAAAGAGAAGTTTCATATGAACTTGAATCTCCTTCAATGTATAACATATCATTGTGATAAGTAATCTTAATTTTATCAATTAAAATTAAATCATCTTCACTCAAAATAATTGGATTTTCCTTTGCTAACTTTCCATTTACATAAATTTCATATCCGGTAAACTTATATAATTTGCTTTTTTCTAATCTTAACTCTAATTTCTTAGTATTTTTCAAATAAATACTACTGTCTTTTGAATTTCCTATAGTAATAAAACTATTCCCTTTTATTGATACTTTCTTTCTATCATTTATAAAATACATGATTGACAATTTTTTTTCATAACTATACACATACTTTTCATATGGTTTTAATTCTATCTTTTTCTGTTCAATATTTAAGATTGCTATGTTATTTTCATTATAGCAAGCTAAATCTCCAATATTTTTTTCTTTAGTTCCTACTCTAAAATCACTTGAAATATACACCTTTTTATCGCATGGGATCTCCCTTACCATATCATTTTCAAAAAATAATACACTGTTTCGATAATACATTTTTCCTCCTATTTACTTGGAACTAAATTTAATCCATTTACTGATTCTCCGCTTTTACTTTTATCTTTAGAGGTATTAGTAGTAGTTAAATCTTTTGCTTTATTTTTTTTAGTTTCTTCTCCTATATTTAGCTTTTTAGTTAACTTTTCTATTTGAGATTGTAATTCTTCTTGTGCTTTTTGTTTTTCTTCTCCAGTCATTTTATTATTATCTTGTATATATTTTTGTTTATTTAAAAGAGCATATAAAAGTAATTCATCATCTTGCACCTTTTTCCCTAAATCTATTGCATTATCATATTTTGATCTTCCTATTGCAATCCAATAATCTAAAATATTTTCATCACTCTTATCATTTAACGTAGCTATTATATTCTTTTTTTTATTTTCTGCAAGATTTTCTGACGTTACATATGAATATGCGAGCTTACATTTTGATTCTTTATCAAGTTTTAAGCCTCTTGTATTTTCAAAGCATTTTATTACCCCTTCATAATCTTGTTTCATATAGTAACTATTAGCTTTAATTACCTTTTGATCAAATGGAATTAAGAAGACTGATACATAAATTGTATAAATCATCAATCCCAGTATTACCACACTCATTCCCCATATACTATATTTTTTTACTTTATAATTTTTTAATTTTATTTCTATATACTTTTCTTTATCCTCTTTTTCTTTTATTTTTAAATCTTCTAAAAGTTCATTTTTAACTTCTTCAATTGTTTCAAGTTCTATGTATTTCTTAATTTTTTTATTCTTTTTTATCAAATCCATACCACCATTATAAAAGTCATTGTATGAATATTGTTTGTTAAATACATCTGCAATTAAACTTTTATACTGCAAGACTAGATCTTTATAATCTATAATTTCATCCTCTAATCTTATATCTCTGTCCAAGATTTTTGGAATATAGTTATAGTCATAATAAATGTTATTCGGTTCTAATTTAAATGAATATTCATCTGCTATTTCTAAAACATTGCTAACATTTATTAAAAATCTTAACTTTTCAACAGCTCTTCTATTTTTTATTTCACTAAAAGGTTGTAACTCATTTAAAACATATGTAAAATTCACTTCTTCATCTTTAATATTTACTTTACATGGAATTAAATATGTGTTTTCATAAGTTATTCTATTAATTTCACTATCGCTTTTAGCATTTAGCTCTGATATCTTAACTACATTTTCAAATTCATTTTCCTTCATAATTATTTACCCTCTATAATAATTCTAATCTATCTCCTGTGTATATATTATTTTCTTCAAAAGTACTATATACAGAAATTATTCTCTTCTCTCTATTGGATTTACAATAATTTATCTTTTGTAAATCTAAATTTAAAGCTAAACCATCATTAACTATCCTTATAGCTTCTTGTATCACTTGTTCACTATTTAAGGATATATCAAATTGACCTTTATTCTGTGCTCTAAAATCCAGTGTAATCATTATATTCACCGCGTTTTTCTTCTTCCCTTCGTTTATTTACATAATACATTCTAGTCAATACGCCTGTTAGTATACATAAAAATGTAATTACTAAAACAGTTATAATACCAACATTACTATCATCTTTTTCATATTTAATTTTTTTCTGTATATTTGATTGAGAAAATAAATTATATGCTTCTATCTTTTGAGAAAATTTTTTATCTCTAATAGATTTTGCATTATTTCTTGATAAGAAAATGCTATTGTATAAAGCTTTTCTATTCTGCTGCTGTTTATTACTTAATTCTTGTTTGGTTTTTGCAACCTCATCTGTAAATAATTCAATCCCATATATATCTGATACTGACATATACGGCTCATTTTCACTGTTTTTTAAAGAATCATGATCTATATTTAATTCATTACTTGCATTAACTTTATATATATTAAACGTAAATGTAATTAGAATTACTAATATACTTACTATTATATTCTTTTTCATTCTTTAACTCCTAAAAGAGAGATGTTTAACATCTCTCTTTTAATTTAATTATTAACTTCATTATTTAACTCCAAATTGTGAAGCTATATCGTTATCTCTTTCTTGCATTGCAACTCCTGTTTGTTGTAATTGATGAGAAATAGTTTCTACAAGATTATGCATATTTACAAAGCTTGGTCTTAATTCATTGAATTGATTAGCAAAGCTTGTGCTTGCTTGACCTTCCCATTCAGTTTGTAATTCTGATATTAATGAAGTCATTCTAGTAATTACGTCATTAATTTTTTCTGCTTCTTGATGATAATCCCTTGATCTTTCTATCATACGTTCTGGTGAAATTCTAATTTGATCTGACATTTTGATTTTCCTCCTTTTTTTTACATTGTATTCCTTATTGTAACATAATAATTATGTTTTTTCCACTATTGGAATTATTTTATCAAAATTAAACAAAAAATTACAAATATCCTTCCATATTGATCACTGTTTTGTGTATATGTGTAAAATATTTCAATATAATATTAAAGTTATTGAAAATTAATAAAAACAAAAGATTTAATAAGGATTTTTTATTATAGATATGTTTCACACTTTAGAACATGCCCATGTCCCAAAAGATACAAGAGTTGCACTTTCCAATATTCAGATGATTGGGGAAAAATATCACAAATGCAAATACAAAAGCTAGTGAAATATTTTAACATCACTAGCCTTTTATTGTTTTAGTTTCATTTAAATATTCTATGATAACAAGAAAAATTTTTTTATTACCTATCGCCTATCAATCAACATCTATTTTATAGCCAATAAATAAAATATCATTCTTTATCATATAATTCATTAATTTTTCCCCACATATCTGGATGTTTTTTCTTTATATTAATAATTTTAAACTCATTATTTACAAAAACATGTGTAGTGGTTCCTTTAGCTAATAGTTTATTGTCATTTTCTCTAATAACATTATAACTAAAAATAACTTTGGCTCCATTTAACTCTTCTATAAAAGTTTCAATTATAAGCTCATCTGCATATTTTGCACCTTCTATATATTTGCATCCACTTTCCACTAATGGCATCATCACACCTTTTTCTTCTATATCTCTGTACGTCATACCACTCTCTGTTATAAACTCCCCTCTACCTACTTCAAACCAAGGGTAATACCTTGAATGATGAACAACTCCCATTTTATCCGTTTCAGCATAACGAACTTTGACTTTTGATTTATTAGAATACATATAAGCATCCTCCTTTACTTAAGTTATTAGACCTAGATTCTATAATTACTTGAACCTTTGGCAAATATATACCCCTGTTATTATAAAAACAGCAGCAAATATTTTTACAATAGTTATACTTTCATTTAGTATTAAAGCAGATAATATAATAGAAAATATAGGAACTAAATTTACAAAAATAGAAGTCCTAGAAGGTCCTATTTGCTTTATAGACATTTGCTGTACAAGATATCCTATAACTGATGCAAATATACTCATATATACAACTGCAATATAAGAATAAGTTGGTACTTTGTTTATTAAAGCCATAGGATTTTCATATATAACAAACGGAATTAAAAATAAAGTACAAAATAAAAAACTGTAAAAAGTTAAAGTCATTGGAGAATATCTTGGCATAACTTTTTTACTGTAAACACCATAGGCGGCCCAACATAGTACTGCTAAAAGCATTAATATATCTCCTCTATTGAAATTAATACTTGTTATAGCTTTTACATTTCCATTTGTTATTGTTAAAATCACACCTGTAAATGAAAGTAATATTCCAGCAATGCCCTTATAGTTCAGCTTGTCTTTTAGAAAAATAAAACTCAATATAGTAGTTATAATAGGATTAGATGCAGCTATTATTGATGAATTTATCGCTGTAGTGTATAAAGAGGCTTTAAAAAAGAAAATATGATACCCTACCATACCAACTATTCCTGTAAAAAGAAACACAGGTATATCTTGTTTTTTTAACTTATATATACTCTTTTCCTTAAATGAAATAACAAAATAAAGTATTAATGTAGCAATTAAAAATCTTAAAAAAGTTAGAGTAAATACAGGAATATGTGGTGCTGAAAGTTTTGCTGCAATAAATGCTCCTGCCCAAAACAATGCAGATAATACCATCAAAAAATAAATATTTCGGTTTTTCATAAAATTATCTCCTTAGTATTATTTTTTATTATAATAATTACTGTTTAAATTATTCTATTTTTGTTGCAGTAGAACCAATGTGAATTTATTAGGTATACTTCACTTCTTATATTCTATTAAACATAATAATATTTAAATTTCTAGGTATCATATAAAATAATAAGACAAGATATATTATACCATATAATAACATATATACTTACTACATGTTACATAGTAAAATTCATTTATTCTATTAAAAAATTATTTATTTCATGTAATTTCCGAATCAATTTTAAATTTATATATACACTATCTTAATTATTAATTATTGAGAATTATTTGCCATCAATATATACTTAATATGTAGATAATTAAGAATATTTAATATAAATTATATTTTGAATTTTATTTTAGTTTTTCATTTTAAATAACTGTAAAGAAAGTGGGTAAAAATATGCAACTAGACTCTCTTGATATTAAAAATTTAGATATATGTTTGAACAAAGCTATTAATGTTGTAAAAAACTATATGGAAAATATCTCTACGGAACCAGTCATTCCTAATATACAACGAGAAGAATTGAATAATTTAATTTATAAAGATATTCCTTTTGAAGGAATTGGTGTTGAAAATGCTATTGAAGATGTAAAAAATACAATTGTGCCTTATTGCAGTAAAATAGGAAATCCAAAATTTCTCTCTTGGATCATCACAAGTCCATCTCCAGCTGGGACTATTGGGGAAATTTTGAATGTAGGTCTAAACCAAGTTCCTTTCTGCTATAAATCTGGCCCAGCAGCCACAGTCATTGAAGATATTGTTATAGATTGGTTTAAATCTCTATTTGGATACAATGATAAAAGTGGAGGAATTCTAGTAAGTGGAGGCACGATGGGAACATTAACTGCCCTTTCTGTAGCTAGAGAAGTTCATATGCCGGGTACCATGACAAAAGGTATTCAAAACATAAAAAAGCCTTTAGTAGTTTATGTTTCAAATATAAGCCATAAATCAGTTGAAACCGCTGCAAGTGTACTTGGTATTGGAAGTGATTTTGTAAGAAAAATCCCAGTAGATTCTAATTTTAAAATGAATTTTAAAGAGCTTGAAAAGCAAGTGGAAAAAGATATTACATTAGGTTTTCATCCTTTCTGTGTTGTAGCACAAGCCGGTACATCAAACGAAGGTGCTGTAGACGATATTGATACAATAGCAGATTTCTGCAATAAAAACAATATATGGCTTCATATTGATGCTGCCTTTGCTGGCGGAGCAATTTTAACAGAACGAGGCAAGAAACTAATGAAAGGCATAGAAAAAGCGGACTCTATTTCTACAGACCCACATAAATGGTTTTTCATTCCTGTAGAAGCTGGATGCGTTCTTATTAAAAATAAAGAACACCTATATAATACTTACAAAACAACTAACAAAACTTTTAATCATGAAGATCCAGTAGACTACATGAATTATGGAATTCAATTTACCCGTGCTTCTAGAGCTTTTAAAATTTGGTTTGCTTTTAGATCTTATGGACTTAATAAAATTGAACAAATCATAGATAAAAATATGGATTTGGCAGAAGAATTTGCAAAAAAGATAACTGCCTCTGATAAATGGCAGCTTGTTACTCCTGTACAAACATCTGCAGTATGTTTTAGATACGTTCCTAATTCCAACTATAATGATGAAGAACTAAATAAAATTCAAAATAAAATATTATATGAATTAGAGTTAAGCGGGAAAGCTTTTCTATCTCCTGCCATCATAAAAAATAAAACTGTTATAAGAGCTTGTTTTTCAAATCATAGAACTAGTTATGAAGATTTAAATCTTGTATTTAAATACCTTTCAGATATATCTAAAAAATTTAATTAACATTAATGTAATACTAAATTTTAAACTTTTGCTAATCTAATTATAAGTTTTAAAAACATTTGTACGTCTAAAGTGTAACTAAATATAATAAAAGGAACATAGTAAAATTAAACTATGTTCCTTTTATTATATTTAGTAAATTATATCTTAAATTTTCTAGAATCTTCTTCTAGCTTCATAGCAAGTTCTACAAGTGTTTCTGCAAAATTAGCTATTTGTTCAACACCTGAATTTTGCTCTTCAGAAGATGCACTTGCTTCTTCTGTTGCTGCTGCTATATCTTGAGCTAAAACAGCTACATCAGAAACATTTTTAACAACCTTTTCTTTATTTGCATCTACTTTATTAAGAGATAAATACATATCACTTATATTTTCTGTTAAAGCTTTAAGTTCGCCTATTATATTATTAAAACTTGTATTTGTAACTTCTAAACTGTTACCTGTTAAGTTATTTAAGCTCTTACTTTCATTAATACCCTCTAAAACTATTTTCATATTATTTTCCATATTAGTTAATACATTGTTGATTTCATATGCTGAATTAGAGGATTCTTCAGCTAATTTTCTAACTTCATCTGCAACTACAGCAAACCCTTTTCCATGTTCTCCAGCTCTAGCTGCTTCTATGCTTGCATTTAAAGCTAAAAGATTAGTCTGCTCAGTTATTCCTTTTAAAGCATCTGTAATAGTTAGTATCTCCTTAGAACTTCTTGCAAGAACTTTAACATTTTCTAGCAATGTATCATTTGCTTCTAAATTTTTCGAGTAATTTTCTCTCAAAGTATTTATTGCCAAAATACCTTCATCAGCTGCTCCTTTTACATTTTTTGAAGCTTCATTTATGGTTTTGCTTTTCATAGTAGTGTTATCAATTTCTTTACTTAAAGAAATTGTTAATTCCTCAGTATTCTCTAAACTTGTAGATTGTTCTGAAGCACTCTCTGATATACTTTGTACAACTTTTGCCACTTCTTCAGATGCAGCATTAGATTCTTCAGTGATAGCTGCCATGTTTGAAGAAGCATCTTGTAATTGTTCAGATGAGTCTTTTATATTTTTTATAACAACCTGCATATCCTCTATCATTAAATTTAAAGAGTCTCCAATTGTTTTTAACTCTTCTACATCTCCCTTGTTATTTATAATCTTTAAAGAAAAGTCCCCTGTTCCTAGTTGTTTTATATACTGAACCATTCTTTCTATAGATTTAGAAAATCTTACACCTGTAAAATTTCCTACAAGCAAAGATAAAATTAATAAAACAATTATAATTAAAACCATAGTATTTCTAATTTTCTGAACAGATTGATTAAATTCAACCTCTGGAATAAATGCTGCTACAGTATACCCTGTTTCTTCATTTTTCATAGTATATGTAATATATTTTTGACCTTTTATTTGTGTTATTTTATCTTTAGATTTGTTTTGTATTAATTCATTAATCCATTTTTCTTCTTTTGAATTTTTACCTACTAATGTTTTATCCTTACAGGCTATTATATTTCCTGTGTTATCTATTATAGTTGTAAATCCATTCTGTCCTATATTTATTTTAGATACTCTTTCGGATAAGTCATCTAAAGTTATGTCTATTCCTGCTACGCCTGCCAATTGTCCTGCTTTATTTTTAACATTTTTGGCTAAAGTTATAACATATCTACCTTTCTTATTTACATCTTCATAAGGCTCAGTAATGATGACTTTACCTTGATTACTTAAAGCATTTTTATACCAAGGCCTTGTCCTAGGATCAAACCCGTCTGGTATTTTGTCTACTGTAGCATGATGTTTTCCTGTAGATTCTCCATAATATATTGTTATTATATCTTTATGTGCATCCCTACATTCATAAAAATAAGACATCATACGTCCTTCATATTCTGGATGTGCTTGTATCTCTTTAGCATCTGAATTTTCACTAAGCATATTTATAATTTCTTTATTATACTTTATGATATCATTTAGAATAGAAGATACATTTGACGTTTGATTAAACATATCACTATCAAACTTTTCCTTAAGACCTTTGTTGTTAATATAATAGCTTAAAGATGCGATTATAGTAGTAGGTATGATTACTGCTAAAAATAGTAGTATCGTTATTTGGGATTTCATGGTCTTTTTTATCTTCATTATGCCCCTCCTTCTTATACCTTTAAAGTTTTTGTTATAAATTTATGTTACTAAAATATTCAAACAAACACAAGAGCAAATCAAATATTTGATTTGCTCTTATAATGTCCTTTAAAATTTTATTGTGTAATCTTTTCTTCCCAATTCCAAGGGGTTTTCTTAATAATTCCATCAGCAAATGGAACAAATATTGATATTATAGCTGACACTACTAGAAGTTGTTGATACCATAATAATGGAATAACTTGTCCTGGAGATACTGCCCCCTTAGTAAAGCTTAATAATATAAGCATTTGAGCTCCATAAGGAATAAGTCCTTGGAATACACAAGAGAATGTATCTAATAAAGATGCACTTCTACGTGGATCTACTTTGTATTTTTCACAAAGTTCTTTAGCTATAGGTCCGTTTATTATTATAGCAACTGTATTGTTAGCAACTGCAGCATCAGTTAAAGAAACTAATGCAGCAATTCCAATTTCTGCTGACTTCTTTCCTTTTATAACTTTTTGAATTCCATCTAATAAGAATTGAATTCCACCTGCTTTTGTAACCATATTAGCAAGTCCACCAGTTAGCATTGATAAAATGAAGATGTCTATCATACCTTTAAACCCTTCAAATATTTGCTGACCAAAAGTTAAAAATCCTAAATTTCCATAAATTAATCCAATTGCACCTGAAAGAACTATACCACCTGTTAATACTGCAAAAACGTTCATTCCTGCTAATGCTAAAACTAAAACAAAGATATAAGGTAAAACCTTTATTAGATTATAATCATAAGCTTGCATTGCTGGTATAGTAGTCGGATGTCCAAAAATAAGAAGTAATACTATTGTTATTATTGCTGCTGGAGCTGCTATGAATATATTAACTCTAAATTTATCTCTCATTTCACAGCCTTGAGTTCTAGTTGCAGCAATTGTTGTATCAGATATTACAGATAAGTTATCACCAAACATAGCTCCACCACATACAGCAGCTAAAGTAAGAGGCATTGATAACCCTGCTTTTGTAGCAACACCTACCGCTATAGGTCCTAGTGCAGCTATTGCTCCTACAGAAGTTCCTGTTGCTATAGATATAAATCCTGCTATAACAAATAATCCTGCTGTTATATATTGAACTGGAATAAGTGTCAATCCTAAGTTAACTGTTGAGTCAACTCCACCCATTGCTTTAGATACTGCAGCAAAAGCTCCTGCTAATAGGTAAATTACACACATTATAATTATGTCTGAATTTCCACAACCCTCTACAAAAGATTCAAATTTTTCATTTATTGTTCCTTTTAATAAAAAGAATGCTACTACGATACCAGCAAAAGCAGCAACTGGTGCTGGTAATTGATAAAATGCCATTTCAGCATGTTTTACTTTATCAAGGTAAATTCCTGCTCCAAGATAAATGCCTACAAAAACTAAAAAAGGTATAAGGGCAATTCCATTAGCTTTTACTTTACTTTGGTTATCACTCATTATTTATCCTCCTCTTGATTATAAATTGTATGAAAATAATTAGTTCACTTTTGAAAAGGTTTTCATGGTATGGAAACAACCTTAATACTTATTATAGATTAAATATTTTTTTTTTCAATATTATAATATAAAAATGAATTTATTTTTTACTGGTAAATAAGAATATTTTTGGGGGGAGTACCTCCCCCCTATATATAATTGGCTCCTTATATGGGCAATTTATATTGAACTTACTATTTAACTATTAAATCTAAAGCTTGTTTCAAATCAGCGATTATATCTTCAGCATCTTCAAGACCAACAGATAATCTTATTAATCCATCACTTATTCCTACTGCTGCTCTTTCTTCTGCAGTGTATGGAGAGTGTGTCATTGAAGCTGGATGTTGAATTAATGTTTCAGTATCTCCTAAGCTTACTGCTAATGAAGCTAATTTAACATTATTCATAACAGTTCTTCCGTCATCTACTCCACCTTTAATTTCGAAAGATATCATACCGCCTGGTAATTTCATTTGTTTTTTAGCTAAATCATATTGTTCAAAGCTCTTAAGTCCTGGATAGTATACTTTATCAACTGCTGGATGAGCTTCTAAGAATTCAGCAACTTTCATAGCATTTGCACTATGTTTTTCCATTCTTACTTCTAAAGTTTTCATTCCTCTGATTACTAAATAAGCATTCATAGGGCTGCAAACTGCTCCTGTTAAATCTTTAACTCCTACTAATTTAACTTGAGTTATAAAGTCTGCTTTACCTGCTACAAATCCTACTATAACATCTCCATGTCCATTTAAGTATTTAGTTCCTGAATGAACAACAACGTCAGCACCTAATTCTAATGGTTTTTGGATGTATGGAGTATTGAATGTATTATCAACAAATACTAAACAATCTTTGTTGTTTTCGTGAGCCATTTTAGATACTGCTTCTACATCTGTAATTTTTAATGTTGGGTTAGCAGGTGTTTCTAAATATACTATTCTAGTATTTGGTTTCATAGCTTTTTTAACTTCTTCAAGATTAGTTATATCTACAAATGAAACTTCTATACCAAATTTAGTAAGTCCATGACTTAATAATGCAAAAGTACATCCATAAAGTGTATCAGATGCAATTAAGTGATCTCCAGCTTTTAATGCTGTCCATAATGCTGAAGATATAGCTCCCATACCAGATGCTGTAGCTACAGCTGCTTCTGCTCCTTCTAATAAAGCAATTTTTTCTTCAAGTTCAGTAGCTGTTGGATTTCCAAGTCTTCCATATATATATCCTGGTTCTTCTAAAGCGAATCTTCTTCCACCTTGTTCTGCTGAATCAAAGATAAATGTAGAAGTTTGAAATATAGGTGTTGCTAATGATCCAAATTGTTTATCTCCTACATGTCCACCATGTATTGCTTGTGTTGCTACACCCATTTTTTCAATATGCTCTCTATTCATTTATATCTCTCCTTTTGATTAATTAATATATTTCTATTAGATATTTAATATTTATATTTTGAAATTACTTACACTACTTTATATAGCAATTCACGTGCCAATTTAAACGTTTACTCATAAATCGTCATTTTACGCGCTTTAAACAAAAATAATTATCCTGGTGTAAACATTTACAACCACATTTAATAAAATAATGGCAAATTACACTTCCAAATGTAAATTTAATTTGCCATTATATTAAATTTAAGAATAATTTATAATTAAAATTTTGAACAATTAGTTATACTTTATCTTAAAACTGTCGAATTTTTAAATCTATGTTCTGTTTTTTAATAAATATTATTATAATTAAGCAACTTCTGATTTTGCTTCTACTTGTCCCTTTTCCCAATTCCAAGGATGTTTTCTAAGGAATCCATCTGCAAATGGTACAAAAGTAGCTATTATTGCGCTCACTAAAAGTAATTCTTGGAACCATACCAGTGGGATTATTTGCATTGGTGATACTGCTCCTTTAGCAAAGCTTGTAAGAACTAACATTTGAGCTCCATATGGTATAAATCCTTGAATTATACAAGAATATGTACTTAATATAGCGGCACTTTTTCTTGGGTCAACTTTAAATTTATAACATAACTCTTTAGCTATCGAACCATTTATAATTATAGCAACAGTATTATTTGCTACAGCAGCATCAGTTAATGAAACAAGTGCAGCTATTCCAAGTTCTGCTGATCTTCTGCCCTTTACCATTTTTTGAATTCCATTTAATAAACATTCTAATCCACCAGCCTTCGTTACCAGCTCAGCTAGCCCTCCAGTAAGCATTGATAATAAGAATATATCAGTCATACTTGTAAATCCTAAGAATATATTTTTTGCAAGACTCATTACAGTTAAATCACCATAGAATAGTCCAATTCCCGCTGATAAAAATATTCCTCCAGTTAAAACTGCAAATACATTTGCTCCCATTAAAGCTAATACTAATACAAATAAGTATGGTAATACTTTTATAATATTGAAATCACAAGCTTGTAAAGTTGTAATAGTTGTAGGTTTTCCAAACACAAGTAATAGTATTACTGTTATAATTGCAGGTGGTATAGATAAGTAAACATTTACTCTGAATTTATCTCTCATTTCACAACCTTGAGTTCTAGTAGATGCAATAGTTGTATCAGATATTATAGATAAATTATCACCAAACATAGCTCCCCCTAATACAGAAGCCATAGTAAGTGGCATTGACAATCCAGCTTTTGTAGCAACACCTACAGCTATAGGTCCTAGTGCAGCTATTGCTCCTACAGAAGTTCCTGTTGCTAAAGATATGAAGCCTGATATTATAAATAATCCCGCCATAATATATTGTGCTGGTATATAAGTTAATCCTAAATTAACAGTAGAGTCAACTCCACCCATTGCTTTAGATACAGCAGCAAAAGCTCCTGCTAATAGATAGATTATACACATTATAATTATATCTGAGTTTCCACAACCTTCTATAAATGTTTCAAATTTTTCTTCTATGGATCCTCTAAGTAATATGAACGCTGAAATAACACCTACAAATACAGCAACTGGTGCAGGAAATTGATAAAATGCCATCTCAACCCCTTTTGATTGCAGGTATATTCCACTTCCGAGATACACTCCAATAAACACTACAAAAGGCATTAAAGCAATAATACTGTTCGTCTTTTTTTTCGAGCTCATTAATTTTTTGTCCTCCCTTAATTTTAATAAATTAGTATATTGTTTTAAATATTCTTATTTTTCTCATAAACTACAGAAATCAATTATAAAAGGAATCCTTTTATAATTGATTTCTATTTAAAAAATATTTAAATATATGTGAAATCTTATTATTTAACTATTAAATCTAAAGCTTGTTTTAAATCAGCGATTATATCTTCAGCATCTTCAAGACCAACAGATAATCTTATTAATCCATCACTTATTCCTACTGCTGCTCTTTCTTCTGCAGTGTATGGAGAGTGTGTCATTGAAGCTGGATGTTGAATTAATGTTTCAGTATCTCCTAAGCTTACTGCTAATGAAGCTAATTTAACATTATTCATAACAGTTCTTCCGTCATCTACTCCACCTTTAATTTCGAAAGATATCATACCGCCTGGTAATTTCATTTGTTTTTTAGCTAAATCATATTGTTCAAAACTCTTAAGTCCTGGATAGTATACTTTTTCAACTGCTGGATGAGCTTCTAAGAATTCAGCAACTTTCATAGCATTTGCACTATGTTTTTCCATTCTTACTTCTAAAGTTTTCATTCCTCTGATTACTAAGTAAGCATTCATAGGGCTGCAAACTGCTCCTGTTAAATCTTTAACTCCTACTAATTTAACTTGAGTTATAAAGTCTGCTTTACCTGCTGCAAATCCTACTATAACATCTCCATGTCCATTTAAGTATTTAGTTCCTGAATGAAGAACTACGTCAGCACCTAATGATAATGGTTTTTGGATGTATGGAGTATTGAATGTATTATCAACAAATACTAAACAATCTTTGTTGTTTTCGTGAGCCATTTTAGATACTGCTTCTATATCTGTGATTTTTAATGTTGGGTTAGCAGGTGTTTCTAAATATACAACTCTAGTATTTGGTTTCATAGCTTTTTTAACTTCTTCAAGATTAGTTATATCTACAAATGTAACTTCTATACCAAATTTAGTAAGTCCGTGATTTAATAATGCGAAAGTACATCCATAAAGTGTATCAGATGCAACTATGTGATCTCCAGCTTTTAATGCTGTCCATAATGCTGAAGATATAGCACCTATACCAGATGATGTAGCTACAGCTGCTTCTGCTCCTTCTAATAAAGCAATTTTTTCTTCAAGTTCAGTAGCTGTTGGATTTCCAAGTCTTCCGTATATATATCCTGGTTCTTCTAAAGCGAATCTTCTTCCACCTTGTTCTGCTGAATCAAAGATAAATGTAGAAGTTTGAAATATAGGTGTTGCTAATGATCCAAATTGTTTATCTCCTACATGTCCACCATGTATTGCTTGTGTTGCTACGCCCATTTTTTCCATATGTTCTCTATTCATTTATACCTCTCCTTTTGATTAGTATTTATATTAATTTAATACATCTTATTTTTTACGCAATATTATACAAGCAAATACCATGCCAATTTTATTTGATTCTGACGAAACCCTATACCTACCTCTTATGGCAAAAAAAAAACGTTTAAATTCTAATTATTTAACTAAAATTTAAACATTTTAAACCACATTTGCCCTTTTTGTGTAAATTATTCTTTCCACCCGTAAATTATAATTTCCATATGTGTATTATTCTTTCCGAGTGTACATTATATTTTACAATTTATATTATATTTTTTTGTCTTATTTATTATAGTAGTATGGGATACCCCTAAAACTTTTGCAGCTTTGCGACAGCTTTTATATTTTTCTAGCGCCTTTATTATTGCCTCTTTTTCACATATCTCCACTACATCTTTTAGTTTCATCTCTCCATCTAAATCAAAACTCTGAGAACTCGGCTTATTGTAACCTTTAAAATTAATTATTAAATTCTCTAACTTTAATAAATTATTACAACATAAATTCATAGCTCTCTCTATTACATTTTCTAATTCTCTTACATTACCTGGCCAATTATACTCCATTAATGCATTTATAAAGTCCAGTTCTGCTCCTGAGATAGTTTTATTTAATCTTTTATTTAATTTATATATAAAAAAACTTACTAAGTTAGGTATATCCTCAAGTCTTTCTCTTAATGGTGGTATATATATAGGTATTACATTTAATCTATAATATAAATCTTCTCTAAATTCTTTTCTTTTAATCATTTCTTCTAGATTTCTATTAGTAGCTGCAATTATCCTAACATCAACCTTTTCTTCTTTATTACTTCCTATTTTTCTAATAACTCCTTCTTGAAGAACTCTAAGTAGCTTAGCTTGAAGTACCAATGATACCTCCCCTATTTCATCTAAAAATAAAGTTCCTCCATCAGCTTCCTTAAAAAGCCCTTCTTTTCCAGATATATTTGCTCCTGTGAAACTTCCTTTTTCATAACCAAACAATTCACTTTCTATCAAATTATCAGGAAGTGCAGCACAGTTTATAGTAACAAATTTTTTATCTTTTCTATCACTAAGTTTTTGTATAGCTTTAGCAAATACCTCTTTACCAGTACCACTTTCACCTCTTAGTAGAATCGTAGAATTACTTTTAGCTACAGAGGCACACATTTTTTTTGCTCTTTCCATGGGAAAACTATTGCCTATTACGTCATTAAAAGCTCCTGCCTCAGTAGATGAAACTACATTAGCAATCTCTAGAGCTTGCGCAATATCCTTTATTGATGCAACAACCCCAATAGTTTTATTGTTATCATCCTTAACCGGTCTACCCGTTGTAAGATAATGTATATTTCCTTCATCACTTTTTATATTAATTTCAACGTTGTCATATTTTTCCCCTGTTTTAAGCAAAGTTACCATTGGTGCATTTATACTTAAAAAATTATTTATATTGGTTCCAATTATATCTTCTCTTTTACGTCTAAATATTTTTTCACAATAACTATTAAAAATCTCCACCTCTAATTTATTGTTTATAGCCATTATACCTTCATCAACAGAATCTATTGTTGCTAGAATTTTTCTTTCATTCTTCTCTTGTTGCAATAATCCTACTTCTCTTACACTAATAACCCCTTCTAAACTATTTAAAGACTCACTTAAATATTGCTTTATATCTTTATTTATTTCTTCCACCTTTACACAAACTTTTTTGGGGAATACCTCCAAAGAATGTACATTTATATTGAATTTATATATTTGAGATACTATGTCTAATGTCATTCCAATTCTGTCTTTTGTAATTATTTCGAGCCTAATAAAATTTTTCATATTTATCACCCTTATATTAACTATAAAATACTTAAGGCTTAACTTTATAAGTTTATATAAAAAATAAACCCTACATTAATTATATACTAATATGCTACTAAAAAAAACTGTAATTACAACTGTATACACGTTAAATCGCAAAAAAAATTATAATAATAAAAATTTACTGAATATTTTTCTTGTATTTCCTTTATTCATGCTATAATTATTTTATTAAATATTTTCTAATATTTGCACAGGAGGGGTACATAAGTGAAAGAAACAAGCACCATAAAAACAACTACTTTAAGGAAAAAATGGACAAGGAATATAATGCTTCTCATAATATCATTATTTGTAATAATAGATATAATAATGTATCTTTGTATTATTAATTCTATTAAAAGCACTATCAACATAGCAATTCCGACCATCACTAACGGTATAACTAGTAAAATTGAAAAATTAGATTTTTCAAGTCTTGACAGAGAAAAAGAAAACAGTAATATCTATAAAGAAATCGACAAAACGCTTGCAACTCTTCAAAGTAAATCTGATGGTTTTGTAAAAGATATTTTTATAATTTCCAATAACAATGGAAAATGGACATATGTAATTGATAAGTCACAAGAAAGCAGTGCAAAATATGGTGACGAATTTACAAGAACTACAAATTTAGATAAGATAAATGAATCTATTGAAACCAAAGAAATATATGTAGATAACATAAAACATAATTTAAAGGAAAAAACTTCTGCTTCTCAAGTTTATGTTCCTTTAAAATTAGAAAACAAGGAAGTAGTTGTAGGGATTGAATTAAATAATAGTAAATTTATAAAATTTGAAGTTATCATTATATCAGTATTAGTTTTTATAATGATAGTAGCTTTAATAGTAGTTAGATTATTAGTTGGCTTAATGACTAAACACCAAACTAAATCTATTGATGAATTAGTTGAAAATATGAAGCTTATTTCTAATTTAGAGGGAGACTTAACTAAAAGAATCCAAATCAAAAGTAATGATGAAATTGGGGAGTTAGCTAACTATACAAATAAAATGCTAGATACATTCCAAGATGTATTAATTAATATTAGTGATATATCTAAAAAGCTTCAAGACACAAATGAAAATTTCAAAGATTCATTTAATACTGCAAAGTTAGAATTTGAACAAATGGATACTTCTACAAAAGATATAACTACAAGAATTACCAAACAGACAGAAAAATTATCTAGTACTAGTGATAAAATCCGCGAAGTAAATGAAACTATAGTACAAATTGCAAACAATTCTCAGCTAGTAACTGAAGAGGCCATAAAAACAAATGAAAGTGCTATAGAGGGTAGTAAGGTTATGCAAAACCTTGATACAAACTCAAAAGACATAGTGAATGTAGTAAATACCACTTCAGAGGTAGTTGAAAATTTAGTTAAAGAATCAAAAGAAATAAACAATATAATAGTTGCTATATCTTCCATAGCAGAACAAACAAACCTTTTAGCTTTAAATGCTAGTATTGAAGCCGCACGTGCTGGAGAGCATGGGAAAGGTTTTGCTGTAGTCGCTGAAGAGGTTAGAAAATTAGCAGAAGAGTCTGCTAGATGGGCAGATGAAATATCAAAATTAGTTAGCAATATACAAAACGGCATAGAAAACTCAGGTCAATCTATGCAAAATGTAGCTAAAAAAACTTTAGAACAAAATAGTTTTATTGATAAGGTTATAGAAAGATTTAATACTATCAATTCCTCTATTAATGATGTGTCTACTAGAGTAGAAGAAGTATCTTCTTCTACTGAAGAAATATCTGCTAACACTTCTGTAATTACTGAAGAAATTGAAAACTTAGCTATTATATCAGAAGAAAATAATTCTTCTGCTGAAGAAATTGCAGCAGGTATTGACAATGAAGCTAACTCAATGAATAATTTAATGAATATGGTAGAAGAATTATCCACTGTATCATCATATTTAAATGATAAGCTGTCAAGATTAAAGCTACAATAAATAATTTATTTTATGAAAATAAATATAAAATTGTTATATATTCATATTTAAAGTATAATCATCACTTAAATCTCAGCCATTAAACTGAGATTTATTTTTTATATTTAATTGTATATTACACATAATACATATATAATAGTTAAGTTAGGGTTATTTTATTAAATTCGAAAGGAAGTAAATATGGGAAAAATTAAATTTGAAGATTTACCAATATCACAAGAAATAAAAAAAGCTATTGGAGATATGGGATTTGAAGAACCGTCTCCTATTCAAGAAAAAGCAATACCTTTCATATTAGAAGGTAAAGATGTAACGGGTCAAGCTCAAACAGGAACAGGTAAAACAGCTGCTTTTGGAATTCCATCACTAGACTCCATTGATCCTAAAAATGATAAATTACAAGCTTTGATTTTATGTCCAACAAGAGAATTAGCTATCCAAGTTACAGAAGAGTTAAATAAACTTGCTAGATATAAAAAAGGTATCAGCACATTAGCTGTTTATGGTGGGCAGCCAATTGACCGTCAAATTAAAGCTCTAAAAAGAGGAGTTCATATAGTTATAGGTACTCCTGGAAGAGTCATGGACCACATGAGAAGAAAAACACTTAAATTTGATGATGTAAAAATGGTTATTCTAGATGAAGCAGATGAAATGCTTGATATGGGATTCAGAGAAGATATAGAAACTATAATAGAAGATATGCCTAAAAATAAGCAAATGATTTTATTTTCTGCAACAATGCCAAAACCAATTATAGATTTAAGTAAAAAGTATCAGAAGAATCCCCAAATGATAAAAATAACACACAAACAATTAACCCTTCCAAGTATTGAACAAAAATATTTAGAAGTAAAAGAAGGTTCTAAAATAGAGGTTTTATCTAGACTTATCGACATACATAACCCTAAACTTTCTGTAATATTTTGCAACACAAAGAAAAAAGTAGATGATGTTGTAGCCGCTCTACAATCTAGAGGTTATTTTGCTGACGGACTTCACGGAGACATGAAGCAAATTCAAAGAGATCGAGTTATGAATAAATTCAGAAACGGAGTTATTGAAATATTAGTAGCAACAGATGTTGCAGCTAGAGGTATAGATGTAGATGATGTAGAATTTGTGTTCAATTATGATTTACCTCAAGATGAAGAATATTATGTTCACAGAATAGGAAGAACAGGTAGAGCAGGTAGAGAAGGGAAAGCATATAGTTTTATATCTGGTAAAGAAATTCGCAAACTTAAAGATATCGAAAGATATACTAAATCAAAAGTTAAAAGAGAAGAAATTCCATCTCTTGATGACGTAGAGGAAGTTAAAATAAGCGCTTTCTTAGAAAAAATAAAATCTGTTATAGATGAAGGTCACCTTGGTAAATACATTGACTATATAGATAGATTACTTGATGAAGATTATGTATCTATAGATATAGCTGCTGCCTTATTAAAAATCGCTACTGGCGAAGAAAAGAAAACTGAAATAGAAACTCATCATGAATTTGATAATACGGGTGCAGAATCAGGTATGGTTAGACTGTTTATAAATTTAGGTCGTAATCATCAAATAAGAGAAAAAGACATAATTGGAGCCATAGCAGGTGAAACAGGAATAAAGGGTAAATTGATAGGTAAAATTGATATTTATGATAAGTTCTCTTTTGTTGAAGTTCCTAAAGATTGTGCCTCTCAAGTAATAAGTGTGATGAAGAACAATACAATAAAAGGGAAGAAAATAAATATAGAACCTGCAAACTCAAGATAAATCTACTATAATAAAGTATAAAAATAAAGAAATATAATAATATATACTAAATGAAATAATTTTTTAGTAGAGTATTATCTATTATCAATTATTGGGGAGTGTATATAATGATTATAGGAGCTGCAAAAGTTTATGTTTATGCTAGTTGGGTTCATTCTCTTAAAGAAAAAAGAATGGAAGTAAAGAGTATTATTGCAAAAGTTAAACATAGATACAATGTTTCTATAGCAGAAATAGAGAATCAAGATTTCCATCAATCTATAGTTTTAGGTATTGCTTGTGTAAGTAACAGCACAAAACAATCTAATGCTATAATTCAAAATGTAGTAAATTATATAGAAGGAAATACAGAAGGATTTATTGAAAAGGTTGATATAGAAATTTTATAGATACATCTTTATTTTAATTTCTAGTCCTATATCCTTAATATTATAATAAAACATAATATATTTCTTTATAAACCAAAAAGGTTGTTTTCTTCTCTTAAAAACAACCTTTTTATTATTAAAATTTTAAAATACTTTAATACTCTCCGGTTACTACTAGGTCATCTATTTTACATCGTAAAATGTTTGCAAGAACCACAACTTTCTCAAGACTAGGATTTTTTTTATCACCTCTCTCTAATTCCTCTAAATATGACTTAGAAATAGAAGTTTCGTATTTTGGGTTCTTTGTAAGATTTTCAATATCTCGAGCTGTGTACCCCAAATTCATCCTAAATTCTCTAACCTTCTTACCATTTAACATAATAGAGACCCCCCTTATTAAAGTATAAAGCAAAACTAGTTTAGATGAAGTTCCACTTAATATGAAATTCTCATAGAACTAATTTAGTAGTCCAATGACATATCCCCTTATTTCTTATTAAAAATTTCAGAGTAACTATAATCAGATAAAAAGTTTTTACAATCTAATTATAATACTTTTTGAAGCTGAAAAATAGTTTTAAAATATGTTTTTACACTTATTTAATATTATTTATGCTAAATATTCCTTATATATAATAAAAATCACACTATAAAATATATTAAATTATATTCAATTATTTTATAATAAATCACCTAATACACACTACTTAAAGATCTTTTTTAATAATTTAATCTTATTCTTATATGGAGGATATCTTAAAGAAAGTTCTACTAGATTACTTTTATTTACAATACTCTTTTTATGAATTTATTATACTATAAAATAAAACAGCTACTAGTAAATTTGCTTTGCTAGTAGCTACTCCCTCTGTTCTTATTTATATGTTTCCAATATTAGATAAGTTATCATTTATACTCTTCCTCATATTTTTCTATCATATTATCATAGTAACTTTCAAACATAACTGAGTTATATTCAGTATCATACACTTTATCAAATCCCAATGACTTGGCTAATTTATACCCTTTATCAGATACAACATCACCTAAAATCTTATTAAAAATAACTCCCTTTTCTTTTAACTGTCTTGTATTATCATAAAACCCCCGAAGTAAATACCTTAGTGCATCTGTCCCCTGATATTTAGGATCTAAAACTATAGAAAATAAATATAAATTATTTATCTCTCCTTTTTTATACTTTTTTATATTTTCAACAGGTATAGTTAAGTCTTGAAAGACCTCACCTTTTCTTATTTCTGAATAACTTTCATCTTCAATAGGGAGATAGCAAAAATACCCTACCAAATCTTCCTTATCATAAATCATAGTTATAATGTAAGGATTTTTTAAAAACCATTTAGTCATAAAGTCTATGTTTGTCCAATATTTTTCTTCATAAACCTTTTTATCTAAATCAATAATTGCTTTTATCATCTCTGGTCTTATCTTTTTTCCATTTAAAATAGTAAGTTTACTCAAAACTAATACCTCCATCTTAAGCTAATATACTTTTAGTATTTAATATATGCTAATTTTCATTAATATATATTATACTATTGAGGCTTATATTTACAATATGCCACTCATCCATAACATGAGTTTAGCATATTCTAGGTAATATTTGCGTATCTAAGCTTCCTAATATCCTCTTTCCTCCAAAGTCATTCTCTATATAAACAAATTCATATTCATCTGTAAATTCTCCAATAATACTTGCATTATCACAATTGAATTCTTTTACTAATACTTTCACTATATCTTCTGAATCATATTTATCCACTACTAACACCATTCTTCCCTCACAAGCTAAATATAAAGGATTAATACCAAGCATTTCATTTATAGACTTCACTTCATTACTTATAGGAATTTTACTCTCAAAAATATGTAATCCCAATTCAGATTGATTAGCTATCTCATTTAATATTTGCCCTATTCCACCTCTTGTTGCATCTCTCATAAATTTTATACTTCCATAATATCCTTGTAAACAGTCCAAAATAGAGTTTAATGGTGCACAATCACTCTCAATTCTGCCTTTAACCTTTAAATTATATCTATCTACAGCTATTGCTGTCCCATGTTCTCCAACCGTTCCTGTTACTATTACTCTATCTCCTTTTTCTATTTTATTAGAAAAATAATTTTTCACAATTCCAACACCAGATGTATTTATAAAAACTTTGTCTACTTTTCCTTTTGGAACAACTTTCGTGTCTCCTGTAACTATATTTACCTTAGCCTGTTTGCAGGTATCTTTCATAGACCTTGCTATCTTTTTTAAATCCTGCATAAGAAATCCTTCTTCTATAATGAAACTTGAGCTTAAATATAACGCTTCTGCTCCACATGCTGTCAAATCATTTATAGTTCCACAAACAGCTAGCTTGCCAATATCTCCTCCTCTAAAAAATATAGGATTTACAACAAAAGAATCTGTTGTAAAAGCGATTTTATTGCTAGGGATATCTAATAAAGCAGAATCTCCATTTTTTAAAAGAATATCATTTTTAAATTCTTCATAAAATATATCCCTTATTAATGTCTCAGTATACTTTCCTCCTTCTCCATGTATAAGCTGTACACTTTCCATACTCACTTTCTACCACCCACCTATTCATAAATTTTAAATGGATTTTTAATTATAAGTAATATTTGTAGTATGTAGAACATGTTCCTTCCTGAGATACCATACATGGTCCATGAGGGTTCTCAGGACTACACTTTTTTTTGAAAAGTTCACATTGAAAAGGATATATATTTCCCATCAAAACATCTCCACACCTACATTCAGACCTACTAATTGTATGATTATTAAAATAACCTTTTAATTTAAATCTATTAATAGCATCTAGCTTAGAATATTTGTTTCCTATAATTAAAGCTGAACCTTTAACATTTCCAATTCCTCTCCATATAACGTCATCTATTTTAAATATCTCCTGTACTAATCTTTTAGCTATAGTGTTTCCTTTAGGACTAACCAATCTTTTATATAGATTTTCAAAACCAGCTTCATTACGCCCTCTATTCTTTTTACTAATATTCCTAACTAAAAAATAAATTCCACCTAGTATGTCTTCTGCTTCAAATCCACATATTACTGAAGGTATCTTATACTTTTCATAAATAAACTTAAAACTATCCTCGCCACTTATCACAGCAACATTTCCCGGGCAAATTATTCCATCTATATTTCTGTTTTGGATATTTAAAATCTTTTCAAGTATAGGTGGCATTATTTTTATAGAGGTTAAAAAAGATAAGTTCTTAATTTTACCTATATATGTTTGATTTACAAGAGAAGCAATTAGAGGGGCAGTCGTTTCAAATCCTACCGCTAAAAATACAGCTTCCTTTGGATAAATTTCTTTAGCTATATTTATAATTTCACTTACAGAATAGATTATTCTTACATCTCTTCCCTTTGATTTTTCAGTAAGCAGATCACAATTATAGCCTTTAACTCTCACTAAATCTCCAAAGGTAATTATAGTTATTCCTTCTGAAGCTAAATCCACAGCAGCGTCTATATATTCTTCACTAGTAACACATACAGGGCATCCGGGTCCAGATAATAATTTTATCTTATTAGAAATAACACTTTTTATACCACTCTTTGCTATAGAGTTAGTGTGTGTACCGCATACCTCCATAAGGTTTATATTATCTTGATGTGTATTCTCTGCCAATTTATTTATATTTTCTATTACTTTTTTTACCTTATTATTATCCATCATAATCATTATCTTCTTTCAACATTTCTTCTAGGGTATCATTCAAATACTGAAAATACTCCTTATTCACTTTCTCAATAGCAAATCCCGCATGAATTAACACATAGTCCCCTTTTTTTACATCAGCAATAAGTTCTACATTAACACATGTCTCTATTCCCTTAATGTCTACAGAACCAAAAGGTCTATCTAAACTTTTTATCCTACCACATACTGCAAGGCACATATTATATACCCCTCTCTTTTAAAATTTCATCAGCTATAGCAACTTGTCCTAAAGAAATTCCACTATCATTAGTAGGTATATTTTCATTGAAAAACACTAAAAAACCTTTATCTCTTAAATTTCTATATGTGTTCTTTAATAAATATTCATTTTCAAATACTCCACCACTTAAAACAACCTCATTTATCTTAAAATCTTCTCTTAACTTACATGCCATTTCAACAGTAATGTCTGCAATAGTATTATGAAACTTAGAGCTTATATCTGAAATTTCCTCATTTTCTTTAATCTCTTGTAATATATTCATAATCATAGGAACATAATCTACTATATACACATCATCTTCTTTTTTTATTACATAATCATACTTTCCATAGACATTTTCCTTTGCAACGCTTTCTAGCTCTATAGCTCCCTGCCCATCATAAGCTATTCTCTCTCTTACTCCTAAAATAGAAGATACAGCATCATATAATCTACCCAAACTTGATGTTTTATAACAGTTTATATTACAATCTAAAGCATAACAAATATTATTAATGGTTTCCTTATCTATATCGCCCTTTAAAAATCCCCTGATCCTTTTTAATCCAAATCCAACCATTTCTTTATTGCTAATAGCCTTTAAATAACTTATTCCTATTTTCCATATATTCTTTTGAGCAGAATCCCCTCCTTGGACCTTTGTATATCTAAAATGTCCTGCTCTTTTAAACTCATGTTTATTCCCAATTAAAAACTCTCCTCCCCAAAACATCCCATCTGTACCAAACCCAGTTCCATCATATATTATTCCTATAACATAATCCGATATGTTATGTTCTAACATGCAGCTTGCCATATGAGCATGATGGTGTTGAATCTGTATCTTAGTACATTTTTCACTATTTCCATAAGTGGTTGACATATAATTAGGATGAGCATCCACAGATATAATTTCAGGTTTAAATTCAAAAATATTATTCATATTCTTTATAGCTTTTCTATATTCTTTATAAGCCCCTAACTCCTTCAAATCTCCAAGATATTGGCTCATATAGACAATTCCATCTAGAGAAAAAGAAAAAGTACTTTTCTCTTCTGCTCCACAAGCTAATATTTTATTTTTTATTTTTCTATCAAGATTATAAGGCGCATGTCCCCTACCTGATCTACTAACTATAACCTTTTCTTCCAAAACCTTAACCACAGAATCATCCACTGGGGTATTTATCTCTCTATTATTTAATAAAAAATAATCCACTATATTTGAAAGATTTTTTAAAGCTCCTTCATTTGTATACTCTATTGGCCTGCCACTAATATTACCGCTAGTCATAACAAGAGGACCTACCCCCTCAGCAAATAATAGATAATGTATGGGAGTATAAGGTAGCATCACTCCATACTTTTTTATTCTAGGAGCTATATTATAAGAAAGTTTCCCACTATCCTTTTTTCTCAAAAGAACTATAGGTCTCTTATTACTTACAAGAATTTCTTCCTCTTTTCTAGTTAAAAAACAATACTTTTTAACCTGCTGAATATCCTTCATCATTAACGCTAGCGGCTTGTCTATTCTCATTTTCCTTCTTCTAACTTCATTAATAGATTCTTCATTTGTAGCACTACATACTATATGAAAGCCACCTATACCTTTAATACCTAATATTTTCCCTTTTTTCAATAACTCTGCACTCTCTTTTATTTCATCTATACACTGTATTTTTTCTCCTCTATTATCAGTCAAAACAAGCTCAGGCCCACATTCTACACAACACGTGGGCTGAGCATGAAATCTTCTTGTCTCAGGATCTTTATATTCTTTATCACATATATCACACATTTTAAATATATTCATAGTTGTACTACATCTATCATAAGGAAGCGACTTTATTATTGAGTATCTTGGACCACATAAAGTGCAATTGGTAAAAGCATATCTATATCTTCTGGATTTTTTATTGAATATGTCTTGAATGCATTTATTACAGGTCGCAATATCAGGAAGAATAAATTTCAATTTTGTGCTTGCGCTTATACTCTTTTTTATAATAAAACGTTCATATTCCTCTACTCTTTTTTCAGTTACTTCTATTTGCTTAATTTCTGCAAGTTTAGGTGGTTTTTTTACAACGTCTATAAGAAACTGTTCCATTTTCTCCTTTATACCTTCTGCATTAATAATTACTGCTGAATCGCAGTTGTTGACCCACCCTTTAATATCTAATTCTTTTGCCTTCTTATAGATATAAGGTCTAAACCCTATTCCTTGAACAACTCCATATATTTTTACTATATAAGCTATTTTATTGTTTTTCATTTTATATCTATATTTTTTCCCCCTCAACTTTTTTAATGACAGCCATAAGTTCAGGCATATCTTCATAATTTACTTTCACCTGAGTATTTTCATCAACGACCTCACTATTTAAGTCTACAAGATGCTCTAAAAGATTTTTTTCAGTTATATGGCTGCTAAATCCAACAGAAATATCTATTAAAGTTACCTTCTTTAAATTATTCTTTCTGCAAACTTCATTAATCCCCTTAGATATATTTTGCATTAAAAATGAATCATGCATTTTTAAATCCCCCTTTTAATATTATCTATTTTAGACTTTATTTTAATTTAATCATATATTTAAAAATCCCTTTAGCACCTACTGGTTGCTATTGCCTATTTATTCTTCAACTTAAATAATTACTCATGAGAAGTTTTAGAAACTATAACATTGTACACTTCTTTCTTTATATTATTAAAATTTTGTAAGAGTTCTTTGCTTAACTCTATACCATAATCAATTTCCGAAGCTTCTATACCTACAATATATCCATATACATTTTGAAAATCATAGCTATTTAAAAGTTTTATAAGACTTAATTGATGCTGAGAATATCCTTTTTCAAAGAACTTCTCTCCCTTTTTAATATCTATAACAGTAATCTTGCCTGGTTTTATTCCATACAAAGTAGAATCTAAAATAAATATAAAGTCTCCATTCTCTATAAAACTTAAACAATAATCTACATCTGTTTCTCCTATTATCACTTCAAATCCCAACTCTTTTAAATCTGCCTTTAATTCATCTCCAATTAATACCCCAATAGCATCATCCTTCATTATTCTATTTCCTATTGCTACTAATTTCTTGCCCATTATTACACCACCCTTATGTCTATTGGTGAAAATTCATTGCTCAAAACATGAGTTGCACAAGAAACACAAGGATCAAAGGACCTAACTATTCTTCCTATTTCAACAGGAACATTAGGATTTTCCACATGAGTTCCTATCAAAGCCTCTTCTAGAGCACCTGGAACTCCATTAGAGTCTTTAGGAGATAAGTTCCATGTACTAGGAGTAACTATCGTGTAGTTTTTTATCTGTCCTTCTTCAATATTTGTATAATGAGCTAAAGAACCTCTTGTAGTATCTATAAATCCATATCCCACAGCATTGTTACTCAAAGTATACGCTTTATTTGTGCTGTTCTTAGGCACTATTCTGTTAAGAAGTTGAATAATAATATTAGATATTTTTTCAGCCTCTAATGCTCTAGCCACGATTCTATTCATAGTAGAAATTCCATCTTTATAATCTCCACTTATATACATTCTTGCAAGAGGCCCAACTTGCATTACATTCTCATTATATCTTGGAGCTTTTATCCAACTGTATCCTTCTTCTTTAAGAGGGGCTTGTTCCCAATTATTATCTGGTATATTTAAAGTATTCTGTGGTGCTTTATACCAAGACCTATATATATTTTCAGTTATTTTTGAAGTATCTAATTTCTCTTCTTTTCCGCCTATAATAACTCCTGGAGACACATAATAAACTTCCTTTCCGTAATTATCAAATACTCCATAAGTCATTAAATTCTCGTTTCCTGTACCTATTTGAAAATAATCTTTATAATATTTTGAAACTACACATACATCTTCAATCATGTTATTTACAATAAAATCTCTAATCTCTGTTATAAGGGCTTTTAATTGAACAATTTTTTGAGCTGTTATATTAACTGTAACTCCTCCAGCAAAAACTCCATGATTGTGAGGTGCTTTTCCTCCTAAAACAGCTAATGCTTCATGAGCCTTCCTGCTGTAAATTAAAGAGGTAAAATAATTTTTTCTAAGCTTTTCGCTTTCTTTTTCAGGAATTCTAAAATCATTGTGTGTTACTGAATATATTGGATTTACATTAAAATTCTTTACATAATCAGGAAGAACATATTGATAGAAGTGTCTTAAATGATTTTGTAGAAATTCACATCCATGAAGTACATCTCTTATCATTTCTTCATTTCTATCAGGTTGTATATTAAAAGCATTTTCAAGAGCTCTAGCAGAAGCCATAGAATGTGCCGTAGAACAGATTCCACAAATTCTTTCAGTAAAATAAATAGCATCAAGAGGAGACCTTCCTTTTAACATCTTTTCAAATCCTCTAAAAAGCATCCCCTGACTTTTAGCATCTATAATTTTATTTTTTTCTATATAAGCTGTTATCTGCAGAAAACCACTTATTCTTGTAACAGGATTAATAACCACCTTATCTGGCATATCCCCACCTCATTTAAATAAACTTGCTTATTTTTATATATTAATAAATGGCTCCATAGCATCTGGAAAACCTTTTTGAGCACATCCTATGCATGGAGTATTGTCACCAATAGGCCAATTTACATAATCATCCCATTTTCTAGTAGGACAATCTGTCTTTGTAACAGGTCCTCTACATCCCAATTTAAACATACATTCTTTTTCTCCCACAGATTTTGCAAATATTCTTTTTTCAAAATATGATCTTCTAGGACAAATATCATGTATTGTCACTCCATAAAAAACCGTAGGTCTTCTATCTTCATCTAATTCAGGTTCGCCAAACAATATTAAACTAGCAACAGTTCCCATAACCCAATCTGGATGAGCTGGACATCCTGGTACCCTTATCACTTCTTTATTAACTTCTCTCTTTATAAAATCAGCAGCACTTATGCATTCAGAAGGGTTAGGCCTAGCTGCTGAAATTCCTCCATAAGATGCACATGTACCTACAGTAAGTATATATTTAGCTTTTTCTGCTGCTCTTTTAACTTCTTCCATCCCCGTTATTTCTTTACCTTTATAACTACCAACAATGTTATATATTCCATTGTCTTTAGTGGATACAGCACCATCAACTATAAGTATGAATTCTGTATTAAGTGCTGCTAACAATTCCTCTTGAGCTTCTTCTCCTTGAGCTGTCATTATGCTATTGTTATATTTTAAATTCACCATATCCGTTAAAAAATATCCTACATTAGGAGCACATCCATTTAACAATGAAATTATATTTCCTGAGCAACCCGCAGCTTCAATCCAAACTAAATTCATCTTTTTTTTATTGCCATTTTGTATTTGAGAAACGGCTAAATTTACTAGTCTCTGAGCTATGGAGGTTTTGGACTTTAATATTGGACATGAATTATCAACCACCACTTATTCCCCCCCTAATTTTTAGCTAAATTTTATAATTACTTTTGAAGAATTCCTACTTGTTTTAAGTTCCTTAAAATTTTATCTTTATCATGGCAAGAATTCATTTGTTCACTTAAATCGTTACCTGCTTTAAGCCCCAAATGAGTTCCTCCTGCCCAAGCTGCTTCATAAGTTACATCATAAACAATACCATCAATAGCTATATAAGCGGCATTGTCTCCTTCTCCATCATATTTTGCAAGCTCATCTAAAGTAAAGACTCGCTGTCTCATACTCATATAATTCTTCTTCAAGTTTTCTCCATCTATTATGTCCCCCATATCTTCATATTCATTTTGAATATCTCTCATATTGCATAAAAAATTTTTTAAAACATTAATTTTATACATTTCCTGTTGAATTAAACTATCATAAAACATCTTCTCATATAAATTACTACTCATGTATCTGATATTTTGAAGCTCATCTATATTTTGTTTCATTCTATTTATTAGTTTCTTGCATGCTTTACAGTCCATATAACCTTTTCTCCAATAAACGCTTACTTTAAATACTATGCATAAAGTTCTATTAAAATACGCCACTGAAACAAAATCTTAGAGCAATTTTATTTTAGTAATTAGTTCTAAATAACTAAATTTTTTAATTATTCACGTATATACACAACAAAATGTTGTATATAGTTGACATTTGTATTTGTAAATAGTAATATTAAATTATAAATAACAATAATCTGAGGTGTGACATGGTTAAAAGGAAAAAATTATTTAATACAAAAATAAAAGTACTTAGAGCTGAAAAAAACTTAACTCAAGAAGATTTAGCCATAGACTTAGGTGTTAATAGAGGTACAATCTTAGAAATTGAAAGAGGAACTTTTAACCCTTCCTTAAAACTTGCTTTCGCTATAGCTAAATACTTTGATAAAACAGTAGATGAAATTTTTGAAATTTTGGAGGATGAAGAATGATGCTAACTACAAATAATTTATTAATATCTCTGAATATAATATTTGTTTCTCTTATAAGTTGTTCATTTCTAATAACATTATTAGGCGAAAAAGACGAATTAGAACTTTATTCATTTAATAACTCATTGAAAAATTCTGTTGTAATTGTTACTTTATGCCTATTAGTATATAGTTTTTATCTATTAACATTAGGTAAAACTACTATTAGTATAAACACTATTTTATTCACCATAGAAGCAGTAGCACTTTTAAGCATGATTTTTTACTTTTTAGAACTGAAAGGATTAAGTTTTTCTATTAAAATAAAAAATAAAAAATTTGCAAACATTCTAATATATATTTCTATAGTTATAAGTGTTCTATCTACAATCAGCCTTGTTTTTAAACCTGATTTTTTTGCAAATGAGAAAGGATTAATACGATATGACGAATTAATCTTATATATAAATGTAATTTTATTAGGACTTATAATACCACTTTTTCCTTCGAAAAAGAAAAGTATCTCAAGAGAAGAGTATAAAAAAGAACAGAAAGAACTCAACAAAATTTTTAATATTTTCCTTTTAATTTATTTGATATTTATGGTTGGATTAATCGGATATGTGATTTACAAAACAGTGTTAAATTAAACTATCGCCATATTTTTTAGAGGAGGACTTTTACATGAATAATAAAACCAGCTATGAAATAAATATTCTTAAACAAATTGATTGGGTGTTTATAATATTTTTGCTTGGTATTTTAGGAACCCCATTTTTTACCTATTCTTTTATTATATCATTAATTACTTGTCTATTTATAAAAGAAAATAATTAAAAAGATTTAATTGTTCAAACTAAGGTATGTTTGAAGAAATTGTTGTTTAGTAAAATTAAAATGCTACTTTATAAAAACACTATTATAAGTTACAATAAATAGGGTTGGAATCTTAATGGCGGTAGAAATTAGATAAACGCTATAATGAAAAATATTATAAACGACTTTTATTTTGGAGGATTTTTAATGGATAATTCAAGCTTTTTCCCTTTATTAGCAGGGTTACTTGTAGTTATTTTTATTGTCTGCTTTGGATATTTTACTGAAATTAGAAATAAAAATAAATAAACATAAGTGTTTAAAATTTAAAAATTTAACTAAAAACAAAAATGCTACCTTTTTAGATAGCATTTTTTATTATCTTTATTTTGATATTGCTAACACCAATTCTCTTAATATCTTACAAGCAACTGCATTTGATACCCCACTTGTATCGTACTGTGGAGATAATTCAACAATATCAGCACCTACAATATTTAAATCCTTCATAAGATTTATAGCCTCCACCATTTCCTTAAAAGTTATTCCACCTGGCTCAGGTGTACCTGTTCCTGAAAAAATAGAGGGATCTAAAACATCTAAATCTATAGTTATATATACCGGGCTATTGCCTATTTCTTTAACTGCTTCTGCTAGTCCATCACAAGAAAACTTTGTTAAATTCGTATGCTCTTTGGCCCATTCAAATTCCGTTTTCTCTCCTGATCTTATTCCAAATTGATATATTTTATTGTCTCCAAGGAAATCCCAAACCCTTTTTATAACTGATGCATGAGATAATTTTTCTCCCATATAATCTTCTCTAAGATCAGTATGAGCATCAAAATGAATTAGATACATATGATTATACTTTTCATACACAGCATTAATAGCAGGTAGAGATACGAGATGTTCTCCTCCTATCATAACGGGTGTTTTATCATCTCTTACAATTTCTGATGCAAACTCATAAATTAAATTTAGAACTTTTTCTGTATTTCCAAAAGGAAACTCTAAATCTCCTGCATCAAACACATTTACACATTCCAAATCTTTATCTAAATAAGGACTATATGTTTCAAGCCCATAAGATTCATTTCTCATTATATTAGGTGCAAATCTAGTTCCTGGTCTAAAAGAAGTTGTTCCATCAAAAGGGCTTCCAAAAACAATTATGCTTGACTCCTCATATTCATTGTCAAATCCCATAAAAGTTGATACATTTTTAGATGTTTTCATTTTTCAACATCTCCTTAACATAAGTAGGTAAGGCAAATGCTCCTACATGAATGTCTGTGTTATAATATTTAGTCTTTATGCCTAAGTTATTCCATCTTTCAGCATCTAAATCTTTTATTGGATCTAATGCCTTTGAAGCAAATCCAAATAGCCAATGTCCTGATGGATAGGTTGGCATATGGTACTGATACGCCTTCGCTATAGGAAATATTTTACTAATTTTATTATGTGCTCTTCTCATCTCTCTAGCATTCTGAGAATAATAAGGACTTTCATTTTGGTTTACCAGGATTCCTTTTTCCGTAAGTGCTCTATAACAATTTGTGTAAAACTCTGTTGTAAAAAGACCTTCTCCTGGTCCTATTGGATCAGTTGAATCCACTAGTATAAGATCATACATATTATCTTTTCCTTGTACAAACTTTATTCCATCTTCAAAATATAAATTTACCCTAGGATCATCTAGTTTTGATGCTGTAAAAGGAAGATACTGCTTTGAAGCTTTAACAACAACTTCATCTATCTCAACCATATCTATTTTCTCTATAGTACTATATCTTGTTAATTCCCTTACTGTTCCTCCATCTCCCGCTCCAATTACTAGAACACTTTTGATTTCTGGGTTAGTTGCCATAGCAACATGAGTTATCATATCATGATATATAAATTCATCCTTTTGGGTTACCATAACAAGTCCGTCTATTGTAAGAAGTCTACCAAACTCTTCAGTTTCAAAAACATCTATTTGTTGAAAATCGCTTTTTTCAGAGTAAATGTGCTTCTTTACCTTGGTAGAGAATCTCACATTATCTGTATGTTCTTCAGTGTACCACAATTCCATTACCATTACCTCCGGGACTAAAAAATATTGTTATACTGCCTTATAATTAATTTGGCCTAAGTCTTCATGTGCATTATGTCTTATTCTATCTACAAGACCTCTCGCAACTTCTGATGCTTCATGTTTTTCAGCTTGAAGCTTTTCCTTGAGATAATCAAAAGCTACCCATGGATTTACTGAATCACCACAAGTAAATAAATCTACAGATGCATAACCATATTCTGGCCATGTGTGAATTGTTAAATGAGATTCTTGTATTATAACAGCTCCACTAACTCCCCACGGATTAAACATATGAAAACAACTGGTTACTATTGTAGCTTTAGCTTCTACTGCTGCTTCATTCATGTATTTTTCAATTAAAGCATGATTATTCAATATATCTTTATCACAGTTGTAAAATTCAACTAAAATATGTCTTCCTAATTGTTCTATTTTCATTTAGAACCTCCCTTTTAATAGTTTATCCTATTATATTTTTTATATGCTATTGCCAGTCATTTCAAGTGTTTCCTAATATGTATAATATGCATTATTTTTAATTTTGTTTACTATTTCTAAACATAAAATTTATAAAATCGTTAGTTTACTTAAAGTAAACTTTGTGTTTACTTTTGTTTTTTGTTTACTATAAGTAAACTTATTGTTTGTATATAGTAAACATTCACTATATATAAATATACTAATTTTTTATAGATTGTCAATATATTTTTTTGTTTTTTAATAAAAATATTTATAAATTTAAAGAAAAATCTAGTAATTTTTTCATTTTTTACTAGATTTCTAAAGATTTGTATTATGTTTTTTGTGTAAAAATAAAATTTTTCTCTGAAATTTTATAATTTTACTATAATATCCATTTTTTAAGTTCCCAACACTTTAATCCTCTCAACATAAGGATCTTCTGTATCTGTAAGCATGCTATGCTGATTTTTTAAAAACTTTATATATTCTATAATATCCCTACTTATTCTTTCTCCCGGAGTAACTATAGGAATTCCTGGTGGATATGCCATAATGGACTCTCCACTTATTTCCCCCTCTGCTTCATCTAGTTTTACTATCTTTTTTGTTGCATAAAAAGCATTTCTAGGAGAAACTATAACTTGTGGATTCTTTAATGCAACTTTATCAAATTCAAATTCATTACCTTTATACTTTTTACTCATATCTTTTAAAGCATTCACTAAAGTGTTAATAGAATCTTCATTATCTCCAACACTTACTATAGCTAATATATTAAATACATCTCCAAGTTCTACTTGAATGTTATATTCATCCCTTAAAATGTCATAAGCTTTAAAGCCGGTTATACCTAATCCCTTAACACACACACCTAATTTAGTTTCATCAAAATTATATACACCAGCTTCTCCAACAAGCTCTTTACTAAAAGCATATAATCCATCTATCTTGTTTATTTCTTCTCTAGCTTTTCTAGTAAGCTCTAAAATTTTAGACAAAACCTTTTCTCCATCCATAACCAGCATCTTTCTTGCTACATCAAGGCTTGCCATTAAAAGATAAGATGCACTAGTAGTTTGTGATAAATTTAGTATAGTTTTAACTGTATTCTTATCAATCAACCCTTCATTTAACAGTAAAACTGAACTTTGTGTAAGAGATCCTCCTGTTTTATGAAGACTTGCAGCAGCCATATCTGCACCTAGCTCCATTGCACCCTTTGGTAAATTTTCATGAAATCTAAAATGAGCTCCATGTGCCTCATCTACTAAAACTACCATTCCATGTTTATGGGCAGTTTTAATTATTTTTTTTAAATCCGACACTGCTCCATAGTAAGTTGGATTTATGAGAAATACTGCCTTTACATCTGGATTTTCAGCTATAGCACGTTCAATATTTTCTACTGATACACCCATAGCTATACCCAACTCATCATTAACTTCTGGTTGAACATATACAGGTAATGCACCGCTTAATATTAATCCATTTATAGCTGATTTATGAGCATTTCTAGGCATTATAATCTTATCTCCAGGCTTACATACACTCATAATCATAGCTTGAACACCTGCTGATGTTCCATTTACTAGGAAAAAAGCATGATCAGAACAATAGGCATCTGCCATTAATTCTTCTGCATCCTTAATAACAGTTATTGGATTGCTGATATTATCAAGACATTTCATAGAATTAACATCGATCTCTAGTACTCTCTCTCCAACATATTCTACAAATTCAGGTATACCTTTACCATGCTTGTGCCCTGGTACATCAAACGGTACTACATTTTTTTCATTGTATTCTTTTAAAGCGTCAAATAATGGAGTTCTGTTTTGATTCCTTATCATTTTCAACCACCTTTTTCAAGAAAATTAATACTAGCAATTTACAATACATGATATGTTATACCATGAAATTCCCCTTGTCAATATACTATTTTTTTACATTTTAGGCTTTAAATTTAACAAACTTTTTTTGTTTCATGGTCTAGAATTTTCAATTAAAATTCTTAACTTTATATAAAAACTTATTAATATTTTCTTCTTCTTCTTTATATTTTTCTTCTGTCATTTCTCCCCTACCTAATCTATCACACAAAGACAGCAATGCAACTTCGTCTGGAGATACTTGCAAAATCATATTTTTAACATCAGCAAAAGGTAAGTCTTTTACAACAAAAAGAATTTGCATATGCCATCTTACTAAATAACACACCTTATCAATAAATTCTTTCTCCCCTGTAAGTTCTTCTAAAAACTTTCTTGCTATCTTTTCTCCTTGTATATCATGTTCATAAGCAGTTATTCTTCCTTTTCTAAGTTTTGTAGTAGGTTTTTTCCCTAAATCATGAAGAAATGCAGCCCACATAAAGGCATGTGGCTCTTCACTCAACGTCTTTCTTTCAGCAGCATTATCTACTACCATCATAGTGTGATTCCAAACACTCCCTTCTGGATGATGTTTAGGCGATTGCGGCACATCTTTCAATTCCTCTAACAAATTAAACGGATATATTTTAGGAAACTCTCCCTCTTTAATTAAATTATTAAAATAATCTGAAGGTTTTTCATCATTCATTAAATGTATATTAAACTCCTCAAAAATAAGCTTTTTGTCCCTCATATATTTCTCCTTTAAATAATATAATTTATCTATTCTTTGTTATTGTTCCATGACATAAAATAATTTATTATAATATACTCACCTTTTTAAAATTTCATTTTTATATACATCTAGTTAACATAAAAAAATGTACATTTAATATTTTAATGAAATCATTACTATTCATAAATTAATTTTTGAGTCATTTTATTGTATATTTTTTATTTGATATAATTTTCTGAAATATTTTTTTAATTTTGTACTATATTTAAAATGATTTTATTTTTTATATTTTACAATTTTATTTAGTAATTCTAATCTAGATTTTAAATTATTGAGTTGATTATAGCGAAATTCATTTATCAACAATATAAAAAAGCTATACCTCAAAGTGATGTTTTTAAAAAAACACTTTGAGGCATAGCCTTATGAAACAATTTAAATTAGCATATATCCCTTTAAATTACACACCTTATTTTTTTAATAAAATTTTTAAGCAAAAAAGGTATACTAAAAAATTTGTTTTTAAATGTAATATATCTACAACTCACCAAAATCATCTATAAGCCAAGGAGAGTTTTCATCTTTCCTAATAACATTAAACCACCAAACATATTTTCCACTTTCTTGAGCACTTTTATTATTTTCTTTATATTTAACACGATAGGTGACTCTAAAAACTTTAAGATTTTTCTCAGTAGTTCCATTTACACTACCCTGTCCATCTTTTAAATAACTCCCTTTGATGTTATTATTCATCTCTTCTTGTATACCTATTAGCTTTATACTTTCTAAATCGTCATATCCCCAAACCACATTAGGGCTTTTGAACCTATCTGTTAGAGTTGATAAAACCTTTTCTTTGTTCTTTTCATTTTCGTATTTAAAGTAGTTTCTAACTACAGTTTCAGCAGCTTTTGTATCAGGATCATTCCCTATTTTTAACCTTCCAGTTGCAGCACAAACAGAAAATATTATGCTTCCCAAAAGTGCAGCGCCTATTATGAAATTTTTAAATTTCATAGATTAAATCCTCCGTTTTTTAACTAATGTACTATTTGTTTATATATTATCTTATTAACTCATGTATTAAATATTAATTCCATTATAATACAAAATGATTAACATTAATAATTTATTGAAAAATTTCCTAATATAAAAAACTTATTTGAAACTTTAGTAAATATAAAAACTGTTGATAGTGTATACTTATCAACAGTTTTAAATAAAATCATATAAAAATAAATATATAATCTAATATAATGTTTTATAAAATAATGCATTATATTCCTTTTAATTACTATATAATTTATAAGCAGAAATACGCTTTAGGAAAAACTTAACTTTATACAATCATAATTAAGAGACATGCTACAAGAACTCCTGCAAAAACAAATATTGAGTAAGTTACACTATTCATTTTTTCTCCTAGCTTATAAGCTTCTTTTCTAAGGTTCGTTGTAGAAGTATTTATTTTATTACTTATATCATTAGATTTGAGTACATTCTTCTCATCTATATTAGTAAGTTTTTTTATATTTTTTTGAGTTGTATTTATACAAGTCATACTAGACTCAACCATTGTTTCTACCCATTGTTTCAATTGTACCTTAATGCCCTTTCCTCTCTTGATTTCCCTTAAAGTTAAAGCTTTGCATAATTTATTAAACGTATTTATTGAATATATAAGGCCTTTATCAATAATCTTTAATATAATAGAACAAACAATAAATATAACTTTTCCTACTGGTGCATAGATGTTTTTTTCTAAACTAATCCAGTTTAAAGCATAATTTTCATAATACCAATGTTCTTCTTGTTTTTTCATTAAATAAGTTCTTATAAATAGGAAGTAAATACCCACTCCTATTAATATTATAAGAAATGCTGAAGCTATATGGGACGCTGAATAGAAATGAGGCTCCTTATAAACTTGACTTGGGAAAACATCTATAGATTTATTAATAAGTTTAAAAATTTTATTTGGCATAATACCTATAAATATAGACACTACTGATAAAATAACCATAGGTACATATATAATACCTTTAGATTTTATTTTTACTTGTTCAATAGCAGGATTGTTTTTCTCCACAAATACAGCTACAAATATTTTTAATAAATAAGCTACTGTAAAAGCACTACTTATTGTAAATATAATTTCAGCTACTGTAAACCACCATCCTCCATACATATGATGTGCTTCTGAAAGAGCAACATGTAAAAGAGTTTTTCCTGTATATCCATTAAAACCAGGCATTCCTATAATAGAAAACATTCCTATTAAAAATAATACTTTAAGCCTGTTTTTATTTCTTCCAAATCCACCTATTTCATTTATACTTAATTCATGTAATACAATATATATAAGCCCAGCTATCATAAATAAAAGCGATTTGAAAATTGCATGATTGATAACATAGTATAAACTTCCATAAATAGCTATAGCACCATGTTCTTTAAGCATTCCCACAAGTCCAATACCAACGAGAATATATCCCATCTGACTCATACTACTATAAGCAAGAATTCTTTTAATGTTTCTTTGAAACATAGCTAAAAATCCACCTATAAACATATTCAAAAATCCTATAACTAATATAATAGCAGATATAACAATGTCTCCAGCCATTATTATATTAACCATAATAATAATGCCAAAAATACCTGTTTTAACTAATATTCCAGACAATATAGCACTTGCCGGTGCAGGTGCAGCTGGGTGAGCTTTAGGCATCCATATATGAAGAGGAAACATTCCTGCTTTTACTCCAAAACCTATTATAATCAAAGCTGATATCACATACTTTACATTTCCTATATTAGAAACAGCAACATTAAGCTGACTTATATCCAATGTTTTAGTGTAATCAAACAATAGGAACAATCCCATCAGAAGAATTAATCCTCCGCTAATTGCCATTACTATATAAATATTCCCTGCTTCATGAGAATACTCACTCTCATCGTGAATAATTAACGGATAAGAAGTTAATGACATTATTTCGAAAAAAGTAAATAAATTTAAAATATTTTCTGATACAAACAAGCCTATTGTACTTGCAAATGTTAGTATAAAGAAAAAATAGTACCTATTTCTATTCTTATAATTTATAAAATATTGTGTTGAATAAATTGTAACTAAAAACCATACAAAAGAAGTTATCCAAGCAAATATATATCTAAACATATTTAATTTTAAATGTAACCCTGTTCCCATTATATATGGTACAGATAGTTCTATTGATCCTGATTGTACAAATTTATATAAAAATGTTACCACTCCAAAAACTATACCTGTCATTATAATATTAAAAACATCCCTATACTTTTCATTTATTCGTCCTAATCCGAGACCTATAAAAGCTCCTATCATAGGAAAAAGTATAATAAATAATAATAAATTTTCACTCTTCATATTTTATCCCTCCTTTTTAAATCAACTCAGCTGCTATCTTTTGTATAAAAGTTACAACTGGATTTGGGAATAACCCTAATAACACGACTATCACTGTTATTGATACTATAGGCACCAACATCTTCATAGGTGCTTCCTTTACCTCTATCACATCGTTATTTTCTTTTTTAAAAAAAGCTACAGTAACAATAGGTAAAAGATACAATGCTGTAAGAACTGCACTGAAAAGTAGTATAGCTGCAAAATATATCTTTCCTTCTACGAGTCCACCTAAAGCCAAATACCACTTGCTCACAAACCCATTACTTGGAGGAATTCCTATAAGAGAAATTGCTGCTATTGCAAAACATCCCATAGTAATAGGCATTTGTTTTCCTATACCCTTTATCTCACTAATTTCAGTCTTATGAGTCATATACATTATTGTGCCAACACAAAAGAATAAAGTTATTTTTATAACAGCATGATTTATTAAATGAAGTAATCCACCCACCAAAGCATCTTCGTTTAAAAGTACAATTCCCAATAATATATACCCTAGCTGACTGACAGTAGAATAAGCTAACCTTTTCTTTAGGTTCTGTTGATGAAGAGCTAGAAACGATCCCATTATAATAGTTACTCCAATTAATACACTCATGTATATATGCCCTTTTGTTACTCTTATTACATCAGCCCCAACTATAAAATAACTCATTCTTATTAGCGCATAAGCTCCCGACTTAACTACAGCAACCGCATGTAAAAGAGCACTTACAGGTGTGGGAGCTACCATAGCCTCTGGTAACCATGAGTGAAATGGAACTAAAGCAGCTTTGACCCCAAACCCTAAAAATAAACTTACGTAAATTCCAAGAAATAACTTTGTATTTCCACCTGAAACTCCTGCTAATACTCCACCTGGAACAAAATTCAAGTTTTTTGTTATGCTAAAGCATAGAATCATTCCTAATAAAACTAATGTTGCTCCACCAAAAGAGTATATAAGATATTTTTTACCACTAGATAATGCTTGCTTTGTACCAGAATGAATTACTAATGGAAAAGTAGCTAAAGTCAGTAATTCATAGAAAATATATAATGTAATTAAGTTTCCTGAAAAAGCAATCCCCATTGTAACTCCTAAAGTAGCTGTGAAAAATATAAAAAATCTATTTTCCTTTCCTTCATGCTTCATATATTCCATTGAATAAAAAGTAGTAAATATCCATAACACTGATACTAATATAGAAAAAAGAATTGATAATTTGTCTATTTTAAGATATATATCAAGAAAATCATTAAATTTAAACAAATGAAAACTACACTCACCTACATAGTAAAAAATAGAAAATAAAACAATACAATTAAAAATTACTCCAGCGCTTGCAAATATATTTCTTCCTCTTTCATCAAATTTAAAAATAGATATTAATATCGATAAAACAAAAGGGAAAAAAACTGGGAGTAAAATCACAGCACTATTCAAATTAAATCCTCCTTTTATCCTATTCCAAGCTTAATAATATCTATTATATTTCTTGAAGCTATTCCTACTCCAATCATAGCTATAATTAACATCATTACTGGCAATAGTTCTTTTAGTGGCTTTCTTTTAGATTTATATACTTTACCCTTTAAATTTTCTTCTCCAAAAAATCCGTTTATACTAATAGGAAAATAATATACTGCATTTAACAAACTACTTATTAATATAAAAATTATTAGCATTGGTTTACCTGCTCTTATACTTGACAAAGATAAATACCATTTGCTAACAAACCCAGGAAGTACAGGTATTCCTATCATGGATAAAGAACCTATAAAGAATAGTCCTAAGGTTAGAGGCATCTCTTTTCCAACACCTCTTAATTTGTCAATTTCTTTGTGTCCTGTTTTTTCAATTATTGCCCCTGCACATAAAAACAATGCTGATTTGGTTACTGCATGACCAATCATATGGAAAACAGCTAATGTAACTCCAAATTCAGTTCCTAATCCTATTCCAAAGAATATATATCCCATTTGAGCCACAGTTGAATATGCTACTAATCTCTTTATATTCCTTTGGAATATAGCAAATACAGAACCGATAACCATTCCTGCAATACCTAAAATAAGTAATATATCCAAAACCATATTTCCTGCTATAATCTCTAATCCAAACCCTCTATACAAAATTTTTATTAACAATATTGCAAAAGCTTTTAGTACAAGGGCTGAAAGAAGAGCACTTGATGACGTAGGTGCACTTGAATGAGCATCTGGCAACCAATTATGAAGAGGAAACATGGCACTTTTAACACCCAATCCTATTGTAAATAATCCGATAGTTACAACAATCGCCTTAGGGTAATTTGTATAATTATTTATCAAAACTTCGTGAATATAAGTTATATTTAATTGTCCTGTCATAGAATATAAAAATGCAATTCCCATAAGCACAAGACCGGAACCTAAACAGCTCATTATAAGGTATTTTAAAGTTGCCTTTATATTTTCCTTTTTATCTTTTATAACCACTATCCCACAAGAAGCTAAAGTTCCTATTTCGATAAAAACAAAGGCATTAAATATATCATTTGTGAATACAATTCCTAGTAAAGAACCTATAAGTATATTTACAAGCAAATAATATAAAGGAATTCTATTTTCATTTATATCTTTGTCTATACTATAAATGGAATACCAAATAACCATACTAGCCACAAAAGTAAACATTACCGCCATTATAGATTCTATATTTCCTATATAAAATTCAATTCCAAAAGGTGCATCAAAGTGTCCTATGGAATAGCAATATTTTCCCCCAATTAATACTCCTCTAAGATTGGCTATAGAAAAAATTAATGATATAAACATTGATATAAGACTTATACCCTTTACAATATTTTTTTTATTTACTATAGGCATTATAAACGCTGTTATAAATAATATGAGCACTATCATCAGCGGAAAACTTTTAATAATCAAAATTTAACCATCTCCCTTTTTTAATATCTCATCTAATTCTATAGTTCCATAATTCTCATATATTTTAATAGTTAATGCTAAAGCAAAGGCTGTGGTACTAACCCCTACAACTATACCGGTTAACATAAGTCCTGTTGGAATTGGATTTATATACGCATTAACTCCTTTATAACTATTCACAATTATTGGTGCTTCCTTACCCTCTATGTATCCTTTTGCTATAAAGAATAAAAAAATTGCTGTATCCATAATATTCATACCTATTATTTTTTTAATTAAATTGTTATGGAGTAAAAGAATTGTAAAACCTACTCCAAACAAAATGATTGCTGCTGTCTCATAATAATTGTTTAATAAACCCTCCATCTAAATTTCCCCTTCATCAAATAATGAATAAAAAAAGTACATTGATATAGCTACAATAATACCTACAAGTATATTTAAAGGTAATAAAAAACCTCCACTAAAAATATATCCTGGATCACCTAATGGTGGCTGTGGCAAATTAATGTGGCTACCTCCTGTTATAAAACTATATCCTTTTAATATTCCATATAAAAATACAGAAAAACATATTATATTCATTAAAGTTTTATATGCTAGCTTTTGTTTAGCTTGTTTTCCTCCATAAACTAATCTGTATAAAATAAGACTAGCGCCTATAATTGTTCCCCCAGCAAATCCTCCTCCTGGACTTAAATGCCCATGAAAAATAACGTATATACCAAAAATCTGTATAAAAGGGATTATTATTTTACTTATCTCTTTTAAAATTACATCTTTCATAAGCCCCTCCTAACTAAAATTTTTTACAATTATTCAATATAACTATTATCTTGATTTTCTTTCTTATCTTTTTTTAATAAAATAATCACTATAACTGCTGCTATAAATAAAACACTGGCTTCTACAAAAGTATCGAAGGCACGATAATCTAATATAATTCCTGTTACTATATTAGTAGCTCCGGTATCTTTTACTGCATTTTCTATATAATATTTTGAAACTTCATTATTGGCTGGGTTGCTTTCGCTTCCAAACTTAGGCAACTCATTAACTCCCAATAACAAAATACCAATTAAGCTTATAGAAAGTATACAAGCAAATATTTTCTTCATTTTTTCACTTCCTTAATTCTTTTTAATGTAAGCATAAATAAAAGGGTTGTAATCCCTGCTCCCACTGCTGCTTCTGTAATTGCCACATCTGGTGCATTAAGTTGTTCCCACAATATAGCCATTATCAAACTATAAATCATAAAAACAATAATTGCAGATAACATGTTTTTCATGGCAGAAACAGCTACAGAAGACCCAATTAAAAAAATTAGCATTATAATACTAAACGTTTTCAATTTTATCCACACCTTCCTTATTTTTCACTTTCATCTCATTTCCATATTTTGCTTTTACTATCAAATGAGTTGCTGTAGGATTGGTAACCCATATAAAAACTATAATTAATAAAAGTTTTAAACTAACTATGTTAAAACCGTTATAAATCATTAGCGATATTAAACATAACACAGCTCCCAAAGTATCACACTTTGCAGCACCATGAGCTCTTGTATACATATCAGGAAATCTTAAGACCCCTATAGTACCAACCATAAAGAAAAACAGTCCACTCATAAGTAATGCTCCCATAATAACTATCCTCATAAAAATCCCCTCCTATATCCTTACATTCTTTGCAATAACAACGGATGCAATAAAACTTGTTAAAGCATAAACTAAAGATACATCAATAAAGTATTTCTCTCTTATTATGAAAGAAACTATTAAAATCAAGATTATTGTTTTAGTTCCTACAACATTTATTGCAACTAACCTATCTGCTGCACTAGGCCCTTTAACTATTCTAATCATACATAAAAAAATGGTCGCCGTTAAAAATAAAATTGCAAATACAAGTAGTTTATCCATATCTATCACTCCTCTATTTTTAAAAGAATTTTTTCAAATTTAGAATTCACTATGCCTTCTATGTATTCTCTTTTAAGACAATGAATTTTTAACATATCATTTTCCATATCTACAGTTATAGTTCCAGGAGTTAAAGTAATAGAATTTGCTAACACCGTTCTACAAAAATTAGATTTTAATTTTGTCTTAACCTCTAATATACTAGGCGAAATATCCATATTGGGACTTAATACAATCATTGCTACATTTATATTAGCTATAATTACTTCTTTTACCAAAATAACTATATATTCAACCCAAAATCTTATATTTTTAAATAACAATTTCTCTTTTCTTGTAGCTTTATCGAAAAGCTTTTCATTTAAAATACTTACTAATATACTCACTACAATCCCTAAAATGAACACTTCTATATTAAATTTACCACATAGTATAATCCAAAATATTAAGCATAATATTATAACTTCAAATGTCATTTTCAATACCTCCTTTTCTAGTTATGTTAATCTTATTAGCAAGATTCATACCAACTTTTTTATAATTATAATTACTATTTTCCATCCTCTTAAACCCTTGATTTACCCTGGTTTATTATAAAATTTATCTATAAACAAGAAAAAGGTTGAATAAAATATTCAACCTTTTTAATAATTGTTTCATTATGATACACTTGCGACATATTATTTCATTTTTTTTGTATCATAATGGCACATGAGTTTCATTATGATACACTTTCTTTTTTCTTTACATTATATCTATATTATATTTTTTCATCTTTCTATACATAGTACTTCTTCCTATTCCCAAAACTTTAGCTGCTGATGCTACATTTCCGCCTAACTCTTTTATAGTTTGAATAATTGCATTTTTTTCTATTTCTTCTAAAGAAACTAATTCTTTTTTATGTATTAATTCTCCTAGTATTTCTTTTCCCGTTATATGTGATGGTATATTTTCATAATTTAATATTGAATTTTGTTCTGCCATGTTTACTACTGTTTGCATTACATTTTGAAGTTCTCTAACATTACCTGGCCAACTATAGCTAACCATACCTTTGTAAAAACTTTCGCTAATGCCTTTTATATATTTTTCTGTATCCTTACAAAATTTTTCTAAAAAGTATTGAACAAATATTTTAATATCTTCTTCTCTATTCCTTAAAGGTGGAGTATTAATTGTCATAACATTTATTCTATAAAACAAATCACTTCTAAAGTTCCCAAGCTCAACTTCTTTATTCAGGTCTTTATTAGTAGCGGCAATTACCCTTACATCAATTGGAATAACATCATGCCCTCCTACTCTTACAACAGTCCTATCTTCTAATACCCTAAGCAAACTTACCTGAGCGTCTAAAGGCATATCCCCTATTTCATCTAAAAATATAGTTCCTCCATCGGCCAATTCAAATTTTCCAGGATGTCCTCCTCTTTTAGCCCCTGTAAAAGCTCCTTCTACGTATCCAAATAATTCACTTGAAACTAATTCCCTAGGTATTGCCCCACAATTTAAAAACACAAAAGGAAAATCTTTCCTATCACTTTCATTGTGTATCGCTTGGGCAAACATCTCCTTTCCAGTTCCACTTTCTCCTTGAAGTAATATTGTTGTATTAGTTTTAGCAGAAATTGAGGATAACTTTATTGCCGATTTTATAGACTTACTCTCTCCAAGTATATCTTCAAACGTAAATTTAGCATTAGCTCCAACTATTTTATTAACTAAATTATGAATCTTTTTTTCTTCTCTAAAAGTTATAACTATACCTTCTCGTCCTCTATTATTTGGTGCTTTAATAGGAGTAATGTTTGCAATACATGTCTTTTTTTTCCCTGTTCGAGTTTTAAAGTGTATTTCTTCTTCCTCAAGCTTTCTAAAACTTTTTATATTCTTAATTATATCTTGTCGATTTCCTACACTAAGAATATTCTTAAAATGCTCTCCTATAATATCTTTTTCTTTAAATAGTAATAATTTTCTGGCAAATCTGTTTATGCTTACTATATTTCCACTACTATCAACCCTAATTATACCTTCTGATATAGACTCAGTAATTTGATAAAATTTTTCACTTATATTTTCAAGTTCTTTATTTCTTTCTTCTAATTTAATCTCTTTTTCTATTGCCTCTGCAGCAGCTACTACCATGCCCAATGTATGAGGATGAACAAGCCTATAATTTCCTGTCATACTCAAAACTCCTAATATGTCTCCATTTTTATCTCTTATAGGACAAGCTGATGATGTTAAATTATGATATTTTTTTAAATAATGTTCTCCTCCTACGACCTGAATAGGCTCTCCAGTTATAAGTACTATACCTATAGCATTTGTTCCTATAATTTCTTCTTTTACACTATACCCTTCACATAACCCACAAAAACTATAAATATTAATCAAACTTTCATTTCCTATATGATCCAAAACATATCCTTCTCTATCAGTTAACCTAATTAAAAACTCAGTATCCTTTACTATTTTATATAAACTTTCCATAAAAGGTTTTGTAGTATTTAAAAGCGATGCAAATTGCTTACATCTTTTAAATAACTCATTTTTTTCAAGCTTCACAGAAAATTCATCTGAAAATGGATTTATTTTATGTTTCTTGCTGCGCTTCCATGATTCTGCTATAATATGTCTTATCTTTTTTGTATCTAATATATTTTTATTAATAAACTTTTCCCACCTTTTTACTATATCTTCATTATTATCCTGTAGCTGCATTTTATCAAAATAACCTCCTCTATTTGAGCCTAGTATTTACATTGTCCACCTTTTATACTTATTTACCTTTATCATCTTCTTTTGTATTGTCCTTCTTTGATTTATACCAATCCTTTGGATCTTTTATCTCAAAAGGAAATATATTAGCATTAAATTCATCCCCTGAATCATCCATAGGCTTTTCAAAAATAACAGCAAATATAATGAATAACACTACTCCTATTATTATATATAATAAAATTTTCAAGGGTTCACCTTCCTCCACTTATATACAATCTTATATATAATTATACTATTTTTATCATATAATTGTTAGTTATAAATACCATTCTTCTCTTCCATAGAATCTAATATCAATATGAAATTGAAAAATTATTATTAATAACATAATATATTTTTTACATACAAAAACACCAGTAAATAATGAACTGCCCATAATTTAGTAGCTAGAATAACTAGTTCCCTATATAACCCTACTAACTTTAGTTCTATTCAAAATTCACTGGCTTTTTTAACACTTAAATTAAATATTTTCTCATAAAACAAAGAAAATATTGCTTTATTATTAATTTAAAATTTTTAGTCTATAAAAACAAAAACTTTTAACTTTCAACCACTACTTTTCCATCTCTTAATTCTACCTTTATATGAGATCCCTCTTTAAGCTTGTTTTCAAGATATATTTCTGCAATTTCATCTTCAATATACCTTTGAATTGTTCTTCTTAAAGGTCTTGCACCATATTTTTCGTCATATCCTTTTTCTAATATAAAATCTTTTACTTCCTGAGAAACCTCTATAGTCATATTTTTTTCTAATACTTCATCTATAACTTCTTTAAGCATCAAATCTACTATACTGCGAAGTTCTTCTGTATTAAGTTGATTAAATACTATCACCTCGTCTACTCTGTTTAAAAACTCTGGTCTGAAAGTTTCCTTTAATGCTTCCTTAGCACTGTTTTCTAATGCAGCATATCCAGCATTATTAAATCCTATTCCATTGGACTTAAAGTTAGTTCCTGCATTAGAAGTCATGATAATTACTGTGTTTTCAAAGAAAACTGTTCTTCCTTGACTATCTGTAAGTCTTCCGTCTTCAAGAATTTGAAGAAGCATATTAAATACATCAGGATGAGCTTTTTCAATCTCATCTAAAAGTATTACTGAATAAGGTCTTCTTCTAATTTTCTCAGTTAATTGCCCCCCTTGATCATATCCTATATATCCTGGAGGAGCTCCTATGAGCTTAGACACTGTATGTTTTTCCATATATTCTGACATATCTATTCTAATCATAGCATCTTCATTGCCAAAAAGCTCTACAGCTAATGCCTTTACTAATTCTGTTTTTCCAACACCCGTAGGTCCAACAAATATAAACGAAGCTGGCTTTTTCTTTTTTCTAAATCCTGAACGATTTCTTCTAATAGTTTTTGATAAACTCACTATAGCTTCATTCTGTCCAATGACTCTTTTATGAAGACTTTTTTCTAAACTTAATAGCTTCTTAGCTTCTTCTTCTGTAATTTTCTGTACTGGTATTTTAGTCCAAGCTTCTATAACATAAGCTATATCTTCAACTGTAATCTCTGATTTACCATTTTTTTCTTCAATTTCTTTTATTTCTTCCACAAGCTTACATTCTCTCATTTTATATTCTGCAGCTTTTTCATAATCATCATTTTCAGCAGCTCTTCTTTTATCATCTTGAAGATTTGATAACTCTTGTTTTAGACTTTCTAATTTAGTAAGATTCTTGTTCTTTAAATTTGCCCTTGAACCTGCTTCATCAATCACATCAATTGCTTTATCTGGTAAAAATCTATCAGTAATATATCTTTGAGATAAATTTGCTGCTGCCTCTATTACTTTGTCAGATATTATTACTTTATGATAATCTTCATAATAACCTTTTATTCCTTTTAAAATTTCTATCGTATCCTCTACAGTAGGCTCATCAACTAATACCGGTTGAAATCTTCTCTCTAAAGCAGAATCCTTCTCAATATGTTTTCTATACTCTTCAAGAGTAGTTGCACCTATTAGCTGTATTTCTCCTTTTGCAAGAGCCGGTTTTAAAATATTAGCAGCGTTCATTGCTCCGCCTTGAACTTCTCCCGCTCCCATAATATTATGAACTTCATCAATTATAAGAATGACATTTTCACTCTCTTTAGCTTCTTTTATAATTGATTTCATTCTACCTTCAAATTGTCCTCTAAATTGTGTTCCTGCCACAATCGCTGTTAGATCAAGGAGGTATATTTCAGCATTTAGAAGCTTATGTGGCACTTCCTTATCTGCAATTTTCACGGCTAATCCCTCTGCAATAGCTGTCTTACCTACCCCTGGCTCTCCAATCAATATCGGATTGTTTTTCGTTCTTCTGTTAAGTATTTGAATAACTCTATCAATTTCCTTATCTCTTCCTATAATCCTATCAACTTCTTTGTTCTTTGCTTTATCCGTTAAATTTATTCCATATTTATCTAAATATTTCTTTTTATTTCTAAAATGCTTATTCTTTGATTTAGTTTTAGATTGCTCTCTTGTCCCTGAAAATTTTTCTTCATTATTATCATTAAATTCTTTATTCTCTAATGTAAACTCATCCTCACTTGTAGCTTCTTCTTGAATTTCTTCTTCTCCTTGTTCTACAATCCCATCATCGTTTTTCATGAATGGAAATAATCCTTCAGATAAGTTAGAAAACAACTCATTATTGCTTAATTCTTCAATATCTATATCTTGAAGCATTCCCTTCATTTGATCCGTAAGATTTTCAACTTCTTCTTTTGACATACCAGTTTGTTGCATCAACTGATCTATAACCGGAATTCCCATCTTTCTAGCGCAGTCTATACATAAACCTTGCATTTTAGGTTTTCCATCTATAATTTTTGAAATGAATATAGTTGCTATATTTTTATTACAAATAGAACACAATTTCATAAAAATCATCTCCATATTTTTTATATGCTAATTATAATATTATTGTGATTACAGTATATCATATCTAACTATATTATTTTATTAAATATTCAGGGAAAAATAAAGAGTATTCTAAGTTTTATATGGAGTTTTTACTTCATATAAAACTTAAAAACCATTATACAGTACAGAAGTACCACTTAACTGAATTTTATTAACAATAATGTGCAGTAGCAGTAGATAAACCGTAAAATCATCTTTTTACTAAGTATCTTTATGTATCTTTATATCGATTTTATAACTTATAAATAATATATGTGTATGCAATCCTCTTAGTCAACTCTTATTATATAAAAACAAAACACTCATAGACTAGTATGTCTATGAGTAATACCTATAGCCACTATTATTCCCTATTTAATAATAAATATAAAGTTTATATCTTATATTCTCTTCCAAACAAAGCAACTTCAGCATATTCAGGCTTAAATTTAGTACCGTCCCAAGTTAAAAGTGTCTGTACATTACCTAACGCATCAGCATTATATCTTCCTGCAATTCTTTGTATTGCTAGTAAATCATAAGTATTTCTTCTTGAATTTCTATCTGTAACTACAGGCCAAAGTCCACCTAATGGATTTACCCATCCCATCAAAGGCTCTTTTAATGTACCATCTGGATTATATATATCAGAAAGATACTCTGGATCTCTATAACTTATATCAATAGTATAAATCTCCTTCATTTTTTTGTTTATAACATCCACCTTATAATTATTGCGATATATAACCTCATATTGATATTCTTGATTAAAATCTTCATAATCAAATATCAACCTTAGAATATTGTTTTTTAAAGAATATATATAGTAATATGCAAGCCCCCCACTTCCTCCTGAATCTATACTTATCTTTATATCTTTAACTTTGTCTTGAGTAAAATCAGCTAAGAACAATCTTGCTCCATACCCAGCATTAGTTTCAAGAGGTACATATAATCTACGGCTTGTTAATCCATCTTCAATAACCAAAGCTATATTTTTTTCAAATATAGCCTCTTCACTTTCCTTATTCCCTATAAGATATACTCTATCTATTATTCCATCACCATTTACATCTCCTACTTTAAAATCTAATATATAAGTATGATTTAATTGGTAATTTTTCATTAAGCTTACCTCCAAATTAATCAATCCTTATATAATATGATTACTTATTCATTAATGTACTTATATATTACCTATATAGTGATAGTATTAAGTAAAGTTCTAGTCTATAAATATTTCTACTAAACATACCTTATATTTTTATAAAAGCTACTAGTGACTCGTGGATACTAGTAGCTCATTCATTTAAAATATTAATGTAATCTTAAACAGCCTCTTTTTCTAAACTCCCACTAGTAAACTGACTATTATAAAGATCAGCATAAAATCCTTTTTGCTCTAAAAGTTCTTCATGATTGCCTTTTTCAATAACACTACCATTATTCATAACAAGTATTAAATCTGCATCACGAATTGTTGATAGCCTATGTGCAATAACAAAACTTGTTCTTCCTTTCATTAACTCTGCCATAGCTTTTTGTATATAAATTTCTGTTCTTGTATCAACGCTACTTGTAGCCTCATCAAGAATTAATATAGATGGATTAGCAAGTATTGCCCTGGCAATAGTCAAAAGTTGTTTTTGTCCTTGTGAAATATTAGAAGCCTCCTCATTTAGTACTGTATCGTATCCCTCTGGAAGAGTCCTAATAAAATGGTCAGCATGAGCCGCTTTCGCTGCATTAATAATCTCTTCTTCTGTAGCTCCTTCACGCCCATATCCTATATTATCTCTTATGCTACCATTAAAAAGCCATGTATCTTGTAGTACCATACCAAAATTGCTTCGTAAATTACCTCGCTGTAAGTTTCTAATATCAATACCATCAATAGTAATTCTACCTTCATTTATTTCATAGAAACGCATTAATAAATTTACTAAAGTTGTTTTACCTGCTCCAGTTGGCCCTACAATAGCAATCGTCTGCCCTTGTTTTACATCTATATTCATATCTTCAATAAGAGTTATTTCTTCATTATATCCAAATCTAACGTGCTCAAATTTAACTTCACCTTTTGGTGATTCTAAAATTTTTGAATCAACACTATCCTCAATTTCCTCAATTTCATCAAGAAGTTCAAAAACGCGTTCAGCTGATGCAACAGTAGATTGAAGAATATTAGCTATATTTGCTGTTTGAACTATTGGTTGAGTAAACTGCTTAGAATATTGAATAAATGCTTGTATGTCACCAATCTCAATTTTCTTTTTAGTTACCATAATTCCTCCAACTACACATATAAGTACATATCCTATATTATTTATAAAAGTTAGTAGAGGCATTATAATCCCAGAAACAAACTGAGCTTTCCATCCTTCTTCGTAAAGTCTTTCATTAATCTCATTGAATTTATCAATAGAGTCCCCCTCACGACCAAAAGCTTTCACTATCTTATGTCCTGTATACATCTCTTCCACATGCCCATTTAAATTGCCTAGTTCCTTTTGCTGGCCTGAAAAATATTTTTGTGAAGTAGACGCTATTTTTTTTGTCACAATAGCACAAAGTGGCAAAGTTACAAAAGCAATAAGAGTCATAAGTGGGCTTATTGTAAACATCATAATTATAACCCCTACAATAGTCACCACAGATGTAATAAGTTGTGTTAAACTTTGTTGTAATGTAGTGGCAATATTATCAACATCATTTGTAACACGACTTAAAATTTCACCATGAGTACGTGAATCAAAAAATTTAAGTGGTAAACGCTGAAGTTTATCATTTATATCTTTACGCATTTCTAAAACTGTTTTCTGTGCAACTCCAGCCATAATGAATTGTTGAATATAGCTAAAAAATGCACTAATTGCATAAAGAACTATTAAAATCAAAAGTATGTGTTTTATATATTCAAAATCAACACTAGGAATAGGCTTGTGCATCTTTGCTGCCATAAATTTAGCCATAAGTCCTTCAAATAATTTAGTTGTAGCTCTTCCCATAATTTTAGGACTTACAATGCTAAAAACTGTACTCAAAATAGCCATAAAAAATACTACAATAAGTTGACCTCTTCGTGGTTTTAAATATTTGAGAAGTCTTTTAAGTGTCCCTTTAAAATCTTTTGCTTTTTCTACAGGCATCCCCATATGTGGTCCCATGTGTCCACCTGACCTAGCTCCCTTTTTCTGATCACTCATGCTATCTCCTCCTCTGAAAGTTGCGAAGCTACAATTTCACGATATATACTACAATCATTTAAAAGTTCCTTATGTTTCCCCATTCCTACAACTTCACCTTCATCTAAAACTATAATTCTATCAGCATCCATAACAGTACTAACTCTTTGGGCGACAATAATCACAGTAGAATCTGTGGTCTCCTTTCTTAAAGCAGACCTAAGTTTAGCATCTGTCTTAAAATCAAGAGCTGAGAAACTATCATCAAATATATATATCTCAGGCCTTCTAACTAAAGCACGTGCAATAGAAAGTCTCTGCTTTTGTCCCCCAGAAACATTAGTTCCGCCTTGCGCTATAATAGAGTTAAACCCATCTTTCATATTTGATATAAACTCCATAGCTTGAGCTGTTTCAGCTGCACATTTAACATCTTCATCGCTAGCATTATCTTTACCATATTTAATATTTTCCCTTATTGAACCGGTAAAAATAACTGACTTCTGAGGAACAAATCCAATTTTATTTCTAAGACTTTCCTGACTCATTTCTCGTACATCCATATCATCAATTAGAATACTCCCACTATCAATATCATAAAATCTAGGAATAAGACTTATCATTGTAGACTTTCCTGAACCCGTTCCTCCAATAATGGCTGTTGTCTCTCCTGGTTTTGCCATAAAACTAATATTATTTATAGCTGGTTGTTCTGCCCCTGGATAACTAAAAGTTACATTCTTAAATTCAACATATCCTCTTTTGCTATTAGAATTCTTAAGATTTTCAGCATCTTTAATTTCTGGTTCAATATCCAAAACCTCATTAATTCTTACTGCTGAAGCTGAGGCACGAGGTATCATAACAAACATCATTGAAACCATTATTAATGAAAACATGATCTGCATTGCATATTGAATAAATGCCATCAAATCTCCAACTTGCATCTTTCCATTATCTATACGAATACCTCCGAACCAAATGATAGCAATTGATGTGAAGTTAAGTACTACCATCATAACTGGCATTAGTGTTGCTAATATCTTATTTACTTTAATAGCTGTATCAGTAAGATCATTGTTAGCTTCATCAAAACGCTTTTTCTCATGATCAATACGGTTAAATGCACGTATTACTCTAATACCAACTAATTCCTCACGAACAACAAGATTTAGTTTGTCAATTTTTACTTGCATTGCTTTAAAAAGAGGTATTCCTGTTCTAGCTATTATAAATATAGCCAAAACAAGTACTGGAATAACAGCAACAAGAACGAGAGATAATCCCGCATCCTTTGATACTGCCATAATAATACCACCAATACACATCATAGGAGCACTAACCATCATACGAAGCATTATCATAAGCACTTGTTGAACTTGAGTAATATCATTTGTAGTTCTTGTAATAAGAGAGGCTGTACCTATCTTATCAAACTCTTGTAGTGAAAAACTCTCAACTTTTGAAAAAACCTTATTACGTAGAATTTTTCCAAGTCCTGTTGCAGCTTTTGAAGATAGGAAATTAGCCAATACTATACATATAGTTCCACCTGCAGCAACAAGAAGCATCAATCCTCCAATTTTTAAAATATAATTAGTATCACCATTAACTATGCCTTTGTTAACAATATCCGACATCAATGTTGGTAAATACAATTCAGAAATTGATTGAAAAAAAACAAGTATAAAAACTGCAACTATATACGATGTATATGGTTTTAAAAATCTAAATAATTTTATCATAAGCAATCATCTCCATTTATTTGAAATTATCAATTTCTAATCTCACATATTGTAAATTCAATACAAAATATTTAAAATAAGTTAGCCGTCTAATTTATTTTCTTCTTCTTTTGAAAGATTATCTTTCATTTGTATAAATAATCTACGAAGTAAAACTTTCTCTTCTATTGTAAAACCATTAAAACATTCTGAATCTATAATTTTTATAATTTCTTTTACTTTCTCACAAATTTCTTTACCTTGTTGTGTAAGATATACCCTTGAAACACGTTGATCTTCAGTATCTAATCTTCTTCCCACAAGTTCTGCTTTCTCCATTCTTCTAAGCATAACTGTAATGGTAGAAGGTTTTATCTTAAGCTTATCCGCTAACTCCCTCTGGCTTTGTCCATCATTATGATATAATGCCATTAGCATTGGTGGTTGTCCTGGATAAATTCCTATTTTTTCAAGAAGCATATGAGTACGATGATAATGAAGCCTTATTACTTGTATAAAAGTATGATATAGTGAATCATGTTCACAAAAGTTCATTTATATCCCTCCATTTATTTAGCCAGCTAATGTTTTTATATTATCACTTCATTTTTTTATAGTCAATATTTTTTTTAATTATTGATTATGTTAAATTTTGCTTATCTATTTTATCTTTTTAATTTTTTCGTTTTCTTTTTCATATTAATATACACTATTACATAAGGTAAGAGTCAATATATGCTTTAAACAAATTACATAGAATTATGAAATTTCCTGAAATATATAAATTTACCTCCTAAAAATTTTAAATTTTAGTGAATATTTTACTCTAAGTAAAATATAATTATAATATAAACTTAGTTTCAAAATTAAATATTTTTTCCATATATTAAAAGGGAGTAGTAATAAATATAATATCAACATTACGGCTAACGAAAGTTGCCTGGTATTATATGCCAATATTATTGGTTACAAGACTTTTAATATGATTCTTGAATTTTCTAGAATTATATTGAAAGTCTTGTTTTTTTATATATTTATATTTAAAAATTTTCAAAGGAGTAGTATTTATGAAAGATTTTCACCAAAAATCAAAACAAGAATTAATGAGTATATTAAACGTAACTTCTAAAGGCTTAAACAATAAAGAAGTTCAAAAACAAAGAGAAAAATACGGCTTAAATCAACTTCAAGAAACAGCAAAGAAAACAACCTTACAGGTTTTCTTAGAACAATTTAAAGATTTGTTAGTAATAATATTATTATTTGCAGCAAGTATATCTATGTTTTTAGGAAATTCTGAAAGCCCTATTGTCATATTTTCAGTTGTTTTATTAAACGCTATTTTAGGCACTATGCAACATATTAAAGCAGAACAGTCTTTAAATAGCTTAAAAGCTTTGTCTGCTCCAACAGCTAAAGTGCTAAGAAATGGTGAAAAAATTGAAATTTCTTCAAAAGAAGTAGTTGTAGGAGATATTTTATATCTAGATACTGGTGATTACGTATCTGCTGACGGTAGAATAATTGAAAATTATAGTCTTCAAGTTAATGAAAGTTCATTAACTGGTGAATCAGAAAGTGTTTTAAAAACAGATGATATCATAAAAAAAGATAATGTAACAATAAGCGATAAAAAAAATATGGCTTTTTCAGGTAGTTTAGTAACTTATGGCAGAGCTTCTATATTAGTTACTTCAGTTGGTATGGACACAGAGCTTGGGAAAGTAGCTGAACTTTTAGAAAACACAAAAGAAAAGAGAACCCCATTACAAGTTAACTTAGATAATTTTAGTAAAAAATTAGCTGCTGCTATACTGATTATATGTGTTATTGTATTTGGATTAAATATGCATAGGGGGTACGCATTCGTAGATTCTTTTATATTCGCAGTAGCTCTTGCAGTAGCAGCTATTCCTGAAGCTTTAAGCTCTATTGTAACAATTGTACTGTCTCTAGGTACTCAAAAAATCGCTAAAGAAAATGCTATAGTCCGAAAACTTCAAACTATAGAAAGCTTAGGAAACATCTCAATAATATGTTCAGATAAAACAGGAACTTTAACACAAAATAAAATGACTGTAAAAAAAATATATATTGACAATAAAATTTTAGATTATAATGAATTAAATCCTGAAAAACCTATAGAAAAAAAATTAATCTTAATGAGCTTACTCTGTAATGATGCTATAACTATAGAAAATAAAGAAATTGGAGATCCTACAGAAGTAGCTCTTGTAAATTTAGGTGATATTTATAATTTAGATGAATTAACTATAAGAAAGAATTATCCAAGGCTTGATGAGATAACTTTCGATTCTGAAAGAAAACTTATGAGCACCGTTCATAACATCTCTGAAAAAACTCTAATGGTAACTAAGGGCGCTTTAGATGTATTACTCAGTAAAACCGTAATGATAAATTCCTGTGATGGTATAAAGCCCATTACCCCTAAAGACATAGAAAATATTGAAAAAACAAATGAAAAATTCTCTAAAAACGGATTAAGAGTCCTTGCCTTTGCCTATAAAGAGATTAATACAAACAAATCTATTACTATAGATGATGAAAATAACTTAATATTTGTAGGTCTTATTGCTATGATGGATCCACCAAGAGAAGAATCTGCTAAAGCTATAGCTGATTGTATAAGTGCAGGCATTAAGCCAATCATGATAACTGGAGATCACAAAATCACTGCTTCTGCTATAGCTAAACAAATTGGTATATTAAAACAAGATTCTAGAGCCATTGAAGGCCATGAAATTGACAAGATGAGTGATAAAGAATTAAAACAAAAAGTTGAAAATATTTCTGTTTATGCTAGAGTTTCTCCAGAGCATAAAATAAGAATAGTAAGAGCATGGCAAGAAAAAGGAAATATAGTTGCTATGACTGGAGATGGAGTTAATGATGCCCCCGCACTAAAACAAGCTGATATAGGCATAGCTATGGGAATCACAGGGACAGAAGTTGCCAAAGATGCGGCTTCAATGATACTAACAGATGATAATTTTTCTACTATTGTAAAAGCTATATCTAATGGTAGAAATATCTATAGCAATATAAAAAATTCTATTAAATTTTTGTTATCTGGTAATATAGCAGGTATTCTATCAGTTTTATATGCTTCCTTAACCTCTCTTCCTGTACCCTTTGCTCCTGTTCATCTTTTATTTATTAATCTACTTACTGATAGCCTTCCTGCTATAGCTTTAGGACTTGAACCTAACAAAAAAGAGGTAATGAGAGAACCTCCAAGAGATGTAAGCACTCCAATATTAAATAAAACCTTTGGAATAAATATCTTATTTGAAGGTTTATTAATCTCTATATGTTCAATGACAGCTTTTCATATTGGTTTAAATACAGGTGATAAAAAACTTGCAAGTACTATGGCTTTCTCAACTTTATGCCTTGCAAGATTAATTCATGGCTTTAATAGTCGTTCTAAAGAATCCATATTTAAAATTGGTTTATTTTCTAATAAATATCTGTGTATAGCTTTTTCCTTAGGTTTTGTTCTCTTAAATTCAGTTTTGTTATTTAATCCATTAAAAATAATCTTTGAGGTTAGTTATATTAGTTTACGCCAAATCTTAGCAATCTATGGCTTATCCCTGACCCCTTTTATAACAATTCAGACCTATAAATCATTATTTCCTGAATCAAATACAAAAACTACTTATTATAAAAACCTTTTAGAGAAAACTATCTACCATCAGTTTAGAAATTGAATATATGAGAATCATATTCAAAAACATACAGTTCACTCCATTAATAAATATAAATTATTAATATTCATAATTTTTTAGTTCACTTATGCACAATTAAAAGCTAACGCTAGCAAAATATAAACTTTTATTTATATTTTACTTAATACTGATAATACTATTTATGAGGAGTGATTATATGAGCAAAAATAAATCTAAAGAAAAATTCATGGCTACACCTATAGAAAAGCATGACACTGCTGCATGGGCTAATAAAGAAAAACTTAAATCAACATCAATGGTTAGTATTCCTAATGATCATGAAGTAATAAATGCTAAAGAATATGTTGATGAAAATCAAAAATAATAACTTTTAAGGCTATTTATAAAAGCTGTTAGTATTAATTTATACACTAACAGCTTTTATTTATAATATTAACTATTTTAGTTGAGATAAACGTTTGTATATATCATATCTTTCTTTAGCATTATTTTCAGATTCTTTAAATAACAAATCTGCTCTTTCTGGGAATGTATTCATTAATGAAGAATATCTAATTTCGCCTTGAATAAACTCTTTATATGAAGCTGTTGGTTCTTTAGAATCCAGAATAAATGGATTTTTCCCTTCCTTTTTCAAATCAGGATTGTATCTATACAAATGCCAATATCCAGCTTCTACAGCCTTTTTCTCTTCTTTCATACTACTTCCCATACCTAACTTTATACCATGACTAATACAAGGTGCATAAGCTATAATAATTGAAGGTCCTTTGTATTTCTCAGCTTCTACTATAGTCTTAATAGTATGATTCATGTTTGCACCCATAGCTATTTGAGCAACATATACATTTCCATAACTCATAGCCATTAGTCCAAGATCCTTCTTTCTTGATTTTTTTCCTCCTGCCGCAAGTTTAGCAACAGCTCCTGTAGGTGTAGCTTTAGACGATTGACCACCTGTGTTTGAATATATCTCAGTATCCATCACAAAAAGATTTACATCATCACCCATAGCTAATACTTGGTCTACTCCACCATATCCTATATCATAAGCCCAACCATCTCCACCTATAATCCAATGAGACTTTTTAATTAGAAAATCTTTTTTATCTAAAATTTCTTTTATTATAGGATTTTCTTTATCTTTATATTCTTTTAATACTTCTAATACCTTTAATGAAACACCTTTAGATAATTCTCCATCTTCTTTACAATTTATCCATTCATTGAATGCTTGTTTTATAGACTCATTTAGTGTAGGCATCTCCATTGCCTCTTTCATAAGATCCATTAATCTTTCTCTTATCTGCTTTACTCCAAGAAACATACCATATCCATATTCTGCATTATCTTCAAATAATGAGTTGCCCCAAGCTGGACCTTTGCCATTATCATTAGTAGTATAAGCTATAGATGGTGCACTTGCTCCCCAAATTGATGAGCAACCTGTTGCATTAGCAATCATCATTCTTTCACCATACAATTGTGTTAACAGTCTAATATATGGAGTTTCTCCACACCCTGGACATGCACCGTTAAATTCTAAAAGAGGCTTAACAAATTGACTTCCTTTAACTGTCTCTTTATCCATCACACCGTCTTTTTCTTTAACTTTAGCAGCAAATTCCCAATTTTCAGATTCCATTTCTATCTGCTCATCTGCTGATTTCATTATAAGAGCTTTACCTGGTGCAGGACATATATCAGCACAGTTACCACATCCAGTACAATCTAATGGAGCTATTTGTATTCTATAGTAATAATTTTCAAGTCCTTTTCCAGTTGGTTTTTTAGTTTTAAATGTATCAGGAGCCTTTTGAGCTTCTTCTTCATCTAAAAGGATTTGCCTTACAGTAGCATGAGGACATATATAAGCACATTGACCACATTGTATACATTTATCTATCTGCCACTCTGGAATCATAACAGCAATTCCTCTTTTTTCATAAGCAGTAGTTCCAAGTGGAAATGTTCCATCTTCCATGCCCTTAAAGGCACTAACTGGTAATTCATCTCCTTCATTTCTAGCTATCTTTCTTTGTATTTTTTTTACAAATTCAGGTTCATCTTTAATAGGTCTTTCTTCTTCCTCAGCTTCATTCCAAGATATAGGCACATTTATTTTAATTAGACTTCTTATTCCTCTGTCTACAGCATTCTTATTCATTTCAACAATTTTTTCGCCTTTTCTGCCATAAGTTTTTTCAATAGACTCCTTTAGATATTTAACTGCATCTTCAACAGGTATTATATTAGCTAATTTAAAAAATGCAGATTGCATAATCATATTTATCCTTGCTCCCAATCCTATTTCTGAAGCAATCTTAATAGCATCAATAACATAGAACTCTATATTATTTTGGGATATATATTTTCTTATAGATGCAGGTATTTTTTCATCTAACTCCTCTTCTTTCCAAGGACAATTAAGTACAAATGTTCCGCCCTTCTTTAGTCCTTTTAATATATCATAATTATATAAAAATGCTTTATTATGACAGGCTATATAGTCTGCTTCGTGTACCAAATATGAAGATCTTATAGGATTTTTCCCAAAACGCAAGTGTGAAATAGTCGTTCCTCCTGATTTTTTACTATCATATGAAAAATATGCTTGAACATAAAGATCTGTATTATCTCCAATTATTTTAATTGCACTTTTATTAGCTCCTACAGTACCATCTGAACCTAACCCCCAGAATTTACAACTTATATTGTTTTCTGGTGCAGTATTTATCATTTGTGCTTCTGGTAAGGACGTATATGTTACATCATCTACAATACCTACAGTAAAATTATCTTTTGGATTGTCTTTTTTCATATTCTCAAATACTGATAAGATTTCAGATGGTCTTGTATCTTTTGATCCTAAACCATACCTTCCTCCTATAATCACTGGTTTATTTTCAGACTTGTAGAATAATTTAGCAACATCAAGGTATAAAGGTTCTCCTGGGGCACCAGGCTCTTTTGTTCTGTCAAGTACTGAAATTTTTTCTACTGTTTTAGGTATTACATTTAAGAAATGTTTAGCTGAAAAAGGTCTATATAAACGAACTTTAACAAGTCCGACCTTCTCCCCTTTTTTATTAAGATAATCTACAGTTTCTGAAATAGTATCACATCCAGAACCCATAGCAACTATAATATACTTTGCATCTGGTACACCATAATAATCAAACGGATGATATTCCCTTCCTGTAATTTTCTTTATTTCCTGCATGTAACTTTCTACAATGTTAGGAACTTCGTCAAAAAACTTATTTGAAGCTTCTCTTCCTTGAAAATAAATATCTGAATTCTGAGTCGTTCCTCTAACAACTGGATGTTCCGGATTTAAAGCCCTATCTCTAAATTGCTTTATGGCATTATAATCTACAATTTTAGCTAAATCATTATAGTCTATTGTTTCTATCTTTTGATACTCATGAGATGTTCTAAATCCATCAAAAAAATGAAGAAATGGGACTCTTGACTTAATTGCACTAAGGTGAGCTATACATCCTAAATCCATAGCTTCTTGTACATTTGATGAAGCTAAAAGAGCAAATCCTGTCTGCCTACATGCCATTACGTCTTGGTGGTCTCCAAAAATTGATAATGCATGCGCACCAAGAGCTCTTGCACTTACATGAAATACTGCTGGAAGTAATTCTCCAGATATTTTATACATATTAGGAATCATAAGCAATAATCCTTGAGAAGCAGTGTATGTAGTTGTTAATGCTCCTGCAGCAAGAGAACCATGAACAGCTCCTGCAGCTCCTGCTTCAGACTGCATTTCAGCGAGCTTTACTTCTTGACCAAATATATTCTTTTTACTATGAACTGACCATTCATCTACAGATTCTGCCATGGGAGTTGATGGAGTTATTGGGTATATAGCTGCAACTTCAGTAAACGCATATGATGCATATGCTGCTGCTTGATTCCCATCCATTGTTTTCATAACTTTAGACATAAAATATCCTCCTTAAAAATCACATTATACTTCTTGTTTTAACTTGATTTACATTTATATGTTGTTCAAATTTTATGTCAATATTCGCTTAGATTAGATTTATCCAATATTATCTTCTGTGCATAAAAAAGCACAGAGAAAAATTATCCTCTGTGCTAAAGTATCTATATACTTTTAATTACTTCATAAAATCTGGTTTTGGCATTACAAATAGATGAGGCTCTTGTAAATAATCTTGAACAATTCTAAGAGCTTCACCAAATCTCTGATAATGAACAACTTCTCTTTCTCTTAAAAATTTTAAAGGTTCTATTACATCAGGATCATCAGCCATTTGAATTAAGTACTCATAGGTAGCTCTTGCTTTTTGTTCTGCGGCTAAATCTTCAGTAAGATCTACAATTGGATCTCCTTTTGATTGAACATATGCAGCTGTAAATGGAACTCCTGACGCACTTACAGGATAAACTCCTCTACCATGATCTGCATAATAACCACCTGCACCACTTTTCTCTATTTCTTCAACACTTGCGCCTTTTAATAGTTGTCTAACCATTGCACCAACCATCTCTAAGTGTGCTAATTCTTCTGTACCTATGTCATTTAATGTAGCTATAGCTTGAGGAGTAATCATGGCAAACCTTTGACTTAAGTACCTTAAAGATGCTCCTAATTCTCCATCTGGGCCTCCATATTGGGTTATAATTATCTTTGCCATTTCAGGATTAGGATTTTTTATTTTAATGGGATATTCTAATATCTTTTCATAAGTCCACATATATACTACCTCTCCCCTCTCTCAAACTCAAAATTAGCCTCATATTCCCAAGGCCACGGTTCATTTATCCATTGCCATGGATATGGACTTTGACCATTTTCAGATAACATTCCGTAACAAAGCTCATAATTTTGTTTTAATGCCTTACACTGCATTACATATAAATTATATTTAGCAAGAGCCTGCTGATCCATAGGATGAGTATTAAGATATAATCCAAGATCTTCAACTACAAAATTTAAGGCAGTGATCTGTTTTAGAAGCTCCATTTTACTCATATTTTTACTCACAATATTCCCCTCCTTACTTACATATTAGATTTATCTTTTACTGGGTAAGGACTAAAAAGTTCTGGGAAAACAGTCCCTCTTTTAAGAGATTCTATAGGTGAGAATATAGTGCAAAGTTTTTGGAAAGGAACATATGCTGCAGCTAACCTAACATTTCTTATTACCATTTCTTGTGGGATACATTTTTCATTAGGTGAATAAATTGCATCTGTTTTGTTAATTTCTGATTTCATTGGATGAGCCATATTATAATTTTTCCTCCTATTTCTTTACTAACACAATAGTAATATATTCTATTCAAGCAAAAATGCTACACCACAATTAATCTCAGATGATCTCTAATGATAAAAAAATTGTATAGCAATTTTTTATAATCACTATACAATCTTATTATTTATATTAATTTAACTAGCCTAAAACTTTTTCTACACATTTAACAAGTTCAGTTGCTACATATTCAGCATCATCAAATGAAAGTGTAGAGTAAAGCGGTAATGTTATTTCATTAGCATATTGTGCATATGCATTAGGATAATCTTCTACTTTATATCCTAAATTTTTATATACAGTAAACATAGGAAGTGGCATAAAGTGTACATTTGTAGCTATATCTTTTTCTGCCATCATTTGTATAACTTTATTTCTTTGTTCTTCAGTAAAATCTTTTATTCTTAATGTATATAAGTGATAACAAGTTTCAGTTCCGGCTTCTCCTCTGAAAGGAAGTGTTGCCCATTCTTTTTCCTTAAGGACAGAATTATAGACATCAAATAACTTACTTCTCTTTTGAAGCATTCCTTCATATCTTTCAAGCTGCACAAGACCTATTGATGCCATAATATCTGTCATATTACATTTAAAACCATCAGTTAAAATATCATATCTCCATGCTCCTGCTTGCATTTTTGAAAGAGCATCTTTTGTCTGTCCTTGTAATGATGTATATTTAAATTCTTTATATAAATCTTCTTTACCTTTAAAGTTATTATTGTTAAAAGTAATTGCCCCACCTTCTGCAGTTGTGAGATTCTTTACTGCATGATATGAAAATACGTGAAAATCCATCTGTCCTCCAACTTTTTGTCCCTTATATGTAGCACCAAATGAGTGAGCTGAATCAGATATAAGTACAATATCCTCACGATTTTTAGCCTTTATTACTTTCTTAACTGCATCATAATCTACAGGAACTCCTGCTATATCAACAGTCATTATTGCTTTAGTTTTTGGTGTTATAGCATCATAAATTTTTTGCTCATCTATTAAAAAGTCACCTTTTTTTACATCTACAAAAGTTGGTTTTATACCTCTATGTAGTAATACGTTAGATGTAGCAGCATATGTGTATGGTGTTGTTATAACTTGATCTTCTCCACCAATTCCTAATACTTTTAATATAAGTTCTAATCCAGCAGTAGCACTATTTAAAGCTACAGCATGATTAGCAGCAGAATATTTTGCTATATTTTGTTCGAATTGAAGTGTTTTTGGTCCAGATGTAATCCAACCTGATTTCATAACTTCAACTACTGCATCAATTTCTGCTTGAGTTATATCTGGTGGTGAAAATGGTATCTTTTTATTCATATTAAACATCCTCTCTTTAATTGGTTCTATTATTTTCTATAAAATTTTTTAATTGTTTCACATACAAATTCAACTTCTTCAGTAGTCATCTCTGGATATATAGGAAGTGCAATAATCTCTTGTGCAATCTTTTCAGCTACAGGGAAATCACCTTTCTTATATCCTAAATATTGAAAACTTTTTTGTAGATGAAGAGGCATTGGATAATATATACTTGTTCCTATTTCATTTTTCTTTAAGTATTCTGCAAGTTCATATCTATTTTCTGCTAATATATTAAATACATAATACACTTGATGTTGATCACCTTTAACTTTAGGGAATCTAATATTTTTACAATCTTTTAATCCTTCAATATATAACTTAGCTATGTTTTCTCTCTTCTTTATTGCTTCATCTATATATTTTAACTTAACTGATAATACAGCCGCTTGAAGAGTGTCTAATCTAGAATTATATCCTATAAAATCATAATGATATTTTTTTGAGGCACCATGTACTCTATAAGATTTTACAAGCTGCGCTAAATTATCATCATTAGTAACAATCATTCCCCCATCGCCATATCCTCCAAGAGTCTTTGTTGGGAAGAATGAATATACTCCAAAATCTCCAATAGTTCCTGAATGTCTATACTCACCACTGTTTCCTTTAAATCTCATACCAAATGCCTCAGCAGCATCTTCTAGAACTCTAAGATTGTGTTTACCTGCTATTTCCATGATTTTATCCATATCACTCATTTGATTAAATAAGTGTATAGGAAGTATTCCTACTGTATTTTCATTTATTTTTTCTTCAATTTTATTAACATCAATTTGCAATGTATCTTCATCAATATCTACAAAAACCGGCTTTCCTTTATGTTTTATAATACATGATGCAGATGCAAGAAAAGTAAATGGTGAAGTTATAACTTCTTTTCCATCCTTAAATCCAAGTATATCTGAAGCAATAACTAATGCATCAGTACCTGATGCTACTCCTATAGCATGTTTTGCTCCTGTATACTCTTGAATATCTTTTTCAAGTTGAGTAACTTGTTCACCTAATATAAAATTACCTTTTTCAATAACAGATTGAATGGCTTTATCAAATTCACCTTTTTTTTCATTATATTCTCTTAGAGATGTGTAAAAATTAACTTTCATTATTTTACCTCCTTTTATTGAATAAAATTATGTATTTTTTATTTGTTTTGCAGTTAAAACCTTTATTCCTAATTTCTCTATTTTGTTTATTTCCTCATCAGGTGCTTCCCAATCAGTTATTAATATATCCAACTCTTTAATATCTATAGTTTTTGAAAAAAATTCAGTACCTACCTTATCAAAATTGGCAAGACATATTTTTCTGCGAGATACTTCTGCTACAGTCCTTTGAAAAATAGCTCCTTCTGGTGTAGAACTACTTAAACCATGTTTTGCAGAAATTCCTCCTCCTGTTAAAAAAGCTATATCTATTCTTAATCCTCTTATAAAGTCGGTAGATAATACATCAACCATACCTTCTTCACTTTTTATTTTTCCACATACTATGTATGTTTCAATATTGTTTATACTTTTAAGTTTTTGTGCAATTGTAAGTGAATTTGTAATCACTGTAAATTCCCTATCTTTTGGGAGATATTTTAATAAAACATAGTGTATACTGGCTCCTCCTATAAAAACAGTATCTCCCTGCTCTATATAAGTTGAAGCTAATTTAGCAACTGCATTTTGGTGTTCTGTTCCTTCACTATATCTAATTTTCTCGTCCATTGGCAGTCTTCTAACTTTTGATAAAGGTACAGCACCTCCATGAGTTCTTTTTAAAAGTCCCTTTTTCTCCATAAATGTAAGGTCTCTTCTAATAGTATCTATAGAAACGCCACACTCTTCCGCTAAATCTTTTACAAATACTCTTCCAAGTAACTTTACTTTAGAAAGTATTAATTCTCGTCGTTCCTCTGCAAACACAACTATATAAAACTCCTTTCATCTACACCATAGACACACTTTAAGTTGCCCAATAACATAATAACACTTTTTTGCTGTTTTGTTAATACTTTTTTGCTGTTTTTTGCTGTTTTGTTCTGTTTTTTGTTTGTCATAACTATTTACTAATTCATAGTGTCATAATATTTTATATCTAATTCTTTAGTTAATACTTCATTTATAAATATAATCTTTCATCAATATTATTGTAACATTTACTTAAAATCTTCATAATTAAAACTAAAAATTTCATATCATACATTACCTTTCATAGAATTCTTTTATATCTTTATAGTACAATTATAAAAGAACTAAGACATATGAAAATAAATAACAAGTCAAAGATGCGACGGATATTTTGTGAAATACAATGACTTGGGTTCCGCTAATAGTTATTCTATTAGTGGGTTCCAAGGAAGAAGTAGTTCACAAAAAAACTAGCATACTGACTAGTTATTTATTTAAATGTGCCTACTATTAGCTATTAAAAGGAGAACTATAAATATGCAAAAGCTTTATTATGAAAACCAATATATAAAAGTATTTACTGCTGAAATAATAAACATACTAGAGGTAAATAATGAATTTCATATTCTTTTAGATAAGACCTACTTTTATCCTGGTGATGGGAATCAACCTTGTGATACTGGATATTTAGAGTCAATCCCTGTATTAAGAGTATACGAAAAAGATGGCTCTATATATCATGTAACTGAAAAAAAGCCAATAAAAATTCATAAAATTAAATGTTCTATTAACTGGAAAAATAGATTTGACAGTATGCAACAGCATCTTGGACAACACATTCTTTCTTCTTGTTTTCTTAACTTATTCAATGGAAATACTATAGAATCTAAATTAGGTGAAAACTATTGCACCATTGATATAGATAAAATTTTCGATATGTCCCAAGTAGAGGAGTCTGAAAAACTATCAAATAAGATTATATTTGATAATATTCCTGTTGAATTTATATACCCTTCTAAGTCAGAACTAAAAAAATTATCATTGAAAAAAACTCTTATCAAAGCAAGTGAACAAATAAGAGTATTTAAAATTGACGATATATTTATAACTCCATGCTTTGGAATACATCCTAATTCCACAATAGAAGTTCAACTAATCAAAATCATAAAATGGGAAAACCATAAAAATTTCACAAGGATAACATTTTTATGTGGCAAGAGAGCTATAGAAGACTATTTTTCAAAAGATATGTTTATTTCAAAAATCTGTACTGATTTAAAATGTGATAAAGAAGAAGCATTAGTAAAAATACAAAATATTACACAAGATCTACGAAAAACTACTCATGAAAACAATAATTTGAAAACTAAAATTGCCGATTACGAAATTCAAAATATGATCAATAACTGTGATAAGCTAAATAATATTAACATAATAAAATCAGTATATGATAATTCAGATTTTAAGTACATCAACCTTCTAGCTTCAAAACTGACATCCTTTCAAAATGTCATAGTTTTATTTGCTATTAAAGATGATGACAAAGCACGTCTTATATTTATGTGCTCAAAAGATTTGAAAGTTATTAGTATGAACTCACTCTTAAAAGATTCCATAACCTTAATTGATGGAAATGGAGGTGGAAGTGATTTTTCTGCTCAAGGTGGCGGAAAGAATACTAGCAACCTTGATTCAGCCCTAGAATATGCCTTCATGAAGATAAAAAACTGCTTAAATTCTAAGTAAAATTTATAATAGAAAAATGTTGCATCGCAACATTTTTCTATTAAATATTTAAACTATATCCTTACTTTTTTTAAAAGCAATTCCTGAAAGTAAAGTAGCTATAACTATTATCGTCATAGGTATAATAAATTTTGCGCATAAAGGATTAAATATATTCTCTCCCATATAAGAATAACATAAAGTTTCTGGTACAACCCCTAGTAATGAAGCAAATATAAAAGCTTTATAATCTATTTTAGTTAATCCACAAGCATAGCTTAAAGGATCATAAGGCAATACTGGAGGTAATCTAAGTAAAAAAAGTATCTTAAATCCCTTTTTCTCTATATTTTGATTCAGAGATAATACTTTGCCTTTTAGTATCTTATCTACAAACTCCTTACCTAAAAATCTTGCTACCATAAAAGCTAGCGTTCCCGAAATAAAAAATCCCACCATATTTATAGTAAAACCTTTTATTGGACCAAATAGTATTCCTGAAGCTATAGACAACATAGCTGACGGTATCACTAAAAGTATTGGCTTTAATGAGAATATTATAATAAAACATAATAAAGCATATTTACCATAACCTTTAATATACTTTACTAAAGAGTTTACATCTTTAAATTCTTGAAGTTTTTCCCTATTAATGAAAATAAAAATAGTAACTAAAAGTATAATTATTAGCCCCACTAATTTTTTGTTCCTCATGATAAACCTCTTGTCCTTTCCTATTAATACTATCATTGTAACATAATAACTATAATTTATGTACCTAAATATACCACTCTATCACTTTTTCAACTATAAATAATTTAAAGAAATTTTCATACTTAATTTATATTAATATAATATGCAATATTTTCAAATTTTCTAATACTTAATACTAATAAGTAAATCAAAACAAAAAGTAATATACTTAGAAGATAAAAAATTTATAGCTAACTTTTATACTTTTGCATTTATTGGACTTTTAACCTCATGTTTGAATTTAAACATTTATGCTTGTACCAATTAATGCCTTATAGCATATGATACATAGAGGTGATAAGATGTATATTCCACCAAATTCTTGTGATATTAAAAAAGTCGTGAATATTGAAAACCCTGTTTATCAATCCTTTAAAGGTAGATATTTTATTGGCCAATCAAATTTATTAAGCTTTGGTTTCGATGGTTATGCATGGGGAGCTTTATATAATCCACAAAACTCTGGAGTAATTTTATATGTTAGTGTTGTAACTGTAACCAACACCTCCAATTTGCCAATAAAGTCAAGAATTTATATGGGTTCTTCTATCCCCGAAGGAGCAATTACAGTAACTTCAATTACACCTGCTAATCTTGCTTTTTCACCACCACCTAAACCAATGGTGCGTTTCCTTGCTGGTCAATTCCTAACTGATGAAATTACAGATGGCATCAAAGCTTTTACAAGGATTGTACCATCTAATTCAACTCTAGCTAATGAAAAAGACGGTAAAATAGTTATTCCTCCTGGAAGCAGTTTTCTAACATTACTAGTTCCACCTGGTCCAGAATTAGTCAAAGCTGATATAGCATATGGTTGGTGGGAGAAAAAAATATAATCAGCTTACCCTATTAATTTAAATCCAGAGAAGTTTTCTCTGGATTTAAAAATTTTATCTTTTTTATTTTCCCATAACTATCCCATAATTTTCACATAGGTTTCTGATAGATTATGAACAAAAATAACTCTATAATAATTCTAACAATAATTTTTATATTGAGAATTCACTATCAATAAATAATAGATAAACTTAAGATAAAATATGGAGGAAATATTATTATGAAAACAATTCAAAAATATCGTTTTGGAATCCAATTTATATTTTTAATTTTAACAATTACTTCATTCTTTATTAACTTTAAAATTGCAATGCTAACAATCCTAGTGTCAACTCCTTTATTAGGAGTATTCTACTGTAGTTGGATCTGTCCATTTGGCTTTATTCAAGATTTATTTAGCAAACTAGGTAATTTATTTAAAATAAGAAAAAGAAAAATGCCAAAAGCTATTCAAAAGATACTTGTATTTAATAGATATGTAATATTGCTAATTGTATTTTTAGTTGAAGTAGACTTGATTTTTAATATTATGTCATTTGACCCCAGAGTAAACTTTGAAAAATTACTATTAGGTAATTTAATTTCAATTGGTACCATTGTAGTTATATGTATATTTTCATTAGTATCTTTATTTTTTGATAGACCATTTTGTAATTACTTATGTTATGAAGGAGCTAAATATGGTCTAATGAGTATTCTTAGACCTTTTACCATAAGAAGAAATGAATCTACATGTATTAACTGCAATAAATGTAACATAGTTTGTCCTATGAATATTGAAATATCAAAATGCAGTAATTTAAGATCAGTTCAGTGTATTAATTGTTTCCAATGTATTTCTAACTGTCCTGTAAAGGATACTCTTAGTTATGGTAAAGTACACTTTAAGCAAAATAAAAAGAACAAATACTTACCTATATTGGTAGTGATACTAGTATTGATTACAGTTCCTTTAGTATATAATATATTTAATAGAACTAATCCCTTAAACGCAGAAAAACATTCTAATATTTATGACAAAACAACAATTAATGATACGCCTAAATCATCAACCTCTAATAACGAATCTTCATCATTAGATAGTACAAAAACAGCTGACAATAATAGTACTGAAAACTCAGTAGGTACAACAAATATTACTGATGGTTCCTATACTGGTACTAGTGAAGGTTTTAGAGGTCCAATAACCGTGAAAGTAACAATAAAAGACCAGAAGATTTCAACTATAGAAGTGCTAGAATCTAGTGATGATATGAAGTGGTTTAACAGAGCTAATGCTACTATACCTAATAGCATCATTGAATCCCAAAGTACCGATGTTGATACAGTTAGTGGTGCAACATATTCATCTCTGGGTATTAAAAATGCTGTTAAAGATGCTTTAGAAAAAGCAAAGTAAAAAGGTGATGATGTATATGAAGAAAATATTTCTAGTTGAAGATGAAAAAAACTTAAGTGATCTATTAGTATCTTATCTAACAAATGCTGAATATAATGTTATAACTTTCAATAATGGATTAGATGCTAAAAATGCTATTTCAGAGAAACCTAGCCTATGGATACTTGATATTATGCTTCCTGGTATAGATGGATATAGTTTAATTAAAGAAATTAAGAATAATACTCCTGAAATACCTGTAATATTTATGTCTGCTAGAAGTGCAGAACTAGATCGTGTAATTGGGCTTGAGATGGGAAGCGATGACTACCTCCCTAAGCCTTTTCTCCCTAGAGAATTAGTTTTAAGAGTGAATCGAATTTTAAAAAACAAAAAAAGCAAACAAGGTGAAATAGCAGTTTCCTTAGGCCCCTATATTTTTCATAGACAAAAGAGAGTAATTATAAATAACAGTGAAGAAATTACACTAACAGTAAAAGAATATGATATATTAGAATTTCTCATTACTAACCGTGGAACAGCTATAAGTAGAACAGAAATCATTGATAACATTTGGGGAACAGACTATTTTGGCTCTGAAAGAGTTGTAGATGACACTCTTAGACGACTTAGAAAAAAAGTACATAACTTACCTTTAGAAACAGTATATGGCTATGGTTATATGTTGAAAATGGAGTGACAACATGAAAAAAACATTTCGTTCGATAAGTTGGAAAATATGGTATGATATAACTCGAATTATTGCAATACTATTAATTATAATCTTTATTGCTAACATTACTGTTTTTAAAAATGCTAAAGATGAATTTATTTTTAATCAATTAAAAGAATCGGCCGAGGCTAAAAAGAATGGAGAACAGAGCTTTATACAACCAAATAAATTAGAAGGAACATCAGAAGCCCCTATTTTGGTAGCTCATTTTAGAATTGAAAAAAACGGAGATAAAATTAATATAACTATTGATAAATTTACTGAGGCCTTATATTTAAATAATAAAAATAATGAACAAATCATCGATAAAATCGTTGATAATATATCGAAATATGGTGTTGAAGAAGATCAAGGCATAATAAAAGATAACGGTATGTCTCATTATTATTATGTGGACTGGAATGACACTAAAACTAGCGCTATGGTTTTTTTAACTTCATCTAAAGAAAATATCAAATTTGGAATTGAAGTTTTTGCCATTATAATAATTCTTCTCATAATCAGTTTTTTCACTTCCAAGATTGCCGCAAAAAAAATTGCTGAGCCTATTCAAAAGCTTGTAATCTTTGCTGAAGAAATTTCTAAACGTAATTGGAGCACAAAAGTACCTAAAACTGATCCTGATGAAATTGGACTTTTATCGGAAGCATTAGAGAAAATGAGAGATTCATTAAAAATTGCGGAAGAAAGAGATAGACAATTTCTACAATCTACATCACACGATTTAAAGACCCCTGTTATGATTATTAAGGGATATGCTCAAGCTATATTAGATGACATAAGTATAAATTCAGAGAGATCAGCAGCTGAAGTAATTAAAACAGAATCTGAGCGTTTAGAAAGACGAATTACTCAACTACTAAAACTAAATACACTTGGACATATACTTGAATATAGCGAAAATCGGGAAATTGTAAGAATTGATAGGATTTTGAAAAGCATTATATCTAAATTCAGCATAGTCAGCCCTGAACTAAATTGGGAACTAAATTTTAAAGAATTAGAAATTAAAGGTGATGCAGAAGCACTTCTCATTGCATTTGAAAATATTATTGAAAATCAACTAAGGTATGCAAAAACCTCAATTTCTATATCTATAGATATTAATGATAAATCAGAGATAAAAATCTCAAACGATGGACCACCATTTGAAGTCAATGATCCAAATATACTCTTTGATACTTATAAAAAAGATAAAGAAGGTAAATTTGGGCTAGGTCTTGCTATCGTAAAACAAGTTATTGAAGCCCATGGAGGAACTATATTAGCTTATAATATAAATAAAGGTGTTGAATTTAAAATTAACTTTTAATAGTATATATTTTATAGACATAGGATTATAGGCTATCTTAAAATTATTTAATTAAATAATTTTAAGATAGCCTTTTTTTAATAAAAAAAGTTATCTATACTTTAAAAATATTATGATTAATTCAAATAGATTTTCCTAGGAAACAATACCATAAATTACTTGTCCATTATGTTTATTTCCCGGTCGATATAATAAATATTATATTAAAAAATCAGCTTAATTAATAGAGAAATTAAACGCCTCTAATGTAGACCAATATTAAATCAAAATTAAACTTTATATTTAAAAGGGAGTGGTTTATATTGAAGTATTATAAAAAACTTTTATTATTTATTACTGTACTTGCTGTATTTGTTTTAAACACTAATTTTATTTTCGCTAAACCTAATAAAAAATTAAAATCTCCACCTGCAGCTCCTACTTCATTAACTTATACAGGAATAGCACAAAATGAAGTAACTTTAAATTGGCAGTCAGTTTCTGGAGCTACAGGCTACAAAGTTTATCGAGCCACTCCTAGTGACTCAAATTATACTTTAATAGCTACAATTTTAACAAATAGCTATAAAAACACAAATTTAGCGTCTAACACAAAATATTGGTATTTTGTTAGAGCATATAATTCCGTTGGTACATCCCCAGATTCCTCGCATATAAATCTTACAACGGCTCAATCTATATCAACTTCTAAAAAACTAGTAATGGGCTTTGCTACTTATTATTATTCAGGGGACAATTCCTCCTATAATTCAATAGCAACAAACACCTCAACAATTGATGAAATTGCCACACATACTTATATAACAGATAGTTATGGAAAAATTTCAGGCTTAGTTCCAACAAATCAAATAACTTATGCAAATAGTAATGGAGTTAAAACACTTGCCATGGTATCAAATAACTTTGATGGTAATATAGCAAAAACATTATTAGAAAATCAAACAAATAGACAAACTTTAATAAGTAATATTTTAAATGCCATAAAAGTTAATGGATATAAAGGAGTTAATATTGACTTTGAAGGTCTATACTATTATGATAGAAGCTATTTAACAGCATTTATGAGTGAACTTTATAGTACACTTCATCCTCAAGGTTTTTATGTAACCATGGCTGTTGCTGCTAAAACTAGTGATAGTCCTACAGCTTCTTGGAGTGGCGCTTATGATTATGCTACACTAGCTAAATATTCAGACCAAATTGTATTAATGACTTATGATGAACATTATCCTGGCGGCACACCTGGATCAATCGCTTCAATTAGTTGGGTAGAAACTGTAATTAAATATGCTCTTACAGTTATACCAAAAGAAAAGCTTCTCCTAGGGACTGCAGCTTACGGCTATGATTGGTCCATAAATGGAACTAAGGCCTACAGTATTTCAGCCACTTACAATTTAGCTGCAAATTATGGAGCTACTATAAAATGGGATTCTGTATCACAATCTCCATATTTTACTTATTCAGATGCATCTGGTATTAGTCATACTGTGTGGTTTGAAAATGCCCAAAGCTTAAACTATAAGCTTAACTTAGTAAATTCATATGATATATCTGGTATAGCGATATGGCGACTTGGACTTGAAAATCCAGATTATTGGACAAGCATTAAAACCAAATTTAATAGATAACTAAAATACTCAATTATCTTCCACTTATACCTAAGTTCTGAGCAATAATTTATTTTTGCTTATGATTATTTAGTAACTTAAAAATGATATTATAATTGTATACGAAATACCCAAAGGAGAATCACCACCATTATGTGGTGTTCTCCACTAATATCATCATAGATGTCTATACATCTAAGCTTCAATACTACTTATTGTATACATCTTTTTGTACTCCTTAGAAATTAACAATACTAATATAACAAATACTATCCCATCTATTAATGGACTTACAAACCATACAGCACTAATTCCTACAATAGATGGAAGGAATATAATTGCTGGTACAAATAATATTATCTGTCTTAATAAAACTAGTAAACCAGCATTTTTTCCATTACCTATTGATTGAAAAAATGTTACTCCCATAATGAAAGTCCCTAATACTGGGAACGTACTATACATTATTCTAAAATTAGTAATTCCTTGATTAACTATGGATATATCTGTTATCATTAGAGATAATACTTTTTCAGGGAATAATTGAATAGGAATCCAGAATACAAGAGCAAGTGCAGTGGCTCCTAATATAAAAATATTTGTACATTTCTTTACTCTTGAAAATAATTTTGCTCCATAATTTGTTCCAACTACTGGTTGTAATCCTTGACTCATTCCCCAAAGTGGAATAAAAGAAAGAGCTTGTATCCTCAACGTTGCTCCCATTAATATCAATTGATTATTACCACCATACTTTGCTGCCATTCTATACATTAATGTCTGTTGTACCATACTCATAACTTGCATCATCATAGCAGATACACCTACTGAGAATATTTCTGATAGAAGTGTTCTTTCAATTTGTATTTTATGAAACCTAACATTTTTACTTTTTCTTATAAAGTAAAACATTGTAATTACCGCTTGAATAATTTGAGAGGTTATAGTCGCTACTGCTGCCCCTTCGATTCCATGTTCTCCAAAAGCCATTATTAAAATAGGATCTAATATTATATTTAAAACAGCTCCTATTGTCATAAAAGCCATAGCTTTTTTCATAATTCCTTCTCCACGCATTACCATATTTGCACTTTGAGCAAAATTAACAAAAATTGAGCCCATAAAAATAATGCGAAGATACCTTATTCCTAACTCTAAAATTTCTCCCTCTGCCCCAGTTAAAAGTAAAAGCTCTTTTGTGAATACAATTCCTACACTCATAATAATGATAGAGAATATTAATACTAAGCATAATAAATTTCCCATAATTTTATTTATTGTTTCTTGATCGTTCTTTCCTATTGCTCTTGACAAAATGGATGAAGACCCTATTCCTATCAAAGTAGCTATAGCACTATTTAAAAATGTAATTGGATATGCAACTGCTACAGCACCCATAGCATTCTTCCCTATTAACTGTCCAGCAAAAACTCCATCCATAAATGAATATAATCCTATTACTACCATCCCCAGAATTGCTGGAATACATAATTTAAACATCAATTCTCTAGGTTGTTTTTGAAGCAATTCCTCTCTATTTTTATTCATAAACAAACCTCTCCTTTCATTAAACATATATAAAATTAATAGACACTTAATTTTATTTTCACTTAAATTCCATTCTTAAAATATAATTTCTATTTTTACAGTATAGTGCTATTAATATAATTGTAATTGATAATCATTATTAATTCTACTCCAAAAAATAAAATGCTCCAAAAGAAAATCTTATTAAAGATTTTTTAGTTTGAAACATTTTATTATAAAACTGTGTTTAAAAAATTGCTAGCTTCCTATAATTTCAAAATAACACTCTTTTAAAACAAAACTTATTATAAAAAAGGGAAGCCCCCTCCCACAATATTAGTGCTTCCCTATAAAATATTATAATTTAAATTGGTCAATCCCTAAAAGCTAAACTCTTAACAAACATATCATGTCCTATTATAGTTTTTTCAAAAATATTTGTTGCATTTTGTTTAAATAATTCTGGTTCACTCATAGCTGGACTAAAGTGAGTCAGTAAAAGCTCATCAACATTACCTTTAAGTGCAAGCTGTGCTGCTTCACTGAATGTCATATGCTTGTTTTTTACTGCCTTATCTAAATCCTCTTCATCACCATAAGTACCTTCACATATAAACAAGTCGCTTTCTTTTATAAAATCCGGTATTGTATCTAATGGTCTTGTATCCGTTATCAAACTAATCTTTATGCCTTGCCTTTCACTACCTAAAACCATGCTAGGTTCATACGTAATTCCTTTTTCAATTACCCTCTCGCCCTTTTGAAGAGTACTCCAAAAAATTCTAGGTACATTATTTGTATTTGCCTTATCTACATCAAATTTAGGTTTTCTTTTAAAATAAAAACTATAACCTATGCAAGGTGATGAATGATCTAATTCTAACGTAGAAACTACTAAATCTTCTATTATATTTAAAGGGATGTTAGGATTTTCTATTATATTTATATCATAAGGCAGGTAAGGTGCTATAACCCTAAGTCCTTTTACTATATCTTCAATACCTTTTGGTCCTATTATGGTTATAGGATCAACTCTTCCACTATTACCTATAGTAGCAAGAAGTCCAGGTAATCCAACAACATGATCTCCATGTCCATGAGTTATGCATATAACATCAATAGATTTAAATCCTGATCCAATAAATCTCATAGCCACCTGAGTACCTTCCCCGCAATCTATAAGAATCTTTCTTCCTTTATAATTAATAATAGTTGAGGATAAAAATCTATTAGGCATTGGCATGCCTCCACCGCACCCTAATAACGATATATCTACCACCAAAAGCACACCCTTCTTTGCTTATTAATTTCCCTTAAAACCATGGGAAATAAAAGGTTATTTTAAGACTATTAAAGAAATTTTTATTTTTATTAAAAATCCATTTTCTATAGTTATTTTCCCATCATGTTCTTTAATTATTTCATTACATAAATATAATCCTAGTCCTCTACTATCTTTATTCTCTCTTTCACTAAATTTTATAAAAGGTTCAAATATATTATTAAATATTTCATCTGGAATTGGTTTGCTATTATTTATTACTTCAATAAAATATTTATCATCTTTAACATAAGAATTAACGTATATTTCACTTCCTCCATATGAATACTTTATTGCATTATCAATTATATTAATCATTACCTGTCTAATTTTATCCTCTTCCGCTCTAACTATCCCCTCACCTATATTTTGCACTATTTTTAATGAATACTTATTAGCCTTTATATTCATATCATTACAACTTTGAATAATAAGTTTTTTCATGCTAACTTCTTTAAATTCCTTTTTTACAACATATATTCCCTTAGACACATCTATAAGTTCTAATACTAACTTATGAAGTCTATCACTTTCCGAATATATTCTTTCAATAGCTCTCTTATCAAATTCTTTATCCTCAACCATTCCTGTAAGTAGTAATTCAGCATATCCCGATATAGCTGTTAATGGTGTTTTCAATTCATGTGTTACACTATTAAAAAATTCTCTTCTTCCCTTTTCTAATTTATATACTTTATCTTTCTCCGCCTCAATAGTTTCTATTTGCTCTTTTATTTTATCTCTCATAGATATAAATTCTCTCGCTAATATTGCCACTTCATCTTTCCCATGTTCATCAATTGAAATATCATAATCACCATTTCCTAGCTTCTTTATTGCTTCCGTTAATTTACTAATAGGATTAGTAACTCTAGTTGTCATCAAAAATGAAAATATAAATATGGCTATAAATATTCCAACTTCTATCCCATTTATAATATTCATAGTTTTTTTATAAGTCATATATTCCGAATCGTAATTCTTTACTATATTTATAATTCCTACGTATTTACTATCAACATATATAGGATAAGTTAATATTGCATTTACTCCATTATTTTTATATTTTAAATCTACAATTGCTTTACCCTGTATGGCCATTTTATTACTATCTTTTATTATGCTTTTAAACTCTTCTTCGATATTTCCTTCTATAAGTTTATCATTCATATCTTTTATATCACATTTGGATTCATAATTTAAGGATATATACTTGACAATATAATTTCCCTCTTCAACTAATGCTTCCTGGTTATCCTTAGAACTATTAGTTACAAGTTTGTATTTTATATATTCATGTGTACTATTCATTACTTGTTTTAGAGAATTATTTATGCCTTTTTCCATATTTGAATTTAAAACCTTTGTTATTGCAATGTTCATTACTAATACCGAAACTATTAGTATAAATGTTAACCCAATTATAAATTTATATCTTATTTTCATACAAGTTACCTCATTACATATCCTACTCCAAAAACAGTCTCTATAATAGATGTTCCATCTTTTTTATCAAGCTTGCTTCTTAATCTTCTAACATGTACATCAACCGTTCTAATCTCTCCATCATAATCAAAATCCCAAACTTTATCTAAAAGCTCTTCTCTTGAAAAAACTCTATTTCTATTTTTAGTAAAAAACTCTAATAGCTCATACTCTTTAGGCTTCAATTTGATTTCTTCACCGTCTTTAAATACAATCCTACCTTCTAGATTCACTTTAACAGATTTATTTACATCTATAAATGCTTCATCTGGCTGCTCTTTATATTTATTAACTCTTCTCATTGCAACCTTTACTCTAGTTAATACCTCTTTTATATGAAATGGTTTAGTAATATAATCATCCGCTCCTAATTCTAATCCTAAAACCTTATCTACAATATCATTACGTGCAGTTAACATAATTATAGGAATAGTGCATTTTCGGTTTATATACCTACATAATTCAAACCCATCTTCATCTGGTAAGTTTATATCTAGTAATACTATATCTGGATTAAAAAAGTTTAAAGCATCTTTAGCATCCTTTGCTAAAAATACACCTTTAACTGTATATCCATCTGCCCTTAAAGCAGTTACTAAAATATCATTTATAGATATTTCATCCTCAACTACTAAAACTTTTAACTCCATTGTAATTCCCCCTCCCATTAACATCTATACAAATGAAGTTAATATTATATAATTTTTTAAGGAATATATTGTTGTTCTATCTTTACTACTACATTATTCTCTAAATATATATGGCATAAAATACCTTTATATCTATGCCTGTCATCCATATTCAAAGTTTTAAATTTTTCATAGCTTATTTTTTGTTGATCTACAGTATCTGATTTAACTTCAAATCCACAAACAGATATTTGAACATTTGGTGAGACTTCATAAGTTTTTAAACTCTTATCTTTATTTCTGATATAATGGTTATCATATACTCTTCCATTAGAATCAAATGGATTATCTCCGTCATAGGGGCCATGTTCGCTATATCCATCTTTTCTAGCTTCTTTTTCTGCTGTTGTATCATTAACATCTTTATTCAAAAAAAATTCTACTTCATCAAATTTTAAATACCTTTTTCCATTATTTTCATATACTTTACTTATCCCACCTATTTTTTTTACTTTTTCAATTTTTTTTACTTTAAGATTTAATTCAGCACTTCTATCATACTTCTCTATCTTTCCTTTATACTTTGTAGTTCCTAATTTACTTGTATCTATATTTATATTATCCCAAACAACATCAACTTCTTTTTCTTCATTGTTTATTTTTACTTTAACTTTAGTTGGTAAATTATATTTGTCATTTTGATATACCGTCACATCTATTTTAGCAACTTCAAAATTCGATTTAATCTCATTCAATAAATTCTTCATATTTTCAGTGTCAACATTATTACTTATAGCTAATTTTATAATATAATAAGCATCATCTAGTCTTTGTTTTTCCATATATTTATTTTTTATTTCTATATACGCCCCCTTATTAGCTTTATCCATTGAAATTGCTTTTTCAAAAGCACTTTTAGCATCATCATACTTTCCTTTATTTAAAAGGTCAGTCCCATCTTTAATAAATTTTTTTGTTTCATTTTCCTGCATTGCTGCCTCTTGTTTTACGTCATTTGTTAATACACTCCTTTTTTGTTCGCTTCCACATCCTGAAATAGCTACCATACTCGTTAATATTAACATTAATGAAATTATAGCTTTTCTTTTCATAAATTGTCACTCCTTATATTTAGTATATCTAAATATTATCATAGTGATTTTACCAAATTTAATGAAGTTGTTTCCATATTGTTTCCGAGCAAAAATTTTTAATATATTTTCATCTTATCATATAAGTGAACTGGATATTTTATAACTATTAAATTTACTTATACTTTATAAACTAAAAAATAAAATTCACTTCTTTATATTTGGATACAAAACATATCAACATAAAAAAGCGAATATTTACTTTAATAAAAAACTTTATTAAATTATTTTAATCTTTCTTTTCTTATTTTTTTAAGAGCTTTTTTAGATCCTCTTTCAATATCTCTTTCTAACTTTCTTTCCTTATAGCTTATAAATAATTGATTTAAATCATAACCCTCTGGATAAAGTTCACTTGCTTTTAATGATAATTTTATTCTCTTATAGTTAACTTCAACAAATTCTTTATTATATAGTATAGTAACATTATTTAATTTATCTATTCCCCTGTATACAATAGCTGGCTCATTATTTTCTAGAAGAATAACTTTATCCCCTACACAATATTCATATAAATCTTCATTTAGTTGTACATCTTTATTTTTTACAATCTTGCTATCTTTTATTAAATTATAATTATAGCTTTTAGTATCTATATATTCTCTTGCTTTATTTATAATTGAGTTACTTAAACCCATCTTTTTAGAAATATATAAAGCGTTACTTTCTCCTACTTTTCCTATACTAAGCCTATATAGTGGTTCAAGAGTTTCTTTTTCAAATTCCATAGCTGCACTTTCAAAATCAGGATGCTCTTGGGAAAAGTTTTTTATTTCTCCATAATGAGTAGTTGCTATAGTTATACATCCTTTGTGATACAACTCTTCTAGTATTGCAATAGCTAAAGCTGATCCTTCATTAGGTTCTGTTCCACTACCAATTTCATCAAATAACAATAATGTTGACTTTGTGCTTTTTCTTATTATTTCAGCTAGATTTTTTACATGTGATGAAAATGTACTTAAAGAATTTTCAACACTTTGATTATCCCCTATATCAACAAATATATTGTTAAATATTGAAATCTCTGTGCCTTTACTAGCTGCAATATGAAATCCAGATTGTGTTGCTAATGTTAACAAACCAATTGACTTCAACACTATAGTTTTTCCACCTGCATTTGGTCCTGTAATTATTACCCCTCTATAATTTTCACCAATTTGAAAATCTAAAGGTACGCTATTCTTAATTAAAGGATATTTTCCTTTAATTATCTTAATATATCCGTAATCATTTAACTTAGGCTTAATTCCATCTATTTCTTTACTATATTTAGCTTTTGCTAAGATCATATCATATTCTGATATAACATCAACATTCATCTTTAACTCTTTTATTCTCTCAAAAATCATATCTGTTAAAGTAGCTAATATCTTGTATTCTTCAATAGCTTCTTCTGCTTTTAATACATTTAATTCACCTGTATACTTTGATATACTATTTGGTTCCATAAAAACAGTTGTTCCTTTTGAAGATGTTTCAATAATTGTTCCTTCAACTTGATTTTTATATGCTGCCTTAATAGGAATAGTATATTTTCCATTTCTCTGACTAATAAAGAATTCTTGAATATATTCTTTATTTTGACTATTTTTAAGAAACTTATTTAATTTATCCTTTATTTTGCTTTCACATATATCAATATGTTTTCTTATCTTTTTCAGTTCCTTACTAGCATTTGAATCAACTATACTTCCCCTAATAGCGACATTTATTTCATCTTCAATATATCTTAAATCAGAAATATTTTCCCCATAAGAACTTAATGTAGGTGCATATCTTTCTTTATCCTTTATAAATAATTTGACTTTTCTACACCCTCTTAAAAAGTTTGATATTATATCTAAATCAGTCGGTTCTAAAGAAGTTCCTTTTTCAATCTTATCAATAAGAGGTAATATATTGAAAACACCTTTTAATGGCATATTATAAGAAGCATCTATTAATGCTCTTCCCTCTGATGTTTCATTTAGTCTTTGATTTATAATTTTTATATTACTACTTGGCTCTAATTTATCAATTAACATTTTTCCTAATCCGCTAATGCAATATCCTTTTATTATTTCTTTTAACTCATAGTAATGTAATTTTTCTAATGTTAAATTATTCATATTAATAATCCTTTCTTGTTTTTTATTACACTACAAGTCAACGAAATCGTGATAGATTTCTATTTTTTGTATAATAAAAAAAGCTGTGGATACTTCCACAGCTTAAAATTCAACAATTAATAAAGGTATTTTTATATTACCTTTTCAAAGTAAATTCGTGGACTTGTATCTTTAATAGTACAATTTAATTCCATGACAAATAGAAGGTATAATTACCCTATTTTTAGGAATTAATATTAACTTAACTATTTTAGATACTAAACACTCACAAAAATACCTCTCTTTTTTTGAAATCTATCTCCTATAATATACATTAAATTTAGTATAATTGTCAACTTTCTAATTTCTTTATGATATAGTTCATCATATCGATCTAATTTCTGTTTTTATAGAATTTGGTGTTAATTTGTTTACCTTTATTTTCCTGTCATTGCATTGACTTTATCTTTGTGTTGCTTAATCCATTCTGCTGCTACATCCTCAGGTGCTTTTCCCCCATCAATTTCAACGATCATCTTTTCAATATCCTCCACATCAATATTCCATTTACTTAAGAATGCATATGCTTCGGGAGCTTTATTTTTTAATCCTTTATGGGTTAGAACATGCACTTCTGATGCTTTGAAATATCCTTTTGGATCCTTTAGAACTTTTAAATCATAATTAACAAACATTGGATGTGGACGCCATCCAAGAAAAATTACAGGTTTTTTATCCTTTATTAATTTTGAAGCTTGTGCTAACATTCCACCTTCACTAGATGCAACATATTGTAAATCTAATCCATATGCCTTAATCATTTCTTTTGATGTCATAGTCATACCCGCACCTTCTTCAATCCCATATATCTTTCCACCAAATTGACTTTCTTTACCCTTAATATCTTCAATAGAATTCACATCTTTAACATAAGTAGGAACAACCCATCCTAGTTCACCATTTGGATAGCTTACTGAAACATCATCAATATTAGTACCGAATTTTTTCATATAATTTTTATGCATATCAGGTAGCCATGCATCCATGAATACATCAATGTCCCCGGTAGATAGTCCTGCATAAACACCGCCTGCATCTGCACTTATTTCTTTAACAGTATAACCCATATCCTGTAAGATTTTTTTAGCTATTTGTGTAGGTGGTACAGTACTACTCCATGGTGTTACGCCAAATGTAATAGTAGCATTTTTATTCTCAACAATCTCGTCAGTTGTATTTTTATTTTCTGTGCCTTGCTTTGTGGTTGCTCCACATCCAACAAATATACTCACAATTAAAATTAATAAAATACTTGATTTAATATGTTTAAACATTTTTAACACTCCTTTTTTGTTAATTAGAAGTTTAGCTTTATAATATATACTTATAATTATTTTCACAGGTATTATCATTTGTTAGAGCTTAAATAATTATTATGAAATATTTCTTTTACTTTTACCTAATCCTTGTGTCACTCTATCAAGAATGATAGCTAGAACAACAATACCCAATCCTCCAACCAAGCCTTTACCAACATTAACACTTGAAATTCCTGCAAGTACAAGAGAACCAAGACCTGGTGCCCCAATCATTGAAGCAATAACCGCCATAGAAAGTGCTAACATAATTGTTTGATTAATACCCGCCATTATAGTTGGTATTGCTAATGGTAGTTGAACTTTAAGTAATAATTGTTTTGATGTAGCACCAAATGCATGAGCTGCTTCCACAACATCAGCTGGTACCTGTTTAATGCCAAGGTTTGTCATACGTACAGCTGGTGGAGTTGCGAAAATAAAAGTAGCTATAACAGCCGGAACACCACCAAGTCCAAATAATAAAATAGCTGGAATTAAATAAACAAAGCTTGGTAAAGTTTGCATAAAATCTAAAATCGGTCTAATGATATGATCAAATGTTCTATGTTTAGCACTAAGTATGCCAATAGGTACACCTACAACGATTGAAAAAATCGTAGCAACAAAAACAATAGATAGTGTTTGCATAGCTTCTTTCCATATATCAACAGAACCCAAATATAAGAGTCCAATTACAGTAAATATTGCAACACTTTTTCCTGCAAATTTCCAAGCAATTATGATGATTATGATAGCTATTAGCTCTGGTGGAAACGCTGTAAATAGAGTAGTTATTAAATCAATAAACCATCCAATGCCATAACTAATTTTGTTAAAAAAACCACCTAGAGTTGGAATGAGCCAACCATCTACAAAACTATTAGTCCACTCTTCTAATGGTAAATTAAAATAATGCATTATTTGTTTTCACCTCCCTGATCCTTTCCTAATACAAGTCCAGATAGGATTGAAACACGAACAATGATACCTAATAATTTATCATCTTCAACAACAGCAATTGGATATTTCGTTTCTGCTGCCATACCTAATAATTCATTTAATGGCGTGTCTGGTGATGTCTTGTAAAAATCATGTTGAAGAACATCTTCAATCCATTTATTTTCATTAACTGCTTTTATGGTATCATCAATGGTTAGAATCCCTTTTATTTTTTTCTCCTTATCAACTACAAATATACTGGATATTCCATTTTCCTCCATTTTGCGGATAGCTACTCTCGGGCCATCCTTCCAAGTTGTGATTATATCAGGTTTTTTCATAACATTAGAAGCTACTAATACTTTAGAACGGTCGACATCCTCGACAAAATTAGATACATATTCATTGGCTGGATTTTCAAGTATCTCCTCTGCTGTTCCGATTTGAACGATATTACCATTTTTCATAATAGCGATACGATCTCCTAGCTTTAATGCTTCATCTAGATCATGTGTGATAAAAATAATTGTTTTTTTTAGTCTATCTTGCAAACTTATAAGTTCATCTTGCATCTCTTTTCTAATTAGTGGATCCAGCGCACTGAATGCCTCATCCATTAATAATATATCTGTATCATTTGCTAAAGCACGAGCTAAACCAACACGTTGTTGCATGCCACCACTTAATTGCTCAGGATATTTATCCTCATATCCTTTGAGCCCAACATCTTCAATAGCTTTTCTAGCTTTTTTTTCTCTTTGCTCTTTAGAGATTCCTTGAATCTCTAATCCAAATTCCACATTGCTCATTATCGTCCTATGTGGTAAAAGTGCAAAATTTTGGAATACCATTCCAAGTTTTTTGCGTCGTATATTTATTAATTGATTTGAGCTCATTTTTGTTATATTTTCACCATCTATCTTAATCTCCCCAGCTGTTGATTCAATAAGCCTGTTAATAAGACGAATTAATGTAGATTTGCCACTACCTGATAGTCCCATTATGACAAAGAACTCTCCTTCTTTTACTGTAAACGAAGCATGATTAACTCCGACTGTTAACCCTGTTTCTTTAAGAATTTGTTCTTTGCCTTCACCTTTTTTTAATCTTTCCAAGGCTCTATTGGGATTATTACCAAAAATCTTAACAAGGTTTTTTACTTCTATTTTGTCCATTTAAATCCCCTTCCTTGTTTTTAATTATTATGATGTATAAAAGTAATGCATACTAAATCTGCTTTACTATTTTCCCCTGTCCGCCATAAAAAATATACCACTTTTCTTAATTGCATATTCTACATATTTCAAATACATTAGACCACTAATTCCTCAATTATCCCAAAACAGCGTGTCATATATCTATCTTGCCACTCTAATAAATTCACTGTACATTCCTTACAACTATAATAGTTCTCTATAAAGTATTTCACTCAATATCTCTTTTTATTCGTTCTAAACACTCTCATAAAACTCCTTAAATTTAACTACAAACATTGTAAATTATGCATATAAAATAGCACTCCGCCTGACCAAGAATAGTTGTGCTTTTCCATTCAATTATATTTAACAACAATTCAATATTAAATTTTATGTTGCACACCTTGAAATTTAGTAGGCTCCAGCTTTATAACTGTTACCTAAAGAACTAAACTCCCCATAATTGGAAGTACGGTTCACCGTAACAACTTTAAGTGAAGTTTTGGACATTTTATCCTCCTTGGGCTATTAGTCATATATTTCACAATATTTAAGGCTTGCTATTAATATAGAAGTTAAAAGCAAAGAAAAAAGTGCTCCATCCTCACAAGATTAGCACTTTTTCTAAGATTCATAATTTATAACACAAAGTATATTTTATGTTCATTAAAATAAAAACTCATTTTCCCAGTCAAAATCTCCAGATTCTTCACAACATACTGGCCAATGGCTACACCATTTTGGAACACTAGGCTCTTCTACCCTGTCCAAACTTGGAGTATAAGGTTTCAAATCTAAAATACTGCTATCATTCATTGCATCAATATAAGTAATATAAATTATTCCTTTTTCATAATCAATATGTGTTACTTGAGTAACAGAAAAAGCTATTGGATTTGGCCTCTCAGGTGATCTAGTAGAAAAAACTCCTAATATTTCAGGTGAATTTTTATAAGGCTTATTTACTTCTAAAACATTTCTACTTTTCCTATTATCACATTTATCAAACCACCACAATACATCAATATGACTAAAAGATTCTAGTCCCTGCAATCCTTTTATATACTCCTTATTAATTTGAAGAAACATATTTTCTCCTTCAACTTTAATCTTACCAATTTCTTTTAGTTCCATAATTATTACCTCCTTATTTATCTTACAAATAGATAATAGACCCTCACATAATGTGAGAGTCAATGTAATTATTTTAATGGAATTTGTATTTCCGTAAGATATTCTTTTGGATTATCAGAATCTTCAACTCCTATATGACATATCTGCCTAGATGGTTTATCTGACATATATTCATTATTACTTTCAAGCCAATATGCAAGTTTCTCATATGCCTTTCCCAAATTAATATATGGTCCATATACCATTGCATAAGCCATTTTTTCAACAGCCTCAATTTCTCTGTATATAAATCCAGGCTTGTTTTCGCCAACCTTATTTACAAGCATACCTACTTCAATATCTACATTCTCATCCTTATGGTCTATATCATGATAAATAGCAATATTATTGTACATATCTTGTTTTATAGGTATATTCTCTTTATTAATAAAGTTACATAATCTATTCCATAGAATTCCTTCATCAAAATATGATGGCATTATATCTCTTGTGGATAATATCAACATCTTCTCTACCTTTTTAAAATTTATATTACAATGTATCTTAAATTTTTTTGCTTCAATTTCTTTTATTGCAGTATCTATCTTCTTAATTCTTTGTCGTTCCATAGATATTTCTTTATTAATTTGAATTTTCTTTTTTTCTAATTCATCTAATATGTCTGTCTCATTACATCTTTGTATTATATCTTTTATTTCTAATGTAGTGAATTTAGTATCTCTTAATAAAATAATTTTTTGGAGTATTGGTATCTGCTCTGCAGAATACATTCTATATCCTGTAAATAAATCAACCTTTGCAGGTTTTAATAATCCAATCTCATCATAATATCTTAACATTCTAATAGACACTTGAGTTAACTTTGAAAACTCACCAATTTTAAACATTAATATACCTCCAAGATAAATCACAAAACTTATACATATATATTTTTCAGATATATACTATTATAATATATTTAAAAATAACATCCTATTTATTCCCTTACTTTTTATTACTTATAATATTTTAATATATAAAAAACAGCCTTAGCTAAACATTATCTAGCTAAGACTATTAACCTCACTTACTTATGATACAGTTCTCCGTATCAGTAGTAAATGAAGTTTTATAAATATATTATGGAATACTATTTATATATCCATCTTCTGATATAATTATTATTACACACCTTTTATTTTCTCTCTCTTGTCTTCTATAATATCTTAATGCTGAGTTATATATTCCTCCTCTTACTGAAACTCACTCACCCTCATAAAGAATTCCCAAAATAGAATAATATACATCCTTTTCATTTAATAGTAAAGCTACATCAATAGACGTAACTAATTGTATTATTTCACTTTTAATTTCAGTTGGGTTAACTATAGATGAATTTATGGTTACATAATCTAAGTCTAAATGCTTTTGAGAATAGAGAACATAAGAAATGTTCCCGTTCTTTTAAGATGCGTTAGAGAAAGAGTTTAATATAACATATTTATCATATGAAACATCTAATAGAATTTATTTGCCCACCATCAAAGATGAAAGCTCGAATGAAATTCTTGCTTATAAACTTTTAAAAAATATTACCCTTCATATAGCTACAGATACTATTAAAAGTTTAGTAAATAATCATAAAGACTTATTGCGTAAAGATTCATTTATTCATTCAGATCAGGTTGCTCATTATACTACTCCAGCATTTCAAAAACTACTAAAAAAATATAATATTGGACAATCATTGTTGAGACGTGGCAACTGTGGGGATAACGCTCCTGAAGAATCATTTTTCGGGCATATGAAAGACGAAATATATCTTAAAATTTATACAAGCTTTAAAGGATTATAGTTTCTAATAGATGATTATATTAATTATAGATATCAATTGGGATTTTAAAAAAAACCGGCTCCTACTCAATATAGGAACCAACTTATAGCTTGATAGCCTTTTTTTAAAGTCCTTGACATAGGGACCATTTCATAAAATAATACAAGCTTTTTTATCTATATCTAAAACCTATAAATCCCCTTCTTCTTCTTTTTCAGCAGCTACAAGTTGTTTATCATAGACTTTAAAGAAAGGATAATAAATAATCATATCTACTATAATTAATCCTACTACAAGTACAACTGCTTTCCAATCTAGCGTAGAGAAAAATGCTCCTATTATACTTGGCATATTCCATGATAACATAGAGAATGTCTTATCTACAATATTTTGTGACATTGCTAGATAAGCAACTACAGCATTTATAGTTGCTGTAAAAATAAATGGTATTAAGAAAACTGGATTTAACATTAATGGTACACCAAATATTAATGGTTCAGAAATACCAAACATAGCAGGTGCAATACCCATTTTACCTATTGTTTTTAATTGTTTTGATTTAGCTGTTATTAACAATATTGCTAATCCTAAAACGGCTCCACATCCTCCAATTGCTACAAAGTATACCCAAAATGGTGTTGTAAATACATGAGGAAGTTGTTCTCCTGCAACTTGTGCCGCTGCATTAATTGATAAATTACCGTCTCTAATTGGTCCCATTATACCTGCTAATGCTGCATCATGTATTCCAAAAAACCATAATAAGTGAGTTATTAATGTTATAGCTACTGTAAAGAAAATACTATCAACAGCTTTAAAAGTTGGTGCTAATAAACTAAATAGGAATTTAGGTAAAGTTGTATCTAATTTACTAAAAATAGTATATATAATAATATATATTATTATTATTATAAATCCTGGAACAAAAGCTGCAAATACGTCACTTAAACTAGCTGGGACACTTTCTGGCATTTTTATTCTTCCAAAATCCCTTACCTTCATAAATCTATAAAATTCTACTGTTAATATACTGATAAGAATAGCTGGAATTAATCCCTTTCCATCTATATATGCTATTTCAATGGATTTTGATGCATATCCTAATTCAATTGGATCTGTTACTAGTAAAAAGAATCCTACTATAACAAACAAAATTGGCAAAAATGATTCCATTTTATAATGTTTACATAAGAAATGTGTAATACCAATAGCAATATATAATGACATTGCTCCTAATGTAAAAGTAAATAACCAATTTAAAATACCGCTATTACCTGTAGCAAATTCAGCCCATTTTAATAGAAATATATTTGTAGTATTCTCTGTAATTGGTGGAGATTTTATTATAGCAGCTACTCCTCCCATTAATGTAATTGGAAGTAAGCTCATAAAAGCATCTCTCATTGAAGCTAAATGTCTTTGTTTAGCCATCTTGTTGGCATATGGCATGATCTTTTTTTCACAGAATGAATTAAATTGAGAAAGCTTACTCATTATTTCTCCCCCCTAATTCAACATAAACAGTCTTTAAAATTGAGGCTGCATCCATGCTTCCATATTTTAAAGGATCAATATTTAAAACTGGTATACCTCCTGCTGTTTTCTTTATATCCTCATATTCAAATCTTATTTGTGGACCAACTAATATGATATTCACATTTTCTAAATAATCCATATATTCTGCAATTCCATATGCTTTTACTTTACATTTACCTTCGGAAATTTTTTCCATCTTTTTTGCAAGCATACCCGTTGACATTCCCGCATTACAAACTAACATAATATTCATTATATATTCCTCCTATCGATAATTTTTCCATTGCTTTCACATACTTTTTTAAACCAATAATAAGATTTTTTAGGTTTTCTTACTAATCCATTTTTCCAATCTACTGCAACTAATCCATATCTCTTTTTACATCCATTTTTCCATGAGTATAAGTCCATTGTAGACCATACGTAATAGCCTTTTACATCTGCCCCTTCATCTTTAGCATTTAAAATTGCAGCAATATGGTCATTTAAAAACTCAATTCTATAATCATCATTTACTGGCTCATCACCTGTTACATCTTCATATGAAGCTACTCCATTTTCAGTAATATAAATAGGTAGATTATATTTGTTATGAACCATCATTATGCCTTCATAAAGTCCTCTTGGATATACTTCAGTATCCCATTCTGTATATTTTGATGCTGGGTCAAATACTTGCTCAAACCAATTTTTTATTATTACTTTAGAAGTTCCCTTTGCACTACTTCCTGCATTATTAACTACCAAAGTTGTTTCACCTTCTGCATATGGTTTTACCAATACTCTAGCATAATAGTTAAGTCCTATGAAATCCACAGTATTTTCCTTAATTATTTTCATATCATCTGGTGTAATATATGAAAGATCGTATTTCATACTTAATCTCGTTAATAGATCTATAGGTATTTCTCCTTTTGCAGCAGTATCTAATATCCAGTTATTCATAAAATTATCTGCATTTCTCATAGCTATCTTCGTTTCTAAAGTATCATCAACTCCAAATACAGGGGCAAAGCTATGAACTATTCCTATATTTCCATCTAAATTAAGCTTTTTATATTCTGAAATTGCTCTAGCATTAGCTAACATAACATAATATGATCCCTTTATAGTAAATTCAGTATTTTGCAATGCAGGTGGATAATTTCCTATTTTATATCCTGAAAAAATAAAGTATCTTGGCTCATTAAATGTTACAAAATGTTTTACTTTTTCACCAAACTCTTTAAATACTACTTTTACATAATGTATATACGCATCAACTGTTTCCTTGTTAATCCATCCACCCTTTTCTTCTAAGAATTGTGGTAAATCCCAGTGATATATTGTTACAAATGGAGTAATGCCATTATTTAAACATTCATCAATAAGTTTATGGTAAAACTCTATTCCCTTTGGATTTATATCTCCATCTATATTTTTTATAATCCTTGGCCATGCCAATGAGAATCTATATGTGTTATGACCACCATCTTTCATATATTTAATATCTTCTTTAAATCTATGATAATGATCTGAAGCTGTATCGCCATCCTCAAGATTATTCTTATGCAAGTAATAATCCCACATTGACTCTACTCTTTCGTCTTCATTCCACGCACCTTCACATTGATATGATGCTGTAGCTGTCCCCCATAAAAATTTCTTCATATTAGTCCTCCTCCTTATTATACTTCTGATGAATTTTTATTATCTCCTTTGCTAAATCTACTACTACGGTAGATGATGCAAGATGATCTTCACTATGCATTAATAATAAAGTTATTTCAATTTTTTTCCCTGCTGCTTCATCCTGAATAATTCCACTATGACTTCTTTGTGCATTTAATAACTCTTTTTTAGATTCTGACAATAATTCATTAGCTTTTTTGAAATTACCTTTATCTGCTTCTCTTATTGCTTCCATAGCATAACTTCTTGCATTTCCACTATGCATTATTAACTCAAATTCTATTTCATTCATTTCGTCCATTAAGGTCACACTCCAAACTTTTTTTAATAAGATATCTTATGGCTTTATTATATCTAAAATTTTTGCCATAAAAAAATATACTTTTTCCACTTCAAACGGAAAAAGTATATAACGATTTCATTCTAATTATAATCAGCAATAAAAATATTTACAAACTCCTCATAGTTCTTAGAATTTATAAGTTTTTTCATCACATCTTGATTTTCAACAAGGAAAATTAACCTTTCAAAAAAAGCATCTAAGTTTAAATTTTTATCACTATTTAAGCAAAATAAGAATACTACTTGCACCTTATATTTGCCCCACATAATTGGTTCTTTTAATATTCCTATTTCTATTTTATTATTATATGCCACCTTTTCTAAAGGATGGGGAATAGCTATTAAGCCACCATAAGCTGTTGAAGATGCCTTTTCTCTTTTTAGTACATATTCTACATAATCCTTAGGGCAATAACCCTTAATATAAAGCTCTTCAGCTAAATATTCAATTATATCCATTCTATCCTCTAATTCTATGTCTTTATAAAATAAATCTTTATCAAATAATTTAGAAATTTCATTGTATTCTTCTTTATTCATTAGAGAATCTAAAGTTTTATTTAATTTATTAATATCATCCTTTAATAAAAATGGAGAACATTCAATTGTCTTAACCTTTAAAGTTTTTTCTATAGGAACTGTGGATATTATTAAATCTACAGCCTTTACCTTCTCATCATCTAATTCCTGTATTGATAGACATCCTACAACATTAAGCTTATCAGGATACACTTTCATTAACCTATTTTTTAATAAGTTACTTGAAGATACTCCTGTAGGACAAATAACATAACACCTAATTCTAAAATTTTCTTCATTTAATTTTTCTATAGATGATGCTAAATGTAATACAATTAATCCTATCTCATCATCATTTAATCTATAACCGAAGGTCTCTTCATACTCTAATGATATGGATACTCCCATGTCATAAATCAATGGATATACCTTTTTTATTGTATAAATCAAAGGATTTTGAATAAATATTCCCTTTTTACTTCTGATTAATAGGTTTTCCATATGGAGGCTCAAACCAGATATTAGTTCCATATCATCTTTAAAATTAAATAAATATTCTTTATATAATTTATCAACTATATGGTTTATAAAATTAGTAACTTTTTCATTATTTTTTTCTATGTTACTTCTATTGTGTATAAATATTCTCTTTCCAGATATAAGTAATGCAATATACTCCTTTTCTCTTTTAGGAATAGTAATATTTATTAATTTCTCAATCCTTTCACATATATCATTGCTTATTTTAATATCCTCATTATCTAACATACTTAAATAATTATTATCATCTTTAATATCAAAGTTGTTTCTTACCTTTTCCAAAACAATAAGGATATGTACAACTAAATTAATTATAGCTAAATCATTTATCTTTATATCCGTTTCAAGAAAGTAACTTCTTAGAATATTATTTATCTCTCTAATATCAATATTTTTAAAGTTTTTTGCATAACTGTCTATATCAAAAACGTTGTCTTTTTGCTCTTTTAAAATTAATTTGCACAATAAACTTCTCTTCTCTTTTTCAGTTGCCTCTACAAATATTTTATTACTAACTCTCTTCATCTCTATATTGTTATTTTCATTCTTAAATAGAAGTTTAACTTTATTTAAATCTTTCTCTATTGTATATTCACTTACCATTAATTCATCTGCTAAGTCAAATATATCAATACTATCCATTCTATATAAAAGCTTGTTTATAATATAAGAAGTTCTTTCCTCAACTGTAATAGGAATGTCATCACTATATTCTTCTAACATTTTTTTAGCAAGTTCATGTTCTTTAATGTAATACCCCTTAGACTTTATCATACTTACAACTTGCACAGTATTATAGCTATTTATCTCTAAAATATCATTTCGTATAGTTCTTGTAGATACTTCTAATTTATTAGCTAGTTCCTTAGGACTACTATACCCTGTACTATTTATTATTCTAGTTAGAATTTCTTTTTGTCTTTTAGTTATCCCCCTCATTTATTTCACTCCTCTATAAGTACAATTTTCCTAATGGCCATAATATACATTAACTTTTTAATAAATACTATACTATACTTTGTATTCGTTAACAATAATATTATATTTTAAAAATAGATAGCCTTTTTAAAATATTGCCTATAGTAATATTATTCCCATAATAAATTATAAAATTATTTACTTAATTCATAAATAAATTAGAAAAAGGTACTAGTGTTCATACTTTAATTGCCCCTTTTCAAAGCTTATTTCAAGGTCAAAGAGGAAGTGAAATTTATAGCCAATTATTATCTTCATCCTCATCAAATGCTTCATCGTTTACGTTTTCCCTATTTGGTAAAACCATAGAATTACTCTGCACCTTTAATCTATGTTGAAGTTTCGCTTCTACTTCCAGCATTTGGTCCCTATATTAAGTTTTCTGCTTTCTTTGTAGTTTCTTTGATTTATCCAAAGTTGTAAACCTCTTAACGCTCACTCTTTCCTTCGCTATTGCGTTTAGTGGAGTTACTATGACTTCTGATAGTTCAATTATATATTACTATATAGGTTATCTCTTAGAATTTTATCTATTTTAATATGTATCTATCAGACTTCCTCAGGTGAGAACATGTACTTTCACCAACAAGCACGTTCCTATGCTAGGCGTACCACATATCAAGAACTTACTTATAACCAGTAAGTCCTTCAACACATCTAATACAAAAAATCTCATTTACTTATGGTACGGTTCTCCATTCATAATCCTATATGCTCTATAAATTTGTTCATATAAAGCCATACATAACACATTTATATCCATCTCCATTTGAGATATACTCATATGAAAACTAACTTTTTCAGTAACTTCTTGTGGTAAATCTGTATTGCAAATTAATATTGTTATATTACTATTACCTTTTATACCGAGTTCATTAATTCTGCCTGCAAATTCTTCTGAAGATATATTTTCTCCTTTATAATTCAGCAAAATAAGGTATGTTCTATCTCCTATTTCTTTTAAAAGTTGATTTTCATTTTTAACTTCTATATATTTTAATTTACAATACCTAGACAATCTTTTTGTATATTCTTGTACTGCTTCCCTTGCAAATTTCTCTGTAATCTTTTCAGTATTTATTATATTAATATTCATCTCGTCACCTTTAAACTTATTAATTTAAGATTTATTCACAAATATTATCAATTGAATCATCTTCAAAAAAAGACTTAGCATTATAAAGTATTAGAACATCATTTATTCTATTAGACTTTATTAGTTTTTGTAAATTTTCGTTATAATATCTAAGATCCACTACATATATTTCATCATAATGTCCTGTTAAAAATGGAACTAAACAATTAGCATAAGAATCTTTTACCACTAATAATTTTTTATTAGTTTTTATATCGCTATTTATCTTTACTAAAGAATGATTTCCATTAAAAAATATAGTGTACTTATCTTTTTTATTTATGTTCTCCATTTTATAAATGGAATCATACTCTTTATCTTTGGCTACTGTTTTATTTTCGCTCCCATCTCTTATTTTATCATAATACCAAACCTTAGACTTTTCATTGGTTTTAGGTGTATAAATTTGTATACTGTCAGGTTCTATATTTCTAAAACCACTTTTAGAATATAGTGAGCCGTAAAAACTATTAGTAACATTCTTAACATTAAAATACTCTTTCTTATGGGGAGTAAATCCCATGTCTTTGATTAGTTTCTTATAAGCATAATATGCCCCTTTAGTTGTCCAATGATGGTCCGTTTTATAAAATATATATTCATCTTTTTTAGATGATAGTTCATTATATACATCCACAAACTTTACATCTTTTTTTATATATTTTTTTAACTTATTAATATACATAATTTGATCTTCGTCACATGCAAAAGAAGGAAGCTTTTCTTCTAAAATCTTTGTAGAATTAGGCACAACCATAAGATATTTATTCACTTCAGGATTTAAAGAAGAAAATGAATTAATTGATTCTACTATATCTTTAATTTTGTTTTCTTCAGGCCTATTAAACTTTTGAAACAAATAGCCGTCTTTACCCAAATATACTCCATTGTTTTCTTTTTTGCCTATAAGTCTTTCCCCATTTGATTTTACCCCTATCCAAAAATCTCTTAGAAAAAATTGATCCGATATGTATTCTTCATAGTTTTTAGTAAACTTTCCTTTTATCAAACTATCTAAACAAAATTGTGGCTTCTGCTCTAGTTTCCTATTTTCAGATTCTGAAAACTCCCGGCTTGGATTTAATATATTAAATACCAGCATACCAAATATATAAAGTACAAAAAATATTCCTATTATCCATCTGCATAAATTATTACGTTTTTCCAAGAATAACACCTCTTTCAAATGCCCTATATCGTAATATCAGAACCTAAAATATAGAAAAGGATTATAGCTCTCATTTACTAAATAAGCAGTAGCAGTAAATACTAGTAAAATATTTATCATAGAAACTACTATAGTATTAGTAAATTTAAACCTTTTTCTCATACTATATATGATTTTTTTAGGCATAGGAGTAGAACAAATCACTAAAATTATAAACAAAATAATATTACTAGATAAGTAATAGAGAGATTGCTTGTCTAGTAGCACATTTCTATTAAGTCCAAACATAGTTTTAATAAAATTCCCGCATTTTCTCATGTTTTCAATATCAAAAATAGCCCACCCCACAATAACTATAATCATTGTATATATTCTACTAATGAATTTTGGAGCTTTGTTAAGCCATTTTAAAAGAAATATCTTTTCTATAGTTACTAAAACACCAAAATACAATCCCCAAAATATAAAACTCCAATTTGATCCATGCCATAGACCTGTAAGAAACCATACTATAAATAAATTTCTGTATTGCTTTAAACTTCCTTTCTTATTTCCACCAAGAGGAATATAAACATATTCTCTAAACCACGATCCTAATGAAATATGCCATCTACGCCAAAATTCTGTTACACTCTTTGATATATACGGGTAATTAAAATTGACCATAAGATCAAATCCAAACATCTTACCAAGGCCTAAAGCCATGTCTGAGTATCCACTAAAATCAAAATAAATCTGAAATGTAAAAGCAATTATTCCAAGCCAAGCTGAAAGAATAGAAAGCTGACTTATTTGAGTAGCTTTAACACTATCCCAGAGTATCCCTATATTATTAGCAAGAATTACTTTTTTAGAAAGTCCTATTATAAACAATTCTACTCCTTCTCCAAATTTATCAAAGCTTTCTTTCCTCTTATTAATCTGTTTAGAAATATCTCCATATTTAACTATAGGCCCTGCAACAAGCTGAGGGAACATAGTAACATATGTTCCAAAGCATATAATATTTTTCTGTACCTCTACTTTGTTGCGATAAACATCAATTACATAAGACATTGTTTGAAACGTGTAAAAAGATATTCCTACAGGGAGTGGAAGGTTTTGAGAAGCAATACTTAATCCAAACAAATCATTAATATTACCAATTAAAAAATTATAATATTTAAAAAAGCTTAGTATTCCTAAATTTACAATTATAGAATTTATAAAAACTAATTTAGGAATCAATTTTTTATGCCTATATCGTTCAATAAGCAACGCATTTATATAATCAAATACTGTTGAAAATAACATTATTAAGATATATACAGGTTCTCCCCATGCATAAAAAATAAGACTTGTCAAAAATAAAATGAAATTTCTAAGAAATCTAGGTGCCATATAATACATTCCAATAGTTATAGGCAAAAATAAAAAGATAAATATCAAGCTGCTAAAAACCAATTTAGTCCACCCCCAAAGTAATCAATTCATAAATGCCTATTTAAAAGCTTTATCAAATATAGATTCTATTTTTTCTGAATTCTTTGATATAGATAAAAGAATATAGTTGCCTTTAGTTTTTAATACATGTTTTTCTATTAAATAATACTCATCAGGAAGGTAGTCTTTAAAACTAGCTGCTTGTTTCTCTATTCTTTTTGATACCTGCTCTTTAATATTATCTACCTTACTTGCATCTTTAACTTTTAATACTAATAATTCATTAGCTTTAAGGTTTGTAGAAGGTGCATACATAACGAACTCTTCTATTTCATCAGGATTAATTTTGTATAGCTTTTTAAGTTTATCTTCATCTCCTTTTTTCATATCAGATTCATCAATAGATTCCTTCATTTCTTCTACAACTTTACTTACTTCTGGACTTTTAGAAGATGACTTTGAAGATGAACATCCTACAAAAGTAGCTACTGTAAAAACAATTACTCCAGTAATAACAATTAATTTTCTGTTGATTTTTTTCATTTTGTTTAGCATGATTTTTCTCCTTTTTTATATTTAATTTAAATATAATTTATTTTTTAAGTAATCTATCCATAGGTTATAAAATCCAATCTTAAAATGTATTCCATCTGGTTCATATAAATTAGATTTTCCTTCTAGTATCGGTAACAAATTCACGAATTCTAGGTTTTCATCTTTTGTCATTTCCTTTAAAGCATTATTAAATTCATTTATTCTAAAAATAGCAAAATTAGCTTGCTTTTTCTGAGCTTTTTCTGTAACTGGCAAAATAGATTGAACATAGATCTTGCAATTAGGTATTTTAGACTTTATTGTTTGTATTAATTCTTTATAATCCTTTATAAATTGTTTACTATTCATTCCTGACTCAACATCGTTACTCCCCAGTAATATAAAAAGTTTTTTAGGATTTAACTGTATTAGCTTGTCCATTTGTTTTTCGGCTTTAACTAAATTAAGTCCTTTTATTCCAAACACTTGTGATTCATCTAATAACTCATAAAATGATAAGCTCTCTGTGATAGAATCCCCAAAGAATACAGCCTCCTTTAAAATATCTTCTTTGTTATTTGAACTGTTATTACTATATAATTTTTCTCCACTTTCTTTACCCTTCAAATCTTTTTTATCTATTGCACTTATATTCTTACGTTTATTATCCTGATCTTTATTTGGTAAATTTTTTTTCACATCTTTACTATTAGAAACATCATAAGCTTGAACGGTATCGTTTGAAAAAAATTTGTTTATGATACATTTTTTTACTGTAACACCCGTAAAAGATATAACTAAACTACATATAATTATTGATTTAAAAAATCTCTTAATGTTAACCTTTATTATCTTTTTTTCCTTACTGTTCTTAACTCTTACTCTTATTGTTTTTTTATTAAGCATACTCTTTCCCCACTATTATAATTGTTTCAAAATTTTTAAATTATTATAAAATCTCCTGACGCCATGAAAATTATAGTACACCTGGCTTTAAAAATGGTTACAAAATAATGAATAAGAATAACAAACTAGTAACAATTTTGTTATGTAAAAAAATAAAAAGAAATTAATAATTTCTTTTTATAATTTCTTTTTATAAATTGATTTCATTAAACAACTATTTAAACCAATTATTTTCAATTGCCCTTACAACAAGTTCCTATAAATTTGTTCCAGAAGCATTACCCTAAAAAGCTGATGAGGAAAAGTCATTCTAGAAAAACATACTTTATAATCTGCCCTATTTATAACCTGCTTAGATAGCCCTAAAGATCCACCTATTATAAAAACAATCTCACTAACCCCTCTAACTTTTGTATTATTTATAACTTTACCAAACTCTTCTGACTTTACTCTCTTTCCATTTAAATCCATAGCTATAACATACATTCCATCCTTAATATACCTTAAGATATTGGTTCCTTCTTTTTCCTTTATTATAATCTCTTCTTTTTCAGAAGCATTATCTGGTGTCTTTTCATCTTCAAGTTCTATTATATTTATATTAGAAATTTTTCTTATCTTTTTAGCATACTCTTCTACTGATTTTTTTAAATATTTTTCTTTTAATTTTCCAACACATACTATTGTTATATTCATAATATCTCCATTCTTTTGTTATAAGATTACCATTTTATATAACAGGAATCTTGATTTCAGGTGGAGTTTTTACTCCATCTGAAAGTTATTAACATATATCCTTAACATTTATCCACAAATTATTAAAACTCTATAATAATCATAAGTATAACCACATGATAAATAAACCTTACATATTTTTATGTAAGGTTTATTAGTTTATTATAAATTTTAACTTTAAATAAGTATCATTAAATTATAAAATTATGCATTTTTACCACAGCATTTTTTATATTTTTTACCACTACCACATGGACATGCATCATTTCTTCCTACTTTATCTTCCCTAACTATAGTCTTAGAACTTCTCCATTCCTTTGTTATTTCTTTTCTCTTTTCAGGTGAGAATATACCATCCCATTGAGGTAAGCTATATAAATAGTCAGCTTTTGCATCTAACATATTGAAGTATAGAGTTTCTAAATTTAAGTTTAATTCAATTTCTGAATCAGCTTCAAGATTTTCTATATCATATGGATTTACAAGGCTATCATTAATTCCATCTAAGAACCCTATGAAAAAGTTAATAGGAGTATCAAATTGTTTTGCTAAATCCTCTACTTTTCCTTTAAAAACTTCTTTATGATTAGCTAAAATTATGCTATATATATTCTTTTCCATTTCGCCATATTCTTTCCAAAACGCTGCTTCACCTTTATGTTTAACATAATCAATTACCATATCTGTCCAATCTTTATACAAACTCATAATTCATTCTCCTTCTATAAATTATATTATAATATAATCTCATAACATTATAATAGACATTCTATTTTTTTTCAATGTTACATATTTTAATTTTATATTAAATTAAAACTCAATATAATTACTAGGCATGTCTCTATTTGCCATATGTATACTTATATCTTTACCTAATTTAACTCCATTTTCTCGCAATATGCTTGCAACTGTTTCATATGCAAGGTCTGGATAATTGTTAGTTTTACTTAGATGCCCCAATATAACTTGTTTAGTATTACGTTTTATTATTTCTAATATAGCTTTTCCGCAACACTCATTTGACAAATGACCTATATCACTTAAAATTCTTCTTTTTAGAGGATATGGATACGGTCCAAATTTTAACATCTCAACATCATGATTACTTTCTAATAAAACAACATCTGAATTTTTTACTGCTACTTCTACTTCTTCTGAAAAATATCCTAAATCAGTAGCTATACTTACTTTTTTGTTGTTCTCTGTTACTGTATATCCTATTGGGTCAGCAGCATCATGAGGTATTTTAAAGCAAGATATCTGCATGTCTTTTAAACTAACATAGTCTTTATTTATAATTTTTACATTTTCATCATTAATTTTGCCAACACTTTTCTTCATGCCGCACCAAGTTAGCTCATTTGCATATATAGGTATATTATATCTTCTTGACATTACACCTACACCTTTTACATGGTCTATATGCTCATGAGTAACAAAAATAGCATCTAGCTGTGAAGGTTCTTTCCCTATATCCTTCAGAGCTTTTTCAATTCTTTTTCCTGGAAGACCAGCATCAATTAAAATACTGCTTCCCCCCCCAGAAACAAATATACTATTTCCGCTGCTTCCACTATATAAAGGACAAAATATCATTGCAATATTCTCCATTCTTGATAGTTTTGCAAAGTTTAAAAGATCTACCTATTACTACTATTTCTTTATTCTAGTGATTTTTGCTCCTACCCTGTTTAATTTTTCTTCTATATGTGGATAACCTCTATCTATATGTTCCACCTTTGATATTTCTGTTTTGCCATTAGCAATTAATCCTGCTATAACCATAGCTGCTCCTGCTCTTAAATCTGTTGCAGTAACCTTTGCTCCAGAAAGTTTGCTAACGCCTTCTATTATAGCTATGTTATTTTCAACACTTACTTTAGCGCCCATTTTCTTTAATTCGTCAACATGTTTGAATCTACTTTCCCATATACTTTCATTAACTATGCTTCTTCCTTTTGCAATGCTTAAAAGAGTTGTCATAGGTTGTTGAATGTCTGTTGGAAATCCTGGATAAGGAAGAGTTTTTACATTTACTCCCTTTAAATCTCTAGAGCTTTCAATAGTTATACTATCTTCATTTTCTGTTACATGAACTCCCATTTCTATAAGCTTTGCTGAAATAGCTTCTAAATGCTTAGGAATAACATTATTAATATTAACTTTTCCTCCACAAGCCGCTGCCGCCATCATGTATGTACCTGCTTCTATCTGGTCAGGTATTACACTATAGTTACATCCCTTTAATTCCTTTATCCCGTTGATTTTTATTACGTCAGTACCTGCTCCCTTAATATCCGCTCCCATACTATTTAAAAAGTTAGCTACATCTACAATATGAGGTTCCTTAGCAGAATTTTCAAGTATTGTTTTTCCTTCTGCAAAAACAGCTGCTAGCATCACATTTATAGTTGCTCCAACACTAACTACGTCAAAGTATATATTTGTTCCTATTAATTCTTCTGCTTCTGCAACTACAGCACCATGTTCTATCTTAACCTTTGCTCCTAATGCCTCAAATCCCTTTATGTGCTGATCAATAGGCCTTACCCCTATAGCACATCCACCTGGCATTTCTACCCTAGCCTTCTTAAATCTTCCAAGAAGTGCTCCTATAAGGTAATAAGAAGCTCTCATTTTTCTAACTTCTTCTGTATTTGCATCAACACTAGTCATACAAGTACTATCTATTATAACCGAATTATTATTTTTGCTTACTTTTGCACCTAAACTCTCAATAATACTTAAAATACACTTTGTATCATTTATATCTGGAATATTATCTATAGCACACACACCCTTGCATGCCATTATAGCGGCTGGTAAAATAGCTACAGCTGCATTTTTAGCTCCGCTTACTTCAATATCGCCATATAGAGGATATCCACCTTCAATAACGAGTTTCTCCATATTATTATCCATCCTTACTATTATTTTTTCTATATTATATTAATCTCTATTTTTCTGCTCATTGCAACAACCTTAATTATAACACAATACTTAAAAATTTTAATACTTATTTTTATATATTTGCTGTACTTTTTAAAGAAAATTTTATATTTATATCCTTGAACATTTTAAAATAAATTTGTTTAAATATAAAGCTTATATATCTACCTTCTTTGGATTTATATGCTAAATAAAAAAATGAGCCTGTCAAAAGGCCCATTTTTTTGTTATTTTGTTTGAAAACTTCCACAATCAGTACATTCTACTGTCTTTGCTTTAGGTTCATGTTTCACAACTTCTATTGATTCTAAAGTACAATAATCATCTTTATTACAATGGAATTTACATTCATCTACTGTACAACGTATACTTTGATTATGATCCATTTATTTTTCCTCCTTAATATTAACTTCATAATTATTATTAGTTTTGGGCAAAATTTTATACAAGCTTATATTTATTAAATTAGGTTATTATTTCTATAAACATCTGTTTAAAAATGTACAATTACTATAAATATGATATAATATCAGTAAAAGTCAGTATTTCGGAGGATTAGCATGAAATATTATTTAGTAGCATTATTTGATGATAAATCGAATGCCTTTCTTCAAACTACACAACAACGCATATGTAGAAAATATAAACTTTACAAAACTAGCCACAAATTTCATATACCTATACAAACAGTAATAGATCCTAATATGGAAAAATATGATAAAGTCATCTTAGATACTTTGCACCCTTACAAAAACTTTAAAGTCCAGTTTAGTCCTAATATAAGTTTAGATAACTTCGGAAAAAATATAGGTTTGAGGGTAGAAAAAAAAGGTTATATGATAAGAATTGCAAGAAAAGTAACAGAAACATTATCTTTAAGTGGATTTAATGTAAAACCAGATTACGAAACCAATTTTTCTATCTCTTTAGCCAATTCTAATTATAATATACGAAAGCAATTTAGCGATGAATCCGCTATAGCTTTAAATAATAAACAATTAAATCTTAACTATGACTTTGCAAAAGTAAATAGATTAGAATTATGGAAACCAATTAACAATCGTAAAGAAGTATTAATTAAATCCTATCCTTTAAGAGAATATTAATTTTTATAAATCAGTTTCAATCATTGATACTGATTTATTTTTATAAAATTTAAATGTAAACGATTTGTTAATCTTTTAATATTTCTGAAAATAATATAGAATATATATATATGTATATTATTCTCATACTTGATTTTTAGAAAGGCGGAATCATTAAAATGAATTTTAATAAGTTATTTGAACTCCAACGCAATCTAGATCAAAGAATAAACACAGAAAAAAACTTGCAGAATGAGTCTTTATTTTCTAAAAAAGTTTTAGCGCTTCAGGTAGAAGTTAGTGAACTTGCCAATGAAACCCGATGCTTTAAGTTTTGGAGCAATAAAGGTCCTTCTGAGAAAGACGTCATTTTAGAGGAATATGTAGATTGCCTTCACTTCATCTTAAGTTTAGGACTTGAAAAAAATTTTGAAAATTTAGAACTTATCATCAGACATGAGCCCCATGATTTAACTGAAGCATTCTTAAACATATACATAGATATTAATGATTTTGTTGTCTGTACTAGCAAAGATAACTACAAGACTTTATTTGAAGACTTTTTATCTTTGGGTAGAACTTTAGGATTTTCATCAGATGAAATAGAAAATGCTTACTACAAAAAAAATAATTTAAATCATAAAAGACAAGACATAGGTTATTAATATACAAAATTTTATTAATATACTCACCTTTTAGTATAATATTTATCTTTATTTAAGGGTAAGATATTCTGGGAAGGTGATTTTATGATGGGCTTAATTTGTTCTATAATTTCCGGAATTTCTATGAGTCTTCAGGGAGTATTCAATAGTAAACTTGGAGAAAAAATTGGTCTTTGGGAAACAAATGCCTTAGTTCAAGGAATAGGTTTTGCTTTAACTTTAATTGTCTTATTTTTTGCTGGTAATGGCAATTTTAAAAATTTAAGTTCTGCAAATAAACTATATCTTCTTGGAGGTCCTCTAGGAGTAGTAATTATTTTTACTGTAATGTGTGGTATATCTAAATTAGGAACTACATATGCTATATCTACTATATTAATATCTCAGCTTTTAGCTGCTGGATTAATTGATGCCTTTGGATTATTTGGAAGTAAGAAAGTAGACTTTGGGTTTAAAGAAATCCTAGGTGTAGCGATAATGCTAGTAGGTATTGTAGTATTTAAGTGGAAGAAATAAAGAACCTGCTAAATTCTGCCGGTTCTTTTTCTATACTTTTTATTTCTGATGATTTAGAATTTCATATTCCAAATTTTTCAATTTATCTATTTCTTTTGAAGATAGATTACGTAATATATCTTTTCTATATTTATACCCCAAGTCATTTCTTCCATTAAATTTTTTCTCTATGACATCTGTCCAATCTATTTTTTTTCGATTATAATAAAGATCATAATCTACTAACCTCCTTCCATCTTCTGAATATTCCATAGCTAATAATATCTTCTTTATGTATTTAGGCTCATAAACTGTAAAAAACCTTAATCTATATACTTCTACACTCATAAGAAATCTTGGATAATCTTTTCCCCATGATTCTCCTAAAATCATTCCTAACTCTAATCCATCAATTACTCTAATAAGTCTCTCATATTGCAATTCATAATCTCCATATCTATCATAAATCTTTACTTCTAATTCGTACCAATCTCTATTTTCAAGTCCCTCATTTGCATACCTTAATGCATGAATCCTCAAGCTTTCAAACAAAGAATAATATTCCTCTTGTATATATAATACCTTTTCATAAGTATTAGTTAAACTTACATTATTGCTTAATCTTCCTTGGGATAGGATTATAACATTTCCTTTGTTATTATTTTGGCTCAATATACTCTCAAATTTGCCAATAAGTCCACCATAGTCTTTGTGTATGGCGTTTAAAACTTTCTCTAAATTTCCTACTCCTCTCATAACAATTATTTCTGGTGCTAATCTAGAACTTGTTATGAGTTGTATTTTATCTTCATTTATCATATTACACAATAAAGTATCTGGCTGAACTTTTGCTAGAAATACATGGCTTATGTCTTCTTGTATAACTGTTTCTTTCATATCATAACTTAAACAAAGCATAGTATAACTTTCTCCACAATGTTCATATGCAAATTTAAAATCACTTTCCTTAAAATTTGTCTCTGTCTCTAAATATTTTAAAAATTCTTCCATATTACTAGGTTGTATCAAAAGTATTTTAGGCCCACCTCTTAGTAAAGAAAACATATGCATTCTCCTCCCTAACTTAAAATCCAACTCTTCCCTTACCTAATCTGTTTTCATCTATTCCTAAAGGATATGGCAATTTAACAACTTGTCTAGTAACTAAATTTATTATATTTATATTAATTATTCCATTTAAATATATCTGATTTTGTTTTTTTATATTTCCTATTAATAAATTATGTCCAAACAAATTATATTCCGATGGATTTTTTAATATATTTTCAGGGAAATGACTTAGTGTAAAGCTAATATTATCTATACTAACTTTTTTGTATTTTCCAATTATGTCACTTCTTTTGGATATATTTTCTACTAATTCCTTATTGTTATAATTACCTATACATAAATATATTTTTTCTGTTTGAGATTCTTCTAATATATTTATTAATATTTTAAGTTTTTTTTCATATCTATTTATAGATGCTGGAAATATTTCTATTTTATATTATCTACTAAATCTCCTGTATGAGCTATATATTTTGGATTGATAATTTCTATAATATTCTTTAATGCAGGATAAAATGTTTCTGGTGTATCAGATATATGAAGAAGATTTGATTCATTATTATTTCTTAAATCATAAGGAATATATACTTTATTTAATAATCTATAAAAAATTTTTTCATTAATTTTTTACTCATAATAATCATCCCTATTTTCTGTAAACTATAATATAACCATAATTTTTTTATTAACATTTACTTGATAACAATACTATATTATATAATAGATTATTCCACTAGGAGGCTTTCTATGTTTTCTATAAAAAATAAAATAGATTATAACTTAAGAAATGCTATGAAAAACAAAGTATATAAAAAATATAGGGTTATTATTCACTGTAAAAGCCTTACTCTTTACCCGAAAATACAAAATATAATAAAAAAATATAACAACGAAATCATTTCTTCTACAGCTTCTATAGGTTGTATTTCATGCCTTCTTTCTTCAAAAACAATTGAAAAGCTTACAGAATATCCTGAAATAGATTATATTACTTTTGATAATTATGCACTCCTATGTGGGAGTAGCATATTATCTGCTAATGGAATATCCTTTGAAAGCAAATATAATCTAACAGGAAAAGGAGTTTGTATTGGACTTGTAGATAGTGGAGTGTATCCTCACCCTGATTTAAAAAAACCTAATAACAAAATTGCAGAATTTACTGACCTTATAAATAATCTTCATTATCCTTATGATGATAATGGTCATGGTACATTTATAAGTGGAATACTATCATCTAGTGGCTACAGTTCAAAAGGAATGTATAAAGGTATAGCAGAAAAAAGTAATATTTATATGATTAAAGCTTTTAACAAATTGGGTAGAGGATATATATCTCAAATTCTAGAAGCAATTGATATTTTAATAAATAATAGCGAAAAATATAACGTTAAAGTAATCTGCCTTCCTTTTGAAATTATAGAATATGATGAATTTATATTGTCTCTTTTTTCTAAGCTATTTCATATGGCTGTAGAAAAAAATATCATTATTGTTGTTCCAAGTGGACATAACACTAATTTGGAGTATTCTATGCGAGGTATTGCCTTACTTAAAGATTGCTTAACTGTTGGTGGTATTGATACAACCTCACATAAAACACCTTATCTTGGTTCTTCTTCATGCCCAAATAACAGATTTGAAAAACCGGATTTATCTGCTGCTTGTGTAAACATATGCTCATTAAATTCAAACATATATTATATTTCCGAAAGAAATGGTAAAAAGCTCTATCCTCAACCACTAGAACAGCCATATACAGTATACACCGGTACATCTATTGCTGCCGCATATATAAGTGGAGTTTGTGCTTTATTGTATGAGAATAACCCAAACTTAACGTTTAAAGATATATGTTCCCTTATAAAATTATCAACTAATATGCTTAATTTTCCAAAATCTCTTCAAGGCTTAGGAATGATAAATCTTAATAAGATCATGCCTTAAATAATTTATGTTATGATACTATTAATGTATAAGTATCAGCTATCTAAATATAAATAGAATCTAGTGAAATTGGTATTTTCACTAGATTCTATTTATAGACCAAATCTTCTCAATATTGTAACTATTTTGTCACAATGAGTTTTTCTTTATGATATAAAATGATATTATAAATACTTATAAGAAGGTGATAATAAATTGCCACTAAATATAAAAACTTTAAATAATAAGTTCAACTTGATAAAAATTATTATGACAATCTTGCTTATTCTCATAATCGTAGTTTCATATAAAGATTTCTCTATAATAATATAACAAACACACATAAATAATAATCTACTTATGTGTGTTTGTTATATAGTTAGAAACTATTCTAAATTTAATTCAGTAAACTAGTCTTTTAATTACCTTTCTTAAACATAGTACCAACTATACGCCCTATCATATAAAAAGTTGTAACTCCTCTTAATATGATCTAAAATTAGCCCCATTGATTTTGATACTGCCCCAACTATAATACCAAAAACAATATCTGTAACTAACTAGGTAATAAACCTATTCTATATATAAGCCCCCACTCGTTGTTCCAATCACGTCTTTGTATAAAATACATATGTTTTTCATACGAGCACAAAATAATAATATCACTATATTATAAGCTTGTCAATAAATTATAAAGTTTTTCTCTTAAAATCAAATATTTTTGCACAAAAAATCTAGCGAAAATTTTGCATTTCACTAGATTTTATTCATTCATATTATTATAAATACATTCCTGTTTTTAAATAACCCTATCCTTACCAATAAAACATATTGAAAGCATTCCAGCTCCTGTATGAGAAGCAATAACAGGGCCTACATGATTTATTATTACTTTCTTAATTTTATACTTTTCAAGGATTATGTCCCTTAAATTTAAAGCATCTTCAATGCAATCTCCATGACTTATACCTATGACAGTATTCTCATCTATAATTATATTTTCTTCCATTCTGTCTAATAAAGCTTTTATTGCTTTCTTTCTTCCTCGCACATTATTTATATTCTGAAGATTTCCTTCTTTATCAATATATATAGTAGGCTTAATTTGAAGCAAAGTACCTATATTAGCTTTAGTAGCAGAAAGCCTACCACCTTTTTTTAAGTGTATAAGGTCTTCTACTATAAACCAATGATGTACTTTTAATTTATTATCTTCAATCCAATTTATAATCTCTTCTTTTGATGATCCATTTTTCAACATTTCATAAGCATAATAAACAATAATTCCTTCTCCAATACATGCAGATTTAGTATCTATTACACTTATATCAACATCTTCTATTTCTTCTTCTACTTGTTGTTTTGCAATTACTGCACTACTATAGCATCCACTCATTTGTGAAGACATAGCTAAATAGATTATCGATTTACCTTCTTGTGCATACTTTTTAAATATTTCATGAAATCTATAAACATTTATTTGAGAAGTAGTCGGCATAGAACCCTGTCTAATCTTACTATAAAACTTCTCATAAGTTAATGTTTTACCAAAATCATCTACATAATCTTCTCCATCTAAATGGCATATTAGCCCTAAAAACGGTATTTTATTCTCTTCTATAAATTCCAATGGTAAATCACTACTCGAATCTATAATAATAACAGTATCCATTCTTTAAATCTCCTTTTGATCTTAATTTAGTCTAAAATCTCATCTAGCATATTTTAAAACACATCACAATTTTATAATATATTACAAGTATATATATAATTTTTTATACTTATTCATTGTTTTCTTAAAAGTTCAATTCTAAGCCAGTCTATTGCTCTAATTACTGCTGTATTTCTTATCCTTTGTCTGTCACCAGTTAAATGAAGTTCTTTGGTTCTAACTTCTCCCTTTATATATAGTCCTATATATACAAGACCTACTGGTTTTTCAAGACTACCACCAGAAGGGCCAGCTATCCCTGTAGTGGATAACCCTATATTAGAATTGGTTACCTTTGCAATTCCCTCTGCCATTTCTGCAGCCACTTGACTACTTACTGCTCCAAATTTTTCTAAAGTTTCTTTTTTAACTTTTAATCTTTTTATTTTTGAATCATTAGAATATGTAATAGCTCCTTCTTTAAATACAGACGAAATTCCAGGATAATTTATTAATTTACTTGCTAAGAGTCCTCCAGTGCATGACTCAGCAGTCGATATTGTAAGATTATTTTCTATAAGAATCTTACCAACAGTATCTTCAAGGGAAACATCTCCTTCTGCGTAAACGGCTATACCTAATCTCTTTTTTATTTCTTCTTCCACAGGTTTAATAAGTTCAAAAGCATCATCTTCAGTTTTTGCTTTTGAAGTTAATCTTATAGTAACTTCATTATCTTTTGCATAAGTTGCTACTGTAGGATTTTTACCTGTATCTATAATATCTTCTATAATTTCTGCTGTAGCGCTTTCGCCCACTCCTATAACTCTTAAAACCTTGGAAGCCAATACCCCGTCTTGATATTTCATCAAATATGGAACTACACAATCTTCAAACATAGGCTTCATTTCTTTAGGTGGTCCTGGAAGAACTATTAAAATCTTATTATTACTTTCTATAATACATCCAGGTGCTGTTCCTACTTTATTGTTCAATATGATAGCATCTTCAGGAAAATATGCCTGCTTTTTATTGCTTTCAACCATATCCTTATTAATTTTTTTAAAATATTCCTCTATTGTTTTTAAAATATCCTCATGCAAAATTGCAGTTTTTCCAAAATAATCGAAGGCTACTTCTTTTGTAATATCATCTTTTGTAGGTCCAAGTCCTCCTGTTGTTATTACTAAATCTGCCCTTTCAAATGCTTGTTCGTAAGCTTTTAACAATCTTTCACTATTATCTCCTACTACTGCTTGATGATATACATCTATTCCTAAGTCCGCTAATCGAGTTGCTATATATTGAGCATTTGTATTAACTATATTTCCTAATAATAACTCTGTGCCAACAGCCAATATTTCTACCTTCATTTTTAGACCCTCTTTCAAGAAATTTTTTATCCACAATATATAAATCCCGGATAATACTTTCTAGCTTTTACATAAATTCTAACCTCATTCAAGCCAAAAATCCTATTTATTTAGGATATTAGTATATTCTAGTGTTATGATCTTACTTTATTATATCAAAAAAAAACAATAGATTTCATAGATCTACTGCCTTAAATATTTCTTAAATTTTATCCAATGCATTCCATTTTTAATAATATTATAAATTTAAATTAATAATATTATTAATATTAAGCCAATGGTACTCTATTATCTAAAATTATCAATTCATATTTACAATACTTATTTTTTATAAAAATATTATTTTTAGCTATCTCATTTGCTTCTTTTAAAGTCTTAGCTTTAAAAACAAAAGATCCTCTATCTTTAGTAAAAAATCCTCCTCCAATTAAATATCTTCCCTCATTTACATCTGTTATATTTCTTATGTACGCTCTTCTATTGTTTTCCCTGGAGTTGTCTCTTTCTATGGAATAGTTAACTCTTACAAAAAAGTTACTGCCATCTTGCATATAAAACCCTCCGCTCTTAAATATTACTAAACTAAGTATACCGAACAAAAGTTCGTATGTCAACTATCTTTTTTTAATTTTATGAAAACTTTCTCTATTAATAAATCTTATATTTATAGTAATATTTTAAGAATATTTTTTAATCTCTAACGTATCCCCCCTTTTTGCCAAAAATTTTTTACACTCTCTTGAAGATGATTTTGATTTTTACAAATAATTCCATGCTTCCACTCTGGTGGAAATAACTCTTTATAACTTGGGTAAGAAAACCTTTCATCTATAAGTAATACTATTCCTCTATCTTTTTCTGTTCGTATAACTCTTCCAGAAGCTTGCATTACTTTATTCATTCCAGGATACATATAAGCATATTCAAATCCCCTACCATTTTTAGTTTTAAAATAATCTCTTATAATATTTCTTTCTAAACATATCTGTGGAAGCCCTACTCCTACAATTATAGTTCCTATTAATTTGTCTCCTGTCAAATCAATCCCTTCTGAAAATATTCCTCCCATAACTGCAAATCCTAATAGTCCGTCTTTATTTTCTTCCGAAAAAGCACTTAAAAAATCTTCTCTTTCTTCTTCACTCATACCTATTGTCTGATATATTGTATTAACTTCAGGATTCTTATCACACAGCCTAATATAAATTTCATTCATATATTTATAAGATGGAAAAAACACAATATAATTGCCTTTTTTACTTTTTATAATATGCTCAATATCCTCCACTATTCTGTCATAAGTAAATTCTCTATGGTTATATTTAGTTGATATTTTATTGTCAACTAATAAACATAAATTTTCTTTTTTAAACGGAGTTTTGAGCCTAAGCCTATATGACATTTCATCTCCACCCAATATATCTATAAAATAATTCATAGGCATAAGAGTAGCAGAAAATAACACAGTAGATTTTCCTCTCTTCATAGCCTCCCCTAAAAGATAAGAAGGATCTAAACAAAATAATTTAAGCTTTGTATCTTCATAAGTTTTCTCACAATAAGTTATATATCTTTCATCATATTCTTCATAAGTACGTATAAATCCTAATGCTTTAAAATAAAATTCTAAGAGTTTATCTTTTAATTCATTTTCATTTTTTTTATTTTCCAGAAGCCATTTTTCAGCACAATATGTAAACTCCCTAAGTAAATTAACTATATCCTCTGGTACCTCGCCTTGTATGTAATAATTATTATTTCCCTCACATTTTTTTCTAAAAGTAACCATAATAGAATTAAGTTTATTCAGCTTCTTTGAAACCTCTATAGCTTCACTTTTGGACATTTTTTTTAAATCTAATATCTCCTTTTTACTAATCTCTGAAGAAAACATCTCTCTTGCCCTATCTACAAGATTATGTGCTTCATCTATTAAAAACACACAGTCTGTACTAGTATCTCCAAAAAATCTTTTTAGGTATACCTTCGGATCAAAAACATAGTTATAGTCACATATAACGCAATCAGTGTAATTAGTTAAATCTAAAGAAAATTCAAATGGACATACTATATGTTTTTTAGCATATTCTTCAATCAACGTTCTAGAAAAATTATCTTCCTTGAAAATATCTTCTATGGCCTTATTTATCCTATCAAAATGACCTTTTGCATATTCACACTTTTCCGGATCACATACTGTTTCTTCCTTAAAGCATATTTTATCTTTAGCTGTAAGAGTAACGCTTTTTATCTTAAGCCCTTTATCACACATGCTGTTTAAAGCTTTTTCACCAGCTGTTCTTGTTATTGTTTTTGCTGTTAAATAAAATATTTTTGATGTATGTCCTTCTCCCATTGCCTTTATGCTAGGAAATAAAGTCGCAGCTGTTTTACCTATTCCTGTAGGTGCTTGTGCGAATATAATTTTCCCTTCCTCAATAGTTTTATAAACAGAAACTGCTAATTTTCTCTGTCCTTCTCTATATTCTTTAAAAGGAAATGTTAGTTTTTTTATTGATTCATCTCTTTTTTCATAATTTTCCTTTAGTATTCTAGCCCAATGTAAGTACTTTTCTACTAAATCATAAAAGAAAGCCTCTAATTCTTTAAAAGTATAACTTTTTAAAAACCTTTTTATCTCTTTTGTATCCATTTGATAATAGGTCAACTGAACATCTATATTGTTAATTTTATTTTCTTTAGAATAGATGTATGCATAACACTTAGCTTGTGCCCAATGAAGTTCATTATAGTCTTCCTCTACAAATTCTAACGGAGTTGTTGTAGTTTTTATTTCATCTATTATTATATTATTTTCATATTCAATTATCCCATCTGCGCGCCCACTTATCTCTAAATTCACGTCTTCTTTTTCAACTATATAAGAAAGAGTTACTTCAGGCATATATTCTTTTGGCGCAGCCTTTTGTATCTTCTGATGTGCTTTTATAGCATCTGTATTTCTACTACTTCCTACAAAAGCATTTATTAAATCTCCTGATCTAAGAACAAATTCCACTAGACCCCTTACTGATATTTTTATAATGTTCTTCATATTATCAATCCTTAACTTTTTAAATTTAGATTATGGATCTATACTAATTTCTTCATTAATTATAACATTATTTTTAACAACTTAATTTTCAACCCTAAACTAATTAATATATTTCTAAATTAGTTTAGGGTTAATTTTTTTTTAATCGTTTTTAATTTTATAAATATAAACAAATCTCTCATTTTTATTCTCTAATCTAATAAGATAATTGTATAAAGATACATATATACTATTTTTAGTATGCTGTGCCATAAAGAGATCATATTTTTTTATTTTCCAATTGAAACCTTTATCATGTATTACTTGAGTATGGTATGGTAAATTACCATTAAAGGGATCTCCATATTGTACTACATCTCCCTCTTTCAATAAAAAATAAATTCTCTCAAAATTATCTAGCGTCTGCTGTACTGTTATTGTAGCTGTTGCAAAAGCTCTGTTTCTACCAATTCCATTTTCATTACTCCAATACCGTCTAAAATAACGAGCACTTCTCCACGTTAATGATATTTTAGTAAGGTTGTTCTCATCAGTAGTATTACAAAACCATGATTTAAATTCATCCCACTCTCTTCCTTCCTCATCCATTCCTCCTGCCCTTAAAACCTGAGAGACAAAATTAGCACAATCATTGTCTTTAAAATAAGGATACTCTTTCCTATTAGGTGTTAATCCGTAATTTTCGGCATATTCTTTTGCTGCTTTTCTATCATAGTTTAAGTTAGAATCACTCATTAAATCTCTTTCAATACCATTCTCTAACATAGGCGTCCCTTAATTAATATTAATATCTAGTATATAAATATATTTTATTCCCTTATTTTATGCCAACGGACAACCCTTTAAATCACAAAAATTTAGTTTTATTCTCTATCTTATTTTTCCTTAACTTTTATTTAATCTATATAACTTAAACTATAAACTAAAAAGAGGCTTTTCCTAAGAAAAACCTCCTCAATATTAACTTACAGTCTAAAATTTAATTACTAATCTCTAGATTCATAAAAGCATTTATTCTATTCTTTTAATAAATAATGATTAGCAATTGTATTTTGCTTCTAGTACCTAATCACTATTTACAGTCATTAACTAAAGCACTTTACTTAAAAAATCTTTAGTTCTATCATTTTTCGGATTGCTAAATATTTCCTCTGGAGTACCTTCCTCTGAAATAACTCCTCCATCCATAAAGAACACTCTATCTGCTACTTCCCTTGCAAATCCCATTTCATGAGTTACTACTACCATTGTCATTCCTTCTTTTGCAAGTTCTTTCATAACTTCTAAAACCTCTCCAACCATTTCAGGATCTAAAGCTGAAGTCGGTTCATCAAAAAGCATAACATCTGGCGACATAGCTAATGCTCTTGCTATTGCTATTCTTTGCTTTTGACCTCCTGAAAGCTGTTTAGGATATACTTTTGCCTTGTCCTTAAGCCCTACCCTATCTAACAATTCCAATGCTCTTTTTTCTGCTTCTTCCTTGGAAATATTTTTAACCTTAATAGGAGCTATAGTAATATTGCTTAAAACACTTAGATGAGGAAAAAGATTAAATTGTTGGAACACCATTCCCATCTTTTCTCTTAGCTTATTAATATTTACTCCTTTATCCGTTATTGATTGTCCTTCAAAAATTATCTCACCTTCTGTTGGCTCTTCTAAAAGGTTTAAACATCTTAAGAAAGTACTTTTACCTGAACCAGATGGTCCAATAACAACTACAACCTCACCTTTTTTTATGTGCGCATCTATTCCTTTTAAAACATGTATATCTTTAAATTTTTTATGCAAGTTATTTACCTTAATCACTAATCTTCATCTTCCTTTCAAATTTCCCTATTAATTTTGATAGTCCGAAGGTTAAAACAAAGTATATTAGAGCAGCAAAAATATATGGACTTATTGGCTTAAATGTTACTCCTGTTACTAGTTGGGCATTAAACATTATTTCATGAATTCCAATTACAGAAACTATTGCTGATTCTTTAATTACAGTTATAAACTCATTTCCTAATGCAGGTAAAATATTTTTTACTGCTTGAGGAATAACAATATGGCTCATAGCCATTTTATGCCCCATACCTAATGACCTAGCTGCCTCCATTTGTCCTTTATCTATAGATTGTATACCACCTCTAATAATTTCTGCTACATATGCAGTACTATTTATAGTTAAAGCTAAAATACCTGCTATAAAATCAGTAAAATTTGTCCCAAAAGCGTTTATTTCTGGTAAAGTTATTCCCATTAAAGGAAGGCCATAAAAAAGAATATATAACTGTACTAATAAAGGAGTACCTCTAACTATTTCTATAAATACAGAAGAAATTCCTTTTAAAATTTTACTTTTTGAGAGCTTCATTAAAGCAAATCCCGTTCCAAACAAAGCTCCAAAAATTACTGTAAAAAATGATAAAAATATAGTAATAGCCGCTCCTTTTAAAAAGAAACTATTATACTCTACTAAATATGAAAAATCCACTAAATATTCCTCCTATTTTATAACTATAATTTACTTAACTCAACAAAAGATAATGACATTTCGTCATTATCTTTTGTCATGGATTTTAAACAAAAATTCTTTTTTAAATAATTATTCAAATTTCTATTTAGAAAATTTATTCAACCATTTCATTTGCTTTTATAACAAAAGCATCTATTTTACCCTCAGAAGTTAATTTGTCTATAGTCTTATTCATAAGTTCTACTAAATCAGTACTTCCTTTTTTAACAGCTATTGCTGCACCTTCTCCGATATTATCCACTTTAACATTAGCTACCACTATATCGGGGTTTTTAGCTGCATAAGACTTTGCAACAGGTCCTTCTACAACTATTGCATCACATCTCTTCGTTTTAAGAGATAATGTTAAGTCTGTAACCTTACTTAATGAAACTATACTAGCATTTTTAATTTGTTTTCTTGCAATTTCATCTTGAATTGATGCCTTTTGAGCTCCTATTTTCTTACCTGTAAAATCGTCTAAGCTCTTAAACTTATCTTTATCTTCAGTTCTAATCATTATAGCTTGTTCTGCTTTATAATATAATTTTGTAAAGTCAACTTCCTTTTTTCTTTTCTCATCTGGTGTCATTCCAGATATTAAAAGATCTACTTTTCCTGTTTGAAGTGATGGTATAAGTCCATCAAATCCCATATCTTTTATTTCTAATTTAACACCAAGATCTTTAGCTATCTCTTTAGCTATTTCAATGTCAAAACCAATAATTTCATCTTTTCCATTTACTTTCTTATGGAATTCATATGGTGGATAATCTGCACAAGTTCCAAGAACTAACTTACCAGATTTTTTTATTCTATCAACTTCTCCACCTTCTGATTTATTCTCTACTTTTTGTTTATTGTCTGCTGAAGGAGCCTCAGCTTTTTTGCCGCATCCTGTAAAACCAGCAGCTAAGCATAATATCATTGAAAATATTATGGCTTTAAATTTCTTATTCTTAATCATACATATTTCCCCCTAAATCCGAATTTATTTCTTTGTATTATTATACATCTATCTTTATATTTATTCAACATTTTTTTATATTTATTCTCCTTTACTTTATATCTATTTTTTTACTTTTATTGTTTACTTTTCCTGTATAAGTGCTATAATTATTTTGATTTCAGAATATTTATTATTTTAAGATCATTTCAATATATCGTTTATCACTATTTACAGGGGGAATTCCATCATGTTATCTATTCATTTTTTGTTAGACCTAGCTATTATTTTACTAAGCACTAAAACTTTAGGATTATTTACTAGACGAATTAAGATGCCTCAAGTGGTTGGTGCATTATTAGCTGGTATTATTCTCGGCCCATCATTCTTGGGTATTGTTCACGAAACAGATTTCATATCTAAAATGGCTGAACTTGGTGTTATTGTATTAATGTTTGAAGCTGGTCTAGAAACAGACTTTAAGGAACTAAAAAAATGTGGGAAAGCATCTTTTGTTATTGCCCTTATAGGTGTTATTGTTCCCCTATTAGGTGGTTTTATAGCTGCGAGTTTATTCAATGAGGGAAAAATTTTATTAAATCTACCTAATAAAGAATTACTACAAAATATATTTATAGGCGTTATTTTAACAGCTACCTCTGTAAGTATTACTGTAGAGACTCTTCAAGAGCTTGGCAAATTAAAAACCAGTTCAGGTTTTGCAATATTAGGTGCTGCAATTATAGATGACATTTTAGGTATAATTCTTCTAACGCTAATAACAAGTACCAAAGATTCATCGATTAATATAAGCATTGTATTATTAAAAATAGTAGCATTTTTCTTAATTGCTACACTTATAGGTCTCTTATTTAGAAAGATTTTTTCTCTTATAAGTGATCGTGTTGGTTTAAAACGTAGAATTGCCTTATTTGCCTTTTCGTTTTGTTTAATTATGGCTTTTATTGCGGAAGAATATTTTGGTGTAGCTGATATTACTGGTGCCTATATTGCTGGAGTAGTAATATCTAATACAATATACTCAAATTATGTTAAAAAGAAAATTGAAAATATTTCTTTCCTTTTACTATCTCCAATTTTTTTCGCAAGCATAGGAATAAATATGACATTAACAACTAACAATAGTTCTATGTTAATATTTACCTTAATATTAACACTTGTAGCCATCTTAACTAAGGTTATAGGTTGTGGGTTAGGTGCTAAAATATGTGGATATAATAGAAATAGTTGTTTACAAATTGGTGTTGGTATGGTTTCAAGAGGTGAGGTAGCTTTAATTGTTGCTAATAAAGGAGCTGCTGTTGGAATCCTGAACAAACAATTCTTTGCTCCTATCATATCCGTAGTTATTATAACAACGCTCTTAACACCTATACTTTTAAAATTTGTTTATAGCGAAAGATTCACTAGTACAAATGCTGCAGCTTAGAAAAATGTTGCTATGCAACCTTATTATAATAAGCCTAATCTCATTAAGGTATAGCTTCTTTTATAATAATAACAAAAACAGTTAATGAAAAATCAAGTTTTTCATTAACTGTTTTTTTAATTTAAATAATATTGATACTAAAAATTATTCTAAAACCGATCCTACATTTCTAAACTTACTATATCTTTCACTTAAAGTTTCTTCAATATTTTCTAGTCTTTCTTTAAATGGTACTTTAAGTAAATGTTCTTTCACTCTTGAAATTATTTCATCAGGATTTTTATGAGCTCCTCCTTGAGGTTCTTCTATTACTTTATCTATCATTCCATAATTTTTTAAATCTTGGGCTGTGATTTTCATAATAGCTGCAGCCTCTTTTACTCTTGAAGCATCCTTCCAAAGAATGCTTGCAAATCCTTCTGGTGAAAGAACTGAATATACTGAATGCTCTAGCATCCATATCTCATCACCTACAGACAAAGCTAAGGCTCCTCCACTTCCGCCTTCACCTATAACTATAGAAATTATTGGGGTTTTTAAGCTAGCCATATCCATTAAATTTTTTGCAATAGCTTCTCCTTGCCCTCTTTCTTCTGCACCCATACCTGGGAAAGCTCCTGGTGTATCTATAAAACAAATTACTGGTCTTTTAAATTTTTCAGCTTGCTTCATTAACCTTAATGCTTTTCTATACCCTTCAGGATTTGGCATTCCAAAATTTCTTTTGATATTTTCTTTAACATTTCTTCCTTTTTGTTGTCCTATAACTGTAACAGGCATTCCATTTAACTTTGCAAGTCCCCCTATAATTGCAGGATCATCCTTGTAATACCTATCTCCATGAAGTTCTATAAATGAATCAAAAATTCCTTGTATATAATCAAGAGAGGTTGGACGTTCTAAAACTCTAGCTAATGTTAATTTATCTAAAGGAGTTAAATTTTTATAAGCTTCGTTTTTAAATTCCTCAAGTTCATTCTCTAATTTATTAATTTCAGAAGATAAATCCACATTTTTTTCTTTAGCAAACTCAACTAATTCCTCTATTTTTTTAGCAAGTTCTTTAATTTTTTTCTCACACTCTAGCATAACTTAACACCACCTCTTCCTAGTGCATATCAACAATCTTATATAAAGTCTTTTTCAACTCTTTTCTCTCAACTATCTTATCTAAAAAACCATGCTCTAATAAAAACTCCGCCTTTTGAAAATCTTCTGGAAGTTTTTGTCTTATAGTTTGTTCTATAACCCTTCTTCCTGCAAAACCAATTATTGTTCCCGGCTCTGATAGTATTATATCTCCAAGCATAGCAAAACTAGCTGTAACCCCTCCTGTTGTGGGATCAGTAATTATAGGTATGTATAGAAGCCCTGCTTCACTATGTCTTCCTACCACAGCACTTGTCTTTGCCATTTGCATAAGTGAATACATTCCTTCTTGCATTCGCGCCCCACCTGAAGCAGTAAAAATAATTACTGGTAGCCTTTCCTCTGTAGCTTTTTCTATAGCTCTTGTTATTTTTTCACCGACTACAGATCCCATACTTCCCATCATAAAATTACTGTCCATAACTCCTATTACAACATCTTTTCCATATATCTTACCGTATCCAGCTACAAAGCCTTCCTCTAACCCCGTTTCTTCTTTTGACTTTGCAACCTTATCTTCATATTGTGGAAAATCTAACGGATTTACAGTTTTTAAATCTCGGTCTATCTCTCTGAAAGTTCCTGTATCTATAACTAATTCAATTCTTTCTTTAGCATTCATTCTATAGTATTTACCACAAGATGTGCAGACTTTAGCATTATCCTCTAAATCTTTTTTATACATTATATTTCCACAAGTGTTGCACTTAATCCACATACCACCTGGGATATTAGGAGCTACTTCTTCTTTATTTTCAATTTTATCCACAGCATTTTTTAAAGTTATATATTTTCTTTTTTTAAAAACTGGTTTAAATTTAAACATGATATTCACCTACCTTAAAACAACGTATCTTCGTTGCTTTGGATAAATCCTGTATCATAATCTCCCTTTTGAAAACTATCATTGTACAGTATATTCAACTGAAATTCTATATTTGTATCTATTCCATCTATAAGAAACTCTTCAAGTGATCTCTTCATCTTACTTATGGCTTCTTTTCTATCTGCGCCATGCACTATTAATTTAGCAACCATAGAATCATAAGTAGGGGGTATAGTATATCCTTGGTATATAGAACTGTCTATTCTAACTCCACTTCCTCCTGGCAAATGTTCTAAAGTTATAGTTCCTGGTGAAGGTCTAAAACCTTTTTTAGGATTTTCTGCATTAATTCTACATTCTATGGAATGCCCTTTAATATCTATATCTTCTTGTGAAAATTCAATTTTTTCTCCTGCGGAAACTCTTATTTGCTCTTTTACTAAATCTACTCCTGTTATCATTTCTGTTATTGGATGTTCTACTTGTATTCTTGTATTCATTTCCATAAAATAAAAATTAAAATTCTTATCAACCAAAAACTCTATTGTTCCCACACTTTTATAATTAACAGATTTTGCTGCTTTAACTGCAACTTCACCCATTTTTTTTCTAAGTTCATGTGACATAACAGGACTAGGAGCTTCCTCCAAAACCTTCTGATTTCTTCTTTGTATAGAACAATCTCTTTCACATAAATGAATAACATTCCCATAATTATCTGCTAAAATCTGAAACTCTATATGACGAGGTTTTTCAATAAATTTTTCAATATACATTGTATCATCACCAAAAGCTACTTTTGCTTCCGATTTAGCTGTTTCAAAAGCTTTTTTTAATTCTTCTTTAGCTCTAACAATTCTTATGCCTCTTCCTCCGCCTCCAGCTGAAGCCTTTACCATAATAGGATATCCTATTCTATCCGCTTCTTTTAAAGCATCTTCTACAGTTTCTATGCTTCCTTCTGTTCCAGGAATTACAGGAACTCCTGACTTTAACATTATTTCTCTAGCTTTTGACTTATTGCCCATATTGTCTATAGTTTCAGCATCTGGCCCTATGAAAGTTATATTACATTCTTTACACATTTGAGCAAATTTGCTGTTTTCAGATAAAAAACCAAACCCTGGATGAATAGCTTGTGCTCCAGTTAGTACCGTAGCACTTATTATATTTTCCATGTTTAAATAACTATCCTGTGCTTTACCAGGTCCTATGCAAACTGCTTCATCTGCCATTTGAACATGAAGCGCATTTCTATCTACTTCAGAATATACTGCTACAGTTTCTATGCCCATTTCTCTGCAAGCTCTAATTACTCTGACAGCAATTTCTCCACGATTAGCAATTAAAATTTTATTAAACATTTTTCCACCTACCCCTAAAATTTCAGTAAACTGAAATTCCTTTCATTACTTACCTATTGCAAACATTAATTCAGCTTCACATGCCTTTTCTCCGTTAACTGTAGCTATTCCTTTTCCTATTCCAGCAGGTCCTTTCATCTTAATTATTTCTACTTCTAGTTTAATAACGTCTCCTGGAATAACTTTTCTTCTAAATTTAGCCTTGTTTATGCCCCCAAAATAAGCTATCTTGCCTTTAAATTCTTCTTTACTTAAAAGAGCTACAGCACCTACCTGCGCAAGCGCTTCTACAATTAACACTCCTGGCATAACAGGCTCTTGTGGAAAATGTCCTTGAAAAAAATACTCATTCATAGTAACATTTTTATATCCAACAGCCTTTTGCCCTTCTTCTATCTCCTCTATTTTATCTACAAGTAAGAAGGGGTATCTATGTGGTAAAATCTCTTGTATTTCTTTTATACTTAATGACATAAGTTTTCTCTCCCTTAAAGCTTTTTTACGGTGAATATTGGCTGACCATATTCAACCATATCTTCATTTTGCACTAATATTTGTACAATTTCATAATCATCTTCTGCTTCTATTTCATTCATAAGCTTCATAGCTTCTATTATACAAAGAGTTTCACCTTTCTTAACCTTGCTACCTTCTTTAACAAAGGTATCTTCACCTGGAGCTGGTGAGCTGTAATAAGTTCCTACAATAGGAGATTTTATAGTTATAATATTATCACTAATTATCCTTTGCGGTAAAGACTCTTCTTGCTTTTCTATATCTAAATTTGAATTTTCCAAACTTATTTCTTGCATAATTTGCTTTTTATTTATATCATTTTGATTTTCTTCTATTACTGAGACATCCTCATTTTCTAGTGTTTTTTTCATTTTTATACTGATTTCTTCAGTCTCTATTTCCAAAGAAGTAAGTCTAGATTCACTCATTAATTTTATCATATCTTTAATATCTCTATAATCCATAATCCTACCTCTCACTCCATTTCTTTATTACTATTGATGCATTGTGTCCACCAAATCCTAGAGAATTAGAAAGAGCATATTCTAACTCCTGTTCTCTTCCTTTGTTTGGAACATAATCTAAATCACATTCCTCATCTTTTACATTAAGACCTACAGTCGGTGGTACAAATCCCTCTTCTAATGCTTTAGTACAAACAATAGCCTCTATAGCTCCTGCTGCTCCAAGCAAGTGTCCTGTCATAGACTTTGTCGAACTTATTGGTATATCATAAGCTTTTTCTCCAAATACACTTTTTATTGCTTCTGTTTCAAATTTATCATTGTAAGGTGTACTTGTTCCATGAGCGTTTATATAAGACAATTGTTCTGGTTTAATATCGGCATCAGAAATTGCTAGATTTATAGCTCTTGCAGCACCTTCTCCCCCTGGTGCTGGTGATGTCATATGGTAAGCATCACAAGTTGCTCCGTAGCCAACAATTTCTCCATATATCTTTGCGCCTCTTTTTACTGCATGTTCAAGAGACTCTAACACTAATATACCTGAACCTTCTCCCATAACAAATCCGTCACGTTCTTTATCAAAAGGTATAGAGGCTCTTTTTGCATCATTACTTGTACTTAATGCCGTAAGCGATTGGAACCCCGCTACTGCTAGAGGAGTAATTGACCCTTCGGCGCCTCCAGCTATAATAATATCAGACAACCCATTCCTAATATTATGGAAAGCTTCTCCAATAGCATGTGTTCCTGTAGCACAAGCGGTTACTACTGTAGTACATATCCCTTTAGCACCATACTTAATTGCAATATTTCCAGCAGCCATATTACTTATTATCATAGGAATAAAGAAAGGAGATACTCTCTTTGGTCCCTTTTCTAAAAGTTTTTTATGCTGTTCTTCTATAGTAATTATTCCACCAATTCCTGAACCAACTATTACACCAAATCTTTCTGAGTCTATTTCATCAAGATTAAGTGCAGAACATTTTACAGCTTCATCAGCTGCTGCTATAGCAAATTGACAAAATCTATCCATTCTTCTAGCATCTCTTTTATCAATATGATCTTCTGCCTTAAAATCCTTAACTTCCGCAGCTAATTTAACCTTGTAGTCTGCTGTATCAAAGGCTGTTATTTCATTTACTCCACATATGCCTTCTTTTATATTATTCCAAAAAGTGCTAACATTATTTCCTATAGGCGTAACTGCTCCTATTCCTGTGATTACAACTCTATTTTTCACCTTACTTCACTCCTCTTCAATCTATTTATTTAAATTCCTAATTTTCTCTTTTAAACTAGTAAACAATGCACCTAAATATCAGTAACTAGAAATCTAAATGAACTTCCATTTGCTCACTAATAACTAGTATCTAGCTACTAATTACTACATATACATTCCGCCATCAACACTAAGAACTTGCCCCGTTATATATCTTGCCCCTGGCGATGCTAAAAAACCTACTGCTTCTGCTATATCTTCTGGTTTACCAAATTCTTTTAATGGTATATTATTCTTTACCATCTCTTTTATTTTTTCTGAAACAACATCTGTCATATCACTTTCTATAAATCCAGGTGCAATAGCATTCGCAGTTATTCCTCTTGAAGCAATTTCTCTTGCTAAGGATTTTGTAAATCCAAGGATTCCAGCTTTTGCTGCCGCATAATTCGTTTGACCGGCATTTCCTACAAGCCCTACAAAAGAAGATATATTAATTATTCTTCCACTTCTTTGCTTAGTCATCAATGGTACAACATGTCTTGTACAGTTAAACACACCTTTTAAATTAACCTCTATAACTCTATCAAAATCTTCTTCCTTCATTCTCATTATTAATCCATCTTTTGTTATGCCTGCATTATTTACTAGAATGTCAACATTCCCTAATACTTCGACAGCCGTATCAATTATTTTTTTAGCATCTTCAAATCTACTCACATCGCCTTGAACAACTACTGCTTTAACACCTTTTTCTTCTATTTCTTTTGCCACTTCTGCCACTGAAGCTTCACTACTTCTATAATTTAAAACTACATTAGCGCCCATCTCAGCTAACTTTATAGCAATAGCTTTTCCGATCCCTCTACTAGCACCTGTAACAACTGCATTTTTACCTGCAAGAACTCTGTTTTTCATACTTTAAATTCCTCCCACTTTACTTCCTATTTATCTTTGATCTCTATCCTCTAACTTTATCAAAGCGATTCATTCATTATTTTAGAAACTACCTATTCTACAACTTAGTTTAGTAACCAATTTCCAGTAACCAGTACTATATAATTTTCTGTTTTATATAAAATTTAATTCACTCAAGATTTACTTACCGTTCATTGGTACATCATTATTGTAAAGCTTCTACTGTCTTTTGTAGTGATTTAATATCTTCTACATTAAGTATCTTAGCTGCTCTATCTATCTTTTTAACAAATCCACTAAGAGCCTTTCCTGGTCCTATCTCTACAAATGTATCTACTCCGTCATTAATCATATTCTTTATAATATCTTCCCATTTAACAGAACTCATAACCTGTTTTTTTAGAATTTCTCTTACAGATTTTATATCTTCAATATAATTACCAGTAACATTAGTTAAAACAGGAACATTCATATCTTTAAGTTCTATATGCTTTAATTCTTCATAGAGCTTAATACCAGCACTTTCAAGCATACTAGTATGAAAAGGAGCACTCACTGAAAGCATCATTACTCTTTTAGCCCCAAGCTCCTTTGCCTTTTCAGAAGCAACTTCAACACCCCTTATTTCCCCGGCAATAACTATTTGCCCAGGGCAATTGTAATTTGCCACTTCTACAATTCCTTCACTACTTCCAAATCGGCAAGCTTCCTTAACTTTATCATTATCTAGCCCTAAAATTGCAGCCATAGTACCAATTCCTTCTGGCACAGCTTCTTGCATATATTTCCCTCTTTTTTTAACAACCTTTACAGCTTCTTCAAACTCTAAAACCCCGCTATAAACCAAAGCTGAATATTCTCCAAGGCTAAGCCCTGCTGTAACATCAGCTTTTATTCCAAACTTCTCTAAAACCTTTAATGCTGCTATACTTGTAGTAACAATAGCAGGTTGAGTATTTTCCGTTTTATTTAACTCCTCTTTACTTCCCTCAAAGCATAAATTGCTTATTGAAAATCCTAAAGCTTCATCTGCTTTTGTATATATATCTTTGCACTCTTGAAAGTTATCATAAAGTTCTTTTCCCATACCTACATATTGAGCACCTTGACCTGAAAATATAAATGCTGTTTTACTCATGATAACCTCCTAGTTTTTTAGCTTCTTCAAACATTTCCTCTATTATTTCATTGCAGCTCTGCTCTTTATTTATTAGCCCAGCTATTTGCCCTGCCATAACAGAACCCATTTCTGTGTCTCCGTCTCTAACTGCCTTTGCAAGAGCTCCACTTCCTAATCTCTCAAACTCTTCAATATATGATTCATCTTTTTCCAATTCTTTAAACTTTCTAGCTAGCTTATTCCTTAAAACTCTAACAGGATGACCTGTTGGTCTTCCTGTAACCACTGTATCTATATCTTTAGCTTTTATAATTTTACTTTTATAATTTTGATGAACAGTACATTCATGAGCAACTAAAAACCTTGTTCCTACTTGAACTCCACTTGCTCCTAACATGAATGCTGCCGCTATCCCACGTCCATCTCCAATTCCTCCAGCTGCTATAACAGGTATATTTACTGCATCAACAACTTGTGGGACTAGTGTCATAGTTGTTAATTCTCCAATATGACCCCCGGCTTCACATCCTTCTGCAATAACAGCATCAGCTCCGTTTTTCTCCATTCTTCTTGCTAGAGCCACAGATGCTACTACAGGAATTACACTTATTCCATGAGATTTCCACATATCCATATACTTTCCTGGGCTACCTGCTCCAGTAGTTACTACCTTTACTCCTTCTTCACATACAAGTTTAGCAATTTCTTCAGCATTTTCACTTAATAACATTATATTTACTCCAAAAGGCTTATCTGTGAGTTTTTTAGCCTTTCTAATTTCTTCTCTCACATACTCTACAGGAGCATTTCCTCCTGCAATAATTCCAAGTCCTCCTGCATTTGATACAGCAGCTGCTAATGAGCTGTCAGCTATCCAAGCCATTGCCCCTTGAATTATTGGATATTTTATTCCTAATTTTTTAAATAAATCATAATTAGCCATGTTATTCTCTCCTATAATTCCTATAAAATAAGACTGCTGACATGTAAGCAGTCCATCATTAATCTTTTTTACAAAATTATTTAGATTTTGAGTTAATATAAGCTACCAAATCTTCAATTTTTTTCATGTCTTCAAGGTCTTCAGTTGGAATTTCCATACCAAACTCTTCTTCAAGTTCCATTACTATTTCAAAAATATCTAATGAATCTATTCCTAAGTCATCAGAGAAATTTGAACCCAATAAAATCTCACTTTCATTCATAGATAAATGCTCAGCAACAACTTTTCTAACTCTTTCAAATGTCATAATAAAATCCTCCTAAACTTGTAATCATTTATTTTAATTTATAATTAGATACTCCACTCAATAAGCTCTGCACCAAAGGTAAGTCCTCCTCCAAAGCCTACAAGAATAATCTTATCTCCTTTATTAAGAAGTCCTTTTTGAACCATTTCATCTAAAGCTATAGCTATAGTAGCTCCAGAAGTATTACCATAACGATCTAAATTCAAGTAAAATCTATCTTCATCTATTTTTAATCTTTTAGCTGCAGCTTCTATAATTCGTGTATTAGCTTGGTGAGGAACTATATACTTTATATCCTGTAAACTATATCCAGAGTCCTCTAATACCTTATCTATACATTCTTTTATTATCTTTACAGCAAACTTAAAAATTTCTCTTCCATTCATAGTTACTATGTTTTTATTTTCTATCTTTGTTTCAGTAAACAAATTATTTAATGGCACTGCAGGACACTCTAAAAACTCTCCACCTCTACCATCTGCACCTGTATAAATTGATATAATACCTTTTTCACTACTTCTTTGAAGAACAGCAGCTCCTGCTCCATCTCCAAACAATATACAGGTTCCTCTATCTTCCCAATTAATTATTTTGGACAACACTTCCGCTCCTATAACCAACGCTGTTTTTGATTGGCCTGTTTTAATAAATTGAGAAGCAATATTAATTGCGTATATAAACCCTGTACAAGCTGCGGATATATCTAAACAAGTGGCATTAAATGCCCCAATCTCTTTTTGTACAATACAAGCTGTAGAAGGAATAAAATAATCTGGACTTCCTGTGGCCACTATAATTAAATCTATTTCTTCTGGGGTCATTTTTGAGTTCTTCAAAGCTAGTTTTGCCGCTTTAGTTGCAAGAACAGAAGTATTTTCTTCTTTAGAAATTCTTCTTTCTTTTATTCCTGTTCTTTCTACTATCCAACTATTATTTGTATCTACAAACTTTGATATATCATCATTTGTAACTATATTAGATGGTGCATAACTCCCCGTTCCAATAATTTTAACCTCATACATATTTATTTACCTTTTCCTTGTTTATTTTTTATTAGTTATGTGATATTTATCCTTAAAAAATTCATTAAGCTTTCCTAGTGCACAAACTAATAATTTTTCATCATCTTCTGTTAATCCCTTAATACTCTCATTAACCATATCCATGTGAAATTTTTCATGTACTCTATAAGCAAGCTTTCCCCTACGTGTTAATGTAATCTTTACAACTCTTCTATCTTTATCATCTCTTTTTCTTTCTACATAACCCTTTTTAACTAAATTATTTATAGATGCTGTAAGAGTTCCTACAGTAATTCCTAGGCCAGCGGCTACTTCTGACATAGTCCTAGGTTCATACATACCTATTTCTGCTATAGTATGCATTTCTGTAACTGATAAATCATTTAATTTTCCTGATTTAAGAGCAGTTTGCTCAATCGTTAATATATCATTAAAAATATCCACTAATAGCTCATTTACTACTGCTTTTATAGATTTATTCTCCATATCTATATATCACCATTTTCTTAATATTAAAAACCAATTTTTATGTTTTTCGATAGTCAAATATTTTGATAGTCAAAGTATATATTAAAAATATTATACTGTCAACTTTTTAAGTTTAATTATTGATAATTATTGTATATAATAATTATTAAATAATACGTTAGATTCTTATTTTTAACTTTAATTTAATATTTTTTATATAGAAGTTAAAATAATCCTTCATTATAATCTAGTTAGTAATTAGTTTTAAAAATTATGATTTGAGGATATTACTATATTTTGTTATAATTAAATATTAGAGATACAATATATAGTGGTAAGGAAAGGTGAAGATTGCATGACTACATTCATGTTTAAACATAAGGATTTAGATTATACGCCAGTTAGCAATATATTTATAGATAAATATATGCCTAAAGCTGAAGGTACATATATAAAAGTATATCTTTTAGGCCTTAGGTACTGTATTGCTGGAGAGCTAGGAATAAATTCTGGAAGTATTTCATCTATGCTAAATTTAAGTGAAGAAGAAATTCTAATAGCATGGGAATATTGGAATAAAGAAGGTATAGTAAATATTACACAAATAGATTCTATGGGAAATTACTCTATAGAATTTTTAAACTTAATTAAATTATCTAATAAAGATATGTCTACAAACAACTCAAGTATTACATATGAATTAGAAGACAGTTCTATAAAGGATATGATGCATGATATAGAAAAACTTCTTGGAAGACCCCTATCATCCAAAGAAATGTCTATGTACTTAAGTTGGCAAAAAGATTTCAATTATACACCTGAAATCATACTGCTTTTAATTCAATACAGCATATCTAAAGGTAAAACTGACTACAGGTATATAGAAAAAATAGCTATTACTTGGCACGATGCAAAAATAAGAACTATTGATGATGCACAAAATTTCATTAAAAAGCATGAAGATAAGTGGCTAAACATAAAAAAAATACTAAAATACCTAGGGGTTCAAGGTAATGAGGTAATGAAACCTCAAGAACAAATTCTTGAAAAGTGGATTAATGTATACAGATTTCCTTTAGATATAATTTATAAAGCTTGCGACATTTGCTTTGAGAGAATAAATAAAGCAGATTTTAAATATATAGATGCTATCTTAAACAATTGGTTTAAAGCAAATATAAAAACTTTAGAAGATATAGAGAAAAAGGATACATTAAGATCAGGTTACAAAAAAAATAACTATTACAATAATTCACGAAATGATTCTTTTAATAATTACGAACAGCGTTCTTATGACTACGATGAATTAGAAAAAAAATTATTAGGATGGGATAATAATGATTAAAGGCTACCAATCTGAAATATTAAAAATGTATGATGAAATTAGAACTTATGAAGAAAATGCACTAAAAAAAAGAAAGGAAGACCTAAACAAAAAACTTCCTATAATATCAGAATTAGATAAAAAAATTAATAAGCTCTGCATTGAATTATCTATAAGCACTTTTAAAGACATTGAAAATAGAGAAGATCACTTAAAAAAACTTAAACAACAAATCACAGATTTAAGAATTGAAAAATCTGAAACATTAGTATCTAACGGTTATGACATTGAATATTTAAACCTCCATTATAGATGTAAAAAATGTAAAGACACAGGATTTATAGGTACTAGAAAATGCGATTGTTACAAACAAAAACTTGTAAGCCTTTATTATAAGGATTCAGAGTTAAATTCAATGTTAAAGAATAATAACTTTAATAATTTTAAGTATAATTGTTATTCTTCAAATAGAACTCACGATGGTTTGAAAAGTCCAAGAAAGAACATTGAGGAAATAGTTAAAACTTCAATGTACTTTATTGAAACCTTTCCAGATACAAATGATAATCTACTTTTTTATGGTAACTCTGGGACTGGCAAAACATTCTTAACTAATTGCATTGCAAAAGAGTTATTAGATAGAGGGTATTTGGTAATATATAAAACAGCTGAAGAACTTATTAAAAATTTAAGAGAAATTCGTTTGAACAATAATGAAGAGTTAGAGGATTTAATTACTAATTGTGATCTTTTAATTATTGATGATTTAGGTACAGAGCAAATAAATAATTTCTCTAAAACAGAATTATTCAATCTTTTAAATGCTAAACTACTAAAACGTAAAAATATGATTGTATCAACGAACTATAATATAGAAGAGCTCTCTAAAACTTATTCTGAAAGAATCACATCGAGGCTCTTTGGAAATTTTACTTTATGTAAATTCTACGGCGAAGACATTAGAGTTAAAGTAAATCTGCATAGAATGAAAAGCCTTTAATATTTTCTTTTATATTTACATCTAGCAATATAAAATCGTCTTTGCAAAATAGGTTATTCAAAAGATTCACTTTTGAATAACCTATTTTTTTAATTAAATACATTATATTAAAAGCTAATTATAGTAATTTTTATATAAATAAAAAAACCTTAAGCTTTTGCTTAAGGTTTTGGTGCTGGCACCAGGACTTGAACCCGGAACCTACTGATTACAAGTCAGTTGCTCTACCAGTTGAGCCATGCCAGCGTGTGGCGACCTAGAAGGGACTCGAACCCTCGACCCCCGGCGTGACAGGCCGGTACTCTAACCAACTGAGCCACTAGGCCAAATTGTGGTGGGCACAACAGGGCTCGAACCTGTGACCCCCTGCTTGTAAGGCAGATGCTCTCCCAGCTGAGCTATGCGCCCACAAAATGGTGACTCCTAGGGGAATCGAACCCCTGTTACCACCGTGAAAGGGTGGTGTCTTGACCGCTTGACCAAGGAGCCAAATAATATATTAATTTTAAAATTGGTGCTGGCACCAGGACTTGAACCCGGAACCTACTGATTACAAGTCAGTTGCTCTACCAGTTGAGCCATGCCAGCATTTGGCGACCTAGAAGGGACTCGAACCCTCGACCCCCGGCGTGACAGGCCGGTACTCTAACCAACTGAGCCACTAGGCCAAATTGTGGTGGGCACAACAGGGCTCGAACCTGTGACCCCCTGCTTGTAAGGCAGATGCTCTCCCAGCTGAGCTATGCGCCCACAAAATGGTGACTCCTAGGGGAATCGAACCCCTGTTACCACCGTGAAAGGGTGGTGTCTTGACCGCTTGACCAAGGAGCCTTAATTAGCTTTCGTTTTAGGTTTCAAACTCATTTGTGGAGTTCGTCACCCGACGAAGATTATAATACCTTAAATTTGATCAAGTGTCAACATCTTTTCTATATTTTTTTATTTTTTTTTATGTTTTTTTATATTTTCCTTATATTTTTGCTTATTTTTGCTATTTATAATCAAAATTATGTCCTATTTGTTTCATTATTATTAAAGCTGTATCTTCAATAGCTCTTTTTGTTACATCTATAGTTTTACATCTTAGCCTTCTCATTAACTTTTCAGCAAAATCTATTTCTTGAAAAACTCTTTCAACATTAGCATATTCAATTTCCTTATAAGCAGTTCTTATTTTACTTATCCTATGTTTTCTAATTTCCATAAGCTGTATAGGGTCTATCGTAAGTCCAACTATCTTCTTTCTATCTATTTCAAATAAATCTTCTGGTATAGGTATCTCTGGCAATAATGGAATATTTAAAGCTTTTATACCTTTATTAGCTAAATACATGCATAAAGGAGTTTTTGAAGTTCGTGAAAGTCCTATTAATACAACATCTGCATGTTTTATTCCACTAACATTTTTACTATCATCATACTGAATTGCAAATTCCATAGCTTCTATCTTCTTAAAATACTTCTCATCCATTTCCCATACTGCTCCTGGAGCATATTGAGGTTGTATACCTATCAATCTTGATATAGTACTTATGCAAGGTCCTAAAATATTTACTATATTGATTCCTCTTTCTATACACCTTTCTACTAAAAACTCCCTTACTTCTACTAAAACCACTGTAGAAATAACAGTAGCATTCTTAGGCTCTTTTATACTATTTATAAATTCATTAACATCTTCTGGACTTTTTACATAAGGTATTCTTTTTACTTGTATGTCTGCTCTAAATTGATTAGCTGAAGCCCTCGCAACTAACTCTGCAGTTTCTCCTATTGAATCTGATACTGCATACACTGTTAACATAAAAATTCTCCTTTCTTATGGTTTAGACGAAATATACCTTGCTTTATTATATCTATGGGTTAAAGTTATGTAATCTATAAGCCAACAAAAATATCCTCTCAACTGCATAATATACCTATTTTAAATATATTTCAATAGTCAACTTTTTATAATTTATTATTGAATTTGAAGTATTATATCTTATTTTTAAACCTACAATTCCATTCACATTAATCAACTCACAATCTAAAAGGATTATTTTATATTGATATATAGTCGTCTATATTATAATTATATAAAAAACTCTGTTATAATATGTGATACAATAATATATAATTCAACTTTCTCAGTACAAAAATTTCAAATAAGCTTTATTTGACATCTTATAAATTACTAGGAAAGTTAAATATACAATAGTTTGAACAAGGAGCGATAAATTTGAAACATGAACTTATAATAATAGGTGCAGGCGCTTCAGGTATTACTGCTGCAATAACTGCTAAAAATTTTGGAATAGATGTAGCTTTAATAGATTCTAATAATAGAATAGGCAAAAAAATATTAGCCACTGGTAATGGGAGATGTAACATCTCTAATGAAAATATCTCATTAGATAGATATCATAGTGAGGACATAGACTTTTTTAGACCAGTACTAAGTTCTTTCTCTATAAATGATACATTAACCTTTTTCAATGAACTTGGTTTACCATTGATAACTTTAGATGAAGGTAAAATATATCCTATGTCTTTGCAAGCCTCCTCTGTACTAGATATTTTAAGAGAAACTTTAGATGAAAAAGAAATTCCAGTTTATATTGAAACTAAAGTTTCAAGTATTAAACATGAAAATAATTATTTTAAAATTATAACAAATACTAGTGACGTATTTGACTGTGAGAAGCTTTTAATTTGTTGTGGCGGCAAATCTGCTGCTAATACCGGCTCAGATGGCTCTGGATTTACCTTAGCTAAAAAATTAGGTCATAGCATTGTAAATCCAATTCCTGCTCTTGTACAGCTAAAATTAGGGTATAAAAAGATAAAAGCATTGTCTGGTGTTAAATTTGACGGTAAGGCCGAAATCTTAGTGGATGGAAAATCTATTAAAGAAGACTTTGGAGAAATACTTTTTACAGACTATGGTATATCCGGTCCGCCTATATTGCAGTTAAGCAGAACAGCTTCTTATGCCTTATCAAAAGGGAAAAATACAACTATTAAAATAGATATGATGAATAATTTTTCTTCAAAAGAGCTACAAGACTTTTTAGAAAATCATTGGGGAATATTTGGTTATCGAAGTATCCATGATTCTTTTATAGGTATTATAAACAAAAAAATAATACCTGTACTTTTAAAAGAAAGTGGTATAGATAATATACATAAACCTTGTTGGGAATTAACTTGGAATGAAAAACTAAATATTTTTAAATTACTAAAAGAGTGGGAATTTCAAATTACAGGCACTAACGGTTTTAATAATTCTCAAGTAACTGCTGGAGGAGTAAACACCAAAGAAATAAATCCTCTTACTTTAGAATCTAAGATTTTGAAAAATCTTTATTTTGCTGGGGAAATAATTGACGTAGATGGTGACTGTGGCGGATTTAATCTTCAATGGGCATGGGCTTCTGGTTTTATAGCTGCAAAAACTATAGCTTCAAAAAATAAAAATAGATAATAGTGCTCTTTTAAAGCATTATTATCTATTATTCTATTGTAGCAAGTTAAACTTACAATAGAATATAAATCCCAACCTTTTTTATCAGTACTTTAGTGCATTAGTATAAAAATTTTTGTCTAAATATAATCTATTGTCCATCAATAAAGTTCATAACATATACTTCTTAAGTTCAAACTTATGTCTTTTTCTATGAAAACTTATATATCAATAGTTAATTTTTTAAAATTCTTCCTTTACTAATCAGAACCCTAATTATTAAAAACTTTCATACTACTAAACTAATATACTATAATATATTAAATTAACTTAATACATATTCTATTTCTGTTTTAGGAATCCATCTTTCTAGGGTATATCCTATTCCAGTATCTACTACCCAATATTCCTTATCATCCTTTTCCTTTAATTTTTTTACCAATTCAACATCTATTTTGCCTAATACATGTTCATCATAGACTTGAACTATTCTTGCTTGTTTCTTTTCTTCTTCTTTTCTTAAAACATAACTTAAATACGCCTGTACATTGCAATTGAAATATTTTCCTGATTGCCTTTTACAGTAGTCATACATAGTCTCTGGTACTTCCAATGTTATTTTCATAATAAAGTTCCCCCTTTTAAAAGGTTATTTATACTTTAATTATATCACTCCCTCCACATTTTTGAAGGATTGTTAAATGTAATACAATTGTTTATGTAATAGAATTTACTACCAATTTGTTCTTCTATTACTATTAACCTTATCTTTAAGGAGGTACTCCTTATATTAATTTTTTTTAAATTTTTACTTTAGTCATAAAAACTACCTTAATTTGTTTATATAATAACAAAATCTATGTACTCTTAATTCTTCTTCCATACAGTTTGTCCTAATGTAAGTTCTTCTCCATCACTCTTTATAATCTTGTGATTAAACACTAATAAATCTTCCTTTTCCATTTTGTCTGTTAATACCTGTATTTTTTCTCCATATACACTTTCTTTTTTATATGTTATCTTTATATTCACTAATGTATAATTTAAAATCGTCTCTACAGGAACACTCTCTATTATCCACGCTGCATACTTTTCATTATTTACATGTCCATTTGTATCTATATCACTATATCTGACTTTAAATTCAACTGAGTTATGTACTTGCTCTATTTTATCTATATTTCCGATTTTTAAAATATGGTTGTCTTCCTCTGTTAGACCATAAACTTCTCTAAGCTCTTTAGGTATTTTTATAGGCTTTTTGTTTTTAGTATCAACAAGAAGCCAAATAGAGTTTGCCCAAGCCAATGTATCTCCTTTACTATCTAAAACATCAAATCTTCTACATCCGTAAAATTTTTTAAAAGCATTTGGTATTGTCCTAGCTGTTACTTTCTCACCATATTTAGGGTATCTAATAATGTTTATATCCCATTTATATAGTATCCATGCTATATTATTTTCAATCATATAATCAAAACCTATTCCAAGCTCTTCACTTTGATATATAGCAACGTCATTAAAATAGTCTATAATTCTTGTCATTAGTAACTTCTTTTTATAATCAACTTCATAGAAATGTACCTCATACTCTTTTCCTGTTAATACTCCACTCATTCAATATCCTCCCATTCAACCTTTATAAATATGATTATATACTATTCTCATTTATTATCTACAATATTAGATATAATTCACAAAAAATTAAAAGCACTCCAATTTATGTACATAAATTGGAGTGCTTTTAATTTTGGTATTAAGCATTCTTATTTAATTCTTCTAATAATTTTTCGATATCCATTCCATGAACCATTGCTGCTTCTTCAATAGTTTCTCCTTGTGCTGAAGGACATCCAACACACATCATACCAAAGTTCATTAGAATCGCAGGAGTTTTAGGATGGTTCATAACTAATTGTCCAATAGTCATATCCTTTGTTATTGCCATTTTAGTCACCTCTTTTACTATAGATTTATTTCTTCACAAAAATTATACCAAAATAGTGCCACTTTATACAACTTATACATTGAATTTATTTGAAATTTTTTTCTACTTTTTATAATGATGACATTCTTGATGAAATTTTATGAAATTTAGTATATAATTTCTATATATAATGATTAACTTAGGAGGATATTATAATGAGAATATTAGTAATAGTTTGTATAATTCTTATGTTTTTAAATTGTATCAATAATTTAAATATATCTAATATTCATGGAAAAGTTATTGCTAAATTAAATACTTCTTCATCTAAATCACCTTTTATTATATTTGCTCTTGTTTTACTAATAGGATTAACCATATACATTTACTTAACTACTCAAAATGATAAATATATGTTTCCTATAATTCTAGACCTTATAGCAATTACAAATGGTACTCTTATGTTATTAATATTCACACATAATTATTCAAAAGTAACAGAAAAAGGGATCTATGCTGAATTAGGTTTTTATAATTGGAAACAATTAAAAAACTATAAATGGATATCAAATAATACTGTACAACTTAAAGGAAAAAGATTAAAATTAATTCCTTTTAAAACTGAGATAACAGTAACCCTAGATAAAAAGCTTGAAGCTGATTTATTATTTAGAGAAAATATTTTTCTTTAAAATGGAGGGGGGAATTTAGTGGGATTTTTATGATATCTCACTAATCAAACATGAGTAATATAATATTGTTTTTCAAAGAAAATTGGGCTCCTATACTAACCATAGTGATACCTTTACTAAATATTATTTCTAATTTATCTATTATGCCCTATAGGCACGGTAGAAAATTAAACAAGATGAATACATCAAAAGAATACTCAATATTCAAAATAGTCAGTTGTACTGCTATTGTTTGTATATGTTTATATGCTATTTTTTCAAAACAAGCAGATTTTAGCAACTTAATATTTGGTATTGTTTTACCAATTTTATTTTCTTGTGCAAACAGTTTTGTTAATAAATTTAATTATTCAAAGGTCACTGATAAAGGTATCTTCTTTGATGATGGATTTAAAAAATGGAATTCTTTCACTAGTTATACCTGGTCGTCTCCTAATGCAATATTATTTAAAGGAGAAACAAGGCTAAATTCTTTTGAACTTGAACTAATCATAGATGACACTAAAAAACTTGAGATGGAATTATTATTAAATGAATATATGCATCGTGACTTATTATATAAGGAAATTAGCTTAAATAAATGTGGAGAACTAAAAAAAACTCAACAGTGCTCTCTTTTTAAAAGTACTATAGCCCATGAATAATTTTAAGCTATTAAGATTATAAAAAACAAAAGCTGTTGACTTTTACACTGTCAACAGCTTAAATAATAACCTATTATTATATTATAACTCATCTATTGTTATAGTTTGATCTCTTTTTGGTCCAACACCTATAATCGATATTCTAGTTCCTGTAAATTCAGCAATTCTGTTTAAATATGCCTTAGCATTTTTTGGTAGTTCATCATAACTTCTAGCATCTGCTACACTATCATCCCAACCATCAAACTCTTCATATATAGGTTCACATTTTGCTAAATCTTCTAAACTTGCTGGAAAATAATCTATTACCTTGTCTCCTAATTTGTATCCAGTACACATTTTAATTTTTTCAAGACCACCTAATGTATCTATCTTTGTTACTGCGAAACTAGTAAGTCCTGAAACTCTTGCTGTACTCTTTAGTATTACAAGGTCAAGCCATCCACATCTTCTTGATCTACCTGTAGTTACACCATATTCGTGACCTTTTTCTCTTATCCAATCACCAATTTCATCATTTAATTCTGTTGGAAAAGGTCCTTTACCAACTCTTGTTGTATAAGCTTTAGCAATACCTACAGCATTTGTTATCATTGTAGGCCCTACTCCTGTACCAGTACATACTCCACCTGCTACAGTATTTGAAGAAGTTACATATGGGTATGTTCCATAGTCTATGTCAAGTAATGAACCTTGTGCACCTTCAAATAATACATTCTTATTTGCTTTTATTTCATCATATATTGTTACAGATGTATCTTGAACATAAGGTCTCATTCTTTCTGCATAAGCCATATACTCGTTATATACAGTATCATAATCTAAAGTTTCTCCACCATAAAGACTTATGATTGCATTTTTATCTTCTATGTTCTTTCTTAACTTTTCTTCAAATTCTTTTTCGTGCATTAAGTCACAAACTCTTATACCGCTTCTTTCCGCTTTATCTGTATAGCAAGGTCCTATTCCTTTTCCTGTAGTTCCTATATCATTTTTTCCTCTAGCTCTTTCTTTTAATCCATCTAATATCCTATGATAAGGCATTATAACTTGTGTCCTATCACTTATTAATAACTTTTCTGGAGTAACCTCTACTCCTAGTCCTTCTAAATAGTCAATTTCTTCAAACATTGCTTTTGGATCTAAAACAACGCCATTTCCTATTATATTTAATTTATTATCATATAATATTCCTGAAGGTATTAAATGTAATTTATACTGTTTTTCTCCAACTTCAACAGTATGCCCAGCATTATTTCCTCCTTGGAATCTAACAACAACATCCGCTTTTTCAGCAAGATAATCTGTCATTTTTCCTTTTCCTTCGTCTCCCCATTGGGCTCCTAAAACAACAAATGCTGACATGAAGCATTCCTCACTTTCATAAAAAGATTGCAAACAAATATATTTTAACATCTTTTATGCAGTTTTTCTACTTAAATAGTTAATGTTTTAATATATTTTTTCAATATTGTTCGTATTAACTTGATTTTATATGATAAATATTACAATATTTACTATTTTTCTTTACTTATAATGTCTCTAGCTACTATAACTCCTGTAACTGAGGCCTGCATTAATCCTCTAGTAATTCCAGCTCCATCTCCTATTGTATATAGGTTTTTTATATCAGTTTCAAAATATTTATTTGTTTCAAATTTACTTGAATAGAATTTAACTTCAACTCCATAAAGTAATGTATTCTTACTATAAAGCCCTGGCGCAATTTTATCAAAAGCTTTCAATGCTTCTACAATTGATGTTAAATGTCTTTGTGGAAGTACAAAACTCAAATCCCCAGGGACTGCTGATTTTAAAGTAGGTCTTGTAGTAGACTTTTTAATCCTAGATTCGTCAGTTCTACGTCCATTTAAAAGATCCCCTAATCTTTGCACCATTATAGGCCCACCTGTTAGCATGTTACCTAGCTGAGCAATATATTTTCCATAATCTATAGGTTGATTAAATGGTTCTGTAAATGTAGTAGAAACTAACATAGCAAAGTTAGTATTTTCTGTTCTAAGTTCCTCTTGTGAATAACTATGACCGTTTACTACAGCAATTTCACCATCATAATGTTCTTCTGATACAACTCCACCTGGATTCATACAAAAAGTTCTTACCATATTATCAAAGGTATCGGAATAATAAACAAGCTTAGCTTCATATAGATCCTTTGTTAAATGATCCATTATGGAATTAGGAACCTCTACTCTAACTCCAATATCTACAGCATTATTTTTAGTTTTCATATTATGATTTTTAGCTTCATTTGAAAGCCATTCAGCACCGCCACGACCTGGAGCAACAACAACATACTTTCCTCTTATCTCCTGGCATCCATCTTTTGAATTGATTTTTATTCCTAAAACTTCTCCATTTTCAATAATTAATTCTTTTGCTTCACTTAATTCACAAAAATCAGTATTAGTATTATCTATTAAATGATGATACATTCCTTTTAAAACATCATAAGCGAGTTCAGTTCCAAGATGTCTTACTGGACACTCAACTAACCTAATATTATGTTTACTTGCTTCATACTTTATCTCATCAACTTTTTCATTATTTAGCCCATGTACTTTTTCATTTGCTCCAAATTTTAAGTATACTTTATCACAATAGTTTATCAATTCTTGAGCTTCTTCTTCTGAACGATATTCTAGAAGCCTTCCTCCAACTTCAGGACTTAATGAAAGCTTACCATCTGAAAAAGCACCTGCTCCTGACCATCCGAATGTTATCCCGCACGGATTACAATTCACACACTTTCCCGTATCCCTTGCAGGACACTTTCTTTTTTCAATATTCCTTCCTTTATCTACTATTAATACATTAAGTTTAGAATTTAATTTTGTGACCTCTAAAGCTGTAAATATACCAGCTGGTCCAGCCCCTATTATAATAACATCATAATTATTTTTCAAAGTCATCCCCTCCCTCTAAATATTATCAAAGCTATATTATTTCGTCAATAATAAATACGAATATTTTATATATATTTTTTTATATAATTCGCATATTTCCCTACTGCTAAACATTTTTTCCCAAGATTATCTTTTGCTTTAAATAAAAAAATATACTAAAAAGCCGTCTTAAAATATAAAAATAGCATAATATATTGATTATTTTTATATTAAAACACCAATTATATTATGCCTAAAATTTCTTTTCAGACAGACTACTTATCCTTTATAAATATCTATTAACAAATCATTATTATATTAATTTTTCCATCCTTATATCGTCATACCATTTTCCATTAAAATAAGTTAGATTTTTATTTATACCTATCTGTTTATATCCCATTTTTTCGTACAATACCTTTGCCTTTGAGTTGAATTCAAATACACCTAATTCGATACGATTAACTCCCTTATCTTTTACAATTTTCTCTAATTCACTTATGATTATTTTGCCAATACCTTTATGCCAGTATTCTTTATTACCTATACATAAACTTATCCAAGCTGATTTTTCATCCTTTATAAATAAATTGAAAAAATTAAAATCAATAGAAAATTCACCAATTAAAATCTGATTATGAAATACTAAATACCTTTCTTTTTCACTTCTATTATTTAATAACCATAGTTTTACTTCGTCTATTGTATTTTCCTTTAAATCTGTTTCTTTAAAATTAGGAGTTAAAAAATACTTAATCTGAGAATCATTATACCAACTTGTAATTATTCTTAAGTGATCATCTTTTAGGGTTTCAATTTTTTCAATACGTATATTCATTAATTCCTCCCTTGTTTAAATGTACATTCATTTAAATTTTTAAAATAAATATTACTATTCATTAAATTATAATTTAAATATGTACTCTATTTATTCATATTTTTTGCTTTCTCAACACATGTACCCATAGCTTCTATAACTGCCGCCCTAAATCCACTCTTTTCTAAAGAGTATACAGCTTCAATTGTTGTTCCTCCAGGAGAACATACATCATCTTTAAGCTCACCTGGATGTTTTCCTGTTTCTAAAACCATTTTAGCAGAACCATAAACAGCTTGAGCTGCTAACTTGTATGCCTTTTGTCTTGGAAGCCCTTTTAATACTGCTCCATCTGCTAATGCTTCAATAAACATATATACGTATGCTGGAGAGGATCCTGTAAGTCCTATAATTGTATCAATATCTTTTTCCTCAACAACCTCAACTTTTCCAAAACACTTGAAAATTTTCATTACTTTCTTAATATCTTCCTCTGTAACATATTCGTTGCCACACAATGCACTCATACCTTCTCCTACTAAAGCAGGAGTATTTGGCATAGTCCTAATAAGCTTAATATCCCATCCAAATAATTCTTCTGCTTTTGATATACTTATACCAGCAGCAATAGTTATAATGATGGTATTTTCATTTATATTATCTTTTATTTCTTCTATTACATCCTTATATTTATTAGGTTTAACTGCTAAAACTATTATATTTGAAAACTTGGCAACTTCTAAGTTATCTTGAGTTACCATAATACCTGTTTCTTCTTTTATTTTTATTAATTTCTCTTCAGTTGGATTACTCGCTATTATACACTCAGGGCTAATCAAATTAGAGTTAGCTATTCCTCTTATCATAGCACTCGCCATATTTCCACAACCTATAAAACCAATCTTGCTTTGCATATTTATGCCTCCTTTGATTATTCTTATTCATTGAATATTAAAATACTTTTATGATATAATTTGTTAAATTGACAGCAAAACTTTCTTAACCAACGAAATACCTTAACTACTTATTAATTATACCTTATAATAGATATATAAATACAAGTCTCTGTTTTAAATTTACATTCACTATATTTTACCATAGAAAGGGGCAAAGACTGAATATCAGTCGTTTAAAATGATTAATAGAAAAGCTTATTTGGAAAATGTAAAAAGAATAGTAATAAAGGTAGGTACTTCTACTTTAACTCACTCTACTGGGTTATTAAATTTAAATAGAATCGAAAAACTAGTTAGACAAATTTCAGATATTCACAATAGAGGCATAGAAGTTATATTAGTATCTTCAGGAGCAATCGGAGCTGGAATTGGCAAATTAGGTCTTAAAGAAAAACCAAAAACAATTCCTCAAAAACAAGCTGCCGCCGCTGTAGGTCAAGGTATTTTACTTCATATGTATGAAAAACTTTTTTCTGAATATGGGAAAATAGCCGCTCAAATACTATTAACAAGAGAAGATGTCTCTCATAGAACTAGGTTTTTAAATGCCCGTAATACCTTTTTTGCATTATTAGAACAAGGAGTTATTCCGATAGTAAATGAAAATGATGCCATATCTATAGATGAAATAAAGTTTGGCGATAACGATACCTTATCAGCTATGGTAGCTAGTATAGCTGAAGCCGATTTGCTCATTCTTCTTACTGATATTGATGGATTATATGATTCTAATCCTAATACAAATCCAGATGCAAAACTTATTAGGTTTGTTGAAGACATAACTGAAGAAATAGAAGGTTGTGCAGGAGACTCTGGAAGCAAACTTGGTACTGGAGGAATGATAACTAAAATTAATGCAGCTAAAATAGCTACTTATTCAGGCTCATCTATGGTTATCGTAGATGGTAGCACTCCTAATATTTTAAATGAAATATTAAATGGTAGCGAAGTTGGAACCTTGTTTAAAGGAAAAACTCATCCTCTTCAAGCTAGAAAACACTGGATGGCATTTAGTGCAAATACAAACGGACACATAATAGTAGATGAAGGTGCAGAAGAAGCTTTAATCCAAAATCATAAAAGCCTTTTACCTAAAGGAATTTTATTTGCAAATGGAAGTTTTGAACAAGGAGATGTAGTAGCAATCCTAAATACAAGTAACCAAGTAATTGCTCACGGTATATCAAACTATAACTCTGATGATATAGAATTGATAAAAGGCCTAGATTCCCATGATATAGAAGATAAACTAGGCTATAAAACTTATGATGTAATTATTCATGCTGATAACATGTCTATCTTTTAAATCAGACTATATTATAAAAACTATTAATTTAATATAACTCAATATATTCATGCTATTAAACATAAACTTGAATATTTAAAATACAAATTATAAGTTAAATAAACAATAAATATATCTAGTAATATATTGAAATATGAAGAGGAGGATTTAAAATGAATCAAGAACAATATGTTATTGAAAAAGCCTCTTTAGCAAAAGAAGCTGCAAGAAAATTATCTATTATAGATACTATAACTAAAAATAATGCTTTAGTTGCAATGGCAAATGCATTGATAGAAAATACTGATGAAATATTAAAAGCTAATATGCTTGATATGAAAAACGGAGAAGCGAAGGGTCTTTCAAAAGCTATGCTTGATAGACTTATGCTTGATAAAAAAAGAATAAACTCTATGGCTGAAGGACTAAGAGAAATATCTTATCTTGATGATCCTATAGGTGAAGTTCTTACTATGTGGAAACGTCCAAATAATCTTAAAATAGGTCAAATTAGAGTTCCCTTAGGAGTTATTGGAATAATATATGAAGCAAGACCAAACGTTACTGTTGATGCTGCTGGCCTTTGTATAAAATCAGGCAACTCAGTAATATTAAGAGGCGGATCTGAAGCTATAAGCTCTAACAAAGCTATAGCTAAAACAATTTCACAAGCTGCGGAAGAAGCAGGTCTTCCTAAAGGTTCTATAAATCTTATTGAAATAACAGACAGAGAAGCTGCAAATACAATGATGAAATTGAATGGTTACATAGATGTTCTTATTCCAAGAGGTGGAGCTGGTCTTATAAATGCTGTAGTTAAAAACGCTACTGTTCCAGTTATAGAAACAGGTGTTGGAAATTGTCACATATTTGTAGACGAAACTGCTAACATAGATAATTCTATAGACATTATAATAAACGCTAAAACACAAAGACCTGCTGTATGTAATGCAATGGAAAATCTGCTTGTCCATAAAAATATAGCAAAAGAATTTCTTCCTAAGCTAGCAGAAAAACTAATTCCTTTAAGCGTAGAATTAAGAGGATGTCCTATGACACAGAGCATCATTAGTTCTGCAAAATCAGCTAGTGAAGAAGATTTTTCTACAGAATATCTTGATTTAATATTAGCAACAAAAGTCGTAAACAATATAGATGAAGCTCTTGAACATATTTATAAATACGGAACTAAACACTCAGAAGCTATACTTACTAATGACTATAAAAATTCTGAACGATTTTTAAACGAAGTAGATGCTGCTGCTGTATATATCAATGCCTCAACTCGTTTTACAGATGGAAGTGAATTTGGATTTGGAGCAGAAATAGGTATAAGTACTCAAAAACTTCATGCAAGAGGTCCTATGGGATTAAAGGAACTTACGACTACAAAATACATAATTTATGGTGAAGGACAGATTAGAGAATAATGTTGCTAAGCAACATTATTCTCTAACATATTATGGCTAACTTTCAAAGAGATCTGCCATCATTTTTTCTATTTCCTCTTTTCTTTTTTTAGTTTCTTCATTATTAAAAGTAATTTTTTCATCCATATTAAGTACATATCCTTCTTTCATTTCTTTAGGAAGCATATTTCTTTTCACATTAATTATTTTTCCATCATCCAACTCAATCACAGCAAAATCCCCCTCAAACCTATCAATTACACCAAACATATTACCCCTCCTTATTTTTAAACTCTTATATCCATTTTAAATAAATACAAATAAATTCTCATAATACATCTTTTAGTAACTAATACTATATTTTAAACATATCCATTTATGCCTCTTACTGAAACCTCGCCAGACATTATCTCTTCTACTTTCCCATTACTATATTGAACAATTAGTCTTCCTTCATCACTTAGGTCCAATGCCTTTGCCAGGAGTTTTTTATTTCTTTCTATCACCTTAATTTCTTTACCTAATAATATTGAGTTTTCTTTACAAATCTTAATGGATGTATCTATATTTTCTTTGGTAATAAATTCTTCATATAATTCCTCAAAATAATTTAATGTACTACTCACCACTTCTTTCCTACTTATTGTTTTACCACTTTGTATTTTTAAGGAAGAAGCTACAGCACTTACTTCTTTAGGAAACTCTTCTTCATTTATATTTACATTTATACCTATTCCTATTACAACATAATTAACCTTATTTATTTCTCCACTCATTTCTGTTAATATACCACATACTTTTTTGCCATTTATAACTATATCATTAGGCCATTTTACAAAAGCCTCAATTCCATTTTTCTTGAATCCCATAATAACTGAAGCTGCTGCTACTTGAGTAACCTTTGGAACATTCATAGGATTTATATCTGGTGTTAATATAATAGACATCCATACTCCCTTATATTTAGGTGATACCCAATTTCTTCCTAATCTTCCTTTTCCCATGGTTTGTTCTTCTGCAATAACAACAGTTCCCTCTATCACATCTTTATTAGCAAGTTTTTTTGCTTCATTATTAGTAGAATCAACAGATTCTAAATGAACAATATTTCTCCCTATATATTTGGTATTAAGAGTATCTTTTATTTCTTCAAAAGTAAGTAAATCAGGTGAAGCTACAAGTTTATATCCTTTTCTAGATACAGATTCTATTTCGTAGCCATCCTCTTTTATTGAATTTATATATTTCCATATGGCAGCCCTACTAACTCCAAGACTTTCGCTTATCTTTTGACCAGAAATGAAATTATTTTTATTTTGTTTTAGCAACTCTATTATCTTTTCTTTCATCTATTATACCTCCCAATCTTACTAATAATTATATCATTTTATGTTTTCAAATAAACTTACTCTATATAAACTAAAATTTGTCTTTTCTATATTTTGACTATGTATTATAATATAATAAATTATATACTAATATAATAAGCTTAGTATTTTCTTTTATTACTTTTTAATTTAATATATAGGTTTATAATTAATATTATTGTAAATCATACTTTTTGTTTTAAAAAGTTGCATATTCATAATACTAGTTATTTATTATAAGGAGGCTTTATTGTGAACATAAGAAAGTTTTTTGATTATGAAAATTGGGTTGTTGTAGGAAAAGTTTCTGATACATCAAAATATGCATATAAAATTTTAAAATCTCTAGATGCAGCTAAATTTAATGTGTCAGGAGTACATCCATTAGACGAATCAGAAAATGTTTATAAATCATTAAGTGATGTACCTTATAAAATTGATGTAATAGATTTATGTATAACTCCTTCTTTAGGAATAGGTATACTTAAAGAATCTAAGGAACTTAATATAGATAAAGTACTTGTTCAACCTGGAGCAGAAAGTGAGGAAATACTAGATTATTGTAAAGCTAATGGAATAGTTGCTATAGAAGGATGCGCTCTTGTACAGTTATCAGTTTATTATAATATTGATGTAAATCAATTTTAAAATGTAAATATTTTTATATCTATTGTAATAACTATATGTATTTGTAAACTTAATATAAAAATAATAAAAAGGATGAAATTAGAATTCATCCTTTTTATTATCTCAATATCTTTATATCAATACAATTCCTAATGCTATTATAACCCCAGAACATAATAGGTCAACTAAACAGAATCCCATAATGTCTTTTGCGTTAAGTCCTGCAATACCTAGCGCTGGTAATGCCCAGAATGGTTGAATCATATTCGTCCATGCATCTCCCCAAGCAATAGCCATCGCTGTTTTCCCTAATGGTACTCCTAAAGCTTGCGCTGCTGGCATCATTATAGGAGCTTGAACAGCCCATTGTCCACCACCTGATGGTACGAAGAAGTTAACAAGCCCTGCGCTTAAAAATGTAAATAGTGGGAAAGTTGTTTTATTCGATATTGCAACAAATCCAGTTGACATTGCTCCAGCAAGTGAAACTCCAGTAGGGCCTTTACAAGTCATCATTCCCATAATTCCAGCATAGAATGGAAATTGAAGGATAATTCCAGCTGCACCTTTAGTAGCTTCGCCTATAGCCTTTATAAATCTCTTTGGAGTTCCATGTAAAATTATTGCTAAAAACAAGAATATAAAATTAACTATATCTAGATTTAAATTAAATCCTTTTGTAGCAAAATAATAAATTATATAAATTATTCCCATTAATCCTGTAAGCATTGATATTATTCTACTGTTTTCAAGTCTATCAGCTGGAGTCATATCTGCTTTAGCAACTACAGCTGCTGCTTCATCATCATTTTCATCTATTAATAATTTAGGATCTATAACTACAGTGTCCTCTTCTTTAGGCATCATAGCTTTATTTAATAAAGGAAGAATTATTAATAATGCTATTATAATTACTAAATTATATCTTGAAAATAAAGTTTGACTTGTTGGTATAGCTGTCTTTATAACCCCTGCTGTTGCAACTTCTACATCTTTTCCTCCTGTAGCTACAGTAAGAGGAATAGATGCTGAAAGTCCTGCATGCCATACTAAGAATCCTGAATATGCAGAAGCTATTAATAACCTGTAATCAACACCTTTAACTTTTTTAGCTATTTCTTTTGCAAAAATAGCTCCTATAACAAGTCCAAATCCCCAGTTTATCCAACAAGCTATAGTAGATATAACAGTCACTAATATAATTGCTTGTGCTGGGCCTTTAGGCTTACTTGCTAAATTTTGAAGTCCTCTTTTAAATGAGGGAGCATTAGCTAAGGTATGTCCAGTAACAAGGACTAATGCCATTTGCATTGAAAACCCTAATAATTTCCAAAACCCTTTTCCCCATCCAAGAATCATCCCAAGTGGACCTTGATGAGTTATTGGTATTCCTATTAGAAATACAAAAAAAGTTAATATGATTGCGAATATAAATGGGTCAGGTAAGTACTTTTGAACAAGAGATACACAACCCTGTGAAAATTTTTTAAACATATCTTCAACTCCTTTTAATTTATTATAAAAATAATATAATCATTGGTTAATTATTTAACATAAATATCTTTATTTGTTCATATATATTTATGTATACGTTTAAATAATTGTTTTGTTTTTATCAATCCATTAAAGAATATTCCGAATATATATGCATTTTTATGTTAAAAAATTTTCATAATATTTCCTTGTAAACCTTTTATACCATAATTATATATCATATTGCCCTTTAAATCTATACTTTTATGTTTTTTTTTAGAAAATATATAATTTATTACTTTAAATGTAAATCATGTTTTTAAATTGATTTTATAACTTTTCAATAATATTTTAACGATATGTATTTACTAATAATTACATATATACTATAATTATTATATAATTTGACTTAATTTAACTATTTATTTGTTATCCGATTAACTAATAATATACTTAAGGGAGGTGTATTCTGGGTTATATTACTATATAATCCAGGTAGATATGGAAATTAAAAAAGTTGCTATTATCGGTGCTGGTACAATGGGACATGGTATTGCACAACTTTGTGCAGAAGCTGGTCTTCAAGTAAGTATGTTTGATATTTCAGAACAAAATCTTAATAATGGTTTTGAAAATATAAAAAAGAGTTTAAAATTGCTTCTATCTAATGGAAAAATAACTGAGGAAGATTATGAAAGAGTAATGTCTAAAATAAGCTTAACAAATAACTTAGAAAAGGTTATTGAAAATGCTGAAATGATAGTTGAATGTGTTGCTGAAAAATTGCCTATAAAACAAGACTTATTTGGAAAACTTGATAAGTTGTGTTCACCAGAAGTTATCCTTGCTACTAATACTTCCGGTTTAAGCCCATCCGCTATTTCTCAAGATCTTGAACATCCTGAGAGAGTTGTTGTAGCTCATTTTTGGTGTCCCGCTGAATTAATTCCCCTAGTTGAAGTTGTTCCAGGAGAAAAGACCTCTACTGAAACAGTTGAAAGAACCATGGCTTGGGTAAAACAAATAAATAAACAACCTGTTAAAATGAATAAAGAATGCTTAGGCTTTATAGGAAATCGTTTGCAATTAGCTCTTTTAAGAGAAGCTATATATATAGTTGAACAAGGCTGGGCTGATCCAGAAGAGGTGGACAAGGCTGTAGAATATGGGTTAGGTCGTCGTCTTCCTGCTACTGGACCATTAAAAAGTGCAGACCTTGGTGGACTTGACATATTCTATAATATCTCTACTTACCTATTCAAAGATTTATGTAATTCTACTGAAGCATCTCAATACTTAAAACAAAAAGTAGATGCTGAAAAATGTGGAACTAAGAGTGGTGAAGGAAACTATAAGTGGTCACAAGAAGCAATAGACGATATAACAAAGAAAAGAACGGATCTTTTATTATATTTTTTAGAGCAGGACAAAATAAATAAATAAACATATAAATAATATAAGCGAAAATAAACAATATACTATTTATTTTCGCTTATATTATTTAACTTTATAATTAAAAACTTGTATAATTGTTACAACATATAGATTAATATAAGTTTTTAATTATTCATTTTCTCTAATTAACAAAATATTAATCTATTAAACAATAGGATTTCGAATTTTAATGCAGTTTAAAGAATATCATTAACTATAGCACTTTTTAAGGATGAAATGTTATTGGAAGGATTACTTGTTTATTTTAGTGGAACTGGCAATAGTAAATTTATTGCTGAATGTATAAAAAAAGAATTTAGTAAAAGAGGTCATAATATTACGCTTTATTCAATAGAGAGCAAAGCGCCCATCAATTGGTATAATTATGAATTTTTTATTTTTGGAAGCCCTAAGTATTACGAATATAGTCCATTATTTTTTATTAATTGGATTAAAAAAAATGTACCTACACTAAATCATGGGGCAAACTGTATTTTATTTTGTACAGGAAGTGCTGCCATAGCTACTAGTTTTAAATCTCTTGAAAAAATTCTTAAGAAAAAACATCTCTCTGTAGTAACTACTAAAACGTTTCAGATGCCTAATAACTATTTAATAGGGCTTTTCAACCCTACTGATAAAGATAAATATAGTATTTATTCTAAATGGAACTTTGAAAAAATTGGACTTATGGTTCAAGATTTTTTAGATAATATTTATAATATAGAAAAAATAAATCCATTGATAGGCTTTATGTGTGAAAAAGTAAGTTACTATTTCTGTAAATCTGCTAAACATAAAAGTAAAAATTTTTCAGTAAATTCTAATTGCACAAAATGTACTCAATGTATAAGAAATTGTCCTACTAATAATATTGAATTAATAGATGATAAAATAATTTTTAAAAATAACTGCGTTCTTTGTACTCGTTGTATTAATTTTTGTCCTAAAAATGCAATTATATATAAAAATAGAAAAGTTAATCAATATAATTATAATTTAAAACAACTAAACTTAAGATAATATATTAAAATATACTTTAATGTGTTAGCCAGTAATAACTAATCTCCTGACTAACACATTAAATTTTAAGCAATGCTTTTAAAAAATGTTACTTTTGAAATTACATCAATTTAATAATTTATCAAAACATAATCTTATTTTATTTCTAATAATTTTTTTATACAATTATCCATCTCATTTTTTTCACAAATTACAGTATGGATAACTTCCCTCTTGTTTAAATCCTTTATATTCTTTGGGATTTCTTCATTTAATAGCTCACTCATCTTTTCTAATAAAGTAAAATCATCTAAGTCACTATAACAATCATCTATAGAATTCATAACAGAATTAGTAAATTTATATGGGCTTGCTGTAGATACAATGACTGTTTTTCTTAAATCTTTTTGTTGTTTTTTATATTTTTCATTTACTACATAAGCAACGGCAGTATGAGTGTCTATAAGATACTTGCTTTCCTCATATACCTTTCTTATAGCATCTTTTGTTTCTTTTTCTGAAGCATGGTTTCCATAAAAATCTTGAAAAGATTTTTTCATATCTTCCTCAATTTTATATTTTCCATTCTGCTTTAATTCTTTCATTAATTTATTTATTTCTAAGGAATTTCCTCTACTTAAGGAATATAATAATCTCTCCAAATTACTTGAAATTAGTATATCCATTGAAGGAGATATTGTAGTTATAAATTCCCTGTTTTTATCATAAATACCGGTATCTATAAAATCATGCAATACTTTATTATCATTAGAAGCACATAAAAGCTTATTTATTGGAAGTCCCATCTGTTTTGCATAATAAGCTGCAAGAATATTACCAAAGTTACCTGTTGGAACAACTACATTTATGTCTTCCTTCTCTTTTATCTCATTATTTTTATATAAATTTATATATGCATAAAAATAATATACTATTTGAGGAATAAGCCTACCTATATTTATAGAGTTTGCTGAAGAAAACATATACTGATTTTTCTCTAAAATCTCTTTAAATTCATTGTCTGCAAATATCTCTTTTACTCCACTTTGAGCATCATCAAAGTTACCCTTAATTGCCACTACATAAGTATTATTACCTTTATGAGTAACCATCTGATATTTTTGAACTTGGCTAACTCCTTGTTCTGGGAAAAATACTACAATCTTAATCCCATCAATATTTGTAAAACCTTCTAATGCTGCTTTGCCAGTATCTCCTGAAGTAGCGGTAAGTATAACAATCTCTTTATTTAAATTCAATTTTTTAGCTGAAGTTGTCATTAAATGTGGCAATATTGAAAGAGCCATATCTTTAAATGCGAGAGTAGGTCCATGATACAATTCTAAGAAAAATTCATCATTTACCTTTGTTAATGGAGCTATTTCTTCTGTATCAAATTTTGAATCATAAGCTCTATTTATACAACTTTTTAATTCGTCTTCGGTAAAATCAGTAAAAAATTTACTCATAACAAAATAAGCAACTTCTTTATAATTCATTTTTGATAATTTATTAAGGTCAATTTCTACTTTAGGAGTTTCACAAGGAACAAATAATCCTCCATCCTCTGCAATTCCTTGTAAAATTGCTTCTGATGATTGGACTTTCTTTTCATTCCCTCTTGTACTTTTATAATAGATTCTATTCATAGCGTCCACTTCCTATCTACATAAACTATCCTTTATAACCATTTTCAACTCTTATTACATTATCTATTTTTTGAACACTAGAAAGCTCTTTAATTTCTTCTAAAGATTTCATCATATTGCCTTCAAAAGTCTTATGTGTAACAAATACTAAAGTAACATATTCTTGTCCCTTTCCCTTTTGAATAACAGATAAAACACTCACATTATTTTTTCCTAAAATAGTTGTTATTTCAGCTAGTACACCAGGAACATCTTTTACAGTAGTTCTTATATAATATTGAGTTTCTGCGTTCTCTATATTATTAACCTTCTTTTTAGAAACTCTATTAGGTTTATCTACAACTTTATTTAAATCCATATTATTCCTCAATATAGATATTACATCTCCAACAACAGCACTACCTGTTGGTAAATCTCCTGCTCCTCTTCCATAGAACATTAAATCTCCAACCGCATTTCCTTTAATTAGAACTGCATTAAAAGAGTCATTAACATTTGCTAATGGGTGTCTTGCTGGAATCATTGTAGGGTGAACTCTAAGTTCTAGAACATCATCTACATCTTTTACAATTGCTAATAGCTTTATTACATATCCAAATTCTTTTGCATATTCTACATCTATAGCTTCTATGTTACTGATTCCTTCTCTGTATATTGAATTTACATCAACTCTTTCACCAAAAGCTAATGAAGTTAAAATTCTAAGCTTATATAAAGGATCATATCCTTCTACATCTGAAGTAGGATCTGCTTCTGCATACCCTTTTTCTTGAGCTTCTTTTAAAGCATCATTAAAACTCATATTCTCTAAATACATTTTTGTTAAAATGTAATTAGTTGTTCCATTTATTATTCCAACAATTTCTTTTATCTTATTGGCTGTTAAGCACTCTTCTATTCCATGAATAATTGGAATTCCTCCTGCAACACTAGCTTCATATCTAAGAGCTACGCCTTCTTCATCTGCCATATTTAAAAGGTCATCCCCTATTGTTGCAATGGCCAACTTATTAGCTGTAACCACATGTTTTTTGGATTTTATAGCTCTTTCCATATAATCTTTTGCAGGTTCCATTCCACCCATAACTTCTACTATTATTTTTATGTCATCATCTTCAAAAATCTCATCTGGATTTGTTGTAAAAAGATTTTTTGGTACTTCTGCCCCTCTATTTTTATTTAAATCCCTAACTAAAATCTTAGCTACTTCTACTTTGTAACCTGCTCTCTCTGTAATTTCCTCTTCATTGGAACTTAGTATTTTCCAAACCCCACTTCCAACATTTCCAAATCCCAGTAATGCAATCTTTACCTTATTCATTTTTTTGCCCCCTTAAATTTATATATATTTATTAGGATTTGTTTCAAATAAATATTTTTAAATTAATATTTACTTAAAACTACCTTTATTAACTATATTTTTTAATTACTTTGCCCCAAGTTATTATATATTAATAAAATTACGATTTAAATTCTATTATACTTTCTCTTTTGAAAATAATAAAGTATTTGTTTGATTTTTTCTGTATATTTATAATTTTCTCTATTAATAATTTTTAATTTATAATCATTAGTGTAATCTATATTGCATAATTTATACAATATCTGTCATAAACCATAAATATAATTAAAAGACCATTTCAATCCAATAATCCCACTTATAAAAAAATAAAGTAAAGACATATTTTACATATACCTTTACTTTATTCTTCACCATATTTAAAATTATTCATTTTACTATAATATCAAATCCGAACTCTTTTTTACCTTTACTAACTTATAGTCAAAAATCTTAGCATACTTTTACCATAAACAAACTTACACCTCAATTTTTATTTTATCAACAAGCATTCCTTCAGCATTTCTAATATAAATATGATTTTTTTCTTTTATTCCAATGCTATAATCGCTACTTAAACAATTTTCTTCTCGATAGTATCTTATTCCATATTCACTTTCTTCTATTACTTTGGCTATTTTTCTCCCTGAAGCTTCAATAATCTCATGAATTTTCATTTACTTCTCCCCTTTATTATTAAAATTTTTTATTCTGCTATTTACTATTAGGTTATATTTGAAAAAAATATTTATTTTAAAACATTTTCTTAAAAAACAACCTAATTTTATTCATTTTTTAGCTCATAAAAAAACATCAAGCCTATTATAAGCTTGATGTTTTTACACACGTTGCTATTTATCCGATGTCTACTATTACTAATACTCCAATACACACTGTGAAAGCAATTCACACCAAATGAAAAATTTGAGTTCTCTGCTTTTTAATAGATTAGAGTAAATGGTACATATCTCTGGATAATGGCTTCTAAACCTCAAATAAAGTTTAAAACCTCATCTGAAGACAAGAACCCTATTTATACAATAAGCTCCTAAATAGTACTGTACTTTTTTAAAAAGTACTATTTACATTAGGCATTATATCATATAAAAAGTTTAACCTTTAAATTTTTAGCCTTTTGAATTTAGCAACTTCAGTATTTGCATTTTTATATATTAATTCATTTTGAATAACTTATGATTTTAATATACCTATTTAAAGCTAACCTAGTATCATCAGTATATTATGAGCACTCTTTCTAATTATATTTTACTACAAAATTCTAATAAACGGAAGTATTATTTTCAGAATATTTAGAATATTTTCTTGTGTATTGCTAATACTCATTAAATTATTGATTGTATATCTTTATTCATTGTAGATATTAGCACTAATTTATTATTCACAAATTCCATCATCAATAATTATGGCTCTATCTGCAAGTAATTTTGCTTCATAAAGATCATGAGTTACCAAAATAATACTTATCTTGAACTTATTTTTATATTCTAGGAATTCTTTATAAACTATTTCCTTTGTGGATTTATCTAATGCCGAAAATGGCTCGTCTAACATTAGCACATTGGGCTTTATTGCTAAAGCTCTTGCTAATGCCACTCTCTGCTTTTCTCCTCCTGATATTTGATTGGGTTTTCTATCTTTGAGATGCTCTATCTTAAATGTTTCCATTATATATTTTATGTAATTTTCATCATACCCTTTTCGTCTTTTTACTCCAAATAATATATTTTCCTCTACTGTCATATGAGGAAATAGTGCATAACTTTGAAACAAATATCCTATATACCTATCTTTTATTGGTATATTTATGTTTTCTAATGAGGAAAATACAATTTTATTGTCAATTTTGATAATTCCCCTATCTGGAGTTTTAATACCTGATATACAATCCAAAATAGTTGTCTTACCTGAACCTGAAGAGCCTTGTAGTGCTACTACTTCATTATCTAAAGCTAATTTACATTTTAAATCAAAATAATTCAAACTCTTAACTATATCTAATTCAACCATTCATACTCACTCCTCTTGGTTTTACACTCTAAAAGCTAATTAATTAAATAAAGACAGTAACCATGTACCAACACGACACTACTGCCTTTATTTACATTAGATTGTTGAATAATTCATAGTAAAACGCAAATTAACAACCTACATATATTTAGTTCATCTTTTTATAATCCTTCTTTTTTAGCCATGAATTTAGGGAAAATATCAAAACAAAACTAAATAACACAACTACACCTAAAAGTGTATTTGCAACCTTTGTATATCCATTATCTACAGCAAAATATATAGCTGTAGGAATAGTTTGTGTTTTCCCTGGAATATTTCCCGCAACCATTAAAGTAGCTCCAAATTCCCCTAAAGCCCTCGCAAAAGATAAAACTATTCCACTTACTATACCAGGCCAAGCCAAAGGAAAACTTATCTTTATGAAAATCTTCCATTCAGTTGCCCCAAGAGTTCTTGCAGCATTTTCATAGATATGATCAATATTTATAAATGCCGCTTTGGAGCTTTGATACATTAAAGGCAATGATACTATTGTTGCCGCAACACAAGCCGCAATAGGAGTAAATATAAGGGTCACCCCAAAGCTTTCATACAGAAATTTGCCTAAAAAAGCTCTTCTACTCATTAAAATAAGCAATCCATAACCTGTGATAGTTGGTGGAAGAACCATTGGCATAATAATTAAACATTCAAGGACATCTTTACCTCTAAAATTATACTTAGTAAATACCCTAGCCAATAATATACCAAATATAAATGTAAAAATTGTAGATATAAAAGCTACCTTTAATGATAAAATAATTGGTTCTAATATCATAATAACGTCCTATTTTGTTATAGAATCAAATCCATATTTTAAAAATATATCTTGTGCTTCCTTTGTTGCAATATATTCTGCAAATTTCTTTGCTCCTTCTTTGTTTTTGCTATTTTTAACTACTGCCATTGGATAAACAATAGGTTTATGTGATTTTTCATCAAAAGTTTGTTTTATGTGGCTCTTCTTTAATACTTTAGCATCATTATTATAAACAATACCTGCAGCTGCTTCTCCACTCTCTACATATTTTCCTACTTGTTTTACAGACTTTCCATATACAATTTTACCTTTTAGGGAATCCCAAACTTTATAATATTCCATAGCTTCTTTTCCATATTTTCCTGCTGGAACAGACTCTGGCTGTCCAATAGCTATTTTAACATTCATATCCTTTAAATCAGAAAGTTCTTTAACTTTATCCTTATTTTCTTCTGATACAATTAGTACAAGTTTATTTCTTAATAAATCTTTTCTTGTATCATCGTCTATTAATTTTTGTTCTTGCAATTTATCCATATTTTTCTTGGAAGCTGATATAAATAAATCCGTTGGAGCACCTTGTTCTATTTGTTTTTGTAGCGTTCCAGAAGCATCAAAAGTAATAGAAAGTTTAGCTCCTGTCTTTTCTTCATATTTTTTTTGTATTTCTGTTAAAGATTCTGTTAAACTTGCAGCAGCTGATATAGTTATATTTAAATTTTCTTTACTAGTATCTTTACTAGTTGCTACATCTTTTTTTTCATCTACCTTAGGATTACCACATCCAAATACCCCTAGAACTAGAGTCGCTGCAATTAAAATGCTAAACATTTTCTTCAAAGTAATTCCCCCTTATCTCTTCATATATCTTAAATATAGGTTGTACTACCACTTTTTGCAAACGTTTTTTTAACCATTTTTTAGTGAATGTTCTTTAATATACTTCTAAATAATCTATTTTTTTCTATATTTCTTAATATACTAATGTAATATTTTATAATAATTTTACACTATTTTAATAAATTTTTATTTAATAAAAGTTATTAATATAAGCATATATTACCTTTTCATCTTGTCTAATTTTTGTAGATAATATTAATTTATACTTTTTTATACATTATATTTGATAATAATATTATTAATAAAAAAAGAACTAAAATCTACAACGTATATTTTAGTTCTTTTTATTAATTTTAAAATTATATATGGTGCTCTTGACAGGATTTGAACCTGCGACCTGCTGATTACGAATCAGCTGCACTACCAACTGTGCTACAAGAGCAAATTATCAATATATTAATAACTTTACTATATTATCTTTTAAATATCAATTATTGTAAATAATATATTTTTGAATATCATTGTTTTTAAATAATTTAATTATACTTATCATAATAATAAAATCATATTTTAAGATATTTATATTTTTAAGATTTATATAAATAATTTATTTTAATTGAAAAATAGCTTTATATTATAATTTAGAGCTATTTTTCAAATTTATATTAAATTTCCTAAAGATATTTATATTATATTTATAGTTATGTTAGTTTTTAGACTTTGACTTTCTTTGACTTTGGATCTATTATATAAATAAAGAAGGTACAAACAGTAAATAATATTACTGTTTAATAAAATAAATATTTCATTATTAGGAGGTAATTTTTATGTTTGAAATGGTTCCTTTTAGAAGAAATAACGGATTAAGAAAAAGAACTGACAATTATGTAGATAGATTATTTGATGATTTATTCAATGACTCTATTTTTCCAAGCGCTCTTGCAAACAATGAATTTAATGTGGACGTAAAAGAAACTGAGACTTCTTATATAGTAGATGCTGACCTACCAGGAGTAAAAAAAGAAGCTATAGAAATCGATTATGAAAATAATTACTTATCCATTCGTGCTAAAAGAGATGACATTGTAGAAGAAAAACAAGACAATTATGTTAGACGTGAAAGAAGATATGGTCAATTCAGCAGAAGCTTTTATATCGACAATGTAGAAGAAGATAAAATAGAAGCTACGTTTAATGATGGAGTTTTGAAACTTACACTTCCCAAAAAGGAGAAAGGTAAACCTAATAAGAGAAAAATTGATATTCATTAATAATATTACCCAGGAAATGGAGATAAAAAACCTAGTAAAAGCTAAGCTTTTACTAGGTTTTTTATCTGAAAATTTTTCACCATTAACTGTATCTAAATGCTCTCTAATAGAACCTACAACCTAATAGTTCATTACTAATATTCTATTCCTGATGTATTACATCTAACCTTCCAAATTTACTGTATTGTCCAAGCCAAGCAAGTTTCACAGTCCCTGTAGGACCATTTCTCTGCTTAGCAATTATACATTCTGCCACATTCTTGTCTTCAGTTTCCTTATTGTAATATTCATCTCTATATAAGAACATTACAATATCCGCATCTTGCTCTATAGAACCTGATTCTCTAAGGTCAGAAAGCATTGGTCTATGATCCGCTCTTTGCTCAGGTGCACGAGATAATTGAGATAAAGCTATAACAGGACAATGCATTTCTTTTGCAAGAGCTTTTATAGATCTTGAGATTTCAGATACTTCTTGTTGTCTACTCTCAGATCTACTACTTCCACTCATAAGCTGAAGATAATCTATTACTATTAAGTCTATACCATATTCCATTTTTATTCTTCTACACTTAGAACGCATTTCCATTACTGATATACCAGCTGTATCATCAATATATATCTTTGAACTAGCAATAGGTCCAGAAGCTTTGGCTATTCTTTCCCAAGCTCCTTCATCCAGATCACCTGTTCTAAGCTTAAGCATATCTATATTAGCTTCTGCACAAAGTAATCTATAAGCTAACTGCTCCTTTGCCATTTCTAAAGAGAATACAACAACACTTTTTCCTTCCCTTAATGCTGAATATTGAGCAATATTCATGGCAAAAGTAGTTTTTCCCATAGATGGCCTCGCTGCAATAAGAATCATATCTCCCGGTTGAAGACCTGATGTTTTAGTATCCAACTCTGGAAATCCAGTAGCTATTCCTGTAGTTTGACCTTTATTATTAAATATTTTTTCTATCTGCTCAAAACCTCTTTCAAGTACATCACTTATACATTCAAAATCACTTGTAGTTCTATTTTGAGCTATATCAAATATTTTTTTTTCAGCAGTATCAAGAACATCCTCAACATCATCTTGTCTAGAATAACACTCCTCTGTTATGTCAACTGATGCTTTTATTAGCTTTCTTAAAATAGCTTTATCTTTAACAATTTTAGCATAAGTACCAATATTTAATGTCGATTCTACAGAATTACTAAGTTCAGTTACATAGGTAATTCCCCCTACGCTTTGAAGTTTCTCTGTAGACCTTAGATGCTCTATTACAGTAATCATATCAACAGGAATATCTTTTCTATACAGTTCTAGTACAGTATCATATATAATTTTATGAGCTTCTCTATAAAAATCCTCGGAATTTAATGCCTCTACTGCCTGTGCTATAGAAGTCTTATCTTTAAGCATACATCCAAGAACTGTTTGTTCTGCCTCTACATTATTAGGCAAACTTCTAAGTTGGTTTTCCATTATTCATCACCAAATACTATTTTTATTAATTGTTCAATATCCTCAACTGCCGTAACTTCAATGTCATCTAATCCTTGAGGTACTTCTTTAATATTAGCTTTAGGAACAACAACAAGTTTTATACCCTTTCTTCTTGCACCATAAACTTTTTCGAAAATACCTCCAACTGGTTTTATCTTACCTCTTAAAGATATTTCTCCAGTTATTGCAATATCCTGCCTTATAGGTTTATTTAAAAGTGCACTTATTATACATATAGTTATAGCTGCACCGGCTGAAGGACCATCTATACGCCCTCCCCCTATAGCATTTACATGAATATCATAATCACTTATATCTCTATCAGTTAATTTTCTTATAACCGATGCAGCATTAAATACAGAATCTTTTGCCATACTTCCTGCTGTATCGTTAAACCTTACAACACCTTTGCCCTTTTCCTTAGCTTCAAAAACTGCAGTTTCTATTTCAATGGTTGAACCAATATAACCACTAACACCAAGTCCATATATATGACCTACTTCGTATCCTTCTTCTATTGAAGCATCGTCCATTTGAGTAATTCTACTTATAGCTATTAACTCTTCAACGTCTTGTATAGTTATTTTTACATTGTCTGACTTAGAATTACTATTATAAAGCACATATCCATATACATCTGAAAGTATATTTACTGCTTTTCTACCTTCTATAGTATATTTACTGATTAATTCAGACACACCTTCCTCTAATTGTATATTCAAATTATTTGCAGCGTTTTCCACTATATTCTGAATATCCTTAGAAGATAATGGCTCAAAATATACTTCTGTACATCTTGACCTTAATGCTGGATTTATATCCTTTGGTTCTTTTGTTGTTGCGCCTATCAAAACAAAGTCTGCTGGAGCTCCCTTTTCAAAAAGATATTTAATATACTTAGGAATATTTTCATCATCTGGATCATAATAAGATGATGAAAATTCTACTCTCTTGTCTTCTAATACTTTTAATAATTTATTTTGAAGTATTGAGTCAAGTTCTCCTATTTCATCTATAAATAAAACTCCACAATGAGCTTCTGTTACAAGCCCTGGCTTAGGTTCAGGAACACCAATTTCAGCTAAATCTCTCTTACTTCCTTGATATATGGGGTCATGAACTGATCCCAAAAGAGGATTTGTTATCTCCCTTGGATCCCATCTTAACGTTGTACCATCTACTTCTACAAACTTTGAATCTTCATGAAAAGGCGTATATTTCAATTTTTTAGCCTCTTCTAGTGCAAGTCTTGCAGCAGTAGTTTTCCCAACCCCTGGAGGTCCATAAAGGATAATATGCTGAGGGTATGGTGAAGCTATTTTTGATAGTAATGATTTTATAGCTCTATCTTGACCAACTATTTCTGAAAAATCTTTTGGTCTTAACATTGACATAATACTATTTGAAAGCCTTCTGGAATCTAATACTTCAAGCTTGGCATATTTCTTTAGAGTTTTTGCATTTTCTGAGCCTTTTTTCTTTTTTATAATTCCAAGCCTTACTTCATCGATATATTTTTCCTGTTTCTCCATAACAGCCTGTTCAACTTCTTTTTCTAGACTATTTTCAATATATCTTTTTGCTATAGTGTCAGTCAGATGTTTATGTGTATTCTCTATAGCCTCTTCTATATTACTTTCATTTGGTACTATTTCAATTCCTTTTCCATCGCTTATTATTTTATTTATAGCATATATTTTTTTATACATATCATTACTATGAATATGTTTGTTTAGTTTATATTTTATAATTCTTGATCTTATAGTTTTTTCACTTACTACCTTCTTCATCATCTCATCTAATGCATCTACATGAGTATTCAACGGTATTTTTTCATTAAAATTATCCATTTCGTTATTGGATTTATCATTAATCAAAGAATATTTCAATATTCTAAACCTCCGTAAAATTCTATTCTAAAATAGAACTGTTTATCTAAATTTATATTCTACCGTTATTCTGTTACAATTACTTTTATTTTTGTAGATATTTCAGGATATAATTTTATTTCCATATCATAAGTTCCAAGTAATTTAATTGTATCTCCAACTATTTTTTTCTTGTCAACTTCTACTTTATATTGTTTTTTAAGCTCTGCTGCTATATCTTTTGTAGTAATTGCACCAAATAATCTACCATTATCTCCTGCTTTAGCAACAATCTTTATTTCTTTATTTCTTAATTCTTCTGCTAACTTTTGAGCTGCTTCAGTTTCTTCTAATTTTTTCTTTCTCTCATTTTCTTTTTGCTTATTTAAAATATGCATATTATTATTTGTTGCTTCTTCAGCTAATCCTTTTGGTATTAAAAAGTTTCTTGCATATCCATCAGATGCATTAATTACATCACCTTTTTTTCCTTGTCCCTTTACATCTTTTAATAATATTAATTTCATTACTCCTCACCTTCCCTTAAGTATTTATTAATAGCATTTTTTAATTTTTCTTTAGCTTCATCTATTGAAACATTATTTAATTTAGCACCTGCAATATTTAAATGTCCCCCTCCACCTAATGACTCCATTATAAGTTGCACATTTATATCACCATTTGATCTGCCACTAATAAATACATCCTTCTTTATTTTAACAAGAACAAATGATACTTGAACACCTGTAATATTTAGTAGTTCATCCGCTACTTGGGCTGCTAGAACATTATCTTGTATTTCTGGTGGACAGACAGTAATGCATATATTTTTTTCTAAATTCGCAAGACTTATGATTTTAGCCTTTTTTAAGTATGTTTCTAAATCATTGGAGAACATTCTTTTCACTTCTATTATATCGGCTCCAAGTTGCCTTAAATATGCTGCTGCCTCAAAAGTCCTAACTCCTGTTTTAAAATAAAAATTTTTAGTATCTACATAAATACCAGCTAGAAGCATTTCTGCAGTTAAGGCATCTATATATTTTTTAGGACTTTCTAACATATATTCAAACATTTCTGTAACAAGTTCACAAGTAGAAGATGCATATGGTTCTATATAACTTAGTAATGTATCCTCTACTGCATCTGTTGATTTTCTATGGTGGTCTATTATAACTTTTCTATTGATTTTCTCCACAATCTCTTTGCTGTGAACGTATCCTTTACTATTCACATCTACTAATATCAGTAAACTATTTTTATCATATATATCTAAACATTTTTGTTTATTAACAAATTTACCATTATACATATTTTCAGATTTTATTTTTTCTACTGCTTTCTCTATACCACAATTTACTTTATCAAGTATTATATAGCAGTCTTTACCTAAAGCTTTTACAACATTACTTATTCCCATAGAAGCTCCTATACTGTCTATATCCTGATTTGTGTGCCCCATTACAAAAACATTGCTACTCTCTTTTATTGTATTAACCAATGCATGACCTATAACTCTTGCTCTTACTTTAGTTCTTTTCGCAACTTCTTTTGTTTTTCCTCCATAAAAATATAATTTATCTTTATCCTTTACAACTACCTGGTCTCCGCCTCTACTAAGAGCTAATTCCTTAGCAGATATTGCAAGATTGTGATTTTCAAGTGGAGTCTGTGCTCCTAAACCTACCCCTATACTCAATGTAACTGTAAGCTTATTTCCTAGATTTATTTCTCTTATTTCATCCAGTATATCGAAATTTTTATCCATTTCTTTTTTAATATCTTTTTTATGGACTACCATTATATATTTACTTGAAGAGTATTTAGTAACCATTGCATGTAAACTTTGACCATAAGCTTTTAACTTTCTTTCTATCTCTGCAGATAAAAGTAAAGACTTATCTTCTAAAGTGGTTTTAAGCACATCATCTAAGTTATCTACTTCTACAAGAATTATTGCTTCTTCACTTTCACTCCTATATATTTCAGAATTGACTTCATTTGTTACATCCGAAAAATATAGGAACACTGTTTTATTTTTGTCACTTATACCTTCCCTATCTTCTTTTATGTTAACAAATATATTATAATATTTATCTCTAATTTTTACATAATTAAATAATTTTTTATCTTTAGCAAAAACTCTATTTATATTGACTTCATTTATTATTTCACTAATATTTCTACCTAATATCTCACCCTTTTCAAATATATTGAAAAATTTTTGATTATACCATAGTATATTACCTTTTCCACTAATAATAGTCAATGGGAAAGGTACACTGTTAATTACGCTTCTCGTTGAAATTTCCATTTGAGATGTATAACCTTCTATAAACTTTTCCCATTCATCTTTTTTACTATTATATATCTTAAAATTATAAATTAAAAATACTATATATAAAATTAAAAATGCGCTTGCAACATAAAAATGTCTAAACATAAATAAAACTAATATAAGAAAACCTATTATAGCTAAATTAAATTTATCACTTGGAATAAAATATTTTTTTTCCATATTATTCCCTCTTCTTAATTTTTCTTATTGGATTAGGGTCTAATTCTCTTAAATTCAAGATTACATCCATTATACCAGATACAAGATATATATCTGTAAAAATAGGCATGATTAATCCCACTAAAAGAATTATAACAGATATTATTTTAGACAGCTTAAGCTTATTTCTAAGTATGTAAGCAAAAAAAGCAATTCCATTTAAAGTAATTAGAAATTTTAAAATATACCCTGTAACTTCTGAAATGTAATTTCCTATAGATATTCCCTTTGAGTTTATTATTATTCCCAGACAAAAAGCTATTATTAAAAACGCTACTAATAAATTAGGAATATATATTCGTGTGAATTTAGTAATATTATCTACTTTACAATCTAATTTTTGAAGAACTTTACTAGTAAAATAATAATTTATATATGCTTGTATAATACTATTAGCCAATATAATCATAGGTAAAATAACAATCAATTTTTGAATTGTAATTAGCTTAATTATTTCATTTAATCCGTCAATAAACTCATTTGGAGCATTTAAAGCTACATAAGTATCTCTTGTCATTGTAAAGGATTTCTTGATTCCATATACAATATCATTTATAGAACTTGATATGGTCTTTTTATAAATGAAAATAGAATATACTATAAATTGACTAATATTGCTGATAGCAATAAATATAGCTGTTGTAATTATACTAGCTGAGTTTTTCTTTTTCTTCTTAATACAATAACCTAGACTAATACCTACAATTCCATAAGAAAAAGCGTAAAAAAATGGGATTAAACTCATATAATTTAAACTTACTAGAAAAGCTCCTATAACGAGAATAGATAAAATACTTTTATATCCTCTCAATACATAAATTGCGGTTATAGGAATAGTAAAAATACACATAAACAATACAGCTAAAGAAGGTAAATACATAGTGTTAACCAAAACTAAAACTACAATTATAATTGATAAAATTATTTCTAATACTGACTTATTGTTAAAGCTTTTACCCTTCATAACTTTCTCCATTAGCTCCTATCTCTTATATGTGAATATAATTTACTTAAATCTTTATTCTGTTTTTCTATAATATCTTCTTCTGCTATACCTAATTTTAATTTTGTTTTCATACTTTCATCTACCTCTTCATAATTGTAGCCTAACTTCTTTGCAAGTAAATATAATACTATTATTGCCCCGGAAATACATTCTAAAATGGATTCTTGAACTACATTACTTCCTCTTGCAAGGAGTTTGAATAGATCTCCTATTATGCATAATAAATCAGCTTTTAAATTCTCTATTATTTTAATATTTGACATTATGTTAAAATCACTATTCTTCACCATATCATCTCCCTATAACCTATATATACTATTTTAGTTATTTTCAACCTTATATGCAACTTTAGATTTGAAATATTAGGAAAATACTGATTTTAAGTTACTATATAAATATAATATAGAATATATTACCTTTTCAATATAAGCCTAGAAAAATATAATAAAAAAAGCAGTGCTGTTATTAAACACTGCTTGTTAAATCCATTAGTCCGTTGTAAATGGTAGTAATGCCATATTTCTAGCTCTTTTAATTGATGTAGTTAACTCTCTTTGGTGCTTTGCACAGTTACCAGAAATTCTTCTAGGAAGTATCTTTCCTCTTTCTGTGATGTACTTTCTTAATTTATTAACATCTTTGTAATCTATACCAGTACTTTTTTCAGCACAAAAAGCGCAAACTTTCTTTCTTCTTCTTCTATTCTTCTTGAAAGCCATATCTTTCCCTCCTTACCTTATCAAAATTAAAATGGAATATCACCATCATCTATTGGAGTAATTTCTTCTTCGTACTCCGCCGTATGATTAAAGTCATTAGAAAATCCAGTTGATGGATTATTGTTTCCAGTACTAAAACCTGTATTGTCGAATGGCGTTTCTCCTCTGTTGTTTGAATTTCCCCACTCTAAAAATTGAACTTCATCGGCAATTACTTCTGTAACATACCTTCTAGTTCCATCTTTAGCTTCGTAAGATCTAGTTTGAATTCTTCCAGAAACCCCTATTAGCTTACCTTTACTCATATAGTTAGCTGTGGCTTCAGCTTGCTTTCCCCACACTACTATCGGAATAAAGTCTGCTTCTTTTTGACCACTAGAAGAGAACTTCCTATCTACAGCTACAGTAAAGCTTGCAACAGCTTTTCCGTTTCCTGGAGTAAACCTTAACTCTGGGTCTTTAGTTAGCCTACCTATCAAAACAACTTTATTCATAAAAACACCGCCTATTTTTCAGGATTTATTACCATGAATCTCATAACACCATCAGTGATTCTGAAATTTCTTTCTAATTCCATTGGTAATTCAGGATTAGATTTGAAATTTATTAGAGTGTAATATCCTTCATTGATTTTGTTTATTGGATAAGCAAGTTTTCTCTTACCCCACTCATCAACGTTTTCTACTACTCCTCCACCATTTTCTATTATACCCTTAAACTTTTCGATGCCAGCTTTTACAGCTTCTTCATCTAATGATGGGTTTAATATAAATAATGTTTCGTAATTTCTCATTGATTTCACCTCCTCCCTTTGGACTAACGGCTGCAAAATATCACAGCAGGGATCACATCTTTTAATTTTATCATTTCAGTATACAAAAAGCAACATTTTATTCTTATTGACATAAAAATATTTTATAAATCATTTTTTTAATTCTCTCATTATAATTTCAACTATTAAGTTGAAAAATGTCTTTTTTACTCTTCTTGTGCTTTATTTTGTTTTATAATTTTCTTAATTCCCTTTTCAAATTTATTTCTTGGAATCATTACTATTCTATTACAGCCTAAACATTTTATTTTTATATCTGCCCCTAATCTTATAATTTCCCATTCCTTGCTTCCACAAGGATGGTCTTTTTTCATTTCAACAATATCCCCAATAAAAAATTCTTTATTCATATATATCAACACTCCTCAAAAATATTAAACTATAAAACATAATATTAAATTATAAACCATAAATATATAATATTAAACTATAAATGATTATACAATTATATAATGAATTAAGCTATAATATAATAGTATGTAAAATTGTCACATAAAAATAAAACAAAGAGGTATTTTCATGGGAACCTTATTCAACATAATAAAAGCTTTAATTAGTGGTTTTACTACAGGCATACTAATTTCTCTTCCATTAGGACCTGCAGCAATTGAATCTGTCAATCATACTATATCTAAAGGCTTTAAAAATGGATTTATAGTATCCCTTGGAGCTATTAGCGCAGATATGACATATTTATTTCTAATAAACTGTGGTCTAGCTAAACTTTTGCAGTATAATAAAGTAACAGAAGGTATTTTTTGGATTATTTCAGGATTTATACTTGTTATAATGCAATATAATGATTTAAAAAAATTAGGTGATTATAGTGAATCTAATTCACAAAAATATGCAACTCACCCTTTTTTATCTGGATTTGTATTAACCTTTACTAACCCTATGACTCCTACCTTATGGCTTGGGCTTAGTGGTACAGTAATAAATTTATGGAAAAATGAAAGCATTATTGCTTATCACATATTTCTTTTAGCTATATTAATTGGAATGATCTTTTGGTTTGCAACATTAAATTATATGGCTTATAAAGGATTTAATATTTTTAAAAATAGTAATCCTAAAAAAGCATCTATATATATGAAGTGGTTCATCTTATTTTTAGGAATTGCGTTTGTAGTATTTGGCTTAATTAAACTTATATATTCAATTTTTTAAAAATAATACAAGCTTAATTAAACTAAATAATTTTTATTAAATTGGATCTTTGTACTTAAAATTATTATTTAACTTAAAGCATTAAAAATTAGTATGATATTATTATTAATTTCTAATATTTAAATTAATAATATAAAATGTAAATTTGTATATAAACCTCCTTTTTTGTACATAATGTAAAAAAGGAGGTTTGCTCTATGGAAGATAAAATTATTCTAGACTCAATGGAAATAGGATGTCCATATAAAATAAGGGATATTTTATGTGAAAAGCTTGAAGATACACTAAAAACAAAACGCCCTATTATTTTTTTATGTATAGGTACTGATAGATCAACTGGAGATAGCCTTGGCCCTCTTATCGGAAATAAAATCAAATCAATAGTAAAAAATAATTTTATACTCTACGGAACTTTGGAATATCCTGTACATGCTAAAAATCTTACTAAAGTACTTAAAGAAATTAATCAAAAGTATATAAATCCATATATTATAGCTATAGATGCATGTCTTGGGAACATACAAAATATAGGAAATATAGTCATCGAGGATAAGCCTCTCTCTCCTGGAGCTGCTATGAATAAAAATTTACCTAAGGTAGGTAACATAAGTATAACTGGTATTGTTAACATATCTGGTTCTTTAGAATTTATGGTTTTACAAAATACTAGATTGTATACAGTTATGCATCTTGCAGATGTTATTTCTAGAGGTATATATCATACTATATTAAAAACTATTGGTACTAGAAATCTATCCAACTTTGAGATTGCCTTAAACAAAATAAATAAAAAAATTAGTGCAAAATCATAAAAGGGGCTGACTTTTTAAGACATACCCCTTTTTTATTCATATTCACTTATTTATTGATTACTAGATTCCCTTAAAACTTGTTTTTCTTCTTCTGATAAATCGTATCTTGAGATGCCCTTATCTACTGGTTTGGCATAAACTGTACTATCTTCTCTACCATAAATTCCTGTAAGTATTACTCCATCATTATCGTCATTTAGTAATGCTATTGAAAAACTTAAATCACTTCCTATATCATCAAAAGCTTTATATCTCATTACAGATACCTTTTGAATACATCCTTTTAAATTTTTACTTAATTCATCTTGTTGTTTTTTTATCTCTTCTGTATCTGATTTTACAGAATCTATATTATCTAAATATTCTACTACTACTTCTTCTAAATTTTTGTTATTAACACCCCTTGTTAACTTTCTATATTTAGCCTCTAGCCTATTTATAGATTTTGACATTATACTCATACCTACTAACAATGCTATTATAGCGATTATTAGTGCTATAATTATATAGGGCTGAAATTGTTTGAAAATTGAAATCACTTCTGTCATTTTCGTCATCCTTTCTTGAATTGTTTCACGTGAAACATTATTTCAAAATACAGTCTTAATATTATTTAAAATTATGGAATACTAAAGATTTACTTCGATTTACAAATTATCCTTTACTATACTTTAAAACATTACTTATGAAATAGACTCTAAATTTAGTACTTCTAAAATCCTTTGTAAATCTTCTTCTGAATAATATTCTATTTGAATTTTCCCTTTATTATTTCCATTATCTCTCAAAATAACTTTAGTATGAAATAAATGTTCCAATTTTGACTTTACATCATTGTAATAAGGATTGTTTTCATTTGTATTTTTCTGTGTAGATTTATTTTTTTTGCCAAGATTTTTTATCAATGACTCTGTTTCTCTTACGCTTAATTCTTCATCAATTATAGTTTGAGCTAACTTATATTGCATTTCATTATTTTCTATACCTAATAATGTCCTACCATGTCCTTCACTTATTATACCTTCTATTAAATACTGTTGAACTCTATCATCTAAATTTAATAATCTCATACAATTTGATATTGATGTTCTTGATTTTCCTATCCTTTTACTCAATTCTTCTTGTGTTAATTTAAATTCATCTATTAGTTTCCTATAAGCTAAAGCTTCTTCAATAGGATTTAAATCTTCTCTTTGAATATTTTCAATTAAGGAAACCTCTAACACTTCTTTTTCTGAAAGTTCTAATATAACACAAGGTAATTCTTTCAACCCTGCTATTTTAGCAGCTCTCCATCTTCTTTCACCAGCAATTATAGCGTAAATATTTCCTTCTTTTTTTAAAACTAAAGGTTGTATTATACCATGTTCTTTAATAGATTCTGCTAATTGCATTATCTTTTCTTCATCAAAATTTTTTCTTGGTTGTTCTTCATTAGCTCTTATCAAATTTATATCTATCTTAAGTGTTGAATTATTGTCTTCTTTTTCTTCTGGTATCAAAGCACCCAATCCTTTTCCAAGTCCATATTTCTTAGCCATTATTTATCACTTCCTTGTCTTTTTAAAAATTCCTTAGCTAATTTTTCATATGCTGTAGCTCCTTTACACTTATCATCGTAAAGCATTATTGGTAGTCCAAAACTTGGCGCTTCTGCAAGTCTAATATTTCTAGGTATTTTTGTTTTATATACCTTATCATTAAAATACTTACTTACTTCGTTAGATACCTCATTGCATAATTTAGTTCTATTATCATACATACTTAAAATTACGCCTTCTACTTCTAAATTTTTATTTAATGACTTTTTAACAAGTTGTATTGTATTTACTAGTTGTCCAACTCCTTCTAATGCGTAAAATTCACATTGTATAGGAATTAAAACAGAATCAGCTACACTTAAAGCATTAATAGTAAGAAATCCTAAGGATGGAGGACAATCTATAAATATATATTCGAATTCTTTGTCTAATTTCTTTATTTTGTTTTTTAATATACTTTCTCTATTCTCTTTATTTATAAGTTCAACTTCTGCTCCTGCCAATTCTATATTAGATGGAACTATAAAAAAGTTATTTATTAATTCACTTTCTATAATCGCTTCCTTTAGTGGCGTTTTTGTTGCCAAAACATCATATATAGAATATTGAATTTTATTTTTATCGATTCCAAGTCCACTTGTTGTATTACCTTGAGGATCTATATCAATTGACAAAACTTTATGTCCATTTAAGGCTAAATTAGCACATAAATTTATATTTGTAGTAGTCTTCCCTACTCCCCCTTTTTGATTGAAAACGCATATAATTTTCATATTATCACCCTTTTCCTCATATATTCGACTATACTGAGACAATTAAATACTACTAATTTAGTATTTAACTTTTTATATTAAACTGATTTTGACACAATTATTCCTTTTTCATCTTTATATCCATTATAATATCTTATAGAAAATTAATAAATATGTTTTCAAAATTAATTTAATATAGTAAACTGTTTAATAAGTATTTTACTATATATTAACTTTTTTGAATACTTTTATATATTAAATATATAATGTTTCACGTGAAACATTTAAAAACATATTAATTTTGCATATTTTTTTTAATAATTTAACTATTGAATTGTTTTATAATTAATACTGATTTAATAATTTAAATTTTATAAAAATAGGAGATGTGTACTATGGAATTCACAATAATAGGTAGTGGTGGATGTACTGCTTTACCTAAACCATTATGTCAATGTAATATTTGTAAAGAAGCACGAAAAAAAGGTAAGCCTTATTCAAGATTTGGATGTAGTTTATATTTAGAAGATTTAGGATTATTAGTTGATACACCTGAAGATATAGTACAATCATTAAATTATGCTAATATAGAACAAATTAATATAGTTTTATTCAGTCATATGGATCCTGATCATACTCTTGGTATGAGAGTTTTTGAACAATTACGTCTTAATTGGCTTGAAATATCACAAGGAAAAGAATGTAGTAATCCTATAACAGTATTAGCTTTGAAAAATGTTATGGAAGATTTAAATTCTATACATTCCAAATATGGTTCTTATTTAGATTATTATGAAAATGTAAGATGTTTAATAAAAAGAAAGATAGTTAAAGATTTTATTTGTTTAGATAATATAAAATTAACTTTTGTTAGTACTGGTTATTCAACTATATTTGTTTTTGAAGAAAATGATAAAAAAGTTATTTATGCTCCATGTGATGTAAAACCATTTCCACAAAATGATATTTTTAAAAATGCAGATATTATGATTATAGGAAATACAATAGTTGGAGAAACTCTAAAAAATAATTTTATTCTAAAAGAAAATAATCCTCTTAATAATGAGTTATTTAATATAGGAGAAATTAAAAAATTAAGAGATCAATTTAATATAAAAAAAATAATTATAACTCATCTTGAAGAAGACTGGGGAAAATCTTATGATGATTATTTAAATTTAGAAAGGCAATATACAAATATTTGTTTTGCTTATGATGGAATGAAAATTATTATATAAATTTATGTTAATTTATTATAAAACTAAGCTCTGTTTTAAAAAATAATATTTTTTAAAACAGAGCAAAAATGTTTCACGTGAAACATTTTTTAGTATTATTTTTTAGGTATAGTTATTGTAACTTGAATCTTATCTTCCATATCTTTTGTCCTATATGTTGCCTCTATTCCATATTTATCGAATACTTGTTTTACAGTATTCATATATACTCTTGGACTAAATATTCCTTTGATTTTTTTCTTGCCATCAGAAGCTATTTCTTCTCCGTTTATCTTAGCTAACTCTTTTTTTACTAATTCTTCTGTTTGTTTAACATTTAATGATTTTTTTATAACACTATTTAAAATTTTCTTTTGTATTTTAATAGTAGGAATTTTAAGTAATGCTCTTGCATGTCTTTCCGTTAATTTATTTTCTAATAACATTTTTCTAATGCTTTCATCTAATTTTAAGAGTCTAACCTTGTTAGCTATAGTTGATTGTTTTTTTCCAATAAGATTTGCTAATTGCTCTTGAGTATAATTATGTTTCTTTATAAGATTGTAATATGCCTGACTCTCTTCTAGATAATTCAAATCTTCCCTTTGCAAATTTTCCAGTAAAGCTATAGCGGCTGAATCTCTGTCATTTATATCTATAACAATAGCAGGAACTTCTTTCAAATTTAATTTTTTAGCGGCTCTCAGCCTTCTTTCTCCAGCAACAAGTTCATATTCTGATTCACTTATTTTTCTTACAGAAAGAGGCTGAATTATACCATATGCCTCTATTGACTGAGCGAGTTCCTCAATAGTACTATCATCAAAATACGTTCTTGGTTGATAAGTATTTGGAATAATTAAATCAGTAGATATGTATTTAATATCCTTTTCCATGTAATCCCATCCTTTTTCATATTAATCTATCCTAAAGGATTTTTTGTAATCATACCTGCTTTTCTTGGATATTTCCTAGGCGTATTTTTCACTTTCTTTACTATCACTAAATTGTGATTTAAATCGCTACCTTCTATATCAACTTCTATAATACCTTCAATTTTTCCTCCTAAAATTGAAACTGCTTTTTTCGCATTTTCAATTTCTTCATCTACTGAAGGACCCTTCATAGCAACAAAATATCCTCCAACTTTAACATAAGGAATACAAAATTCACTAAGGACAGCCAAGTTTGCTACAGCTCTTGAAACAACAGCATCGTATTGTTCCCTATGTTCCTCTCTTACACCATACTCTTCAGCTCTTCCATGCATAGTAATAACATCATCTATTCCAATCTTATATAGTATATCATCTAAAACATTTATCCTTTTTCTTAAAGAATCAAGAAGAACTATATCTATATCTGGCCTTATTATTTTCATAGGTATACCTGGGAACCCCCCTCCAGTACCTATGTCAATAATCTTCTTTGAATTTTTTAATGGATGAAATTGAAAAATCTTCATAGAATCAATAAAATGCTTTTTTATTATTTCTTCATCTTCCTTTATAGCAGTAAGATTTACCTTTTCATTCCATTCTTTTAATAAGTTTTTATACTGAATGAATTGATTATATTTTTTTTCATCTAGCTCAAGACCTAAACTATTACAAGCAGTTTCTAATATATCATAATATATTCTATTATCACTCAACAGATTATTCCTCCTTATTAGTAACCCTTCTATTATATTGTTCAAGAAATATTAGAAGAACAGAAATATCCGCAGGTGAAACTCCTGAAATTCTAGATGCCTGACCAATATTTACAGGTCTCATTTTTTCTAGTTTTTGTATAGCTTCAATTCTAAGACCTTTTACTGTATTATAATCAAATTCACTAGGTATTAACTTATTTTCCATCTTTTTAAATTGAGCTACTTGTTCTAATTGTTTTTGAATGTATCCCTCATACTTTGATGTTATATTAACTTGTTCTTGCACATCATATGGTAAATCCGGTCTATTAACATCAAATTCTGAGGTAATAAAGTAATTTAGTTCTGGCCTTTTAATTAATTCATAAAAACTTATTGGCTTTTTTAATGGAGTTGTTTCTAGTTTTTCTAAAATTTCATTTACTTCTCTTTTATTAGTTATTTTTAAATTCTTAATTCTTTCTATTTCATTTTCTATAGCATTTTTTCTTTTTAAAAATCTATTATATCTTTCTTCACTAACTAATCCAACCTTATACCCAAGCTCTGTTAATCTTAAATCTGCATTATCCTGTCTTAAAAGTAATCTATATTCTGAACGAGAAGTCATCATTCTATAAGGTTCATTTGTACCTTTTGTTACTAAATCATCTATTAGTACACCTATGTAAGCGTCGGACCTCTTTAAAATTAAAGGAGCTTTTCCTTTTATCTTTTGAGCTGCATTAATACCAGTTATTAAGCCTTGAGCTGCTGCTTCTTCATATCCAGAACTTCCATTTGCCTGCCCTGCTGAGAATAATCCATCTATTTCTTTAAACTCTAAAGAAAGTTTTAATTGAGTAGGATCTATACAATCATATTCTATTGCATAAGCTGTTCTCATCACCTCAACATTCTCAAGGCCTGGAACTGTTCTGATCATTTTAATTTGAACCTCTTCTGGTAAGGAACTAGACATCCCTCCAACATACATTTCTTCTGTGTTTTCACCTTCTGGTTCAATGAAAAGCTGATGTCTATCCTTTTCTGGAAATCTCATTATTTTATCTTCAAAAGATGGACAATATCTTGGTCCAACACTTTTTATTGAACCATTATATAATGGTGATCTATGTATATTTTCAAGAACTACATTTTTAGTATCATCATTTGTATAAGTTAAATAACAAGAAATTTGATCTCTATCTATATTTTCACTTATAAAAGAAAATGGTATGATTCTTTCATCTCCACTCTGTTCTTCCATTTTAGAAAAATCTACAGATCTTCTATTAATTCTAGATGGAGTTCCGGTTTTAAATCTTTTTAACCTGATTCCATTTTCAATTAAACTTTCTGATAAAAAATTTGCACCAGAAAGTCCACTTGGTCCTCCTTCATAATTAACATCCCCAATAATTATTCTAGATTTTAAATAAGTACCTGTTGCTAATATTATAGTTTTAGCATTGTAATAAGCTCCATTTTTTGTAAGTACACCTTTTACTTTCTTATCTTCGATATCTATCTTTATTATTTCTGCCTGTCTTAAATAAACATTTTCTGTTGTCTCTAAAACATGCTTCATTCTTTTTGAATATTTCTCTTTATCTGCTTGTGCACGAAGTGAGTGCACAGCAGGTCCTTTAGATGTATTAAGCATTCTAGACTGAATATAGCTATTATCAATATTTATACCCATTTCCCCACCTAAAGCATCTAATTCCCTTACTAAATGACCTTTAGCAGTTCCTCCTATGTTAGGATTACAAGCCATCATTGCAACACTAGCCAAATCTGTAGCACATACCAATGTTTTCATTCCTAACCTAGCAGAAGCAAGGCCAGCTTCACATCCTGCGTGACCTGCTCCAATTACAACAACATCATATTCACCTGCAAAATAACTCATAAATCTCTCCCCTTACTTTCCTAAACAAAACTTAGAAAATATTTTGTCGATTATATCCTCTTCAACAGTATCTCCTGTTATTTCACCTAAATTTTTCCAAGCATTTCTAATATCAATAGAAGCAAGATCAATAGCAAAAGTGTTATTTAAAACATCCCTAGCAGCATTTAAACTCTCTTTTCCCTTAATTAAAGCTTCTTTATGTCTTGTGTTAGTTATCATAACATCCTTCGCTGTGATCTTACCACTGAAAAATAATTCCTTAATAGCACCCTTGAATTTTTCTATGCCTTTTCCTGTTTTTGCTGAAATTTCTATAACATAATCAGAGTTTAATCTTTCTATATAATCCTTATCTATTTTACCATTTAAATCTGTTTTATTTAATAGTACAATGTATTTTTTTTCTTTAATAAATTCTATTATTTCCTTATCCTCTTCATCTAATTCTCTACTAGTATCCAATACTAACACTATAAGATCTGCTTTCTCTATCTTTTCTATAGACTTTTCTACACCTATTTTTTCTACTATATCCTCTGTTTCTCTAATACCTGCTGTATCTATTACTTTGACAGGTATACCATCTATGTTTATAAATTCCTCTATAACATCTCTTGTAGTACCTGGTACATCTGTAACTATAGCTCTCGTTTCCATAAGAAGCGTGTTTAATAAAGATGATTTTCCCACATTTGGTTTGCCTACTATAACAGTATTTAATCCTTCTCTTATAATCTTACCCTCATCAGCACTTCCTAATAATTCATCTATTTCTTTTAATAATTTAGTTAAATCTCCACTAGCTTTATCTGCTGTAACTTCCTCTAAATCATCCTCTGGATAATCTACGGTAGCTTCAATATGAGCAATAATTTCTAGTAGTTTATCTCTCATTTTGCTTATTTCCCTGGAAATTTTACCTTCAGACTGCTCTAAAGCTGATTTCATACTAAGTTCTGTCTTCGCATTTATTATATCAATAACCGCTTCTGCTTGTGATAAATCAATTCTTCCATTTAAAAAAGCTCTTTTAGTAAACTCTCCAGGTTCTGCTAGCCTTGCACCGGCCTTAACTACTTCTTCAAGAATTCTTTTAGTTACAGTAACTCCACCATGGCAATTTATTTCAACAGTATCCTCAGCGGTAAAACTTTTCGGTCCTTTCATAAAATTAACTATTACTTCATCTAATCGCTCCTCGGTATCTTTATCAACAATATAACCATATCTCATTGTATAAGTTTTTATATCATCTAATTTCCTATCGTTTTTACCTTGAAAGATGCTACTTACTATTTTTAGAGCTTTATCACCAGAAACCCTTATTATAGAAACTCCGCTTTCTCCTAAGTTAGTAGCAACAGCAGTAATGGTATCAAACTCTCTCATGCTATTCATCCCTTCATAATCTTTTTAATTATACATTGTGTTTTAAAATAAAGCTCTGTTTTAAAAGAATGTTGTTTTTTACATTATTTTAAAACTTCCTTTTGTAGTCCTAATGCTATATTTTAAATTGTTGAGTTCATTATAATAAAAATTATAATTGTTATTTAGTATAACTTTTGCAGCGTAAAAAACTTTTGTATGTTTAAGCCTTAGTGAGTTTACAAAGGCTTAGCTGCTTAAGTTATACTAAATTTAGAATTGTTTTTCAAATTATACGAAATCAACAATTTATTAAAACATAGCCTAAAATAATATAGATTATACAAAACTATAACTTAAGTTAATTCTTTATTATTTTGTGTATAAAATCAATAAAAAATTAAAAGAAAGCCCATTAGGCTTTCTTTTTCAAATCAATAACAACTCTTCTGTAAGGCTCATCACCTTCGCTATATGTAACTATAGAGAAATCATTTTGAAGAGCCGAATGGATAATCCTTCTTTCATAAGGATTCATCGGTTCTAACTTTATAGGTTTATTAGTTTTTCTAACCTTATAAGCCATCTTTCCTGCAAGTTTTTTTAATGTCTCTTCTCTTTTAGATCTATAATTTTCAGTATCTAAGGTAACTTTTTTATATTTGCCTTCATTATTTTTGTTTACTGCTAAATTAACTAGATACTGTAAAGAGTCTAAAGTTTCTCCCCTATGTCCTATTATTAATCCCATGTTAGGACCTATAAGATTAATTTTAAGTACATCGTTTTCTTCATTAACTTTTATCTCTGCTAATATTCCCATTGTATTCAAAATTTTTCTTAAAAAATCTTTAGCCTCATCTTTGTAGTTTTTCTTTACAGTAACTTTTACCTTTGCTTCTTTACCTCTAAATATTTTAAATAAACCTTTACTACCTTCATCTATTATTTCAATATCTACTTCATCTTCCGTAGCTTTTAAAGCTTGTAAAGCTTTTTGAATAGCTTCTTCTACTGTTTTACCATTCATTTCTATAAAATTCATATTCTTGACACCTGCCTTCCCCAAACCACTAAAATAAGGCACATACCCAATCCATTAGATAAAAACTATTTCTTTATATTACTTCCTTAGTCTTTTTCTTTAGCTCCATATTTTTAGTTACAACAGTTTGAGCTATTTGGAACAAGTTGTTTGTTACCCAATATAATACTAATGCTGCTGTAAATCTAAAACTCATCCATGTCATAAAAATAGACATAAATATGTTCATAGTACCCATTTGTTTTGCTTGTGGATTATCAGCACTTTTAGAAGCAACTAAATTTGTTGATAAATAAGTTGTAGCTCCTGATAACAATGGTAAAATTAAAGATGTTTTATCTGCCATACTTGCAGACATTGATAAATCCTTAATCCATAAGAAACCAACTCCATTTATACCAGGTAAATTCATAAACACCCAATATAATGCTATAAGTATTGGCCATTGAAGTAATAGAGGTAAACATCCCCCTACTGGATTAACTCCATTTTCCTTATAAGCTTTCATTACTTCTTGTTGCTGTCTCTGCGGGTCATTTTTATATCTTTCTTGAATCTTCTTCAATTGTGGTTGAAGCTCATTCATTTTAACTGTAGACTTTATTTGCTTATAATTTAATGGAAATAATATTAATCTAATAATTATGGTAACTAAAATTATAGACAGCCCATAAGAAAAATTAGGATTTGGAATTAGAGAATGTACTGCATTTTGTATTACATTGAAAAATTTAATTAATGCATTATTTAGCCACTTAATTTCTAAAGCAACGGCTGCATAATTAATAAAAAAATGCTCCAAAGTAAGCCCTCCTTAAGACTATTTAACAGGATCATATCCACCTTTATTAAATGGATTACATCTCAGTATTCTCTTTATAGACATAATACCACCTTTTAAAACCCCATATTTTTGTATAGCCTCCAAAGCATATTGAGAACATGTTGGATAGAACTTACAACATGGTCTTTTCATAGGCGAAATATATCTTCTATAAAATTTTATTATATAAATAAGTATTTTTTTCATAACTAATCATTTAAACCTGTAAACCTGCTTTTCTAAGCAACTTTATTATCGATTTTTCTACTTCTTGATATGTTTTGTCTTTCGAAGTATTTCTAGCAATAAAAACTAAATCATAACCTGTTTTTAAATCATTACAATTCAATCTATATCCTTCACTTATCAATCTCTTAACTCTACTTCTAACTACACTATTCCCTACTTTTTTACTAACGGATATTCCAACTCGATTGATATTTGCATTTTTATAATTTTTGTATATATATAGTACTAATAATTGATTAGAATATGATTTACCTCTTTTGTATACTCTTCGGAACTCTAAATTTTTTCTTATTCTTTCTTCTTTTTTCATAACTATATAGATGCTCCTTATAGATGCTCCTTTTTTCCTGCAGTTGCAGAAAAAGGCCACTATAGCGGCCCTTATGCTGTCAAACTTTTTCTTCCTTTTTGTCTTCTTCTTCTAAGAATATTTCTACCTGATAAAGTTCTCATTCTTTTTCTGAAGCCATGTTCTCTTTTTCTTTGTCTCTTTTTTGGTTGATAAGTCATCTTCATTTCTAATACACCCCCTTTATCAACTACTCAATTCACTGTATATCACTATGTGTTTTAAGCAAATGAATTGCATGTTATCATAAAAATAGTTTTACTATTAAATTATATATATACCCTTTAGTAATGTCAAGATAGTCATTTACATGTTGATAATTTTTTATTTTTAACTTTTTTGTGGATAAATTCTTGAATACACCTTGCTCTTTTGTTATTATTAATTTTGAACTGTTGATAAATTTTAAATTTAATTATTTATTCACAGGTTGTGGACAAACTTGTGTATAACTTGTCAATTCCCTTATTAACCACTATTTTATTTTTATATTTTAGACGTATTTTCTTATTTTATTCACTTTTGTACTATGTGAATATATCTTTTTTTGTTCTTGTTAATAAATTTATTTATACATTTATTTTCAAGATAATTATACACATGTGAATATTTTTTTGCCTAATTGTCAACAACCTTAAATAATTAGTGGATATATTGTTTATTTCTTGTTTATTTGCTGTGATTTATATTTAAAAATTTTTTTTATTGAGGATACTTTAATTTGGAGGTAAAAAATGAATGCCCAACTAGAACAATTATGGACAAAAACCTTAAATATAATCAAAGGTGAATTAACAGAAGTTAGTTTTAATACATGGATAAAATGCATAGTACCTCTTTCTATAGAAAATGACACTATAAAATTAGAAGTTCCTAATGACTTTACAAGAGGTATCCTTGAAAGCAGATATAAATCATTAATTATTAATGCAATTAAATTACTAACTTCTAAGAGATATAAAATAGAATTTTTTATATCTTCAGGAGAAATTGCTTTTGATTTAAATAACTCTCCTAGATCATCTAATAGAGATAACATAATAGTTAATGATGAGATGTCTTGTACTTTAAATCCTAAATACACCTTTGATTCTTTTGTAATAGGCAACAGTAATAGATTTGCCCATGCTGCATCTCTTGCCGTAGCAGAAGCACCAGCTAAAGCTTACAACCCATTATTTATATATGGTGGTGTTGGGCTTGGTAAAACACATTTAATGCATGCTATAGGTCACTATATACTTAAGCATAATCCGAAAGCTAAAGTAGTATATGTGTCTTCTGAAAAATTTACAAACGAACTTATAAATTCAATTAAAGATGACAAAAATGTTGATTTTAGAAATAAGTATAGAAATGTTGATGTTTTATTAATAGACGATATCCAATTTATAGCCGGTAAAGAAAGAACTCAAGAAGAATTCTTCCACACATTTAACGCCCTATATGAAGCAGATAAACAAATAATTTTATCCAGTGATAGACCACCAAAAGAAATTCCTACTCTAGAAGATAGGTTAAGATCTAGATTTGAATGGGGGCTTATTGCTGATATACAAGTTCCAGATTTTGAAACTAGAATAGCTATTCTAAAAAAGAAAGCTGATGTTGAAAATTTAAATATTCCAAATGAAGTCATGGTATACATAGCTACTAAAATCAAATCAAATATTAGAGAACTTGAGGGCGCTTTAATTAGAATCGTAGCTTTTTCATCTCTTACTAATAAAGAAATTAGTGTTGAACTTGCAGCTGAAGCCTTAAAAGATATAATATCCAATGAACAAAATAAACAAATTACAATAGATCTTATTCAAGATACAGTCGCAAATTACTTTAACTTAAAAGTAGAGGAGTTAAAATCCTCTAGACGTACTAGAAACATAGCATTTCCAAGGCAAATTGCTATGTATTTAAGTCGAAAACTTACTGATATGTCATTGCCTAAAATAGGTGAAGAGTTCGGTGGAAGAGATCATACTACAGTAATCCATGCCTATGAAAAAATATCTACAAATCTAAAAAAGGATGAATCACTGAAAAACGTCGTAAATGATCTTGCAAAAAAAATTAATAATAGATAAATTAACATTTGTTTATAATATATGTCTAACTTTATGTGGATAAACTATAAATTCAGTATTCTACTTTTTTATTGTGGATAAGTATATATTTTCGTGTACTACTTATCCACAATAATTTTTGCTTTAATTTTTGCGTGTTTTAACGGCTGAATACAGTTATCCACATATTCACACGCCCTACTACTATTACTACTATTTTTATAATATAATCCTACCTAATTTAAATAAACTGATAATGTGGATAAGGAGGTCCTATTATAATGAAATTTATATGTGCTAAAAACAAACTACAAGAAGCTATATCAATAGCCCAAAAAGCAGTAACTGGAAAATCACCAATGCCTATACTTCAAGGTATATATCTATCAGCTAAAAATGACCAACTAACATTGATTGGTTCTGATATAGATTTAAGCATAGAAACTAAAGTTGTTGCAGAAATTCAAGAAGAAGGAAGTATTGTAGTTGACTCGAAATTATTTGGTGAGATTATAAGGAAACTTCCTAATAGCTCAGTAGAAATACATACTGTAGACAATAATTCAATAGAGATTATTTGTGAAAAATCTAAATTTACTTTAATACATATGGATGCAGATGAATTTCCTAATTTGCCAAATATAAATGAAAATATGATTTTTAGTATTTCCCAAAAAATATTAAAGAATATGATAAAAGGTACGATCTTTGCTATTGCCCAAGATGAAACAAGGCCAATACTTACAGGTGTATTATTTGAGGTTACAGATGAAAAACTCAATCTTGTTGCATTAGATGGTTATAGATTAGCTTTAAGAAGTAATAATATAGATAATGATAATACAATAAATGCTGTAATCCCAGGAAAAACACTAAACGAAGTAGCTAAAATATTGAGTGAAGACGAAGAAAGTGTAAAAATAACTTTTACACCTAATCACATTTTATTTAATTTAGGTCAAACTAAGATTATATCAAGACTTTTGGAAGGAGAATTTATTAGATATAATGCCATTCTTCCAGAAGAATTCAATTCTCAAGTTATTGCTAAAAAAGCAGAACTTTTAAATTGTATTGAAAGAGCTTCTCTTATGGCGAAGGAAGGTAACACTAATTTGATAAAATTCGACATCAAGGAAGAAAATTTAATAATCACATCAAATTCTCAATTGGGAACTGTAGTTGAGGAAATGAATATAATTTTGCAAGGAGAAGAATTGCAAATTGCATTTAATTCAAAATACTTAATAGATGTTTTAAAAATAATAGATGATGAAGAAATTATTTTGGAATTTTCTAGTAGTGTAAGCCCTTGCATTATAAAAAATAAAGAAAATAGTAAATATATATATTTGGTTCTTCCTGTTAGATTACTAAATGTTTAATTATGTTTTGGAGGATAAATAATGAAAGATGTGAAGATAAATACGGAAATAATAAAGTTAGATGCTTTTTTAAAATGGGCAGGAGCTGTAAGTGTTGGTTCTGATGCTAAAATGTATATTCTTAATGGTGCTGTGAAAGTAAATGGCTCTATTGAGGAAAAAAGAGGAAGAAAACTTAAAAAAGGTGATATTGTAGAATTAGATGGTGAGTCTTATAAAATTATTTAGAAATAAAAAGCATTAGGGAGTAATATTATGTTATAATAAAAAATAGGTGTTTTTTATGTATATTAAGAATTTATATTTAAAAGATTTTAGAAACTATCAGCTATTATCTCTTTCTTTGAATGAGGGAATAAATATATTTATTGGGGATAATGCTCAAGGGAAAACTAATATTTTAGAAAGTATATATTATTGCAGTTTAGGAAAATCTCATAGAACAAATAAGGACAAAGAACTTATAAGATGGGATGCAAAAGAATCTTATATAAGCACTTATGTTTGTAAAAATAGGTTAGATAAAAAAATAGATATAAAAATCTTTAAAGAAGGGAAAAAAGGAATTAGAATTAATTCAATCAAATTAAACACTATATCAGATTTGATTGGAATTTTTAATGTTGTTATTTTTTCGCCAGAAGATTTGAAGATTGTTAAGGAATCTCCAATATTTAGAAGGAGGTTCTTGGATATTGAATTATGTAAGTTGAATAAAAAATATTATCATAACCTAGTTCAATACAATAAAGTTTTAAATGACAGAAATGCTGTTTTAAGAAAATGGAATGGCAATAATACAGATATAATTGAAATTTATGATAAACAAATGAGTAAGTTTGGAAATTTTATTATTAGAGAAAGATTAAAGTATATACAAAAACTCAATGAAAAGGGAAAAATTATTCATAGAGATATAACATCTAATAGTGAAAATATACAATTTAATTACATTACATCAATAAAAAATCATAATAACATTGAAGAGGAATTATTCAATCTTTTAGCACAAAGTCGAGAAAAAGACATGGAAAAGAGAGTCACATCTATAGGTCCTCATAGAGATGATTTTTCAATAAATATAAACGATATAGATGCTAGAAAGTTCGGTTCTCAAGGGCAACAGAGAACCTCAGTTTTATCTATAAAGTTTGCATCACTAGAGATAATAAGAGATGAAATTGGTGAGTATCCTGTTCTTTTACTGGATGATGTTCTTTCAGAGTTGGATTTGAACAGACAAAAATATATATTAAATTCTATAAATAAAGTGCAAACTATAATAACATGTACTGGAATAATGGATATAAAGGATTATTTAGATGAACATGTTAAAATATTCAATGTTAAAGATGGAACAGTTAGCTAGAAGTTAGTTTTAAGGAGGATAATTTATGTTTTTGCACTTGGGAGAAAATGTAGTAGTTCCATTAAAAGACATAATAGGTATATTTGATTTAGAAACAACGATGTATAGTACAGATACGATTCAATTTTTAAGAATGGCTGAAGAAGATGGATTTGTAGAGAGGATTACTAAAGATAATCCTAAGTCCTTTGTTGTTGCAGAGGTAGATAAAAAAAGTAAGATATATTTATCACCCATATCTTCTACTACATTAACAAAAAGAACCGAAAGCATGTTCTATGATTCTCGTGAGTAAGTTAGGAGGATATAAATGGAAAAGAAGCAAGTTTATGATGAGTCTCAAATACAAGTACTAGAAGGGTTAGAGGCTGTTAGAAAAAGACCTGGAATGTATATTGGAAGTACGGGGATGAGAGGGCTTCATCACTTAGTTTATGAAATAGTTGACAATAGTATTGATGAAGCATTAGCAGGTTATTGTAAAAATATACAGGTGGTTATACATAAGGATAATGCAATATCAGTAATAGATGATGGTAGAGGTATGCCTGTAGGAATACATCACAAGATGCAAAGACCAACAGTTGAAGTTATTATGACTGTTCTTCATGCTGGAGGTAAATTTGGTGGAGGAGGCTATAAGGTTTCTGGGGGGCTTCATGGTGTTGGAGCTTCAGTAGTTAACGCTCTTTCAGAGTATTGTGAGGTAGAAGTTAAAAGAGAAGGTCATATATGGAAACAAGAATTTAGAAAAGGTAAAGTAGCTAGTGATTTAGCAATAATAGGAGATAGTGACTCTCACGGAACAAAAGTTTATTTTATTCCTGATAATGAAATTTTTGAAGAAGTAGAGTTTGATTATGATACACTAGCTCAAAGATTAAGAGAATTAGCCTTTTTAAACAAAGGAATTAGGATAATTTTAAAGGATGAAAGAGAAGGTAGTGAGAAAGAACATGAGTTTCATTATGAAGGTGGAATTAAGTCATTTGTGTCTTACTTAAATAGAAATAAGCAAAGGCTTCATCCAGAGCCTATTTATGTTGAAGGGATAAAGGAAGATTACATTGTAGAATTAGCTCTTCAATATAACGATACTTATAGCGAAAATATATTCTCTTTTGCAAACAACATAGATACAATAGAAGGTGGAACTCATTTATCAGGATTTAAAACGGCTTTAACTAGAGTTTTAAATGATTATGCTAGAAAATATGGTTATTTAAAAGAAAATGATAAAAACTTATCTGGAGATGATACAAGAGAAGGTCTGACTGCAGTTATATCTGTAAAACTTACAGAACCTCAGTTTGAAGGTCAAACTAAAACAAAACTTGGTAATACAGAAGTACGTGGTATTGTTGATAGTATTGTAAGTGAAAGTGTAAGTACTTTCCTTGAAGAGAATCCAGGTGTAGGTAAAATTGTTATTGAAAAATGTTTAGTTGCCTCAAGAGCTAGAGAAGCGGCTAAAAAAGCAAGAGAACTTACAAGAAGAAAGACAGCTTTAGAAAGTACTTCACTTCCAGGAAAGCTTTCAGATTGCTCTTCAAAAAATCCAGAAGAATGTGAAATATACCTAGTCGAAGGAGATTCAGCTGGAGGGTCTGCTAAACAAGGAAGGGATAGAAAATTTCAAGCCATCTTACCATTAAGAGGTAAGATTATGAATGTTGAAAAGCAAAGATTGGATAAAATACTTGGATATCAAGAAATAAGAGCAATGATTACAGCTTTTGGAGCTGGAATAGGAAAAGATTTTGATGTAGAAAAAATAAGATATAATCGCATTATAATAATGACCGATGCTGATGTAGATGGTGCTCATATAAGAACATTATTATTAACATTTTTCTATAGATACATGAAGGAATTAGTTGACAAAGGGCATGTGTATATAGCTCAACCACCTTTATACAAAGTAGAAAAAGGTAAAAATAACATAAAATATGCTTACTCGGATAAAGAACTTCAAAAGATATTAACTGAAATGGGCGGTAAGGATAAAAATACTGATATTCAGAGATATAAAGGTTTAGGAGAAATGGATGCTACTCAACTTTGGGAAACAACTATGAATCCAGAATGTAGGACATTGCTTAAAGTTACTGTAGAAGATGCTATGGCAGCAGATGAGATTTTTACAATTCTCATGGGAGATAAGGTTGAACCAAGAAGAGAATTTATACATGAAAATGCTAAAAAAGTTGTTAATTTAGATATATAAGGCTAGTAAAGAGGTGTTTTAGATGAACAACATGGGTAATGTTTTACCTGTAGATATAAGCAGTGAAATGAAAAAAAGCTATATAGATTATGCCATGAGTGTTATTGTAGGGCGTGCATTACCTGATGTAAGGGATGGTTTAAAGCCTGTACACAGAAGAATTTTATATTCTATGCATGAACTTGGATTAACACCTGAAAAAGGGTACAGAAAATGTGCTAGAATTGTAGGGGATGTTTTAGGTAAATATCATCCTCATGGAGATACTGCTGTATATGATGCTTTAGTTAGAATGGCTCAGGATTTTTCTATAAGATACCCTCTTGTAGATGGCCATGGTAACTTTGGATCTATAGATGGCGATAGTGCAGCTGCAATGAGGTATACAGAAGCTAAAATGCAAAAGATCACTTTGCAGCTTTTAAGAGATATTAACAAAGACACTGTAGATTTTATACCTAACTTTGATGGTGAGGAAGAAGAACCATCAGTTATTCCTTCAAGGTTTCCAAATTTACTTGTAAATGGATCATCTGGAATAGCTGTAGGTATGGCTACAAATATTCCTCCTCATAACTTAACAGAGGTCATAAATGGAATAGATATGCTTATTGATGATCCAGATGTATCAATAATGCAGCTGATGACAGAAATTAAGGGACCAGATTTCCCTACCTATGGAAATATAATGGGTAGTTATGGAATAAGAAAAGCTTATGAAACTGGTCGTGGAAAAGTTGTACTTAGAGCAAAGTCTGAAATTGAAGAAATAAAAGGTAAGCATAGAATAATAATTACTGAAATACCTTATCAGGTAAATAAGGCTAAGTTAATTGAAAATATAGCTGATTTAGTAAAAGATAAAAAGATAAACGGAATCTCAGATCTTCGTGATGAGTCTGATAGAGAAGGTATGAGGATTGTAATAGAATTAAAAAGGGATGCAAATCCAAATGTTATATTGAATCAATTATATAAACATACTAAGCTTCAAGACACTTTTGGAATAATAATGCTTGCTCTTGTAAATGGTGAGCCTAAAGTTTTAAATTTAAAACAAATATTAGTCTACTATATAGATTTCCAAAAGGATGTTATAAGAAGAAGAACTAAGTTTGATTTAGATAAAGCTGAAGCTAGAGCTCACATATTAGAAGGATTAAAAATAGCTTTAGACCATATAGATCAGGTTATCGCTCTTATAAGATCTTCTAAAACTACAAGTGAAGCAAAAGAAGGCTTAATGAGTAAGTTTGCACTCTCTGATAAACAAGCAACAGCTATACTAGACATGAAACTTCAAAGATTAACAGGTCTTGAAAGAGAGAAAATAGAGGATGAGTATCAAAAATTAATGGAACTTATAAAATCTCTTAGAGAAATTTTAGCTAGCGAAGAATTAGTTTTAAACATAATAAAAGATGAGTTAAACGAGATAAAAGCTAAATATGGAGATGAAAGAAGAACACAAATAATTAAAGATGAAACTAATGATATAGATATAGAAGATCTTATTGAGGAGAAAGATGTTGTAATAACTCTTACTCATGATGGCTATATAAAAAGATTGCCAGTAGAAACCTATAGCGCTCAAAGAAGAGGGGGTAGAGGAATACAGGCAATGTCTACAAAAGAAGATGATTTTGTTGAACATATATTTACTACTTCAACTCATAATAATTTATTGTTCTTTACTAATACAGGAAGAGTTTATCAGTTAAAGGGTTATCAAATCCCAGAAGCTGGAAGAACTGCAAAAGGAACTAATTTAATTAACTTAATACCGTTAGATACTAGTGAAAAAATACAGGCGGTTTTATATCTAAATGATTTTAAAGAAGATAATTATTTAGTAATGGGTACTAAGAAAGGTATTATTAAGAAAACGTCTCTTGATAAGTATTCATCTATAAGAAAGAATGGTTTAAACGCTATAAACTTAAAAGATGATGATGAGCTTATAAGTGTAAGGCCTACAAATGGAGATAGTGAGATAATATACGTAACTAGAAACGGGTATGCTATAAGATTTAGTGAAAAAGATGTAAGACCATTAGGAAGAACTGCTTCAGGTGTTAAAGCTATTACTCTTAGGAAAGATGATGAAGTTGTAAGTATGGAGGTAGCAAAGCCAGGAGAAGAATTATTAGTTGTAAGTGAAAATGGATTTGGTAAAAGAACACCTATAAATGAGTATTCACTTCAAAAAAGAGGTGGAAAAGGAGTAATAACTTATAAAATTTCTGATAAAACAGGAAATGTTATAGGTGCAAGATTAGTTGATGACAATGATGAGCTTATGCTTATTAATACTAATGGAATAGCAATCAGAATAAATGTATCTGATATATCAACAACAAGTAGAAATGCAATGGGTGTTACTTTAATGAAAACTACAGAAGATGAAAAAGTAGTTACAATGGCTAAAGTAAATATTACTGATACTAAAGAAGATGAAGAAGAAACAGACAATAATCGAGAAATAGTAGATTCTAATGAAGAGACAAAAGATAATTTAGATGAAAATTCAAAGAATGAAGAATAAAAATAGAGGGTTGTACTTGATAAGTACAGCCTTTATTTTTTTAGGATTAAAAAAAATAAAAAAAGTTTAAAAAACTAGTTGACAAAAAGCTAAGTTCAGTATAAAATAAATCTTGTCGTTGAGAGGCGACGAGGTAAAAACAAGGAAATGGTCTTTGAAAATTAAACAGAAGTTGATATAAAGTCAGTCAATTGAATTGAGTAAAGATTAAACTTTTAAATTGAGAGTTTGATCCTGGCTCAGGACGAACGCTGGCGGCGTGCCTAACACATGCAAGTCGAGCGATGAAATTCCCTTCGGGGAATGGATTAGCGGCGGACGGGTGAGTAACACGTGGGCAACCTGCCTCAAAGTGGGGAATAGCCCTCCGAAAGGAGGAGTAATACCGCATAAAATGAGAGAATCGCATGGTTCTTTCATTAAAGATTTATCGCTTTGAGATGGGCCCGCGGCGCATTAGCTAGTTGGTAAGGTAAAGGCTTACCAAGGCGACGATGCGTAGCCGACCTGAGAGGGTGATCGGCCACATTGGAACTGAGATACGGTCCAGACTCCTACGGGAGGCAGCAGTGGGGAATATTGCGCAATGGGGGAAACCCTGACG
>NZ_JAPQFJ010000040.1 GCF_026738875.1 Clostridium brassicae
TCTTAAAGCAACCTTTCTCAGTATGTCCACCTCATTTCAAGTTATGAGGTTTATTGTATACTAAAATTTATATTTGGGACATAATCACATGTGTTATATTAAGACATTATCATATATCAATCAGAAATAATAACCAAAAAAATGACATATATATTGACATTAATTTAAAAGTGCAATAAAATTAATAATAGTTTAAAATTTAATAAGCATTCGTAGCTCAGCAGGATAGAGCGTCCCCCTCCTAAGGGGAAGGCCGGGGGTTCGAATCCCTTCGAGTGCACCATTAGTATAACCTATGACATTTTTGGTCATAGGTTATACTAATTTAAATAAAAATAACACATTAATTTCTTAAATAGTATATTAAAGCTAAATTTGTTAAAAGTATAGATTGAGAAGTAAACAGTGCCCAATAAAGGAGGATTACTATAGTGGCATATAATGTTATTGATATAATAGATAAACTAAATTTTCTAAAAAGAAAGGTTAAGGACATATATATAGACATTTATTCTTCTAATCCAGATGATTATAGATGTAAAATAGTTTGTAAGACTCTTGTTAAGCATCAAGACAAACATATTAATTATTATAATAAAATAAAGAGAAACTTAACAAATAAGCAATTAGATGAAATCGATTTTGCTATATACGATAAAATTTCATTTTTAATAGATAAATATAAGAATAGTATATATTTAATTGATGAAGATCATAAAAGTATTAAAGATATTTTAAAATTAGCATTGAAGTATGAAAATGAGAATAAAGGTCTTATTATAGATATACAAGGAAGATTAGTAAAGAAAGAGAAGGATACTAAGACCGTTACATATAATGTGTTATCAGAAATACTTAAAAAGGAACAAATGTACATATATGATTTAACAAAAATTTTACAAGACTACTAATTACAAGGGATTTCATTAACTAGAAGTAAGAGGTATAAGCTATGAATAAGAGGTTTATGGAGATAGCACTAGAAGAAGCAAAAGTTGCGGAGCTTTTAGGAGAAGTTCCTGTAGGAGCTGTTATTGTTAAAAATGGAGATGTTATTTCTACTGCACATAATTTAAGAGAAACATTAAAAGATCCAATGGCTCATGCAGAAGTAATAGCTATAAAAAGAGCTTCAGAGACTTTAAATAATTGGAGATTAAATGAATGTGAGATGTATGTTACCTTAGAACCGTGTCCTATGTGTGCAGGCGCTATACTACAGTCAAGAATAAGAAGACTTTATATAGGCACTTTTGATCCAGTTGCAGGAGCATGTGGAACAAATATAAACATACTTCAGAATAATGCTTTAAATAGTTTTATAGAAATTAATTGGGTATACGATGAAAGATGTAGCGATATAATTATAGATTTTTTTAAAAAAAGGAGATAATTCATAAATAAATCTAATAAAGTTATGTTCAAGTTTAATTTATGATATAATATATTAGTAAATTAGTATATGTCTTTATGTGAGATGAGAGGAGAGATGGCCGAGAGGTTTAAGGCGGTGGTCTCGAAAATCACTATACCTGAAAAATGGTATCAGGGGTTCAAATCCCCTTCTCTCCGCCAAAGGAAAGGAGCTAATAAAATGCCACAGATAAAAATTAGAGGAATGAAAATTCAAAGTATTTGTAATATGAGCAAAGATTTAGTTGATGAACTCCAAAAAGTTTTAGATTGCCCTAGAGACTATTTTACTATTGAGCATATAAATTCTATTTTTATTATGGATGGTAAAGAGATTGATGATGGGTATCCATTTGTAGAAGTTGCTTGGTTTGATAGAGGACAAGAAATACAAGATAAGGTTGCTAAAATAGTCACTAATAAAGTACAGGAGCAAGGATATAATAGTTTAGATATAATGTTTACTGTGTTTAAAGAAAATAGTTACTATGAGAACGGAGAGCATTTTTAATAATTAGATATGTCTATTATATAAAATAATTATGTGGAAAATTTCTTATAATATTATATAGGAATTTAATTAATAGAATCATTTTATTTGTATAAGTGGTTTTAGCTCACTGATGTAGAATATTATAATAAAATAGTAAATCAATTCTAGATATAAATAGCTTGAAATATATATGAATAGATAGTATAATAAGTCTTGCTAATAAAACATAATAATAATTATTATGGAGAGATGTCCGAGTGGTTGAAGGAGCACGCCTGGAACGCGTGTGTAGGGGAAACTCTACCGAGGGTTCGAATCCCTCTTTCTCCGCCAGAGTCGTGCTAGACGGGAAGTTAGCGGTGTCCTGTTACCTGCAATCCGCTATAGCAGGGTTGAATTCCCCGTTTAGGCTTTAGAATGTGAGGTCTGGCCTATATAAGTGGCGTTGAGAATTGGGCCCCACGCAACGGAAACTCATGAACTCCGTCAGATCCGGAAGGAAGCAGCGGTAAGTGAGATCTTCCGTGTGCCGTGGGTAAACCTGATTTGAGTTAACTGTATAGGTAACGCTCATATTCTACTGTCGATGCGGGGTGCACGATTTCATTATAAAGTGAGTAAGATGCTTTTAGGCATCTTTTTTTTATATTAATTTTAAAAGTTAATTTCAGATATATATGGTTATGATATAATTATTTATAAAATACTTTGTATTTAATTAATTATGGGAAATTAAGAATTTTTTAAAACATATCCTAAAATTAATATTTAAGATACTAAAAGGTAAGAGGTGTTTTAAGTGGCATACACTGCTTTATATAGGGAATGGAGACCAAAGACTTTTAATGAGGTTGTAGGGCAAGCGCACGTTACTACAACAATAAAAAATCAAATAAAAAATAGTAGAATAGCTCATGCTTATCTTTTATGTGGAACAAGGGGAACGGGAAAGACATCTACAGCAAAAATTTTCTCTAAGGCTGTAAATTGCCTTAATCCTCAAGATGGTGAACCATGTAATGAATGTGATATGTGCAAGAAAATAAATGCAGGGTTGGCTATAGATGTATCAGAAATGGATGCTGCATCTCACAATAAAGTAGATGATATAAGAGATCTTATAGAGGAAGTAAAGTATCCACCAAGAGAAGGAAAATATAAGGTTTATATAATGGATGAAGCGCATATGCTAACTCAAGGTGCAGTAAATGCTTTCTTAAAGACTTTAGAAGAACCACCTGAAAAAGTAATTTTTATATTAGCAACTACAGATCCTCAAAAATTACCTATAACTATTTTATCTAGGTGTCAAAGGTTTGATTTTAAAAGAATTAAAAGTGAGGATATATTTGAGAGGCTAATTGAAATAACAACAGAACAGGAAGTGTCAGTTGACAATAAAAGTCTTAAGCTTATTAGTAGAATGTCAGATGGAGCTATGAGAGATGCATTAAGTATACTTGATCAAGCCATATCTATGGGTAATGGAAAAATAAATTATGATCAGGTAATTAATATGCTGGGTCTTGTTACAAATGAAAATTTACTTAGATTAACAGACATGATTATTGAGAAAGATGTGGAAGAATCTATAAAAATAGTAGATGACATAGTTTATGGTGGAAAAGATATAAACTTATTTATAAAAGATATGATACACCATATGAGAAATCTTATGATGGTTAAGGTAAGCCAGAATCCCGAAGATATACTTGATATGTCAGAAGAAAATATAGAATTAGTAAAACAGCAAAGCAGTAAAATAAGAGTAGAAGAAATAATGCGATCTATTAGAATACTTCAGGAAGCTGAAGAGCAATCTAAATGGAGTAAGCAAGGAAGAGTATATTTGGAGCTAGCTATAATAAAAATGTGTAAAATAGAGTATGATACATCTAAAGAAGTTATATTGGCTAGAATAAATAGAATTGAGAATATGCTTAAATCAGGAAACATAGAGGTAAAAGAAAAACCTAACGTTAATAAAATTCATGAAAAAAATAATAAAGATTCTATACTCATAGATAAGAATAAAAAAGATATACGTACTGATGAAAATTATTGTGAAAGTAGTGTAGAAGAAAATATAGATTCTAAATTAACAGTTGAAGATGTTAAAAAATCGTGGAAGGATATTTTAGAAATAATAAAGTCACGAAGACATATGGTGCTATATGCTTCATTAGTTACAGGAAAAGTAGAGTCTTGTATAAATGGAGTAATTGAAATTAAATATGATGAAGAGTACTCATTTAATATAAACAGATTGAAAAAAGAAGAAAATAGAAAGATAGTTGAAGATATTTTTTCTAATGCACTAAAGGAAAAGATCAGAATAAAATATACTGTAGATAGAAATGAAGATACTGAAAAATCACCACAAGAAATTCTAAAAGAGACTTTTGGAGAAGAATTAGTAGAAATAATTGATGAATAAAATTATAGATGGTAAAATATTAAAAGACTAAGACAAATCACAACAATTATTTATAAAGTAAACCTAAAGTTGTGCTGTTCTTATCCAATATCTATAAAATAGATATTGTGGTTAGAGTAAGCTATACATTTAAAAAATCAGTTAATTAGGAGGTAATTTTATGGCAAAAGGCGGATTCCCTGGAATGGGCGGAATGAATATGAATAACTTAATGAAACAAGCACAAAAAATGCAACAAGATATGGAAAAAATGCAAGCTGAATTGGAAGAAAAAGAATTTTCAGCAACAGCAGGCGGTGGAGTTGTTAAGGTTACAGTAAATGGTAAAAAACAAATATTAGATGTAGAAATAGATCCAGAAGCAGTAGATCCAGATGATGTTGAAATGCTTCAAGATCTAATTATAACAGCATGTAATCAAGCATTACAAACTGCTGATCAAGAAACAAGTAATCAGATGAAAAAGCTTACAGGGGGATTAAACTTACCTGGAATGTTCTAGTTAATAGAGGTGAAAGTTTTGGAGTTTTATCCAGTATCTATAGAAAAATTAATTGAAGAGTTTGCCAAACTACCTGGAATAGGATATAAGACAGCTCAAAGACTTACATTACATGTACTAAATCTACCAGGGGATGAGGTTAATGAATTTGCACAAGCTTTAGTAAAAGCCAAAGGGACAATAAAATACTGTTCTATATGTGGTAATTATACGGATACTGATCCTTGTGCTATTTGTTCTAATCCAAATAGGGATAACAGTATTATATGTGTAGTTGAACAGCCTAAAGATATTATGTCCGTTGAAAAGATAAAAGAGTATAATGGAGTTTATCACGTACTTCATGGTGTTATATCACCTATGTCTGGGAAAGGACCTGATGATATAAGATTAAAGGAGCTTATTAGAAGAATAGGTGGAGAGATTAAAGAGATAATAGTTGCAACTAATCCTAATGTAGAGGGGGAAGCTACAGCTATGTATATCTCAAAGATAATAAAGCCTCTTGGTGTAAAGGTAACAAGGATTGCTCATGGTATTCCTGTTGGTGGAGATTTAGAATATGCTGATGAGGTCACCTTATCTAAAGCTTTAGAAGGTAGGATAGAACTTTAATATAAAGCTTCCAATTTATAATTGGAGGCTTTATTTATACAAATTTAATCTAATGGTATATAAAGGCTTTATAAATTAATAAATATAAATATAAATATAAAATAAAAAATAATTATATAAATATTTAAAATTTTGGAGGTATAGATATGGAATATGTTGCTTATTTTCTAGTAGCAATACTATTATTATTTCTATTAGTTAAGATTTTAGCATGGCCGTTAAAGATTTTTTTAAAGCTGGTTATAAATGGCATAATGGGAACAGTTTTGTTAATAGTGTTTAATTTATTAGGCCAGTATTTAGGGTTTACCATAGGAATAAACGTATGGACAGCATTAATTGCCGGTTTTTTTGGTGTCCCGGGGGTTGTGTTTTTAATTATATTTAAAGTACTATTATAAAGAAAAAATGAGAAAAGAAAAGTATTTCGTGTAAAATTATGTTTTATCTTGACATCCGTAATAGTAATCTGTTACAATCTATTTGTGTAACTGTTATAGTCAGAAAACGTTCTGAGTAGAGGAAAATTTATCCTGTTACAATAAAATCATTAGACTCTAGTATATAACACAAACGTTTTCAGATAACTGTTATATAATAACGAGTAAAATTTATATAGTCAAGCAACAATGTATTAAATTTTTTTATAAGATGAAGGGAGGAAAAATCAACAATGGAGAGAAAATTAGTAGAAATTCGTTGGCATGGTCGTGGTGGACAAGGTGCTAAAACCGCATCACTACTATTAGCTGAAGTTGCATTTAACACTGGAATGTACATTCAAGGTTTTCCTGAATACGGTCCAGAAAGAATGGGTGCTCCAATAACTGCTTATAATAGAATATCTAACCAAGAATTAAGAGTACACAGTAACATTTATGAACCAGATTTTGTTGTTGTTGTAGATGAAACATTATTAAAATCTGTACCTTGTACAGCTGGACTAAAAAAAGAAGGTGCTATAATAATCAACACTAAAAAATCACCTGACGAAATAAGGCCAGAATTAAAAGGATATGAAGGAAATGTTTATACAATAGATGCTAAAGGTATTTCAGAAGAAATATTAGGAGCAAACTTCCCTAACACTCCAATGCTTGCTGCAGTAGTTAAAGTAAGTGGAGTATTAGAAGAAGGACAATTTGTATCAGATATGCAAAATTCATTTAACCATAAATTTGCTAACAAACCACATGTTATTCCAAAGAATATGGAAGCTCTAAAGAGATCTCTTCAGGAGGTGCAAGGAATTGAGTAAAAGAATGAATATAACTCCAGATAGTAAATGGAAAGAATATCCAATAGGCGGAGAAGTTCTAGATGCAGGTAATGCAGCAGACTTCAAAACTGGAGATTGGAGATCAATGAAACCAGTATGGCACGAAGATAAATGTAAACATTGCATGTTTTGTTGGGCTGTTTGTCCAGACATGTCAATAAAAGTTGAAAACGGAAAAATGGTAGGAATCGACTTTGATTTCTGTAAAGGCTGTGGAGTTTGTACAGCTCAATGTAAATTCGGCGCATTAGATTTCGTGTTGGAAGAATAGGAAAGGAGGAACTAAAATGGCAAAGGCAGAACAAATAAGAAAGAGTTTAAGTGGTAATGAAGCAGTTGCAGCAGCTATGATGCAAATCAACCCTGATGTAATGGCAGCATTCCCTATAACACCTTCAACAGAGGTACCACAATATTTTTCATCATTTAAAGCAAATGGATTATGTACAAGTGAATTTGTACCAGTAGAATCAGAGCATAGTGCTATAAGTGCTTGTATCGGGGCTTCTGCAGCTGGAGCTAGAGTTTTCACTGCAACATCTGCAAATGGATTAGCTCTTATGCATGAAATGTTATATATAGCAGCAGGAGATAGACTTCCACTTGTTATTGCTACAGTTAACAGAGCTTTATCAGCTCCAATCAACATACACAATGACCACTCAGATTCAATGGGTGAAAGAGATACTGGATTTATCCAAATCTATGCTGAAAGTGTTCAAGAAGCATACGATAACTTCATTCAAACTGTAAGAGTTACTGAACATCCTGATGTTATGACTCCAGCATTAGTTTGTTATGATGGATTTATCACATCTCACGCTGTAGAAAACTTCTATACAATGAAAAATGAAGACGTTCAATCATTTGTTGGAGAAAACAAAAGAACTGGAGACGGTCTTCTTGGAAAAGAAAATAAATTAATAGGTGCATTAGCACTTCAAAATGTTTATATAGAAATGAAAAGACAACAATTAGAAGGATTAATGAATTCTAAGAAAGTATTCTTAGATGTAGCTAAAGAATTCGAAGAATTAACTGGAAGAAAATACGGATTATTCGAAGAATACAAATTAGACGATGCTGAGTATGCTGTAATTATAATCGGATCATCAGCTGGAACAGCTAAGAGATGCGTTGATGATTTAAGAGCAAAAGGCGTTAAAGCAGGTCTTATTAAAATAAGATTATTCAGACCATTCCCAGGTGAAGAAATAGCTGAAGCTCTTAAAAATGTTAAAGCTGTAGCTATAATGGATAAAGCTGAAGGAATGTCTGGAAACGGTGGTCCATTATTCACAGATGTTGTAAGTTCATTATATGGAAGAGTTGATAACAAGATTATCATGAGCTATATATATGGATTAGGTGGAAGAGACGTTAAAGTAAGCAGTATAGCAAAAGTATACGATGCTTTACAAAAAGCTACTGAAACTGGAAAATACGAAAGATATAATTATCTAGAAGTAAGAGAATAGGAGGTGCTGTAGATGGCAACATTAAAGGATATAACTAATGTTCAAGATAGAATAACTGGTGGACACAGAATGTGTGCTGGTTGTGGTGCTCCAATGATCGTAAAATGGGTTTTAAAAGCTATTAAAGAAGAAGATCAAGCGGTAATTTCAAACGCAACAGGATGTCTTGAAGTTTCACTTGGAGTTTACCCATATAGTGCATGGAAAGATTCATATATCCACACAGCTTTTGAATGTGCATCTGCTACAGGAAGTGGTGTAGAAGCTGCATATAAAGCATTAAAAGCAAGAGGTAAAGTTAAAGATAACTATAAATTCATAACATTTGGTGGAGACGGTGGTACTTATGATATAGGATTCCAATCTCTATCAGGAGCTATGGAAAGAGGCCATGATATGCTTTATGTTTGTTATGACAACGGAGCATACATGAATACTGGTATCCAAAGATCATCTGCCAGTCCTGCAGGAGCAGATACAACTACAACTCCTCAAGGAAAATGTTCTTTAGGTAAAGAACAATATAGAAAAGACTTAACAAAAATAATGGTAGGACATCATTTACCATATGTAGCTCAAACTGTTCCTGTAATACCTGGAACTAAATACACTATGGATTTATACAATAAATCTGTTAGAGCTATAAATGAATTCAAAGGTGCTACATTCATGAACGTATTAGCTCCATGTCCAAGAGGATGGAGATGTGATACTGCTACTGAACTTGATTTAGTAAAATTAGCTGTAGAAACTTGTTGGTGGCCAATATATGAAGTTGTTAATGGTGAGTACAAATTAAGCTATAAACCAGCTAACAAACTTCCTATAGAAGAATGGTTAAAACCACAAGGAAGATTCAAACACCTTTTCAAAACTGAAGAAGGAAAAGCTAAAATTGCTGCAATCCAAGCTGAAGTTGATAAGAGATGGGAAGAATTATTATTCCTTTGCGGAGAAAAATAATATAATTATATACAAAAGACTGTTGATTATAAATCAACAGTCTTTTTATATGCTATCAAAGCTTTTATAGGTAAATGTGACTTAGTTAAAGTAAGGGGTAGTTAAAGCATATATACAATACGATTAACAAATACTTATCCAGGTGTATCTACATGAGAAAAATGTAAAAAAACAGAGAAAAATATACATTAGAATAATATATTTATTAAAAATAGAAATCTAAATATAAAGTGATATTTAAAATTTATGATAATATAAATCTTGTCTTAACGGCAGGTATGCACAAAAAATAGTTTTATGTATATTAAAAAGTTAAGATGATGAAAAACTTTTTTAAATTTTATTGACAAGTTTAAAAAAGCATGATATACTAAGTAAGCTGTCGAAGTTAATCGACAAGAAATGGTCTTTGAAAATTAAACAGAAGTTGATATAAAGTCAGTCAATTGAATTGAGTAAAGATTAAACTTTTAAATTGAGAGTTTGATCCTGGCTCAGGACGAACGCTGGCGGCGTGCCTAACA
>NZ_JAPQFJ010000041.1 GCF_026738875.1 Clostridium brassicae
TGAAGCTCTGGTTGTATTTTTAATAATCTCATTCCTAAGGCCTCCGTTATTTATATATAATTAAATTATTCTTATTTACACTTATAAGCCGCTTTTAAAAGCGGCTTATATTTAAATTATTAATTTTTAGTTTAATTAAGCCCAAATTTTTTAGCTTTTAATTAAGCCCAGATTTCTTCGTCAGTTGGAACTTTAGCATCTTTAATAACCATACCTATTCTTGATACGTTTATTAAGTGCTTGTAATCTAAGTTTTCTGAAATTACATTATTACCCCAAGTTCCACATCCTAAAGTTGTAGTTGGAGCAAATCCATTAGTTAATGATCCACCTGCAGTTGTTGATGATGATGCATTTACAACTAATCTACTTACTGTTAAGTTAATTCCTGCATACTCGATATGTTCTTTATTGTTTGAGTGAATAGCAGCTGAATGCCCTTTTCCTTCTGTATTTAAGTTAGTTTGAGCTATTTTAACAGCTTCTTCAAATTTCTCGTATTTAAAAGTAGCTATTGCTGGGCACATTTTTTCTCTGCAAAGATCATCTTCTGCACCAATTCCACTAGCTTTTAATAATATAACTTTTGTTTCTTGTGGAACTTCTACTCCTGCAAGTTCTGCAACTTTTTGTACTGATTGGCCAACAACATCTTTGTTAATATGTCCATTTATAAAAATTGCTTTTCTAAATTTATCAACTGTTGCTTCATCTTCAACATAGTAACCACCATTTGCTACAGCAGCTGCTATAACTTCGTCATATTTATCAGCAGGAGCTATTATAGTTTGTTCTCCTGAACAGATTATACCATTATCAAATTTTCTTCCATCTATTATTTTAGCTGTAGCATCAGCAAAATCAACATCTCTGTCAACTATAACTTGTACGTTACCAGCTCCAACCCCGTAAGAAGGTTTTCCACTTGAATAAGCAGCTTTAACAACTCCCATACCACCTGTAGCAATTACTACATCTACTGCTTTCATAAGTTCATTAGTTCTTTCTATTGCAGATTCTCTTATAACTTGAATAGCATTTTCAGGACATTTTACTCCTTTATCTTTTAATGCTTTCATTATTAAATCTACAGTATGTGCGCTACATTTTTGTGACCTTGGGTGTGGAGCTACTATTATAGCATTTCCACCTTTTATTGCAAACATTGAGTTACACATTGGAGTAACGATTGGGTTTGTAGTTGGAGTAACTGATCCTACCACTCCTACTGGTTTAGCAACCATAACAAGACCTTTTGCTTCATCTCTATCTATTATTCCAACTGTTTTCTTGTCTTTTATATTGTTCCAGATAATTTTAGCTTTTCCTTTATTTTTACCAACTTTATCTTCATAAACTCCCATTTCTGTTTCTTCAACAGCCATTTTAGCTAATTCTTCTGCATTATCATAAACAGTTTTTCCTATTACTTTAACTATAGCATCAAGTTCTGCTTGAGTATATGTTGCTAATTCAGCTTGAGCCTTTCTAGCTTTTTCTACAAGTTCTTGAATAAATTGTTTGTTGTCCATTTTAAAATTCCTCCCAAGGTTTATTTTTTATATTTTTAAGTATCTATAATTAAATACTTTTATGTTATCAAATATTCTATAGTTTTTACTTATTTCAGAAAATTGCGTAGTCCATAAGCATATAACTTCATGTAATTTCTTCACTTAATAATTGTTACTTATTAAATAAATTTTATTTATTCAATTTCATTGTTCCAGTTTTTTGGAATCTAGAATGCCATGAAAGAGCTTCGTCTAAAATATGTGGAGTATGTTTAGCTCCATTTTCTATTGATCTATTGTAGTAATCTAAAAGCATAGGTCTATAATCTGGATGAACACAATTATTAATTATAGCTAGTGCTCTTTCCTTTGGACTTAATCCTCTTAAATCTGCAATTCCTTGTTCAGTTATTATAACCATAACATCATGCTCAGTATGATCAACATGAGAAACCATAGGCACTATTGAAGATATATCTCCATTCTTAGCAATAGATGCTGTTGTAAATATTGTAATATATCCATTTCTAGCAAAATCTCCTGATCCACCTATACCATTCATCATTTTTGAACCTGTAACATGAGTAGAATTTACATTACCATATATATCTACTTCTAAAGCAGTATTCATCGCAATAATTCCAAGTCTTCTAGCAACTTCTGGATTATTACTGATTTCTTGTGGTCTTAATATTATTTTATCTTTGAAGAAATCAATTTCTTCTAAGAATTTTTCAAATCCTTCTGGTGAAGCACTTATTGATGTAGTTGATACTAAATCTGCTTTACCACGTCTTAACAATTCTAACATAGAATCTTGTACAACTTCTGTATAACATGTTAATCCTTCAAACTCTGAATCACATAAACCATAAAGAACTGCGTTAGCTACACTTCCTACACCTGATTGAAGTGGAAGTAAACTTTTAGGAAGTCTTCCTTCTTTAACTTCTTTTCTAAAGAACTTTAATATATTATCTGAAATCATTTTAGAAACTTCATCTGTAGGTGCTAATGGTCTTGCCTTATCTTTCATATCAGTTTCTACTATAGCAATTATCTTGCCAACACCACACTCTATGTATGGTGTACCTATTCTATCTCCTGGATGAGTTATTGGAATAGGCTTTCTATATGGTGGATTTTCAGTAGTATATATATCTGCCATACCTTCTAATTTCATAGGCTTTGATGTGTTTATTTCTACAATAACCTTATCTGCACTTTTTATAAAAGCAGGAGTATTTCCTATTGCTGTTGTAGGAATTATATGTCCTTCTTCTGTTATAGCTAAAGCTTCTACAATCGCTACATCAACTTTAGGTAAAACGCCATAATTTAAATATTGAGTCGAGTGACTTAAATGCATATCTATATATTCTACATTTCCTGCATTAATTTCATTTCTTAATGTAGAATTTGTTTGATAAGGGAGTCTTTTTGCAATAATTCCAGCTTCTGCCCATGCCCCATCAACTTCTGGTCCTAGTGATGCCCCAGAATATAGAGTCAATTTCATTTTTTCTCCTGTTTTTTTAATCTTTTCAGCAAGAGTAAGTGGTACAACTTTAGGATATCCTGATGGTGAAAATCCACTTGTTCCTATAACCATCCCATCTTTTATATGTTTAATTGCTTCTTCAGCAATCATTACCTTTTCTAAAAGTTCCTTATTCCTAATTCTTTCATTAGTAACCATAGTAACCTCCTTATTTATAGTTAAATTATTAACATTTACTAATGCAACAAAATACTTATATGTTAAAAAACTACATTCATTAAACTAATTACTAATATAAATTTAACAATAATAAAATCTATATGCTGGTTTTTATTCAACCACTTGCTGTGTTGCTTGCTGTGATTTTTTAGAACTAAAGTTTATATATGATCCTACAATAATTAGTCCTATACCGATTAACATTGAAGCAGTTATTTTTTCTCCAAGTATTGCAACTGCAAGCACTGTAGCTAATGCTGGTTTAATCAAGAAAACCATTGATGCTGTTACAGCAGAAGTCATTTTTATCGCTCCTAGGTAGAATATATATCCAAGAGCTTTAATGAATATTCCCATATATAGAAGAACTAAAATACTTTCTTTTTCTATTCCTGAAAATATAGGTCTTCCTGTTACTAGTAATATTATTAAAACCATTATTGCACCAAAATAGAATACAAAACAGTTAAATATATACCCACCATATTTTTCTATTTTCATTTTACTTATTACTGTAAACAATGACCATGCTATAGCCGCACCTAATGCAAGCGTTATTCCTAATAAATCTGTACCACCTTTTGAACCTGCCATCATCTTAGATGGATTAAATATTATAACAACTCCTATTATACTTACAACAAGCGAAATTAAAGTCATTTTATCAACTTTTTCTTTCAAAATAAGATATGCAAATGGTACTGTAAACACTGCATTAGAGCTAAATATTACAGCACTTGTTGATGCTTGTGTATATTTACATGCAAAAGATAATAGCGCCATAGCTATTGGTATACACAAGGCTGCATTAATAGCAAAATATCCACAATCACTACCAGTAATTTTAAATTGCCTTTGTTTTAAATCCTTTATTGCTAACGGTGTTAAAATTATTGCACCCATTAAAAATATTATAAATGTTATTTGAAATCCATCAAGATGGTTTTTCATAAGCATTTTATTAGCTATTTCTTGTGTGCTATACAGTAATGCTGTTAAAAAAATGAATACATACCCTTTTTTCATAAAATCCTCCAATTCATTCAACTATAATTTTGAAATTGCTAAATACTTAAAATATATATGTGCTATGTGCGATAAATAGATTTCTTGGCTTCAGATAAAGTTTTAAACCCCACCTGAAGCATATTAACAGAATTTTTAGGAGTTTCACTCCTTAAAAATAGTTATCCTTTAGGAGAAAACATTATCCATGGTCGCACCATTCTAATACTTCCACTTAAAAAAAGATAGGAGTATTAGAATGGTTAGACATCGGATAAACGTGTTTTTTGAATATTTGTTAATATTTTAACATTTTTGTGTAAATAAAAATCATGTACATTTTAAAATTTATCCTTAAATTTATTTTCAAATTCTCTTATTAATGCTTGTCTAAAATTTGGATGAGCTATATTTATTAATGCTCTTGCTCTTTCTCTTAATGTTTTACCTTTTAATTGCGCAATTCCATATTCTGTAACAATATAATCAACATCATTTCTTGAAGTTGTTACTGCTGCTCCCTCATCTAAATTAACAACTATTCTAGATACTTTTCCTTTTCCAGCTGTTGAAGGCATAGCTATTATACATTTTCCACCTTTAGACATAGTAGCTCCTCTTACAAAATCTACTTGTCCTCCAACTCCGCTAATTTGTTTATTTCCTACACTTTCTGAACATACTTGTCCCATCAAATCAACTTGAACGCATGAATTAATTGATATTAAATTATCATTCTTAGATACTACTACTGGATCATTTACATAATCAACAGGATACATTTCTACCATAGGATTGTTATTTACAAAATTGTATAACCTCTTAGTTCCCATAAGGAAAGTAACTATTATTTTACCTGGATGTAATGTTTTTTTCTTATTTGTTATAACTCCTGCTTCAACAAGTTCAACTACTCCATCTGAAAACATTTCTGAATGTATTCCAAGATCTTTTTTGTCCTTTAAAAACAAAAGTACTGCATCTGGTATGGCCCCTATTCCTAATTGTAATGTATCTCCATCTTTTATTAATGATGCACAATTTTCTCCTATAGCCTTTTCTACCTCTCCTATTTTAGGTGGTTGAAGTTCTATCATAGACTTTGATTCTTCAACTATATAATCTATTTCTGAAATATGAATAAATGAATCCCCTAATGTTCTAGGCATTTGATCATTAACTTGTGCAATAACAGTCTTTGCACATTCTGCTGCTGCTTTAGTATAATCAACTGATACACCAAAACTACAATTTCCATGTTCATCTGGTGAACTTACCTGAATTAAAGCAACATCTACTGGCATATAATTTTGTTTAAATAATTTCGGTACTTCATGGAAAAAGCAAGTAGTAAAATCAGCTCTTCCTTCTTCAACAGCTTTTCTTGTGCTTCCTCCTACAAAAATGGCATTATGTCTAAAATGTTGTTCCATTCCAGGCTTTGCATACTCTGCACCACCCATAGCTACCATATGAACTATTTCTACATTAGAATAACTATTCTTATTGGCTACCATTGCATTTATAAGACCTTGAGGTTCTCCACAGGCATGTCCTATTACCACTCTGTCACCTGATTTTATATGTGATACCGCCTTTTCAGCAGTAGTTATTTTGTTTTCATATATCTCTTTCCAATCCATAACTCTTCTTTTTTCCTCCTTAAAACAGGCAGCCTAAACGCCACCTGTCAATATTTATAAATAACTTACAATTTCTAAAACAACTATTTTAACAACTATTTTACTCTAGCAATTGCTTTAGCAAGTTTTTTCTTATAAGGCAAGTTTCCTTGTCTTGCTATCATTATTCTTTGAGCTTGTGGTGAACCTGCTCCATGCATTGACTCTGTTCTATATCCTACTGCTGCTGTTCCTAATGTAATATTTTCTATTAATCTTAAAACCCTCATTCTGTTTTCTGTTGATACTGAAGATACACCAACTAAATATTTTTCTACATAGTGTCCTACTTCTTTACTTCTAAAGTCTTTTTCTGATGGCATTGTTACCATTAATCCACCTGCTATGTCTTCTGCCAGTCTTGCTATTTCATATGGGAATCTTGTTACGTTTTGTTTACATACATTCGCAAGTAAAAGATCTATTAAGTAGTTACCTGCCTCTGTTTTATATCCTTCAGCAGAACATGCTATTCCACAGGCATATAATGTTTCATTTAAGTGTGTCATTTCTATTAATTTATCTTTTATATGTGTAGCTTTAGCAGCTCCATTATAATCTGCAGCTAATGCAGCAGCTCCTATTAATACATCGCCAACTCCTACCTTACATCCACCATAACTTTGTCTATGGTATCCTGCAAATCTTTCAACTAACATTCCTGCATATTCAGTTTCTCCATTTAAGAATATTCTTTCATTTGGAACAAATACATCATCAAATACTACTAAAGCTTCATGTCCACCAAAGTTGAAGTTACCTACATCTATGTCTGCTCCTTCTTCCATCTTTCTTGTATCACAAGATTGTCTTCCCATTATCATAGTTATTCCTTTAGTATCAGTTGGTACTGAGAAAGATATAGCATAATCTTTATCTTCTGGTCTCATAGCCATAGTAGGCATTACTAATACCTCATGAGAATTAGTTATCCCTGTTTGATGTGCTTTTGCTCCTCTAACAACAACACCATCATCTCTTCTTTCTACAACATGAAGATATAAATCAGGATCTGCTTGTTTACTTGGTGATAATCCTCTATCTCCCTTTGGATCAGTCATAGCTCCATCAACTGTTAAATCATTTTTTTGTACATATTCCATGAATTTCTTAAATCTTTCATGGTAGCTTGTACTATATGATTTATCAATTTCATAAGTTGTGCTATATTCAGCATTAAAAGCATCCATACCAACACATCTTTGGAAACAAGCTGCTGTTTTTTGTCCACATAATCTTTGCATCTTTACTTTTTTAATTAAATCATCTGTATTTTGATGAAGGTGAGTAAAACGATTAACTTTCTCTCCAGTCAAACTAGAAGTTGCAGTCATTAAATCTTCATATTCAGGCATTTGTGCTAAATCATAAGTCATTTTTACTGAGTTTAGAGATGGACGAATTGTTGGGTGATCCACTACATTTTCTATTTTTTCTCCAAACATATAGACATTTAAATTAAGTTTTCTAAGACTTTCTACATATTGTTCCCCTGTCATTAAAGGCATTTATATCAATCCTCTCTTATTTGTTTTTTATCACTATGTTATAAATTTAGCAATGTTTGTGCCAATTACTTGATTTTTTTTTAATATTATTATTTAAATCAGATTTTATACATATTATCATTCATTTACCTAAGTTTCATATAAATTACTTAGACAAAAAAATATCAATACTTGTTGCACTTACGCAACAAGTATTGATATTTTTTTAACACTTAACCATTATGTGGCCTCATTACTGTCATTATATTGCAAAAATACAACAAGTTGCATTTTCGCATGAAAATTATTCCATTATAGTAATTATTTCTTCCACAGGCTTTCTTGGAGGTCTTCTAAAATCTGTACTTAAAGGTATTCCCAGTGGAGTCATAGCTATAAGAGAATATCCTTCTTTTTGGAAACCTATTAAGTTATTTATTTCTTTAGCAGCGTAAACAGGTCCTGTAATCCAGCAAGTACCATATCCCATATTAGCTGCTGAAAGCATAATATTTTCTACTGCTGCTGAAACTCCCTGTATTCCTGGTGCTGTATTCCAAAGTTCTTGAAGTTCTTCTTCACATGCACCTGATAATTTTAATTCTTCATATCCTGTTGGCATATATTTTCCTGCATAAACTAAAATCAAAGTTGGAGCATTTTTAAATGCTAATTGATATTTAATACCTTTAATAAACTTATCTTTAATATTTTCATCTTCAATTTTATCTGCAATATTTTTATTTTTTTTCTCTAATTCTTCTGCAATTTTATTAATTAGATCTTTTTTATTTATTATTACAAAATGCCAGTTTTGAACATTCTTACCTGAGGGTGCAAAAGAACCAGCTTTTATTATTTCTTTTATATGTTCCATAGGAACCTTATCATCTTTAAACTTTCTAACACTATATCTATTATATATAAAACTATTTTCTGCCATTCACATTACCTCCTTAATCACTATAACTTACTAATATATAAATTTATTCTTAATCTAAAATATATCTTTCCTATTAAATTATCCTCTATCTACCTGAATTATAAAAGAACCTATTGATATAATATCATTACTTTCCTATTAGCTAAATAAGTCCATAACAATATGGTTATTATAAGTAAAATAAAAGCAAGAGGCAATAAAATCTCTTGCTTTTATTATTAAATTTAACATGGGAAATGTTAATTAGTATAAGCTCTTATAAATATCACGTATTTCATCTCTTGAAAGTGGAACATAGTTATTAGCTAGAAGTCTTTGTTGTCCTGCAATAACACTATCTGCAAAAGTCTCTATTTCTTCTTCTTTCATTCCATATTCCTTAAGAGGTTTTCTTGCTAATAATTTATCAAGAATTTTAGCAAGTTCATCATATACATCAGCATCTTTGTTAGCTCCTAATATTTCAGCTAATACCTTATTGATTTCTTTTATGCTTCCATCTGGATTTTTCTTGTTGTAAGTCTTAAATACTTCAACAAAGAATTGATAGTTAGCTTCACCATGAGGAACATGATAAACTCCACCTAAAGGATAAGAAAGTGCATGAACAGCTCCTACTCCAGTATTACCAAAAGCAATACCTGCATAGTTACTTCCTATAACGAAATCTTCTATAATTTCTGTTCTATATTCTTCACCTTTTTCTACTATAGCTTTATAACCCTTGATTATAAGTTCTATAGCTTTAACACTGAATATTTCAGTAT
>NZ_JAPQFJ010000042.1 GCF_026738875.1 Clostridium brassicae
TTTTCATTATGAGCTTATTCTTTTACTTAGTTGTAAGATTTTCTAACTTTAGGAGGAAAATCATCCTCTACTATTCTTTATTCTCTGTTCACTAGTCTCTACTCTAATATTACGTCGCAACATTATTCTATTGTGTCCACTCCATAGTTATCACATAGTGCTTTAAGCCCACCTAAAAACCCACTACCTATTGGGGAGACTTTCCACTCGTTTTTATGCCTATAAATTTCTGCAGCAACTAAAGCAGTCTCTTGATTTAAATTTTCAGTGAATTTATAGTTAATTATTTCAGTTTTGGTTTGAGTATCTATAATCCTAAAGTGACCATTAGATACATAACTAAAATGTTGATTTCTCTTTTCGGCATCATATATAGTTATGGTAAAAGCTAACTTCTGTATATTGTTAGGGATTAGATTTAAGTTGAGTTGAGCAGTAGTATTGTATCCTCTTTTTAACAAAGAATTATGATCTTCCCCCAAAATTATTCCTGTATCTCTACTTTTAGGATTTCCATAAAAAATAAAATTTTCTTCAGAGGTTTTCCCATTTATATCTACCATGAATATAGATGTATCTAAATCGAATTCTATATTTCTATTAAAAGTTATATCCCAATCTAATGCTACTATTAATTTTCCAAGGTTTTGTGTTAGAGAATTTAAACTTAATTTTTGACCTCTTTTTAATTGCATAGAATTAGATGTATTTATTTTGCTTCTAATACTTTTATCTATTGAAGGTTTATGTTGCAAATTTGAACTAGAATTTGTTTGTGAAGAGGCTGAATTTATTGATGTAGGGGGTGAAGCTTGAGTATTAGAGACTACAGTTCTGTTTTGACTAAAAACTTTTGATGGCTGTGAAAGGTCAATAGTTCCTACATCTTGCCTTAAAGAAGTTTCTACAATTAAACTCCCATATCTTTTTTGTTGCTCATTTATTTTGTTCATATTGGGGTTATGTATATTTAAATTCATATATATCCTCGCTTTCTAACTAAACAAGTAGTTAAAAATTATAATAAGGAAAATAACTAGTCTATGGCTATGTTTAAGCCAGAGCCAGCTCTTTCACATGGTTGGACTATAACAACTTCTCCAGGATTGTTAAATTCAAGGAAGTATGTTTCACCAGAAGTTTGTCCGATAAATGTTTTCCAACTTACATCTGTTCTAAAGCTTGGATCGGGGCCTGTCCAACATATAACAGCATCAGGGTCTACAACACAAGGGGTTTCAAGTATTAAAGGATTTCCATCTGTAGTTATAGCTACTTGGGCATTATGGTTTAAAGCTGTAAGTTTTGATGTGAACATTCCCTTTTGAGATATAACTCCAGTTCCTATGAATCTAACACCGTATTTACAATCTTCAGTAAAAGCAAGTAAGTTTTCTCCTTCGACACCTATACTTTGACCGTTTTGAAGTGTTATTATACTTACATGTTGAGCGCTATTTGCCATATAGTATAAACCATTACCATCAACTTTCATTATAGGGATGTTTTCACCTGTAAGTTTTCTTGCTGCCAAGTTTATAACTGAATTTAATATACTTCTATTTTGATTAGTGTCTAATAAGACTTTTTCTGCTTTAAAACTACCTTTGCTGGCTACCATGGCACCTACCCTAGCAAAAAAGTGGCCACTACCTTCTGCTACACAAGTTAATTCTTGATGTACTTTAAAATTAAACATTATAATTGCCTCCTTTATAGAAGTGATTAATTAGTATTAAAATAGTATCCTAGCTTTAAAAGTAAATTATTTTTTTTAATTATTGTTAGTATATCATAATTGAATTTATCTTATATAAAATTTAAGTAATTTTTATGGTTTTTTTGATATTTTAAATAGGATTTGCAAGATTTATGTCTAATCTGTATAAAATATTCCTTATATATATTATAATTGTATAATAAGAATCAATTTAAAAGGTAGGTATGTTATATGATAAGTATTCGTAAATTTATAAATCCATCTCTTCAAAATTCATGCAATATTTTCAATGATATATTTATACCTGTTAATAGAAGAATAGGATTTATGAATGGACCTAGTCCAATTATGCCTATTTATTTTTACAGATGTATAGGAATTAAGGAAGATGAAAAAGAATATTATGATTGTTTAAATAAATTAGATAAAGAATTATCTGATTTAAATCAGTTATATTTGAGATTTATAGACAGCGTACCATTAAAAACTAATGCCCAGCTTATGAATAAAGTTCAAAGCATGTGGGCCAATAATGAATTAAAGTCTGTAAGTGGTGTTGAAACAAAATCTTTAATTAAATTATTAAAAGTATATAAGATTATACCTTCTGTAAATCAGGCATTACTAAATTCTTCTATAGAAGAGGGTATTAACTATATATTAAGACTATATTTAAAAAAAGAAACAAACCTAAATTTAACCAAAATTAAAAATTTTATATTGAAGTTTATTACTTGGATAAATGATTTTGTACCAATTTTGGTAAAGAAATTTGATGTGAAAAACACACAGGATATAATAAATCCTAAAGTTATTTATTATGGAGATATAAAAAAACATGAGGTTTTATTTTTAATATTCTTATCAAGACTAGGGTGTGATGTTCTGTATATAAATTCTCCTTCCGATGGAGACTTTTCAATTATAGATAAGGAAGGGAATTATTCTAAGATAATAAATTTTCCTAAGAATCAGCCTTTTAACACAAAAAGAATATTAGAGGATTTAAGTGCAAATAAAGATTTAAATATAAGCTCAAATTTAAATGGAGATTTAAAAAACTCTAGTACAGACATTAAGATGAGCAATATAAACACAAATAATATAAATACAAGAATAAACACAAAATCAGTAAATGTAAATAACAATTTAGCTAGATCTCAAGAGAATAAAGTAGATTTCCATCTAGATGATTATACTCAAGCTATAAGCTCAGCACTAAAGGAGTCTAATGATATACTTAAGGAATTTACAGAGTCTCTAAATAATAGAGGGGGATTTATAGGAAAGCCACTTCCAATAATTCCAATGTATTTTTATAGATATATAGGAATAAGTGAAAATAAGGATGAGTATTATAACAGTTTATATAGATTAAATAAAAAATTAGAATCCCTTGGAGAATTATATCTAAAGTTTACGTCTGACATACCTATTGAATCTAACGCAGAACTTATAAAAAAGACAAATGGCGTATGGAACTCATTAAATAATTTTGACAAAAGCAAAAAAGATATTTTAATGGGACTTTTAGTAAAGGCAGAGGCTTTTCCTGATTTAAGAGAAAAAATAATAACTTATTCCATAGTAAAAAGTTTTAATACTATTTTAGAACTATATATTAATAATGAAGTTAACATTAACGGAGGAAGAGTTAAAAATTTCTGTTTAAAGATACTTATGTGGATACATAAGTATTTGCCAGATTTATTTAAAAAATTTGATTATCTAAAAAATTCTATAGGCGAAATATATAATCCTAAGATACTATATTATGGGGATATAAAAAAACACGAAGCATATTTCCTAATGTTTTTAGCTGAAATGGGATGTGATATTATATATATTAATTCCTATAGTGATGAGGTGTTCCAAGAAATAGACAGAGATGAAGTTTATACAAAATTAGTTACTTTGGCAGATAAACAACAGATGAAGGATTTTCCAAAAGAAGAGATAATGATAAGAGAAGAAACAACTGCTTTCAAGGCATCAAGAGAAATTGCTAATGTTATATATAATAATGAAGATGGGCTTTATAAACCTTGGCAATTTGAAGAGTATGGAATTTATCCTGTGACTTTAAAAACAACTTATGATGAACTAAAAATTTTATGGAAAGAAGAAGCGAGGATGCGTCCAAGTTTTAAAATAGAGAATAAAACAGTATATATTCCTAATTTATTTGCTAAAATAAGTGGTACTAATAGAGATATAAATCTATATTGGCAGGATTTCTGTGAATTTAAAGATGTAGAAAATATATTTTTTATACCTGATATACCTTATATAAAAGGAGATTATTCACGGTATGCTTTATATTCTCTTGAATACTGTTTTGATAAAAACAAATTAATTGATAAAGAAAATTTATTTAAGAACAAATTATATAAATTTGCTTATTTAAAAACAGCGCTTCAAGATACTATTGTGGATAAGATAAATCAGCTTATCAAATTGTCACCATTCAAACATGCTATTGATACTGAATTTAGACTTAAAGTTTTAATGACTGTGCTGAATATGGATACAAATATATTAGAATTGATTCAAAAGTTCGATTATCCATTTAGTATACCAAAGCTATTAATTTATGATAATGATAAAGATATATTTAGTGATGAAGATTCTATTATACTTGCATTTTTGAATCTCATGGGATTTGATATAGTTATCTTTACACCTACAGGATATAACAATATAGAACAGAAAATAGATGATAAATATTATGATATCCATAAACTTGAAGATATAAAATTTGATTTACAGATACCAAATAATTTTAAAGGGATTCGTAAAAATAAACAAGGTTCATTTTGGTCTAATCTTTTTAGATAGATTATGATTGAAAAAATTTTTAGTAGGATGGTATATTAGTGAGAATAGTAATTTTATTATAATAAAATCAATAATTTAAAACATATTAGGCGAATAGTTCAGTTAGTTTTAAATAAGGAGGAGTTTTTATAATGAACAATAATGAAATGATGTTACAACCAGAGGTTAATCTTGAAAAGGAAACCCAAGAAATTGCACTAAAAGTTAAAAATTCACCACAAGTAATGGCACTTGCTAAGCAAGTAGATGTACAAAATGTAGATAGTATAATGGGGTTTGGACAAGATGCAGCATCAGGAATATCAGGTTTTGCAGATCAAATATTGCATACCATTCAAAATACAAAATTAGAAGATTCAGGCCAGTTATTAACACAACTTAATAAGATAATGGAAAAGTTTGATGCCAAGGATTTTGAAGATAAAAAACCAGGATTTTTTAGTAAAATTTTTAATAAAGCCAAGGATTCAATAGAAGCTTTATTCCAAAAGTATAATACAATGGGTGGGGAAGTAGATAAGGTATATGTTCAATTAAAGCAGTATGAAAATGAGATAAATAATTCAAATCAAAATTTAGAGCAAATGTTTAATAAAAACATGGATTATTATACTCTTCTTGAACAGTACATAGCTGCTGGAAATTTAGTTGTAGAGGATTTTAAAACAAATATGCTACCACAACTTGAGAGTAAAGCTGCTTCTTCAACAGATCAAGTAGATCAAGTTAATTTGTCAAATGCCATGCAGCTTTTACAAATGATGGAGCAAAGAATTTATGATTTAGAACTTGCTAAGAACGTATCACTTCAAACAATGCCTCAAATAAAAATGATACAACAAGGGAACTATAATTTAGTGAGAAAGATAAATTCTGCATTTATAGTTACTATACCTATATTTAAGCAAAGTTTAATACAAGCTATAACATTAAAAAGACAAGCTATTCAATCAAAGGCTATGGCTGCTTTAGATGAGAAAACAAATGAGTTACTTTTAAAGAATGCTGAAAACACTGCTCTTCAATCTAAACTTACAGCTCAGCTTGCATCAGGAAGTTCAATTCAAATTGAAACTCTTGAAAAAACATGGCAGACTATAGTTCAAGGTATAGAAGAAACAAAACAAATTGAAAAGGAAGCAAGTGAAAAACGTCTTGATGGTAAAAAACGTCTTGAAGCAATACAAAGAGACTTTGAGAGTAGAGTTAGAAAATAAAATTATAGTATAAATAAATATTAGTTTTTAAATTATAATTACTTATAAGATTATTGGACTTATATAATTTTATAAGTATTATTAAAACAGAAAAACAGATAGAAGAATGAGTATAATAAATTCTTCTATCTGTTTTTATATTAGGTTTTGTTTTAAAATAGTGTAAACAATCTTATTAAACGAATTCAATAATTTATTAAAACATATTCTTATATTAATTTATATTTTAGAATTTACAGTTTTGTTATATGAGCTTACAGTTATAAGGTAATAAACCATGTAAATTAATGCATAAGCTCCTACACTTATTCCTAGTGGAATTGTTAAGTCTAGATTTAGGGCATCACCTAAAATTGATACAGCCACTAAACTATGGATTATTCCTAAGATTAAAGGTAAAAGGAACACAAATAAAAGTTGTTTACTAATAGAGTTTTTAATTTCTTTTTTATTTACCCCTATTTTCTTAAGGAGAGAATATCTTTCTTTATCATCATTAGCTTCTGATAGTTGTTTAAAGAATATGATGCTTCCTGTAGCAAGTAGAAATACTAGTCCTAAGAATCCTGCTGTAAACATTAATAATCCAGAAGTTACTAAACCGCTCTTATACATAATGTAATATGAGGAAAAGTGCCACATCATAGGATCTTTAGTTAAAGGTTTTAAACTTTTATCAGCAAAGTTCATTAATTCTTCTGTTAATTGCTCGCTATCTTCTTCATTAGCATTCATATAAGCTTTTACTTTATGAATATTTTTATTATTAAACACTTCTTTATATACATTATCTTGTACTACTATAGTTATACGAGACATATATTGGCTTAGTAATGGATATGATTTAAAATCTATAATTTTAAAATTTTTATTTCCAGTAGGTAGTTTTAATTTTAAAGTTTGTCCTGTATAGCTATCCATGATTTTATTGCTATGACTTTCATCAAATAATACTATTTCATTTGGATTATTGAGAGTAAATTTATAGTCTAGTCCTCTCAATTTGGCAGTTTCATTAAAGTTACTTTGTGAAATAACATCAATGTTAACGTCTTTATCAACTGCAAATTGGATATTACGGAATACATTCGGTAAATCTCCTTTAAATCTTAGTAAATTAACATCAACGGATCCTAGTAATTTGTTTTTAGGGTATTTTGCCATTATATTTTCTATTTTTTTATCTACTTCTTTATTAGTCAGGTCATTAACATAACTAAAAGGATATTTAATTTTATTATTTACTTTAAGATCATAAGCAAAGCTGGCTGTTACTCCCATGGCGGTTAAAGTTGTAGCACTAAGTACAGCTATAGTAGCTAATGTTCTAGAATTTCCTTTTATTCTATGAGACAACTGAGAAATTCCTATCATATTTATGCCGTTATAAAAGTGTTTTTTATTTTTCTTTCTAAGTTTAACTACAAATACTACAAAAGAAGAGAAGAAGAAATAAGTACCTATAACTACAAGCACTAATGTTAATAGGATTCTAGTTCCAAAGCCTAAATTTAGTCGTTCATCAAACATATCTAGGTATATCTTATAACCTCCAATTATAAAAATCATTGAAAGTATAGCTAATATAGCAGATGCTTTAGGTTCTTTTTCTCTTGTGCTTTCTGCTTTAAAAAGATCTATTAGTTTAAATCTATAAATTATTGTATATCCATGAATAGAAGTTATTAAAAATAATATTCCAAAAGTTATGCATGTATTTATAATAGCTTTTGGAACTATAGCAAATTTAACTTCTATAGAAATCCCCATAAGTTTAAGTAGAAGCATTATAAATACTTTCGATAATAAACTTCCAAGAAATATTCCAGCAAGAAGAGCTAATGCTCCCATAGCTATGTTTTCGTAAAATAACATTCGCCCTATTTCCCTTTTTTTAACTCCCATTAAAGAGTAAAGACCAATTTCTTTTTTTCTTTTTCTGGTAAAGAAAGAGTTTGAATACCATATAAATATAGCTACAAATATTGCAATTACTACAGAGGCAGCTTTGAAGCCACTAGCGACTTTCCCTATTTCATCAGCTAAATCTAGAATTTGTTGATTGTATTGTATTGAAGTAAAAGTAAAATAGATTAATATGCTAAATACCATAGAGGTAAAATAAATAAAGTAATTATAGAAATTTCTTTTTACATTTTTAATTGCCATATTAAATAAGGTCATTATTCCCACCTCCAAGGGTCTTCAATACATCTAGTATTTTTTGGAAGAATTCTTTACGTGAATTACCACGTACAAGTTCTGTGAATAATTCTCCATCTTTTATAAATAATATTCTTTTACAGTAACTAGCAGCGAAAGCATCGTGAGTTACCATCATTATAGTAGCTTTATTGTTTTCATTTAAGTCACTTAAGCATTGTAGTAATTCCTGAGAAGATTTAGAATCTAATGCACCAGTAGGTTCATCTGCTAATATAAGTTTTGGATTATTTATAATAGCTCTAGATGCTGCGGCCCTTTGTTTTTGCCCACCAGAAACCTCATAAGGATACTTATTCAATATCTCTCTTATTCCTAGAGTATCAGCTATAGAATTTACTCGAGACTCTATTTCATTATGATTTACTTTTGAAAGTGCTAGAGGAAGCACTATATTTTCTTTAAGAGTTAATGTATCAAGTAAGTTGAAATCTTGAAATATAAAGCCAAGTTTATTTCTTCTAAATGAAGATAATTTATCTTCATTCATGTTTAATATATTGTCTCCATCTACATTAACAATTCCAGAACTTGCTTTATCAATAGTAGATATTATATTTAAAAGAGTAGTCTTTCCTGCACCAGAAGGTCCCATTACACCTACAAATTCGCCTTCTTTTATTTCCAAATTTATGTCATGAAGGGCAGTATAGATATTTCCTTTCGAACCATATATCTTTTTTAAGTTTTTAGCTGTTAAAACAGTATTCATTTTATTTCCTCCCGTAAATTCATTTATATCTTTAATAGTATTTTAACCCAATAAACTAACGAGAACCATTTATCTACCTAACAAATAGTTATTTAAAACTTACATTTGTGTCACATTAGAATAATATTACGACGGAATGAGTAACGGCATAGAAATAGGTTTTTCTAAATATATGTAGTTATCCATTAAACCTCCAGAGGGCAAAGAAATACTAAAGGTGTATTCTTCTAAAAATGCTACCCTCGCTATGGGGAGTCCATTCCCCAGCTCGGCTGTCGGAGTCCGTTCCGACAATTACGCATTTTTAGAAACCTACACCTT
>NZ_JAPQFJ010000043.1 GCF_026738875.1 Clostridium brassicae
ATTAGAATCATATAAAGGATGGAAATGTACAGAAAAAATGATGGCACTTACAAATCCAACTTCAATATACATGCATGCACTTCCAGCAGACAGAAATAATGAAGTAGAAGATTCAGTAATAGATGGACCACATTCAGTAATTTATGACGAAGCAGAAAATAGAATTCATACAGCAAAAGCTGTTATGACTCTTACTATGGGCGGAAAATAAGGGTAATTATTAGCTAGATTCTAATGGATATTAAATAGGGACTAGTTGGTTTGGATTTTATATGAAGCAGAAAATTTTTTAGATTTTATAAATTAAATGGGTTGAATGGTATGTTAATACACACCATTCAACCCATTTAATTTTAGATTCAAAAGGTTATTTTTATAATTAATGTAAAGGTTTAAAAAAGATTTTTTTAATAAAAACATTGGTAATACTTAATTCGTAGGATATTTAAAAAAATCCTTTTAAAAAAATAATGATTTTATAAAAAACTGGTATCGTAATTGCTCTATAGGTATGTATGTAGAACAATTACAAAAATGGAGGCAATTATTTATGAAATACAATTTTGATGAAGTAGTAGATAGAAAAAATAATCATTCTGCGAAATGGAATGAAATGGACCTTAAATTTGGAAGCAATGATCTTTGGCCTATGTGGATAGCTGATATGGATTTTAAAACTGCTCCTGAAATAATTGAAGCTATGCAGGAAAAGTTAAACCAAGGCATATTTGGATACGTAAATAGACCAAAAGAATATTATGAAGTAGCTAAAAATTGGATTAAAAAAAGACATGGATTTGAATTGAACACAGAACATCTTACATATAGTCCTGGAGTAGTTCCAGCTCTAAGTATGATAATAGAAAAATTTACAGAGCCAGGCGATAAGATAATTATTCAAACACCAGTATATTATCCGTTCTTTAGTGTTGTAGAGGAAAATAATAGAATTCTTATATTAAATCCTCTAAAGAAAGGAGAAGATGGGGATTACACTATGGATTATGAAGATCTAGAAAGTAAAATGGATGAAAAAGTAAAATTATTACTTTTATGTAGTCCACATAATCCTGTTGGAAGAGTTTGGAAAGAAAATGAACTTAGAAAACTTGGAGATATATGTTTTAAACATAATGTAAAAGTAATATCAGACGAAATTCATTCAGATATTGTATATAAACCCAATAAACATATACCTTTTGCTAGCTTAGGAAAAGAGTTTGAAGAAAATACAATAACATGTTTTGCTCCTACTAAAGGATTTAATATTGCAGGATTATATTCAGCATTTATATTATTTCCAAATAAAGAATATTTAGAGACATTTGAAACAGAACTTGGAAGAATAGATTTGAAGAGGAATAATCCTTTTAGTTTGGTAGCAACTATGGCTGCTTATGAAAAAGGTGAAGAATGGCTTGAAGCGTTACTTGCTTATATTGAAAGTAATATAGACTATGTAATAGAGTATATTAAGGAAAATCTTCCTAAGGTAAAAATTAAAAAACCAGAAGCAACTTATCTTTTATGGCTAGATTTTAGTGAATATGGGCTTTCAAAAGAAGAGTTAGGAGAACTTATGGTTAAAAAAGGAAAAGTAGCTTTTGACCATGGTCAATGGTTTGGTAATGAAGGTGGTAATTTCCAAAGAATGAATGTAGCATGTCCAAGATATATGGTAGAAGAAGGATTAAAGAGAATATCAAAAGCTGTAGGCAAATAGGATTCTTAATTTCAGGTGGAGTATTAGCTCCATCTGAGATTTAACAAGTGAATTGCAATTTTAACTTTGGATAAATTTACTTAATTAGCTAAATATGTTAACCTAAATTTGAGTAATACTTATGTGAAGTTGTAGTTACTCCTAAAATCTACTTTAAAAATTAGGAGTTTTAGATAGATAGACATATGATAAAATTTAATATTAATTAAAGGAGAAGATATTTTATGGCAGATTACGGAATTTATAGTTTATTACCACCGATTATAGCTATAATTTTAGCAATTGTAACCAAACAAGTGCTTATATCCTTGTTTGCGGGAGTATTTATTGGAAAGTTAGTTTTAAGTGGATGGGCATTTTTCCCAGCGCTTAATGATTCCATGCAAAGTGTAATAGATGTATTTCAAAGTCAATCAAACACTAAAACGATTGTATTTTCATTTTTAGTTGGAGCAATTATTACTCTAATTCAAGTATCTGGTGGAGTAGAGGGATTTGTTCATTTTTTAACTGAAAAAAATAAGCTTATTAAAAATAGAAAAAGCGCTATGCTTCTTACTTATTTTATAGGACTTGTAGTATTCATAGAATCATCTATAAATATATTAACATCAGGAACAGTTTCTAGACCAGTTACAGATAAATATAAAGTTTCTAGAGAAAAATTAGCATTTTTATGTGATTCAACTTGTGCACCTGTATGTGGAATAGTGCCATTTAATGCTTGGGGTGCTACTCTTATGGGACTTGTTGGACTTCAAGTTACAAATGGAATTATATCTGGTAATCCTACTCAAATTTATTTCAAAAGTATACCATTTAATTTTTATTCAATAATTACACTTATAGCTGTACCTATATATATATTATCAGGAAAAGATTGGGGTCCAATGAAAAAAGCTGAGTTAAGAGCTCAGAATGAGGGTAAGCTTATGAGAGATGGTGCTACTCCTCTTGTTTCTAAAGAAGCTTCTGAAATTACTACAAAAGAAGGGGTAAAACCAAATATGTGGAATATGATATTACCTCTTTTAGTGCTTATATTAATGATTCCTATAGGATTATATATAACAGGTAAAGGTGTTATATATAATGGATCTGGTTCTACATCAGTATTTTGGGCAGTTTCAGCATCTATAGTATTTTCAGGGATACTTTATATTTCACAAAAAATAATGAATTTAAATGAGTTTATAGGTTACGTTTACAATGGTATGGGAGCTATGGTATCTGTTATTTTACTTTTAGTATTTGCATTTATGATAGGAACAGTATCATCAGATCTTCACACAGGAACTTATATGGCAAATTTAGTTGCAGGAAAAATAAATGGGGGATTTGGACCTGCTATGGTATTTATAATGTCAGCGCTTATAGCTTTTGCAACTGGAACAAGCTGGGGAACTTTTGCAATAATGATGCCTATATCTGTACAAATGGGAGTAGCTATAGATGCTAATATATTTGCTTGTATAGGAGCTGTGGTATCAGGAGCCTTAATGGGAGACCATTGTTCACCAATTTCGGATACTACAATACTAGCTTCTATGGCATCTGCATCGGATCATATAGACCATGTTAAAACTCAATTGCCTTATGCACTTTTAAATGGAGGAATAGCAACGGCTTTATATATAGTAGTCGGATTTATAGGTTAGATAATTAATAGATTTTAGACACAATATACTGAATTAGGAATCTAATCAATATATTGTGTTGTTTTTTATTTTGAGATAGTAATTTTTTAATGATAAAATTTAACAAACTAAATTTATATGAATATGTTATCTATACGTATTATAAACAATAGGAACATATTCATATTGTTTGTAAATGATAATTTTCTATTTAGAACGTTTAGTTTTTAAAGATAATAAAGTTGAGTTTTCAGGTAGGGTTAGCCATGAATATTTAGGGGCACATATTGTTTGTGAACTATAAATACCATGATGACCAGAAAACAGATAACTTATCATGCAAGAGATAAATAAAAATGGTATTCCTTGTCCATGAAATAGTTCTAACCCCATGATAAAGCAAGCTAAAGGCGTATTAGTAGCACCAGCAAATAAGGCTACGAATCCCAAACTAGCTAAAAAATAAGGTGATATGTTTAGAATTTGACCTAAAGCATTACCTAAAGTTGAACCTATAAAGAACAAAGGTGTAACCTCTCCACCTTGATATCCAGCACCTAGAGTTATAGATGTAAATAATGTTTTAAGAAAAAAGGTTGTTAGTGATACAGGTTCTTTTAAAGCTTTATCTATCATTGGAAGACCTAAACCAAGATAGTCCCTAGTATTGAATATAAAGACTAAAATTATAATGATTATACCTCCAATAAAACTTTTATATGCTTGATTTTTAGTGATTTTACTAAAAGATTCTTTGAAAAAGTAAGTAAGCTCACTAAATAAAATGCTACCAAGGCCAAAACAAATAGAGGCTATTATTATTTTAAGTAAAATAACGAAGGACATTTGAGGAATTTGTATCATTTGATAATGGGAGTGTGTAGCTCCTAATGCTAAACATATTTCATTTGACACAAAAGCAGATATAAAGCAAGGAATAAAAGCATAGGAATGAAGTTTGCCTATTGATATTACTTCCATTGCAAAAACTGTTCCTGCAAGAGGTGTTCCAAAAACAGAACTAAAACCACTACTTATACCACAAAGTAATAATATTTGTCTATCTTGTTTGTTAATTTTTAATAATCTAGCAACAGTATCAGCCATACTTCCGCCCATTTGAATAGCGGTACCTTCTCTACCGGCAGAGCCACCAAATAGGTGAGTTGTTATTGTTCCAAACAAGGTAAGAAATGCTAATCTAGAAGGTACGGGCTCTTCTTTTTCAATTCCTCTTTCAACTTGTTCAATAATTAAATTATTACCTTTACTACTATTTTTCCCCCAAACCATATATATGTAACTAACTAAAGCGCCACCTAAAGGAAGTAAAAATATTATATTAGGGTGAAGTTCTCTAAAGTTAGTTACTTTACTAAGAGATACTAAAAAGAAAGCAGATAGTATACCTGATGGGATAGCTACTAAGGAAGCTAGTATTAACCATTTAGTAAAGAATATAATTGCGTTAAAGTGTTTAAAGTCTTTATTCGTGTAATTAGCCAATATTTTTTTCATATTGTAATACCTCCTGGTGTTTTTATAAAAATTCGCTTTAAACATTGCTTTTATGTTTATTTAGAAATTAATTTATTATACATAAGATTATGCTTTAATAAAGTTTGGAAAATAAACAATTTTATAATATAGTTTTTTACAAAAAAACTTCTACAAATCAGTATATACATAAAAAATATATATACTGATTTGTAGAAGTCATTAACTTAATTAAGTGTAAGTTAATTAAGTGGTTTAGGATTTCTCCAAGGGCAACTTCATGCCCGTATTTAACCTCACAAGTATAACATAAATTCTATATGAGTACAATAAAAAGCCTAAGATTTATATATATTTAAATTTTAGGCTTTTATCATCAAAATAAGTATAAATGAATATAATATAATTAAAATAATTTTAAATCAACAAAGTATTACAAGAAATTTATTGAAAAATATCCATAAAAACTGGGTTATCAATATTAAATAATTTATATTGATTTTTTAAAAAATAAAGTGTAAATTTAAATTATTTACATGATCTTTCATATCTAACTATATCAGTAGCAATTTTGTGAGCTTCAGTTTTTATATTATCAGTATTCATAGAAAGCAGTATACCATCTTTTACGACTATTTTACCATTTACAATAGTCATTTTAACAAGACTTGTATTTCCGCAGGTTACTAAACCAACTAAAGGGCCATGACATCCAGCATAAGCTACATCATTAAGATCAAATAGGACAATGTCAGCAGCCTTACCTTCGGCTAATATTCCTATATCATCTCGTCCTAGTACTTCTGCACCACCTCTTGTTGCTACTCTTAAAATTTCATAAGCATTTAAGCCATTAGTACCATATTTTAAATGATTTAATAAGTAAGCCCGTCTAACTTCTTCCCACATATTGGAGCCATCATTGGAAGCGCTTCCATCTACAGCGATACTAATCTTTACCCCAGCTTTGAGTAATTCCGTAGTAGGGCAGATGCCACTGTTTAATTTCATATTAGAAGAAGGACAATGAGCTACTCCTGATCCTTTTAAAACTTTCATTTCTCTCTCATTTAAATGAATAACATGAGCAAACCATACATCAGGGCCGATCCATCCCAGATCTTCCATTAACTCAACAGGCCGTCTACCATATTTTTCTATACAGAAATTTTCCTCATCCTTAGTTTCGGCTAAGTGAGTATGAAGCATAATGCCTTTTTTTCTAGCTAAGTCCCTTGCTTGTACCATAAGTTCTTTACTTACAGAGAAAGGTGAGCAGGGAGCTAAAGCAACTCTTTGCATAGCAAATTTATTTTTATCATGATATTTATTAATTAATCTTTCAGAATCTTCTAATATTACATCGGGTTTTTGAACTACACAATCTGGAGGTAATCCACCATCGCTTTTGCCAAGAGACATAGATCCACGAGTTGCATGGAAACGTATACCTATTTCTGAGGCAGCTCTCATTTGTTCATCTATAAGAGTAGCGGGCTTGTTTTCTGGAAATACATAGTGGTGGTCCATAGTAGTTGTACATCCAGTTCTTAATAATTCACTAAATCCAACTAAAGCTCCATAATATATTGCATCAGGTGTTATATGTTTCCAAAATTCATACAATCCTATTAACCAAGGAAACAATGGCTTTTCTTGCACTTCTTGAATTCCTCTAAAAAGAGTTTGATAAAGATGATGATGAGTGTTAACAAAGCCAGGTAATGCTACAAGATTAGAACAATCAATAACTTTTGTAGAGCTATCTAAAGTAATATTTTTACCGATAGATACAATTTCGTTATCGTTTATTAGTATGTCTACCTTATTAAGTATTTCATCTTTGTCATTAAAAGTAATTGCTTGTGAAATGTTTTTTAGTAATAAAGACATGTATATTCACCTCTTTTAATAAGATTTTAATTAAATTGTATAATTAAAAATCAAGTCAAGTTACGTATTTTTAAAATATACAATTTTATGGCAATTATGATAAGTTAGTTTTATTATATGTGAAAAATATGAAAGGTTCAACAATTCTAAATTTATTATCAAACTGATAAAATTTATCAAAACGATAAAATGACTTTTAAGAGGAAAGCTCTAGTAATAGGAAATATATACAGGAAAAAACATTATCAATTTGATAAAAAAAAGAGGTTACATAAAAGAATAAATTGGCTTTTTATGGTTTGAAATAGGGATAGGAATTAAATTTATAAGTTTGGCATGAATAGTGCATAAACTATAGGAAAGTGATTAAATACATAAGTAAAATTAGGTGCTGTGTAATATACAACAAAGGTTACAAAAATATTTTAATTAGCGCACAATAATAAAAATAAACTCAAGGGGGAAAAACAATGCAAACAGTATTTAGAGGAAGACACTTTATAACATTAGAGGATTATACAAAAGAAGAAATTGAAACAATGTTAGAGGTATCATCTGATCTTAAAAAGAAAATGGCTATGGGAATAAAAACACCATATTTAGAATATCAAACAATGTTCTTAATGTTTTTTGAAC
>NZ_JAPQFJ010000044.1 GCF_026738875.1 Clostridium brassicae
CGAGAACTATAGCATCTGGTGGTTATGGCTTGAAGGTAACACCCGTTCCCATTCCGAACACGAAGGTTAAGCTTCAAAGCGCCGATGGTACTGCACTGGAGACGGTGTGGAAGAGTAGGTCGCCGCCAGGTAATTTGGCTCCTTGGTCAAGCGGTCAAGACACCACCCTTTCACGGTGGTAACAGGGGTTCGATTCCCCTAGGAGTCACCATTATTTTTATATATGCAGGTGTGGCGGAATTGGCAGACGCACTAGACTTAGGATCTAGCGCCTTTGGCGTGGGGGTTCGACTCCCTTCACCTGCACCATATAAATAAGCGGGTATGGTTCAATGGTAGAACGTCAGCCTTCCAAGCTGAACACAGGGGTTCGATTCCCCTTACCCGCTCCATTTTGCGTCTTTAGCTCAGCTGGATAGAGCAACGCCCTTCTAAGGCGTGGGCCAGGAGTTCGAATCTCTTAAGACGCACCATAATATTGGGATGTCGCCAAGCGGTAAGGCATAGCACTTTGACTGCTACATGCGTAGGTTCGAATCCTGCCATCCCAGCCAAATAAAACTCTTCTATTTTATTGTAGAAGAGTTTTATTTTACATAATATATTTAATATAAATTGACAACAAGACTATCAAGTGCTATAATATTACAAGTAAAGTATAAAAAGTTAATTACATGGCTCCTTGGTCAAGAGGTTAAGACGTCGCCCTCTCAAGGCGGAATCAGGGGTTCAATTCCCCTAGGAGCTACCATTATATTGTCTCAATTTAAAGATTGAGGCTTTTTTTATTGATTTTTTAAAGCAAATTCGTTATTTATAGTAAGAGAATAGACAGAAATAGATTTTTATTATATTATCATGATCAATATAGTTTTTGAATTATATAGGAATAGATAAAAATTAATATGGAATTATTTATTACAATATAATCATCCTATTTAATATATAATAATGTTGAAGATATCAATAGAATGTATGAAAATATTTTTATATAAAAGGAGCTTATGACAAATATGATATATGATAACAATATTTTTAGAGCGGAATTTATAAAAAGGCCAAATAGGTTTATTGCTTATGTAAAATTGAATGGGGAAGAAATTGTTGTTCATGTGCCTAATACAGGTAGATGTAAAGAGATACTTATACCTGGAGCTACTATTATTTTAAAAGAAGGGAAAAACCAAAATAGAAAAACTAAGTATGATTTAATAGCAGGATATAAGGATGGAAAATTAATAAATATTGATTCTCAAGTACCTAATTATGTAGTTGATGAGGCCTTGAAGAAGGGTAAAATAGATAAGTTAAAGAATTATACCATAATCCAAAGAGAAAAAACTTTTGGAAATAGTAGATTTGATTTTAAACTTTTAAATAGCCAAGAACAAGAGTATTATTTAGAAGTGAAGGGTGTAACATTTGAACAAAATGGACATTGTATGTTTCCAGATGCTCCAACAGAGCGAGGAAGAAAACATATTTTAGAATTAATCGAGGTTAAAGCACAAGGTAAAGGAGCGGGTGTCTTGTTTTTAATACAATTGCAAGAGGCAAATAAGTTCTCTCCTTATGATGATATGGATAATAAATTTGGAGATGCGCTTAGATTAGCTTATAAAAAAGGAGTGGATATTTTTGCATATAATTCTAATGTCAAAGATAACTATATAGAGTTAAATAAAAGGATAGAAATTTTATTATAATCAATAAGAATAAATACTAATTTAAGTTATAATTCTATAAATCAGCATATGGAACTATATACTATAAAATGTAAATGCATTATAATTATAGTACCATAATCATTTAAGTATATGTGTAAATAATAGGTGATGGAATTAAAAGGAATAATTAAATTACGATATTATTCAGGGAGGGGAATTATATGAAATATAAATTTTGTCCTAAGTGTGGTTCAAAATTAATAATGAAAGATAGCTTAGATGAGGGCCAAGTACCTTATTGCCCCTTTGATAATACCATGTATTTTGATTTACCTAAGCCATGTGTAGTGGTAGCGGTTGTAAAAGGAAATGAAATACTTTTACTTAAACAAAGCTATATCTTTAAAAATTCAAAAGTTCTAGTTTCAGGATATGTAACAAACGGTGAAACTGTTGAAGAAACTGTTGTTAGAGAAGTTAAAGAAGAAACAGGAATAATTGTAAATAAACTTAAATATTTAGGTAGCGATTTTATTAAGGAATCTGAGCTTTTAATGTTAACTTATATGGCTCAATATGTTAAGGGAGAGATTAAAAAATCTGCTGAAGTTGAGTTTGTAGAGTGGAGCAGTATAGAAAATGCAATATGCCAAATGAAAGAGGATAGAATAGGAAAAGAAGTTGTTAGAAAAGTCTTAAAAGAAATAGGATATGATAAAGAGTGTATATATTTATGTGAGAATAAATATATATGATTAAAAATTCAAATTATATCGACCTTTGTCTTAAGAGAGGCAAGGTATTATTTTTTGTAGATAATTAGATGTAGAGGAGATATATAATATGAAATATATTAATAATAACTGTAAAAAGTGTCCTGAATTTTTAAATAAAGATTGTGATGGTAATGTAGAAGATTGTATATGTAAGAAATGTCCTAGAAATTTAGGAGAATGTCTTATTACAAAATATTGTAGAGAAACAGAATCTGTAATATATTAAGAATTATTCAATTAGTGGGAGTATATATTAGTTCATAGGGATTAGATTTAAAATTAAGTATATTTGTAAAAAACGAATTTTATTTTAAATTTGAGGGAAACTATACTAAAATTAATAAATTAAAAGGTGAGTGCTTAGTATGATTTCCAAAGAATTTAAAATGGTAGTGGCTCAAAATTGTTTAGAGTATGATGCAAAATATGCAATAACTATGTTTAGTATGGGAACCCTTTCTGAAAGTTGTAATAATTGTAAAAATTTTATTAATGGAGAATGCTCAAAAGGGTTATTTGATGAAGTTATTCAAATAATAAGTAGAAACTAAAGGAGCGGATTCTATGAGAGACATAAGATATGATAAAAAATCTGTGAAGATGGATAATACAATTAAAAGTGTATCAAATCTCAATAACATAAATGATATGGAATCATATTCTATGGCAGGAAATCAACAGACTATAGCTATTGCTACTAACTGTTCTGGATATACTCCAATAAATAATATATTTGGCATAACTTCTTCTTATGATTTAACTATAAGTTGTAATATGTGTGATAATTTTCAAAATAACGTGTGTCAAGTGGGCTTATATGATAAAGTTCTATCAAATCTATATGAAAGATAAAAATATTATTTAATATATCACTTTATTTCGATAAAATCATATATTAATAGCTATATCAATTTATAGACTATATAAACATATATTAAATTAATTGTACTATTTAATAGATACATGTAAGTATGTGTAGTAAAGTCTATCAGGCCAGAATATTGCGAAAATTATGATTAAATAGTATAATAATATTGTGGCTACAATATTATGCCATGTGTGGGAAATTAAAGTTTATAACAGAATTAAAGGTGAGTTATTCTATTTAAAGTAACTAAGATTTATGGTCGTCAATTTATTAAGCTTAGTTACAAATAGAATAAAGAGTATAGGTATAAAATGAGTCTGTCTACGGAGGTAATATAAATAGTATGGTAAAGACATGTCTTATAGTTGAAAGTTACTTATATGCCTTTAACTCTGTTTAATATGGATTTTTATATATGATTGTTGCTTGTTCGGATTTTATTTTTAATTTAGAATACTGCGAAAAATTCGCAGTATTTTTTTTTATTTTTGATATAATAATTATTGGTATAACGTTTAATTTATATTTTAGTATGTTTGTTTTAATGAGCTTAGTAATTTAAAATATATGTATAATATATCTTAAAATTGAAAAATTTATTATGTACTGTAGCAATTATTTGGATTATAAAAGAGAGGTAAAAAATATGGAATGGTTAATTAGAACAGAAAAAATTATAGGAAAAGAGAATTTAGAAAAATTAATAAAAAGCAAAGTTGTTATATTTGGAATTGGGGGGGTAGGAGGTTTTGTAACTGAAGCTTTGGCTAGAAGTGGTATTCAAAATATAACCTTGGTTGATAAAGATGAGGTAGATATTTCTAATATAAATAGACAAATAATTGCTACAACTAGTTCGGTTGGTAAAGCAAAAGTAGATGTAATGAAAGAAAGAGTTTTAGATATAAATCCCTCATGTATTGTAACAACTCATAAAGTGTTTGTAACTAAAGACAATATCAAAGATATAATAGGGCAAGATACAGATTATGTTATAGATGCAATAGATACAGTAACATCTAAAATTGCTTTGGTTGTTTGGTGTAATGAAAATAATATAAGATTGATTAGCAGTATGGGAACAGGAAATAAATTAGATCCTACTAAACTTAAAGTTTCAGATATATACAAAACTAATGTATGTCCTCTTGCTAAAGTTATGAGGAAGGAACTAAAATCTAGAGGTATAAAGAAGTTAAAGGTAGTGTATTCAGAAGAGTTACCTATTAAAATAAGTGAGGAATATAAAGATAAAGGTCAAAGGAAACAATCACCAGGAAGTATTTCCTTTGTTCCATCGAGTGCGGGACTTATTATAGCAGGAGAAGTTATTAAAGACTTAATTTATGATTAAGGAGTTGGTTCAGTGGAGAAAAGAAAAAATTTTATAGCTATAGTCTTTATATTCATAATGATGATTTTATCTGCAATGTGCGATAATGTTAGAGGACCATTTGTTCCTACTCTTAAACAGGAATTTTTAGTAGAAAATAAAGGTATATCACTAATGGTGCTTATGTGTTCTTTAGGATATATGAGTTTCACCTTTATAGGAGGAGTGTTGTGTGAGAAAATAGGACAGAAAAGAGTGTTTTTATTAGGATTTATGTTTATGGTTATTCCTCTTATAGCATTATATTTTTGTAAAAGCTTTCTATTATTAATAATAGAGCTTTTCGTATTAAATATCGGACAAGCATTTATTGCCATAGGAACTAATACCATAATCCCTATACTTGCCATAAATTTTCAAGCAATACTTATGAATTTTACACATTTTTGTTATAGAGTTGGAGCTACTTGTGCCCAAAGGTTTGCGGGAGCAATGCTATACAAAGGAATAACTTGGAAACAAATATATCTGATGATAGCTGTGATAGCTACTGGAACTTTTCTGAGTTTTATTTTTGTTAGAATACCTGAAGTTAATAAAGTTAAAAGTAAGGAAAAAATAGATTATAAAAATATATTAAAAAATAAGATGATATACCTTTATATGATTGCTTTAGGAGCATATGTTTCAGCTGAGACAAATACAGGAGTGTGGTTTGTGAACTTTATCCATGATACATATAAACTTGATGTAAATAAAGGGTCTTATTATGCAGCTATATTTTTTGGTACACTTGCATTAGGAAGATTACTAGGTGGATTTATAGCTGAAAAACTTGGATATATTAAAACAGTTTTAATTTCTATTTCTATAGCGTTTATATTATACACAATTGGAATGGTAATTGGATTGAATGGAATAATAATTATTTCACTATCAGGAACATTTTTTGGAATCATCTTTCCTACCACTATTCTTACTCTAAGTAAAGTTTTTAAAGATAATATATCATTTATAACTGGATTAATAATAACTGTAGCATCAGGAACAGGTATGTTTATCAACATTTTAATTGGAAGTCTAAGCGATTCAATAAGTGTATATAAGGCATACTATGTTATTCCTATTTGCTTATTTATATGTGTTATATTTACTTATTTAATTTATGTAAACACTAAAAATATATCTAATGAAAGCAGGGGATAGCAATATGTATAAGGTATATAATAATGAAATAAAAGTTTTAAAGGGCAAAGATAATGAGTACATAATAAAAGATAAATATGGTATAAACTTAGGCGTTATTTTTATAATTGAATTAAGTGCAAAAAATAAATTTTGTAGTTTTAGGATTAAATTCTATAAAAATGATGAAAGTCATAGAGAAGAGCTAAAAAAAGCACTAGACTTAATGGTTACATCTTTATTCAAAAATACAGAAGTATTAAAGATAGATGTTATAGTTGATCAGGATACTATGTTAAGTCCGTTTACAGAATTAGGTTTTACATTAGAAGGAATATTTATTAATAGCTATACTTTAGGTAATGAACGTAGAAGTGAATTAGTTTTTGGTGTAGAGATTAGCGAGTTTAAGAAAGACAGGAATATAAATATTTTAAGACTTAAAGGAAAAAATGTAGAGCTTAAGATTCTAACCCCAGAAGATTCACAGGATATTTTAGATTATTATAAAAGAAACAAAAACTATTTACAACCATTTGAGCCATTGAGAGAAGAGAGTTTTTATACAATAGAAGCTCAAACAGAGAGTCTGATAGAAAGTTATAAACAGTTTTTAAATGGAACAAGTGCTGAATTTGGTATATACAAAGATAAAAAATTTATAGGTAAAATAAGATTATCGAACATAGTAAGAGGAATATTTAAGAATGCATTTATAGGTTATTCTATAGATAAAGATGAACAAAATAATGGATATATGAAAGAAGCTATAAAGCTTTTATTAGAATATGCTTTTGAAGATATGGAACTTCATAGGATAGAGGCAAGCACTCTTGTGGATAATGAAAAATCTCAAAGAGTTTTAATAAGTTCTGGATTTAAAGAGATTGGAATAAGTGAAAAATATTTATTTATAAATGGCAAATGGAGAGATCATAAAATATTTTATAAGACAAATAAATAAGTATCTAATAAAAGGTGCTATCTTAAAATAGATTTACACAATATATTGAGATATTAATGAGAAAATCAATATATTGTGTTATTTTTTAGTTTAATATAATTTCTTTTTAATTAAAAAATATTAAATTAATAGTTTATAAAAATAGATCTAGAATTTGTTAGATTATAAAGTGTATTAAATGATATAAAATACATAAAATAAAGATGGTTTTACAAATACTGTTCCAGGAGTATCAATATATGATTTTAGAAAAAATTAATAGATATAATGAGAAATTTAGAGTTATTTAAGTTAGATGACATAAAATAATGAAACGATACATGTATTATTTTGATAAGATAATCCATGTCGTCGCGAGAGAGCAATGGCAAGACGACAACAAGGTTTGAAATAAAAAACCAAAAAAGTTGTTGACAAAGAAGAGACAAACTGATATACTAAATAAGCTGCTTAAGTGCAGCGAAAGAAATGGTCTTTGAAAATTAAACAGAAGTTGATATAAAGTCAGTCAATTGAATTGAGTAAAGATTAAACTTTTAAATTGAGAGTTTGATCCTGGCTCAGGACGAACGCT
>NZ_JAPQFJ010000045.1 GCF_026738875.1 Clostridium brassicae
ATAGCATCTGGTGGTTATGGCTTGAAGGTAACACCCGTTCCCATTCCGAACACGAAGGTTAAGCTTCAAAGCGCCGATGGTACTGCACTGGAGACGGTGTGGAAGAGTAGGTCGCCGCCGGGTAAGATATGATTCACTAGCTCAGTCGGTAGAGCACTTGACTTTTAATCAAGTTGTCCGGGGTTCGATTCCCCGGTGGATCACCAAGACATCTCAATTTGAGATGTTTTTTTATTATATAAATTATTTTAATAATTTATATTTGAAAGGGAAAAATACTCTTAGAAAGTAGAAAGGAGTATTTTATATGAAAGATAGAGAAGATAAAAGTATTAAAAATAAAGATAAAAATAGCACTAACTCTAAATTACTTCAGCTAATAGATGAAAGTGAACTACATGGTGAAGAATTCTATAAATCTACTCAGATAACAACTAATTATTATTATAAAAAATAAGGAACTATAAGGAACTCTAAGGAGTTCTTTTTATATTCGGCTATGTTTTAATAAATGTTTACTTATTATAGATGTAAAATTAATTTTAAATTTATATTATAGTTTATTAAATTATTACTAATTATACTTGAGAAAAACTAGTAGGTCTATTAAAATATTTAATGTAAAGTCGGAGGTGAAGAATATGGATGATGTACAACAAGCGTTTAATCAAGCGGAGCAGAAAATAAATTTTATAGCAGATAAGTTTACTTTTAATACTATAAAATATATAGGCATAGGTATAGGTATATTTTTCATTTTCCTTTTATTAAGAAAAATATTTACAAATTATATACTTAAAGGGTTATTAAAAATTACGGCTAGGACTAGGACAAATTTGGATCGTAAAATAATAGCTGCATTTCAGGAGCCTATGAGAGCATTATTTGTTGTTTTAGGAGCATATTTTGCAATACTATTTTTTGGAAGAGCCTTTGGATACAATCTTCATACAGTTACAGGAATAATTAACTTATTTAAATCTATCATTATTATATTGTTTGCATGGGCATGTTATAATTTAACAACAGAACATTCTGTTTTATATGAAGAGCTATCGGAAATTTTTAATATCAAACTAGATAAGATAATTTTCCCTTTTATATCAAAAATACTTCAAATAATGATTATTGCTTTAGCTATATGTATCATATTTGCTATATGGGATTATAATATCAGCGGTTTTGTTGCTGGACTTGGAGTTGGTGGAGCAGCTTTGGCCTTTGCAGCAAAGGATGCTCTTTCAAATATATTTGGAGGTTTTGTTATTATATTAGATAAGCCTTTTTCAATTGGAGATTATATAAAAACTGCAAATGTAGAAGGAATAGTAGAAGATATAACTATAAGAAGTACTAGAATAAGAACTTTAGATAAAGCTTTAGTTACAGAGCCTAATTCCACCCTATCTAATTCAGCTATAATTAATTGGACGAAAAGGGATATGAGAAGAATAAATTTTACTCTTGGAGTTACTTATGATACATCAAAAGATAAATTAAAAGTATGTGTGGAAAGTATAAAGCAAATGCTTATAGATGATCCAGAAATTAATGATGAAACTATTTTAGTATATTTTGATGGATTTAATCAAAGTAGTTTAGATATATTCATATACTGTTTTGCTAATACTGCAGAATGGGATAAATATATGCAAGTTAAGCAGAATGTAAATTTTAAAATCATGGATATTTTAAGTAGGGAAGGTGTATCAGCAGCTTTCCCTAGTACCAGTGTATATTTTGAAACACCTTTAATAAATTCAAAGCTAGAAAAATAGCTAAATAAAAATTTATATTAAATGAGTAGTATACAACAAATCTATATAAGAGGGTTAGCTAAAATAGTGTGATATATTTATTAATTTCTAATTTAAAGAATTAAGATATTATATCTAAAGTTTATTTTTGGCTAACCCTCTATTTTTTATACTATGTTGTTTTTATGATACAATAACATAGTATATTATAATTACTAATTGTAACTATAAAATATTCAAAGAAAAGATATAAATACAAAGATAAGTTATATATTAAATATTATGCGGAATAGATAAAAAATCCAATAGTATAAATTGATAATTAGAATGGGGTATAAGTTTATGAAAAAACTAAAAGGTATATCAATAATTATAGCAATGACTGCTTTATTTTCTGCATGTGGAAGTAAAGAATCTGCAAGTAATGATGAACAAGATAAAAAAGTTAGCATAGAAAATAGTACCCTTTTACAAGAAAAAAATTCTCAGCAAATAGAGAAAAATATAAGTAAGAGTGATGAAAATAGTAGCAAAGACAGTAGTATAAAAAACAATTTACAAGATAATAAAAAAAACAAACAAAATTTGAATGAGAATAGTTCTTTGAAGAAAGAGAATAAAAATAATACATCATCACAAGATAAATTAAAAAATAAAATTATAGTTATAGATCCTGGACATGCAAGTAAAGCTGATACTAGTAAGGAACCTGAAGCACCTAATTCATCTAAGCTTAAGTATAAACAAACTGGAGGAGCACAGGGTGTTACAACTAAAACACCAGAATATGAAATAAATATGAAGGTAGCTCAAAAATTAAAAAACAGACTAGAATTAAAAGGATACAATGTAATAATGACAAAAACTGACAATGATAAAACTATGAGTAATATAGCAAGAGCTAAAGTAGGCAATAATTCTAATGCTGCTTTGGTATTAAGAATTCATGCAGATTCTGCTGAGAGTAGCTTAGTAAAAGGAGCATCTATTCTTGTTCCAGCTAAAAATGATTATACTAAAGGTTTTTATAATGAAAGTAAGAATTTTGGAAAAGTTATATTAGACTCTTTAATTAATGAAGTAGGTATGAAAAACAGAGGTGTGGTAGAACGAGGAGATATTACAGGTTTTAATTGGTCTACTGTACCTGTTGTTTTAGTAGAAATGGGCTTTCTATCAAATCCACAAGAAGATAGGCTTTTGAGTAGTAGTGATTATCAAGAAAAAATATCAGAAGGTATTACGAAAGGTATAGAAAAAATATATAACACTAAATGATATAGTATAGTGCATAATAACTTTAATAAATACTATCTATATTGTGTACTATAGATAGTATTTATTAGTTGATTAAATTTTAGTTTGAAAATTATACTAAAAATATAATATTTTCCATTATCATAATATTAAATTTATACTTAAAGTAAATATAATTAGAAAAAATATTCAGAAAATATAAAAAATTATTATTTTGACTATTGTAATTTTTTATTAAACATGCTATTATTATCTCAAGATAAGAAAAAATTATCACCGTGTTAAAAAAACATTATAGATAAAAATAATTTTTATATTGATAAATTTAATATCAAATAGACAAATACGTGGAGGCAAATAAATGAAAAAAAACATAAGTGATGATCAGTTGTTGCAGTCTTTTATACCATTAGTAAATTTTTTAGGAGAAGCAATGGGAAACAACTGTGAAATAGCTCTACATGACGCAAGAAACCTTGAAAATTCTTTAATTGCTATTGCAAACAGTGATGGAATTAGTTCAAGAAAACTAGGAAGCCCTTTAACAGATTTAGGGTTAAAAGTAATTAAAGAAGATTTTTTTAAAGATAAAAATTATATTTGTAAATATCCTTCTAGAACTAAGGATGGAAAAATATTAAGATCTTCAACTTTTTTTATAAAAAATGATAATGGTGATGTCATAGGACTTTTATGTATAAGTATAAATATTTCCGATTTTATTCAAGCAGCTAATTTTTTAAATAAGTTTTTATCTGAAATAAGTGGAGGACCTGAAAGAAATCTAGCTGAAGAAAAAGCTCCTGTGTCTGATAAATTAAGTGGATCCATAGAAGAACTGGTAATTCATATTATAGAGGATACTTTATCTGAAATAGGTATTCCACCTGAAAGAATGTCACCTGAGGAGAAAATGAGTATAGTTCATAAATTAGATGAAAGAGAGGTATTTTTATTAAAAGGAGCTGTATCACAAGTAGCAAATCAATTGAAAACATCAGAAAATACTATTTATAGATATTTAAACAAAAAATAGCGAGAATTTGTCAGGAATTTTATTTTATGATTCCTGACATGTAATAAAAAAACGTAGCATAAGTTCAAGTACCTATCATTTTAATATTTAAAGCTAAAGTAAACGTTATCAATAATTATTAAAATAATTAATTATATAAAATAAATAAATTTGGGAGGTATTTACTATGAAAAGAAAACCAGAGCCATTTAAAATTAAGATGGTAGAACCATTAAAGATGACAACTAGAGAGCAGAGAGAGGAAGCTTTAATACAAGCAGGATATAATCCTTTCTTACTTAAATCAAAGGATGTATATATAGATCTTTTAACAGATAGTGGAACAGGTGCTATGAGTGATAATCAATGGGCTGGACTTATGTTAGGTGATGAAGCTTATGCTGGAAGTAAAAGCTATTATCATATAGTAGATGCTGTTCAAGATATTTTTGGATATAAATATGTTGTGCCAACTCATCAAGGAAGAGGTGCTGAACAAGTTTTATTTCCAAATCTTATAAAGAAAAAAGGACAATATGTTCTTGGAAATATGCACTTTGATACTACAAAAGCTCATATAGAATTAAATGGTGGTAGAGCATTAAATTTTGTAACAGAAAAAGCATTTGATACTACTACTTACTATGATTGGAAAGGAAATTTTGATTTAGAAAAACTAGAAAATTTCATAAAAGAAAAAGGTGCTGAAGAAATAGCTTTTATACTTATGACAATTACATGTAATAGTTCTGGTGGAGAGCCAGTAGCAATGGCAAATTTAAGGGCAGTTAGCGAAATAGGAAAGAAATATGGAATTAGAGTATTTATAGATGCTGCAAGATTTGCTGAAAATGCTTACTTTATAAAGAAGAGAGAAGAAGGTTATGCAGATAAGAGTATAAAAGAAATTGTTACAGAAATGTTCTCATATGCTGAAGGTTTCACAATGAGTGCTAAGAAAGATGCTATAGTAAATATAGGTGGATTATGCGGTGTTAAAGAAGATGAAGAATTGTTTACAGCAGTTAGATCAAGAGTAGTTCCAATGGAAGGTTTCGTAACTTATGGTGGACTTGCTGGAAGAGATATGGAATGTTTAGCTAGAGGATTATATGAAGGAATAGATGAAGATTATCTTGACTATAGAATTTCCCAGGTTGAGTATTTAGGTGAAAGATTAAGAGAAGCTGGAATTCCAATTCAATATCCAACAGGAGGACACGCTGTTTTTGTAGATGCTAAAAAAATACTTCCTCATATACCATATCATCAATTCCCAGCTCAAGTATTATGTAACGCAATATATCTTGAATCAGGAGTTAGACCTGTTGAAGTAGGCTCATTCTTACTTGGAAGAGATCCTGAAACAGGTGAACCTCTAGAATCACCACTTGAATTAGTAAGACTCACAATTCCAAGAAGAGTATATACTAATGATCATATGGATGTAGTTGCAGAAGCTATAATATCTGTTAAAGACAAGGCTGCATCATTAAAAGGATTAGAGTTTACTTATGAACCTAAAGTTCTAAGACACTTTACTGCAAGATTAAAACCAATAGAATAGTTCCTACCCTAAATAAACCATTCTATTGGCATTTTACTAAGTGGCGATTGCAAAATAAGTGATTAGGTTAATTTTGCAATCGCTTTTTAAAATAAAGCAATAGTAAACCTTTACATTATATCTTATATATATATAAATGTCAAATCTATAAAAACACATTACAATAATCTGTAAATAATAAATTTCCCAATATGATCAGACTTTCATGTATTAATTATATTATTTTTAAAATTGAATATTAGGAGGAAACCATATATGGAAAATCAAAATAGAGACTCTTGGGGGTCAAGGTTTGGTTTTATAATGGCAACTATTGGAGCTGCAGTTGGATTAGGTAACTTATGGAGATTTCCATACACAGCCTATGCAAATGGAGGAGGAGCGTTTTTATTTCCTTATTTCGTAGCCTTATTAACAGCTGGTGTACCACTTATGATATTAGAATTTGGATTTGGAAGTAAAATGAGAGGTGCTAATACATTAGCTTATGCAAAACTAGGCAGAAAATGGGAATGGCTTGGTTGGTGGCCTGTAATGATTCCTTTAATAGTTGTTACTTTCTATTCTGTTATTATATCTTGGAGTATAAATTACTTTGTATTAGCTTTCAAAGGTGGATGGGGAACTGATCCTAACGCTTTCTTTGGCGGGGAGTTTTTAAAAGTTAGTAGCGGTGCTCTAGAATTTGGTGGTATAAGAGGCAACATAGCTATTGCAGTAGCGATTGTATGGTTTTTAAATTATTATATTACAAAGAAGGGAATTTCAGGGGGGATAGAAAAAGCATGTAAATTTATAACTCCAACATTAGCAATATTAATGCTTTTGATGACAATTAGAGGATTAACACTTCCTGGATCAGCAAAGGGGTTAAATTGGTTTTTAAAACCTGATTTTTCTAAGATAGCCAATCCTAGAATATGGGTATCAGCATATGCACAGGTATTCTTCTCTACTACTTTAGCAGTAGGAGTTATGGTAGCATATTCAAGTTATTTGCCTAGGAAATCAGATGTTGTAAACAATGCATTTATAACAGTTTTTGCAAATGCTAGTTTTGATTTTTTGGCAGGTTTATGCGTATTTAGCACATTAGGATATGCATGTTATGCATCAGGACTTCCAATGGATAAAGTTATTCAAGCAGGTCCAGGAATAGCTTTTGTAGCTTTCCCAAATGCTATTAATTTAATGCCTGGTGGTCCAGTAGTTAGAGGTATAATAGGAGCTGGATTCTTTTTATGCTTAATAATTGCAGGGATATCTTCAAGTATATCAATGGTAGAGTCTTTTACTTCAGCTTTTTTAGATAAATATATTAATACATCAAGAGATAAATTAGTTAGGAATATTTGCTTAATTGGAT
>NZ_JAPQFJ010000046.1 GCF_026738875.1 Clostridium brassicae
TTTTATACAGGTTAACGCAGGAGGTGAATCCATAGATGGAAACTAGTTCAATTATAATGCTTATTTGTGGTATAGTGTTACTATATGGTGGATTAGGATTCTGTATAACATCTGCAATAAAATCTGAGAAGAGAAGGAAGTGTTAGATATATTTTAAAATAATAAAAAGCTGCGCATGGTTCAGGGGGGAGTTAGCTTGCGCAGCTTTTTATTTTTTTGCTCATTTTAATTATGCTCAATATTTCAAAAAATATACATATAGTTTATTGAATTTTAATGTATAATATAAAATATAAATTAACATATGATTAGGCGGTGATTTTTTGGGAAAGTGGCAAATTTGGTTTATGATAGGTAGCGGTATATATCTAATATTAATGGCATTAGTTATGCTAAGAAAAAAAGATGACAGGATTAGAAAAACAATAGGGATATATAACATGATTATAGGCATATTTTCAATAATAGGGGCAGGAGTTATATTATCTAAGCCAAGTGGCTTAGATTCAATTTTTAAAGTATATATGATAGTTATGCTATCTTCATTTATAATATTTTCATTGTTAAGATTTATAGCAAACCGATGGAGAAAATATGAATAATAAAAAGGTACTGAAACTAAAGAGTTTCTAGTACCTTTTTTAATTTAATCCAATCATCATGATACATTTTTTTAAATGTATCATTTCTGTTATATGTAAGAGCAGATGGATGATACATAGGGAATACATATCGTTTTAATTCTTCATTAAAGTAAACTTGACCATGACAATCTCCTATGCTTTTAAAGTTTGTTAGTCTTTTTAGTGGAATATTGCCTAAAGTTATAATAATTTTAGGATTTACAAGTTCTATTTCTTCATCAAGTATTTCCTTAAATAGTTTTATTTCAGGTGATTTTGGTGTTCGATTGCTTACAGTAGTTCTTCCGGTTTTACCTTCTTTAATTTTTATAGGTCTAAAAAAGCAAGTATTTGTAACTCTAACCTTAGTACGAGTAAGATCAATAGAATTTAAGTATTCTTCAAAAGTTTCTCCTGCCATACCTACAAAAGGTTTACCTTGTTCTACTTCAGTTTTACCTGGAGCTTCACCAACAAAGAGTATATTGCAAGGAACTGGGCCATCTCCAGTAATCCATCCGCCTATTTCCTCATCAGTGTAATTTTCACTTAATTCCTTTATTTTAAGTCGTAAATTTTCTAAAGTATTTATAGTAATTACCTCCTCAAATCTATGTAATGCTTTTATAATTAATATGTTATCAAAATAAAATAACTTTTTCTATTTAAACATTATAAATATGGTATAAATTTAATTAATATGTTAAAAAGGGTATTTTAATAAATATTAATTTAAAGTTTCATTATATGTATAGAGTAAGTATAAAAGGCACATAATTCAATCTTATTCTATGATTAAATTATGTGCTATATATAGTAATGTTAATTTGATGCTTATCTGATAATGTGTTAAATTAACAATTTACTAAACATAGGATATGTTTAAACATCACCTCTTTTTGCAGATTGTTTCTTTGATGTACGGTTTTTATTTTTAGCTGTTTCTCTTGTTATTGGTGTATCCCAATTACTTTTTTCCATTCTAGCTTTTTTATTGTCTGGTTGACTATCTTTTGGCATATTGCTCACTCCTTTAGATATTATTTTTGATTAAATAATTAGATATTAGTGTTTTCAAATAAAAATACATTTGTAATTTTAATAAAAGTTTAAAAACATAGCTTGTTTTTATTATTTGTAATTAAAGCTCTATATATTACAATATATCTATAATTATCTTTTTAAATAATCTATGTATGTAGTTATTTTTTTATAAATTAAACAAAATATAAATACTAAACAAACTAAATATAGAGGAGAATAGATATGGAGAATAAAACTTTGAGCTTATTAAAGAAAATAGAAGAAGCTACCAAAGGAGACTTAGCGAATTGTTTTAATTTAATGCAACCAAAAGTTATAGAGTATATCGAAGAGGAAAGTTTAAAAATAGCATTTCCTGTTTTAGAGAAGTATTTAAATCCCAGAAAAAGTATGCAGGGAGGATTTATTACAGCAGCTTTTGATAATGCTTTTGGAGCACTTTTCACATGTGCAATAGAAAATAAAATAGGAGTGACAATAGATATTAGTACCAGTTATCAAAGACCTATATATTTAGGTGATGAACTTATTATAACAGCTTACTTAAAATTAAAAGGAAATACTATAATTCATATGATTGCTGAAGCTCATAATAAAGAAGGTAAATTAATAGCTACAGCTAATACAAATATGATGATTGTTCAAGATATATAAAGAATATATTAAGTAAGTAATAAAAGGTTGCTATCATTTTATAATTTATTTGATAGTAGCTTTTTTATTTAAATTGTGAAGCAATGTAAAATAATTATACAGTATTAATTACAAAAAATTGTAATAGTAATGAAGGTAAACATCTAAATAAATTGAAAAACTTCATATAGAAAATAATTATAAAATCATTGACTTCACTATTGTATTAGTGTACTATTTATATAGTACACTAATACAATCTAATTATTAAGGTAGTACAGGAGGAGAGAGAATGTGATTGAGTTTGATGATAAGACTCCTATATATATTCAAATTATGAATCTTATAAAAAAGCAAATAGTGTTAAAAGAGTTAAAAGGGGGAGAGAAATTGCAATCAGTAAGAGAAATGTCAACATCGCTAAGAGTTAACCCTAACACGATACAAAGAGTATATAAGGAATTAGAAAGGGAAGGATTAGCTTATACTCAAAGAGGTACAGGAACATTTATCACAGAAGATGATAGTATTCTTTATAATCTTAGAGGAGATATGGCAAAAGATGTTATAGAAAAGTTTATTGATGGAATGAGACATTTGGGTTTTACGAATAAAGAAATTGTTGATGTGGTATCTAGTAAGTTAAATAAGGGGGAATAGAAATTGGATAATGTTTTACAAGTTAAGAATTTAAGTAAAAGTTATTTTACAAAGAAAGCGCTAAAGAGTGTTAACTTAGAATTAGATAAAGGTAAGATATTAGGTCTTTTAGGACCGAATGGGAGTGGAAAAACTACATTCCTTAAAATTGCTGCTGGAATTTTGAGAAAATCTGGTGGAGAAATTTTAATAAGTGGAGAAAAACCAGGAGTTAAAACAAAAGCTATAGTTTCATATCTTCCTGATAGAAACTATTTATATAAATGGATGACTATAAAGGATGCGATGGGATTTTTTAAGGACTTTTATGAAGATTTTGATGAGAAAAAATGTGAAGAGCTTTTGAAGTTTATGAAGCTTGAAAAAGAATCGAAAGTTACAGCATTATCAAAAGGAATGATGGAAAAATTAAACCTTTCTTTGGTATTATCAAGAAATGCTAAATTATATATTTTAGATGAACCATTAGGAGGAGTGGACCCAGTTGCTAGAGAACAAATATTAGATGCTATAGTTAATGTTTATAGTGAGGAAGCATCTATGATTATAACTACTCATCTTGTTAAAGATATAGAACGAATATTTGATGATGTTGCATTTATTAAAGATGGTGAAATAATTTTGAATGGCAACGCAGAAGAGTTAAGATCTGAGAAGGGGCAATCTATTGATGAGTTATATAGGGAGGTATTTCAGTAATGGGAAAGTTAATAAAGTATGATATAAAAGGTAGCTATAAACTGTTTTTGACTATATTTATTGTTGCTTTTCTAGCTAATTTAGGTTTATATACAAGAATAGATAAATGGCCTAGGCCACTAATATATGGATTAGTTATTTTGGTTATTGTAACAATGGGCATACTTACCTTCGCACTTAGTGCCAATTCTTTTGAAAAAGAACTATATGAGGATAGAGGATATCTAACTTTAACTTTACCTGTAAGTGGAAACAAAATAGTGGCTGCTAAGACGATATCTTGCCTAATATGGACTGCTGCATCATCTATAGTAACTATATTAACAATTTTAATTTATAATAATAGTGTTTTAAAAGAAATTTACACTAAATTAAGTGCTCTTACAAGTGTGAAAACAGCTATATTTTTTGTTATAATTAATCTTTTAATTGTAATGATAAGTTTATTATTGCTTATATTTTTCTCTGTAGCATTAAGTAAAATGGCTGTTAAAAAGAAAAAATTAAGCAAGTTTTTAGGGGGAGTATTTTTTATTGCTGTAATTGCATTACTTGGATATATAGATTATTTAATCACAAAGTATATACCATACACTATTAACATTAATTTAATAAATGATGGGACTATGCATCTAAGTGGCTTGGGTAGTTTAGGTACTACATCGGCAGAGAGCTTTATTATAAGAGATGGGAGCGTAGTAATAAACATAGCTTCAGCTATATACAATATTTTAACTATGATTGGCTTGTTTTTAGGTACAGGTTATCTTATTGATAATAAGATAGATTTATAAGATTAAAATTCTTTAGCAATCTCATTATGGATTTAAAGTTTATTTATTATTAATTAAGTTTATTTTACTGATAAGGAATAAGTAATAAATATTAATAATGGTTGTTAATAGTTAGGAAGGGGGAAGATAAGTTTGATAATTAAAAAATTCCTAATATATTTTACTATGTATATGTTAACAGCTTGTAATTTAATGGGATGCGGTATAGGAATTGATAAAAATGATTCACAAGCTAAGAAATCACTTATTAATGAAAGTGAAATTGTGGAGCTGAATGGTGCTAAACAAACTAAAGTAGATATAAATATGAGTAATGGGGAACTATTTATAAGAAGTGGAGAGAAAAAATTTATGTCAGGTGAGTTTTTATATAAGTTACCTGAATGGAAGCCTAATATAGAATATGAAGTAAGCAATAAAGAGGGAAAATTAAAAATATATGAGCCATCTAGCCATAATACGAATGCTAAAGATAATAAATATAAATGGGACTTAGCTTTTAATAAAGATTTACCTATTGATATGAATATAGAAGGTGGTACTGTAGAAGGTCACATAGATTTATCTAAATTAAATTTAAATAAGCTATTTATGGCAACAGGTGTTAGTGATATGGATATTGATCTTAGTGGAGATTATAAGCAAAATGTAAAAGCAAAAATAGAGGGGGGAGTAGGTAGATTAAAAATATACTTGCCTAAAAATATTGGGGTAAAGGTTAATGCAGGCAAAGGAGTAGGAAAAATAAAAGCAGATGGATTAAAAAAGGATCAAGATGAATATGTTAACGAAAGCTACGGAAAAACGAGTAACAATATAGAATTAAGCATTCAAGTAGGAGTTGGAGAAGTAGAATTAAAGTTAAAATAGAGTAGTAGAATCTATATGAAATTACGAGAAAATAAATATCGATATTTAAAAGCCTTTAGTAACTGTTTTGTAAACTTTTATTAAAGGCTTAAATATATTTATATTTAATGTTATTATTTTAGAGTAGGGGTTATCCTAAGCTAATAAATCCTATCTTTTTAGTATGATAGCTATAAGCACAAGTTCTTTTAGGACTGGAAGAAAAATATAGTAATAGGGAAAAACTATATGAACTTAAAGTTATTTTAATATATGGAGGTAAGCAAAAGCATGATATTTAGAAACAAAAATAATGAAATAAGGTCGGGATTTAAAATAATAGCATTTTCTTTTATATATTTAATTTTTGTTAGTACTTTTACAGGAGCAATAGGAGGACTAGTAGGAGGATACATATCAGCTAGGTATAATAGCAGTTTAAATTATAATGATATATCTGAGTTAGTACAAAATTATATGCAAAACAGTTCCCAAGGATTGCTTATATCACAAGTATTGAGTATACTAGCACTATTTATTACACTTTTTATAGTGTTAAAATTGTTTCAAAAGAGAAAATTTGAAGATATAGGGCTTAATTCAATAAAGAAAAACAGCAAAAATTTGTTTTATGGAATGATTTTTGGAGCAATTTCAATTATTGTAATATCTGTAGTATTGATGATTACGGGAAATATAAAATTTCAAAATTCTTTTAGAAACCCTCAATTTAACAAAAATACTTTAATAGGAATCTTTCTTTTTATATTAGTAGCTATAAATGAAGAAACTCTATGTAGAGGTTATATATTCACTACATTAAATCAAATGGATAAGCCATGGCTCTCCGCAGTAATGTCTTCTGCTTTTTTTGCAGCGCTTCATTTATTAAATCCTAATGTAAATTTAATAGGTATATTAAATATTTTTTTAGTAGGAATGCTGTTTTGCTTCATGTACGTTAGGACAAAGAGTTTATGGATGCCAATAGGATTTCATTTCACATGGAACTATTTCCAAGGAAATGTATTTGGGTTTCCTGTAAGTGGAATTAGTGAAATTAGCGGTATTTATAATATTGCATATTTAAAAGAAAATATATTAACGGGAGGATTTTTTGGACCAGAAGCTGGAATTATTGCTACTATAGTTTTGATTTTAAATTTTATATTGCTAAATAAAAGAAAAAAGAGAGTAAATAAGGGGAGATTATAATATAAACTCTCCCTGGAGTATCAATATATAAATATAAAAGAAAAAATACGAATAGATGAGATAAATAAATATAATATGTTTTAAACTAATATAATATGCGAACGAGGTTTTCTCTATTTTGATAAGATATTTTTTGTCGTTACGGACGACATTAGTAGCGTTGGGTTTTCGGCCTTACTGATGGCGAGTTTGTTCCAAAAACTCAAGAGAAATTTTATAAATGATATATTGACAAGCAATAAAAAAACTGATATACTAAACAAGCTGCTTAAGTGCAGCGAAAGAAATGGTCTTTGAAAATTAAACAGAAGTTGATATAAAGTCAGTCAATTGAATTGAGTAAAGATTAAACTTTTAAATTGAGAGTTTGATCCTGGCTCAGGACGAA
>NZ_JAPQFJ010000047.1 GCF_026738875.1 Clostridium brassicae
AAATAACTTCTTGTGAAATGGATACATCTAAATTAATATCTAATATAACAGTTTTAGATGTTATAGAAAAGGAAAAAGAAGAAAGTATATCAGAAGCAGAAGTAATAGTAGCTGTAGGAAGAGGATTGAAATCAGAAAAAGATATGGCAATGATACAAGAGCTAGCAGACCTTTTGGGAGGTAAAGTAGCAGGAACAAGACCAATGGTAGAAGCTGGTTGGATAGATGCTAAGCAACAAATAGGATTAAGTGGAAGAACAGTAAAACCTAAACTTATAATAACACTAGGTATATCAGGAGCTATTCAATTTGTAGCAGGTATGAATAACTCAGAATGCATATTCTCTATAAATAAAGATGAAGATGTTTCAATAATGAAAGTGGCAAACTACGCAATAGTGGGAGATATGTATGAAATAGTTCCAGCATTAATAGAGAGTTTAAAAAGTGGAAAGAGCCTAAGTGAAGTAGCAGCAACACTTTAATATATAGTAATCGGGGAGGTTTTAAGAATGGAATATAATAAAGTAAACGCTAAGGATATCGAATTTATAAAAGAAGTAGTTGGTATAGATAATGTGCTATCAGGGGAAGAAATAAGCGAAGACTATAGCCATGATGAATTAGGTGGAATAAGTCATATGCCAGATGTGTTAGTAAAAGTACATTCACAAGAAGAAGTCTCAAAAATAATGAAACATGCATATGAAAATACTATTCCAGTTGTAGCTAGAGGCTCAGGTACAGGACTTGTAGGAGCATCAGTACCAATTCATGGTGGAATAATGATAGATTTAACAGAAATGAATAGCATTTTAGAATTAGATGAAGAAAACTTAACACTTACAGTAGAGCCAGGGGTTCTTCTTATGGAGATAGGAAAATTTGTAGAGGAACATGACTTTTTTTATCCACCAGATCCAGGTGAAAAGAGTGCTACAATAGGAGGAAATATAAGTACTAATGCAGGTGGAATGAGAGCTGTTAAGTACGGAGTAACAAGGGATTATGTAAGAGGACTTGAGGTGGTACTACCGACTGGAGAAATATTAGAATTAGGCGGAAAAGTGGTTAAGAATAGTTCAGGTTACAGTATAAAAGATTTAATAATAGGTTCAGAAGGAACACTTGGAATAATTACAAAGGCTGTACTTAAGTTATTACCACTACCCAAAAAATCAGTAAGTTTGTTAATTCCATTTAATGATTTAGAAAAATCTATAGAAATGGTACCTAAAATCATAAAATCAAAAGCCATACCAACAGCCATAGAATTTATGGAAAGAGATACTATACTTGCAGCAGAAGAATTTTTAGGAAAGAAATTCCCAGATAATTCATCAGATGCATACCTTTTATTAACTTTTGATGGAAATACTCCAGAGCAAGTTGAAAATGATTATTCAATTGTTGCGGACTTATGTTTATCAGAAGGCGCATTAGATGTATTCATAGTTGATACAGATGAAAGAAAAGAATCAGTATGGTCAGCAAGAGGAGCTTTTCTTGAAGCAATTAATGCAACTACTCCAGAAATGGATGAATGTGATGTTGTAGTACCAAGAAATAAAGTAGCAGAATTTATAAAGTATACTCATGATTTATCAAAAGAATTTGATATAAGAATACCAAGCTTTGGACACGCTGGAGATGGAAACTTACATGTGTATATTTGTAAAGATAACTTAGGTGATGAAGAATGGAAAAACAAATTGAAAGAAGTATTTGAATGTATGTATAAAAAATCAGAAGAGCTAAATGGGTTAGTATCAGGAGAACATGGCATAGGGTATGCTAAGAGAGAGTTCATGTTCCAGCAATATGGTAAAGAATACATGAGAGTTATGAAGGGAATCAAAACAGTATTTGATCCTAAAAATATATTAAACCCAGGAAAAGTTTGTCAGTAGATAAAAATATTTATCTAATAAATAATTTATGCTCTAAACATCCTTAGTATAATAAAAAGCAATTTTAGAATGTGAAAATAAAGATAGACTTTTGGCCTATCTTTATTTTTGTTTATAATTAGAATAAAGAGATTTTATAATGATATAATATAATAATATTAAACTGGTCAATGGAAAATTTTCGTAAAAGTATTTTTCAGATTAAAGAATATTCATGATGGATTCAAGTCAATTAAAGGAAAATTCTTGAATTAGTTATTGACCTTTGAGAAAGATAAATTATATAATTATAAAAAGGATATACAAATATGGGATGTTGGGAGGAATATGACCAGTGTTTACAACAATAAAAACCACAAAAGTATATGAGCAAGTAATTCTTCAGATAAAAGCAATGGTATCAGATGGAAGTCTTAAGAAAGGAGATAAATTACCTTCTGAAAGAGAATTATCATCTCAATTAGGGGTTAGTAGAGCATCTATAAGAGAGGCATTAAGAGCTCTGGAGGTTATAGGATTAATTAGTTGTAGGCAAGGTGAGGGGAATTTCGTTAAAGAAAATTTTGATAATAGTTTATTTGAGCCTCTTTCCATTATGTTTATGCTTAATCAAAGTAGACCAAGTGAGGTCTTTGAACTTAGAAGAGTTATAGAAGTAGAAACAGCTGCTCTTGCAGCGAAGACTATAACAGATGAAGAGTTGATAGAATTAAAAGAGTTATTAGGTATGATGAAAGATTGTGAAAATGAAGAAAAAAAAGTAAAAATAGATAAGGAATTTCACTATAAAATTGCAAAAGCTTCAAGAAATTTTCTTATAGTGACTATATTAAATACAATATCTACTTTAATAGATTCTTTTATAAAAGATGCTAGAGCTCAGATACTTAAAAATGAAGGGAATAAAGATATTATTGATTATCAACATCAATGTCTATTCAATGCTCTTTCAAAAAGAGACTCTCAAGAGGCTGCAGCAATTATGAGAATGCATATGGAATTGATAAATGAAAATCTTATAGAACTAAGTTAATAAAAAATAATGTGTATTTTTAAGCAGCATTTAATTTATTTATTTTAAAAATGAAAAATAAATAAATTAAATGCTGCTTATGTTATTTTTTGCTAAAATACATGAAAGTTTGACAAATAACTAACTTTATACAATAACTAACCAAAAATATAAAACCAAAAGATTTTAAAAAAATAAAATCCTCATTAAAAAGCTTATATGATGGTAATCGATTACATAACTTGCAATAAGAAAGCAAATGTTAATAAAATAACTATTGTGGAAAAGTTTAAAATTGTGTGATAATATCTAAGCTGTTGAATGATGATATGATTATCTGATTATCATACCATTAATTTTAATAAGAAAATGTAGCTGCATTTTTACTTATTTGATAGAGAATATAAAACTGAAAGAGGGGTAAAAAAATGTTAGCATTAATAGCATTAGTACCAATTATACTAGTAGGTGTTTTGATGATAAAGTTTGATTTGCCATCTACTAAGGCAATGCCTGTAGGTTTTTTTTCATCTATGATATTGGCAGCTACATTTTGGAAAATGCCAGGGAAATGGATAGGAGCAGCAACTATAACAGGAGCTATAAATACAATAGACATATTGTTTATAGTATATGGGGCACTACTTATTCTTCAAATAATGAAGAAAAGTGGAGGAGTAGATGGAATAGCTCATTCAATGGCGTCTGTATCTACTGACAGAAGAGTTCAAGTTATTATAATAGGGTTTTTAATGGGAGCATTCTTTGAAGGAGCAGCAGGATTTGGAACGCCAGCAGCAGTAGCAGCTCCACTACTTGTGGGATTAGGATTTCCACCATTAGTAGCAGCAATGGTAGCTTTAATTGGGAATAGTGCGCCAGTAACTTTCGGTGCAGTAGGGACTCCAATAATAGGAGGATTTGCAAGCTTAAAAACTATGGTGGAAGCTGGAGGATTTAATGGAGATTTCACAACTTTTTTAACTAATGTAGGTGGTTTTGCAGGAATACTACATCTTTTAGTAGGATCATTTATACCACTTGCTATGGTTTGTTCTATGACTCTTATTGTAGATAAGAGTATTAAAAAAGGATTAGAAGTATTACCACTAGCTTTATTTGGGGGATTAGTTTTTACTGTACCTGAAGTGGTGATTTCAAATTTTGTAGGACCAGAACTTCCATCATTACTTGGTGCTTTAATAGCAATTCCAGTGTTTATAAGAGCAATAAAAAAAGGATTTTTTGTACCAAAAACAAGTTGGGATTTTAAACCCCACGATGAATGGGAAGAAGATTGGGAAGGCGAAGTTGCAGTAACTTGTAGTACAGATAAAAATAAAGAAGTAATGAGTGCGGGAAAAGCATGGGGACCATATGTATTAATAGGAATATTACTTTTATTAGGACGTTTAAAATGGATAGGCATTACTCCTATATTAAAATCATGGAATATATCATGGAATAATATTTTAGGCACATCTTTATCGAGAGGAATAACACCTCTTTATAATCCAGGTGTTATACCGTTTATGTTAGTTGCGTTAATGATACCATTTATGCATGGGTTAGATAGAAAAGAGGCAGTAAGTTGTTGGAAGGAGACTTTGAAGCAGATAAAACCATCAGCTATAGCATTATTCTTTGCATTAGGAATGACTTATATAATGATGAATTCAGGAGCTGCAGTAAAAGCAGATTCTATGCTTATAGTAATAGCTAAAACAGCAGCAGGTTTTGCAGGAAAAGGATGGTATATACTAGCACCAATAGTTGGTATACTAGGAGCTTTTATATCAGGAAGTGCAACAGTATCGGATATTATGTTTGGAGCACTACAATTTAGTGCTGCAAAACAAATAGGTATATCTGTAACTCCTATATTGGCGCTTCAATCAATAGGTGCAGCAGCAGGAAACATGGTATGTGTACATAATGTAGTAGCAGCACTTACAACTGTTGGATTAGTAGGTAAAGAGGGAAAAATTATAAAGAATAATATAAAAATATCTCTAAGTTATGGAATATTGACAGGCATATTTGCTCTCATTATTGTAAATGTATTTATGAAAACGATTTTTTAAAAGAGAATATGTGTGTTTATATTAAACAATTTATATATAATTTTAAATTTTATTTTACAAATATACTATAGTATATTTGTAGACAAGATGGATGTAGACAAGTTTTCTAAGTTTCAGATAAAGTTGATAGAGTTACTTTGATTAAAATCTACCTGAAACTTAGAATTGATTATTTGAGATAAGAGTTAAAAAACTTATATAAATAATACAATAATACATTTAAACATTTTTTTACAGTTACTGGTATGACAATCGTACCAACTATGTTAATCAAACTAGATGTTTATAAATGAGAAACTTTTAATAAAGATGTTCAAAAATAAAACTTTAACTCATTTTAATATTTATAATGACATATTAAAACAGCAGTTTAATTATAGAAACTGAATGACTTTATTTAAGATTATTGAATTTAAAATTTAAAAATCAATACATAAAAGGAAATGGAGGAAAAATATATGGAAATGATAGTATGTATTAAACAAGTGCCAGGAAGTTCAAATGTGCAGGTAGATCCTGTTACAGGAGTTTTAATAAGAGATGGTGTAGAGTCAAAGATGAATCCATATGATTTATTTGCTCTT
>NZ_JAPQFJ010000048.1 GCF_026738875.1 Clostridium brassicae
AGTAACATTCCTTATGGGAACTAAAAGACTATATAATTTTGTAAATAACAATCCTATGGTAGAAATGTATCCTGTTGATTATGTAAATGATCCAGTAGTAGTATCTAAGAATGATAATTTAATATCAGTTAATTCATGTGTTCAAGTTGACTTAATGGGTCAAGTATGTTCAGAAAGTGTAGGAAACAAACAAATTAGCGGAGTTGGCGGACAAGTGGACTTTGTAAGAGGAGCCACTATGGGAAAAGGCGGCAAGTCTATAATAGCTATGCCTTCAACAGCTGGAAAAGGTAAGGTTTCTAAGATAGTTGCTAATTTAGATGAAGGAGCAGTTGTAACAACTTCAAGAAATGATGTTGATTATATTGTTACAGAATATGGAATTGCTCAGCTAAAAGGAAAAACATTAAGAGAAAGAGCAAGAGCTTTAATAAATATAGCTCATCCAAATTTTAGACCAATATTAATAGAAGAATTTGAAAAGAGATTTAATGATAAGTTTTAAAAACATAATTTTTATTTACACAAAAATGTTAAAATATTAACAAAAGTTATTGAGAAATAAGCGTTAGAAAGTACTTATATACACTTATATTAAATTATATTAAAATTTTGACAGAATAAATGGTTTAAACAAAAACTTATTAAAAATAAAGGAGAAGTGAATTTATGATAAAATTTGATTTTGCTTCCTGGATTATGAATCCATTTACGCTGATGTTTGTTACAGTTTTTACAGGACTGATTTTTGGTAGAATAAAATTTGGAAGATTTAGTTTTGGAGATTCAGGTAGCCTTTTTACAGGGCTTGTAGTAGGATGGGGAGTATATGCTTATGGTAATAAAATAATTACATCAGGAAAAGCTACACCTGGATTTAAAGCGGCACAGGATATGATGAAGTCTGGTATTGTTGATAAAGGTTATTTTGAACTCTTTTTAATACTATTTGTTGCAGCAGTTGGGCTTTTAGCAGCAAAAGATATGGGAATTGTTTTGAAGAAATATGGAGCTAAATTTGTAATTTTAGGCTTTTTAGTTACTTTTGCTGGAGCAGCAGCAACTTATGGAATGACTTTATTTAGTAAGAACTCAAGTCCTTATGAAGTATCAGGAGTTTATACAGGAGCATTAACAAGTTCACCAGGACTTGCAGCAGCAATAGAAACTGCGAGAGGACATGCTACTGGAAAAACTGTGGATTTCAAGACAATGACTGATGGAGAAAAAGATAAATTTTTAAAAATATTAGATCCTTCAGGTAAAATGAACAAAGAAAACACTAAAGAGATTACACCTGAGCTCAAGGCGAAATTTATTTCTAATGCAGAGGCAGGTGTTGGAGTAGGACACGCCATAGGATATCCTTTTGGAGTTTTAATAGTTATACTTGCAGTTAATTTCTTCCCTGTAATATTTAGAATAAATGTAGAAGATGAAAAGAAAAAGTTTACTGAAGAAATGAGTAAAGCTAGAGCAGAAGCAGGACCAAGAAAAGAAATAAAAGAAACAAGTTTTGATCTTATAGCTTTTTCTTTAGTATGCTTACTTGGATATCTTATAGGGGGAATAAAAATATGGATGGGACCTTTAGGCGACTTTAGTCTAGGATCTACAGGTGGAGTTTTAATAGCTGGATTAATTTTTGGGCATATAGGAAAAATAGGATTTATAAATTTCAGAATGGATAATAAGATACTAGGTGTTGTAAGATATATAGCTTTATCTTTCTTCCTTGCAGTAGTTGGATTAAAGTATGGTTATAAAGTATTTGAAGCATTACTTGGATCAGGTGCTTACTTAGGATTAGTATCACTTGTAGTTGGAATTGTTGGAATGTCAATAGGATATCTTGTAGGAAGATATGTATTTAAAATTAACTGGGTTATGTTATCTGGAGCTATATGTGGAGGTATGACAGCTACACCAGGGCTTGGAGCAGCTATAAGTGCAGTTGGTAGTGATGATCCAGCAGCTGGATATGGTGCAACTTATCCATTTGCACTATTAGGAATGGTTATTTTTACAATTATACTTCATAAATTACCAATGTAGTAAAATATTTTACAAAATTCATTGTTTTATTACAGAGATCCGTGTTAAAATATTAACAACAAATCATAAGGCTTATTAAAAATAATTGAAAGTTTATTAAATAAATTTTGCACAATTTTATATTTGACAAACTATAATTTATAGTTTGTCAAATATAAGGAATAGGAGTGGGGAAAATGCTTAATGAAAGAATAAGAAATAGTGAGTTGTTAGAAAAAGTAATGACCGCTGAAGAAGCAATTAATTTTATACAAGATGGGATGGTTATAGGAACAAGTGGATTTACGCCATCTGGATATCCTAAAGTTGTGCCACTTACTCTTGCTGATAAGGTAAAAAAAACAGGGGAAAAAATGAGATTGACTCTATATTCAGGAGCATCACTAGGACCAGAAGTTGATGGAGCATGGGCAGAAGCTGGAATTATTGCAAAAAGACTCCCTTATCAAACAAATGCTTCATTAAGAAATGAAATTAATGCAGGAAATGTAGAATATATAGATATGCATTTAAGTCACTCGACTCAATATTTAAATTATGGCGTTTTACCTAAAGTTGATGTAGCGATTGTAGAAGCTTTAGCTATAACAGAAGAAGGACATATAATTCCTACAACAGCAATAGGAAATGCTCCTGCTTTTATAAAAAGTGCAGATAAAGTTATTGTTGAAATAAATACATCAAAGCCTATGAAATTAGAAGGTATGGCAGATATATATACTACTGAAAAACCACCGTATAGAAAGCCTATTCCAATAACTCATCCAAAAGATAGAATAGGTACACCATACATAGAGTGTGGACTTGGCAAGATAATTGCTATAGTAAAAACTGATATGAAAGATAAAGCTAGACCATTGACACCTACGGATGAAGTTTCTAAAATGATTTCAGATAATATATTAAAGTTCTTTAGAAAAGAAGTTAAAGAAGGAAGACTTCCTAAAAATTTACTTCCACTTCAATCAGGTGTAGGAAGTGTAGCTAACGCAGTTCTTTATGGTTTATGTGATTCAGAATTCGAAGGTTTAACATGCTATACAGAAGTTGTACAAGATTCTATGTTAGAATTGTTAAGACGTGGTAAAGCAGATTTAATATCAACTACATCAATAAGTGCTTCACCAGAAGGATTTGAAAAATTCTTAGAAGAAATTGATTTCTTCAAAGATAAAATAATATTAAGACCACAAGAGATTAGTAACAATCCAGAAATTGCTAGAAGACTTGGAATCATTGCAATGAATACTGCTTTAGAAGTAGATATATATGGTAATGTAAATTCTACTCATGTAATGGGTTCAAAAATGATGAATGGTATAGGTGGATCAGGAGATTTTGCTAGAAATGGATATATTACAATATTCACAACAGCATCTACTGCTAAGAATGGAGATATATCTTCAATAGTTCCTATGGTTTCTCATGTTGATCATACTGAGCATGATGTTATGGTTATAGTAACTGAACAAGGAGTTGCAGATTTAAGAGGATTAAGTCCAAAGGAAAGAGCACTAGCTATAATTAATAATTGTGTTCATCCAGATTATAGACCTATGCTTTTAGATTATTACAATAGATCAATAGAAAGTGGAGCTAAACATACTCCACATATTTTAGACGAAGCTCTTTCATGGCATTCTAGATTCCAAAAAAATGGAACAATGAAATTAAAAAAATAATAATTATTAAACAAGTAAAAACTAAAAAAAGATTTGATAACATAAAAGTATTTAATTTAAATACTTAAAAATATAAAAACAAAAACTTGGGAGGAATTTTAAAATGGATAACAAAGAATTTATTCAAGAACTTATGAAAAAAGCTAGAAAGGCTCAAGAAGAATTAGCAACATATACTCAAGCAGAACTTGATGCTATAGTTAAAGTAATAGCAAAAACTGTTTATGATAATGCAGAAAAATTAGCTAAAATGGCTGTTGAAGAAACAGGAATGGGAGTTTATGAAGATAAAGTTGGTAAGAATAAAGGAAAGTCTAAAACTATCTACAATAATATAAAAAATAAGAAAACAGTTGGAATAATAGATAGAGATGAAGCAAAAGGTCTTGTTATGGTTGCTAAACCAGTAGGAGTTGTAGGAGCAGTTACTCCAACTACAAACCCAATTGTTACTCCAATGTGTAACTCAATGTTTGCAATAAAAGGTGGAAATGCTATAATAGTAGCTCCACACCCAAGATCACAAGGATGTAGTGCACATACAGTAGATTTAATAATGGAAGCGTTAAAAGATCAAGGAGTAAAATGTCCTGAAAATGCTATTCAAGTTATAAGAGAATCTTCAATAGATAAAACTGATGAACTTATGAAAGCAGTAGATGTAGTTGTTGCTACAGGTGGTATGGGAGTTGTTAAAGCTGCTTATTCAAGTGGAAAACCTTCTTATGGAGTTGGAGCTGGTAACGTACAAGTTATAGTTGACAGAGATGTTGATTTTGCTGATGCTACAGCTAAAATAATAGCTGGAAGAAAATTTGACAATGGTATAATCTGTTCAGGAGAACAAACTATAATAGCTCCTGCTGATAAATATGATGAAGTTATAGCAGCTGCTGTAGCAAATGGTGGTTACTATATTGAAGATGAAGCAACAGTTGATAAGTTCAGAAAAGTAATTTTTGTAAATGGACATATTAACAAAGATGTTGTTGGCCAATCAGTACAAAAAGTTGCAGAACTTGCAGGAGTAGAAGTTCCACAAGAAACAAAAGTTATATTATTAAAAGCTAGTGGAATTGGTGTAGAAGATGATCTTTGCAAAGAAAAAATGTGCCCAGTGATGGCTACTTTCAAATATGAAACATTTGAAGAAGCTGTTAAAATAGCTCAAACTAACTTAGATGTAGAAGGAAAAGGTCACTCAGCTGCTATTCACTCAAACAACCAAGAACACATTGACTACGCAGGAATTAACTTAACAGTAAGTAGATTAGTTGTAAATGCTCCATCATCAACAACTGCAGGTGGATCATTAACTAATGGATTTGCTCCAACTACAACTTTAGGATGTGGAACTTGGGGTAATAATGTAATTTCAGAGAACTTCGATTACAAACACTTAATAAACGTATCAAGAATAGGTATGGTTATTAAAGATGCTAAAGTTCCAACTGATGAAGAAATCTGGGCTTAATTAAAGCTGAAAATTAATAATTTAAATATAAGCCGCTTTTAAAAGCGGCTTATAAGTGTAAATAAGAATAATTTAATTATATATAAATAACGGAGGCCTTAGGAATGAGATTATTAAAAATACAACCAGAGCTTCA
>NZ_JAPQFJ010000049.1 GCF_026738875.1 Clostridium brassicae
AATCATATAAAGGATGGAAATGTACAGAAAAAATGATGGCACTTACAAATCCAACTTCAATATACATGCATGCACTTCCAGCAGACAGAAATAATGAAGTAGAAGATTCAGTAATAGATGGACCACACTCAGTAATTTATGACGAAGCAGAAAATAGAATTCATACAGCAAAAGCTGTTATGACTCTTACTATGGGCGGAAAATAAGAGTAATTATTAGCTAGATTCTAATGGCTATTAAATAGAGACTAGGTAGTTTGGATTTTCTATGAAATAGAGAATCTACCAATACTGGTTACTGGAAATTAGTTTCTAAAAGAGTTGTTAATATCTAAAAGAAGTAGTAAGAAATGTTCTAATGAATTTAGAAATTTTATGAAATCTTATATTGGATAAACGGGGGAGAAGTAAACTCCCCTTTTAAATATACCATTACTAGCATGCGGAGGGGAAATTATGGCGAAAGTTATAGCAGTAAATATAAGTGAAAAAAAAGGTGTAATAAAACATCCTATAGAAAAAGGATTTTTTAAAAAAGAACATGGTCTTGAGGGAGATGCACATGTAGGAAATTGGCATAGACAAGTGAGCCTTTTAGGTCAAGAAAGTATAGATAAAATGAAAAAACTAGGACTAGATAAGCTTTCTACAGGAGATTTTGCAGAGAATATAACGACAGAGGGGATAGTTCTTTATAAGCTTCCAGTAGGGACAAAGTTAAAAGTAGGAGAAACAGAAATGGAAGTTACACAAATAGGGAAAAAATGTCATAAAGGTTGCGAGATTCAAAAACTAGTTGGGGATTGTATAATGCCAAGAGAAGGTATATTTGCCATAGTGCTTAAAGATGGCTATATTAAGTCAGGAGATGAGATAAAAATTATTGAGGATTAAAGTAATATAAAGATAATTCATTCTAAAGAGTGGATTATTTTTTATAACCACTATAGATATTTTTATTAATATTTTTCAATCTATTTAGAAATAACAGATGTGTACAGACTTAAGTGAGCGTTTAAATAGGGAAGGAGTGAATTTAAGAATGATAGTGTTTACTTAAGTCAAGGAAGGGTAAAGGATATTTTTATACTCTCAATATGTTAAGTAGTCATATTTTTAATGAAAAATCTATATTGGTAATCTATTGATTCATATTTAAATGATTTTAGACAATAGGTAGTGGGTAAAGTAATATATTGAATTTGGGGGGGAGTAGTGTGGAGATAGGAAATAAGAAAAGTGAATTAAGGTATAAGCTTGATGAAAAACCGCCTTTAAAAACGTCAATATTATTAGCATTTCAAACTATTTTAACAGGATTTGGAGGAATTGTTGCTGTTCCTTTAGTTGTAGCTGGAGCATTAGGATTACCTTTTAGTGAAACTACATTTTGGGTAAGTTGTGCACTTTTTGTTGCAGGAATAGTTACTATTATTCAAGCACGTGGAATAGGAAAGATAGGTTCAAGATTGCCAGTTGTAATGGGAACATCTTTTGCATTTGTTGGAGTGTCTATAACTGTTGGAAAGAATTATGGTATATCAGAAATATTTTGTGCTACTATAGTAGCTGCTTTGGTGGAGATTATTTTAAGTAAATTTATCAGACCTTTAAAAAAATTTTTACCTCCAGTAGTAACTGGTACAGTAGTGACTTTAATAGGATTAACAATTATACCTGTGGCAATAGATTGGCTAGCTGGTGGAGCAGGAAGTTCTAATTATGGATCAATAAAAAACATAATAGTTGGACTTGTTGTAATGATAGTTATAGTAGCATTAAATCAGTTTGGAAATGAATTTTTGAGTTCAGCATCTATAGTTGTTGGAATCGTTTTCGGATATGTATTAGCAGCTTTTACAGGTATGTTAGATTTTACTTCAGTAGGCTCTGCCTCGATACTTTCATTTCCTCGACCTTTTAAATACGGTTGTAAATTTAATGTAGCAGCAATCTTAGCTTTTATTCCTGTGTATTTGGCAACAACAGTTGAGACTGTAGGAGATACCTTAGCAATTGGAGCAGCCTGTGAACATGAAGTAACAGGAGAAGAGTTATCTAGTGGGGTTTTGTGTGATGGTGTTGGAAGCATGATAGCAGGTATATTTAATGCTGGAGCTAATACAACTTTTAGTCAATGTACAGGACTTATAAACGTCACAGGAGTAGCTAGTAGATTTGTAGCTATAGTAGCTGGTGTATTGCTCATAATAGCTGGTTTAATACCTAAATTTGGAGCTGTAGTTGCAGCCATGCCTAACCCTGTTTTAGGTGGGGCCGGTATTATAATGTTTGGAATGATAGCAGGTGCAGGAATCAAAATGTTAGGTGAGGTTAAGTTTGATAGAAGGAACATGTTGGTTGTATCTGTTTCTTTAACATTAGGATTGGGAGTAATATTTAAACCAGATATATTAAGTAAGTTCCCTACTGCAATACAAACAATATTTGGATCAGGGGTAACAACAGGTACTATTTCAGCAATATTGTTAAATATAGTTTTACCTAAAAATACTTCAGTTAATGAGGATTTAGATAAAGACCAAAATGTAAATAGTTAATTTATAAATTAGATTGCCTAATAATTTATTTTTACTTATGAATTATGGGTAATCTGTTTATAAAAAAGTAAAATTATTTAATATATTTATTTTTATTCAAAGTAAATATAATCTTAGACCAGAGGTGATTTATAAAATAAGATATTAGATTTGGGGGAAATTAATATGAATATGGAAAATAAAAACAGTGAATTAAGATATAAACTTGATGAGAAACCTCCTTTGATAAATGCAATGATTTTATCATTTCAAACAATTTTAACTACATTTGGAGGTATAGTAGCAGTGCCTTTAATAGTAGCAGAAGCTTTAGGACTTCCATTTAGTGAAATAACGTTTTGGATAAGTTGTGCACTTTTAGTTTCTGGAATAGTCACTGTTATTCAAGCACATGGGTTAGGGAGAATAGGTTCAAGGTTGCCTATTGTAATGGGAACATCTTTTGCTTTCGTTGGAATATCGATAAATGTTGGAAAAAACTATGGTATAGCAGCAATGTTTTGTGCAAGTATGGTGGCTGCTTTACTTGAAGTTGTTTTAAGTGGGTTTATTAAACCTTTAAAAAAATTTTTGCCACCGGTAGTTACTGGCACAGTAGTTACTTTAATAGGGCTAACAATTATACCCGTAGCAATAAATTGGTTAGCTGGTGGAGCAGGATCATCTAACTATGGATCAATAAAGAATATATCGGTTGGACTTATTATAATGGCAATTATAGTAGTTCTAAATCAGTTCGGAAATGAGTTTTTAAGCTCAGCAGCTATAGTAATTGGAATCGCTTGTGGATATGTATTAGCAGCTTTTACAGGAATGTTAAATTTTAGTTCAGTAGATTCCGCTTCAATATTTTCAATTCCTAAACCATTTAAATATGGAGTTAAATTTAATATAGCATCCATTCTAGCTTTTATTCCCGTATACTTAGTAGCAACTGTTGAAACTGTAGGATCTACTTTAGCAATTGGAGCAGCCTGTGAGCATGAAGTTAAAGGTGAGGAGTTGGCTGGAGGAGTGTTATGTGATGGTGTAGGGAGTATTATAGCAGGAATATTTAATGCAGGAGCTAATACGACTTTTAGCCAGTGTACAGGGCTTGTAAATGTTACAGGAGTGGCTAGTAGATTTGTAGGCATACTAGCTGGAATGTTACTTATAATAGCGGGATTAATACCTAAGTTTGGAGCTTTGGTAGCAGCTATGCCTAATCCTGTTTTAGGGGGAGCGGGTATAATAATGTTTGGAATGATAGCAGGTGCAGGGATCAAAATGTTAGGTGAAGTTAACTTTGATAGAAGGAACATGTTGGTTGTATCTGTTTCTTTAACATTAGGACTAGGAGTAATATTTGAACCAAATATATTAAGCCATTTTCCTACTTCAGTGCAAACAATATTTGGATCAGGGGTAACAACAGGTACTGTTTCAGCTATATTATTAAATATAATTTTGCCTAAAAATACTTCGGTTGATAAAAAGGCAGATGAAGACCAATATATAAACATATGAGTTATTTAATAAAATATGAGATTAAATATTTTCAAACTAGGCAAAAACTATTATCAAAATGATAAATTTTATTATTTTGATAAACTCATTTTAAGCATACATAAATATAGAAGTAAAAAATATAAACAGATGCAAAAATTATCATTTTGATATTTTAACAAATTATATTTACATAAGACAAACCAAGTCTTTATAATTAACAAAATTATTTCATATATTCTAACTCTAATTCTATCGTATCTTCAAGTAATATTATAAAATTGGCTTAAATACAATAAAACTATTTATTAGGATATATAAGTTGGCATGAATAGTGCTTTGAATATAAGAAATTATAAAATACATAAGTAAAATTAGGTGCTGTGTAATATACAACAAAGGTTACAAAAATATTTTAATTAGCGCACAATAATAAAAATAAACTCAAGGGGGAAAAATAATGCAAACAGTATTTAGAGGAAGACACTTTATAACATTAGAGGATTATACAAAAGAAGAAATTGAAACAATGTTAGAGGTATCATCTGATCTTAAAAAGAAAATGGCTATGGGAATAAAAACACCA
>NZ_JAPQFJ010000005.1 GCF_026738875.1 Clostridium brassicae
CATTGGTAATATAAAAGGTATTGTTAAAAGAACTTCCGAAGGAATTATAGTTAACATTCCACCCATAACAAAACTGGCAAAACTAATTGCTAACGCACTCTATACCCCTAAATATATACAATTAAAACTTAACATATGAAGTTAAATACAATAAATTAATTAATGTAATATTATCCAAAACAGTAAATGGAATTTTACTTTTATTTAGTGCTGTCAAATTTAATTCTGTGGAATTATTCCAGCAGGCTCCGCCTAAAAATCTAGGCGACTATGGAATATATTGAATAATATTAACAGGTAATTATATGAAAATATAATTTTTATATTTGTACGAAATCTAGGTAATTAAATATATTTATATTATAAATTAAATAAATATTTAGAAAATTATTGAAATATATTGTTTATTAAAATAATGATGAATGATAAAATAATGATTAAGAGGTGATATAAATGAAAAAAATACTAAAGGTAATTTTATTCATTCTAATATTTAGTGGTATAGGATTTGCTATAGGATATTTTTTGTTTGGTAAACATATATAAATTTTAAGGAGATAGAAATGAGTAAATGTATCATATGTGGTGCACATGGCGAAAAACATCACATTGTTTATAAAAATCAAGGAGGAATAGATATTCCTTTAAATTATATTTATCTATGTTCTGAACACCATAGAGGAGCATTAGGTCCTCATAAAAACAGAAATGTAGATTATGAGTATAAAAAAGACTTTCAAAATAAGCTATTTAATATACTTAAAGAAGAATATTATAGCATGAATGATTTAAAAAAATTACTAAAGATAAATCCTTTTCAATGGAAAATAATTGAAAGAAAATTTAAAGAATATAAAAAGGGATATAAAAAGGGATATAAAAAAATAGACGTTATTAAAATACTTATGGGTGGAAAAATATATATTTAACAAATAAAAAATATAATGAACATATAGTTTACATAATATTTATTATGCATTTTTAAAACAAAAGTAAACTTAAATCAAAATTTGAAAAATAAATAAAATCCCTATATAATTATCTACATAAAAACAAGGCAGGTGATAGCAGTGATAGAAAGACTTCAAAAATACATGGCCTCATGCGGAGTTGATTCAAGAAGAAAATGTGAAGATATAATACTATCAGGTAAAGTAAGAGTTAATGATAAAATAGTACGAGAATTAGGAGTAAAAATTGATAATGATAAAGATAAAGTATATGTAGATTCTAAATTAATAACAAAAGAAAAAAGTAAATTATACATAGCTTTAAATAAACCTGAAGGATATGTATCCACTGTTAAAGATGATAGAGGAAGAAAAACAATTATAGACTTAATTAAACTAGATGAAAGAATATATCCAATAGGTAGATTGGACTATAACACTTCTGGATTAATTCTTCTTACAAATGACGGAGATATCTATAATAAAATAATTCATCCAAGAGAAGAAATAAATAAACTATATTTAGCAACTATTAAAGGTATTCCTTCCAAAGAAAAAATAGAGAAATTTTGTAATGGTATTGATATTGGAGGTTATATTACTTCAAATGCAAGTTTTAAAATAATAAAAAAACTTAAAGACACCTGTGAAGTTGAAATAACAATTCATGAAGGAAAAAACAGGCAAATTAGAAAAATGTGTGATAAAATAGGTCATCCAGTCATTTCCTTAAAACGAATTTGTATAGGTAAACTTACTTTAGGAAATTTAAAGCAAGGTGAATGGAGATATTTGCATGAATACGAAATGAATTATTTAAATTCTCTATGATTATACTATAATTCTCCTTAATTTCTACACACTAATCCCTTTAAATATGAAATGTAACTTGATAAATGTTTTAATTGATGTTAAAATGAAATAAAAATTTCATTTTTTTGCAATGTAAGAAAGGGTTTGATAACTATGGACGAAAATACTCAAGATCTCATGAGAACCATTCAGATAAAGTTTCCACGACTAAGTAAAGGTCAAAAATTAATTGCTGAATACATATTAAAACATTATGATAAAGCTGCTTTTATGACAGCAGCAAAGCTTGGTACAAGTGTAGGAGTTAGTGAATCTACAGTAGTTAGATTTGCAAATGAATTAGGCTTTAGTGGATATCCTAAATTACAAAAAGCACTTCATGACTTAATTAAAAATAAATTAACTACTGTTCAAAGAATAGAATTATCAAATAATTTGATAAATCAAGAAAACGCTTTAAAAGGTGTATTAAAAGCAGATATGGAAAATATACGAGCTACTTTAGAAAAGATTAATCATAAAGATTTTGAACAAGTAGTTAATTGTATATTAAATGCTAAAAGAATATATATTATTGGATTAAGAAGTTCTACTGCTTTAGCTGATTTTCTTGGTTTCTATTTAAATATTATGTTAGATAATGTAAAGGTTGTTAAGCACGGAATTAGCGATGTTTTTGACCAAATGATAAATATAACTGATGAAGACTTAGTAATTGGAATTGGATTTCCTCGTTATGCTGGAAGAACTATAGAAGCATTATCTTATGCCCAAAGTAAAGGTACTAAAGTTGTAGCACTAACTGATAGTTTGCTTTCTCCATTAGCAACTAGAGCTGAATATACTTTAATTGCTCAAAGTAATATGGCATCCTTTGTTGACTCCTTAGTTGCTCCTTTAAGTGTTATAAATGCTCTTATAGTAGCTGTTGGCTTGAGAAATAAGGAATCTACTTCCGCCACATTTAAGGAATTAGAAAGTATTTGGGAAGAATACCACGTATATTCTTATAAAAAAGAAGATTAATTTTTTAAAAAGGGGGAGCGTTATATACCCTCTTTTTTTATGTATTATTTATTTTAAATACTTGAATAAACACTAGTGTTATATTAAATTATAATAGTAGAAATTTATGTATGTACAATGAGGTGAATAAATGAGAACAGTTATAGTTGTAGGTGGCGGTCCCGCTGGAATGATGGCAGCAATTAAAGCTTCTGAAAAAAGCACAGTGACTTTGATTGATAAAAACGATAAACTTGGCAAAAAATTATTTATAACTGGTAAAGGTAGATGTAATGTAACTAATAGTAAAGATATAAGTGAGTTTTTTGACTATATACCAGTTAATTCAAACTTTTTATACAGTAGTTTATATACTTTTACTAATGAAAATACAATGGACTTTTTTAATAACTTAGGAGTAGAATTAAAAACTGAAAGAGGAGATAGAGTATTTCCAAAATCAGATAAATCCTCAGATATAATAAAAGCTTTTGAAAAAGCTCTTATAAAAAATAATGTTAAAGTAATGCTAAATTCTTATGTAAAAAAAGTTATAGCAAAAAATAATATGATAGAAAAAATAATTTTAGATAACAATGAAGAGTTTTATGCAGATAGCTTCATTTTTGCTACAGGTGGTTTATCCTATCCTCAAACAGGTTCTACTGGTGAAGGATTAAATTATTCTAAAAAGCTAGGCCATAATATAGTAACTCCTAAAGCAGCCTTAGTTCCAATTGAAGTTAAAGAGAATTGGATAAAAGATCTTCAAGGACTTTCTTTAAAAAACGTATCTTTGTCTATAAAAAATGAAAAAAATAAAATTTTATATAATGAATTTGGTGAAATGCTTTTTACCCATTTTGGTATATCTGGACCTATTGTTCTAAGTAGCAGTAGGGTAGTAAATGAGAGCAAAGGTCTTAAAGCTATTATAAATTTGAAACCTGCTTTAACCGAAGATGAGCTTGATAAAAGAATCCAAAAGGATTTTACTAAATATTGTAATAAAGATTTTAAAAATTCACTGAATGATTTATTACCTAATAAACTTATTGACATAATCATAAAATTAAGCAATATAGATGAATCTAAAAAAGTTAATTCCATAACAAAAGTTGAGAGAAAAACACTTGTTAATTTACTTCAAAATTTTGAACTTAATATTAAAGGATTAAGACCTATTGAGGAAGCAATTGTAACTAGTGGCGGTATTAATGTCAGAGAGATTGACCCTTCTTCAATGAAATCAAAACTAATCAATAATTTATATTTTGCTGGAGAAATGATTGATGTTGATGCTTACACTGGTGGCTATAATATTCAAATAGCTCTATCAACAGGTTATCTTGCAGGTATGTCTGTTAATGAATAATAAATATTGTAAATTATAAAGGATTTTCATAATTAATATAGAATATATTACATTGGTACTGTTTAAAATAGAAAGGCGGATTTATATGAGAATAATAGTGGCAATTGACGGTCCAGCCGGTGCAGGGAAAAGTACTATAGCTAAAAGGGTCGGGGAAAAATTTAATCTTATGTATATAAATACAGGATCTATGTATAGAGCTGTTACCTTAAAGGCTTTAGAAAAAGATATTCATCACTCCAACATGGATAAATTATGTAGATTAGTTGATACTATGGATATGTATTTTCAAAATAATGAATTAATATTAAATGGTGAAAATATAAATGACAAACTTACATTGCCTTATATAAGCAACAATGTTTCTAATTATGCTTCTATAAAAGAGGTAAGACATAGACTTGTTGCAATACAAAGGGAAATGGCTGAAAAGTATGATGTAATAATGGACGGTAGAGATATTGGTACTGTAGTACTTAAAGATGCTCCTTTTAAATTCTTTTTAACTGCTTCTCCAGAGGAAAGGGCTAGAAGAAGATATGAAGAGTTAAAATTAAAAAAACTTGATGTAAATTATGAAAATATTTTAGATGAAATAAAAAAGAGAGACTATATAGACTGCAATAGGGAAACTGATCCATTAACTAAAGCAGAAGATGCTATAGAAATTGATTCTACAAACATGAATATAGAAGAAGTGGTAGAAAAAATTTGCTCTTATATAAGAAATAAAATTAATAATTAATATTATAGAGGTTGTAAACTTATGCGGAATATAATTTTAGCTAGTAAAGCTGGCTTTTGCTTTGGGGTAAAAAGGGCCGTGGACAAAGCCTTAAATGCCAGAAATGAAAATGATAATACAATATATACTTTAGGTCCACTAATTCATAATAAAGATGTAGTAAATTACTTAGAATCTAAAAATATAAATTCTATAGATTTTAAAGATATCGATAAGTTAAAAGAAAAAGATGTTATCGTTATACGTTCCCATGGAACTACTCCTCATGTAATAAATAAACTTAAAGAAAAAAAGTTAACAATTATAGACTCTACTTGTCCTCACGTTTCTAAAATTCATCATGAGGTAGAGAAATATCACAAACTTGGTTATGGTATAGTTATAGTTGGAGACTCTAGCCATCCAGAAGTAATTGGAATAAATGGTTGGTGTGATAATTCAGCTTTAATTACTAAAGATGGTTCAAATATAGAAAATATATTAAAAAAAGTTTGTGTTGTTTCTCAAACTACTGAAAAACAAGAAAATTGGGGGAAGGTAATTAATGTTATTGCATCTAAATGTAGAGAATTTGTTGCTATAAATACTATCTGTAATGCAACTCATATACGCCAAAACTCCGCATGGGATCTTTCAAAAAAAGTTGATACTATGATTGTAATAGGAGGATATCATAGTTCCAATACTACTAAGTTATATGAGTTATGCAAACAAAATTGTAAAAATACTATACATGTAGAAAATTCAGGAGAAATCCCTGATAAAATAATTAAAACTAGTAAAAATATAGGTGTTACAGCCGGCGCTTCAACACCTGATTGGATAATAAAGGAGGCAATTACAAAGATGAATGAAAACAGAGAATTAGAATTTAATGAACAACTTGCTTTCATGGAACAAAATGATGTACAAATAGCAGTAGGTGACAAAATAAAAGGTCAAATAATTTCTTTAAATGAAAGAGAAGCTTTTGTAAATATTGGCTATAAAAAAGATGGTTTCTTACCTCTTAAAGAAGTTACAAATGATGAAAACATAAAATTAACTGACTTATTTAATATTGGAGACGAAATTGAGGCTAAAGTAATCAGTCTTAAAAATGATGATGGTTATGTAGTATTATCTAAAATAGAAATTGAAAGAGAAAAAGCTTATTCTGATATCAAGGAAGCTTTTAATAATAAGACTAATTTAAAAGTTGAAATTAGAGAAACTGTTAAAGGTGGACTAATTGCAAAATATAATGGAGCAAGAGTATTTATTCCAGCTTCTCATTTAGAATTACATCATGTAGATGATTTATCTTCATACATAGGTAAGACCTTAGATGTAAACATAATAGAATATAAACCTCAAAGAAAAGGCACAAGAATTGTAGCTTCTAGAAGAGATTTATTAATCAAAGAAAAAGAAGCAAAAGAAGCCAATGCATGGGAATCTCTTGAAAAAGGTAAGATAGTAGAGGGAGAAGTAAAAAGACTAACTAAATTTGGCGCTTTTGTAGATATAAATGGAATAGATGGACTACTTCATGTTTCCCAAATTTCTTGGGGAAGAGTTGAAAAACCTGAAGATGTTCTTAAAGTTAAAGAGAAAGTTAAAGTATGTATTTTAGATTTAGATAAAGAAAATAGAAAATTATCTTTAAGTATAAAAAGTTTAACACCTAATCCATGGCTTAATGTTGAAGAAAAATATCCTATTGGAAATGTGGTTCTTGGTAAAGTAGTTAGATTCGCTGATTTTGGTGCTTTCATAGAAATAGAACCAGGTGTAGATGGATTAGTTCATATTTCTGAAATAAGTCATAAGAGAATTAACAAACCAAATGAAGTATTAAATATAGGCGATGAAGTAAAAGCTAAAATTTTAAATGTAAGTAATTCAGAAAAAAGAATCAGTTTAAGTATTAAAGAAGTTGAATAACTTAAATATATTGGTTAGAACATGGGGTAAGCATACAGTTTATTGTATTCTTACCTCATTATTTTAGAAATTCTCTTTATAATATGTTGAAATTTAGTAATATTTCAACATTCCTACAATATATAATTTAATAGTAGGTGTATGGAGGGAAAGACTATGGGCAAAAAAAGTAAACGTATGAAGTATAATGAAATCATCTCAGATAAAGAAGATTTAATAATTAAAAAAGTGTTAGATAGATATAATATTGAGTTTATAGACTATAAAAAAGTAAGAAGTGCTTACAAAGTACGAACTTCCAAAGGAAATATATGCTTAAAAAGATTTAGTCATGGAAGAAATAAAGCTACTAACGGAAATATCTTAGTAGAAGCATTATACCAAAATAACTTCAACAATACTGCCACATTCATGAAAACACAAAATGATAATTTATTTGTTAAATATAAAAATTATTTTTTTTATACTACAGAATGGATAGATGGCGATGAATGTGATTTTTCAAATTTGGAAGAAGCTAAAAAATGTGCTTCACTATTAGCTAAATTTCACTCGGCTACTTCTGAAATTGATACTAAAGATCTTAAAATTAAAAACAACTTAAAAAATTGGACTCAAATTTACAAAAATAAACTCTATGACTTGCCAAACTTTAAAAAAATAATTTTAAATAAAAAGATTAAAAATGAATTTGATAAAAAGTATTTAGAACATATAGATGAATTTTATAAGAGAGGTTTGTTAACTCTAAGTATATTAAATAACTCAGAGTACTATAGATTATCTAAAGAAGCCGAAAAAAATCATACAATTTGCCACAATAGCTTTTATTATCAAAATATAATAAAAAGAGATAACAAATATTATATTATTGATCTTGATAGCATAACAATAGATCTACAAGTAAATGATTTAGGTAAATTTATACGAAGACTTATGAGTAAACACAATTATAAATGGGATTTTCAAAAAGCAAAACAAATTATTGAAGGTTATAATTCAGTAACTAAATTGAGTAAAAGCGAATTAGAAGTAATGTTGGCCATAATAGTATTTCCTCATAAATTTTGGAAATTAGGTAGAAAAAGATATATAAAATATAAACATTGGAGTGAAGAAAAATATTCTAGTAAATTAAATAAAATATTATCGAATATGACATTAGAAGAAAAATTTTTACAAGACTATATAAAGTTTTTAGATAGTTATACTTATTAATATCCTAGATTAAAGAAGGTAGAGTTATGTATGAAATAATTCCACTAACTAAAAGTAATTTTTATGAATTTAAAAAACTAAATGATTTAAAAGATAAATTTAATGAAATAAACAAAGATTTTTTTGAAATATATGATAGCAAAAACCCTTTTCAAAAGTTTTTAGAAAAAAAGAAAATTAAATTATTAAAAAATGATTCCTCTTATATAGGTTATATTTGGAGTGAGAATGTAAAAAAATCTATTTATAGAATACAATCTATGTTTGTTGCTAATATCAATAATGATCACATTTTAGATGAGTATAAGCTGTTACTAGATTCAATAAATGGATACTCTAAGATATATTATGATTGTGTGAAAAATAATTTTAATCATAAAATACTAAATACTCTTAATTTTATAAGAGCAAAAGGATTTTTTGAAATGTCTCTAAATCTAAATAATATTACCCCCTTTGATAAACCTGATTACGTTTCTTTTAAAAAGGTACTTATAGGACATGATGAGGAATTACGATGTTTCATTCAAAATGCCATATTTGAGAGTAAAGATAGAATTCCTTTGGAGCCAAAAGATATATACTACGATGAAATACAAGACTATTATTTCGCCAAAGGGGCAATACTTATAAAAGACGGTAATAATTATATTGGATATGGCCAAATAATAATACGAAACGGAACTCCATATATAGTGAATTTTGGAATAATACAAGAATTCAGAAAAAAAGGCTATGCTAAAATACTGTTATCATACCTATTAAATATATTAAAAGATAATAATTATAATAAAGTAAATATTCATGTGGATTTTAATAATTATTCCGCAATTAAATTATATAAATACTTTGGATTTCAAATAAAAAAAGAAACTTATACTTGGGTATTAAATAAATTATAGGAGCATAATATTATTGCTCCTATAGTCTTTGTTAAATAAGAAAATTGCATAGTTACATGTAAATTTCTTTTAATTATGCAATTTCTCTAAATAATTATCAAACTGTTCTTTTAAATTTTTATTCTAAAACATTTTCCCTAGGCACATAAGAAGATTTTAAGTTCATCATATTTTCAGTCTGTACCTTATAATAATAACTTCTATCATAAATACAATCATATCTACTATACTGAGTATCTCTATCTTTTTCTTCTAACTCTTTTGCATCATACATAAATCTCAACCCTCCTTTTTAATATTTTATCCAAAATTTAATTATTTTAACCCTGCTATCCTTTCTGATCCTTCTGAACATTCGTTCGTATTTTTATATCTCAATTAAAGGCTGATTTTAGAATTTACTTTGATATTAAATTAAGATAAATGTTAAAATAACTAAAAAGTCCTTTTAAAAGTTCTTTAAATTATATATAATAATTAATAGTTGCTTAACAAATGGTAAAACTTTATTGAAGGAGATTTAAGATTATGAAAAATTTAAAAGATAAATATTATATAGATACTTGGGGTTGTCAAATGAATGAGGAAGACTCTGAAAAAATATCAGGATTGTTGAAGGGATTAGGATGTAATAGAACTTCTGTTCGTAAAGAAGCTGATATAATAATATTTAATACTTGCTGTGTAAGAGAAAATGCCGAACAAAAAGTATTTGGCCACATAGGAGAATTAAAACACTTAAAAAAAGCAAACCCTAACTTAATAATTATAATTTGTGGTTGCATGACTCAACAAAAAGGGATGCCAGAAAAAATCATAAAGAAATTTCCTTATGTGGATATAATAGTTGGAAGCTTTAATTCCTATAAACTTCCTGAATATATAGATAGAGTGAAAAAAGACGGTAAATCTATAATAGAAGTTTGGGATAAAGAAGATGGCATAATAGAAGGATTGCCTATTGATAGAAAAAGTGATATAAAAGCCTTTGTAACAATAATGTATGGATGCAATAATTTCTGCTCTTACTGTATAGTTCCATATGTTAGAGGTAGGGAAAGAAGTAGAAAACCAGAGGATATAGTCAATGAAATTAAAGATTTAGTATCAAAAGGTTATAAAGAAATCACGCTTCTTGGTCAAAATGTTAATTCTTATGGTAAAGGCCTTGAACCTGAAATAACTTTTCCAAATCTTTTAAGAATGGTAAATAAAATAGATGGTGTTCAAAGAATAAGATTTATGACATCTCATCCTAAAGATGTATCAGATGATTTAATAAAGGCCATAGCTGAATGTGATAAAGTATGTGAACATGGACATTTTGCATTACAATCAGGTTCTACTAAAATTCTTACAGAGATGAACAGAAAATATACTAGAGAAAATTATTTGACTTTAGCTAAAAAACTTAGAGATAACATACCTGATGTAGCAATTACTACAGATATAATTATAGGTTTCCCTGGAGAAAGTGAAGAGGACTTTGAAGAAACCCTAAGTATAGTAAAAAAAGTAGAATTTGACTCTGTATTTACATTTATATATTCTATAAGAGAAGGTACACCAGCTGCAAAACTTCAAGCTCAAGTTCCTGATGATATTAAGCATAAAAGATTTAATAAATTGGTAGAAGCCATAAATGAAATAGTAGAAAGAAAAAATAAAGAATATGAAGGAAAAGTTGTTGAAGTTCTAGTAGAAGGAGCTAGCAAAAATGATGAAACTAGACTTACAGGTAGAACAAGAAACAATAGATTAGTTAACTTTAATGGAAGTCCTGAAAATATAGGAAAACTCGTTAATGTAAAGATAGTTAGAGCTCAGCCATTCTCATTAATTGGAGAAATAGTATAACTAGATTTTTTATCAACATTGATTTTTAATTCATAAGAGAACTTCATTATTAATTCAGTATTAATAATGAAATATAAATCGGATAACTGATATTAATTTAAAATGTCAGAATAATAAAAAGCTCTTATAAGAGCTTTTTATATTATCTTTAAAAAGGAGGTATTTTTGTGGGGTTAACTCCAATGATGCAACAATATCTAGAAGTAAAAGATAGAAACAAAGACTGCATAATATTTTTTAGATTAGGTGATTTTTATGAAATGTTTTTTGATGATGCAGAAATTGCGGCAAGAGAACTAGAGCTTGTTTTAACAGGTAGAGATTGCGGCCTTGAAAAAAGAGCTCCTATGTGTGGAATACCATATCACTCTGCTAATTCCTATATAACACGCCTTGTAAATAAAGGTTATAAGATAGCCATATGTGAACAATTAGAAGATCCTTCAAAGTGTAAAGGGCTTGTAAAAAGAGATGTCATTAAAATAATTACTCCTGGAACTTACTCTGATTCAAATTTTTTAGAAGAAACTAAAAATAACTATGTTATGAGTTTATTTATAGAAAATGACAAAGTAGCTATGAGTTTTGCGGATATATCAACAGGAGACTTTCAATGTACTTTTTCAGATTATGATATTACAACTGTCCTAGATGAAATATCTAAATATACTCCAAAAGAAATTATTATACAAGATAATATAAATACTAAGCTTCTACAATCTATAAAAGAAAGATTCCAAGTTTCCTTTACTTCTCGTCCTATAGATTATTTTAATGATAATGCAGAAGAGAACTTAAAAAGACAATTCAAAAACTTTAGTTCTATAAATTTTGATATTGTTTTACTACAAAGTTGTAATGGTCTTTTAAATTATATATTAGATACTCAAAAAACTATTCTTACACATATTGATACCATTGAATACTATCATATAATAGACTACTTAAGTATAGATATTAATTCTCGTAAAAATTTGGAACTTACGGAGACTTTAAGAGATAAATCAAAAAAAGGTTCTCTTCTTTGGGTAATAGATAAAACTAATACTGCTATGGGCGGAAGACTGCTCAGAAAATGGGTAGAACAACCTCTTATTCAAAAAAACTCAATAGATAAAAGGTTAAATTCAGTACAAGAAATCATAGAAAAAAATTATTTATATGAAGAATTAAAAGAGCAACTTATGGATATCTATGACATAGAAAGATTAGCTGGAAAAGTTTCTTCTAAAAGCGTAAATGCTAAAGAACTTCTATCTTTAAAAAATTCTATAGGAAAGATTCCTAAAGTAAAAGATCTTTTAAAAGGATTTGACAGCTCTCTTCTAAAAGAAATATATAATAAGTTAGATTGTCTTGAAGATGTGTTTAGTCTTTTAGATAAGTCTATTTCTTATGAACCTTCTTTATCGGTAAAAGAAGGAGGGATAATAAAGAACGGATATAATAAAGATGTAGATGAATTAAGGGAAGCAAAAGCTCATGGTAAAGAGTGGATTGCTAATCTTGAAAATACAGAAAGAGAAGTTACAGGAATAAAATCCTTGAAAATACGATATAATAAAGTATTTGGATATTATATCGAGGTTACAAAATCAAATCTAAATCTTGTACCTGATGGAAGGTATATAAGGAAACAAACACTTGCAAATTGCGAACGATATATAACTCCTGAATTAAAGGAAGTGGAAGATAAAATACTCGGAGCACAAGACAAATTAATAAACCTTGAATATGATCTATTTGTAGAAATAAGAGAATCTATAGAAAAAGAAATAGATAGAATGAAATTTACTGCAAAACTTATATCTGAAATAGACTGTTTATGTTCTCTAGCTATTGTAGCTCTTGAAAATAATTACTGCAAACCAGAAATAAAGGAATTTGGAGAATTGTATATTGAAGAGGGAAGGCATCCTGTAGTTGAAAAAATGCTACCAAGAGAAAGCTTTGTATCTAATAACACAACCATTAATAATGAAGATAATCAATTAATTTTGATTACAGGACCTAATATGGCAGGTAAATCTACTTATATGAGACAAGTAGCTTTAATTAGCATTTTAGCTCAAATAGGTAGCTTTGTACCTGCACAAAACGCATCTATAGCTATATGTGATAAAATATTTACAAGAATAGGAGCTTCTGATGACTTAGCTGGCGGTAAAAGTACATTTATGGTTGAAATGTGGGAAGTATCTAATATATTAAAAAATGCAACTAATCGAAGTCTTATATTATTAGATGAAGTAGGTAGAGGTACTAGTACTTATGACGGATTAAGCATTGCTTGGTCAGTAATAGAATATATATGTAATAATCCTTCTTTAAAATGCAAAACATTATTTGCAACTCATTATCACGAGCTAACTTCTCTAGAAGATAAAATTTTAGGTGTTAAAAATTATTCAATAGCTGTTAAAAAGCTTGAAGATGATATAGTATTCTTGCGTAAAATCGTAGAAGGCGGTGCAGACGAATCTTACGGAATAGAGGTAGCAAAACTTGCTGGGATACCTGATGATGTAATAGATAGAGCGCGATCCATACTTGAAAGATTAGAAAATGGGGACTCAGCATCTTCTAATATGGAACATATAAATAGCAACTATAATCCTAACATAATTAAATCAAAAGAAGAATTAAATGTAAAAGAAGCTGCTTTTTCTGCAATAGAAGTAGAAAAAGACATTAAAGATATCAAAAAGGAAACAATTGAAGTAAAACCTTTAGAAATAAAAAAAATAAAAGAAAAAAAACCTAACACCAATATACAGCAGATAGGGTTTTCTGATATAGGAAAAGAAACCTTATTAAAAGAAATAGCTTCTATTGATATTTTAAAAATGAATCCAATGGAAGGATTCAACAAATTATATGATATAATAGAGAAAGCTAAAGCATTGTAATTTATAGAAGGTGATCTAATGAAAAGAATTAGTATATTAAATGACGAAACTTCAAATAAAATTGCTGCAGGTGAAGTAGTAGAAAGACCTGCTTCTGTTGTAAAAGAATTGATAGAAAATAGTATAGATGCAGAGGCTAAGAATATAACTATAGAAATTCATGAAGGTGGTAAAAATCAAATAAAAGTCATCGATGATGGTTATGGAATACATCCTGATGATATGGGAAAAGCTTTTTTACCTCATGGAACTAGCAAAATATCTTCTTTAGAAGACATCTATAACATAAATACCTTTGGCTTTAGAGGAGAGGCTCTTCCAAGTATAGGTGCAGTATCTTCAATTAAATTAAAAAGTAGATATATTGATAACAGCTTTGGTAAAGAAATTTCTATAACTGGTAATAATTTAGACTATATAAAAGAAGTAGGGTGTAATGTAGGAACGTATGTTCAAGTTGACAATATATTTTTCAATGTACCTGCAAGACAAAAATTTTTAAAATCTACTCAAAGAGAATCTGCTTTAATATCTAATATAATAAATAGGCTTGCCTTAGCTAATCATGATATATCTTTTAAATATTATAACAATGATAAAAAATCATTAGTTACATTTGCTTCTAAAGATGTTACAGACACTATAAGAACAATCTATGGAAAAGAAGTATATAAAAATATAATTCATTTTGAAGAACACTCAGATATAGCTTCAGTATATGGATATATAGGAAATGCTGAAATCAGTAGGGGAAGTAGAAACAATCAAAATATATTTGTAAATAAAAGATACATAAAAAGCGGATTAATTACTGCTGCAGTAGAAAATGCTTTCAAATCTTTTCTTACAATAAATAAATATCCTTTTTTCGTCTTGTTTTTAGACATATATCCTGAATTTATAGATGTAAATGTGCATCCAACTAAATCAGAAATTAAATTTGAAAATGAGAGAAGCATATATAAACTAGTGTTCGATACTGTTCATAATGCAATGGCTAAGAGCGTGCGCGATTCTTATAATATGTCTTTAGATAAAGCAGATAATTCTAATCCGAAAGATATAACTGAAGATAAACTGGAAAATAATCTAGCAAAAGTTAATGATGATATTAAATCAGATAAATTAGAGCTTGTGCAAATTCCTATAGATTTAAAAAAAGAGGAATTTAAAACTAGTATTTCACCTAAGAATTTATTAACCGATAATAATATTGCTGCTCCAAATATAGTGACAAACAATAAAGAACATTTTAAAGCTAGCAATACTGAAAGTCTTAATAATTGTTTAAATGATAAAACTCCAGACACTATAAATGACAATACTGAAAAATATAATGAAATCATATATAATCAAACTAAAGAACATGAGCTCGTTGTTGAGAATAACAGTACAAGTGAATGTATAGAACCTAAGTTTCCTTCTCTAAAGATAATAGGACAGTTTAATAACACATATATCTTAGCAGAAGGAAACAATGAATTTTATATGATAGATCAACATGCCGCTCATGAAAAAGTATTATATGAAAAATATAAAAAACAAATAGGTAGTCAAGAGGTAATATCTCAAATACTAATGGTACCAGTAATTTTAGAGTTAACTCATGAGGAATTTTCATATTATGAAGAAAATCAAGATTTATTTAAACAAACTGGATTTGCTATAGAACTATTTGGTGATAATACGATAAATATAAGAGAAGCTCCTATGCTTCTCGGAAAAATCGATGTAAAAAACTTCTTTTTAGAAATTTTAGATAATATTAAGAACATGGGTTCTGGTAAGGTAGAAGAAGTAAAGTGGAGAACTATAGCTTCTCTAGCATGTAAAGCTGCTATTAAAGCTAACCATACCCTTTCCAATGGCGAAATGATAACCCTTGTGGAAACCTTAAGATATCTAGAAGAACCTTTTAACTGTCCTCATGGAAGACCTACTATTATAAGAATGACATTGAAAGACATTGAGAAAAAGTTTAAAAGAATACAATAAGAAAAGGAGAGGACTGATGAAAAGAGATTTATTTATACTTGCAGGTCCTACAGCTGTCGGAAAAACTGCCATATCTATAAATTTAGCTAAGAAGTTACATGGTGAAATTATCTCAGCAGACTCTATGCAAATATATAAATTTATGGATATAGGTTCTGCTAAAGTTAAAGATGATGAAAAACAAGGTGTACCTCATCATGTAATAGATTTTGTTGACCCTGCTCAAGACTTTAGTGTAGTGGAGTTTAAAAACGAGGCAACAAAATCTATAGAAAAGATAACTTCTAAAAACAAACTACCTATGGTGGTAGGAGGTACTGGTTTTTATATTGATTCGCTAATATTTAATTATGACTTTGCCAATACCTACAGAGATGAAGATTACCGAGAATATTTAAAAAACTTAGCTTCTGAAAAAGGTAATGAGTATGTACATTCTTTATTAAAACAGATAGACTCACAATCTTATAGCAAACTATATCCTAATGATTTAAAGAGGGTTATAAGAGCTTTAGAAGTATATAAAATCACTGGGAAAACTATAAGTGAATTTAATGCTATGCAAGATATATATGATATACCTTATAGCGTATATTATTTTGTACTCACTATGAATAGAGCTAAATTATATGAGAGAATTAATCATAGAGTAGATACAATGCTAGAAGAGGGTCTTATTGAGGAAGTTAAAAAATTAAAAGACATGGGTTTAACTGAAGATATGCAGTCTATGAAAGGAATAGGATATAAAGAAATCCTATACTATCTTGATGGTAAGTTATCTTTAGATGAAGCTATAGAAATGATAAAAAAAGGTAGCAGGAATTATGCTAAACGTCAATTGACATGGTTTAGAAAAGACAAAAGAGTTATTTGGATAGATAAAGATAATTATGAAGATAATTATCAAGTTACAGAAGCAATCATTAGTAAATTCAATGAAATGAAAAACCTTAAAATTTAAAGGATTTTATCCTTTTTTATAGAATATAAACATTATAAAAAATTGGAGGGATTGCTATGAATAAATCACCAAATAATTTGCAAGATTTATTTTTAAACAATGCTAGAAAAAACAAAATACCTGTTATAATATATTTAACTAATGGGTTCCAGTTAAAAGGTAATGTAAAAGGGTTTGATAATTTCACAGTAATACTTGATAATGATGGTAAACAAATGATGATATACAAACATGCTGTTTCTACAATAATTCCATCAAAACCTATTTTGTTCACTCAAGATGATAATAATTAAAATAGGCAATTAATTGCCTATTTTTTCATGTTTAATATATTAATCTAAAAATTAATTAATCTTATTTATATAAACATAAGATAAGATTAATTATTATGAAACAAAAGCTGAATTTTTAATATAATTGGAGGTTACTATAATGATTCAACAAATGAAAGAAGAATTAGCTTTAAAATACGGTATTAGCTCTAATATAATTGAGTTGTATAACCAAGCTATAGAGGACATTAAAGATAAGTTTGAAGCTTTAGATGAAATAAGAGAATTTAACCAATTAAAAGTCTTAAATGCTATGCAAGAAGAGAGAATAAGTGAATGTCACTTCACCAATTCTAGCGGATACGGATATGGTGATATGGGAAGGGACTCTTTAGATAAAGTATACGCTAGAATATTCAACTGTGAAGCTGCCCTTGTAAGACCTCACTTCGTTAATGGAACTCACGCCTTAGGAGCTGCTTTATTTGGGAACTTAAGACCTGGCGATACTATGATATCAGTGTGCGGTAAACCTTATGATACACTTCATAGCGTTATTGGTATAGATGGTGATGAAAGAATAGGTTCTTTAAAAGAATTTGGGGTACTGTACAAACAAATCGAGCTTAAAGAAGATGGGAAACCAGATATACAGGCCATTAAAAAAATGATAGCAGGGGATACAACAATAAAACTTGTTCACATCCAAAGATCTACAGGATATGGATGGAGAAGAGCTCTTTCTATAAATGATATAAAAGAAATAGTTGATTGTGTTAAATCAATAAGAAACAATATAATTTGTTTTGTAGATAATTGCTACGGTGAATTTATTGATATTTTAGAGCCAACAGATATAGGAGCTGATTTAGTTGCAGGTTCACTTATTAAAAACATAGGTGGAGGAATAGCGCCTACAGGAGGTTATATTGCTGGAACTAAAGAATGTGTAGAACAATCTTCTTACAGATTAACCGTTCCTGGCATAGGGGGAGAATGTGGCTCCACTTTCGGAGTTATGAGATCTATGTATCAAGGATTATTCTTTGCCCCTCATGTAGCCATAGAAGCATTAAAAGGTGCTATTTTCTGTGCTAGAATAATGGAACTAGCAGGTTTCGAAGTACTTCCTAGATTTGATGAGGATAGAAGTGATATAATTCAAGCTATAAAATTCAACGATAAAGAAAAATTAATTAAATTCTGCCAAGGTATCCAGCTAGGTTCTCCTATAGATTCATTTGTATCTTGTGAACCATGGAATATGCCAGGATACGCTGATCAAGTAATAATGGCTGCTGGGGCATTCGTACAAGGTTCTTCAATTGAACTATCCGCAGATGCACCAATAAGAGAACCATACATCGCTTATCTCCAAGGCGGTTTAACTTTTGATCACGCAAAAATAGGTGTGCTTATTGCATTAAATAAAATACTAAATAACAATCAATAAATAAAAAGCAGCTGTGAGAAGCAGGACCTCTCTTCAGCTGTTTTTAGTACCTTCTGAACAAACCTATTATTTTACCAATAATCTTACAATCATCTACTATTATAGGTTCCATAGCCTTATTTTCTGGCTGAAGCCTAATATGATCTTTTTCTTTAAAAAATCTCTTTATTGTAGCCTCATTTTCAATTAGCGCTACAACAATCTCTCCATTTTCCGCATAATTTGTTTTCTCTATTATCGCTAAATCCCCATCTAAAATACCAGCATCAATCATACTTTCCCCTGAAACATTTAACATAAATACATCCTTATTACTAGGCATAAAATTCAATGCAATAGGAAATGTATCTTCTATATTTTCTACGGCTAATATTGGTTCACCAGCAGTTACTTTCCCCACGATAGGAACGCTAAGCATTTCTTTTTTTATAGGAGGATCTTTTAAAATTTCTATAGTTCTAGGCTTAGTAGAGTCTCTTCTTATCATGCCTTTTTTCTCTAATTTTGAAAGATGCCCATGAACTGTAGACGTAGAACTTAATCCAACTCCCTTACATATCTCTCTTACAGAAGGTGGGTATCCTTTTTGGAGAATATGCTTTTTGATAAATTCGTAAACTTCCATTTGTTTCTCCGGCTTACTTTTACCCATATCTATGCACCTCTCTTTTTAATTTGAATTATATCATATATTTCCAAAAATATCAAACTAATGTTCTTAAAAAATTTGATTATGTTGTTCTATTCTGATATAATACCTTTGAAATACTATTAAAGGAGAAATATAATATGTTAAAATACTGTATCTTGCAATTAAATAAACCCTGTACCAACTGCGGCGACTGTAATAAATGTGATTTAAATTCATCAAAAATATGTAATAATTGTGGTAAATGTTTGCAAATGGAAGGTTATGATTCTAAAGCTATAGGAATAGATGAAATAGTAGAAGAGAACATAGCCGTAGAAGAAAATTTCTCATCAGAAGAATACAATAATAAGGAAGAATTAATCGAAAAATACGCTAAACATAATTCTAATCTAAAAAATAAAGACATAAAAATAGAATACATAGAGGATATAGATGGACTTAATGAAGTGTTAGAAGAAAATGAAGATGAGAAAAAATCCATGAAAGAAGTATTTCCAGGTTTATTTGTATTCGATAATGATAAAGGGGAGTAAAGAGCATAAAAATGTTCTTCACTCCTCACTTAAAGGATTCAAACTTACGGCTTTTCTCAATGATTCATCATCAACATGGGTATAAATTTGAGTAGTAGAAACATTTTCATGCCCTAAAATCTTCTGAAGACTTCTAATATCTACATTTCCATATTTATACATTAGTGTAGCTGCTGTATGCCTCAATTTATGTGGAGTGTATTTTTCTTTATCCAAACCTGCTTTTTCAAGATATTTCTTTACTAATAATTCAACACTTCTTTTGCTGATTCTTCTATTATTCTTACTTATAAATAAAGCATCTTTATCTCCAATATGTATTTTATCATATTTTTTATTTCTAATAGGAACATACGATTCTATGGACTTCAAACAAGCTTTATTAAGATAAACAGTTCTTTCTTTATTACCTTTACCAATTATAGTTAAAGTATCTCCTTTAATCCTAGATATATCTATACTACATAACTCCGAAAGTCTTAATCCACAGTTTAAAAATAAAGTTATTATGCAATAATCTCTCTCTTTTGCTTGTCCATCTATAGAGGAAAGCAGTCTTTTACTTTCATCTAAAGTTAAATAAACAGGATTTCTTTTATTTATTTTTGGAGATTCTAGTTCTGAAGCTGGATTTTCTTCAAGTATCTTAGCTTTTCCAAATAAATATTTAAAAAAAGATTTAAGAGAGGCGACCTTTCTAGCTCTAGCATAATTTCCATTATTCCTATAATTTTCAGCAAAAGATATAAAAGCGTATAGATCAGATAATTTTATTTTTCTAATAAAAGCTTTATCAATATCATCAATAGGTATTTTATCAAAATCTACATTAGATTCTACATAACCTTTGTAGAGTTTTAAAAATCTAAAAAACATAGTTAAATCCCATTTATATCCCTTTATTGTATTGGGGGATTTTCCTTTTATAGTACCTAAATAGTTTAAAAATTCATTTAAATATTCTGGCAAAGTGTTGTCGTATATTTCTCTTAGTGTATAATTCATAAACCCCTCCTATTTTTCCTATTTAACTTCGCTAAATTTACATTTAGCGAAGTTGCTTATGTATTTTTTATGTTAATTATATACTATTTTTAGTTATATGTAAAATATACTTCATCACTAACTAATATATATCCATATAAGCCATATATCTTCATTTAATTATTATACTTATATAATAACTCCTCAATAAATTTGTTTAATTAAATTTTTAACTATAAAATACAATATGACGTTTAAAATCTCTTTATAAATCACACAAAAGCAAAAATCTTGTTTATTTACAAAAAATATTTTCATTTTCAATTCAAACTTAGTTTTATACTTTTGGAATTTACTTTAACTTTATTTTTTATATAAATGGATGTATATATAAATTATATCGAAAGATTTTCATTTAATAATCAATATTTTCATATATCGATTTTCTATTTTAATTAAATATTTATTTTTATTTATTATCTTTTTATATTTATTATTTTTTATGATTTGTTATTTTTAAATATTTATTATTTAAGAATGTATTATGTTATTTAATTTTTAATATTAATTCATATGCAATACTATAAAATATACAATAGTGTTAGATGTACAGTACTATTATATAATTAATATTTTTTAAAATACATTGTCATTTCATTTTTTCCAACTAACAGTGATGAAAATTTATTTTAATTACTCAATCTACATAATTTCCATTTAGCATATTTCATTTAATGCAAAAAGAGGGAGAGAAAAAATATATAAAATAGAAAGAGATTGATATGAGCTCACAACTCATATCAATCTCAAAAATAAACTTCTAAATAACTACACATTTATAGAAACATCTATATTTAATTCTTCTTTATATTCTTCTATAATTGGATTTATATAATCTTTTATAAAATTATCTACTTGCCCTGGAGCCCTTCCTACAAAATTTTTAGGATCAATAATAGATAATATTTCTTCTTTATTCATAAGAAAAGACTCATCATTAATTATCCTTTCAATTAAATCATTATTAAGACCCTCTTCTTTAACTCTTTTTCCTGCTTCCATAGATAAAGTCCTTATTTTTTCGTGTAACTCTTGCCTATCCCCTCCCCTCTTTACAGCTTCCATCAATATATTTTCAGTAGCCATAAAAGGAAGTTCGTTTTCCACATGAGCGGCTATAACTTTTTCGTACACAACCATATTACTAGATATATTTATATATAAATTTAAAACTCCATCCAAAGCTAAAAATGCTTCTGACACCGCTAATCGTTTGTTTGCAGAATCATCTAATGTTCTTTCAAACCATTGAGTTCCAGCGGTAATTGCCGGATTAAGAGAGTTAACTATTATATGTCTGCTTAAAGCGCTTATTCTTTCAGACCTCATAGGGTTTCTTTTATAAGCCATAGCTGATGATCCCACTTGCTTTTTTTCAAAAGGTTCTTCCATCTCTTTCATACTTTGAAGCAACCTTAAGTCATTACTAAACTTATACGCACTTTGCGCTATTTCAGAAAGAACATTCAAAACTATTGAATCAACTTTTCTAGGATAAGTTTGACCAGTAACAGCATATGTATTTGCAAACCCCATTTTTCCAGATACTAATTTATCTAATTTCTTAACCAATTCTTCATTGTTATCAAATAACTTCATAAAACTTGCTTGAGTTCCTGTAGTTCCCTTTACCCCTCTCAACTTCAAACTATCTATAACAAAATTAATTCTTTCTACATCTAAAAGAAGATCTTGAATCCATAGGGTAGCTCTCTTACCAACCGTTGTAAGTTGAGCTGGTTGTAAATGAGTAAATCCCAAAGTAGGAAGTTCTTTATATTTCAATGCAAATTTGGATAAATTACTTACTACAGATAAAACCTTGTTTCTTATTATTATTAATGCTTCCTTCATTATTATTAAATCTGTATTATCCCCTACATAGCAACTAGTTGCCCCTAAATGTATAATCCCTTTTGCCTTAGGACATTGAAGCCCATAAGCATAAACATGACTCATTACATCATGACGTATTTCTTTTTCTTTTTTCTCAGCATCTTCATAATTTATACATTCTACATTTTCTTTTAATTCACAAATCTGTTCCTCAGATATATTTAAACCTAATTCTTTTTCACTTTCTGCTAAAGCTACCCAAAGCTTTCTCCATGTTTTAAATTTTTTTTCATCAGAAAAAAGGTATGACATCTCAAGAGATGCATATCTACTAGTCAAAGGTGTATTATAAACATTTCTTACCATATATAAAAAACCTCCATAACCATATGTTTTAAAGTTATACTGCGTTTATAATTCATATTATAACATATATTATTTATATTTGTAATATTTTTATTCGTATTTATGTGTTTGTTCTATTTTTTTAGGACAAGTAATATACTTTTACTAAGTAATATTTTGAATAATTAGGGGGTACATATGTATAAGTTAAATTCAATAGACAAAATTTCTTTTGTGCTTATTATAATTGGCGCTATTAACTGGGGAGTTATAGGATTATTTGATAAAAACCTAGTAAACTTACTTTTCAGTTTCGCACCGCTCGTAGAACGTTTAATTTACATTTTGATAGGGTTAAGTGCTATAAATACCATTTTATTCATTAAGAAAAGTAACTATTCTCAAAATAAATAAAAGGCTATAATAAGCCTTTTATTTATTCTTCTATAGATTCTATTAGCTTAGCAATCTCTTCAGTAGCTAAAGTTTCATCATCCCCTGAAGCTATGACAGTTACAGGTGAATCTTTAGTAACTCCTAAAGAAAGAACTCCAATTAAACTCTTAATATTTGCTTTTTTATCTTTATATTCAAGATATATATCTGATTTAAAAGAAGATGCTTTCTTTACTAACAAAGTAGCAGGTCTAGCATGTAATCCTGTTGAACATTTTACTACAGCTTCCTTTTTAATCATTTTTTCGTCACCCCTTATCCTTTTTTTACACTATGTATTATAGTCACAAGACTATTATAACATTTTTTTTCAATTTCTCAACTTATAAATACAAATTTGTATATACTATTCTAATTTTAGTAAGAATTTTTGAATTTTTTCTAATCCTTTTTCTATATTTTCCATAGATGTAGCATAAGAAACTCTTATGTAGTCACCTAATCCAAATGCATCACCTGGAATTACAGCTACATTTTCCTCTTCCAATAGAACTCTAGAAAATTCTAAAGAATCATTTATAACAGATTCTTTTATTTTTTTCCCATAAAAATTCGAAACATCAATCATAATATAAAAGGCACCATCAGCCTTTAAACAGGAAACTTTATCAATTTTATTTATTCTATCAATCATAGAGTCTCTTCTTTTTTCAAATTCTTTAACCATCAAATTCATTGAAGATTGGTCTCCATTCAATGCTTCTAAAGCTGCATATTGAGCAATAGAATTAGGGTTAGATGTTGTATGACTTTGAATACTTGACATTAACTTTATAATTTCCTTACTACTTGCAGCATAACCAATTCTCCACCCTGTCATAGCATAAGATTTAGAAACACCATTAATTACAATAGCCCTATTATATGCATCTTCAGATAAACTAGCAATGCTGATATGTTTATTATCTCCATAAATTAATTTTTCATATATTTCATCTGATATTATTATTAAATTGTATTTTTTAGCGAAATCAGCAATCATCTTTAGTTCATCTCTTGTATAAATACACCCAGTAGGATTATTAGGACTATTTACAATTATAGCCCTTGTATTTGCGGTAATACATTCCTCAAGAACATCTAAAGAGTATTTATAACCATTACTCTTTTTATTATTAACAAACACAGGCACTCCATCTGCCAACTTTATTAATTCTGGATAACTAACCCAATATGGGGTAGGAACTAAAACTTCATCTCCTCTATTAAGTATAGCTTGAAAAGCATTAGCTAAACATTGCTTAGCCCCTGTAGAAATAATTATTTGATCATTAGAATAATCTAATCCATTATCTGATTTGAATTTATTAACAATAGCTTCCTTTAGTTCATTTATACCCGATGCAGCAGTATATTTAGTTAACCCATTTTTTATAGCTTTTATAGCTGCATTTTGTATATTTTCAGGTGTATTAAAATCAGGTTCCCCCGCACCAAAACTCACAACATCAATACCATTTTTAGACATTTCCTTAGCTTTTGCAGTAATTGATAAAGTTAAAGATGGCGCTATTTGTTTTGCTTTACTTGATAAATTCATAAACACTTCCCCTATCTATTAAAGTTTATATAAAAAAATATATCATTTATTAACAAAAGTGTAAATCATAAATTAAATTTATTTTATCACATTTAAGGATTATATATTAATAAATTTATTAATAAAAAAAGCACAGTCTCTTATTTAATTAAAAGACTCCGCTTTTTTATCTTTAAATTTACTTTGCATACTCAATGGCCCTGATCTCACGTATTATATTAACTTTAATTTGACCAGGATACTCTAATTCTTTTTCTATTGTTTTAACTATATTTCTAGCCATTTCGATACACTCAGCATCATTAATTTGCTCTGGTTTAACCATAATCCTAACTTCTCTTCCTGCTTGTATAGCATATGACTTTTCTACACCCTCATAGGAATTCGCTATTTCTTCAAGTTTTTCTAATCTCTTAATATAAGCTTCTAAAGTTTCTCTTCTTGCCCCAGGTCTTGCTGCTGATATAGCATCCGCAGCTTGAACTAAAATCGCTTCTATTGAATCATATTCAACATCACCATGATGAGCCGCAATAGCGTTCACTATTATAGAAGACTCATGATGTTTTTTTGCAATTTCAGCACCTATGAGTGCATGTGGTCCTTCAATTTCATGATCTACAGCTTTACCAATATCATGTAGCAAACCTGCTCTTTTAGCCATTGTCGGATCTATTCCTAACTCTGAAGCCATAACACCTGCTAAATAAGAAACTTCTATAGAATGCTTCAAAACATTTTGACCGTAACTTGTTCTATACTTTAATCTTCCTAAAAGTTTTATTAACTCTTGATGAAGACCATGTACACCTGTTTCGAATGTTACCTGTTCGCCTTCTTCTTTTATATCGTTTTCTACTTCTTTTTTAGCTTTTTCTACCATCTCTTCAATTCTTGCTGGATGAATTCTACCGTCGATAATCAATTTTTCAAGAGCTATGCGAGCAACCTGTCTTCTTATAGGATCAAACCCAGATAAAATTACAGCTTCAGGAGTGTCATCGATTATTAAATCTACTCCTGTTAGAGTTTCTAATGTTCTTATATTTCTTCCTTCTCTACCAATAATTCTACCCTTCATTTCATCATTCGGAAGAGCCACTACATGTACAGTACTCTCTGCCACATGATCTGCTGCACATCTTTGTATAGCACAAGAAATTACTTCTCTAGCCTTTTTGTCAGCTTCTTCTTTAGCTTTGTTTTCCATATCTTTGATCATCATAGCAGTTTCATGTTTGATTTCTTTTCTAGTTTCTTCCAGTAAAATTTGACGAGCTTCTTCGGAAGTCAAACCAGATAATCTTTCAAGTTCTTGTCGTTGTTTTTCGTAAAGCTCTTCTATACTAGCTTCTTTCTCTTCTACTTCCTGTTGTTTTTTATTAAGTGCTTCTTCTTTTTTCTCAATTGCATCACTCTTCTTATCCAACAATTCTTCACGTTGAATATTTCTTCTTTCCAATCTTTGAAGCTCATTACGTCTTTCCCTTGATTCTTTTTCAAAATCATTTCTTAACCTATGAACTTCTTCTTTAGCTTCCAAAATAGCTTCTTTCTTTATAGATTCTGCATTTTTTTCAGCTTCTCCTACTATATCCTTTGCCTTAATCTCAGCTTCCGAAATCTTTGCTTGTGATATATTTTTTCTAACGTATACTGTTACAAACACAAATAAAATAACAACAGCAAAAAGCACTAAGTACATAAAATTATTATTACTCAAAACAACACCTCCTCACTATTCTATTTTGAATAAACCATAGTAAGCATTAGCGAAGTTTAGAAAGGTGTTTTATATTTACTTATATATAAATATCATTTTCACATGTTAAACCAGTATTTGTATTCATTTTATATTATTTTTAAATTTATGTCAAGTTTATGAAAAAACTGCTGAAAATCTTTATATCGCATAAATTAATCTTGCTTGTTCTTATATTATATCCATTTGTACAAATAAAAAGACACTTTTATTAAGTAAAATACCTAAAAAGTGTCTTTTTATTACATATTATTTTTTTTCTTTATTAGACTCTTTTTCACTATCAGCTTTTTTTTCTACCTTATTAGCCATATTTCTTTTTGGCAAATCGTGTTTATCTCTAATTTGGTTCTCTACTTCATATAAAACATTGGTATTTTCCCTTAAAAATTGTTTAGCATTTTCTCTTCCTTGACCTAAACGAATATCTTTATAAGAAAACCAAGAACCACTCTTTTGGATTATTTCTTCATCTACACCAACATCAAGCACATTACCTTCATATGAAATACCAGTTCCATACATTATGTCAAATTCAGCTTGTTTAAATGGAGGTGCTACCTTATTTTTAACAACCTTCACTCTTGTTCTATTACCTAAAAACTCATCTCCCTGTTTAATAGTTTCTATTCTTCTAACATCTAATCTTACAGAAGAATAGAATTTTAAAGCTCTACCACCTGGAGTTGTTTCAGGATTTCCAAACATAATTCCAACTTTTTCTCTTAATTGATTTATAAATATTGTTGAACATCTTGATTTGTTAATAGCTCCTGCCAATTTTCTTAGAGCTTGAGACATAAGTCTTGCTTGAAGTCCTACATGAGAATCTCCCATTTCACCTTCTATTTCAGCTTTTGGTACTAAAGCTGCAACTGAGTCAATTATTATTATATCTACTGCACCAGATCTTACTAGAGCCTCACAAATTTCCAATGCTTGTTCTCCCGTATCTGGTTGAGAAACTACTAAGTTATCAATGTCAACTCCCAATGCTTTTGCATAAATAGGATCTAGAGCATGCTCCGCATCTATAAAAGCTGCGGTTCCTCCTGCCTTTTGAGTTTCCGCAACAATATGTAGCGCAACTGTAGTTTTACCTGATGACTCAGGTCCAAACACTTCAATTATTCTACCTCTTGGTATTCCACCTATTCCTAGTGCTATATCTAAAGATAAACTTCCTGTTGAAATAGACTCCACATTAAGCACACTATCTTCTCCAAGTTTCATTACTGAACCTTTTCCAAATTGTTTTTCGATTTGATTCATAGCCGCTTGCAACGCTTTTAATTTTTCACTATCCATATATATCCCCGAAGGGGTCACCATCCTTTCTTATCGAACACTCGTTCTATTACAATTATATAACATTTTATATCTTAGGTCAACATTATAATAATATAAAAGTTCCTATTAGTTGGTAATATAGGAACTTATTAGTAATTATATCCATTTAAAAATAATTTAATCAGTTTTCAGTGCTAAGAGCACTTTTATTTTTTATAAAATAATCAAGTCCCGATATAATAGTTATCACAGTGCAAATGCCTAATGATATGTATGTTATATATACTATAAAAGCAGGACTATATATAAGTTTAATTAAAGCAACTATAATAGCTGTCATTTGAGAAACAGTTTTTATTTTTCCCCACCAACTAGCTGCTATAACAACGCCCTCTGCAGCTGCAACTGCCCTTAGCCCAGTTACAGCAAATTCTCTTGCTATTATTATCATAGCTACCCATGTAGGTACAACCCCATGTTCAACTAAAGAAACAAGAGCAGAAGTAACTAAAAGTTTGTCTGCTAGTGGATCCATGAACTTACCAAATTTCGTTACTTGATTTCTACTTCTCGCAATGTATCCATCTAATTTATCTGTGAAGGATGCAGCTGCAAAAATCACAATAGCTATAATAGTACCTAGAGTAGTATTTAAAGAAATAAATACTAAAAAACCAGGTATTAGTATAATTCTCAATATTGTTAATTTATTTGCAAGATTCATCGCATACAACTCCTATTAAATCATATTCTAAAGCCTCTTTTATTGAAACTTCTATAAAATCACCTATATTTAATATTTTATCACACTTAAAGAAAATTGCACCATCTATTTCTGGAGACATTTCATAGCTTCTTCCAATCCAGTACTCTTCATTTTTTCCTTCCACTAACACTTTATATCTTTTGCCTATCTTTTGACTATTATTCTCTTTAGAAACTCTCTGCTGTATGAGCATTAACTCTTCTTCTCTTTTTTCTTTAATATCAGTTTCTATCTGATTTTCCATTTTAGCTGCTGGTGTATTTTCTTCCTGAGAGTATTTAAATACCCCAAGCTTATCAAATTTTATTTCGGATATAAAATCTTTTAGTTCATTAAATTCAGAATCAGTTTCTCCTGGAAAACCTACAATTATTGAAGTACGTAAAGATAAATCTTTTATCTTAGCTTTTAATTTTAAAATATTACTAATTATTTCTTCTTTAGTACCTTTTCTGTTCATTCTCTTCAATACTGAATTGCTTATATGTTGTATAGGAATATCTAAATAATTACACACTTTATCATTAGTCGCTATCTCCTCTATTAATTCATCTGTAATTTCTTCTGGATAACAGTATAATACCCTTATCCACTCTAAGTCATTTATTTTAGATATTTCCTTTATCAATTCTGGCAGCTTATGTTCATTATATAAATCAATTCCATAACGAGTAGTATCTTGAGCAACTAATATTAATTCTTTAACACCATTTTCAACTAATTCTTTTGCTTCTGTAAGTATATTTTCCATTTTCCTGCTTCTATATTTACCTCTTATTTTAGGGATAACACAATATGTACAAAAATTACTGCAACCTTCACCTATTCTTAGATAAGCACTATGTGAAGGAGTAGTAAGTATTCTTTTACCTTCATTAATTATAGTATCACTATAATTACAATTACGTATTCTATCTATAGTCTTTTTATTAAAAAAACATTCTATATAATCATTTAATTTCTTGTAATCATTCACCCCTAACATAATATCAATCTCTGGTATAAGATTATGTAATTCATCAGAGTATCTTTGTGTAAGACATCCTGTTGCAATTAAAAGTTTACATTTCTCATTCTTATATTCAGACATTTCTAATATGGTATTTATAGATTCTTCTTTTGAGCTTTCAATAAATCCGCATGTATTCACAATAATTATATCTGCTTCTTTTGGGTTATTTACTATTTTGTATTTATCATATAAACTGCCTAATATTAATTCAGAATCAATCCTATTTTTATCACATCCTAAACTAACAAGTCCTATACTATATTTGGTCACTTGATTTCCTCCTTAAAGTTAATTATTTAATATATCATAAAACATATTGTAAATCTTACAATAGATTTTAACAAGTAATTTTACAGATTTTTAATTTTCTTTTTCATCTATACTACTATCTACTAATATTTGCCTTGGTTTGCTACCATTTCTACCTGATATTATCCCTTTTCCCTCCATTTGTTCTATAATCCTAGCCGCTCTATTATATCCTATTCTAAGCTTTCTTTGCAAAAATGATGCAGAAGCTTGTCCTGATTCAATAACTAATTTTATAGCTTCATCAAGTAATTCGTCATAATCTGAATTCTTTTTTTCAAAGTTTGTATTAATTTCTTCCAATATTTCTTCTTCATAAACTACATCATTTTCATGATTTTTAATAGAACCCACTACTTTCTCCACTTCTTCTTCTGATATAAAAGCTCCTTGTATTCTTACAGGCTTAGATTCTCCTACAGGATAGAACAACATATCTCCTCTACCTAATAATTTTTCAGCTCCAGATGAATCTAATATTGTTCTTGAATCAATTTGACTTGAAACAGCGAAAGATATCCTAGATGGAATATTAGCTTTGATTACTCCAGTTATTACATCTACTGATGGTCTTTGAGTTGCAATTACCAAGTGCATACCTGCAGCTCTAGCCATTTGTGCTAATCTAGCTATATATTCTTCCACTTCTCCAGGGGATACCATCATAAGATCAGCGAGCTCGTCTATTATAATTACTATCCATGGAAGCTTATCTTCTACTTTTCCCTTGCTAAATAAATCGTTATACCCTTCTATATTCCTAACATTATTTTCTGCAAATAGACTATATCTTCTAGTCATTTCATTTACAGCCCAATTCAGTGCTCCAGCGGCTTTTTTAGGATTAGTAACTACAGGTATTAGTAAATGAGGTATTTCATTATATACAATTAATTCTACCACCTTAGGATCTACTAAAAGTAATTTTACATCATCTGGAGAATATTTATAAAGCAAACTAATAATAAGTGTATTTATACAAACACTTTTACCTGATCCAGTTGCTCCTGCTATAAGTAAATGAGGCATCTTAGATAAATCTGCAACAACACAGTTTCCACCTATACCTTTTCCTAATGCAAAAGCTAAATTTTTATCAAAATTTCTAAAAGCAGGATCTTCTAAAACTTCTCTTAAATACACAGGTGATACAGTTGTATTAGGCACTTCTATTCCAACAGCACTTTTCCCTGGGATAGGCGCTTCTATCCTAATACTTGAAGCTGCCAAACTTAAAGCTATATCATCCGATAAATGTGTTATTTTACTAACTTTTACTCCTGGACTTGGTTGAAGTTCAAATCTGGTTACAGATGGTCCTCTAGTAACTTGTATAACTTTAGCATCTACTCCAAAACTAGCTAAAGTTTCTTCAAGCTTAGAAGCTATACTTATAAGTTCTCTTTTATTGTTTTTATTATTAATTTCAACTGGATTATAATTTAATAATTCCTCTGAAGGGTATATATATTCTGTTTTGTGATTATCCGATGCTTTTATTATTTTTTCATTCAATTCCTCATTAATTTTTTCTGCAGAAACTTCCTCTTCTATAACATTTCTATTACTTATATTATCTATAATTTTAGGCTCTTGATTACTATCTCCAGCTTTCATAAAATCTATAATTTTAAGCTTATTATTTATATTTTTTATAAAAGATTGTTCATCTTCGTCCTTTTCTTTTATATCAATAGATTCTTTTTCTTTAAAATCTATTAATGTCTTATCTTTCTCTTTTAGTGTATTAGTATTTTTATTTCTGTTTTTAAAGTTTTTTAATATATCATTTAAAGTTATTTGAGATATTAATATAAAAGCAATACTATAAATACCTATGAAAATTATATAAGAACCCATACTACCAAATAACTTATAAAGAGGTATATCTATCAAGAATCCTATAACCCCTGCATGTATATAATCTTGTTCCATATATAACCTTTTTAAAACATCTAACATTTTTCCTTCTTCATAATATTTATCAATGCTCATCATTTGGATAAAAAGAAGAGAGTTAATTATACACAATATTATGCCATAAAATCTTCTATTAAAATTCAATTTACCATTATTAGTTATAAAGCTTACCCCTAAAAGTATCAATACAATAGGTGCAACGTATGCTCCTATCCCCATAAGATAAATAAGTACTTTCTTTACAGTTTGTCCTACTAATCCTGCAGAATTTGTTGCAAAAACACTTAGAAGCATTAGTATTCCACAAGTTATAAGAACTATACCTTTAATATCATTGTGATATCTAGACTTTTCTCGATTTGTGCTTCTCTTCTTTTTATCATTTATTTTTCTGGCCATTATATCACCTCTATCTTTAGTTCTACATTTTAAATAAATAATCCTTTTTATATTATCATAAAGAAAACTAGCCAAGAATGAAATATTTGGCTAGTTTTCTTTTTTATTATCCTGAATCATTCTCTCTAATTTATTTATAGAATCACTAAGCCCTCCTACCTCATCTATAAGTCCATACTCTACTGCTTGATTTCCTATTAATATTGTTCCCATATCATTTAATAATTCGTCTGTTTGAAGCATCAACCTTCTAAGAGTACCTTTGGTTATCTTTGAAGTCTCTGTTATAAATTCAATTATTCTTTCTTGCATCTTATTAAAATACTCAAATGTCTGAGGTACACCTAATACTAATCCATTCATTCTTATTGGATGAATAATCATAGTAGCACTAGGAGATATAAATGAATAATCTGCACATGTAGCAAGTGGCACTCCAATCGAATGTCCTCCTCCAATAACTAAAGATACTGTAGGTTTACTCAAGCTTCTTATCATCTCTGATATAGCAAGCCCTGCCTCTACATCTCCTCCTACTGTATTTAAAATTATTAAAACACCTTCTACACTATCATTCATTTCAATAGATACTAATTGAGGAATTAAATGCTCATATTTAGTAGCTTTTGTTTGGGGCGTAGATATAGAATGACCTTCTATTTGGCCTATTATAGGTAATACGCTAATTCTTTCAGGAAAACTTGTAACATTAGGTACTCCTAATTCTTTTATTGTATCTGTTTTTGTGTTTTTTTCTTCATTATCTATTATTTTTTCACTCACTGCCACTCCTCCTATCTAAACTTATTCTTTACTTAATGAGGAATGACTATTCATTTTATTTATTTTCTAAATTAAATTCTTTATGAAGTGCATTTATAGCTTCTTGTGTATACCTAGATTCTACTAAACACCATATTGTTGTATGAGAATCTGCTGTCTGAAAAATTTCAATATTCTCTTTTGTTAAAGATTTTAAAATTCTAGCCATAACTCCTGGTATTCCACACATACCAGAACCTATAATAGCTATCTTACTACAATTATCAATATGAGAATATTTTAAATTTAGCTTTTTCATTATAGAATCAACCTTTGCTAAATCACTATGATTTATTGTAAATATCTTCTGATTCGTAAACACATTTATTAAATCTATACTTATTAAATTTTCTGCGAGCTCAGGTAATATAGTATGATAATTATCATTATCATGATTTTTTGATAACTCTACTTTAATTTGAACTCTATCAGTCATATGAGTTATTCCAGTTACAGGCTTGTTACTATCTAAGTCACCTACATTATCAATAGTTGTTCCTACACACTCACTCATTGTATTCTTTATAACTAGAGGTATATTACCTTTCATAGCAATTTCTACAGCTCTAGGATGAATTACCTTAGCTCCTTGGTATGCAAATTGAGAAACTTCATTATAACTCATCTCTTTTATAAGAGCTGCATTTTCAACTATTCTAGGATCTGCTGTCATAATTCCATCAACATCTGTGTATATATGAATTTCTTCTGCTTTTAAAGCCACACCTAGTATAGCTGCACTAACATCACTGCCGCCTCTTCCAAGTGTAGTTAAGAACCCATCTTCATTCTCGCCTTGGAACCCTGTTACAACTGGTATTTTATCTTCTTTTAACAACTTCATTAAATTATCTGTATTAACATTTTTTAATTGTGCATTACCAAACTCATTATCAGTTATAATTCCAGCCTGGCCTCCTGTAAGCGGAACTGAATCTATATCATGAGAATATAATTCGTTACATAAAACCACAGAACTTATTATTTCCCCACATCCCATTAAAAGATCTACACCTTGTTTATTTTTATCATTATTTTTATATTCGTCTGTTAAAAGCATTAAAAGAGAATCTGTAGCGTATGGTTGTCCTATTCTACCCATAGCTGACACAACTACAACTGGTGAATAACCAGATTCTTTAGCTTTAGCAATTTTTTCAACTACAGCTATTCTTCGTTCATGAGTAGATACAGATGTTCCCCCAAATTTTTGTATTAAAATTTTCATGTTATTCCTCCAAGTCACTTTATTTATTTATTCTTTTTAATTCTGATTCTTCTACATCTACTATTATAGTTCTCGCACCAATTTTATTTACATATTCCCAAGGTATCTCTAAAATTTCAGAATTAGAAAAAAAGTTAAAATGGGATTTACCATTATTTATTATCAAAAATTTCATTTCCCCATTTTCATCGATTATTATATCATTATTTGAAAGATAATTATATCTCTCCCCATTATTTATATTAATTATTTCATAATTTTCAAGTTCACTATAAAACTTACTATTATTAAATTCCAAATTCATTCCCCCTCTACTATATATATTATATATAGTATGATATATAGCAGAGGTATATTACTATATATTTATACTTTTATAATTTTTAAATGCCACTTTATCTTTTTCTAATACATTTAGTATTAGCTCTTCATCAAAATTTTGACCTACAAAAGCTGAATTTTGTATTCCAAGCTTAAAAGTATTGTTCATTACTCTTTGTAAATCTTCTTTATTTATAGAATCAACTTTATTCATTATATCTTCTGGTGTAATAATTTTATTTAAAAATAATGCAATTCTTCCATTTCTAAACATCCTACTACTAGTGCTTTCTAACCCTAAAATAAAATTACCTTTTATCTGCTCTTTTAACTTTAACAATTTAAAATCAGTAATTTCTGTTTTAGAAAAATCAATTAATTCTTCTTTTATATAATTTATTGCATCAATTGCATATATAGGATTTAGACTAGTATATATAGTAGTTATTCCGCAATTTATGTAAGGAGACAAATATGAATATATAGAATAACACATCCCTAAATCTTCTCTTATTTTCTGAAATAATTTTGATGATGCTCCACCACCTAGAATAGTATTTAATATCATCATAGGGTAAACATCATCATTACCTGTTTCTACACCCCTCAATCCTAATCCTATATGAAGTTGTTCTATTTTTTTATTTTGAAATAAGTTATTATTTAAAATCTGTGGTAATGAATAATTTGTAATTTTTTTATTATTACTATTCCATTCTCCAAAAAATTTTTCTATTATTTTATGTATATTATCTTCATCAAAATTACCACATATGGATATTACTGAATTTTCTGGTATGTAATATGATTTTACATATTCTAAAAGCATTTCTCTAGTAAAAGAACCTACAGTCTCTTCATTTCCCAAAATGGGTAAAGCAATTGAATCTTCACCAAAAGCAGCGCATGAGTGTAAATCTATCAAAACATCTTCTGGATCATCTTTGCTCATATTTATTTCTTCTATTACTACTTTTTTTTCCTTTTCTATATCCTCTACAGAAAATTTACTATTAAACAACATATCAGACAACAACTCTAATCCAAGTTCCAAATGAGAATTCAATACCTTTATGTAAAAACAAGTTGCTTCTTTTCCTGTAAAAGCATTTATTTGACCACCTAAGTTTTCAACAACTTCAACTATTTCTTTAGCATTTTTACTTTCTGTCCCTTTAAAAAACATATGTTCTATAAAATGTGAAATACCATTGTTTTTATAATTTTCATTTCTTGAACCATTTTCAACCCAAATACCTACAGTAGCAGAACTTACATAGTCTATTTTTTCAAATATAATTCTTAAACCATTATTTAATTTAAATAACTTATACATACGCCCTCCTGCTATATAAGCTAAAATTATAAAATAAAAAGGCATTTCAATGCCCTTCTACTTATCGCTTCATTTAATCATATTTTAGTTGTTTTGCTCTTCAGCATCTTTTGTTGAGTCTTGAATAGCATCCTTTCTTGAAAGGTTTATTCTACCCATTTGATCTATATCAGTAACTTTAACTAATATTTCATCTCCAACAGATACAATATCTTCAACTTTATTTACACGTTTAACATCTAGTTTAGATATATGAACTAATCCTTCTTTACCAGGTAAGATTTCTACAAAAGCTCCAAAGTTTGATACCTTAGTAACTCTACCTAAATAAACTTCTCCAGCAATAACTTCTTTTGCATAGCTTTCAATTAACTCTAAAGCTCTTTTACCTGATGGGTAATCTTCAGCTGTTACAAAAACAGAACCATCATCTTTAATATCTATCTTAACACCAGTTTCATCAATAATCTTATTGATAGTTTTACCACCACCACCAATTACATCCTTTATCTTGTCAGGATTTATTTTTATTGTAAATACTTTTGGTGCATAAACAGATACTTCTTCTCTTGGTTGTGGTATACATTCATTCATAACATTTAGTATTTGCATTCTAGCTTCTCTTGCATCATTTATAGCCTTCTTTATACATTCATTAGATAAACCAGCTATTTTTGTATCAACTTGTATAGCTGTAATACCTTTTTCTGTTCCTGCTACTTTAAAGTCCATATCTCCAAAGAAATCTTCAAGTCCTTGTATATCTGTGAGTATTTCTTCTTCTTTAAGGTCTTCACTTGTAACTAACCCCATAGCAATACCAGCAGCTGGTCTTATAATTGGAACACCTGCATCAAGTAACGCAAGAGTACTTGCACAAACACTAGCTTGAGAAGTTGAACCGTTTGAGCTTAAAACTTCTGAAACTACTCTTATAGCATATGGAAATTTATCTTCACTAGGAATTAAAGGTTCTAATGCTTTTTCTGCTAATGCACCATGGCCTATTTCTCTTCTATTTGGTCCTCTTAATGGTTTTACTTCACCAACACTATAAGATGGGAAATTATAATGATGCATATATCTTTTAGATGTTTCTTCTCCAATACCATCTAATATTTGTACTTCACTTATAGAACCTAGTGTAGCTACACTCATAACTTGAGTTAATCCTCTTGTAAATACTCCACTTCCATGAGTTCTAGGTAATATTTGAACTTCAGATGATAACGGTCTTATTTGCTTGAAGCTTCTTCCATCAGGTCTTCTTTCTTCATTTAAAATCATATTTCTTACTACGTATTTTTGAGTCTTATATACTATTTCACTTATGTCTGCAGCATTATCTGGATATTTTTCTGCAAATTCTTCATTTATCTTTTCTTTTACTTTATCTATAGCTGCATTTCTCTCATCTTTATCTGTAATGTACATAGCTTCTTTTATCATATCAAAGGCAAATTCTTTAACTTCTTTTTCAATATTCTCATCTACCTTGTATAATTCAACTTCTGCTTTAGTTTTTCCATACTGCTCCATAACTTCTTCTTGGAATTTAGCTATTTTTTTACATTCTTCAAATCCAAACATTATGGCATCACACATTACATCTTCAGGAATTTCAGAACCACCTGCTTCTATCATCATAACTCTGTCTTGAGTTGCGCAAACAGTTAAATCAAGTGTACTTTCTTCCCTTTGTTTTGATGTAGGGTTTATTACAAACTCTCCATTTAATATTCCAACAGATACAGTACCTACCGGAGTTGTAAATGGTATGCTAGATAGACATAAAGCTAAAGAAGCTCCATTCATAGCCAAAATATTTGGTAAGTTGTCTTGCTCAACAGATAGAACTGTACATACTATTTGAACATCATTTCTGTATCCTTTAGGAAATAAAGGTCTAAGTGGTCTATCTATAGCTCTTGCATTTAGCACTGATTTATCAGAAGGTTTACCTTCCCTTTTTATAAAACCTCCTGGTATTTTTCCTACAGAATACAATCTTTCTTGATATTCTATACTTAATGGAAAAAAGTCTATTCCTTCCCTTGGACTATCTGAAGCATTTGCATTAACAAGCACTACAGTATCTCCATAGCTTATTTTTAAAGCACAATCTGAAAGCATACCTAGCTTTCCAAATTCGCCTCTCAATTTTCTTCCAGCTATAGTTGTTTCAAAAACATGATTCATTTAATAACCTCCCTTCACACATATACAATACATAAATATATTATTGCCTAATAAATTTAACATATTAATGTTTTCTAAAATAATAGAGCGGTACTAGCCCGCTCTGAATTATTTTCTTAATCCTAATTTTTTAATTAATTCACGATATCTTTCAATTTCTGTATCTTTTAAGTAGTTTAAAAGACCTCTTCTTTTACCAACCATCATTAAAAGACCTCTTCTTGAATGATGATCTTTTTTATGTTCTTTTAAGTGCTCATTTAAGTGATTAATTCTTTCAGTTAATAAAGCAACTTGAACTTCTGGAGATCCAGTATCTCCTTCGTGAACTGCATATTGATTAATAATTTCTTGCTTTCTAGCCTTATCCATTCTCAACACCTCCGTTGTATTATCCCCTCTATCCCATGAATGCCGCTGGCCGTTCAGTATTCATAGCATAAGGTTCGCACCTCCAATTATAACAAATAAGTTACAAAATGTAAAATATTTTTTTGATGTTTTGCATAATTTTTATCTTTTTTTATTTGAGCTGAAAGTTCTTCTAAAGAATTAAATCTTTTTTCATCTCTTATGCGTTTTAAAAAATATACTTTTATATCTTCACCATATATATCTTTATTAAATTCTAACATGTGGGTTTCTATACTTAATTTTTTGTTTTTTACAGTAGGATTATATCCCACATTAGTTATACCTTTATAAGGTATACCATTGTATTCCACAACAGTATAATACACCCCACCCCTTGGCAAAACAAATTTTTTATCGTAATCTAAATTAACAGTAGGAAAATTCATTTTTCTTCCTACCTGATTTCCTCTTATAACTTTTCCTTCTAACATAAAAGCTCTTGTTAAATATTTATTCGCTTTTTCAATATCCCCTTCAGAAATAAGATGTCTTATACTAGAGCTACTTATTATTTCGTCATTTTCCTTTACAGGATCAATTACATAGACCTCAAATCCTAGTCTATCTCCCAATTCTCGAAGTAAATCTACATCTCCTAAATTTTTATATCCAAATCTATTATTAAACCCTACAACTACTCCTTGTACATTGTAACACTTAATTAGTTTTTCAACGTATTCCTCAGGCGTTATCTGCATAAACTCCTCATCAAAATTAGCATAATTAACTATATCTATACCAATATCATTTAAAAGTCTTGATTTAATTTCATTATTTATTATTAATTTAGGAGCTATTTCCTCATTGATAATAGTCAGTGGATGGTTTTTAAAGGTGAAAACCATACTTTTGCATTTGTTTTGTTTTGCCAAATTAATAGTTTTATTTATTAAACTGATATGTCCTAAGTGAAGTCCATCAAAACTTCCTAATGCTACATATGTTTTTTCTTTCAAACGCAAACTAAAATTATCTTCGTATATAATCATATCCCCAACCTCTATATCAGTAGTTTTTCCATTTTAAGTCCATAATCACTTCTTTTACCTAGGCCTAAAAATTCCTCATCCTGGCTATAAATCCTATACAATAAATTTTTCTCTATGCCAGCTAATAAGGATGTATCTTTAACTTGAACACCATTAATTAATAGTCGTTTACATTTATCATTTACTTTGACTTTACTATAGTCCGTTAAAGCTTCCTCTATAGAAATTAGCTTTTGCAAAAAATTTAATTCGTTTAGTTCTTCTAATAATATAGAATTATTTTTTGAAAAACTACCGCTCTCTACTCTCTCTAACGCCCACATAGAAGCTCCACATCCAAGTTTTTTACCTATATCATAACATAGGCTTCTTATATATGTACCTTTTGAACATTTAACTTCAAATTCCACATAAGGTAATTTAATTTCCAGAATATCAATATAATATATAGTAATATTTCTAGCTTGTCTTTCTATTTCTATACCTTTACGCGCAAGTTCATAAAGTTTCTTACCTTGTACTTTTATAGCAGAATACATAGGTGGTACTTGAGATATTTCACCTATAAAAGAATTAATTATGTTCTTTACGTCATTTTCTGAAACATTTACTTCATTAATTTCGAGTATTTTACCTTCTTTATCATAAGTATCTGTTAGAACTCCAAGTTTCATCTTAGCTTTGTATACTTTATTGCCTTTCATTATATAATCGACTATTTTTGTTCCCTTACCTATACAAATAGGAAGCACACCGCATGCTAAAGGATCTAGCGTGCCTGTGTGTCCTACTTTCTTAGTTTTAGCAATCTTTCTTACTGTTCTTACAACATCAAAAGATGTTATACCTATAGGTTTATAAATATTTATTACTCCGTCCATCATACCAACTCTTTTTCTATATCTTTAATTAGTATATCCTTAATCTCTTTAAAGCTATTATTAGTCGAAAATCCAGCAGCTCTTACATGACCACCACCGCCAAATTTTTCAGCTATTTTTCTTACATCCACTATATTCTTAGATCTTAAACTTACTTTTACTCCGTCTTCTGTTTCTTTTAACAAAATTGTTACTTCAACAGTATCAATCTTCCCCCCTATTGATACAATATCAGAAGTATCTCCTTTGTTCATATCATATTCTTCTAATATATCTTTCGTAAGTTCCATAATACAAATTCTATCTTCTAAAACTAAATACATCCCCTCTATAACCTTGCCTTGTAATTTCAATCTTGAATATTTCATATTCTCAAAAATATTTCTATGTATTTGAGAAAAATCTATTCCCGTATCAATTAAATGACCGGCTATTTTATGCGTTCTATAGGTAGTGTTAGAGTGTCTAAAAGATCCTGTATCTGTAAGCAGAGATGTATATAGGCAAACCGCAATATCTTTATCTATATCTACATCCATTAAATTAAAAAGTTCATATATTATCTCAGCTACTGCAGCTGCTTTTACATCAACATAATTTACATCTCCGTACATATCATTAGACAAATGGTGATCTATGTTTATTAAAGTATATTTTCTATTTTCTATATCGATATTAGAATTTATTCTATCTACATTGCCGCAATCAAGTACTATGACAGTATCCGTATCATCAATAACACAATCAATATTTTTCTTTACTTCTTGGCAAAATGGTAGATATTCAAAGGTTTCGGGTAGCAATTCTTTAGACATAATATATGCTTCTTTATTTAGTTTGAGAAGTCCCTGATACAATGCAAGTAAACTTCCCAATGAATCTCCATCAGGAGATGTGTGGCATGTGATGCCTATTTTTCTACTTTTTTCAATGAATTTAACTAAACTATTTAATTCCATTATTTATTCTTATCTTTCAAATCATAAAGAAGCTTATTAATATGCATTCCCTGCTCTATACTATCATCTAATTCTAATATTAATTCAGGAGTATACCTTAATTTTACCCTATGCCCTATTTCTCTTCTCATATATCCAGCTGCACTCTTTAAAGCCTCAAAACTTTCATTTTTAGATTCTTCATTGTTGCCAAAAACACTAACAAATACTTTGGCATATCTTAAGTCATTAGTTACCTCTACCTTAGTAACACTAACCATAGCTGTAAGTCTTGGATCATTTATGTCATAATTAATTAAATTGCTTATTTCTTTTCTAATTTCTTCATTAATTCTACCCAATCTATACTTAGCCATAAAATCGCTCCTTTTTATAGATGTTTAGGTTTTATTTCTTCCATAGTGTAAGCTTCTATCAAGTCGCCTTCTTTTATATCATTAAATTTTTCTACCATTATTCCACATTCATAACCTGAGGCTACTTCTTTAACATCATCTTTAAATCTCTTTAAAGATGCAAGCTTTGATTCAAACACTACTATACCATCTCTAATTATTCTAACATCACTATTTCTAACTATTTTCCCATTTAATACATAAGCACCAGCTATGGTACCAACACTTGAAATCTTATATGTTGCTCTTACTTCAGCAGTACCTAAAACTACTTCTTTATATTCTGGTTCAAGCATACCAATCATAGCTGATTTAACATCTTCTATAGCATCATATATAATCCTATATGTTCTAATGTTAACTCCTTCTTTTTCTGCAAGAGTAGCTGCATTATTAGAAGGTCTTACATTAAATCCTATAATTACTGCATTTGAAGCTGCTGCTAATGTTACATCTGTTTCACTTATAGCACCAACGGCTCCATGAATTACTCTTACCTTTACATCTTCAGTAGATAGTTTTTCTAAGGATTGCTTAACTGCTTCAGCTGAACCTTGAACATCAGCTCTAACTATAACACTTAATTCTTTAACTTTACCTTCTCTTATTTGACTATATAAATCTTCTAAAGAAACCCTATTAGTAGATAGATTCTGTTCCTTTAATTTATCTTTTCTTTTTTCAGCCATATTTCTAGCTGTTTTTTCATCTTTAACTACATTAAATCTATCTCCTGCATCTGGTACTTCTGATAATCCAAGTACCTCTACTGGAATTGATGGACCTGCTGATTTTATTTTTTTACCTTTATCATCAAACATAGCTCTTATCCTACCATAAGTAGAACCAACTATTATAGAATCTCCTGTATTTAGTGTACCATTTTGAACTAACAATGTCGCTACAGGACCTCTACCTTTATCAAGTTTAGCTTCTATAACAGTTCCTTTAGCCATTCTAGTAGGATCAGCTTTTAATTCTTCCATTTCAGAAGTTAAAATAACCATTTCAAGTAAAGTGTCTAATCCTTCTTTAGTATGAGCTGAAACTGGAACACATATTACATCTCCACCCCAATCTTCTGGTATAAGATTATATTCAGTTAGCTCTTGCTTTACTCTATCTATGTTTGCTCCTTCTTTATCTATTTTATTAATTGCTACTATTATAGGAACTTCAGCAGCTTTACAGTGATTTATAGCTTCAGCTGTTTGAGGCATTATACCATCATCAGCAGCTACAACTAATATAACAACGTCAGTTATTTGCGCTCCTCTTGATCTCATTGTTGTAAATGCTTCGTGCCCAGGAGTGTCTAAGAATGTTACTTTCTCTCCATTTACATTTACAGTATAAGCACCTATATGTTGAGTTATTCCGCCTGCTTCTGTTGCTGTAACTTTTGCTTTTCTTATAGCATCAAGAATTGATGTTTTACCGTGGTCAACATGCCCCATAACAGTAACAACTGGTGGTCTCTTTTCATTTCCTACTTCATCATCATCTTCTTCTTGTTCTAGAATACCAGAAGTATCTTCTTTTCTCACAACCATAGCATTAAATTTTTCACCTAATTTTTCCGCTGTATCAAAATCTAATTCTTGGTTAATTGCAGCCATTACTCCCATAAACATTAATTCCTTAATTACTTCATTTATAGGTTTATCTAATTTATCTGAAAAATCTTTTACCGTGATTGTATCTTCTATCTCTATTATTATTTCTTCTATATCTTTCACTTCCTTTTCTTGAACACTTTCTTCATTAGTTATATTTTCATTTTTAGCATTTTTCTTATTTTTTTTCTTTTTAGCATTTACAGATTCATCCAATTCTTCTTCGTACTCATCTATAATACTTTTGCCTGAACCATTCTCCTTATTGCCTGTTGCTAAATCTTTATTTTCTTCAAAAATTTCTTTTATAAGTTCGGCATCTTCTTCTTCTAACACACTCATGTGATTTTTAACTTTAATACTGAATTCAGTTAATAGTATATCTATTAACTCCCTACTTGATATATTTAGTTCTTTTGATAATTCATAAACTCTTATTTTAGCCAAAACATTCACCCCCAATAAGTATTTGGTATCTGCAAAACACTGCAGTTTAGCCAGGCTATAGCTAATTAATATATCTTGGTAAAAATATATTATTTTTCATTAATTTCATCTTTTAATCTATTATAAATTTCCTCAGTTATTCTTATACCTAAACTCTTTTCAAGTCGTTTCGTTTTAAAGGCAGATTGTAGACAATTACTGTCCTTGCATATATATGCCCCTCTTCCAGGCTTTTTACCTGTTAAATCTACGGATACTTCATCTTCCTTATTTTTAACAACTCTAATTAAATCTTTCTTTGGTTTCATTTCTGAACATCCCGTACACATTCTTTGGGGTATCTTTCTTACTTTCATACATAAACTACCACCTTTCAAAAGAATTTCTTATTCAGAAACCTGAGATTGGCTTTTTATATCAATCTTCCACCCAGTTAATTTTGCCGCAAGTCTAACATTTTGGCCTTCTTTACCTATAGCTAAAGATAATTGGCTATCCTCAACAACTATCTTAGCAGACTTGCTTTCTTCATCTAATTCTACATCTACAACTTTGGCAGGGCTTAGTGCATTTGCTATGTATTTTTCAGGCAACTTATCCCATTTTATTATATCTATTTTTTCATTTCTTAGTTCATCAACAATATTTTGAACTCTCATACCCTTTGGTCCTACACAAGCACCTGTAGCATCTACATCTTCATCATGAGAGTATACTGCAATTTTCGTCCTAGAGCCTGCTTCCCTAGCAATACTTTTTATTTCCACAATACCATTGTATATTTCTGGCACTTCTAATTCAAATAATCTTTTTACCAGACCAGGATGAGTCCTTGAAACTACAATTTGAGGTCCTTTTGTAGTATTTTTAACTTCTACGATGTATAATTTTAATTTACTATTAAAATTATATTCTTCACCAGGCATTTGCTCATTAGGACCTATTACCGCCTCAATTTTACCTAAATCAACAAATACATTTCCTTTGTCTTTTCTTATAACTATTCCTGTGATTATATCATATTCTTTGGCTACAAACTCATCATAAATAACTTTTCGTTCAGCTTCCTTGATTCTTTGGATAACAACCTGTTTAGCTGTTTGCGCAGCAATTCTCCCAAACTTTCTAGGAGTTACTTCAATATCTACAACATCATCAATATCATATATAGGACTTATTTCTCTGGCATCTTCTAAAGACATTTCATTCACACTTGATACTTCTTCTACAACTTTCTTCGATGTATATACATGAATTTCTCCATTGTCTCTATTAATAGTAACTTTTACATTTTGAAGATTTCCACCTACTTTTGCATAATTTTTCTTATAAGCAGAAACTAATGCATCTTCAACAGTATCAAATAATAAGTCTTCACTTACTCCTTTTTCTTTAACAATTTCTCTCAAAGCTTCAATAAATTCTGCATTCATTTTAAATTCCTCCTCAAAACTCCCCTTTTAAAATTATCCTTTTAATTCGATCTCTAGGTACAGAAATTAATTTTCCTTCAGCCTCTATTTGAACAATTTCATTATCAAAGCTTACTAAATTTCCTTCATATTTCTTGCTTCCATCAAATAGTTTTGATAGTTTAATCATAATGGTATTATTTATATATCTATTTAGATGTTTATCAGTATACAATATTCTTTCAATACCTGGAGAAGATACTTCTAAATAATATCCATCTACAATAGGATCTTCTTCATCAAGCATATCACTTAATCTTCTACTTACTTTCTCACAATCCTCTAGAGATATTCCTTCTTCCTTATCTATATATACTCTAAGGTAATTTTCTCCTTGTTCTTTAACATATTCTATATGATATAACTCATAGCCTAATTGTTCAACAATAGGTGTTATAAGCCCATTTAGTTTATCTAATAAAACATTTTTTTTCATAGTTCTAGCCTCCTTACTTCATAATCTTAGTCTTTACAATTTCTTTTTAAATAAACAGGGTTATTAGTTTCAGGTGGAGTTTTTTATTTCACCTGAAAGCTATTAACATAATTCTTTTAGGAGTTTCACTCCTTAGAAGTCGTTATCTTTTAAAAGAACCAGTTATCCATAATCATACCATTCTTTACTTTCACTAAAAAAATGAAAGTATTATAATGGTTAAATATCGGATAAACAGATATTAATTTAAAAACGCAACAAACCGTTGCGTTTTTACAAATGTAAAGAGTGGGCTTTAACCCACTCTTCAGTTCAAATTTATCTGCAAAATATTCTATTTCATTTTAACATACTAATAACTGCATTTCAAGTAATATACAAAACATTTTATTTGGCATATACTGAATTGGTTTAAAATAAAGATAATTGGTTCGTCTCAGGCAATCCATCAAGACATCCATGTTGATCCAAAGCTTCTATTACAGTTTTAGATACTTTAGCTCTCACTCTTAAATCTTCTTTAGATATAAATTCTCCTTCTTCTCTAACATTTGCGATATTTTTAGCAGCATTTGCAGCAACTCCAGCAAGAGAACTTAATGGTGGTCTTATATAATCACCCTCTATTAAAAATTTTGTTGCATGTGATTTATATAAGTCAATCTTTAAGAATTTTATGCCTCTTTTATACATTTCATAGCATAATTCTAATATAGTTAATAATCCTTTATCCTTTTGCGTAGCATTATTTCCTTGAGAATTTATTTCATCCATCTTTTTTTTAACGGCACCTTCTCCTTGAATAATTAATTGAGCATCAAAGTCATCTATACCTCTTACAGTAAAATATGTTGCATAATATGCTTGGGGATAATAAACTTTGTAGTAAGCTATTCTAACTGCCATCATTACGTAAGCAACCGCATGCCCTTTAGGGAACATATACTTTATTCTTTTACAAGACTCTATATACCAATCAGGTACTTGATGGTTTTTCATAAGAGCTTCATGCTCTTCACTAAGTCCTTTTCCTTTCCTTACTTTCTCCATTATAGTAAAAGCCTCTTTAGGAGGAAGATCTTTATGAAGCAAATACACCATTATATCATCCCTAGTAGATATACAATCTTTTAGGGTAGTATATCCCTCTCCTATAAAGTATTGAGCATTATTAAGCCATACATCTGTACCATGAGATAATCCAGATATTCTAACCAAATCCGAAAATGTCTTTGGCTGAGTATCAACAAGCATTTGTCTTACAAACTTAGTTCCAAACTCAGGAAGGCCATAACTTCCCACAGGGCATTCTAATTCTTCTTCTGTAACTCCTAAACCTTCAGGAGAAGTAAATAAACTTAATACTTTTTCATCACTCAAAGGTACTTTTTGCGGATCAACATCTGTAGTATCTTTAAGCATCCTAAGCACAGTTGGATCATCATGTCCTAGAATATCTAACTTAAGAAGCCTACCACTAATAGAATGATAATCAAAGTGAGTAGTTATTATATCAGAGTTAGGATCATCTGCTGGATGTTGAATAGGGCAAAAATTAAATATCTCATTATCACTTGGAACAACCATAATTCCGCCTGGATGTTGTCCTGATGTTCTTTTAACTCCTGTGCACCCTTGAGTTAGTCTTTCTATTTCTGCCATAGGAACTATTCTTTTCTTTTCATCTAAATACTTTTTAACAAATCCATAGGCTGTTTTATCAGCTATTGTTCCTATAGTTCCAGCCTTAAATGTATGACCCTTTCCAAAAAGAACCTCAGTATATTTATGTATATCACCCTGATTATCTCCGGAAAAGTTAAGATCTATATCAGGCTCCTTATCTCCATTAAACCCTAGGAACGTTTCAAAAGGTATATCATGACCATCTCTTATATATTCCTCCCCACATTCCGGACATTTTTTAGGAGGTAAATCCACTCCTGAAGCTACTGATCCGTCTGTGAAAAATTCACTGTTCTTACATTTAGGACATACATAATGAGGAGGCAATCCATTAACCTCTGTTATATTACACATAGTTGCAACTAAAGACGACCCAACAGATCCTCTTGATCCTACTAAATATCCATCAGATACTGATTTTGCTACAAGTTTTTGTGCTATTAAATACAACACTGCATATCCATTATTAATTATAGAATTTAATTCCTTATCAATTCTTTCTTTAACTATTTCAGGAAGCATCTCTCCATATATTGAATGAGCTTTGCTCATAGTCATGTTTCTTATTTCATCATCAGCACCTTCTATTTTAGGAGGGAATGTTTCATCTGGTATAGGCTTTATATATTCTATTTCTTCTGCAATTTTTTGAGTATTATATATAACAACTTCTTTAGCTATATCTTCTCCTAAATAATCAAATTCTTTTAACATCTCATTTGTAGTTCTGAAATATAAGGGAGCTTGATTACCAGCATCAGAAAATCCCTGTCCTGTCATTAAAATCTCTCTAAAAACAGCATCTTTGGGCTCTAAAAAATGAACATCCCCTGTAGCTACAACCGGTAAATTGTTTCTTTTACCTAGGTCATATATCTTCTTATTTATTTCCTTTAATTGTTCCTCATCTTTTACTTTACCATTTCTTATCATAAATTCATTATTGCCTATAGGCTGTATCTCGAGATAGTCATAGAACTTAATCATATTATCTAAATCCTCATCACTCTTACCTTCTAAAACAGCCTTATAAATTTCCCCCGCTTCACAGGCAGATCCTATTATCAATCCATCTTTGTGTTTCTGTATTAAACTTTTAGGCATCCTTGGTTTTCTAAAAAAGTAATCTAAGTTTGATGAGGATATAAGTTTATATAAATTTTTTAAGCCAACCTGATTTTTTGCAAAGATTATCAAATGATATGTATTCAATTTCTTTATATCCTGATTTCCTAAAAACTCCTTGTTTAACTCTACTAATGTATTTATATTTTTATCTCTTAACAACTCAAAACACTTTAATAATATTTCTGCAGTAGCTCCTGCATCATCCACCGCTCTATGATGATTTTCAAGTGAAATTCCTAAATGTTTAGCCACAATATTTAATTTGTACTTTTTCAGTTCAGGAAAAAGAAATTTAGATAAAAGAACTGTATCCATAACTGCATAATTGAAATTTATATTTAAATCTTTACAATTTTTCCTTATAAAAGAAGCGTCAAAATTTGCATTATGAGCTACAAGTACACTATCTCCTATAAATTCAATAAACTTTGGTAAAACCTCATCTATAGTTTCAGCATCTGATACCATATCGTCTGTTATTCCAGTTAATTCTGTTATCTTAAAAGGAATTTTAATTTGTGGATTTACAAAAACACTAAAATTGTCTATAACACTACTATTTTTTATTTTTACAGCCCCAATTTCTATTATCTTATCATTTACACTAGAGAATCCTGTTGTTTCAAGATCAAAGACTACATAAGTATCTTCTATTTTTTCATTTTTAATATTTTCAGCTATAGGAACCCCATCATTAACTAAATAAGCCTCTACACCATATAAAACTTTAATATTATGCTTTTTAGCAGCATCCATAGCTTCAGGAAACGCCTGAACAACTCCATGATCAGTTATAGCAACAGCAGGATGCCCCCATTTAGCAGCTCTTGCCACTATTGAATTTGTAGGAGACATTCCATCCATAGCACTCATCTGAGTATGTACATGAAGCTCTACTCTCTTCTCTTCTGAAGTGTCCATCTTATCAATTTTAGAAGTCTTCACAATATCTCTAGCCATTATAACTACTTCTCTAGCAAAAGTATCATGTACAGCTTCTCCTCTAACTTTACAGTATAACCCCTCTTTAATTTGTTCTACTACTTCTTCTGTTTCGTTAGGTTTTGGAAAACATTTAACAGTAATCGAACTCGTATAATCTGTAATATAAACTGAAAGTATTTTTCTTCCTGATTTTGTTTCTATAATCTTCACTTTAAATACATCTCCACATATATTGACAACACCTGATGTTTCATCTATGGAAGCAATATCTGTAATTTCCCCATTAACATCTCTTCCCATAATAGCGTTTGGATTTTTAGGCCCTCTTTTATATGAGTTTTCTTTATTACCTCCAAAACTAGATCTTGAATTAGTATTTTTTGTATTTTTCTTATTCTCTACACCATGAGAAGAATCATGAGAAATAGCCGTTTCTTTTAAAGCTTTTTCTATTAATGACTTTTCTTCTATGTCTTTATTATTAAAATAGTTTTTTTCTTTCAATTTATTATTATAATTTAAGCTAACAGTACATTTAACTCCAAACATATTATTAAATATATTTTGCATATATTTTTCAATATTTTTACTTTTAAGAAGTCTACACATGAACTCATTTCCTGTTTCTATTTCTAAACAACTATCACTTATCTTTTTATTAGCATCAGCTAGTAATTGTCTACAAACAGGTACTTTTAAAGCAATATTTTCAATTATATCTACCCAATATTCCTCTATTATTTCTTGTAATGTTTTATTGTATATAGTTTTATAACAAACTATATCTATATTATTAAAATTATATATTTTTTTTAATATGAGATGTTTTATTTCATTCTTCGTATTGTCACTTATCTCATTAGAAGATCTTAAAATAACTTTTAGCTTATCACTTTTAGCAAAATATTGAACTTTTAAAATTTGTATATCTTTCTCCAAAATATCTTTTTTTTCATCTATTTCAGTTTTTAATATACTAACCAAATTACTACTCATTAAGCAACCTCCTAATGCATTACAATAAATATATAAATAATGTAGGCTAAAATTCTAGCCTACATCTTGTCTATTTCTCTTATCAACTCATCAATTATTTTATCTTCTTTTACCTTTTTTATAATCTGACCTTTTTTAAAAATCAACCCTTCACCTATTCCGCCGGCAATGCCTATATCAGCTTCTTTAGCTTCCCCTGGTCCATTTACAACACATCCCATTATCGCAACTTTTAAATTTTTATTACAATCAGATAATTTTTCCTCTGCTTCCTGAGCCAATTTTATTAGATTAATTCTTGTTCTTCCACAAGTAGGACAAGATATGAATTCTATTCCATTTTTTATATAACCTAAAGATTTTAGTATTTGCTTACCTACCTTAACTTCTTCTATTGGATCTCCTGTAAGAGAAACCCTTATAGTATCTCCTATACCTTCTGCCAATAACGTACCAATACCTATACTTGATTTTATAGTTCCATTCCAAGTAGTCCCAGCTTCAGTAACTCCTATATGAAGAGGATAATCTACTTTAGAAGATATTATTCTATAGCTTTCTATCATCTGTAATACATTTGAAGACTTTAAAGAAATAGCTATATCATTAAAATCAGCATCTTCAAGAATCTTTACATGTTTTAAAGCACTTTCTACTAATGCCTCTGGACACACTTTACCATACTTCTCTAATATTTCTTTTTCTAAAGAGCCTGAATTAACCCCTACTCGAATTGGTATTCCTTTTTCCTTAGCAGCGTTAGCTACCATTTTTACTCTTTTCACATCTCCTATATTTCCTGGATTAATTCTTAAAGCAGCAACTCCATTTTTTATTGACTCCAATGCTAATCTATAATCAAAATGGATATCTGCAACCACAGGTATGTTTACTAAACTAGTTATTCTCTTTAGAGCTTCTGCCGCCTCCATATCAGGTACTGCACATCTTGTTATATCACAACCTACTTTTTCAAGTTGTTTAATTTGCTCTACAGTTGCCTTCACATCTCTAGTATCTGTATTATTCATTGATTGAACACTTATTTTTGAATCTCCACCAATATATAAATTTGCCACTTTAATTTTTCTTGTTTTTATTCTTTCCATGAATTTATCCCCTAAACATTTCTAGAATTTTATAGGATACATAACATCTTTAATCGTTACTAATACCATCAATAACAAAAGAAGTGCAAATCCTACGGTATTGATAATCCCTATTTTATCTTTATCAACTTGTTTTCTTGTTATAATTTGATACAATGAAACAAAAATCCAAAAACCATCTAATGCAGGGAAAGGTAACAAATTGAAAATTCCTAACTGAACACTGATAAAAGCAGAGAAAGCAATTAAATTAAGTAATCCAGCTTTAGATATTTGCCAAGTTACTCTTAAAATTGTAACAGGTCCACCTATATCATCCTTTGAAGCCTTTCCTTTGAAAATCATTCCTAAAGATAATATTGTTTGTTTTATTGTTGAAGTGGTTTGTTTAAATCCTTGCTTAATAGATTTAAGAATACCTGGGTTTTCTATAGTAGTTGCATAAATTCCTACTAAATTTTTTTCTGGAGTTATTAAAAATGATTTTTCTTCTTCTCCTCTTAATACCCTCATATTTAGTTGAGAACCCTTTGCTATAGCAACTTCTGTTTTAAAATCTTCCCATGTAGAAATATTGTGTTTATTTACTTCTACAATTTTATCACCAGGTTTTATACCAGCTTCCATAGCAGGACTATTAGGAATTATTTTACTAACTATTGGAACTGAGTACCCCGTGAAACCAGTAACTACAGCAAATAATACTATCGCTAAAATAAAATTCATTATTGGACCAGCAGCTACTATACTCAATCTTTGTGAAGGAGATTTGTTAGAAAAAGCTCTTTCGTCAGTTGAATCTCCTTCTTCTCCAAGCATTCTAACATAGCCTCCAATAGGCACTGCTCTAAAAGCATATAGAGTCTCTTTACCTTGTATACCAAATAATTTTGGACCCATACCTATTGAAAACTCTTCAACTTTCACTCCATTTAATTTTGCCAAAGTAAAGTGACCTAATTCATGGATTATTACTAAAATGCTAAAAGCTATTATAACAATCAGTATATTAAATATTATATCCAAAAGTTTTCCTCCTTTTAAAAATTATATTTATCTTGAATAAATCTTCTAACCATTTTTTCGTAATTTAATATCATTTCTAAATCTATATTACCCCTATTTTCAAAATTATTCATCGAATCTTCAATTATTTTAATTATATCTAAATACTTTATTTTTTTTTCTAAAAATAATTGCACTGCTTCTTCATTAGCAGCATTAAATATAGTTGGCATAATCCCACCTTCTATACCAGCATCATAAGCTAGCTTTAATCCTCTAAAATTAGTGATATTCGGTTTTTCAAAAGTTAACTTTCCAACCTCATAAAAATTAAGTTTACTTATTAAAGAATTTTGGCGATTAGGGTAGTTAAGAGCATACTGTATCGGAAGAATCATATCTGCACTAGATAATTGAGCAATTATACTACCATCTTTATATCCCACCATTGAATGAATTACACTTTCTGGATGAATTATAACTTCAATATTATTATAGTCTATTCCAAATAACCAACGTGCCTCTATTACTTCCAATCCTTTATTTACAAGCGTAGATGAATCAATAGAAATCTTTTTACCCATACTCCAATTAGGATGTTTAATAGCTTCTTCAGGAGTAATATTAACTAGGTCTTCTATATTTTTTCCTCTAAAAGGGCCTCCAGAAGCAGTCAAAATTATTTTATCTACTGAATTTATATCGTTACCTTGGAGAGATTGAAAAACGGCACTATGCTCTGAATCAACTGGAAGAATTCTAACATTGTACTTTTCCGCTTCCCTCATTACAATTTCTCCGCCAGTAACTAAAGTTTCCTTATTAGCAAGAGCAATATCCTTACCAGCTCTAATAGCATTTAGTGTAGGTACAAGACCTATCATTCCTACTATAGATGTCACTACAATATCTACTTCCGATAATATAGATATTGTAGTTAATCCCTGAATCCCCTCAAGTATTTCAATATTTATATTTTCACATTTGCAATAATCACGTACTTTTTCACATATGTATTTATCGACAACAGCAACATATTTAGGTTTAAATTCTTTTACTATATCTATTATTCCTTGGTAATTTTTATTTGCAGAAAAAGCAACAAGCTTAAATCTTTCTTTTTCATTTCTAATAACTTGCAATGTCTGCTTTCCTACAGAACCAGTAGCACCCAGTATGCTAATATTTTTCATTTAATCCACTCCTGTTCCTCCAACTATTCCTATCACTAGAAAACACTATTTCCTTAGTGGTAATAACGTAAATTGGTGCCATAAATAATCCTATAAACCCAAAGATTTTAATTCCAATATATACGGTTAAAATTATAATCAAAGGATGAACATCTAATTTTTTACTTACTAATTTAGTTTCTAATACTTGCCTTGTAACTTGAAGTAAAATATAAAGAATAGTTAACCCTATAGCTCCTATGGTATTTTTTATAATAAAATTATATAATATTAAAGGAATAAATATGAGTATAGTTCCAATATAAGGTATTATATCTAATATACCACATAATACTGATAGGAAAATAGCATTAGGAATATTTAATATTATAAATCCAATTAAAGTTTGTAACGTAGTTAATAAAACTAAAATCAGCTCTATCTTTAGTATTTTATTTATCTCATCTAGCTTTTTCCTAATAATGTAGAAATTATTAGGAAATAACCTTGAAACGTCGTTTATTAATGTAGATTTATCTACTAATATAAAATATACAGCTATATTACTAATAAAATAGGCAAATAGTCCATCTGTAGTATATATAGCTCCCTTTGTTATATAACTGTTGTCTGGAATTATCGAATAAATCCCTTTCATATCTGTATTAATTTTAAAGAAATCATAACCCAAAAAATTATTTACATTACATATAATTTCATTTAAATTGTCTGCTATTTGTGAATAGTTCTCCAATATCAATGTATAAATCTTGTTGTAAACAATCTTTCCAGTATAAAATGTAATAAAAAAAATCATTAAGTTTACCAATAATATGCTTAGTACTGCATTTACATTTTTATTAAAAAGTTCTACTTTACAAAACAAATCATATATAGGCTTGCATATGAACGTAATAAAGATAATTATAAAAAAAGGCTTAAAATAATTTTTAATTATAAAAGTTAAAATAATAAAAATTATTAGTATTACAATACATGAAATAGCCTTATTGTATGTACTTTTACAATATTGCACTCTTTACATCCCCAAAATTATTATTATGTAATAATATACTACAGCAGATGCAAAAAGTATGCTATCAAATCTGTCTAATATTCCCCCATGTCCTGGAATAACATCACCGAAATCTTTAACTCCTGTGTGTCTTTTTATAGAAGAAGCTACTAAATCACCAAATTGTCCCAAAACACCACATATAATACCTATTAAATAAAAATTATATAAAGGTATATTGACACCCTTACTTATAATAAAAGCACCATATAAACCACAACTAATAGTACTACCTAATAAACCACCTATTGATCCTTCTATAGTTTTTTTAGGGCTTATTCTTGGACATAACTTATTTTTCCCAAAATATTTCCCTACATAATAAGCAGAAGTATCACATAGCCATGAAGAGATAAATATTAGCCAAACCAAATAGTTTCCAAAATGCTTTTTGTTAACTTGAACAATAAAACTAAGCAGAACTGCAATATAAAGAAATCCAAATATAGTAATAGCAACATCAATAAAACTATATTCCTCGCTTATTATTGGTATACATAACATTATAATCATAGCTATCACAAGTATTGAAAAAACATTCTTATAGTTTGTGGGGTCTTTTCCTATAAAAAAAACATAATATATAATACAAACCAAATAACAAATACCGCTAATAGGTCTAATACCCTTACTTTGAACAATTTTGAAAAATTCATACATACCCATAAGTGAAAGAAACATAACAACATATTTTAAATATACACCACCAGCAAACAGTACTATTATCAAAGGAGACAAAAGTACCGCTCCTAAGTATCTTTTATTCATAATTTCACCTCTACTTAATCCCACCATAACGTCTATCTCTATTTTGATAATCATAAATGGCTTTTTGCAAGTCTTGTTTTTTAAAATCAGGCCACTTCACATCAGTATACCAAAATTCAGAGTATGCACATTGCCATAATAAAAAATTACTTAATCTTTGTTCACCAGCTGTTCTTATAATTATATCTGGATCAGGCATGTTAGCCGTATATAAATGCTGATTTATAGTACTTTCTTCGATATCCTCAACATCCAATTTTCCTTCTTTAATTTTTTGTGCAATTTCTTTTATGGAATATATTATTTCATTTCTTCCACCATAATTTAAAGCTAAATTCAAAACAAGACCACTATTATTTTTTGTTAATTCGAAAGCATTATTCAACTCTAATTGGCATATCTTAGGAAGCTTAGATGTGTCCCCAATATTATTAACTACTACGTTTTCCTTATTTAGTTCATTTACTTCTTTCTTTAAATATTCTACTAAAAGGTTCATTAATGTATTAACTTCCTCTGAAGGCCTCTTCCAGTTTTCTGTTGAAAATGCATAAAGCGTTAAATACTTTACTCCGATTCTACTACATTCCTTAACTATATCTCTTATAGTTTCTACTCCAGCCTTATGTCCAAAAGTTCTTGGTAATTTTTTTTCTTTAGCCCATCTACCATTTCCATCCATTATTATAGCAATATGTTTGGGTATACTATTTAAATCCAATTCTATAGTTTCTTTTGATTTTTTTCTAAAGCTAAAAAAGCTTCCCATGATAACTGCTCCATTCTAACTCATTTTCTTATTAAGCTCTATTTTTTAAGCAATAATACCTTTTATATTCTTTTAAATTTTATCCTTAAAACCATGTTATAAATTCATTATTTTAAAATTATATAAAATCAATGATACTCAAACAAAATCCACCCTATTCTTAAAGCTTTAAATACCTGCGATTGCGCAGGTATTTAAAGCTTTAATATATAATTATATTTCCATAACTTCTTTTTCTTTTTGTTCAACAACTTGGTCTACACTTTTAATATATTTATCAGTAATTTTTTGTATCTTTTCTTCTGTATCAATTGCCATATCTTCTGCTATTTCATTATCTTTCTTTAAATTTTTAACTTTATCATTAGCATCTCTTCTTACAGATCTAATAGCTACTTTAGCTTCTTCCCCAGTTTTTTTTACTTTTTTAACTATATCTTTTCTTGTTTCTTCAGTAAGTTCTGGGATAAGTAGTCTGATCACTGAACCATCATTTGAAGGATTTAAGCCTAAATCTGATTGTAAAATAGCCTTCTCAATATTTTTAATGGAATTCTTATCCCAAGGCTGTATAAGTAAAACTCTTGGTTCTGGTGATGAAACATTTGCTAATTGGTTAATAGGGGTTTCAGTCCCATAGTAATCAACGCTTATCCTGTCAAGCATAGATGGATTAGCCTTACCTGCTTTCATAGATCCAAGTTCTTTTTTTAATAATGTAACAGTCTTCTCCATTTTTTCTTCTGAGTTTTTTAAAATTTCTTTTACCATCATAATAATGCTACCTCCATTTTATCTTGATACTATTGTACCTATTTCTTCACCCATAACTACTTTTTTAATATTGTTAGGGGTATCAAGTCCAAATACAATAATTGGAATATTATTGTCCATACATAATGATGTTGCTGTAGAATCCATAACCTGTAGGCCTTTTTCTAGAACTTCTATATATGTAAGGTTGTGGAATTTTTTTGCATCTTCATATTTATTAGGATCTTTATCGTATACTCCATCTACTTTTTTTGCAAGTAATATAGCATCCGCCTCAATTTCTGCAGCCCTTAATGCAGCTGTAGTATCAGTTGAAAAATATGGATTACCTGTTCCTGCAGCAAAAATAACAACTCTTTTCTTTTCAAGATGTCTCATTGCACGTCTCCTTATGAACGGTTCAGCAACTTCTTTCATTTCAATAGCTGTTTGCACTCTAGTGTTTACTCCAATTTGTTCTAAAGAATCTTGAAGAGCTAGTGCATTTATACATGTAGCCATCATACCCATATAATCAGCCGTAGTTCTATCCATATCGGAACCATTTCTTCCTCTCCATATATTTCCGCCACCAACAACAGCTCCTACTTCTATACCCATATCTACTATTTCTTTAATCTCTTCAGCAATTCTTTTTGTTACTTCAAAATCTATACCAAAACCTTTTTCTCCACTTAATGCTTCTCCTGATAATTTTAACATTATCCTTTTATATTTAGATGAATTCATAGTATTATTATACCTCCAAAATAACCAAAATTACACTTATTTTTATTATTTTATTCGATGTCTACCGCCATTAACACACCACTCCTCTATATAGATCAGAGATAAGTGGCGCTACGACCCTGTTTCTTTAGGTAGGATTTCAAACTCCATCTGAAGTCAAAAATCTCATTTATGTATAGCCCTTTAAAAAAAGAGAACACAGAGTGTTCTCTTTATTAACTTTTATTCACTATTTTTTTTGCATTTGTTTTTGTACTTCTTCAGCAAAGTTTTCTTCTTTCTTCTCTATTCCTTCTCCTTTTTCAAATCTAACAAATTTAGAAATTGTTATTGGAGAACCTACTTCTTTTGATTTTTCAGCTAATAACTTAGATATAGTATAATCGCCGTTCTTAACCCAAATTTGATCAACTAAACAAACTTCTTTTAAGTATTTCTTAACTCTACCTTCAACCATCTTTTCAACTATTTTTTCTGGTTTTCCTTCATTTAGAGCTTGAACTCTATAGATTTCTCTTTCTTTATTAAGAGCTTCTTCATCAACACTTGTTTCATCTAAGAATAATGGGTTTACAGCTGCTACTTGCATAGCTAAATCTTTAGCAAGTGGTGCTAAAACTTCATTATTTTCTTTTTCACAGTTTAGAGCAACTAATACACCGATTTTTCCACCAGCATGAATGTAGCTGTTTATAGTACCGTTGTTAACTGAAACTTTTTCAAATCTTCTTATATTCATGTTTTCGCCAATTTTAGCAATTAGCTCAGTTAAAGTTTCTCTAACTGTTTTTTCTTCGCTCATATACTTAGAGTCTAATAATGCTTCAACATCTGCAACATCACTGTTTGCTATTTGCTTTGCAACATTATTTGAAAACTCTACAAAACTTTCGTTAACTGCAACGAAATCTGTTTCACAGTTAACTTCTAATGCAACTCCAACCTTACTATCTTCACTTATGTAAGTTGCAACTATACCTTCTGCAGCAATTCTTCCTGCTTTTTTGGCTGCAGATGCTAATCCTTTTTCTCTTAATAATTCTATGGCTTTTTCCATATCACCGTTTGCTTCAGTTAAAGTTTTTTTACAGTCCATCATTCCTGCGCCTGTTTTTTCTCTTAAATCTTTAACCATCTTTGCAGATATCATATCTATTTCCTCCTATCAAGTTGTAAATCAAGTTATTAAATTTATTCAGCTAATTGTTCCCCTTGATTTCCCTCTATTATAGCATCAGCTACTTTAGCAGTTAATAATCTAACAGCTCTTATAGCATCATCATTTCCTGGTATTACAAAATCAACTTCATCTGGATCACAGTTTGTATCAACTATTGCTACAACTGGTATTCCTAAAACTTTAGCTTCTGATACAGCATTCTTTTCTTTTCTTGGGTCTACTACAAACATAGCTCCTATTTTGCTAGCATCCATGTTTTTAATTCCACCAAGGTTCTTTTCTAATTTTTCTTTTTCATTTCTTAACTTTATAACTTCTTTTTTTGGAAGAACTTCAAATGTTCCATCTTGTTCCATTGTTTCTAATTCTTCTAATCTTCCTATTCTTTTCTTTATTGTGTTAAAGTTTGTAAGCATTCCACCTAACCATCTATTATTAACAAAGTGCATGCCTGATCTTATACTTTCTTCTTGTATAGCTTCTTGAGCTTGTTTTTTAGTACCTACAAATATAACTTCTTTTCCTTCTGCAACAACATCTTTAATAAAGTCATAAGCTTCTTCAACTTTTTTCACAGTCTTTTGTAGGTCTATAATATAGATACCATTTCTTTCTGTGAATATGTATGGAGCCATTTTAGGATTCCATCTTCTTGTTTGATGTCCAAAGTGAACACCTGCTTCTAATAATTGTTTCATTGATATTACTGACATAAAAAATACCTCCTATTGGTTTTTACCTCCATTGCCCCGTTACTATCAATAACCTCCTTTATAATTAAAGAAGGCACCAACTTCAAAACAGACAATGTGTGTTTTTCTTCCTTATGTAGTATATCATATCAATTGTACCCATTCAACAAAAATAATAAAAAACATTGAAGAATTTTTGTATTAAATAAAAAAAAACGAGAAAGCCCCCCGTTTTTTATTATTCTTATTTAATTTTTTTTAATTCATCTAATAATTTTTCATTAAGAATTTTTATATGAGTACCTTTCATTCCTAATGATCTTGATTCTATTACTCCAGCACTTTCAAATTTTCTTAAAGCATTTACTATTACAGATCTAGTAATTCCAACTTTATCTGCTATTTTTGAAGCAACTAACAACCCTTCATTTCCATCTAATTCATTGAAAACATGCTCCACTGCTTCAAGTTCGGAATAAGATAATGTTCCTATAGCTAACTGAACTACAGCTTTCTTTCTAGCTTCTTCTTCCATTTCATCATTTTTAGATCTTAAAATCTCAAGTCCTACAATAGTAGCACTATATTCACCTAACACTAAATCTTCCTCTGTAAACTCTTCTTCAAATCTTGTTAAAAATAAAGTACCTAATCTTTCTCTATTACCAACTATAGGTACAATAGTAGAAAGTTTCCCTTGCATTTCAGCTGGTTTACTTTCATCAAAAGATGATTTACCTTGGCTCTCAACATTAGCTAAAGTTTCGTGAATGTTTAATAACTTTTCATTAAAGCTTTCTGGGAATTTCTTTTCATTCAGCACTTTTTCTTTTACACTTTCACATTCCACACCATTAAAAAATCTATATCCTAATATTTTAGACTTTCTACTTATTATATAAACATTACATTCTAAAACTTCACTAAGAGTTGCACAAATATCATCAAACACAACTGGTTCCGCACCAGATTTTTGTAATAATTTATTCAATCTTCTTATTTTATTTAATAATTCTGAAGCCATATGTTTCTCTCCTTTTTAAAATTCGTTGCAAAATATTATAAATGATTAGAATTTTTATTTTTTTTTAAATATTTAGAATTATCCCAACCACTCTAATAATATTAACATAGTGTTTTTTATATTTCAACTCTATTTTTATTAATTTCGACAAAAAAGTTAAATTTTTAACACATTTGTAATAGAATTTCACTTGACTATTTACTTTCATCAACCCTATGCTTACATTCTCCATTTGAACACTCAAAATAATTTCCCTTTGTCTTACTATACTTTTTAACCATATAACTTCCGCATTCTGGACACTTCATATTAACTGGTTCAAACCAACTAACAAAATTACAATCTGGATAATTACTACATCCATAAAACTTTTTACCTTTTCTACTTTTTCTCAATAAAACTTTTCCACCACATAATGGACAAGGTACATCTAATTCTTCAACTAACGGTTTAGTATTCTTACATTCTGGATATCCAGGACAAGCTAAGAAATCTCCAAATCTCCCATGCTTTATGACCATATTTTTACCACATTTTTCACACTTTACATCAGTAACTTCATCTTCTATTGTTATTTTTGCAATTTCTTTTTCTGCTATTTCTATAGATTTTTCTAGAGGTTTAAAAAATTCTCCTACTACATTTGTCCAATTTTCTTTTCCCTCTTCTATGCTGTCCAATTTATTCTCCATACCAGCTGTAAATTCTACATCTACAATTTGTTTGAAAAATTCACTTACAATATTATTTACTATTACACCTAATTCTGTTGGAATTAAATTTTTCTTTTCTCTCTTTACATACTTTCTATCAAGGATAGTAGAGATTATAGGCGCATAGGTACTTGGTCTACCTATTCCATTTTCCTCTAAAGTTTTTACTAGTGAAGCTTCTGAGAATCTTGATGGTGGTTGAGTAAAATGTTGTATACCATCTATTTTAGTTTCTGATAATTCTTCATCTTTATTTAATTCTGGAAGTTGTATAGATGCATCATCATTTTCCTCAGCATAATTGTAAAGTTTCATAAAACCATCGAACATAACACTTGATCCACTTGCCTTTAAAGTATAATTCCCATTTTTTATAGTGACAGCTATTGTATTCATAATACACTCTGCCATTTGGCTTGCCACAAATCTTTTCCAAATCAATTCGTACACTTTATATTGTTCTTTAGTCAAACTATCTTTTATTTTTTCAGGAGTAAACTCCACATAGGTAGGTCTAATAGCCTCATGAGCATCTTGTATATTTTTTTTACCTTTAAAATTTCTTATTTCTTTCGGTATATAGTTTTCTCCAAAATCACTAATAATATAATCCCTAGCATTATTTTGTGCTTCTTTAGACACTCTAACCGAATCCGTTCTCATGTAAGTAATTAATCCTACAGTACCTGCACTTTTAACATCAATTCCTTCGTACAATTGTTGTGCTATAGACATAGACTTTTTTGTAGAATAGTTTAGTTTTTTATATGAATCTTGTTGAAAAGTACTAGTAGTAAATGGTGGTAACGGAGTTCTCTTTTTATTAGATTTTTTGATTTCCTTTACAACATATTTATTTTCACTTAATTCAGAAATAATCTTATTACTTTCTTTTTCATTATTAATTTCAATTTTTTTATTATTTTTTGAAACTAATTTCACAGTAAAAGCTTTTTTGCTACCTTTTTTTAGTTGAACTTCTATAGTCCAATATTCCTTTGGAACAAATTTTTCAATTTCTTCTTCCCTATTGCAAATCATATTTAATGCAACAGATTGCACTCTACCAGCACTCAATCCCCACTTTACTTTTCTCCAAAGAATAGGACTTATTTTATATCCAACTAGTCTATCTAATACTCTTCTTGCTTGTTGAGCATTTACTAAGTTAATTTTTATTTCTCTTGGTTCCTTAATAGCAGCTTTAATAGCATTTTTGGTTATTTCATTGAATTCTATTCTGCATTTCTTATCATTATCTATCTTTAAAGCCTCAGCTAAATGCCAAGAAATAGCTTCCCCTTCTCTATCAGGGTCCGTTGCAAGGAAAACCTTGTCACTTTTTTTTGCTTCTTTTCTAAGTTCCGTTAGTAAATCTCCTTTTCCTCTAATAGTTATGTACTTAGGAGTATAATTATTTTCTATATCAACACCCAATTGACTTTTAGGTAAATCTCTAACATGACCCATAGATGCTTTTACCACATAACTGCTTCCTAAATATTTTCCTATTGTCTTTGCTTTAGCTGGAGATTCAACTATAACTAGCTTCTGACCCATATTATCCCCTCCATTAATTTATCTATTATTTATCTATTATTTATATAGATTTCTATAAATCATAGTTACTTTAAGTATTAAACTAGTTAATATGTATAAATTTATTTATTAATTTTTGTTGCAATTCAAATAATACCGCACATAATTATAATATGTCAATCTTTGTTAGTATTAATTTTCATTTATTAGTAGAAATATTACCCTAAATTCATATCATTTTCATTTAGTGTTTACAAAAAAATTTAATAAAATTAATATTTTATTCATAAAATTTTATATTACTTTATTGTTCCTTACATAATAATTACTACTTAAAGAGATTATTTCATCACTTAATTGTAACTTTAATAACGTCTCATATAGTTTATTTATATCAACTTTTGTTAATTTTAATATATCATCAAAATGTATTGGTTCATTACCTATATATTTATATACATTTCTTTCTATTCCACTCATTATAACTTTCTTTATATTTTCCTCTTTATGATTTTCTATATTTAGAATATCATATATGTCATTAATCTCAGTAAAGACATAAGCTCCGTCTTTAATTAATTTATTTGTACCAATACTTTGAGGAGAAAAAATATTTCCTGGAATCACCATAACATCTTTCCCCTGTTCTAAAGCAGCTCCTGCAGTTATTAAAGATCCACTCTTCTTTCCTCCCTCCACAACAATTATAAGATTGCTAAGACCACTTATTATTCTATTTCTTATAGGAAAATTATAGGAATACGGCTTGGTTCCTGGTGCAAACTGCGATATAATGCATCCATTTTCTAAAATTCTGTCATACAGTTTTGAATTCTCTTTTGGATAAATTACATCTAATCCAGATCCTAAAACAGCACAGGTATATGAATTTTCATTTATACATTTTAAATGTGCTACAGAATCTATTCCTCTAGCCATTCCACTAACTATATTAATATTATTGTCACATAGACTTTTGCTTATAAGATTAGTTACATTTACTCCATAACTAGTACAACTCCTTGACCCCACAATTGCTACACTATACCCTTTATTTAGTTTTTGTATATTTCCTTTATAAAATAGCATATATGGAGAGTCTTCATATACTTTAAGGGATTGGGGATATAAATCATCAGTAATAACTACTGTATTTATTAAATTATTTTTAATTTTATCTTTTACTAAATTAATCTTATTAGTATCCCATGCTTTTTTTAAAGCACTTATAATTTTATTATTTAACAAGTCACTTTCTTCATTATTATATATACTTTTATACCAAATTTCTTCTACATTTTTAAATTCATCTAATAGCCTTCTCTTTACACAATAACTTAAATTACTCATATTAAACCAAAGTTCATAATCATTCATATTATTATTCTCCTTAAATAACTTTTTCATCTATATATTTCCTATATTGTAATGCCTCAAAAACATCAATTTCTGATATAAATTCTCTTTCATTTAAATCTGCTATACTTCTTGAAACTTTTAAAATTCTACTATAGCTCCTTGTACTTAAATTATATTTTTCAAAAATTTTTTTAATAACATTTCTTGCTTTTGAATTAAGACTACAGTATTTTTTTATAAGTCTTTGGTTCATTTGTGCATTACAATAAATTCCACACTCTTTAAATCTTTCTTTTTGTATTTCTCTAGCTTTTTCAACTCTAATTCTAATATTACGAGAAGTTTCTTTTTTATTATTATCCCGATTAATTTCCTTATATGATAAAGCATTAACTGGTGAGAAGATATCTATTCTGTCCAACATAGGCCCTGACATTTTGTTAATGTACCTTTTTCTATCATATTCAGTACACGTACATTCTCTATCCTTACTTCCATAAAATCCACAACTACATGGATTCATAGCACCCACTAACATAAAGTTTGCTGGATAGTCAACACTACCGCTACTTCTACAAATTTTTATGACCCTATCTTCTAAAGGTTGCCTTAATACTTCTAAAACACTTTTTTTATATTCTAATATTTCATCTAAAAATAAGACTCCATTATGAGCTAACGATATTTCACCTGGCATTAAATTTATACCTCCTCCAACCAAGGATACTTTAGAAGAAGTATGATGTGGATTTCTAAATGGTCTCTCTTTTATTAGTCCTTTTGATTCTGCTAAATTGCCTGAGATGCTATAAATTTTTGTTACTTCTAAAGCCTCTTCGTAATTCAACTTAGGTAAAATAGTTGGAATTCTCTTAGCAATCATGCTTTTACCGCATCCTGGAGGCCCATATAAAAGTATATTATACTACAATGTCAATATTAAAACATATTCTTATAATTCTCATTTTGGTTCATATATTTTCTTATTATATTTCTATAGTCATCCATCCATTTAAAAATTGGCATAAGTTTTGTTTTGCCTGTTTCTTCAATTTTGTCAATTATTATGTGTTTTATTTCTTTTAACATTTCTTCTTCTGTTTTTGGTTTGTTTAGCTCTGTATTATTTATCTTATCTATTATATTAGTTATATCTTTTATGTCTTTTTCCAATATAGCATTATCTTTATTAAGTACATTTATTTGCTCTGTTAGGTCATTAATTTTAACTTTGATAGAATTACTTCTTATTATATAATCCTTTTTTTCTATATCTAAATTTGTATATAAGTCTAATAATCTATCTAATCCTATTTCTAATTTTCTTAATTCTTTTTTTAATTCTTTAACCTTATTTTTTGTGTCTATATTTAACATTCCTATAATACTTTCTTTAATATTTTCTAAAAGATATACACTAAATTTATTAATCCATTTTACCATCTTTACATATTTAAAATCTACCAAGTCTTTAATTTCTTTATCTATTAATTCTTCTTTTATATTTGGATTATTACAAACCATAGTACCTTTTTGTTTTTTAACTCTGCAATTATAAAACTTAATTCCTCTATCTCGGTTTGAAGTATAAACATTGCCACAATTTCCACAAATTAATTTTCCACTATATTTACTTTTTCCTTTATAAATTCCCCTTTGATTAATACTATTTATTTTGCTATCTTTAATTTGCTGTGCTTTTTTAAAAGTTTCTACATCAATAATACATGGTACTTTCCCTTCATGTATTATCCAATCTTCTTTTTTCTTTACATGTGGATAGGATAGTTTCTCAAATATTATACCTGTATCATATTTGTTAAGAGCAAGTATTCCACAATATTTTTCATTACCTAATATTCTTTGTATTGTAGACTTACTAAATGATTTACCTTTTCTAGTTACCATTTTCTCTTTATCTAATTGATTTATTATCCTTCTAATACCATACCCTTTTATATATAAATTAAAAATTCTTCTTATCACTTCAGCTTCTTTTTCTATAATTTCTAGTCTGTTTTCTTCCTTTATGTAATTATATCCATATAAAGATGAGTTTGTACTTATTACACCTTTAAGAGCAGATTCCCTTTTACCCATTCTTACTTTTCTACTTTTATCTTTAGATTCATTCTCGTCTAGTGTAAAAAGTATTTGTAGTAATAATTCATCGCCTTCACTTTCTGTTGTTTTATTAATATCCATAAAATATACATAAACTTTTTTCTGCTTTAATTTTCTAATAATATCTGTAATCAGTACATTTCTAGCAAACCTACTACTGTTTTTAACTAAAATCAAATTGAATTTAGGTTTTCTATCTACGTTTACAGTATATATGTTTTCTACCTTTTTACCTCTATTATCAACATGTTCTTCTACATCTATACCTGCATCATACAACATTTGATTAAATTCTGGTCTTTTACTTAAAGAAGTCCCTGAAATGCCTTTATCCGCATAAATTTTATATAACTTATAATTTTTATTTTTTTCTATCTCTCTTTCAAAATAAGATTTCTGATTTTGAAAACTATTTTGTTGGTCTTTTGAATTGGTACTTACTCTACAATAAGCACATACATTAATCATTTTGTTACCACCTCATTATTAAAAATATTTTATGACAATGTACTTAATATAATAATAGTACATTGTCATAATAGAATCAATGTTTATTGTATAACCACTTCCATTTTAGGTAATAATTTTTAATGGAGGTGTTATAATGTTAAAACATAAATCTTATGTAAAAATATCTACACTAATATATGTATCAATTATTTTTATAACATTAATATCAACTATAATAGTTTTAAAATAAAAATAATATGTTTAAATATTATGTTATCTAATATGGAGTAACTCTTATCTTTTTAATTACTACTATACTACTATTATCCTCACTTATAGCAATTAAATTAAAATATCTACTTCTTCCATCATTAAAAATCCATTTATCTGTAGTCTTAATAGTACAAGTTGTATCTGTGCTTTCTGTTATAGTAGCATATTTTACTTTTTCAATTTCTCCATTTACTTCTACATTTTCTACACTCCACACTACTGGAATATTTGAAGTGTAAGTTTTTGTTCTGTTTAAAGCCATTTTATCAGTACCAATAATCTCTAATTGAACTTTACTACCTTCTACTACTTTTACATTTATAATTTTTTCTATATTTTCAAAAGTAACTTTAATAGTTGTGCCTCCCTCTGAAATTGCTTTAGTTAATCCCTTATCATCAACAGTAACTATATTATTATTTAGTGATGTATATATTAATGTAGGTTTTTTTACAGTGATAGTTTTATTATTAACTGTATCCGTAACATTGACTATTAATTGCTTAGTTTCTCCTTCTTTAAGTTGTATATTATCTTCCGTAATATCAATAGAATATTCATGTTTAGTTTCATGTAACCATCTGTCAGCAATCTCATTTTCTAAATCATCTGAAGAAGGATTAAATTGTCCTTTTTTACAGTAAATATATCTTAAGCCCTCATTTTCATTTGTAAAACCAACTACATTCCAAACATTCTGCATTTTAATGATTCTTTTATCGTAACCTATTTTTCTTGTAACACTATTATCTTGTGTTATTAACATAATTTTACCATCAGCAATATTTATATATTTTCCTTCATCAATGCCCTGTCTTTGTGTTTGAATAATTGCAGGAAACTCATGTAATGTGTTGTTTATATAAATTTTAATGTTATGTAATGCTCTAGCAATTACACATTTGTCATAAGTTTGTCCTATATTACTATCTTTATCTATTACAATCCAATTATTTTCCAAACATTCAATGATGTCTCCTTGTCTAACTTTTCCCAACTCCGTAAACAAATATTTATTATCATAACCTTTTTCTCTATCATCTACTTCTTTAAAAAATCCTCTATTATCTATACCATTAATTTTTATACTACAACCATAATTTCTTATATATTCATTAAAAAACTTACTAATTGAATTTTGCATTTAATCACCTTCTTTAAATTTCATTTGTATAATACATCATAAATACAGATTTATTTTCTTTTCCTGCTTCTTCATCCTCAATTTCAATTATTTTATCTTTAATTTTATCAACTTGTTTTTCAAGATTTTTATAAGCATCTCCTTGTGTTCCAAACTCTGTTTCAAGTTTACGCATATAATCAGAATTATTCATAATTTTTTCTAATACATCAAGTGCAGCTTCATATAACTGTTTCTTCATTGTGTTTGTATATGTATCTGTTGCACTTAAATTATGTAACATTAAAATCCCTGTAAATTCTTCATCTGTAAAATATTCTTTATTCCCTAATTCTAGTTTTAACATTTTCAATACATTAAACATTAATTCTTGCCCCCTTTAAACTATATTTTCACATTCATAAATTAATTGATAACCCGAATAAATATTACTATTCCATAGAGCATGTGCATCTTGAAATACTAATCCTCCTAAACTTTTAACTGCCTGTCTGTTATGAACTTTGTTAAAAATTGTATCTATTTCTTCCATTAATAAAAACGGTCTTAGTCCTAAATCAGTTGCCCACAAATCTTTATGACATATAATATTAAAAGATATAGTTCCTTTTCTTAAATGTACACTCCCATCATTACGAAAATCATCTAGTATGATTGATATTATACATTTCTGTTCATCATCAGTGGGTATATAATTAAAAGGGAATATATTGTTATTTATTAGAATATCAGTATCCTTTATATCTCCTTTTTCTAAAGCATCTTTATGAGGATAATATAATAACTTACAGAGTTTTTGATTTTTTAATAATAAATTTTCTATATCAAAAATATATTGGTTTAATTCTTTAAATTTACTCAATTTAATTGCCTTCTTTCTTTTAAAATTTATAAATAAAAAAACATAAGATTTGATCTCTTATGCTGATAATACTATTTTATTTAATTGATGTTTTATATGTAATCACCTATTTGAATAGTTGAGGATTGTCTTTTATTATTTCATATAATCTTTCAGATATTCCATCAATTAAATTTTCATCAACTGATAAATCATTTCTGCCCATAGCATTAAAAATTCCATGAAACAATTCATGTATTAATGTAAGTTCTTGTGTTTGTAAAGGTATGTTTTTATTTAATCTTATAATTTCGTTTATATAATCTATATCTCCACATAATAAATCTCCTTCAGAATCTGTGGGGTTATCTTCATATTTAATTTTATAATTTCTCCAACCTAATTTAATTTTGTTAGGTATACTCATATCTATCAAAACTCCTTTCAGCTTTAATTTATATTTATTGTTGTTTTGTGACTATTATATATGGGGTAAATGTAGATATATCAAAGGTTTAGGGGGTATAGGAAAGGTTAAAATTTTGCTGTGGAAAAAATAGAGGTCTACGTACAGAAAAAATATCAAAAAGGGGGTAAAAAAAGAAATGACCTATATTCTAAGCCATTTCTATACTATCATATTAACATTTTTACTAGCTTCATTTATTTCCTTTTGTCTTACACGAATATATCTTTGTGTAGTTGCAATACTAGAATGATTTAAAACCTCTTTTACTAGTTCTATATTATTATTGTTATTCTCATAAATCGTAACTGCGTACATTTTTCTAAATGAATGCGTTGATATATTGCTTAATCCTAAATAATCACATACTATTTTAAGTTGTTTTTGTACTGCTCTTACTGATAATCTCTTGAATAACATATCATTAGCTTTTATTCCTTCATTTATTGCATAATCTTTTACCAATTCAATTATATTACTATTAACTTCCCTATTTTGCATCTTCTCTGTTTTATCCTCTGTTATTATTAGTTTACCATTTCTAAAGTTATTAGCTGTTAAACTAAGTACATCACCAATACGTAACCCTAAATTAGCCTGTAAAGTTAATGCTAAATATAGTTTCTTATTAGCTCTAAATTTCTTTTCTTTATTATTTTCCATATAATTGAATCCACTAGTTATTAAATTCATTATTTCCTTATACTCATTTAATTCTAATGGTCTAGTTGACATATAAACACACCCTTTTCAATATTTTCTATTTTTAATTATATTTTATTAAAAAGTTCGTGTTTTGTCAATCATAAGTTCGCGTTTTATTTAGTATTGTTTAACCTACCCCCTGTAAGCATTGATACATGTACCTTCACAAAATAAGTTCGTGTTTTATAGAAAAGGCGTACTTTAAATTAGATATAGTAATGAAGTATATAATACATTTAATATCACATTATTGCATACCCTATATAGGTATACTTATATAGTAATAACTACCGTATTATAATATACAGTATTATATGATAATAAATACCATATATGCATATAGGGTAACAGAGTAACAGTGGAATATTCGTGGGTGAAATACACTCCCACACTTCCAATATTATTACCCTATTTATCCCACATCTAATTACATATAACTATCTCATAATATAATCTATTATAATATGTCACTCATATCCAATCATATTATATCTTTCTCTATTGTAAACAATTATCTTTGCTTTGGTTTACATTATCATTTACACCACTATTTCCATTATTCTCTTTTACCTCTTTTAGCTCTTCTTCCTCTAAACGTTCAACCGTTTGATTAACGTCACTTGTTAATGGACTAGCTTCGATACTATCTCTTTGACTCATAGCTTTAATTTCTCTTAACTTAACAATATTATCAACAGTTTCACTGTCATTTGCAGGTCTTGAATAATTAAATTCTATGTCTATATATTCATCATCATTAAATTCAATTCCCTCACATTCTTCAAGAATAGTATCTATTACCTCCCATCTTTGTTCTAATCCTTCTCGCATCCACATCTCATTTATAGATGCTCTATTGCTTGCAATTTGATACAATTGTTTAATTACTGTTTCAGATATATTTGCAACATTACTTTGTCCATATATTGCTGACGGTATTGCCCCTATCTTATGTAACTCTTCTTTTAAAGTATCTAAATATAATTTAATACAATCATAATCCATTTGTGCGTATGGATAATCAACCTTTCCTCCATCAGTTGCTATTGCATAACCTATACCATCTACATTCATTGTATTGTCATCACCTTTTAATTCACCATCAATATGTAGAATGGGATTAGTTATAATAGTATGTACTGCATCACCTAATCTATTTATTATCCCTTCCAAATCATCTATGATTCCTTTTATATCTTCTATCTCACTTCTACCATATCTTTCATCACCATCATTCAAATTGTGCCAATGTACAGGCAATCCATAACTTGTCTTAATATCTCGTAATGTTAATCCATACCCACCTTCATTATCCCAAAATTCAACTTTATCACCATAATAAACTCTATAGTAACTTACTTTGCTATCTTCATGTGTCCAATGTTCTATTGCTCCAACATAATCAAAGGTATCGCTATATATTGGATAAAAGTCTTCAGATTGAATTATATAACTTGCAACTCCTTTTTTATTTCTTTTATCTTTAGTAGGGTATATATATTCTCCTAAATCACCATATTTCTTTACTTTATCCAATATTTTATAATCAATACTAGAATATTTTCCTTTTCTATATATATTATTGTATAATTTAACTTTGTTTTCACTGCCTATAAAACTTGGTTTTTTACCTAATAAATATATTGTACTAAAATCTAAAATATTTTTTATTTCATTAAATACAGTTTTTTTAGTTGCAAACTCTTTGTTTTTGTATTGAATATTAGGTTTATTTAATATTTTATGTACTCCATTAAGATAATTTTTATATTCAAATACTTTTAATATTCTTACTTGTTGTTCTTCAACTTCTTTTTCAAACCACATTTCAGAACCATCATACTTACTATTTATATATTCTTCTAATGTTTGTCCAAACACTTAATCACATCCCTTCAAAAAATAAAAAAGATAAAGTAATAATATATCCCTACATTACTTTATCTAAATTTTAACTTTATAATCTTTGTCATTATTTTATATCATTATTATTAAATATTTTTATATCCAACGCCACCATTTACCTTCTTTGATACCTTGTAATGCTAATGCTGTAGCCATAATAGTATCATCATGAAAGCCATTCATTGCACCCATTTTTCCACTATCATTAATCGTAAATACTTTCATTTCTTCCAATACCTCAACTGAATTAATCTCAATTAGTCCAGTTTCAAACATTTCAATAAAGTTATTAATTATCAATCCTTTAGTTTTAGGATTAGTATCAAATCCCCATTTGGTAACTTGTCTATTCTTCTCATCGTAAGACTTGTATTTATATAATCTTTGGTATTTAAAATCATTTCTTAATTTATCTATAACAGTATGACCACCGCTTGCCTTTTCTACAAGTAAAAAGCCTTTATTATAATATCTTCCTATCATATCTACTATTTTAGAAAATTGATAAGGTTTTATTTTATTACTTCTAAACATAGCACATTCTTGACCTTCAGTATTGTACACTTCAATAACACTATAATCTCCGCCATAACCTTCAGCAACGTCTACACCTATATAATATTTTTTATCTTTTTTAGCATCATGATAAATTTTAAATTCTTTACCATAATATTTTTTTAGATCACTACTAAGATTATCTAATTTCAACTTATGTATAAACTGCCTATCTTTACCTATAATACTTCTTTCAACACTATCTATCCTCTTAGTATCAACCATACTTTCACCTGTTGTAAGGAAAGCTTCCATATCAGTAATAGGTCTGTCCTCGTGAAACTTATCTATTCCAACTGTTGCTATTTCCAGCCTTCGCCACATTAACTGTTTTGGTGTACCACCTAATTTAATAATTTGTTGTTCTTCTTCATCTAAATCTATATCATCTAAAGTCAATTTTCTACCATATAAAGCCTTATATTTTTCAACAGCTTTATCCCATTCACGTTCAAATAGTTCGGGACATTCAAGCCAACTAAAAAAGAACGACTTATATTCGTTCTTTCCGCTCTTACCATCTATGTACATTTTGTGATAAGCATTCCCTGTGCCTTTTGCTGTACTTTCAATTATTATGATAGCATCAGCAGTACAACTATTTTTTGCTGAGTTAAGACACTTCATGGGGCTTTTATAATATGGGAACTCGGTTAAGTGTAGTATTCCATTTATTGTTCCACCTCTACCCAAATCCCCTTTACCAACTGTTCTACATGTTATTTTACTTCCATTAGCAAGTTTTAAAACTTGTCTATTATTTAAAACCACTTTTGGTTTAATCCATTTTGGTAAATTGTCATACATAACTTTTAACTTATCAAAATTATCATCTGCTGACTTTTGTTCAAATGAAACAATTAAACTATTTGAATTTGGTACTGTAATTGCTTTTTTTAAACTCATTGCTAAACTAATTAAAGAGAACCCCATTTGACGACCTTTTAAAACTATATTTCTATCCGTCATTGCTTGTACAAATAAGTGTTGTTGTTTTGTTAAACCAAAAGGTACTGTCATTGCTTCCTTGTTATCTATATATATAAAATTCTCTATCCATTCAGAGGTATTTTCATCATCCCATAACCATTCTAATAGCTCCTTATCTTCTTTACTTAAACTCAATTTATATCACCTACTTCTTTTGTAATTGTTTTTTCTTTCTTATAGTGTCTAACCATTCCTTTGCTTCATTATCTGTATTGTCAAAGAATGTTGACTCACTAAAATCTGCGACCCATGATGCACTTTTTGTGTCTCCATTTAGAGCTAAATCAACTTGTTTCTGATATATTTTTAATAAATTTTTTTTCTTAATTAAACTTAAATAATATTGTATTCCCTCCTGAACCTTTTCCTCTAATAACCAATTTTCAATTGTTTCTTTTGTTTTATTATGTATATTGCCTTTCCAATCATCAAAATTGGGTCTTTCATCTTCAGGAGTACAGTACCATATGATAAAAACCGCCTTATCCATATTTCCTGTGATATCATATAATTTTTGTTTTGGTGTTTTTTCTTTTCTATTTGTTCCCATATATTATTCTCACTCCTTTATATTTTAGTGAAGTAAAAAAGTATATGTTTTAACCATATACTCTAACTCCTTGTTTAATCTTTAAATTTTTTAATATTTTCACTTATTCTTTAGTCTACATAATTAACGAAGTTGAATTTATGTAGACTTCCTCAAATATTGTAAAACTATGTCAATTATGATATAATTAACATAATAAAATAAATATTAGGGGGTACGTTATACATGTTAAAAAGAAAATTAATCTTATCTAGTCTATCTCTTCTATGTTGTTTATCATTTTCATCTATAGCTAATGCTCAAGTCGATGGATACCTAATAAAAAACAATGATAATATAATTCAATATAATATAGATGATTTATTAGAGTCTATGGATAAAAATGATAATTTGTATAAACAATTCCAAAATCAATCAAAAGAAAATGGAATATATGCTTACCATGATGATAGTGGTAAAATAGTGTCTACTCAAGAAATTATAAATGCCTATTTAGATGAAAGTGAGGGCTTTAATTTGAATAATTTTATAAAAAAAGATACTACGAAAAGCTTAGATGTTAAAGATGTTAAAAATGCTAAAGATACTATTAACACACCAACTAATCCTGAAAAACCTAGTGATAATGTAAGTATTGATGATTTAAAGAAGAAAATAAAAACTCCAGAGGAGTTAATAGAGTATTTTAATAAGACCGAAAAATTTAATACTTTAAAAACTCCTGCTGGTACATTTAAATTTACTAATAGTGTAAAGGTTAATAAAGAACCTGAAAACCTTATTTCTCCAGCTTTTGATATATCTATCACAACTGATTGGAAAGATGTATTTCCTTATGAAGTAGCTACTTGTAAAAATTGTACTAAAGAACAAGCTAAAGAAATAGCTCAATTATTAAAGAATTATCAAAAACAATTAGCAGATATTACTTTAGCACTTTTCCCAAATAAAAAAGTAGTTGGTCAATTTTATACTGAAAATAAAGAACAAGTAAACAACTATCCTTATCATGAAAAATATGTGTACTTCTATACTTGGGGAACTTATGATGTACCTCATAAAAATTTTTATTGTGATTCTAAATTAAAAGAATTTACTTGGTACGAAGAACTTGATAATCTTAGATTTACAGACAGACGTTTTAATTTATATAATTAACTAAACAATATTTTCCCACCATTTGTAAATTTCATACTTCGTCCACTTTTATGACTAATTATTAAATTCCCATTAGCTGTTTCTATTCTAGCTAATGGGTTTTCGCCTTCATTATCATTATCCCAAAGTGCAATTTCAGCATTTTTATAGCTATTTACATAAATTTGAATACGTCTTTTAGGTACTGTTTGGGAAAAATCTGTCATATTAGCATACCAAACTTGATTTCCTCCCGGAGTTTCTTCTCTACTTACATTTCCTATTAACATTTGAGGGTTACCTGTTTTATCACCCATTTGGATGTAGCTTCCATAATCACCATTTCCACTATATAATCCTAATCTTGGTTTATTAATGTCTTCTCCAAAAACTAATTGAGATATGTGTTCACGATGCATTGGGTTTAAATTTGAATCAGCAGAAAACAAAATACTAGTTTTATTGAAAGTATTTTTTAATTGAATAGTACCTGCACTAATACCATTATTTACATTATCAATCGCTGATATAAGTACATTTTCTACTCCATTTTTACCATTAAGTGTAATTGAACCTGCATTTTCTTCTTTTTTAATCCCTATAAATACTTTTTGTCTTTCTGTATTTTTATTATTAAATAAAATAATATGTCCGCCATCAAATTGTTCACTGTCATTAATAGCTCCAATCTTTACAGATGGTTTAACTATAGTAGATACTAGAGCATCTTGTTCATTTATTTGTATAATTCCACCACTATCATTCCCTGATAAAGAAATGATATCATTTGTACTATTATTTTTAATTTTTACAGCACCTGTGTCATTAGCAGTTAAAACACCTAGTTCAATTCTTTCTTTACTACCACCATTTTCCTTAGATTTCCCGTTATATAACTTAAAAAAACCTCCCATATAATCAGTTGAAGGAGGAGAACCAAGAAAAGCGTTTAAATCACCGTTCCAGTTATTTATTAATAACTTTCCACCTTTTTCATCGTCTTTATATCCATCAAGTAATATAATTCGATTTTCTTCAGGCTCAACATCCCACTTATCTTTAGGCGACCACTCTGATAAGTGTCTAACTACTCTAACTCTTCCATCTAATCTCATTTCACCGTCTTTATCTGCATAGATAGCTTCATATTTATTACCATTAATAATTTTAATTCTTCCATTATCAACCACTAATCCATTATCATCTAATGATGTATCTTTATTAATTACATGAAAAGATTTAGCATAAATTTCTCCACTCATATCTAGCCATAATAAATCTTCCCAATCAGCGGTAGTAGTATCTCTTTTTTGAATTTTAAATCCGTACTCTGGATTCATATAAATTCTATTTAATAAATTCTTTCTGATTAAAGATAAATCCATATTTGTAGCTGTCATATGGCTACCATCAACTAAGAATGAACTTTCTCCATTTTCATTCATATTTGTTATAATAAGTTTGTTAGAGCCTATTATTTTTCCATAAAGAGCAGGTGCGCAAATACCCTTAGGCGTAATGGCAACGGAACAATTTTCCCATTCTGAATCAGTAAATGCAATCGTGTTATTAATAATTCTTAGTTGTTCCTTGTCATCAAATAAATCTTTCATTTGTATCCCATATTGGTCTATGATAATATTCTGATTTCTAGCACTACTAATCCTATTCTTAGCTGAATCTAAACCACTATTAATAATTTGTGAAATCATATCTGTATTTTTACCACTCAAATCCCATTTGTGCTTAAACATATTAACTGTATTACTAGCTTCTGTTGAATTCTTAATTAAATCTGATATGTATTTAGCTGTATCATCTACATGATTATTATTTGATATTGTTATATCTATATTGTTTTCATCTATACTATGAGATATTTTTATAATTTTTGACTCAATATATAAGTCGAAATCATCATAATAAATATTAATAATATCACCTATATTTAATTTTCCCCAATCATGTTGACATTCAACAATATTAAGAAAATCTACAATATCTAAACTATACTCAACCGAGGGTTTACTTAATTTCCTTAAAGCTTTTTCTCCTTCTTTTATTAATTCAAAACCATCTGAATAATTTTTATTTTCCCATGTTTCTTCTTTTACAAAAGTATCTAATATTTCTAATTGTTTAGTTGTGAAATTATTTTTCTTATCTAATGTATTTTCTAAAAAATCTATGTTGTTTAATACTATATTTATCTTATCTTCTACATTTGAAATTTCTACTGTCTTGTTTTCAATCTGCTTATCTATTTCTCTTATTTGTTTATTAAATTCTGATAAATCCGTTCCATGAATATCTGAAAAGTCCACTTCTATTTTATCCATATCAGCATCGTAATCAGTATGATATTCCGTATGTTGAATGGCCATATCTCTACTATCTTCTTTTTGTGTCTTTTGCATTTGTAAATCTACTAATTGATTTTCTAATATAGTTTGATTTTCTCTTAATGTTTTTAACTCTTGAAGATAATTATAAAAAATAGGGGTTTTAACTTTTTGTAATTCATCATAATCATCTAATGCTTTTAATAAGTCATAATCCATAGAATTACTATTTCTATAATATGAAAAGTCTTCTAAATATTCTTTTCCTGTTGGATTAACACTAGATATACCTAAATTATTTTTTCCAAATATCCTTAGTCTTGTAATTACATCATCGTTTTTTGTTTCTTTTTTTATAGTCTTTAAATAGTTTTCTTTAGATATATATAACCCTTTATTTTCGTAAAATTTATCTTTATGATATATATTTATTTTTTGATTTATTGTATCTACCCTTACAATACAATCAAATAATTCTGGTAAACTTTTATATAAGATATCACTCCAAGCCTGCTTGTTTATATCCCATGTACGATATTTTCTATGATGTTGACCTAAACTTCTATCCTCACGAACATCAATATCTATATAACCTACTTTCCAAGATGTTTCTTGCTCTAAAAGATTTAATAACCCTTCACCAGTTTCACTTACAATTCTTATAGATATTTCTATTTTTTTATTAAAAACATCTTTGTCTTTATAAGTTATATCTATACCATCTATTTGTGCAAACTTATCTTTATTATTCCATATATATTCGCCAATTAGCACATTAAAATGGTCATATCTTCTTATTAAAATGTTTTTACCATCTTCAGCTTCAAAAGGAGTTGAATAGTTTGTCCATGTTGAGCCATCTAAACTATATGATATTTTTGATGTGGTTGTTTCTGAACCATCTCTATATAGTTGTCTAGTTCCTTGTAATCTAGCTAATTTTCTAAAACTCAATAGATATTCTTTACTATAAGCATGAACATGTTTTGTATTAATTTCCTCTTTATTTTCAGCTACATTATTGATTACAAACATTTGTTCATTATTTACTTTTATTAATAAATAATCTTCAGTAATTTTCCAATTATCATTTTTCACTTGAAGATATTGTTGTTCAACATAGTAAGGTAAATCAAATTCTAACTCATCCATATCATGAAGATTAAAGTTAATTTTTACACTATGAGCTTCTTTTAATTCTGTAATTTCCGTTCCATCAGCCTTACATAGTATCATTTCTAAATTTTCAAAATAAGTCTTCTTTGTTAAATCAATTTGTCCTAAACTAAAGAGTTTATCACTTTCAGCCTTTGTAATTATTTTATTATTATAATAAATTTTACTCAATTTATCACCTTACTTTCATTTATAATTTGATTAATTTAAATAATAAAAAGAAGAGCATTATCTAAGCGAATACTCCTCCTATTCCTTGTTTATTTAAAGCTTGTCTTAACTGTTCTAATGTATTTTGTCCAGCTTGTCTTATTTCTGGTAATGTTGACTTATCTGCATTCCCTTCAATGTTAATTAAATTATCCATTTTTATCTCTACTGGTGTATTGCCAACCGCAGAGAATTTAGGTATATTGAAATTTGTAGGAATATTAATAGTAGGCATTTTGATTTTATTTAATGATGATGATAAATATTCCTCAAACTGTGGCATATTATCACCACTAAAAGCAGACATTGGAACTTGTGGTATTTGAGGTATATTAGTTTTATATTTCTGTCTTATCTCCTCTGAACGTTCTTTCCAATATGAATCTGGCTTTTGTAATTTAGGATTCTCTAAACTATCTAAATATTCTTGTTGTAATTTTAAATATTCAGGGTCTGTATAGAAATCATCTATCTTATCTCTATTTGCTTGATTATAATGATTTTTTCCACCAGTTTCATTTACATCAAATTCTTGTCTTACACTCGGAGTCTTTAACTCTTTACCATCTTTAGATTTTAAGCCTTTTTCTACTACCAGTTGATAATGTCCTTTTTCAAATCCTTCACCTGTAGGTTTAACAACAATATTTTTACCATTGCCATCTAAAGAAACATCAATATCTACTTTATTGCCTTTTTCATCTAACACATAGACTTTATCTTTTAATGTTTTTTCATCTATTTCTTTATTCATTTTGATAGTCCATTGTTTATCTTTAGATACCGCAGGTTTATCTCGCATAATTTGATTACCATTTTCATCTGTTTGTCGACCTTCCCAATCAGGGAATAGTTTACTATTAGCTAATTCCTTCATAGAATCAATGGCTATTCTAAGATTATCTATAATGTTTTTCTTAATGGAGTCACCCATAGAACCAAAGATTCTTTCACTATCTTCGCCATACTGTTCAAGTAGAACTTTTAATTCATCCAAATTACCTTCCATTAATAATCTTCTAGCTTCAGCATATAATTTTTCAGCTTTTAATTTTTCTTCATTAGATTTTTCTAATGCCTTAACTTCTTGGTCATATAAATCTTTAGCTTTCTTATACGCTTTATTTTCTTCATCTATTTGTTTCTGAATAGCTTTTTTCTTTTCTTCTAGTTCATCTTGAAGATTTTGTTTTCTTAATGTAACATCACGCTTATGAACAAATTCATTGATTTCTTCCTCTTTATTCTTAATTTGTTCTAATAAGTCTTCTCTCTTACCTTGTGCTTCTAAAGAAGAATCCATTAATAAACTATCATATTGTGATTGTAACTTGGCTTTTTCTTGTTGTTTCTTATTTAAATCTTTTTCATAAGAATCTTTATCTTCTGCTCTGTCTATTTCTTTGATTTTTGCATTATAGATTTCTTCATAAGCTTTTAATTCATCATTTAATAATTCAATTTTCTTATTATGTTCTTCTTCAAAAATTTCTAATGCAGTTTTACTACCATCTTTAATTAACTTTAATTGTTCTTCAGTTAAATTTTTTTGTAATAATAATTCCTTAGCTTTCTTTTCTTTAGCTAATTTAATTTCTTCTTCATACTTTTTCTTCAAAGCAGATACAATTTTATCTTCTATAGTAGAAAGATTTTCTAATTGCATTTTCTCTACTTCTTTTAACTTTTCTTCCTGTGTAGCTATTATCTTATTACTTTCATCCAACTTTTCGTTGTACTCTTCAATAAGATTTTTGATTAAACTCCATTCAACTGTATTTTCTCTAAGATGACTTAATTGAATTTTATATTTTTCTATTCCATCTTTAATAAAATTTTGTTCTGCTTTTTGAGATTCTAGTAATTCTTTATGAAGTTTAATTCTCTCTTGCCAATTATATTTATCTTTAATTTCTAATAAATCAATCTTATCTTGAATGTCACCAGTTTTATCAACTAATTCTTTTGTAGTCAACTCTCTTAGTTTTTCTTGCCATTCTACACGCTCTTTAACTGCATTCGTGATATCAACTTCATTGTCTAATATCTCTTGCTCTTTCTTTTGTAGTTCTTTATTATAATTATTAAGATTATCCATAAGAGATTTAAACTTTTGTGCATTCTCTTCTAGTAATTTTTGTCTTGCTTCTCCTTTTTCATCATATCCTGTAAATTCTGGTTTTTCTCTACCATACATCTTATTATATTGATTAGCCCAATCAGTTTCTGTCATTCTTGCTATATCATTAACATGTTTTTTTCGTAAGTCTCCACTCATTTTTTGCAATTGGTCAATTATTTTAGAATTTCTAGTCTTAATTAAATCCGCTTGCTGACCTTTTAATAATTCTTGCTTTTTATGTAACGTGTCAACCTTTTGTGCTTGCGTGTCTAATATACGAGAATATACATCCTTAGTTTGTGCTTCTTGTAACTTAGCAGTTAGTTTAGTCAATCTATCCATCATTAGACCATAATTTTCTAGTTGTTTGTTAATATCTTTTAATTTTGCTTCGTATAGGTCTAATGGTTTACCGTCATAGAAATGCTTGGTTGGTTCTTTATCTTTCTTGTCTTTACTACCTTTTTTACTATCTGAACCAGAAGGAGGCATCCAAGATGAGGACGAAGGGTCTGGCAATTTAGGCATAGGTATTTCTTTAAATTGTCCATCTATTTGACTTATTATAGATTTTAGGTTTGAAAGTTCTTGCATTTTTTGATTATATACTGCATCAAATGCTCCTCCAACAACAGAGCCTACTCCCATCATATTAGGATTTAAAGTTGACATTGCTGTCATTATGTTGCTAAAAGCACTAGCCCCAGTTACAGCGTTTCTCATAACTTCCACTTCTTTAACCATATAAGCTATTCTTTTTTGTGCATTTTCATAAGAAGCTTTAGTCTTTCCTATTTCTGCTTCTGCCCATTTTTTTGCACTATTTAATTTAACATTTGTTAATTCTTGTACAGTAGTATTTTCTATATTTAATATCTTATTTTCGGCTTTTAATAAATCAGTATTTTTAATGGTCGCATTTCCTTCTTTATCCCTTGCAACTATTAATCCTGATATTTTATTATTCAATATTTGTGTTAATTCTGTTAATCTTTGTTTTGTTTCCCAATTCTGATTTTCACTTTGAGATAACCTTTGATATTCTTGAATTAAAGCAATTAATTCTTTTCTATTCTCTAATTCTGCTTGGGCTGTTTCCTTTATTTTATCTACTATAGCTTGATTTGCTAAAAATGCTTGTGCTTGACCAACTTTATATATTTTCCCAGTAGTTTCATCAAATTCTACACCTGCTGATTTTAATACATTTTTTAACTCATTTAATTGTTGAGTTAATTTATCCACTTCTTTAGCGGTGTCTCCATAAGCTTTTGTCCCAACCATACCTCCATTATGCATAGTTGTTAAACTTTCTTGTGCTTGCTTTCTTTTTTTTATCAACTCTTGTAATTGCTGTTGCTCTTTAGCTAATTTATCAACATTATCTTTCATTCCTATAGTGTTGCCTGTCTTTATAGCTTTATTTAAATTTGTATATATCTCTTTGTATTCCTTTTTTAATTTTTCCGTTTCTTCTCTTTGCTTTGCGAGATGATTAGTAAGCGCTATAACTCCTCCAATCGCAACAGCTACCCAAGTAAGGGGGTTCGTTGCTAATGCTCCTAAAGTTGCTAAACTTATACCTTTTAAAGCAGTTAAAGCCATTCCAAATAAATTTACACCTTTTATTAGTCCAACAAATTGTGCTGTTAAAGCTATAAGTCCAACCCCTAATAATTTGTTGTGGTTAACTAATTCATCTATAATAGTTACAACTTTACTTAATAGGTTTATACCATTCATTATTGTTTTAGAATCAATTAGTTTCATCCACATTCTTTCTGTTTTTGCTTGTAATTCTGCCGCTGCCCCTGCTGTAGAATTTAAATGTTTTTCATATTTTTCATTTAATGTACTTGTTGCACCTAAAACATTATTATAATTTTCCATAACTCTTGTTTGGTCGTTCATAATAATGTTAAATGTCTCTGATCCGACCTTTCCAGCTAGTTTACTCTGAATTGTAGACTTAGTAATATCATCAAACTTATTCCAATTTTTCATCAAATCTCTTATTACAGCTTCACTAGAACGCCATTCATTTTTATTTTTTCTAAGTGCAATTCCATTTTTATTTAGTATTTTTTCGAGTTTGGATAATTCTTCGTTACCTTCTTTTGTTACATTTTGCATATTAATTAGCATACTTCGTAAAGCACGACCAACCGCTTCTGGTGCTAACTTACTTTTTTCCTGTATAGTAGAAACTATTCCCAACATAAAATCCATACTCATTCCCGTTTCTTTAGCTGTTTGTGCCACAGCAACAGATGTTTTATTTATATTTTTTGTATTAGTTGCTGTGGCACTATCAAGATAAGCGACCTTATTAGCATATTTTTCAACTCCTTGTGCATTTAAGTCGTAAGCATTGCTTACAGTTACTAAATAATCAGCAGTTTGAGCATTTGTATCATTAGCAATTCTAGCCATTTTGATGCTGATGTCTGTCATTTTATTTGCTTCATCTATCGCCTTTCCCGCACGCAAAAATTTTTCCTCTGCATCTACAACTTCTGTTGTTACGGTCTTTAAATCTAACGCCAATTGATTCCATTTTTTCGCATATTCATTTAATTCTTCTTTAGATTTTCCCGTTATCATTCCAATGTCTGTAAGCTTTGTATCAAGATTAGAAATAAAAGAAAATCCCTCTTTTACCTTTTGTGTAGTTCCATAAACCGCGGTCATTCCTAATGCCCATTGTGACACTTTTGATACTACATGAGTCATTTGCTGTGCGAAAGTCCTACTACTATTATTTAATCCACATATTGCATTGTTCACATTATTTATACTTGTTCTAGTATTACTCATTTGTGTACTAAACCGTTGTATTTCTTGATTTGCTTGATTAACTCTAATATTAATAAAATTTCTATCTGCTAAATTCTGCAAATCTTTATTCAGATTACTAAATTCTCTTTTAACTTGATTTACAGAGTTTAAGTCCAATTGTATTTTTGTTTTAATCCCAAAACTTTTCCCCATATATACCTCCTTCATTTAAATATATCTACTATCAACCAATAATCATTATCGTAAAAAATAGTTGATAACACTTATATTTAAATGTTATCAACTATCTCACAACAACCTTCCCCATATTTTTCTTCAAGCTCTATTTTAGTTTTCTCCATAAATTCTCTAGCCGGATAACTATGATACATATTATCTATGCCTGTTTTATCCGTATGTCCATAGTTTAAAAATTTAGGAACATACATACTTACATTTTCGCCCGTTACTTTAGATTTATAATCTAATTTACTATCGTCAAAATACGTAAATCCCTCAACTTTATCACTTTTAATACTTTTTTGTAAATCTTTAGTTCTTTTATAAATGTTAGGAGAATAATTGTCATAGACCTCTTCTTGAACATTTTTTTTGAGTAATTCATTTGCTTCTTTTGTAATTACTCTAGTAAGTTGATTAGTTTCTTCTGTAAGATATTCTATTAACTCATCCCATTCATCACTCATTATCTTCCACCTCTAATGAAGTAATTTGTTTTAATATCTCTTTACGTTTTTCTTTATCATCTTTGCATTCTGTTAATTCATCATATAATGCCTGTAATTTTTCATCCTTAGTAGGCTCTTGTGGTAACTTAATACCATGTTTTTCTGTTATAGCCTTCATTTTTTGTTCTAAATTAATTATTTCCTGTCCACTTCTTAAAACATCTACTAAAATATCCATAACATTGTTGATCAATTGTGCGAATTCACTTGTTGGTACTTTTACCATCTTAGAAAATTCTTTTAAATCAATATCCATTTCGATATTTGATATATTAGGAATCATATTATATAGGAACTCTTCATTGCTCATATTTTCCGCTTTAATATTTTTAACTTTATCTATCATATCTTGTCCTATTCTATAGAACTCAACTTCCTTTCCTTCTAGTGTTTCAGATATTCTATTAAATATACCATCTATAAATCTTAATTTTAAAACTGGTCTAAACATAGATATTTTTATTTTATTATTTTCCACTATTAACTACCTCCTTAAATTTAATATCAATTTTATCATTATTTTTACTAACTATTACATCATAAAATGGAATTAATTCCATTTCTTCAATTTCTCTAAAATCATTGGATATTGCTATGTATTCAATTGCATTGTTTCGATGATATAAAGTTTCTGCTCTTGTAACTACTACTTTTTTCATCACTTCTTGTGCTATTTCAAATTCATCTCTAATTACGTTAAATGGTAATTCAAACTTTCCAACTTTCATACTATATACTCCTTTATTTAAAATTTATTTTTTATTGACTTTATCTTTCTTTGATTTTTCCTGTTTTTGTTTCTCTTTCTCTAAAGCTTTTAATTTAGCCTTTTCCTCTTTTTCCTTTTGTTTTTCTTCTTTAATTTTTATCTTAAATTCTTCTTTAAACTTTTTACTAGAATTGATATATTCAATTGCTTTCTTATATATTTCCTCCGTAAAAGGTTGTTTTTCATTTATCAGCATACTTATATAAGGTCTTTGTATTTCACAATATTTTGCTAATTCATTTTGTGTTATATCTTTCATAAGTAGCTGAGTTTTTATTTGTCTACCTGTAAGCATTTAATGTCACTCCTTTTTAAAAAATAATAAAGGAATGAGAATTTAATCTCATTCCAATAAATTAAGCTGTAGCTTTTTCAATAATAACTATTCCAGCATCATTAACTAGACCTACTCCTGCTATTAAATCAGCATTTACTTTGTAAGATTTCTTATCTATATTTCTTTCTTGTTCAGGGTTTAATTTTCTTTTATAAGGAACTGATAAAGAATGTTTCTTAATTATAAAAGTTTTACATTTTTGATTGACTGAATCATATGTACCCTTAGAACTCATTACAACTGGAATACCACAATATTCACCTATTATGTTTCTCTTAACTATTCCATTATCCTTTTTAGCAGTTGTAGAAGTTGTTTTTGAGAATGATTCCATAGCTTTAAATGATTTCTTTAATTTAGGATTTATTAAGATACATTCAAAATCATTATAATTTTGTTTATCCCCATAAAGATTTAAAGCTTCATCAATCTCATCTTCTGTTATTGCAGTAGCACCAGCACATTCAAAAGTAAGTGGAGTTGTATTAGCTATTGCAATAGCTTCATCATCAAGTGCATCTGCAATTAGCATACCAATTTGGTCTGACATTTCCCCTATAGGGTCGCCTATACTTGATAATAACGCTCTATCTGTTATTTCATAACCTTTTGCAAGTTGAAATAAATCAATCTTTTGAGTAGTATGAGTTAATTTATCATAAGGAATTGCTTCTCCTTCAGTTAATTTAACTGCCTTACTTCCTAAAGACCATTTTGAGATTGTTAAAGAATCTCCTGCTTGACCTTCTAATGTTGAATCAATATCACATACTCCTAGCATTACTGAATGTTCTTCAATACTAGCACTAATCATTGGTGCATATACCTCTGGTACTGGCACATCTGTTCTCATTGTTGCCATATGTTAATTACCTCGCTTTCATTTTTTTAATTATATTTTTATAAAATAAAAAACTACTGTACTTTGAAATACAATAGTTTTAATTATTTAGCGTATTAAATAAGTTTGGATTAGTCTTAAATAAATTCATTCTTTCTTTATAAGACATATTTTCAAACTGCTCTTTAGTCATTTCACCATCATTCTTTTTATGTCCTGTTGGTTTGAAACTGTTATTAAATTTTTCATCAGCAAATAATTCCTTTAAACTTTCAACCACTTGCTTTCTATCTTCTTCATTTTCAGAATGTAATTTTTCAAAATCAATATCCATCAATTGACTTGGTAAACTCTCATTCTGTAGAATTTCTTTAGCCTTATATATTTTATTTTCAGCTTTTATTTTTTCAAGTTCTATTTCTGTTTCGCTTTTATCTTTAGGTTTGTATTGCTCTAAATCTTTAATAGTTGTTTCATACTCACCTTTTGCCTTTTCAAAATCTTCTTTACTTATATACTCCTTAAATAAATCTTTAGTTTTTCCAATCTCTGTATCTAATTGTTCTTGTGTAAACAAACCTTCTTTAGCTGTATTTGTTGCAGTTTCAATATCTGCATCATATTCCTCTTGACTTAAATTTTCTTTCCATGCCATATATTACTCCATCCTTTCTTTTTTAAAATTTAATTTTTATTTCATTTCTTCATAAATATAACTATATAATTCAATAATCTTTTTAACTATAGTTGCTTTTATATCATCATCAGAATAATCATCTTCTTTAAATGCTACATTCAAATTTTTAATAAAATCTATTTTTTGAATTATAAAGTTAAAATCTATAAATCGTAATTTATCAAAGAATTCTTCTTGTTCTTTGTCCTTTAGCAATAAAGCTTCTTGATAACCTAAATTCCACATTATATTTAAATTTTTTTCTAAATGTTTATTATTATCTTTTGTTATTTTAGTTAATGCTTTAAGTAAATTTTTATTAATGTTTTTCTGTCCTTCATCAAAATAAGTTCTTTCCTTGTCTTTTTCCATAAATCATTCTCCTTTTTTATTTATATTTTAAAAATAGTAGAAGGTTATAAGAAAATTAATCCTTACAACCTTTTTGGAAGTGTAGCATTCATTTATTAATTAATGAACTTTGAAAAATTAACGGTATTGTTTAGAACTAATATAAAGTTCTAATAGAAATATACAATTTACTTTTTAAATCTCGTTTTAGATTAAAAATAGAGATAGTCTTTTTATTTAACTATCCCTATAATAAAAAAGGAGATTTATAAAAAGTTTGAAATATAAATATATATATTTCTATTAAAACTCTATAAAAAGGATATAGAACTTTAATCTATTATCCTTTTTAATTATTAAAATTAATATATTTATCTAATTTATATAGCTTAAATATTTTACGTAATTTCTTAAAATGTAATCTGAGCATTCATCAACATTTTCATATTTTCTTATAAAGGCTCTATATAATTCATCTAACTTATTATCCAGTTGTGCATTTTCCATAAGATTAATTCCCCCATTCTTTTAATTTTTAAAAATAAAAAAGACTACTAAAAAATTAGTAATCTTTATTTTATAAACATATCTAAAGCTAAATTAAATAAAAATAAAGCAAAAGAAATATATTTCTTTTTTCTAGTTCTACTTTATTTTTATAAAATTGTATCCCTTCCCCAAGCTTTATAAAAAAACAAATAATTAATATAACTCCTAAAAATATTTTCATTTTTCCATCTTCATATTTTTTGTAAAGTGGTATATAATAAATATTAGGGATATAAGGAAGGTTGAACCCTTCCCTATGTGATTTAGTTGTGGCGTTTCCTTTTGCCTATAAGGAAACGTCTTTTATTTTTACTTTGTTTGGGTTTGATCCCTTGACACTATATGTGTTTTGATATATAATTATATTGGATATTTATAGGTATAATCATTTTTAAAAATATAAAATACTAATCATTTAATAATTAATTAATAACCTATTGGCATATAATCATGCTTTAAAATATAGTTATCTTCAAACCAATACTGTGTCTGCATTTCACTAATATATGCATATGCATCTTTTTCATCTTCAACGTCATCTAATTTATCTTTATTTTGTAAAATTATTTCTGCCATTTTTGTAGAATCTAAAATTATCCTATTTGTGTATTGTTCTCTACACCAACTCCAAACTGCCGTATAACCTAAACCTGCTTCTGTAAAATCAATATTATAAATTACTACCTTTTCCATTTTTAACGCCACCCCAAGTTTATATTTTTGTATAAGAGAAAGGACTGAGAAAAATTTCTCCGTCCTAAATAGTTCTTACAAATCCCACATATTCTAACTCTTTATCTACAATTATATATCCCTGTCCCCAACAACCACCATATTTATGGTTAATGGAATATAAAGAATTATAATCCTTATATTTTTTTAATTCTTCTGTAACATATGTATAATCTGTATTCCATTCATCTTTATGTTTTTCCCAATATTCAATTTCATCTTTTACAGACACAATTCTATCATCCATTAGCTCCATTTCTAATTCTTCTATTATATAGTCATTTAATTTTTCTAAATTATCCATAATATAATCCTCCAATTTTTATTAATATAAAAAGCTGAATGTTAAACTAACACGCAGCTTCTAATTCTCTCTTAGCTTTAGAAAACACTTCATCTTTTTTACTATAATTATCAATTAAAATTTCAAAATTTGTAATAACTTTTTTATCATCAAATTTTTGAACTATTAATCTATTATCTATATAACTTATAGATATATTTTCAAAATTAAACTCTTTTAGTTTGTTAAAGACATATTCCTTTATATCTTCTATTCTCCAATCTGAACAAAGTACACTTAAACAGCTATATAAGTCTCTAATGTAATCTTTATATTTTACAATTTCACTTTCTAATTTTTTAGTTGTTTTATAACGTTCAGCTAATTCTTCATTAATTTTATTAACTCTATCATTATTTTCTCTTTCTAACCAAAGTGCTAATGATTTAATTTTTCTATTGTTAAAGCTCTTAGTCTTTCTAATATAATTATTTCTATAATTAATCTCATTTTCATATAAGAAATTTATAATAGATTTTAGTATACTTTTAATATCATAATTTTCTATTTCTTCTATAGTATAATTTTCATATACTTCATCTTCACAAGAAATTGTAAATCGAATAGTATTGTCTTTATTTAAACTGAAACAATAATCTACACATCCATTCTCAATCTCCCATTGGTTGTGATTGTTTAAAATGTTCTCAATCTCTTGTAAATTCTTTCTAATTTCTGTTTTAGTTAAATTTTTCATATATAATATCCTCCTGCTCTTTTAAGTCTCTCGACTATATATTTTTTAATAATAAAAAGAGTAGACAAAGTTAATCATCTACTCATAAGAATTATTATTATAAAATTAGAAATTTGAACAAGATATATCAATATCAACCCTGTTCACTAAATAGCATAAATTTACAAGTGAAGTGTAACGAAACGTAGTAAATTTGTGCATTTACCCTGTTATATATAATTTATAATATTTTTATTTATATTTATTATCTTTCCATGTTTATAACGTTCTTTTACCTTTTGTTTAACCATCTTCTAGTCATAGGACTTGTACGTCACTACGTTCCTACAATTCCTAATGCTAGAACCTAGCCGACAAAAGGTAAGCCACTAGGGCAAACCAAAAACGGCTTTGATGTTATTTTTTGAAAACTCCTATAATGATATAATACTCCACATTTTTAATACTTTAATTTTCTATTATTAATTTTTTTAAAAATAAAATGTAGACAGAATCATGTATCTCCTAAATATTTAGGAAGTGCATAAAAGTGTCTACAAAACAACATATTAAAATATAATTTTACCTAATATCCAATGTGATTTTTCTTTTTTTACTTTTCCATTGTCATCTCTATAGGATTTTCTTTCATCTGTTTTAATAATAAAAGGTAGTTTTTTATCTTTAATATACCCATTTAATGTATTAATGCCCAAACTTCTTGCTTTAAGTCCGTATTCTCCAAATCGTTCTTTTAATATTTTTTGTTCTTCTTTAAACATTTTAATTCCAACTATACTATCTAAAAATTCTTCAAAAGTTTGAGATATATCTTTAGTTTCCCATTCTATAATATTGTCACTCTTAATTTTTAAATTTGTAGCTATTATGCTTTTAAAATTTAATTTATAGTTTTTACCAACTAAAGAATCATATAATGTTAAATCGTTTTTATATTTAAGATATACACATTTATTTACTCTTTTATGTAATTCACCATTTATAGTAACATCATCGATTATTCTGCCATCAGTAAATCTATCATTTTTAAATTTAGTATTAACATAGATTTCTTCACCTTCATTAAATAATAAATTAGCTTTATTAATAGAATCTCCTATTTTCTTCTTAAATCCATTAATCCTTCTACCATCATTCTTCCATCCATAGAAATATAAATTTATTTTTTCACCTTCTGATACTCTTTTTCTACCTAAACATTGGATAAATTCATCCCTATCAAGAATATCAATAATTATATGTTTTACTGGAGTGTTTTCTTTAATATTTACTCCATTATCTAAAGCTGTAGTAGTACATAGAATATGATTTTTAAATGTTCCATTTTGAATTATACTTTGTATTTCCTTATAATTTTCTGTTTCAATAATTACTTCTTCACCTTTTTCATTTTTTTCTTTTTTAGATTCTATGTATTTATTCCACAATCCATCCTTATTACGTTTACTACATATAAAAGTTCCATTATATTTTTTAGATATTTCTAAAGCTTTTTTAGCTGAACTAAAAAATATTATTTGTTCATCTTGTGGAATTTCTTCTATTATACTATCTATAGTTTCATATGTATTAAAAGCTACGATTTTATTTAAATAACTATAATCAGTTCTTAATATATAATCATAATCAATTTTGAATTTTTCTTTTTCAATGTATAATTTTAAAAGCCATGGTGTAGCTGTCATAAAAATTTTACATACTGTATCATCTTTCAATAATTCGGTTAAAAATAAATCAGTTGTTCTTGAAAATGAAGCGTCCGTAAAAAAATAATGTGCTTCATCACATACAACATAATCATAATTATCTAATTTTAATGTTCCATTAAGCATAAAAGATTCTATCTTTTGATAATTTTTTATCGTTATATTAGTAAAATTTCCAATATCATTTTTAACTTGTTCTTTTAAAGTATCTCTGTTAGTTAAATACAATATATTTTGTCCAGTAGACATACAATATGTATTTAATTCATTTTTAATAAAATAAGATTTTCCACAGCCTGTTCCTGCTTCAATTAATACAATATTATCCTTTAACCATTTTTTATATTCTTCTTTTATAATATCTGTTATAAATTGTTTACTCATAATAGTCCACCTTTTCTTTTCAATAGTTATTTTATAAATTTACCAACTTTCTTTTTTAGTTGTAATAACTCATATAAAGCTTGTTTAAACTGTTCCGTTTCTGCAAAAACAAATTTAGTATCCTTTCCATACCCATTTTTTCTGTATTTATATCCTAAAAATGCTAAAGATTCTGCTAAGTATCTTTTATCAATAATTGTATATTTATATTCATTACACATCTTAACACCTCCATTTTGTTGATTTGTGAAAGATACTTAATATACTAACTACCTTCCACAACATAGCATAGGGTAGGCGTAGCCGTTCCCTATGCGTTAACCTTATGTATATAAGCTACTATGTAAGTTGGTTTATTCGTTATATCTTTTAAAATTACTCCTAACTCTGTTTTATCTTTCAATAATTCTTCTAATTGATCATAAGTCTTTTTTCCCTTACAACCTTTAACTTTATTATTGAAAATTATTTCATCATTAATATAGAATTTATCATTTTTCTTACTTAAAGTTTGTCCATCTTCTAAATCAACTGGTCTAAATTTGATTTCTATAATTTCTTCTTGTTTTAATTGTTCTTCTTTAATTTGCATTGCTTGTAAATCTGTTTCCTTTCTATTTGTTTTAATTTTGTTGTATTTCTTAAACATCCAATCATATTTACCATTCGCATCTTTTTCAAATGTGGTAATATCGTTATAATATAAATCTAATAAAGCCTGTATTACATTAAAACAGCAGTCTATCATAAATTTTGTTCTTATCGCACTATTAGTAGATTTACTCATTTTCAAAAGTCCACTCGCCATTGTATTTAAATCATATCTATCGCTTAATATCATAATAGATTTAGATATTATAAGATTATTTTTTCTAAGTTCTTCATTTTTCTTAACTTTATTATCCTTATAAGTTGCTCTTATTCTTTCAGCTTCATTTTTCCAACTACTGAATATTCCTTTTAATAGTGGAATAACCTCTTCTGTTTTATCTGTAATATCAGCATTACTTAATATTTTATTTGTGCATCCAACTCTATCAGCTTTGGCATAATTATCTGTTTCTTTCTTAACTCTTTCTAAATCTTTTGCCATTAATGTTCTTGCTACATTCTTAGCATGTAAATTTAATACAGAATGAGTTAAACTAAAATATCTTTCTCTTCCATTTTTATCAAACCTATCTTTATAAGGCATGTTATATTTCCTAAAAACGGGGTCTTTTTTTTCTAAAACATCTTCTTTAAGACTTTTTATTTCTTTATTGTCAATTTCTTTTAAAGTTTTTGGAATGTCTATACTTAACATTTGTAATTGTAGTGCTTTATAACTTAGAGTTTTATAATTGTAAAATTGTTGTATTAATAACTCTCTTATCTTGTCTTCTTCTAACGTATCTATTTCAATAAGTTCTTTATTATCTATTTTTTCTTTAAGTGCTTTAGTGAAATATTCCCTTTTCTTTTTATTAGCATCTCTTGCATAATCATATAATTGCTCAGAAAGTGTCTGGATTTCCCATTTTTTATCATCTATTTCTTGATCATTCATCATATAATCAAATTCTTTAAGTTGTGTTACTATATAATCCATTTGAGATTTTAAATCTTTTACTTTTTTTATTTCATATATTTCTTTCTCTAAAAACTCTTTTTTCTTTTCATAATAACCTTCTTCTAATTCTTTATATCCATAAGTTGCATCATTTTTAGGACAATAGTAACCCATTTCTGTACACATAGTAGATATTTTAGTACCTACATTAGCAATAGTTCCTATTTTATTACCAGCAGCCTTTACAATACAGTAATACTCATTTTCTTTAGTATATTCATGTTCTACTGTATCTTTGTTATCTTCCATATTACAGAAATTATAACCATCTTCTGGTTCTACTACTGAATTGTAAATAACATCGCTATCTACCCATAGATTGCAGTCCCCATCTGCGTCTTCTCCAGATTCAATCATAAAAGTATCATCTTTTTGATTAAAAAATGCAATTTCTGATGTTAATTCTCCACAATATTTTTCTAATAAATCATTTTTAGTTATTTCAACTTTTTGGATTTCTGAAAAACTGTTTAATGGATTACGACTTATAACTCTTTTACCAGTTTCTTTTGGTATGTAATATTCTCTTACCTCTAATCCTCTATTACACTTATTTAAATCTCTACACATAATCCAATCCATAAATGTTACAGGGCAAGTTGAAGCTATTTTATAATGACCTTTCACATAAAATTTACCTTCTGCCAATAGATTGATTTTCTTTCTAACCATTCTTACAACTTGTTGTCTAACTGATGGTATCGTTAAAGCCTCTTCTGTAGATTGTAATAAATAGTGTATTTTATCCATAGACCCTAATTCTTCTGTATCATCTGTGGCTATATCTTGCATTAGTAATCTTATATAATTAACATCCATGCTTAAGACTTTTTTATACATATCATATGTTTCTTGCTGTAGCTGATTTAATTCTTTAGGTGTTAAAGCTAGATTTGAAATAAATTGATAGTTAGTCAAAGAATATTCTTTAGGTTCTCTTTTATTGATTTTAGTTACATATAGTTTTAATAATAAAGCTCTATACTTATCATATTTTTCTTTTCTCAGTTCTTTATCAACTTCTTCCATGATATTTATAGGTTTATCTTGTTTCCACCACTTAGCCCATTTAGCCATATTAGTATTTATTATTAAATCAGCCTTTGATATATTAACCATTTTTCCAAAATAATCCAAAGTATAAAACCCATCTTCTCTTTTTTCAAAAACACCTTTATTGTCTTCCTTATACATATCGTCAAAATATTTATTAAAATCAACTTTTACAACCAACCCTTTAACTGCTAAAGGGTCTTGACGTATTATTGCAAAGTCTACTGGATAATCTACTTTCATTTGTTGCTGTATTATCCCTGACATTTCAGGTGACATTAAACCACAACCATCCTGAAATTCATGCTCTTTAGTAACCTCACTATACTTTAGTTCACTATAATCTTGATTTGCAAAATAACAATAATTTGCAGTATATGTATATGTATCTGTTGGTAATATAACTATATTAGGTCTGTAATTAATTGAATAACTACTAGAAGTATTTAACGCTAATCTTGCTACAACATCTTTATTAATAGCCATTTGTGTTCTGGTTTCAAATCTTTCTGTTAATTCACTTCCACTTGTAATCATTTCAAATATTTTTATAAATTCTTCATCTTCTTTTGATATAAAGAAATATTCACATTTAAAATCTTTTTTATAATAGTCATCCTGCCCCTCTTTTTTCATCATGCTCGGACTACTTATTAAAGGTATAAATTTCTTTCCTCTAAAGATAATACCGTTTTTCAATACTTCTAAAGGTGTTTCATTGTCTTTATCATCTTTGTTATGCGGCAATGATACTTTTATAATATTTTCTATAAATTGGTCTTTTTCTTCCAATCCTTTAAATATCAAATATTTTCTTATTAAATTGTTTGCTTGTAAACTAATTTCTCTGTCTAATAATTCTGTCTCTGCCCATTCTTCTTTTCCTAAATCTCCATTTGTAATATTGTAAATTGTATACATTTCTAATTTTTTCATTAATAATAATCCCCCTGTTTTAATAATACTAAAATCATTTTGAATATCTTCCACAACATAGCATAGGGTAGGCGTAGCCGTTCCCTATGCGTTAACCTTATGTTAAAGCTTATTATATTAAATCTAGTTTCACACTAGTGGTACAAGTTTGTGACTCTTCTTTAATGAATAGTCTACTCTATGTGGAACTTTTAACTCTAAACAATTTGTTTTTGAATTTTACAGCTTAACCCCTTACCTAGTGTATGTTGTGGAATAGGAATACTCTTTGTCCCATTTGTATAAATTTTATGGTCTCCTCTTCGCCTTATAGGTTCATAGCCATTCAATTTAATTAACTTATCCATTTCTTTATAGTTAAATATTTTCTTAGTAGTTATTTTGCTGACTTCTTCTGTTTTTTCTTTACTAGTTTTTAATTTAATCTCTTTTGCTTTCTTATCTAATATTTCCTTAACTTTTGTAATCTCATCATCAATAGCTTTCTTATATGGATTCATAACTTCATCTAAAACAGTATTTAAAATATATGTTATACGCCCTATAGTTTGCCATGTTCTACATTCTATTTTGTTTGCTAGTTTTTGTAAATTACTATAATAAGCTAAGGCTTGTACCATTTTAATTTCATCTATCATCTTTTTACTTTTTTCTCCAACACTTTCAAATAAGTCTTTTTTAAATCCTTGTGTTATTTCAGGATTATATAAATATTTGTTAAAATTATTTATTTTATTTACAAAATCATTTATAAGTTTATTACATTTTTCAATTGTAAAATCTTCACTTTTGCACTCTTCTTCAATTTCTGTTCCTATATCTCTTATTTCAAAATATTTTTCCCTTCCTATTTTGTCAGCAAACTCGCTTATACTATCATTTCCATCCATGCACCAAAAATCTTCAATCCCCTTCTGTAATTTTAAAAATTGTCTATTCAATTTAATTTCTAATGGTTTCATTAAATTATTCCTCCAATTCTTTAACTATAAGTTATTAAATACTTCATAATATAGTAATTAATCAACATTATTGCCGACTTAATATTTTTTATGAAAATGTAAGCATTTTAAAGATATTTTAATATAATCACATTCTATTTTCTTTAAATCAACTTTTTGTGATTTTATTTAGTCGGCAAAATCCTATATAATAAGCTTAACAAATAAAAAAGCATCACTCCATTCTGTGTGTTGATGTATAAAGATTAAAAAACTTGTTAATAATAAAAATAGTGTATAAAACGGAAATAAGTGTCAGTTATTTCCTGTGTTTTGGTATTTAATTATAGGTAAAAATGAGTACTTAAATCTTATCACACTTGTCCACACCTTTTCAAACTGGACATTAGATGATATTTAAGTAAATATTGGTATATAAGGTTATTATGTTTAATTAAATGGTTATAATATCAAATTATAGCCTTATTTGCGTTTATACATATGTTTCTAAAATCCCCTGTAACATTTGTGGACATACATCTTCTCTTGGGTAAAAGTCTAATTCAGATGTATCTGAATCTACATATATATATCCATCTTTTACTTCTAGGAATACATCCTCTTTAATTTCTCCACCACAGCATATATAGTCTTCTACTATAGTATAAGTAGCTAAAGTTTTTATCCATACTGGATAACCCATTTCTTCTACCATTTTTTCTATTTGTTCTTCTGTTCCAATTCTAAAAACCTCTTCTTCTACTAACATATAATCATATAGTTTTTCAATTTTCATCATTTTTTAAATCCCCCATTTGATTTATTTTATTCCACAAAACATTTGGAATTATTGTAAACTTAATTTTTTGAACTTCCTCAAATTTGAGGTGCTTGGCTCTATGTTAAACTCTCTACAAAACATTATAAATCTTTGTAGTATTTTAATAGACATATTTATACCTCCATTCTGCAAGAGCGAAATTTTCGCCTTTGCGTTAATATTAAGTTATTTTTTATATTTCATAAATTTTACCTTCTACTTTATCCTTGTCCCCTCGCACCTGCGGTTTAATCCATACTTTCTTGCCACTCTGATATGTTCTCCAGTGTCCTCTAACTGTCCAACCAAAAGTATGTCTTTCATAATGCTTCATCTCTTCCTCTGTAGGTGTAGGAATATGATCTGTATTTAGTCTTATAATATTTTGTTTGATGAGCTTAACCTTAGGTTTCTTACCTTTTCGCTTGTCCTTCTTAGATTGAATTTTTTTAGTGTGAGTTCTTGTTTGTGTGATGATGGATTCTTGGTTGAGTTGAGAATATATTAGGATTGAAAAGCATTCTCTTAGACCATCCTTAAGATTTTCAATGCAATATTCATTGTATTTATCGGAATCTTTACATATTTCCTCATAATACCATTGATTTGTAAAGGTTTCAATGTAATTTCCATCTATAAAATCTTTTCCATATATAATATTTAATACTTTTTGAAAATCGATATTTAAATTGAAATATGATATACAAGGTATTATAGTTTCTTTAAAATATACATTTGCAGAGATTTCCGTTACTTCATTATTGTTATTAAATTTATAATACCCTAAAGAACTAATATCTTTATCCAAATTTGTTATTTTAATAATAATTTCTTTAAAAACAATGTTCATTTTATTTATATTCCCTTTAATTAATTCTATATTTCTTTCACACCAAAATTTTATATTTGCTAATTCGTTGTTATTAATCATGATAATATCAATTTTATTTAACTCTTCTTTGGATATTTTTTTGAGTTTGGAAATTTCGTTCAATTTATCTTGTTTTTCTAACTCTTTCACCTTCATCCCCCCATACCTTTTTTAAGGTTGCTACCCTCTAACATAAGAACAGTTGTGTGCCTATGTTAAGCTATAAGTTGTAATACCATTCCAATAAATTTACCTTATGATTATATTATAGTGGCTACTATAATAGTTGTCAATCGTATAAACTTAACAAAATGTTAACAAATTGTAAACATTATTCTATTAACAACTATAATAGTATGTAGTACAATAATTATAAAGATAAATTTTGGAGGTATTTAGAAATGATTGTTTTTAAACTAGATGAACTATTAAAAAGCAAAGGAAAAACTAAATATTGGTTATCTAAAGAAACTGGAACAGATAACAATACATTAGGTAAAATATATAATAATGAAAGTAAGCAAATTAAATTACAAACTTTAGAAAAAATATGCAATGCTCTTGAATGTGATATATCAGATATTTTAGAAATAGTAAAAGAGGACTAAGATTGATTTCCTAGTCCTCTTGTTTTACCAATATATCGCAAAATGAAATATATCTTTTTCACTACCTAAGAACATACAATTAACAACTTCACATGGATGATATTGTTCAAATGATTAAAGAATACTGATTTAAATACATCCTATGTTAGTTCCTAACTTGATTATCTCCTCTAATTTGTCTCTGTACTGTTCTAATTTGAATACATCCTATGTTAGTTCCTAACTTAACAACAAAAGATATAGCTTCAATAATTCCTTTATTTAAATACATCCTATGTTAGTTCCTAACCCTTTTTAACTGTTAATGGTAATTGAATATGTTCTATTTAAATACATCCTATGTTAGTTCCTAACAAAAAGGCAAGTGAAGGTGAAATGAAACTTCAAATATTTAAATACATCCTATGTTAGTTCCTAACGTTTGTTTATTTTAGGTGATTAATTTGCTTATCTAGATTTAAATACATCCTATGTTAGTTCCTAACCACTGTATTTAAGCCATTTCTTAAATTGGATGTATCTCTACACGCCTTACTATAATTAGTATCTGTGTAAAGTTTCCCAGTTAAACTGAGGCTTATCGAGAGTTGCTATGTTACATATGTAAACTTATTAGTACTACTCGATTTAAGGACGCTAAGTCTCCCTTTATGGCTGGTAAAATTTATACCATTTTTAAAATTGCTCTTTAATTATTTCATCAATATTTGGTATAGCTATATTTTTACTAGCATTAACATCAGCATTTTCTTCATGTCCGCATACAACACATTTAAACTTTGATTGATTGTTTTTACAATCTCTATTTTCTTCATTTATACATCCACACTTACTACATCTTTTAGAAGTATATTTAGGATTTATATATATTACATCTATACCTACTTCTTTTGCTTTATATTCAATCTTGTTTTGTAAATCATAATAACTCCAATCTTTTAAAAATTTTTCATGTGTTAATTGTGTTGCTCCACTTAAATTTTCCATTTGTATTATTCCGCAATTATTTTTAATTGCAAAATCAACTATATATCTACTATATTTATGATTAAAAGTATCAGCAAAATCACCAACTTTTTTACGAATTTTTTCTAGTGGTTTCATTCTATTATTATAACCATGCCCTTGCCTTCCATTTCCTACACATTTACTCGCTATACCTAATTCTTTATTTCTTTTATCAATTGTATTCCTATATTTGTTAATCAGCAATCCACTTATGCTTCCGATATTAAATTTATTTAATTGTCTTTGATGTAAATTTTCATTATATTTTTGAATTTCATCATTTATCTGTTTGTTGGTCATTCCTATGTTAAAAAGTTTTTGTCTAAATCTAATTAACTCTTGTCCGCTTAATAAATTATGTTTGTAATTTATATAATCCCAATTTTCTTTATTGTTATCCCATATAGACATAGTTGCTACATTAACTATTCCTAAATCAATCCCTAATATTCTATTTTTGTCTAATGCTTTTGTTTCAGCTTCAAAGCTATAAGAAATGGTTAACTCGATTTTATCTTTATTAGATATTTTTATTTGTGCAGAACCTTGTTTATACTCACCGTTAATTATTTTGTTTATTGTAGTTTTTTTATTTCCATCTAGTTTGTCTATTTGAAATTTTAACCTTGTACCGTTTTTTAAATTATATTTTTTATAACCACTTTTACTAAAAAATGATAACTCTACAAAATACCCATATTTATTTGATAAAATATAATTGTTATTATAAATATAAAAAGGTGTATCTTTTTTATATTGTGGTATTCTACATTCATAATTTAATATTTTTTCTTTATCTCTTTTCCAATTATTTTGTACTAATTGTTGGTCTAAAGAACCAACATTACTTGTATTATAATTCTGCATTATCAACTTTGTGGTGGCTTGTATTACATTTTCATAATTTTTTCCATATATTTCTTTATCTTTTTTTACTATTTGTTTTTCAATATTCATTAACATTTTTCTTTCTATGTGTTTTTTAGCAGTTTTTTTGACTTTATTAAGATAATTTTGGTTTTGTAATTTAGTTTTATCTTTAATTTTTTTTAATCTCTTATTGTATTCTTTTTCTATTTCTATATTAATTATTTCATTATCTATATTGTTTAATTCACTTTGTGCCTCCCATCTATTATTAAAATAATATTCTTTCCACATATCGCTTGATTTATTACATGCATGACATGACTTTAAATTAGCTTCCTTTATAATTTCTTTTGCAGTCTTCATATTTAGATGTAGATAAGGTTTATTTGTATCTTTTATATTTTTTTTATCTATTTCAAAACATTTATTTAAAGTTATTTTTATACATTTATTCATAGACTTACCTCATATTTCAATAAACTTAATTATTTCATATTTAGTAATGCTCTAATATAATAAAAAAATACATAGAAAAATAAGGTATCTTAATTACAAGTATAAGAGCATTTGTAACTAAAATACCTAACCCCTATCATATTTACTTTTTAGAATATTTATTTTTAACAAACGCATAATTATAAATTTGAATATCACTATCTATAAATCCCCTTCGCCTTGCCCCTATTAGAGTTTCATACATATTGCATCTCCCAACAATATTGTCAGTATGTATATATATTTTACTTATTTTTAATCCGTTTTCACAGATATATTTCACTAAATCATAGCCTGTTGGCAGTAAATTCCCTTCATCATCTTCCCCTAAATCATGGTCTAAGGATAGTATTTCAATATCAAAATTTTTAAGATAATATATAGCTTCTTCTATTGTCCTAACAATCTTAAAACCTTCTGGACAATCCCTTAAATCATCGACGTAGAGATTAATTTTCATCTTCTTCTGAATCCCATTTAATACTTATCGCTTTCCTATCCTCTCCAAAGTCCAGTATTTTTGTTGTAAATCCTAATTTTTCAAGTTCTTGGATAACATTTTCTATCATATCACATTCAGATTTATCACAAAAATAGCTTATTGAATAATTTCCTTTTTCAGCCATTATTTCTACCGTTTGTAGTATTTTTTTTAGTGTTTTATCTGTTTCTTTTTTAATATCTATTAGTTGTTCATTCTTTTCATCAGCTAATTTTCTCATTTCTTTTGCTGTTTTATATTCAAATTCTTCTTTAATACTCATCACTTATTCTCCTAACTTCTTTTTTAATATAATTTTAACATTTAATATTTAAAAAACATAATAGAAAAGTTTCCCATTAAAATAAACGTCTTAAAACGTGAAATAATAAGTTTAGCCATTTTTAAACTAAAGTTCCTGTTGATACTCCTAATTCTTTTGCAATTTGTTCTTGTGTCAAAGGTGCATTTTGCACTCTTGAACCTCCATGTGTTATTCCACATAACTTTACATATTCACTATAAACTTTACCTTGCTTAACTGGATTATTTTCAACTAAGGATTGTAATTTTGGTATAAGTTCATTTAGTTTTTTATAATTTTGTAATTGCCTTTGGTCTATTCCTATTTGATTGGCTAAATCTTCTTGAGATTTTTGCTCAGCGAAATTATTTCCATCAGCTACTTTATTATACTGATTTATTCCCCTGTTTCCACCTGCACTACTAATCCTAATCCCATCTAACAAAGTGACATAAAGTCACACAGTCAACTATATTTTAACCTATTCCGCTATCCCTCAAAGTGATAGCGAATTTAATCCTAAGTTTAACTTAGTACACCTTAATCTTATCCCTTTATTATCCTATTATCCTATTTTAGGACTTTATCTCGGCACTATATTTGGGTTGACTTCATAGTTGTTCTTGATTTTTAACTACCGAATAATTCAGTAGTTTTTCAAGTCTACACCTCTTTGCATTTTCCATTAGATGATGTATAATAATATTGGAGTTTAGGAAGAGTTTTATTAAACCCTTCCTAATATAGATTGTTTATTAATGTTGGCGTTTCCTGTGGATTAGGAAACGTTTTTTATTTTTAAGTTACCATTTAAGGAATTTTAAATTTATATAATATATAATTAAGTTTTAATTCTTAGTTGTATTTATTCCTATAGCAGCATTGTCTTATCTTATATTTAATAATTGTTCTGTTCTAATGCGACACTAATTTTAATTGCAACTTCAAGCTTACTAATTACTGTAAAATATCTGTGGATAACTTCCGTATGTAATAAAAAATAGTATTATACACTATACATATAATTGTTTTATATCGTCTATAATACTATTTGAACCATTACATTTGAAACGCCGAGGTAAAAATGGATATGACAAATAAGCTTATCTGTTTATATTTTTTCAAAAATTTGATATAATATAAATAAGCTTAATTAAATGATGAGTATTTAATTGTTTTGCACTTATCGAAACGCCCATTTCGGTAGGTGCTTTTACTTTATTTCGATGCCGTTGAGTTTAACCCCATCGCTCAAAGCAACTCTGGGTTATATTCCATTTCTCCCAACAACATCTTTTCTAAGTTATTATAATTATAGTTTCTTTGTTGATAATTATTAAAATCGGTACGTTGCATGTTGGTGTAACTATTCTTATAGTTATTTTTATAGTTGCTTTTATTTTTTCCACCATGACTACAATTCTGTGTATCAGCTTTCTTAATATTATCTTTATTACCTTTTACAGTTTGTTTTAAGTGGTCTACAGCGTTGTTAATTTTCTTTTGGACTAATATATATAAATTACTAATTGAGCCTCTCCTACGCTTGATTATGAGTTTTAAAGACACCAATTCTTTTATGTATCTGTTAATCGTTCTTTCGCATCTTCCCAAAGCACAAGCGAGATATTTAATACTTGGAAAACAAGTAGTCTTATCTCCATGTGCCATAGACAATAATAAATTATAACACCTATAAGCACCATCAGATATTTTTAAATTTGTAATTAAATTATTATCTATAATAGTATAGTTTGTCATTTTTATTTCCCCCTCTAAACTATACCAAAGTGAGTTATATCAATACATTTCAGTAATTTGGATATTGTACTATAATTTTAGTATATTATGCCCTCCACAAGCTGCTACCTCTACTGCTCTTTTACAACTTTCTTGTCCAATAACATCCTCAAAATCTATTGCATATTCTTTTATATTATTTTTTTCTGTTGGTTCATAAGGCATCAAGTCTCTATATTTTATAAAATTAATAACTTCATTTATATTATTCAATGGATATATATTGGCTTTCTTTATAGCTGCACATTCTTCAGCATTTTCCATGGGCACAACAAAATTATTTACCCCTTGATTTATTCCTTCAATTACAATAGGGAGAGCTCCTTTTATTCTTTTCAATTCGCCAAATAAAGATAATTCTCCCATAAAGATAAAATCTTCAGTATCACCTGCATATACTTGATTAGTTGCAATTAAAATACCTAAAGCTATAGGTAAATCAAATAAAGAACCTTCTTTTTTTAAGTCAGCTGGTGCAAGATTAACTGTTATTCTTTTTGCCGGAAATTCAAATCCAGAATTAGTTATTGCTGATCTTACTCTTTCCTTAGATTCTCTTACAGACATATCTCCTAATCCTACAATATTAAACATAGGAAGTCCTGATGAAATATCTATTTCTACACTAACAATAGTTCCATTAATACCTGTAAATGTAGCTGAATATATTTTTACTGCCATATTAATCACCTCATGGGAAATTATTACCAAATGAAGAATTTATATAATGCTTTTTTAAATTTTATAATATTTTTTTATTTTAATATTTAAATTAATGTATTTTTGTTTCTATTTTTAATTTCCTTTATAATCTTTTAGGACTTATTGTGAAAATATTTATTAACCTTATCTTAATCAGATATTTATTATTTTAAGTCTAAAAAATGCATACATGTCACTAACTTATTTGGCATGTATGCATCCATGTTGAAAAATATCTTATTTTACTTGTTTATCTTTAGTTTATCGTTGTTTAATACTGCTTGGCTATAAGCTATAGCTTTTTCTTGTCTCGTCTTATAAAACTATTATACTCATTAAGTAATATGTCTAATTTTTGACTTAGTTTTACAAGTTCAGGATCAACAAGTGCAGACTTTTCGCTTACAAGCTGATGCATTAAACTTCTAACTTCTTCTATTTTTTTTAGTAGCAGTTCTTCTTTTGACATAATATCCCCCCTTTCTTTTTCAACTATATAAAATAGGAAGGATATCATACAGACAATTTAAAATAAAAAACACTTAAAACACATTTAAATTTGCTTTAAGCGCTCTTTAAAAATTATTTTTATTTTTAGTATATTTATTTAGAATCTACACATACTACTTTCATAGAGAGGTGATTAGCAATGGATATAGATTTTAAAAACAATTATTTAAGGTTAGTCCGAAAATAATTTTAAAGTCTCCATATACTCACTAATCTTGTTGCCAGGAAGTAATATTACTTCCTGGTTTTATTTTCTATACTTATTTATATTTTTCTTCACTAATCATATTAAGTATTTATTCTATTGTTTTTATATACGCATAAAAAATTCACCTTATATTAAACTATTTGTTTTAATATTTATAAAAGTTTCCTCTATTTCCTCTAAACACTTATTGAATTCTCTATATAATCTTTATATAATTATCTTGAAAAAAGTTATTTTAACAAATTCTAAATGCAAATAATTCAAGTTAATAATCTGAAATATTTGTAAAGCTCTTATTTTGAACCTACATCATTTATAAGGGAGTTCGATATTTAAATGCGGATTAGTCTTATAAGACCAACTATGAGTGGCAAAGGCAACAATACATTTGTGAGAACACCCACCTATCGAGAGATAGGTGTCAAAATTAGAGTAGCGGTATTTTGGATTTATAAATATTAAGAGCATGGCATGCATATTATTAGGAGAGGTAATTTATCCTCTCTTTTTTATTTATCTTATATACACTCCCAATATTCAATATGGTACAACCTATCAAAGAATATAGTATAATCACAAAACACCCTATAGAATAGACTTTCTTTAATTTTCTACTCTATAGGGTATTTATATATATCGATATTAAAACATTGGCATATTATCTAAATTATCATTTTCACTACTATTAGGATTACTTCTTAAAAATTCTCTTCCATTTTTACTTTTGCCTACATTTACTCCTTCAATAGCGTGGCTTTTAGCCATAACTATAGCATCCTCAATAGAATGTACTTCTCCGTTTTCTAACATTACATCTGTGATATCTCCATCATTATTCTTTTTAACTTTTATTATTTTATGATCACTATTCATAATTAATCCCTCCTTATTATTACTATTAGTATTTAATTTATTTTTTTAAATATTCATGTTTTTAACATTATACATACTTTATGTATGTCTCTTATTTTATGAAGAGACTAGTATAGCTATCTGGATAAACTAATAATAATTTTTAATACACTTACCTCTCCAATAATTACTTAAAACATAACATTTATTTTAAGCTATAATCATATATGTTTGCTTTGAAATATTGATAAATTTTTATTTCCTTATAAGTATTATTTTATATAAAAAATTAGTGATATTTCAGAGTGAACTAGATGTCTGATTAAATTCAAAATTTTAGTATGGCAGTTTACATTTAAATTTTACTTTACATAATTAAAACTATGTCATCCTTATTTGCCTATGGCCTTAACTACTGTTGCTATAACTTTGCCCGCATCACCTACTCTATTTTTGCATAATTTTTCCCACTTACAGAATTTATATTTTTATATACTAAAAAGCAGTAGTTTTCCTACTGCTTTTACTATTGTAGTGCTATTATTTCTTTACAATATCCTATAGGAGGCAAGCTCTTCGTAACTGCTCCACCATAATACACTGATATCTACTCATCTTCCTTTAAATCTTTAAAAGATATTTTTTTGTTTTTTACATCTATTCTTTTTGTATTTTGGTCAATGTTAAGTTTTATTTTTTCATATCCAAATTGCGTAGCTTTTTCCCTTCTATATATAATATAAATCCCTTGTTTATTACTATCTACATTTCTTATATTTTTAATTTTGAAAGAGTTTTACAATACTATTTCTTCTAACACTTCATAAACTAATTGATTATTTACTCTCTTACTTTCCATAAGAGCTATTGAGTATATAGGCACTTTAATTGGATCAATAATAATTTCTTTTGTTAAGTCTCTTCTAATTACTTGCCTCCCAAGGGTAATATGTGGTTTATATTTTCTATTATCAATACTAAATCTATTTTTAACTAATAATTTTCTTAATTGTTCCTGAAACTTGACAAGTTCCTTATTTTTTTCAATTCCACACCAAATAGTTTCTATTTTTTCCCTTTTAAAAGAACCAATATTAGAAACAACAAGTTGTTTAGGTGGCCTCTTTAATTCTTGTAAAATTATAATTTTTAAAATAAAATTTTCTATAAAAATTGTTCTTCATTATATACTATCATATATCATTTAAACTATATTTCCTCTAGTTTTACAATTACTATTTAATCATGTTTATTTTACCCCATATATACAATCAATATTTCTTTCATCTTTAGATGAATGGTATTATCTATTTACACTCATTTATAAGTTCTCTTAATCTCATTTTTTCAAATCATTAATAAATTTTTTAGTCAAATGTTCTTTAAACCTATACATCAACTAATAAGTTTACATTTAAATTTTAATTTACATAATTATAATTATGTATTCTTTTCTATTTTAATTTAACTTTTCTTCATTATATAATTTTTTCTATTAATCTAATATTTTCTCTGTGTCCCCATCTATCTACCAACATACTTTTATTAAAATTACGTAATATATAAGTACAATCTAAAAAAGGAGGTAATTTATATATGGCATACAGAAAATTAGTTCCTGAAGCAAAACAAGGCTTAAATAAATTTAAAGCTGAGGTTGCTAAAGAATTAAACGTTCCTTTAAGTGATTACAATGGAGACCTTACATCTAAACAAAATGGTTCTGTTGGTGGCGAAATGGTTAAAAGAATGGTAGAAAATTACGAAAAAAATTTATAATCAAATTTAGATAATATAAAATAGAAATTTACTAAAATTAAAGATTTATATCAAAATAAAAGTCGCACTTTAAAATGCGACTTTTGTTTTGATATAGATTTCATTGCTTATAAAATATAATTAAATATTGAACTATGTTTATAAATAATAAATTTTATCTCCTAAAATTTTTGCTTCTTCCATATCATGAGTTACCATTATAACGGTTCTTTTATCTTCTTGCCAAATTTTCAAAAATTCTGCTATTATATATTGCTTAAGCTTAACATCAAGCCCTTTAAATGGTTCATCCATAAGCAACAACTCACTTTTATATGAAAAAGCTCTTGCAACAGCAACTCTTCTTTTCATCCCTCCACTAAGCTCATGTGGTAATTTGTCCTTATGATCATTTAACTTTACTATATCTAGATATTTATGTATAATATTATCCATTTCTTTTTTGTTCTTATATGATTTTAAAGTAAAAGCTATATTTTCATAAACTGTAAGCCATGGTATAAGCCGATCTTCCTGAAAAATATAAGATATACTATTATTATTTACAACTACTTTTCCAAAATCTACTTTCTCAATTCCACTTATGATGTTTAACAAAGTTGTTTTGCCACAGCCAGATGGTCCTAATATAACTGAGATCTTATTTTTTACAAAACCTATATTCAAATTTTTAAAAACATCCTGCCCCTGAAAACTCTTACATACATTTATTAATTCTATTTCGTAATCATAATTCATAGTACTTTTCTCCCTATAAGAACATTTATCTTTTGGGTTTTTAGTTTATTATATTTCAGTTACCTTTCAGTTTTATTTTTTATATAATATTTAAATATAGTTTCAAAAATAAAACTTAATAGTACAACTATAATAGTCCATGCAAAAAGCTCTTCTGTTTCTAAGATAGATTTTGCATTTAAAAGATTTAATCCTATAGAATATCTCGGAGTACTTAAAACTTCTGATGCAACACATATCTTCCATCCAATACCCAAACACATTAGTATACCTGATATAACATAAGGTTTTATAGATGGTAAATAAATATCTTTCAATATATAACTTCTTTTAACTTTATATATATGTGCCATCTCAATTAAATCTGAATTTACATTCTTTATACCTTGAAGCACATTAGTATAAATTATTGGAAAACACATAAGCACATTAGTTAGTATTGCAACATTAGAAGAATTTACCCAAACTAAAACTATTATTATAACAGAAATAACCGGTGTGGATTTAATTGTTACTATTAGAGGATTCATTAATTCTTCCATAAAATTATTGATTCCTGAAATTATTCCTAAAATTATACCTATTACTATAGATAATATAATCCCTACTATTACTCTAAAAATACTTTTGCCTACACTTTGCCAAAAATAAATTTTTCCCATAAGTACAAGTAAGGCCTTAAATACTCCAAATGGTGATGGAAATAAAATTGTATTATTAATAAAAAGGGAGCATAGCTCCCAAATTAATAACCAAAATAATAATATAAAAATTCTTTTAAATAGCTTAGATATTTTTTTAGTTTGTTTTGCTGCTCTTGTAGTAGAAATTTTCATCTGGAATCTTTCCTCCAATGGATTTTGGATCGCTTTCTTTTAAAACATTATAAAACTTTTCTAAAGAATCCTTTCCATCTTCTGCGCTAATAAATACTATATTACATTTAGGAATAGCTTTTTCTGCTATTGCTGCTTTTGGTAGTATACCATTCTTTTCTATAATCTTTCCCGCTTCTTCTTTATTACTATTTACAAAATCCACAGATTTTTTATATTTATCTAAAAATTCATCTACATCTTTTCCTCTTTTATCAATAAAATCTTTTCTATATACTAATGTTCCCATAACTAATTTACTCTTTGCATCTGAAACCTTATCCCATTCTTTTGTTAAATCTAGCTGTACCTTTAAATCCTTATCTTTCATTTTTGTTGTTGTTACAAAAGGCTCCGGTAATACTGCTATGTTAACTTTTTTTGACGCAACAGCAGTAGCTAAATCATTATGTTGCATTTTATATTCTATTTTAACATCTTTACCAGGTTCTAATCCATTCTTTTTTAATATATAATTAAAAATAAATTCCGGTGCCGATCCTTTTCCACTAGCATAAACAGTTTTACCCTTCAGATCCTTTATTGATTTTATAGTATCTCCATTTTCTACAATATGTAATATGCCTAAAGTATTTATACCTACTAATTTAACTCCACCTTTTGTCTTGTTATATAAAACGGATGCTAAATTAGATGGTACAGCTGCTGCATCAATTTCTCCATTTACGATTTTAGAAACTATTTGATCAGGTGAATCAAAAATAGTAATATCATAGTCTTCCTTATTTTCTTCCATAAGCTTGACCATCCCCATACCTGTAGGACCTTTTAATACAGCTATTTTGATTTTTTCTTTTTTCCCTTTATCATTAGTTTGTCTTGTACTACTTGTCCCCTCTTTATTGCTAGGTTTATTTGAGCAACCTACTGCAAATAACATAGAAAATACTAGTATAATTGCCATCAATACTGTTCCTGTTCTTTTTTTCATAGTTATTACCTCCTATATTTATATAAATTGATTTTTGACTTTGGTGAAGTTTGCTTGGCTGATAACTTCCTCACTTTACTTTATCTGATTATAAAAACTCACATATCACATATATAATTTCAAATAGCTCAAGTATTTACTCCCCTATAGATTATTTTACCACTTACCATTAGTTTTTTTAATAATATATATAAAATTCATTAAATCTACAAAACAAAATAGCACTCATACCTTAATATTGAATGCTATTCATCATACCTAACATGTCTATACAAAATTTCATATTTTCAAACTGAATTAACTATTTTTTAATATCAATTATAGAATATATACTAATATTTTAATTCTTGTTTTTCTTTTACTTTTAAATATTTATATTAATTAGTTAAGAAATTAAATAATTGAGGAAATTGTATAATTAAAAATTTCAAGTGAACAATAAAACTTACATGCATCTTAATCTGTTTATATTATATATTTAATCTCCTTGTTTTTAAATTTATTATCCAGTTCCTCTTTAAAAAAATCTTTTATTTCTTGTAGTTGCTCTTTTGTATATACGTATTTTCCATACCCAAATTGTCCATACTTAAATTTTCTTTCTTCATCATTCATTGGTAATTTAGTTTCAGGAAATATATTAAGTATAGTATTTTTAGCCTTAGTTGTATATCTATGAGATATTACTTCAAATCCAATAGGCATAATAAGATTTTTAGGCAATGCTTTGTACAACATATCTATGAGATTTTTATATTCTTCTTTCCAATTTTCATATATAAATACAGGAGCTATTATAAATCCTATTGGATAGCCATTCTCTGCAAGCTTTGCTGCAGCTTCTATTCGCTTTTGTACTGATGATGTAAAATGCTCATATTCCTTTATTACAGTGTCAGTGTTTAAACTAAATCTAATTTCTGTGTGCCCATTATGGCTAGCATTTAATAGACTATCTACATCGTTATATTTTGTAACAAACCTAAATCTTGCAAATTCTTGATCTCCAAAATATTCTATGCATTTTTTTAGCACATTAGTATATGGTTCCACCGGAATAGGATCTGAAGTCGCTGCACCTTCAAATATAGTTACCTCTGGACTTCTTTCTTGTATATATTTTTCAGCTTGATTCAATATTTCATCAACATTTACATGAATCCTTACAAATGGTTTATCTCCTAATTGAGTATTTAAATAACAATATTCACATTGTCCCATACATCCGCTAACTAAGGGCAACTGATAATGTGCTGATGGTTTGCAAGTTTGAAATTTCAAGCTCTTTTTTACTCCAACAACCAAAGTTTTTTTACCTGCTCTATACTTCTCATATATATTCTCTCCAGGTATAGATGCACCAACTCTGTTTGATGATATCTTTATAATCTCAACAGTGGAATCATCTTTAAATTTATTGTACATTTTATTTCCAAGCTCATAATCTAAAGCTCCTTTTTCGAATATGATTAATCTAGGGATAAACATAACATACCTACCTTCTAATAAAAATATATTTTTGCATGGCCTTATAAATACTAAATAAAATTACACTAGATTGTTTATGATTTTTTAAAATAAAACCTAACATAAATATATTTTTAACTATAAGTTAGTTTATTATTAGTTTAACTTTTTACCATCGCCATATATCCTTTTAGCTACTTTAAACCGCACCTTAAACTATTAAATTTGTTATATTAATTATTTTTAAAACTATATCAAATCAATAGATTTTATTAAGACGTGACCTTTTTCTTGAAAACTCTTAATCTATATGCATTCATAGCTGTTTTGCCTAACTTCTCCATTAATTGATAATTTGCATAAGCTCCAACTAAAGCACCTATCCATGGAACTAACTGCAGCATTTTTGCTAAATCTATGTAATCCCTGTATTCCTGTTGAAAGCTTCTCCAATCAAAAAAACTAGAATCTTTAGGTAAATTTTTAGAATAATCATTCCATTTTTTAAGTATTTCATATATTTCAATCCTTTTTTCATCACTTGAAAAAGCCAATAAAAAAACATGTAAAATATATAATCTTTCTTTATAGTCCTTTACATTAAATCCATATAAACTAGCTGTATCAAATAAAAATTTAATTTTTATACTTAATAAAACAGGGAAATCTGCAAGTCCTATTATAATTCCACCAGCCCCTGTTCCAGCACCACTTAATGTAGCCGTTTTTCTGTAAAAATTCAACTTTTTCATTACCAAAATTTCTCTTTCCTCTAAAGATGCATTAATCATGGGTGATTTTGTAGTAAATTTTGATCCAACTAATACAGCTTTGATCATGTTTTTGATTGCCTCAGTAATTACCACATGAACCTTATCAGGAATAAAACTATTTGCTTTTGTTTGCAATCCCTTACTTATTCGATTTGCAAAAGATGGTTTCTTTAGCATATTTTTTTCCCAATTTTTCAGATCATATAATGCTTTTTTCTCATAAGAATTCATATTTATCCCTCACAAAACTAAAGTTTAATTTTTACCCTTACCTCTACTTTAATATATATTTACTTTATAAACGCATCTCCCAATTATAATATTCATTAAATTCATTAGAAAATCCTAAAGTTAGTCTTATACAAAAATTCATTTCATTTTAAGCATAATGGTAATAGTAAATTTATTTTGTTCTTCATTTATATCAACTACCCCATTATATTTTTTAGCAGCATTTTTTATATTAGAGATTCCTATACCATGATTATACTTATCTATTTTTGTGCTAATAATTTTATTTTTATCATATTGGATCTTATCTGTAGTAGTATTATAAACTTCGATTATTAAATATATGTTTCTAATATATGACTTTATAGATATTAACTTGTGGATATTACTATCTGTAATTCTCAAACAAGCTTCAAGTGCATTATCTAATACATTGCTTAAAATGACACATAAATCTATTGATTCTACTGAAATTTCTTTAGGTATCATAAAATCACATATAAACTCTATTTTATTAGCTTTTGCTATATTGTATTTTTCATTTATAACTGAATCTGATATAGCATTACCTGTTTTTATTTCAAAGTCAAGTTTGCTTACGGTTTGACCAATATTATAAAGATATTTTTTTATTTCCTCAACATTATTAGTATTAGCTAAACTTCTTAAACAAGAAAGATGATTGTTCATATCATGTTTTATCCCCCTTATACCATCATAAAGTCCTTCAATATTTTTACTATATTTAAGCTGCAATTTAAACTGTTGCTCCATAAGCATATTCTTTTCACCTTCAAGCATTTTTTTAAATGTGTAGGCTATAATTAATATTGATATTAATAAGGTAGCACTTATAATAGGTATTAAATAATAAATCCTGGGGAAAACATAATGGAAATAGTATTTTTTATCATCAATTCTAATTACTTGGATAGTATAAAAAATAAATGATAAACCATAAATTGCCATACAAGGAATAAGCAAATATAAGCTCTGATACATATTTACTGATTTTTCTTTTAAATTTAAAAAGTCGCAAATCTTTTTTAAAAATATAAATAATATTCCAAAACGTATAAGATCATTAACCATGTTACTTATAAAGCCAATAATCATATGTCCATTAAAAGACATATTGATCTTATGTATAATAGGTATAATATCAAAATCTAAAGTTAGAAAAGTTAAATTAATAAGTAGTAATATTACATTTTCAACAATGACAGCATAAAGCTTAATTATAAAATTCCCCTTACATAAAAAACATATAATTATTAATAAAATTACATCATATATAATTATTCTTAATGGTTTATATCCTATTATAGTAATATAAAAATCAATAACTATTAATAATAATGCACATAAACTAAACTTCCAAGGCTTGCTCTTAAATCCTAAAAATCTTTTATAAAAATAGTATCTAATTATATACAAAAAAGGTTGTGTTAAACATACTGATATCCATTGGATAATTTTAAACACTTGTTCTTTTTCCATATTTATTGTTCCTCATCTTTTAAATAATACATAAATTTCTTTGAAAAATCAGCTAACTTATATTTCGAAACATATATTTTTTCTGAGTTTGTTAAAGTTATAAATGTATTATCATAACTGGAGACATACTTCAAATTTACAATATAGCTTTTATGGCATCTAAAAAAATTATATTCATAAAGTTCTTGCTCAATATCAGATATCTTATAGTAATATTCAATAACATCATAGATAGTATGTACTCTTATTTTTCTTCTCGCCGCTTCTATATACATTATATCCTTAATGAAAACCTTAGTTGATTTACTAATTGTTTTAGCAATAATAAATTTCTCCTTCTTTTCAAACTGTGCTGAAGCTGAATATAAAATTTCTTTAAGTTTTTCTTCGTCAATAGGCTTTAAAATATAATGAAAAGCCCTTACATCAAATGCATCGAACACATATTCTTTAAGTCCTGTTATAAATATAATAACTGCTCTTTCATTTACCAATCTGATTTTTTTTGCCACTTCTATACCTGTTAGTTTATCCATTTTTATGTCTAAAAAATATATATCAAACTTCCATGTAGATACCATTAATTGTTCACCATTACTGAATTCAGTTATTTTATGCTCCTCATTATTTAAATTTAAAGCTTTGTCTATCATATGTGCTATTTCTTGTCTTTGATTGTTTTCATCATCACAAACAGCTATTTTAAGCATAGAATCACCCCACAAATAATTATAACATGTATTAAGCCTGTGGATAAGCATTCCACAGGCCTTAAAAGTACTCTATTAAAATTTTCTAAGCTGTAATATTTATTTTTTCATTATTGTGATTAGAGTCGTCTTTCATATTATCTTTATATTGCTTAATATTTTGTGCTATTTTCTGTTGTTGTATCAATAATTTATCTGGATTTTGTGTATTTATGCTACTACTAACTTCATTGCTTTGTTTATTTTCATCAGTATTATTGTCACTTTGTATACTGCTATTTTTATTTACATCATTTAAGTTATTAGATATATTTTGAGAAATTTTTTCAATATTATCATTTACTTTAGAAAGACGTTTCTTTTTTCTAACAGGGTCAATTCCCCTTTGCTCATCTGTCTTTATTTCATTTTCTAAAACTCTTGCTTCTCCTGACATTATAGTTCTTTGAGATGATAGTTCCTTAGCTTGTGATAGATTACTTGAAAGATCTAAAATATTTTCCATGGATTTGTCTACTTTCACACCATTAACTGAATCATTCTTTGACTTCTGTTTAGATTCTTTGTTTTTATTATCCTTATCTTCAACACCCATTGGCTTACGTTGCTCTTGTAATTTAATTTCATTTAACTGTTTATCAATTTCTTCAATTTGTTTATCAATGTTTTTCATCTTTTCTTGTATGGACTTTGAGTCCTCACCGTTTTTTAAACTTCTTTCTTTAATGGCATTTTTACTCTCCATCAAATTTTCTTTCTGCTTCATTAGGTTCTCCAATATATTGTTTTGTTTCGACTTTCCTATTGAAGATTTAACCATACCGTTTTTGTTGATACTACCATCTTTTTTAATCTTTTTATTGTTATTAACAGCATTCTTAGACGCATTGTTGTTAGAATTATAACTTATTCTTCCGAATCCTATATGCTGTCGTGGCGAAAAAGATATATTCATATATAACCCTCCTTTATCACAATTTTGTAATGATTGTATATTTTGTTACACCACTTATATCGTAAACTATTATATTTACTTAATTAGTTTGTAACAAAAGGTAGGCAAAATGTACCCAATAGACTTCACTTATATTTTTGATAAACTTAAGAACTAATTTAAATTTGTACTTAATATATAAACATGTTTATATATATTTAATAACTCTATGTCTAACTTGTAGCTAAAAAAATAATAGTGAAACTAGTTCCTTCATCTAGTTTACTTTTCACCTCAATCATTCCTTCATGTCCTTCTACTATAGACTTTGAAAGAGATAATCCAATTCCAACAGATTCCGTTTTTTTGCGTGTTTTTCCTTTGTAAAACCGCTTAAAAATATGTGGTATTTCATTTTTATTAATTCCTTCTCCATTATCCTTAACAATTATCCTAATACAAACAGGAGTTCTTTCTATAGAAACTTCCACATTTCCACCTTCTTTTGTATGTTCTAAAGCATTTTTAATCAAATTTATAATTCCTTCGCTAAGCCAATTAGCATCATGTTTCATCATAATTTGGTTTTCTTTTGGACAAAAAATAAGATTGATTTTTTCACTTTCAGCCTTTGCCATAAGCGCCATAACAGCTTCTTCTACTGTATTATTTATATCACAATTTACCTTTTCAAATTTTATTACTCCTGCATCTAATTTTGCAAGCTGAAGTAAGCTTTTTATAAGCCACTGAATTCTATTTAATTGTTTTCTACTATTTTCCAAAAATTCTTTTCTTTTATCTTCATTTATTTTTCTATTTAAAAGTATATCATTATATATTATAAGAGATGATATTGGAGTCTTAAGTTGATGTGAAATATCAGACAATATATCTGTCAAAAATTCCTTTTCATTTTGAACTTCTAAAAAATTATTCTTCATAATTGATCTCATGCTGTTAAAAGAATGTCCAAGTTTCGCAAATAACCCTTCTGCATTTTCATAAATACCTACATCAAATTTACAATCAATTATATTTTGTGCTGCTAGTATAAGACTCTCAACCTTTTTATAAATATTTACATATTCAACTGAAGTTATTATCAATACAACACTAAAAAATAACGCAAATAAAATTAATATGTATTTTAATGCCATTTTATAGCTATTATCTACTTGTGGTATAAAATCTATTTTTATATTTTCACTAAATCCATATTCTTTTAATAAATTCTTACCCTCTTGTATATTTTCTTGATTGGCTCCTTTTGTTATTATTGGGATTATTTCTTCAGTTAATTCAGGATGTTTTTTACTTATTTCTCCTAGTATTGCCATATTGCTTTTTGCATAATTAATCTTTATTTTATCATAGCTTGTATTCATTATAAAAAAAACCATTATTAAAGTTATAAAAGCTACACTTAATATACTAAATGAACTCCGTTTTAGTTCTGGATTGGTAAAATAATTATTCATAGCTTCCTACCCCTTCTCAACTTCTAAATCCCACTGATACCCTAACCCTCTCTTTGTTTTTATATAAACAGGTTTTGAAGAATCTTCCTCTATTTTTTCTCTAATCCTTTTTACATATACCGAGAGAGTATTGGTATCAAAATAATTTCCTGCACCTTCTATTAATTTATCTAATATTTCTTCTCTACTCATTAACTTTTTAGGATTTGTCATAAATATTAAGAGTAGTTTATATTCTTGTGTAGATAGAAGTATGTCTTGTCCATTTTTTTTAACCTCTGCTCTTTCTGTATCTAAAATAATATCTCTAGATTTTAATATTTTTTCATTATAACTTTCTGTATTAAACCTTCTTAAATTAGCTTTAATTCTTGAAATAAGTTCCCTTACCCTAAAAGGCTTTGTTATATAATCATCACCACCAATATCTAATCCTAAAATAATATTTACTTCATCATCACAGGCAGTTAAAAATATTATAGGGACTTCACTTTTCCTTCTTATGTATTTGCATACATCATATCCACTTCCATCTGGAAGCATTACATCCAATATAGCTATATCAAATTTTTCTTTATCAAAAGTTTTTAAAGCTTCCTCTACATATTCACATCTAGTAACATCATATCCTTCATCTACAAGTGTAAACTCAATTCCTAAAGCTAGTCCTTCATCATCTTCTAAAAGCAATATTTTACTCAAACTTTCTGCCTCCTATATAAAAATCTCAAACTACAAAGTTATACTAAGCTAAGATAATCCCTTAAAATATATTTTACACAGTTTTTAACACATGTCTACTTTAACAAACTCATATATTATATCTTTCTAATGACCGAATTATTTAAACTAATAAACAAGCAAAAGCAGACTTAACTTAGTAACAAAGCTAAGCTTAAGAGGGTAAAAATTTTCTCTTAAGCTTAGAATGTTTATTTATATTCCTTATAACTTTATTTTAACTTACGCATCTGCTCTTATTAAATCAATAGTGTTTTCTTTTTTTATTTGATTTAATGGTTTAATTACTGCAATTAACCCTACAATTACTGCAGCTACTACCGAAATTCCTATAACTTCCCAAGGTACTCCCCATTTAAACCTTTTTATATGCCCAAAAGAAACGCTAATCATATATGAGAAACCAGTTCCAACAATTGCTCCATAGAAACAACCATATAATGCATAAAGAATTCCCTCAGTTAAAATCATAGATCTTATATTTTTATAAGTCATTCCTAAGGCACTTAAAGAAGCTATTTCTTTTTTCCTCAAAATCAAGTTAGTTGTTATAGTATTTATGATGTTTACTCCTCCAATTAAAGATATTACAGCTACAAAACCATACATTAATACTTTCATTTGAAGTATACTATTTTTCATCTGCTGGAGTTGTTTTACCATATTAATAACTTTAACTCCTTTAATATCCCCTATAGGTTGAATCCATTTTTCAAACTCTGCTTCCTTATTTTGATCCTTTAGTACGATTTCAGCAGATTTTAAAGGCATATCATCTACATTTTTGCCAGATATGTTTTTAATAACTTCCTTTGTCGTTATTAGTTTTAAATCTTTAAGTTTAAAATTTTCGGAATATGGTGGATCATCTACTATAGCAACTATCTTAATCTTTACCATATCTTTATCTACATTTTTTACTGTCTCATTCTTATTGTTACTTTTATTATAATTTTCATCCTGTATTGATTTTTGATACTCAATATTTTTATTCACATACAAACTATCCCCAACTTTTAAGGTAGTAATGGGTCCTTCATAATATTTTCCATTTACCTTTAATAAATTATTTCTTACCAATATAACTCCATTTTCTTTATTCATTTTTTCTGCATTTATTTTTCCTTGTTTAACATATGCTGTACTTCCTTTTAATTTTGCTTCTTCATAAATATCAAAACTCATATCTAAAGAAGTCATATCTTTACCTTCAAAATTTATTTTCTTGTACAAATTAGGCATCATACTTGATACTTCTTTATCTTTTTGATTATCTAAGATTAATGCTTTCGAGGCGTAATTTCCATAACTTACAAATATATTTTTTACTAAATCATTCTTTTTAACATCATCTATCATATCTTTTGTTAAAGAATTGTTACCTTTTTTATTTATGGTATCCATAATTACAAAATGTGTTTTATAACTTTCTGAATCTTGGTCTGTAAACATTTGACTTATATTTACAAAGGAATAGAAAGCTATAAATATAGTAACACTTATACTTATTGAAAATACAGTAATATTAAATCTTCTCTTATTTCTTTTTATATTCTTAAATGCCATTAAACTATTTATTCCTAAAAATTTCTTTGCTATTCTTCCTCTATTTTTCTTTATTTTTTCTTTTGTTATAGATGCCCTACTACTAATAGCAGTTAAAGGAGATATTTTTCCTGCAAACCTTGCGGGAATTAATGCTGAAATATATATCGAGACCAATCCAATTATAGCACTAATTACTAAAACATAATATGGTACTACAATATCCATTTCTCCAAAAACAGACCCAGACATCATTTTGAATAATTTGCATACTACAGCTACTGCAAATATCCCGCAAATTAACCCAATAGGTATTCCTATTAAACTTATTATAGTTGCTTCTCGCAAAACTATTTTTCTAACTTGCTTTGGCGTTGCTCCTACTGCTCTTAAAAGTCCATATTGTTTCATTCTTTCAATAACACTTATCTGAAAAGAATTATATATAACAGCTATTGTTGCTATAACAGCTATTATTATAACTATTGCCGCAACTAAATATAAGCCAGTATTAACTCCTCTATTTTCTCCTTCTCCCAAATAAGTTAATAAATTTGAATTAGTAGTAATATTTTTAAAAGATCCCTTTAATTCAGCAACTGTATCTGATATATCTGCTTTTTCTGATATTCTTACATATATAGTAGATTTAATTATATCAAATTTATCACTATAAGTTATTCCTAAAGATTTTCCTTCAAACTGAGTAACAGCATCATTGGCAATTAATCCTGTTATTTTATAGTCTTTTATTACCCCATTACCAATATCTAATTTTATAACATTTCCCACTTTAGGTTTATCTTTAATATAATTTAATGCCCAAGGTTCTAATGCTATTTCTTCATCTTTATTTGGAAATCTTCCTTCTATAGTTTTATAGGGTAAAAGTTCTAAAGCATCTTTATTGAATTTCTTAATATCTATTTCCTTTGAGTCTCTAAGCTTTACGCTTTCTAAATTCTCCTTAAGTCCTACCTTATCAACCTTAGGATTATTCTTTAATTTTTTATAAGCATCTTCATCATTTTTAGACATTTGTAGATGAAAACTTCCTTTTTCTCTAATCTCACTCTGAACAAAAGAATTCTGCATACTCTTTATGAATAATCCTATAGATGTAACTAATGCCACAGAAAGTATTATTCCACAAATTGTAAGTATGCTTCTTTTCTTATTGTTTTTTAAGTATTTATTTGTTATGTCCTTATAGCTTCTCACAACACTTTCCCCCTAAACTAGCTTATTTTCTCCTTAGATTTCATTTTCTCATCACATTTTATTTCCCCATCACTTATAGTTATTACCCTATCTGCTTGCTCTGCTATATTTAAATCATGAGTTATAACTATTAAAGTTTGATTGTACTTTCTAGAAGAAAGTTTTAGAAGTTCTATCACTTCTTTACTATTTTTACTATCTAAATTTCCAGTAGGTTCATCTGCAAGAATTATGGAAGGTTTATTTATTAAAGCTCTTCCAATAGATACTCTCTGCTGTTGGCCTCCAGATAACTCTGAAGGAAGGTGATTTTTCCTATTTTTAAGTCCAAGCATTTCTATTACTTCTTCTAAATATTCCGTATCTGCCTTTTCTTTATCTAATAATGCAGGAAGAGAGATATTTTCCTCAACGTCTAGTACTGGTATCAAATTAAAAAACTGAAATACAAATCCAACATTTCTTCTTCTAAAAATAGCTAACTTTTCTTCATTTAATTGATATACATCTTCTCCATCTAAGTAAATTTTTCCTGAAGTTGGCCTATCTAATCCTCCTAGCATATGAAGAAGTGTACTTTTACCTGACCCTGATGCTCCAACTATAGCAACAAATTCTCCTCTCTCTACAGAGAATGATACATTCTTAAGAGCCTCTACTCTATTGTTATCTTCACCATAAAATTTTGATAGTTTTTCAACTTTTAATATTTCCATATATGTACCTCCAGTCAATCTAATTAAAATTTTCTTATTAATATCTACAACTTAAACTTAATATTTTAAATACTCATTTATCCCTCTTGAGTAGCTTTCTATGTTTTCTCTCTATAGGTTTATTATATTTTCTTAACTTGTTTATAACAATAACAGCTCTCTTACATTTGGAAGTTTAAATCTTACAATTCAGTAAGATTAATATATAAAAACATAAATATACTTATCAGAATAAACTGCCTAATTACTAGCTTTATAAGTATTTTAATAAATTTTATTATAGAAAAAACAAGATAAAAATAAAAGACTAAGGATTAACCCTAATCTTTTTTACTACAAAAAAAAAGCCCTATTAAAAGAGCTCATTTCTTTTTTAACTTTTCATCAATAAACTTATTATACTGATTTAATGCTGCATTTAATATCTTGCTGGCTGTTACTACTTCCTGGTCAACCAAGTTCCCCTGTTTTTTATTTATTAGGTCATTTAATTGTCCCCTTAATATATCTATATCTTTTAATAAATCCTCTAACTCAGACATATTAACACCTCCATAGTTAGTATTAACTACGAAAGTGTTTTTAATCATTCTTATGTATAATTTCACTTAACAAACTTTAGTAACATTAATATCCACTAGATGCTAATCTTTTCATAATATTCTTTAATCCTCTTCTTATGTTCATTGAATGCCATTTTTATTATTTTAGCTATTTCTTAAATACCTATATCAAAATGCACAATACCATACATCCTAAAGTTTCCACTTAGTAAACAAATTAAAAAGTAACTGATCCTAAGAAAGAGATTATTATTCCTCCTAGGGTTTAAAATACAATAATATAAAACCCCTTCACGTTCGGTACAAGTTAACATTAAATAAAAAGCCCTGAGATTTCTCTCAGGGTTGATATTAAAACTCTCTTTTTATATTCAATTATCTAATATTTTTCCCATTATAACAGTATTATAATAGTTTCCATCTTTATGAATACGATCATTTATTAATAGTCCTTCTTCTACAAATCCATATTTTTTATATAATTGAATTGCCTTTGCATTTGTTTGTACCACAGTTAATGAGATTTTCTTAATTCCCGCAGTACTTGCACACAGCAGTATATTTTCTATCATTACCTTACCAATTCCATGTCCCCAGTATCCTTTCAATATGCATATTCCAAACTCAGCTTTATGTCTAAACCTACTTAACTTACTTCCTTCGCAACGAGCAAATCCAACAATTTTACCATCTATTTCTGCAACTAAAAATACATTTTTTACTGCTACTGAATCTTCATAAATAAGTTTTTCAAAGTCTTCTGGTGTTAACAACCCTTCGCCAGATTCCCTGTCAAGATTTTCTGTTTCTCCATCAATTTCAATTCTTAATTTAGATAATTCAGTTGCGTCATTTTTTGTTGGACAACGAAGTATCCATGTTAAACTATTCCTCTCTACTCTTTTGCTTTCAATAATCATACACTTCCTCCAAGAACTATCCTAAAATATTATATTTAAAAAAATCTCATCTTCTGATTTAAATACTGTTATTTCTTTCTTAAATCCATAATTGCAGTATAGTCTTATATCCACTCATTGGGTGTAAACTTAATTCCACCTTGATAATCTATAATAATCAACTTGAAAATCAATCTTGAACCCGCATTTCCTATATAAATTGAAAGCTGTTGGATTTTCAGAATCAACATCAAGCACTACTTTATCACATTCTTTTAATCCTTCATTCAGTGCAAATCCCATCATTTGTTTTCCAAATCCTTTTCCTCGATATTGTGTTGCAATTCCCACACCATAAAGAAAAATATCTCCTTCCTCATAATTGAAATCAAAAACACCCACTGGAATTCCTTCTTTATAAGCTATATATCCTCTTCTATTTTCAGAAGAAATTACAGTATCGATAAAATTGCTCCTTTCCTCTAAGTCAGGAAAAGCATCTCGTGTAATCTCTGCAAATATTTCTTTGTTCCCATCATTCACATCACAAAAACGTAACTGCCCATACTCTGACAAATTCTCAGAACCATTATGAGACATCCTATATTCTGATCGTTCTAACTTGGCATCTGGAAAAGTTTTTAAAACTCCAATACCACCCGTGCTTTTCGGTTCTACGACTAATAAAATCTTATTTACTCCCGATAATAACAAGGTTTCTTTGGCAGCTTGAAATAGTTTTTTGAAGTATCCTTTTTCTCTATGTTGTGGATGTGTAACCGCTAATATTTCCGCTTCATAAGAGGTTGGCATAAAGGTAGTTAAAAAAGCAATTATCTTATCATTTTCATATCCCATATAAAAACACGGCATTATCTTATCAAAATTAATTTCATTTGATAAAAAAGCATGATTTTCTAAATTATCTTCACAAAAAGCAATTGTTTCTAAATTAAAAATTTCAGCCATCTGATTTTCTGTTAGCCTATTTGTCTTTTCTATTCTCATATAAACTTAACCTCACAACATATAATAGTTATTTATTTCACACTATAATACAAATTTATCTTGATACATTATATTATCTTATAAACTACTTTCTTTTAGATTATATATATCGATTTATTTTATAATATTTCCAAAATTTATACAAGCTTTGCAAAAATAATAAAAACCCCTAAGAATTTCTCCCGGAGTTGATATTAAAACTCTCTTTACTTTAATAATTGTTTATAGTGACTTTTCTATAAAAATTTAGAATCTGCTTCATTATAATATTTGATTGCCTCTTTCAAATGGTCATACTTAAAATCTGGCCAATAATCCTCTGTAAACCATAAACTTGCCTTTGCAGATTGCCATAACAAAAAATTACTTATCCTCATTTCTCCACTTGTTCTAATAATTAAGTCAACATCTGGCACTCCAGCAGTAAACATATAATTGCTAATTAACTCCTCGTTTATTTCATCAATATTAAGATTTCCAATACCTATACTATTCATTATGTTTTTTGTAGCATTTATTATTTCTGAACGACTTCCATAATTTAATGCAATATTCAATACCATACCAGAATTATTTTCTGTTAAGTTTTCTGTTTTCTTAATTTCGTCTATTAATTCCAAAGAAAGATTCTCTGTAATACCTATATGTTTTACTTTAATATTTTCTCCAGCTTCATTACGTAATTTTATAAAAAATTCTATAAAAAGCTTCATTAAGAAGGTTACCTCTTTATCAGAACGGCTCCAGTTTTCAGTAGAAAAAACATAGAAAGTCAGTGTTTTAACTCCTAATTCATAACAATTTTTAGTAATATCCTCAATTGGTTTTGTACCAGCTTTATGACCAAAAGCTCTAGGAAATCCTTTCTTTTTAGCCCATCTGCCATTTCCATCACAAATTATAGCAATATGCTTTGGTATCTTAATTTGATTATTGTCTAATAAATCCTTAATTGGACTATTCATTTTTTTATGACTCCTTTTCTTTAATAGTAATTAGTTATTTATTGTTGCATATAATCAAAATAGTTGATAGTTATTTACATACGATTTTTATTATCTTATCAACAGTTTCCGCTATAGAAATATTCGTCGTATCTATTTTTATAGTGTTCATACTTTTATATAATTCGAGACGCTGAAGGCTTGTATTTAATTCTTTTCCATCTCTTAAATTAAACTGGACATCATTTATAATTCTCTTATTAAGTGTTTCTTTTGAACAAATAAGAGTAATTTTTATAACCTCAAATTCTAAATCACTCAATGGTTGTAGTACAAGATTAAAGATATCTTCGTAATGTATTACCCAATTAAAAATAACATATTCAAAAGATGAATTATTAAGAAAGTTTCTTAATAAATAAATTATATTATTTACAACCATATTTTTATTTTCATCATTTACAGTAAAAGGATTCATCATCCAACACCAATCACCATCAAGCCATACTGAATTATTAAGTTTCTTATTAAGCTCTCTACTTGTTGCTGTTTTTCCTACACCCATTGTCCCATTAATTATAATAAGTTTTTTGACCAATTTTAATTCCCCCATAAAATCTATATTTCAATTTAAAATTAATAGTTATACTCGTAATTCTCAACACATGTTTTTTCAGTTAATACTTCATTTTCCCATGACTTTTTTATTTCAATAAGATTTAAAACATTATATCCATTGTTAAATAGAAATATTATTATCTTATCATTATTAGGATGCACCCAATTAAATACATTTTATAATGTTTATAAAATTTATACAAGTTTTGTAAAAAATAAAAACCCCTAGGAATACTCCTAGGGTAAATACTCTTTTCTATATACATTAATTTGCTGTTGCATATTAACTACTTCTTTTAATATTAGCTTTTTATAGAATCATTTAAGAAAGAAACTACTTATTATAAAATACTTAAATATTATAAAATCATCTTATATATTCGGTAACCCAATCAGTAAAAAGTATGCCTTCTAAATGGTCTATCTCATGGCAAAAACATTTTGCTAAATCTCCTGTACCTGTTAATATAATCTTCTCACCATTTTCATTTAAAGCCTGTACTGTTACTTTTGCAGGTCTTTTTAACTTTCCAAATACATTTGGAATACTTAAGCATCCCTCTATAACTTCTTGTTCTCCTTCCTTCTCGATTATTTCTGGATTAACTAATTTTATAAGTCCCTGTCCCATGTCTATTACAACCAATCTCTTTAATATCCCAACTTGTGGACCTGCTAATCCTCCACCATTTTCTGAATTATACATAGTATCAGCCATATCGTCTAAGATTTGCCTTATTTTATCATCTACTTTTTCAACTACTCTACTTTTCTTTCTTAATATTTCATCATCAGAAAGTCTAATTTGTCTTAATGCCATCTTAACAACTCCTCTACTTTATTATTTTATTTCACTTTCTTCAAAACGAAAAATTTATCTTGATTTTGACCATTCATATGCTTTCCTGTCTATATCTTTTATAAATGCATCTTTACCATCACAATACCCATCAATATCATATCTAAATTTTATTGCTAACTCTTTTTTTAACTCTCCATAATTATTTGCCTCTTCCGGATGATCAATCATATAATCTCTAAAGTTTAAGTGTCTTTCTATTTCTGAATTTCCTGTTTCAAATACATGTATATGGTGTGTTCTATGATATAGTCCTTTCAGAAAAAATCTACGTCCCTTTATTCCATATTCTCCCTTTGCTATGTATCCTAACTTACTTAAATCATCATTGTACATATCTATATTGTTAATATCTTTTACTTCAACCAAAAAATCTATTATTGGCTTTGCAAAAATTCCAGGAATTGAAGTACTCCCTATATGATGAATTTTTAATATTTCGTTATCCATTACATCCTGTATTAATTTTGATTCTTTTATAAATTCTTCTTTCCAACTAGGACTATATTCAACAACTTCGATTACCCTGACTTGATTTTGTTCATCCATTTTAAGTATTCCCCCTATCTTGTTTATAGTTGTATTATAATAATATCAGTAAATCTTATAACACTTTTCAATCATGACATTCTAAGTTGTACTTTTTATTCAAATATTCAGATACATAATAACAAAAAATCACTCCTAATATTGTTGCAATTACGTCCTTAATATCAAAAATCATATGTGTATAGTTTTGTTCCAATTCATAAACAAGAACACCTGCAGAGCAAGTTAAAATTGTATTTTTAATTGCTTTTTTATTTACCTCTTTTTTTACATATAAAATAAAGAAGACTATTCCTATAATATAAAAGAAATTAGGAGCTGAATCTGCTATTCCAAAATCATTTATATTATTTTTGTATATATAGTCTCTATAACATGACTTAGAAATAAAGCCTAATACTGTATTAATAATTGCTATGACTAAATAAATTTTCTTAACTTTGCCTTTCATAATGTCCCCTTCCATTTAGTAGTATAAATAAATCGTATATTCCTAATCCATTTCATTGTCTATGAACATATTTAATAAATATAAGACGTTGCTTCATAAATTTTTATATTTTATCATTACTGCTTGTACAATTTTTACTACATTATCCAAAAACTATATGAATAAAAGCACAAGAAATATTATATCATATAATTTTACGAGCATGTACCCTCTCTATATCTATCTCTCGTTAACCATAACTTCTGTCTTGTTAACACTTCCACTTAATTTATGGCATTTTATCTAGCTTAAAACACTATAAATAAACCCTCAAATCATATCACAATTTTTTTAAACTTTATCTTTATACCCATACTTTAATCCTAAATCTATGGTTACATATCCACTTACCTTTTTATGGTACCTTTATAATTATTGATGTTAAAGTATTTTTCTTTTATAAAACCAAGCGGAGACAGTTTTTCGTCACTATCTCCGCCTACCTATTTGATAATTAATGATAACTATGCAAAAGTGTTTTCTTTAACATTTGGAAGTACATCATAAATTGAACACTTCATCTTCTTTTCAAAATAATCTTTTATTTCTATAGTCCTTTTCCATCTTGCAACAGTATATTCATGTACACCATACTGACAAGCAACATCAACAAATCTTTTTTCAAGTAAACAAAATCCTGTTGGTAGTGCTAAAGCATCGCTTAGTTGTACTAATAAGTCATACTCATCATAAATAGCTGAATTTATAATTTTTTCAGTAAGATCATATTCTTCTTTTGTAACATCCCATTTTCCTATTGCTGAACGAATATCTTGTATCATAAATGAATGTGTAATACAAATTTTAGCAACATCTTCCCAACCTTGTTCCATGCAATATTGGTATCCAGCAATCACATGACGTTCTGAAACTACTCCCACTCGTCTACCTATATCATGTAACAACCCTAAAACATATGCTTTATCACTATCTAGATTTGCACAGTGTTCCGCAATGTTTTTACACGCTAAAGCAACAAATTCAGAATGTTGTTTCCATAATCCTGGATTTAACTTTTCAGCCTCTTCAAGAACCTTTACGGCTACATCTTTATTAGGATATTTCTTACACATATTTTATCTTTAGTGAGATAGTATATTGTAAGTACTAAACTCTCACTAAATCCCCCTTTCTTCCTTACTATTTACTTCTTAGTTTCTAATAAGTTATTTTATATATCAATTTTAGACGTATATGTTCCTTGATGAAAAATCATTTTCCACTTTTCATCAATACATTTCCATATTGAACTACGAAGTGTATATTTCTTATTTTCATTTAGCTCGTCATGTTTTATTACTTTATACATTGCTAATATACAATCATCTGACAATTGTCTTATTTGAAAATCTATAATTTGCCATAATAATTCATAATTATCATTTTCCCTCTGAAATATATCACCACTTTTATAATGATATTCATATCCTGAACTAGTAAACTCAATAAAATCATTTGCCAAAATATCATTTATTTTCCGTGCTGATTTTCTTACTTCTAATTTTAACAAATCATTTTCTAATTGTAATATGTGTTCTTTAATAGAATTCACTTTATCACCCCACAATTAACAAATCAACATATAAATACAAGTATCTTCATTTCGCCCTCCAAAATAAAATATAAATTTATTTCTATTTATTTTATAATGTTTACAAGAATTATACAAGCTTTGCAAAAAATAATAAAAACCCCTGAGATTTCTCTCAAGGATAATATTAAAACTCTCCTAGTGCAAAAATGTACATTACCACTCAAAAAACTATCAAAAATTTCTGTAATCATATTTCAATATGTTTTTTCTTTGGCTTTTTCTTAATTTTAATAATGAATTCCTTTAATATTTTCATGGTCTTATTTAACATTTCTATACTTTTTAATGTATCTGAACATTCAAGACGATGATTGCCATTATCTATTTTAACTAATTCAATATTTTTCATTTTTTCTATCTTTAACATATTAAAACTATTTATTTTATTATCTGCTGTACCTGTTATAGCTAAACATGGGTGATTTGTTATATTTTCAAATGTTTTATCTACTGGTGTTAAATAAATATGTACTTGTTCGTAATCTACCAATTCTTTAGATAATTCATTTTGGATAATAGTCCCCAAACTTTTACCAATAAAAATTATTCTTTTATAATTTTTACTCAAACATTTTTTTAATACCTGCTCTGATTCCTTCGCTACAATATCAAATTCTGTATTAATATCAAAACCTTTGTGTGAAATTTGAAAACCATAATCTATACAAAGTACATCTAATCCAATCTCTGATGCTATTTTCTGCGTGTAATACATAATTGGTTTAGCATTTGAATAACCTTCTCCAGGTAAAATAATAACTAGTGTGTCACTATTTTGCTCAATATAAATGTTTTCTAAAGTTACTCCCCATTGAGATTTTAATTGAATAAATTTTTTATTCATACTCTTTGCCCCTTTTACTTTTCATTCAAATTATTAATGATTTATAAAGTACACATTCATCTTACAATTTCTTTAAACTGTATATTAAATTAAAATTTATTTCTATATTATACCATAAATTTTAATTTTACTAAATTTTATGGAGTGTTAATCACTGTTCAGTGAATACACCCTATTTTACTATTTTTAATGCCTTTCAATTAGGAGAGTGGTATAATTTGATTATTCAATATAGAATTCATATATTAAAGGTGGTGTTATTTATGTCAAATGAAACATCTACAAAAAATATAATAGAAATTATGAAGAGACAATTTGAATCAAGCGAGAGTAAAAATATTTTTTGTACAGACAATCAACTTTATTTCAATACTAACACTGATATTGCAATACAAAAGTTGAAGGATAAATTATCTTTACTTTCAAAATCTGATATTGACTGCATAATAAGACATTATAGAAATAGCTTTTTAGAACAGTTTTATAAAGTAGATCAATATATATATTTTAGCAAAGATGCTGAATTCATAATTGAAAGAATTTGTATGGCATTATTACAGGATTTACAGAATACAAATTTAACAAATAAAGAATTAGAATACAGACACTATGATCGTATAAGAAAATTGATTAAGATTACAAATCCAGCGATTTTCCATATTAACAATAATACTAATCCACAAGCACATCATTTTGTTTGTTCTGAATATAGTGCTGATTTTTTGATACAGTTATTAGCTTTAGACAAACAAAGGTTAACTGAACCTATTCTGGATATTGGATGTGGAAGAAATGCTAATTTGATTAACTATATGAGGAACATTGGTATTGAGGCTTATAGAATAGATAGAAATATTCCTAATTTTACAGATGATACATTATTTAATACAGATTGGTTTGAATTTGATTATGGAGTTAGCAAATGGGGTACAATAATTTCAAACCTCTCATTTTGCAGCCATTTCCTTTATCATCACTTACAAAATGATGAATTAGCTAATACATACGCCTATAAATTTATGGAGATATTGAATTCTTTAAAAATTGGAGGAACATGGATTTATGCACCTTCTATTCCTTTTTTTGAAGATTTATTGCCTAAAGAAAAATATACTATTAAAAGAATTAAAATAAATGAAGATTTTTCAAGAAGCGAAATAATTAAACTTATGTAGATTCATAAAGACACAGAAAGCGTGTAGACCACTCTTAAGTGAATTACGCGCTTTTACTATTTATATCACTTTTTCTATTAATATATAAATTTTTAATGGAAGTCATTTCAGTTTCATTGTTTTGACTCTTTAGGCTGTTATCTATAATTAGCATTTAGGTTCTTATCTTGGCAAATATCTATCACCAAACTCTTTTCTTGCTATTTTTGTATATTTTAAAATAAACTCGGTTTTAGCATTAGTGTATTCATCCCTATTATGTGTATACTGCTCTTTTAGTTCTTGTTTTAATTTGCCATATTCTTCAGCAATTTCTTTATGAATTAAAAGATAATCTCTAAAATATAGTTCATTCCAATCTCCCAAAAACCTAACATGGAGATGAAAAACTTTTTCAGCAAAACCATGTGGAGTATAACCCTTATTAAATGACATATTTAGGTCTGTTTTATTTTGTAATGACATTAATATCCAATCAGCATTGCTTAATTTATACTTTATTTGCTCTATATCGCTGTTACGATCAATTTCCAACAAAATATCTACAGTTGGCTTGGCAATCAATCCTTCAATAGCACTGCTTCCAATATGATTTATTCGCTTTATGTTATTTTTTCCTATTATATTAACTATTTCATCCTTTTCAACTAAGTACCATTCCTTATAAGAAGGGCTATGTTCCTTTAAAATAATAGGAAATAATTTCCACAATTCTTCTAATGACATTTCAGACAATGCTTTTCCCATAGAAACCCCCTTAATATGCATAAATGTTTTTACTTCACAATATTATGCAATTTGTTTTAGGTATAAAAGTACTCCTCTTAGCAGATTTTTATTCTTTAATCTTTCTACCTCAAGAGGAGTATATTTTTTATTGCTAATCTATTCTTCTATTTCAATATATATTCTCTTATTGTTTTTTCCTTTGCTTTTATAATCGGTTATTTTTATTTTCCCAACTTCAAAAGTATTTTTTACGTGAGTTCCGCCATCTGCTTGAAGATCTAATCCTTCAATTTCAACTGTTCTTATTTGCTTAATTCCTTCTGGTAAAAGATTTATTTTTGTTCTTATTAAGTCAGGAATTTTAAAAGCTTCTTCTCTTTCCAAAATATTTACCTTAATATTTCTTTTACATTGTACTTCCTTATTAACCTTTTCCTCAATTTTATCTACTAATGCCTTATCAAAATTTTCAAACTCAAAGTCCATTCTTCCTTTAAGACAATCCATATCTCCACCAGTTACCTGTGCTTTATAATCTCTCCATACAACTCCACATAAAATATGCATAGCTGTATGAGTTCTCATTAATTTATATCTGTGTTCCCAATCTATTTTCCCTGTACATATTTCATTGACTCCAGGAAGTTTTCCATCAATATAGTGATATACATTATTTCCTTTTTTCTTAACCTTTTTAACAACATACTTATCTACAGATGTTTCTAATACTCCAACATCACAGGGTTGGCCACCTCCCCCTATATAAAATGCTGTTCTATCTAAAATAACAGCATTTTCAGCCTCATCCACACCAATGACTTTACATTCAAATTCCTTTATGTAGCTGTCTTTTTGAAATATTAATTCAGTCATCTCTAATTCCTCCTAATATTTATTTTAAATTATTAAATTGGATAAAAGTTTACAACTATAGCTTTAAGAGTATCCTTACCGCAACTTTTATAAGTATGAGGATTTGCTGATGAAAAACAAATGGAATCTTCCTTTTTCAACAAATAGTTTTCATTGTTTGTTGTAAGTACAAGTTCTCCTTGAATAATATTAATATACTCTTGAGATTTTTCAGAATGACCAACAGAAGTATAGGCTGCTTCTGAATCCAATTCAAGTAAAAATAATTCAAAATTTCTATGTGGTGTATTTCCATAATAACAATACACTCTATATGTTCCATCTTCACTATTCTGATATTCAGCTTCTGTTTTTTTTACTACAGAGGTTTTATCTTCATGTTTATCAATGAGGATTGTATAGGGTACATTTAAACCCTTCGCAATTTTCCAGATAGTATTGATTGTTGGATTTGTATCTCCTTTTTCAATTTGTGAGAGCATTACCTTGCTCACCTCAGACAATTCTGCCAATTGTCCTAAGCTTAAATTCCTTTCCAATCTCAATCGCTTAAGATTTTCTGCAATTATTGGATTCAAGTTCATGTAATAAACCTCCTGCTAATAATGAAATGTATCTAAATATCGTTAATTATAACTTACATTTGTTATTTATATGTTACAATCGTTAAATATATTATACATATCGTAAATTATAATTTCAAGTTTTATTATAAAATATTTATCTTTTCCTTTAAATTTATATAATATTTATACTCTGAATGCATCTCATATTCTATCTCAATTTTTATTGGTATTTTTTATTCAACACTCTATTATTACTTTTTTCTGGCCGATACGAGTAACATCATTGGTCGACGAAGTTCATCCACCATTCCAGGAACTGTATAGAGTAAATTTTCTTCTGGTTTCGGCTCAACAAGTCCTGTTATTTCAAATCCAGCTTTTATAAGGCTGTTTAAGTATGTTGTCAATGTTTTATGATACTTTATAACTTCCTCTTCTAAAAAAGTGGCTTTACGCATACCCTCAGTAAAATATTGGTCAACTGGCCAATGTAGAATATTACCTTTATCATCATAATACCACTCCTGTAATCCTTGTGCAGTAAAAATAGGATGTTCCACAGAAAACACGAAATCTCCTCCATTTGAAAGACATTTACTTGTTTTGCTTAAAATATCTTGAAATGATTGAACATAATGTAGAGCCAGAGAACTAATAACAACATCAAAAGAATTAGCGGGAAAATTAATATCCTCGATAGGCATACACATATACTGGATATGCTCAGATTTTGTTTTACTCTTTGCTGCATCCAACATTTTTTGTGAAATATCAATTCCAATAATTGACTTTGCACCATTCTCTAAAGCATATCGGCAGTGCCATCCAAAACCACAGCCCAAATCTAAGACCCGTTTACCTTCAAAATCAGGTAACATTTTTCTCAATTCATGCCATTCTCCAGCAGCTTGAAGTCCATTCTTGGAACGTTCCATATTACTGTACTTATCAAAAAAGATGGTATCATCATATTTATTTTGTTTCATTTCTACTCCCTCCATTCTAACAATATTGTATTGCCTTATTAATAGTATATTCAAGATAAAATATGATTCTATATCGTTTTATAGAAACAGGGCTGCCTACTGGCAACCCTATTCAATCATTTCTTATAAACTATCTTTTTTATTGAATGGACAGAAAGACAATATTCCTCTGCCAACTCTATCATTGTAAAACCCTGTTTATATTTGTTTATAATTTTCTCATTTCTATGTTCCAGAATTTTACGAATTCCAGATTTCTCTCCCCACTTTTTATGGTACGTCTTCGGTGCAGGAATATATAAATATTCACCTTGAACATATTGCTGTATCTCAAGCAGTAAATGCTCTGGCAAAACATTATTTGCATTTTGATATTTCATACAAGCTCCACTCCTAAATATTCAGAATAAATAGGATACAAAGCCGTATGTATTAAATTTTTATTAGTGGCTCAACACTCCATACAAAATCCCACTGTAATCACATACTGACTTTGTATGGAGTAAATCAATTTTTTGACCTATAATCATTTTTTATCCTCCCTTATATACAATAAAACATATTTATTATTTATTTTTCATATCTATTAATAGCTTTAATATTGTTTCTACATCAATTTTTATATTTTTTAGTGAAACAAGTAATTTATCACAAACTGAAATAATGTCTTCATTTGAGCTTGGTGTGTTAAGTACTTGAGTTATATTGACATCTATTTACTTAGATATACTGTTTAAAAGCCGTAAAATTGAACTTATATTATACCATAAATTCATCTGTTTTAAGATTAAGTAGTTCTACGCTTATTAACCACTTATACTGGATAAAGTTTGAAAATTTATACTTTAGCTAATTAGAACTTAAAAAGCTCACCATGGATATTTTCCCATAATGAGTGATTCTTAGTTAACTATTCTTCTGAAACAGATATGGTAACACTTAAGAAATATGATATCTTTACTCTTACATTTCTTGTCCCTCAATTATTACTTTCAATGAAGTACATTTACCTCCGTTACATCTACTCTTACTAACACTACATGAAGCAATCCCTATAATAGTATCCATTTCAACTAATAATTTTATCTTATCTCCTGCTTTTGAAATTGGTTCTTCCACCAATATTGTTCCATCTGGTTTTATTGTTGTATACATGAAAATATTAAAAGGATGTATTATGTTATGTTTTGATATTCCGTATTCCTTTAAATTTTCATTTCTACCACGAGGTAGATAACAATTACTGTAAACAAAACAATCTATTCTTAAAATTTATTATATACCTAAATCCCTGTATTTCCAATTGATTAATAGATTTTTTATCAGGTATTTATTGATTTTTCCAAAAAATTATTAAAGAGCTTATTAGCTCCTTAATGTCAGCGTTTAGCACTGTTTTATATGAACTTATAGTTGGTAAAAATTCATAAGAAAGTTACTTTAAAATAATATTTATAATACCATCTTATAATTTCTTTTAGTTTATATTTTAAGAATGGCACACAGTAACATTCTTGTTATTAAAAAAATTTCTTTTTGATAAAGTATATATTAACACAATAATTGACCATATCCCATTACCAATGAAAGGTTGCTGATTATATTGTAGTGCTAAACCAATACTTACCACTAAAAAGTATAGTGAGTTAATTATCATAAACCAATAACCCCATTTTTTAAGTTTCAAATATCCATAACTTACTATTAAAGAAATTATAGCTACTAGTACTCTCATTATATTTTCTGGAACATTAGGTACTCCAAATCTAACTGCAATTCCAAATTGCTCCGAGGCATTTGTAAATAATGTTATTATTAATACAACTGCTCCCAAAATATAGAAATATCCAATTAACATTATCCCTAAAGGTCTTTCTTTAAGCATTTTATCCTCCTAATCAATATTATATCATCTTAATGTATTACATCTTCTTATAACGCACTCTCTTTACACTGTGTATTAACTTACACTTTCTTTCTACATTATAACATAAATTCATTTGTTTTAGGATAAGTAGTTTTTATTTTGATTAACATTTATACTGGATAAGGTTTGGGCTTGAGAAATTAGACTTTAGCTAATTAGAGTTTAAAAAGCTCATTATGAGTGTTCGCTGGATTTCTTATCAGGAGTTTAGAAATTTCAAAAAAATCATTAAATGGCTGGTAAGCTCTTTAATATCAGACTTTAATAAGGTTTTATATGAAATTGCAACTGGAAAATAATTTATAAAAAACTATATTAAAATAATATAAATATCTTACAACAATTTTCTAAACTATATTATAACATTATTTTCAATTTCACATTAAATTTATATATAAATGAAATAGTAACTTGTTTATCTTAAAGAGAATACAATGTTAATGAAAAAATGTTATTAATGGAGGTGTTTAATTGGGGTATTACGTTAGAGTAGAACCAAATGTAAAAATATACGTAGAAGATCTTAACCCAGATGGCAAGAAAACAATCTTGTTTTTACATGGATGGCCTGGAAGTCATAAGTTATTTGAATATCAGTTTGATCAGCTCCCTAAGATGGGATATAGATGCATTGGTATAGATCAAAGAGGATTTGGTGAATCAGATAAGCCTTATACAGGTTATGATTACGATCGATTATCAGATGATGTTCGAGGTGTAGTAGATGCACTAAAATTAAAGAAGTTTATATTAGTGGGACATTCTACAGGAGGAGCTATAGCTATTCGATACATGTCACGCCATAAAGAACATGAAGTATCCAAACTTGTTCTTTGTGCAGCAGCAGCTCCTAGTCTTATCAAGCGTCCCAATTTCCCATACGGTTTAGAAAAAGAAGATGTAATAAACATTATTAATGGAACATATGCTGATAGACCTAAAATGCTAAGGGATTTTGGAGATACGTTTTTCTTTAAGTATATAACCGAACCATTCTCTAGTTGGTTCTTACAATTAGGATTACAAGCAGCAGGCTGGGCAACTGCGTCTGTTGCAAATACTTGGATAAATGAAGTATTATTTTATGATCTAGAAACAATAACTGTTCCAACTTTAATTCTTCACGGAATTCATGACAAGGTTGTTAAATTTCCACTAGGCGAAGTACAAAAACAATGTATTAGTAATTCGAAACTTATACCATTTAAATATAGCGGTCATGGGCTGTTCTATGATCAACGTGATAAATTCAATGAAGAATTAGTGAAATTTATTGAAGAATAAAAATTTTGAAGTATATCACCTCAATAAAATATAGAATAACTTATTAACCATTCAAAGTTGTATAAAACTAAAGAAATATGCTTTAGTGGGAGTTTAAAATATAAAATACATTCTCTCACTAAAGCTAATTAAGTTAATATTTTGCATTGTAAAATCCCCCAATTTAAATTATTTTCACTTAAAGTTATAGCATAATATTTGTATATTACGCAATTTCAAACTTAGATGCCATAAATTTTACTTATATATAAACCTATTGTATACTGAATCATATAGAAACCAATAAAACATAGGGAGGTTAACAAAGTGTCAATTACTAAAGTAAAAGATTATTTTAAAAGCTTTGGCGTTGAAGACAAAGTAATAGAATTAGACCAGTCGAGTGCAACGGTAGAACTTGCTGCAGAAGCAATTGGATGTGATCCGGAAAGAATCGCCAAGACTCTTTCATTTTTAGTTGATGGCAAAGGGATAGTGGTTGTTGTTGCGGGAGATGCTAAAATAGATAACCGAAAATACAGAGAAGAATTCCATGAAAAGGCAAAAATGATTCCTGCTGAAGAAGTAGAAACAATAGTCGGTCATGCACCAGGTGGAGTGTGTCCATTTGCCATAAATGAAGATGTAGAGGTTTATCTTGATATTTCATTAAAACGATTTTCTACAGTATACCCAGCTGCAGGAAGCGGAAATAGTGCTATAAAATTAAACTTAATGGAACTAGAGAAGTATTCAAACCCAAGAAAATGGGTTGATGTATGCAAATGCTGGATTGAAAACCAGTAAAAATATTTGTGTACTATTTTAGAAATTTCATGAAAAAGAATTTTTTAATGAACTGACGGAAAATATAGCTACTTCTATAAATATATAACGGATTACCTGAAGGGCTATGGGGCATAATCTACATAGAACATACGAAAAATACATCGATTTTAAGGGAAGTCATTTTGACTCCCCCTTCATTAACTCTTAATAATGTTATAAATTAATTATTTAATGATTTGTAACACTTATTATTATTGCTTATGTGAAAAATGTTTTTTCTTACATGGAAACTGTTTTTCAAAACTATTTAATTCCTCTTTATTTGTTTTAAAAACAGAATCCTCGTAAAACTTACCTGAAATTCTTTCAAGTGAACCTTCATATAATTCTAGTGCCATAAAATCTTCAAAATTATCTCCCCATGATGTTTGAATATTATACTTCTCAGCATTTTCAAAACCAAAGCGATGATAATAGTTTGGATTACCAAAAATTATGATTGCATTATATCCTAATGTTTTGGCAACTTTAATAGAATGTTTCATAAGTAAAGTTCCAATTCCTTTACCTTGATAAGGAGGTAATACCCCAAGAGGTCCCATGCACAGAATTTCAAACTCCTCATTATTTTCATTAATTATCTTTGCTTTTGTATAAATTATATTACCAACAATTTTTTCTTTATCACATGCAACAAAATCTAATTCCTTGATAAATGCATTTATCTTTCTGATTTTATGAACTACTAAATGTTCGTCACAACCAGGTTTATATACATCCCAAAATGCCTCTCTTGTCAAGTTTTCTACATTTCTAAAATCATTTTCATTTTCCAATCTAATTGATATATTCATTTTTAATATACTCCTTTGATATGTTATTTTTTTATTTAACCAAATTTATGGTGATAAAAGAATAACACGCAAAGTTATAATATATATTCAAATAGTATCTTAGGCGTGTTATTCAAAAACCACCCTTGATACAATGCTCTTTTTACTCATAACGAAAACACTTCCTTTTCTAAAATAATACTGTGATTATACCATATATTTCAATACCTCACAATAATATAACTTATTAACTATATGCTTTTTTATTAGGTAAAAGGGTATACATAAATCCCTGTATTTTGAATGAATTAGGTGTTTTTTCATCAAGCGTTTATAGATTTTCCAAATAAAAACTCTTACCGATATAGCTCAGATAAGAGTTGTAAATACTACAATAATATTCATAGATTTTGTTATTATAAGAGTTCTACTTTATTTATTCGATGTCTACCACAACTAATCCTCCAAACTTCCACAGTTTGGAGATAAATGGCGCTACGACCCTGGATAACGGTTTTTAACCTTCAAATGGAGTAAAAACTCCACTTGAAACCAAAAACCCTGTTTATGATACAGTACCAAAATTAGTTACCTGCATTTCCAGTAGTTCCATCCGTCGGTGCCTTTTCATTTGTATTTCCAGTTGTTTCTTCTGTTGATGTCTTTGTATCAATACTTTTATTTGCTTCGCCTGTATTTCCGGTTGTTTCTCCTGTTGTTTCTTTTTTATCTGTATCTTTAGTTGTTTCTACTGTTGGCATTTTTTTATCTGTATCTTTAGTTGTTTTTTCTGTTGGTACTTCTTTATCTGGCTCTTTAGCTTTTCCTTCTGTTGACGTTTTTTTATCTGTATCTTTAGATTTTCCTCTTGTTGGTGCTTTTACATCTGTATTTTTAGTTGTCTTACTTGTTGATGGTTTTGTTGCATCATTGGACTGATTACTAATATCCGTTTTTACACTTGGATTTTTTGTACTAGTAGGCACTCCTTTTAAACAAAATTTTAATACCCCTAAAACAATCGCAAATACAGCGATAGATGCAATAACTATCATTGTCTTTTTATTCTTACTAGTTTTATTCTCACTAGTTTTCTTATTTCTATGGATTTTACTTATATTAAATACTGGTAAGCTTCCCTTCTTTTCTATAGAATCTACCCTCTTAAAATTTTCAGGTGATCTCATTACAATAATAGGCTTATTACACAATCCATATTGATTTTCTACATACACTGTAACTGAAAATTCATCATCTTTACTTAAAAAAGGTATATGAATATCTAAAATGTCATCTTTTATTGAAGAATGAAATTTTAAACCCTTTGTCATTTTGGCATCTGCAATCCTCAAGTTACTTTGTGAACTTTGTATATTTAAAGTTAACTCATGAATTGTCTTTTTTGATAGGTTATTAACAGTAATATTATATGCATAAACCTTTTTATTATTTATTTCCATAGGCACGCCATTTCCTATACTACATAATATTCCAGGCGCTAAATTTTTAAAACGTTCTAGCAATAACCCAGATGTAATTGATATCATTATAGTTATAATTGCAGTTTTAATAATATTTACCATATTAAGTCTCGCTTCCTCACTTTTCCTGATTTACCTAATAAATTATAGAATAGATAAATATTTGTGTCAAACCTAAAAATTAATTATAATTCCACAAAAATTTAGAGATAATTATGCTCAACTACTTCAGCACCCATTTTGAGATTAGCTATATTGTTTTTGACGTTATTAATATACATTTCAAATAAAATATCAGTTTAATAAATCTCTTACTTCTTTTACACACCAAATATCTATGTTTTTTAATAATTAAAGTTTCCTCTATTTAAAATAACTCAGTTCATTATGGGTACAATAACAGAGAGGTGATTTATGTGATTAAAAAATCAGTAGTTGTATTATCTTTTTTATTTATATTTCTAAATCCAGTTTATGCTAATGCTGAAGACTTTAAATATGTTGAAATTTTTGATCCAAAGCAAAATAAGGTTGTGAAAGTAGTTCAATTAAATTCAGAAATTCAAAATATAGTTGGGAATTGGGTTAAAAATGTTCATGGTATATATGGGAAAACTGATCCTATTACTGATGATGGATATGTAGTTAAAGTACCATTTGATTCTGCTATAGAAATAAAGTGTGAAGCATTAACCACAACTATAAATGAAGTATATATACTATTTCCTGAAACTGCTCCTCCATTTTACATCATTTTTGAAAGTGCCAATAAAGCATCTTGTTACCCTTTTAATGGTGATATAGATATATTGTCAAAAATTTTAGATTTCAAACTAACTTATAAATAATCTATATACGAATCATATACCTGAAATGTACATAAAAAATATCGTATTATTAAAATTTCAATAATACGATTAATCATAAAAATACTACAAATATATTTTAGGTTCTTTTTCTTCCTTATTTTTAGCATTTAATATACGAGTTACAAGAAACTTTTTCTTATAGATAATTTCCCTGGCTTTTCTGGAGCATTTCTTAACACAGGAAAAGCAACGGATACACTGGCTTTCCTTTATTTTTAAAGTATTCTTATCGATTGCAGACATAGGACATAATTTCACGCATACACCACAATGATTACATATACTCATGTCAGCTTCAGGCGTTTTTGTAAATATCCTTGCACTATTTTTAGGTAAAATCTTGGCCATTAATGGAAGATTTCCTTCAGGTATAAACAGTGAAATTTCTTTTAGGTCATTTATTGTTTGAACTTTTTTCATTATCTTTTGTCCAAAGTCTTGAGCTTTTATTAAATCCCCATGGTTCGGTCGTCCTTCTGCTATTGGTACCTTTTTTGTTGAAAATGAATGTTCTCCTACGAAGGAAGCAGCCGCCACTACTTTAAAACCAGATTTCTCTGTTATATCTTTTAGTTCATTCAAAACTATACCTTCACCAATATTACCATAAACAGCTACAAGTACAACAAGTTTTTGGCTACTTTTTAGACTGATTAAAAAAGGGTATAGCATTTTTGGTATTCTTTCCTCATAAACAGGTACTCCAATTATCAATATATCATCATGAATAGGTGATGCATTACTAATACGTTTATTAGGCAAAGTAAGATCAATGTAGTTACAGTTATCCATATTCATCCCCTCTACAATTGCATGAAGAACTTTTTTAGTTGTACCTGTTGGGGAAAAATATATTATTGTTGCTGAGTTTATTATCATAAGTTTCCACCTTTACACTCAGTTTTAATTTCTGCATTCTATATTTAAAAATTAAGTTTTATCTTTTCTATGCTTTAGTATGTTTTACTATTGAACATTTAATAATATTCACTGAATCATTCTTTAATAAATTTTCTAATGACTTTTTATCTCCATTAAAAACATCATCTTCTACAATTGATTTTTCTTCTCCATAAGCATTAACAACTAGATTTATACTATCATAATCAATTGTTTTCTTATCTTTTAACATCATGCTAACTCCCCTAGCAAGGTTAGGAACTCCTTTAATTGTTGATCCTTTAATAAAATCTTTTTCATTATATATTGAACACTTTATGTCACTAGCAATGTTATCTATTTTGAGTACTATACGCAAACCGTTACTTTTCTCTGTCACTAAAGGATTATTTAATATCACTGATTTTTCTTTTAAAATACCATTTTCATAATGTTCAACCCAACATTTAAAATTATATTCATATGCTTTACAATCTAGATTATTAACATTAAATATATAGCAACTACTCTGTTCTGATAAATATAACTCTCTTACCTCTTTATCTGATAGTTTTATTGGCATAATTGTTTCAATAGGAGCAGCTTTAATAGTTTGAAAAATATAAGTTGATATAGCTATTATTATTAAAGCAATGCCAGTTAACTTTGAATAACCTACCTTCTTTTTCCCACTCACTTCACATTTTACACTCCATTCTTCACATTTTTATATAATTCAATAGTATCCTCATCACAATACATATTATACCATTTTAACATATCCTAAACAATTCACTAATGAAAAAGGCCCTCTCTTAGCTCTTTACTACAATTTTATTATATCTAATTCAACTTTTTACTACTATCCCTTAATTGTAATGCTTGGCTTTGTTTAGTACATAATATTTTACAACTATTTATTAAATTACATTTTATTTGTATATCTTGCTTCTATATTATACCATAAACCCCAATATTAAATTTTAAGTATCACTCAAATAAACATTACTTTTTATATCTAGTGTTATACATTCCAAATAAAATCAGATAAATTTTTTTCTTTTAAAAACAGATAAAAAACTGTAATTTTTTTAATTTAAAATTCATAATTTTTCATTAAATATTTTACAAAATATAAAAATCAAAATAAAAAATGTAATTATAAACCTTTTTTCATTTAATTTTATAATTATTAATAAAATTCAAATTTATTAATAGTGTATAATAGCCAAGTGGGCAAAATACTATAAACTTAATAGTGGAGTGATGTAATGTTCAAATTAATTTTAAGAAGAATAAAAAGCAATTTTTTTCATTATTTTTTAATATACATAGGTTATTTAGCAGCTTTGATGATAATTTCATTTGGATTTAGTTTTTTAAAATGTAGTAAAGATATGAATATTGATTACACAAATGGTAGAATAAATCATCAACAGTTAATTTCCATAAATATTAATGATTCAAATAATATAGATTATGATAAATTAACAAATATTTTAAAAAAATATTCAGAAACGACATCAATCAGAATAGACGGTTTAATTGAAGAGAAACCCGTAGGTGAATATATATTTCAAATTCCAATTCAACCAGTAATATTTAATGAAACACCAGAATGGATACCTCAAATTACCCACGGACGATATTTAAACCCAAATGAAAGTAAGTCAAAAGCTAAAATTGCTGTTATTGGTAAAGGTGTAGAACTTAATAAAATCAGTGAAAAGAACTATATTAATTTAGGCGGAGAAAAATTCAAAGTTATAGGAACCGTTGGTAAAGTGAGTAATTTTTCTAATTATCTAGGTTCTGTTTTTATCCCATTAGAATCTTTACCTGACAAAATGAAAAAAAATATAAAAACAATTAAAATATATTTATTAAAAAATAATAGTAATCCTAAATCTGAAATGAATGAAATTTTAAATGAGCTTAATAAATTTTCTAATATAAATGCCATTAAAGTTGACATAAGTAACGGCTTGAACGAATTTTATAGTACTTTAGCTATAACTATATTTGTAAGTTGTTTAATTGTATTAGTGTCAGTAAGTAATATACTTATTTTAGTATTTTATTTAATGTTAAAAAATAAAACAAATATTTTAATTAGTATTGCTTTAGGTGCAAATAGAAAAATAACTTGGAAACAAATATTTATAGAACTTATGTTAGTATCATTATGTGCTATTGTTTCTGCATTAATGCTTGGAAATTTATTAATACCGTTTGTTAAAAGCAATTTTACACATATTTTAAATATAGAAGATATACAATTAGGTTATTTTAATATAATAATAACTTCCTTAATTGCTATTATAATGAGCTTTTTAATATCAATAATAAGTGTAAAAAAGTTTTTCAAACTAAATCTTATAACAGAATTAAAAGGGGAATAATATGTTTAGATTGAGATTATTGATTAAATCTATAATAAAACAAGGCATAAAATTTAAATTAGTTTTTTTTCAATTAATTATAGTATTTATATCTTTAAATTTTGCTTTTACTTTAATAAATAAAAACTTAGAAGTAAAAAGTAATATTAATAAATTAGTTGATAAAGATAAGTCAGCGCTGCTTAGAATTTCAGTAGATTCACGAAATAAAAATCCTATAAATTCAGTTAACAATATATATGAACAAATTTCAAACAATAACCTGATCGATAAAGTCGGAAGTTATTGTATAAAGAAAGTTAAAGTTAATCAAAATGAGATAGATGCTGTCTTTTTAAATAAAGGAGCTCTTGATTTATATAATATCAATATTAGTAAAGGCACAAATAAAATTTTTAGTTACCAAAAATCTCAAGATGAAATTCCAGTTCTTATTAGTAATGATTTATCAAATAAATGGGGTTTAGGTACTATAATTACTATTGAATTATTTCAAAATAACCAACCAAAAAATTTCAAATTTAAAATTATAGGAATAACAAATAAAAATGCTGTTTTTTGGAATTCTAGGATGGGTGATAAATCATCTATCACTTCTTTAAAAAATTCCATTATCATCCCATTTGATAAACAATATTTTTATGATGAGATTGTTGATTTTACAATGAAAGCTAATCACACAGTTGTTTCAACAAAAAAAGTACAGGACTTAAATAAATTCACAACTTATTTTTCAAAAATAATTTATACTAATACAATACTTGATTATATTGAAGTTAATGAATTAATAGCTCAAATATATAATAGAAGTAAACCTTGGATTATGATGACATTAACATTTTCATTTTTATTATCTGTTTTATCATTTATAGGATTCATAGGTATCTTAATAAGTTATATTACTTTTAGAAAAAAAGAATACGGAATTAGATTTGCATTAGGATCAACAAGTAGAGAATTATCTAGATTAGTATGTGGCGAAATATCTTTGTCACTAATAATAACTAATTTTATATCTATCCTTATTCTAATTATTATAAATTATATAACAAAGATGGATTTAAATTCATTATTAATTATTAAGTCAATGATACCTTCATTTATTATTTCTTTTGTTCTAGTTTCTATAACATTTTTAATGTATAAATCTTATATATTAAAGAAAAATATTGTTGATTTAATAAGGGGGAATTGAATTTGAGTTATATACAGTTAACGGATATTGTAAAAAACTATGGAGATAAACAAGAAATTGTACATGCTTTAAATAAAGTTAATTTTAATATAGAAAAAGGCGAAATGATTGCTGTTTTAGGTACATCAGGCTCTGGAAAATCAACGCTATTAAATTTAATTGGATGCTTAGACAAATGTACTAGTGGAAAATATATATTTGATGGTAAGGATATCACAAATTATAAAGATAAAGAATTAGCTATAATAAGAAACACTAAGATGGGATTTATATTTCAAAATTTTTCTTTAATTACAGATTACAATGTTATAGAAAATGTTGAAATTCCTCTTATATATAGAAATTTGCTTTTAAACAATGGTAAAAAATTAAATAAACGAGAAATTAAAAAATTAGCATTAAAACAGTTAAAAGAAGTTGGTATAGAGGATTATGCTAATAAGAAAGTTACCGAATTGTCTGGTGGACAACAACAAAGAGTTGCAATAGCAAGGGCAATAGTTAATGAACCAGATGTAATTTTAGCAGATGAACCAACAGGTTCTTTAGACAAGAATAACAGTTTAAAGATTATTAATATGTTAAAAAATATTAATGAAACTAATAATACTACTATAATAGTGGTTACTCATGATGAGCAAATTGCTAAATTCTGCAATAGAATCATTAGGATGGAAGATGGTGTTATTCTTAACTAAATCCAATTACATACTATGTAAATAATTTGAGATATAGATAGATTTATAAATTTTAGAATACCATTAAAAAATATTACTATATATATAACACTATATACACTTACTCTTATTAAATTATTGTTATGTACTTTCTATAATACTTTTAAACCTTAACTATTAGTAATGTTACTTCTTAAATTAATATAATTTCATAACTCATTTTAAAATTAAATATGATAAATTATAACTATACAGCTTCTCCAACTATATTAAATAATATAAATTCAACAATATATTTTTATAATAAAATCCACTATAAAAAAATAAACTATTGTTTATATGATAAGTCATAAGCCCACGAAGTGGCTTATGACGCTAACATCGCCTACAGGCGGATAAATAAAAAATGGATAAGTTTTTGACCTATGCTACATTGCTACTGCTCCAGAGCATACAGGTGAAAAGCTTATCCATTTTAACTCATTATTGATTCTTTTAAGTGGAAGCGGTAACTCCCCTAATATTATTCAACTTTTATTTTAACATAAATAATTTCTATCCTTATTAATATTTATACTGGAGAAGGTTTCGGCTGGAACGATTAGGCTTTAGCCCATTATAGATTTAAAAATGCTCCCTCTAATGTCAGTTTTATTATTTTAACTGTCTACTATAAAGGGAGCATATCATTTTTGCATGGTAAGCATTTTTTTAATTACCTTATTGATTCTTTAGGAATAGAGGTGGTAACACTTCTATTCCTTATATTTAATTAATACATCATATGTTAAGGTTCAACTCACAGAAACGTCACTGAAACATACAAACAATAAATTTAAATACATCTTATGTTAAGGTTCAACGTCCCCATCCGTCAGTTTGTCTTAATCCAGTACCTTGATTTAAATACATCTTATGTTAAGGTTCAACGCTATTCGACGAGGAATATTGAGCTAATTATTACTAATTTAAATACATCCTATGTTAAGGTTCAACTATATCACTATGGGATATACTACTAAAAGATAGGAGAATTTAAATACATCCTATGTTAAGGTTCAACATTGCTTAGATTTGGTACTTGCTCTCTTGTGTACATTTAAATACATCCTATGTTAAGGTTCAACAATACGCTACATTTAGGCGATAACATCGAACTACAATTTAAATACATCCTATGTTAAGGTTCAACGAAATAATTTTATCTAAATTAATTTTTTTTAAATAATTTAAATACATCCTATGTTAAGGTTCAACGCGCTGGATTTGGAAGTAAAGTTAACTTTGTAAAAAATTTAAATACATCCTATGTTAAGGTTCAACAACCTTCTTTCATATTCTTATATTTTAGAAATTCTATTTAAATACATCCTATGTTAAGGTTCAACATATTGGTGGGAATGTGAAGAGTGTGGAAGAAGCTAATTTAAATACATCCTATGTTAAGGTTCAACGCTATATCAGAAGCGACTTATCAAGACGAAAATGTATTTAAATACATCCTATGTTAAGGTTCAACCACTGTAAATAAGCCATTCTTTAAATTTATTATATACCTAAATGCCTGTATTTTCAATGGATTAGCTGTTTTTTTACCAGCCGTTTTTGAATTTTGGCAAAAAATTATTAAAGAGCCTATAAGCTCTTTAATATCAATGGTTAGCACAGTTTATTTTTTAATTGAGGTTGGGAAAAGTAAGTTTCATTTAACCCAGTTAATCTTTTGGTTAACAGCCTTCTCAGCATCCTTTATTGCATCAGATAATGTTAAGAACCCACCTCTTACGGAAGTGACTCTTCCTTTTTCTACCATAGATTCAAATTCAACATAATAACATTCACTTTCTTTGTCATTTTCAATTTTTGGTGGATCTTCATAATCACCAGTACCATATAATACATCCCATTTAATAATCCAAAGATTACAGGTTACATTGCCAGCATAAACCCAAGTTCCTTCTATAACTTTTTCTGCATTCTCAAACATAATACTTATTCCCTTTCAGTTATAATAATTTAAGGCTTTATTTTAAAAGAGTGTAAGACTAGTTCAAACTTCCTTTAGTAACCCTAATGCTGTGTTTTAAATTGTTGCGTTCATTTATTCACTAATTATATCTTTAATTAAGGCATTTAATTTCTATATTATACCATAACCCTTATTTGTTTTAAGCTAAATATCTTTTACCTTTATTTAATAAAAATCTTATTCTGGAACAATTATATTTTATCTTATTATAACTAAAAACCGCTTACCACAGACATTTTTTCCCATGGCAAGCGGTTTTAATTACCTATTTTTATTCTTTCGATTAGATTCCAAACTTATTAATTATTTTATCTCACACATCCTACTTTTCCTTTTTTAAAGTCACTATAAGCAGTATCTAACATAATGCTAATACTTTCATAGTTCGTCCATTTATCTTCCACTTCATATATGCTATATTCTATATCAAACTCACATAAAATTAAATCTGCATAATCTCTTAAATAGTATTCATAATAACTTCTTGTAAATTCAAGCCCTTCTTGATTAAAATCATCACTCCACAGCTTTCCATCACAATTTTTAAGTAAAAATTCTACTCCTGTCATCTGATTGTTTCTTACTTTGTCCAAATCTTCCTTTGAATCTTTCTTATGAATACTTCCTTCTAAGTTATGTTTAATAATCCATGCAATATACATTCCCATATGAGTTGCCGCATATACTACTCCAGCTTCAATATGATTGCTATTTTCCCTATCCTGTTCACAATCAAAACGCTTGCAATATCCATTATAAGCATCATCAAAATGCCAATTTGCATTATCAAATTTATTTTCCATATTATTACTCCTTAATATATGTTTACATTCTATATAATTTTTAAATAACTACTTTGTTGTCTTTTAACTGTTTCAATATTTATTGTGAATACAGTTTTATATTTAAATACATCTCATGTTAAGGTTCAACATGAATATAAAACTAGATTCAAATCTAAAACAAGAATTTAAATACATCCTATGTTAAGGTTCAACTAAACAGAATAATTTTCTATTTTACTTAAATGAGATATTTAAATACATCCTATGTTAAGGTTCAACCCCACTCGGCTCTTACACATGCCCACTCGCATGTAATTTAAATACATCCTATGTTAAGGTTCAACTTCAATGAAAATGGAATGTTATATGAAATATTCCTATTTAAATACATCCTATGTTAAGGTTCAACTGCAGCTGAAGAATTAATTGTAGCTGCACTTAAATCATTTAAATACATCCTATGTTAAGGTTCAACGGAGACCTAAGAAAAGGCGTTTTAAAATTAAGTGAATTTAAATACATCCTATGTTAAGGTTCAACAGTACAATAAAAAAGACCAGACTCTCTGGTCTTAGATTTAAATACATCCTATGTTAAGGTTCAACGATGCTTTCTGGTATTTGCTCGTAGTCTGTTGGATATTTAAATACATCCTATGTTAAGGTTCAACAAACTTTGTGCTAAAATGCAGGGAAATGAGGACTAATTTAAATACATCCTATGTTAAGGTTCAACAACTTTACCTTTAAGACTTCCGAAACTGTTACTAATATTTAAATACATCCTATGTTAAGGTTCAACTGAACCACTTGGAATGTTAACACTCTCTCAAGCGAATTTAAATACATCCTATGTTAAGGTTCAACGAAGTAGAAAACGCACATAAAAAAATATATGAACTCAATTTAAATACATCCTATGTTAAGGTTCAACGACTTAAAAGAAACATTGAATTGAAATTTAAATGGATTTAAATACATCCTATGTTAAGGTTCAACGCTATGGGACAGTTAACCAAGATGATAAAACAATAATTTAAATACATCCTATGTTAAGGTTCAACTACATTTTATCGGAGGGTTAAAGAATATGAAAAAGGATTTAAATACATCCTATGTTAAGGTTCAACCACCCATTTTATTTAAAATTTCTTCCAATAATTTCATTTAAATACATCCTATGTTAAGGTTCAACCGAATCGACTTTGAGAAAGATACTCTAAAAACTTCAATTTAAATACATCCTATGTTAAGGTTCAACAAGAAACTTAAAAATAGAATTATTAAATCTCACTTATTTAAATACATCCTATGTTAAGGTTCAACTGCTGTACCACATTTCATTCTTGTAGAACCAGTGATTTAAATACATCCTATGTTAAGGTTCAACTTTTTTATATCATCCATAGCACTCTCTTCTACAAAATTTAAATACATCCTATGTTAAGGTTCAACAATATCGGGGAAGTATTTCAAGGAAACACTTTTTTAAATTTAAATACATCCTATGTTAAGGTTCAACAAAATCAGTTTTCCATGGTCCATTAGTATAAGTCTTATTTAAATACATCCTATGTTAAGGTTCAACTAACACTTTATGGATATGTAGTCAATATTTTTCGATTTAAATACATCCTATGTTAAGGTTCAACCAATTGCTTATTTTCTGCTGCATAATCATAAAATCTATTTAAATACATCCTATGTTAAGGTTCAACCACTGTAAATAAGCCATTCTTTAAATTTATTATATACCTAAACACCTGTATTTTCAATGGATTGCTTGTTTTTTTACCAGTTGTTTATGAATTTTTTGGAGGAAATTATTAAAGAGCTCGTGAGCTCTTTAATATCAACTGTTAACAGAATTTTATGTGGAATTGTGACTGGGAAAATAATCTATTGCACATATCTCCATATTAATGTCCTAATTTACTTATATTTTTAATATTTATAATATCAAGTCTTCTCCTGTAACATTTTGGTTGTTTCCTAACACTTCTTCACCATAAACATTATTATTCATTAACTTTATTATGCATATAAAATCCTCATTTTCATCTATTACTTTTTTCAAATCTTTTCTTAAAAGAATAAGATTTGATGGGGTTATTTCTCCTCTAAAAACAGACTTCTGAAAATGAGATAAATATTTTTTACATACTTTAAATACCCTATTTACCCTCTTCTCATTGACATCATAAAAAAGGAAAGCATAATTATAATTAAAATTTTTTCTCATTTACATTTTCTCCTTTAAATTAAAAGGTTTGAATTCCTTGTCTTCCAGTATAAATTTTATAAGTTTATAGCAATCCAATTTTATGGCAGTTCTATATGTTGTTTTTCTCCTAAGCTTTTCATGTATAAATACACTTTCCAACCTTTCTTCAAAAGCAGTTATGAATATTTTTCTACCTTCTTCATTTAACAAGCAATAATTAACTTTCTTATCAAAATGTTTAGGTACTTGTAGCTTTTTATGATTTACTAAATCAAATATGGTTTTAAAAACTACGACTGGCTTAAAAGCTTCACTTATATCTAAGCTTAAAGAAAATCTTCCTTCTGATGGTTCATGTAAAAAACTTATTCTTTGATCTAAATGAGTATTATATATAGCTGTTATTGTTTTTGCATATAATAATGTATTACCAAAAGAAATAAGTGCATTTATAGGATTATCAGGTGGTCTTTTCACTCTCTTATTCATAACAAAATCTTCTGGTAATATATTTTTAAATTCTCCATAAAATCTTTGCCATGTTTCTCCTTCCACCTGCATAACCTGTTTAATGTCATTACCTTTATCTAAATTAACTTTCATATCTGTCTTTATCCAATCAAGAGTCTTTTTTACTTCCTTCTTATCATGTTTATAATAATGATATAGAACCTCATATATATTCTCAGAAATAGCCCATACTATTGCTTTAGCTACTACTAATCTTTTGTTATTATAAGCCTCTACTTGCTTAACAACAATTTTTCCACTATTATAATATTCTCTTGGATAAAAAGTCCCACTATATCCTTGATAATAATTAAAAAAATGTATTATTATGTTGTTTTGTGCTAAAAAATCTAAAAGTTTACTATTTATACTTACCTCTGACATACAGTAAATTTCTCTTGTATTCTCTACTGGTATATACACATTCTTATTGTTTTTTCTAAAACATAAAGAATTGTCCTTTCTTGTTAATTCTCCCATAGACGTTATATATCTAGTGCTTCCCATAACTTCCTCCTAAATATAACAGTATTCAAAATATGCACATTTTTTACATTTAGATTCATTTATAACCTGTGGTGCATTTTCTTCTAAAAGCAAATTTTCTATATCTTTCTTTATTTTTTCTAATTCTTCTAAGTTTTTATCATTCAATTCAATAATAATAGTACTTTTACTTTTATTCTTTTCTACAAATTCTAACTTTCCTTTTCTCTCTATTCCCTTGTCTTTTAATACTTTTAAGTATAGTAACACTTGCCATTTAGCAGCTTCTATATCTGAATCAGATTTTTTTACTTCTGTTAAATATTCTTTTGTAAGCTTGTCTATTTTTATATTGTCAATACTTATCTCAGTTTGTTTACTTTTCTCACTTTTAACTTCATGAATAGCTTTTCCTATCTTTACATCTTGGCTATTATCTTCAAGATTAATTCTATTTCCATGAAGCCAGCACTGCCTTTTACAGTGAAAATAATAGTTTATCAATGTGCCATTTACTTTCATAATTCCTCCTTATATGAAATCTCCAATACCTTTATTAAAATTTTCTCTGTTAAATTTGCCATTTTCAAAATATTTTTCTCCATCTTCAATATAATATAAATCACCTATTCTATCTTCATAGGAAAAGTCATTTTTATTAACCTTATATATAAAATAGTTTAATTTTGATTTTACTTCAGATAGCCTAACCTTCTGTTCTGCATAGTCTAAGCTACTACCTTTTAATAAACTAATATAATCATTCCAAACCTTTTCTCCATCTAATATTTCACCATTCTCTAATTTTAACGTTCTATTTAAAAATGCACTGTACTCATAACGCTCGTCTATAAGCTTCATTCTTTCTTCAATCTGTTTGAAATTTAATTTATTTATACTATTTTTAATAAAATCATTAAAATTTTTATCAGTTAAATTACTAGCATGTTTGTTTAGTTCTTTAAGTACATAATCATAAAAATCCTGAAAATTTTTGTTTATAAGTATATCTCTTATATCTTTAGATTTTAAATTTATGTTTTTTTCTTTCCTAATATCATTTTTGTATATATTAGAAGCGGCATCTAAATCAAAAAAGTATACTTTACATTGTAGCTTCTTACAGGAACGATTAATTCTTCCTAAAAATTGTTCCTCCGAATCTAACATAGATATATCTTTATATCCTATATCCATATCAATATCTACTCCAGCTTCTATGACCTGAGTAGCTACTAAAATAATGTTTTTATTATTTTTGATTTTGTTTATAATAATATTTCTTTCTATACTATTATCATCTCCTGTCATAAGCTCTATTTGCTTTTCTTTATCACCTTTTGATAGTTCACTTCTACATTCTATTAAATCCTTAAAAAATTTTGTTGCAGTATCCTTTTTTATAAATTCAATTAGTATGTTACCTTCTATTTTTTTTGAAGTTTTAATAACATGCTTTAATAGCTGCTCTTTAACATTTCCCTCTACTTCTAATAATGAAAAATCTGGAACTACTCTATTTTTAAATATTGGATTTTTAAAATATTTCTCTCTATCTCCTATTAAAGTTACAGTTTCAATATCTCCATCTATAAGCTTATTTAGGTTTGGCAATGTAGCAGACATTATTATAAATTTTATATTTAAAAGTTCTGAATAATATTTTAAAAATGTTATTATCTCCTTCCAAATACTATTTCTATAACTTTGTATTTCATCTAAAACCACAACACTATTTGCCATTTGTGCTAAAGGAAATAGATTGTCCTTTGAAGTTCCAAAAAGATAATTGAATATACTTATATGAGTTGTTAAAACTATGGGATAATGTAAGAATTGCCTATCAAGAAGAGCTTCTTCATAATTTATAACATCACTGTCTTCATTTTCATCTGCATCTTTTTTTCTTCTTTCCTTTATAACTTTACCTTTTGTTTTTATTGGCACTACTGAATTTATTACTGCTATATCCTTCATAACACTACTGCTTTCAAATATATTTTCCATAGTCTTTATGTTTTGTTCTACTAAAGTATTAAATGGGTATACATAAAATATTTTATTTATATCCTTACATTTCTCTATTATCCTAAAACTTAAATTTAAACTTACATTGCTTTTTCCACTTCCTGTAGGTGCTTCTAAATAGAATATATTGTTATCTAGATTTTCTAAAAAACTATTTTCTGCATCAAGAAACATTTCATTTCTCAATATATTAATATTCTTTATATTACTAAAATCATTGGTCTTACAGTAACTTTCTTTTTCATATTGTCTTATACTTTTATAAACTTCTGTATTTTTAAATACATCATAAAATTTGTTTATATCATCTATTTCTCCTAACTCTTTTATTTCTGATTGATTTTTAAAATGAGAAGTAGAATAATAATCACAAGCTAAAAGAAGTGAACTTAGAAATCTTTCATAAATATAAAAGCATATAGAAATTTCTTTATTCTCTTCTTCCTTTCTCGCTAAACTCTTTTCGACAACATTAAATATTCTCATTAATAACTTATTTTCTTTATTAAATATTATTTGTTCTTTATATACTTCATTAAATATAGATAACTGATCCGTATATAGCCGTTTCCCTTCTCCATCATCATCTAGCAATTTTTCCTTAAATTCATCAAAACTATCTAAAGCTCCATGATGTTTGGATATTATATACGCATTCAACAGCATAAATATGGTTAAATCTTCCCTATCTTCCTTTACATCATGCCCCTCTATCTCATTAAAGTAATGATTTAAATAAATCAAAGAAGATAACATAGAATGATTTGTGTTGTTAACGCTCAACCCTTTCGCATTTTTAAATTCATTATTGCCCATTTTTACATATTGAAAGTTACAATTTATCTTGCCTAAATCATGCATATATATAGTATTCAATAACATTTCTCTATAAAAATTTTTCCCTTTTAAACTAAGTTCATTTACCAATCCGTTTTCAAAATTTAAAAATACATTATCTAGTTTTTTACTCTCAATAATTTTATATAAATACTCTACTGCTAAATCAATGTGTTCTTTCAATCTTTCTTTTCTTTCATTAAGAATATGAGCATATATTTTATTACTGTTTGCTATAAATTTATCTAAATCAACCTTTTCTATATTAAAAAAATACATTTACTGCCTCCTAAAACAACATTTTAAACTCCAATCAAAGTTTTATTACAGTTAAAAATCGGAAATTCCTATCCAAAATCGTATCGCCACTTATCTCAGCCATATTATTTCTTAGAGTATTAGTGGCGATAGACATAATATAAACAGAATTCTTAGGAATTTTGTTTCTTAGAAGTCGTTATCCAGAGTCGTAACATTCTTTACTCTCACTTAAAAGAAGTGAGAGTATTAGAATAACTAAACATCGAATAAAATCATTTATATGCCAATTAAACTATGTTTTATTTAATAAGAAAATTTTTTATTCAACTATTAAAAGAAAAATATTAAACCTTCATTACACTTATATAACAAAGCATCTTTTAAACATTTCAATTGTGAATTAGTATATATAAAAGTTTCTAAATTATATTTATTAGTTGTTTCTTCTAATGATATTGGCAGCATTTCCTGATATTTATATATAGGAACATATTCCCCGCTGCCAAATATATCATCTTTAAATTCAACAAATTCAAAATAATCTTTTATAAACAAACTATCCATTTTATTTACATTATCTGCTTTTTCAACGTCCTCAATAATTTCAATGTCTGTAATATTGGCTAAATGATCATTTTTACCTAAATAAGGTATATACTCAAAACTCAAATTCATCAATCTATCTGACAATTCTTTTTCAACTTCTCCTTGAATAAGAATATATATATCCCATTTAGGTTCTTCTAACCATTGTTCTTTAACTATAAGGTTGCCCCCTTGTTCTTTTGAGGCATAACCAACTGAATTATTAAATACTTGAACTTTCTTTGGAATGTATCCCTTATCATTTTGAGGAACTATTCCTATCTTAATATCTTTAAGTTTTTCATAAAACTCAGGATATGCTCCTTTTTTACCATTTCCTTTTCTATTAAACTCTTGCTCATTGTATCCCCCATATCCACTTACAGCTCCCAAGATTCCTAGTAAAGCTATTTTATGAATATTACCATAAGTGAAATAGTAGTAAGTATTAACATCTGGTTTTTTAAAAAAAGCAGTCTTACCACTTAATGTAAATTTTAAAGCATTCATTTTTACACCTCTTCTTTAGTAAAAATGTTCATTTTCTTAGCATTCTCTATATTACATTCAACGGTTGTAGTATATGGGTTATAGTATATCTCTATATTCTTAATTCTATCTTTTAATCTATTTAACAAATCATCACATTTTAATGTTATAACATTCTTTTCTTCGTCTTTTTCAAAATCTACATATTGAGATAAATCTGGCAAATATAAATCACTTTCTGTTTCTACAAACAAAGCAAATTCATTTTCGCAACCAATTTTTGCATTAGTACTAAAAGAAGTGGCTGCTACCATAGATGCTTCCTTAAATTTTTTATAGTCTTCTTCTGTATATCCTTCTGTTACTTCAAGTTCCTTAAATTGATCATATGCTAATGGATTTATTACAAAAGGATAAAAATAGTGTGCTTCATTGCTAACTATTTTAGTACCTAGTGTAGATGATTTCGCCTCTTCCTTATCCTCATCTTTTTTATTCCCTTCTTTTTTTGATGCATCTCTAAAAGGTGAAAGTATTTGTTGTTCTTCTGCATTAGTTTCTTCGTATTTATTAAATCCTTGACCTATTTGAACTGCTCCTGTTATAGAAATATTATTTCCTTCCTCTGCAAAAGTAGCTCCAAAGTTTTTAACATCTATTGCACTAAATAAATTTGTTAAAACAACTTTACTGTCTTTATTTTTCTTTAAATCTTCCTCATTAAATATGTACTCATATCTTTCTTTTAAAGCTCTTGGTATTAACTCTACCTCTCCTTTTTTATTCTCTTGCAGCTTTACTGATTTTATATATAGAACCTTTTCTCCTTGCTGTTCCCACATTTTTTTCATAGGATATTTAAAAGCTTTATCACTTCCAAAAACATCCCCAGATGAAGTTGTCTTTGGATACCCAGTAAAGTCAGCATTCCAATTGCTCATTCTTGAAGCTATTCCTAAAATTCCATACACTCTTTTATTCATTTTCATTTTCCCCCTTGCTTGATTTTTCATAAACTAGGTTGCTGTGTAAATATCCTGCTATAATTAAATCTTCTTGAACCTTTTCTTGTGGATTATAAGATGAAGCCATTGCAAATAAATTTCTAAACTTCCTATTGCCTGTATTAATTGTGTAGTTATATTTCTTATACATTTTTATAAGTTCATCTTTTATTCTCTTATCTGTTTTTGCATTAATAATTGGGTTAGCTAAAGAATGTACCTTGTTTTTACCTTTACTTAATGAAATAAAATAGTTAGCTAATTGTCCAACTGCAAAATAGTACTCCTTATCATTTTCTATACTAGCTGTATCACCTTGATTGATTTTTTCTCTTAATGAACTTTTAACATTCATTAAAATATCAGCCATATTATCCCCTCCTTCAAAATATTTTTTTAGTGCACATCTTAGATTAAATTGGTCACTTGCTCTTGATAAATACCCATTATTTATAGCACCTTTTATTAAATCTAAACTACTTTGCTTTAATATTCTCCATGTATTACTACTATTTCCCTTATAAAACCATGTAAAAAGAGCTGTTCTTGATATTAATAAATTTCTCTTTAAATTATTATCCTTTACGTTTAAATCCTTTGCTTCAGTAAAATAATTTGTTGTTAAAAACTTACTAAATAAGACTTCATTTATTAAGTTTCTCATTCCTTGTAAAGTATTTATTGGCGTATACTGAATCTTTGATTTTTCAACATTTAAAACGTTTACCAAATTCATTGGTTTAATTTTAGTTTTATAAAGTCCTATAGTATCAAAGTCATGAATTTCAACTTCCTTACCTTTTTTAATTCTTAAATAGTAGCCCCTAAAATCTTCTCTTTGCATTTCTTCATTAGAAAATGATTTTATTTCATCTTCGCTTATATAAATATTTGTTTTTCCTGCCGCTGCTTGATTCATTAAGTAATCGAAAAACTTCTTTTGAGTTAAAACTTCTTCTTGAGATAATAAATAAGGTACTTTTGTCTTTCGGCTTTTATTTTCTAGATAAGGTTTTTTAGAATTTAATCCCATATTGTCATTTGGAAGTCCATAGATTTGTTCGTTTATATGTATGTTGAAATCATTACTGTTGTAGATATTTGTAAGTATATATTTTTCGCTTTCTTTTCTATATTCCTCTAAATCATATTTGAAAAAAATTTTTAAATATGATTTATCCTTGCTACCTTTTTCTACAAAATCATATATATTGTTTTTGACCCATTCTTGAATTTTTTCTATTCTATTTTCATCTGATTTCCCATGTTTTTTCTCAATTTCTTTATATAGTTGTTTAGCTTTAGGTTTATTATACTTTATTAATGGATTTTTCAATACATTGTAGTAATCTTCTATAATTTCGTCAGTTAGTTTGCCATTGCCAACATTTTCTTTTTTCACAAAAAAGCTTAAATAATTATTACTGTGTATAATTTTTTTAGAATCAATAGGCTTATTCATATCTATAAGCTTACTCATATAATCCGCTTTGCACACAAAGTCAAAATATTGATTGGTTCTATCAATTTCTCTAGTCTTCTTATTTAGTTTAATTTCTATTCTGCCTAATTCTTTAAAATCATCGTTACTAATATCAATAAGTACATATTCCCCATCCACGGGAATATAAGAATGTGTTATATAATTGTCACCATGCTTCTTATATTGCTTTTCAAAAGTTTTTATAACATCCGATAACACTTTTTCACCTCCTTAAAGCCATTTGTAGTTCACAAACCCCATACCTCTTGAGTTCATTTCAGATATCCCTGTACCTAATGCAAGATATGCTAATTCTTGAGCAATTTCATTTTCAGCAATGTTTAATGTAAGCTTGTCCCCTAAAAGACAAATAGATTTATAGTTTGTTGCTATAGGCTTTCTATTGTCAAATTTAATAAATGTAAAAAGTTCAAAATTTTCATCTATTTTAGTATTATTAAATTGATTAAATTTCTTAATTAAATTAGTCTTAAGTCGATTTTCATATTGTTCTAAGCTGATATTGTTTTTCCAATAGCCTTTTTCAGATTTTATAACTACAGGGGTAATGCTGTATATCTTTTCTATGTGTTTTCTTGGAATTGTTTTTCTTTCTATAGTTAAAATTTTTATTGAATCTGTATATTCATTAGTAAGATATTTAAAGAAATATTGTGAAAGATTTTTATCTATTGTTCTTATTACAAAAGTATATATTTTACCTTTTTTATAGATTTTATCAGCAGTTTCCAATGGATATAGTTGATTAAACGTATACATTTTGTACCTATTTTCATGATGAAACTGCGAATATTTTTCGTTATGCAAAAAAGATTTATCAACTAAATTCCCTATCTTAATGTTAACGTCTTTTTGGGGTATATTTTTTGTTAAATACACTTTTATATATAATTCTGCAATTATATATTTTTCTATTTTTATCATTTTTAATCACACCTCCCTTTTATTTGTATTTATAGTTTTATGTTACCAGTTTGTATTTATAAAATCAATATCAAAATAAAAAAAATCATATTGATTTTATATAAAAAATAAAGAACCAAGTTTAAATTTATTCAACTTGATTCTCTAACATCCTATGTTATGGTTCAATTTAATTTTATCAAAATAAGAAAAAACATATTTTTAAATACATCTCATATTATTGTTCAAGCACACCAAAATAGCCATTCTTTAAAATTAAGAATACCACAAAGCCATTGAGATCTCAATATTTTCTTAAAAATTCACCAGGCAATTTAGGTTACTTTCAAAAGTATATAAAAATACTATCTAAAGCTTTGTAAATGAATGCTTTATTGAATAATTTTATAGTATTACTGCTCTAGGACATATATGTGAAAAACTTGTCCATTCTATCTCATTATTATTCTTTTAAGTGGAAGCGAAAACTCCCCTAATTTATTAACTTTTATTTTAACATAAACAACTTTTATCGTTGTTAATATTTCTATTGGAGAAGGTTTAAGCTGTAATTATTAGGCTTTAGCCCATTGTAAATTAAAAACTGCTCACGATGGGTGTTTTTCCATGGTAAGCGGTTTTTAATTACATCTTTTCATTATTTAGGAACAGAGATGATAAGTCCTCTGTTCCTTATATTAAATACATCCTATGTTAAGGTTCAACCTTACTAAGAGATTAGATACAGTACAAAATACTATATTTAAATACATCCTATGTTAAGGTTCAACTTAGCAGCTAAACTATCTTTTAATTTAGTAGTACGATTTAAATACATCCTATGTTAAGGTTCAACAAAAGGAGAGTAGTAATGAAAGTGATATATGATGCTAATTTAAATACATCCTATGTTAAGGTTCAACAGACAATCGAAGAACAATCTTAGAGAATTAGCACATTTAAATACATCCTATGTTAAGGTTCAACGTGAATACAAATACCAAAAAGAAGGTTTAAAAGCCAATTTAAATACATCCTATGTTAAGGTTCAACCAAGAGGCTATAGTAGTTGTACAATCTAAAAAGGTATTTAAATACATCCTATGTTAAGGTTCAACGATTAGTATAGCAGGTCATATTCAAACTTCAAGTTAATTTAAATACATCCTATGTTAAGGTTCAACTAAGCTTCTTGCATTAAATCATCCATAGTATAGCCAATTTAAATACATCCTATGTTAAGGTTCAACTACTTATACTAAATGAACTAACATTATCTCTTTCTTATTTAAATACATCCTATGTTAAGGTTCAACATTTCACTAGCATTTTTAGTAATGTCCTTTGACTTTATTTAAATACATCCTATGTTAAGGTTCAACAAAAACCACCATATCTGTGCTTTCATAATAACAAATTTAAATACATCCTATGTTAAGGTTCAACTATTATAGGTAGCCAATTATTAATAGATGTTTTATACATTTAAATACATCCTATGTTAAGGTTCAACAAAGAAAGTCATTGGCTCTTCACCGGGGATTATCATTTAAATACATCCTATGTTAAGGTTCAACCCTCAACTTTGTCTAGTAAATAATCAAAAAATTGATTTAAATACATCCTATGTTAAGGTTCAACCTGTGTCGAATAATCAGCACCTTTTTTATACTTAATTTAAATACATCCTATGTTAAGGTTCAACAGTGCCTATTAGTTGGCTATTGGGGGAACAACAGCTATTTAAATACATCCTATGTTAAGGTTCAACTGAAATCAAAATAAATAATATTTTTACAGTAATATAATTTAAATACATCCTATGTTAAGGTTCAACCACTGTAAATAAGCCATTCTTTAAATTTATTATATACCTAAACACCTGTATTTTCAATGTATTGCTTGTTTTTTTACCAGTCGTTTATGAATTTTGTGGAAAAATTATTAAAGAGCTCGTGAGCTCTTTAATATCAAGCTTTAACAGGATTTTATATAAAATTGTGACTGGGAAAATAATTTATATAAAATTATTATTAGAGTAAACCTAACTAAAACTGAAGTTGAAAAATTTCAGCATATTAAAAGTTTTTCACTTCCGCCCCATTTAGAAAATACTATAAAGAGTTAAAATTATGATACAACATAATATTAACCTCTTATCTTCTCTACACGCCTATAAATTGCTTAGTTTGATCATTATATTTATAATCTATCTTTTTTAATTTATCTTCAATCTCTTCACTTTTTATTTCATAATAGTTACATAAATCCTTTAAACTGCTAAATTCATCTCTTAATTTCATATTAACAATACTTAATAACATATATGGATCCATAGATAATAGCTGTTGTCTATCCATTCTATCTTCACCTACCCTAATTCAAATTATTACACTTTATATTTAAACTGTGTAGAAAATTACATTTTATTTGTATATTATACTACAAATTTTAATTTTAAATTGGGTATTCTTATTTAGCCGACTTTTTATATCCTCCTAATGTTCCCTTAAAATTCCTAAATTTCATATTTATACTTTGAATATTTTTCTCATTCTTTAATTCATTCGCCACTAATGTTTGGCGAAGTAAACCATATCACTTTTAGCAAGTAATACACATCCTTTTTCAATAATTATTGCAGCTGCTCTGTATCTGAACCATTTATTTCCTTTAGTAAATCCACAATCATACAATCATATTCCATAGATTTATCCCACCCTCCAAATTGCTATTTAACCTTAAAATCGCAATTTGTTTATTACAATAGTTTAAAATATTTCTTAAGTGCATTAACATGCATAAGAAAAAAACTATCTGGATTATCTTTCAACATATCTTTTATAATATCTGCTTTTTCCCAATGAATATTTTGAGCTTCATTTGTTGATTCAGCCAATATTCCATCAGCTTCACAAATGAATGTATTTAAAATAAGAGAGTATGCTCCTGATAAATTTTGAGTAACACAATATGGGTGAAAACTTATAACTCTATTACCATTAACACAAGATTGTAAACTACACTCTTCTCCATTTATTTTGGTAATAATTAATCCTGTTTCTTCTTTTACTTCTCTACGCAATGCTTCAAAAATGTTTTCATATTCTCTAATCTTTCCTGCTGGAATTTCAACCATTCCATTTTCTTTTTCACCATCCTCTTTTTGTCTTTCCTGTACCAAAATAAATTTTTCTCCATCAATCTCTTTTTCAATAATTGCACCTACTGCTGGTTTAGCAAACTTCTCCATCATTTTTATCTCCTTAATTTGCAAACTTTATTTTCTAAATTTTAAGTAATTGGCTATTTACAATACTTAGACATTAAATTAGCATTTTTATTGAGCTATCAAAATATTGTTCTTGAAAATGAACTTGCTTCTGTATATCTACTTTTGTTATTTTCATTCCTTGTGGCACAACTACCCATTTTTCTTCAACATCGTCATTTCTATGAATAATTGCTACTACCTCACCTGTAAACTCTTCTATAGGTTTGCTTATACCAAGAACATATGCATCTTGTTCTTCTCCATCTAGTGCAATAATATCAGGTACATAACCATAATTAACACAATAATATATATCTTTATGTTCAGGATGATATGAACCTAATGGTCTATCAATTATAACTTTTACAATTTTATTCATTATAGTTTCTCCTTAAATTACTATTTGTCTGCAAAGCATATTACTTTGCTATAAAATGCTTAATGGAAACAACTTTCTCCCTCTTTACTTCCCACATTATAGCTTGTATAGATTGATCCTCTTTTTTTGCCTTACCAACCCTCGTCCATCTTATGCTCTAAATCAAACCTTTTTTCCCAAATTTTATAAAGTCTTAATTTAAATTGGTCTAAAATATCAGACCTTTTATTTGATGATTGTAAATCTTTTGTACCTTTATTCAAATGACTAGAAAACCTTAAATCTGATCTCTTATGTTTAATACCTTTCGTTTATGAACTTTAAAAAAATCATTAAAATGCTTGCCAGATCTTTAATATCAAGCTTTAATAGGATTTTATATAAAATTGTGACTAGAAAAAAATTTATAAAATAGGGGTTTTTAAATCCTTGATACAAGTTTACTGCTACAGAACATAAAGGTACATATCTTTTATCCTTATTAATATTTGTATTTGAAAAGGTTTCGGCTGGAACGATTAGGCTTTAGCCCATTATAGATTAAAAAATACTCACGATGGTTTTTTTCCATGGTGAGTGGTTTTTAATTACATATCTTCTTTAGGCATAGAGGTGGTAACACTTCTGTGCCTTATATTTAATAGATCCTATGTTAAGGTCTAACATAATAGCTTTTGGGAATTTAAAACTAAAATAATATAATTTAAATACATCCTATGTTATGGTTCAACTTTTTAAGGAAAAAGATATAACTACATTAGATGAATTTAAATACATCTCATGTTAAGGTTCAACTGATAAATATATAATATCAGGACATGCAGCAGTATTATTTAAATACATCTCATGTTAAGGTTCAACAAGATACATTTATACGAAGCTTAATAGGTGCTAGATTTAAATACATCTCATGTTAAGGTTCAACGGTAAAGAGTATAGAAAGTATGGCAACTATAAATCGATTTAAATACATCTCATGTTAAGGTTCAACATTAACAAAGCTATTAGAGATAATAATTATACAGTATTTAAATACATCTCATGTTAAGGTTCAACTTGCTAGTAGCTAGTTTGCTTTTATCACTCATTGCTATTTAAATACATCTCATGTTAAGGTTCAACCAGAAGGAATGTTAAAGATGATGGGTGTATTTAGATTTAAATACATCTCATGTTAAGGTTCAACACGAAAGTTTTATGCTAGATGTGGCTGGAGCTGCATTTAAATACATCTCATGTTAAGGTTCAACGATGTAAAGCTATCCCAACAGCAGATGGCAATTATATTTAAATACATCTCATGTTAAGGTTCAACACACCTTCTTTCATATTTTTGTATTTTATAAATTCTATTTAAATACATCTCATGTTAAGGTTCAACTATTCTTTGTTACATTCATTTACTTTCAACATCTTAATTTAAATACATCTCATGTTAAGGTTCAACTCTGTACTAGTTTGGATTGCTATATCTTCTATGCCGCATTTAAATACATCTCATGTTAAGGTTCAACTACTGTAAATAAGCCATTTCTAAAATTCATTATATACCTAAATCCATGTGTTTTCAATGGGTTAGTGGATTTTTTACCAGTCGTTTATGAATTTTAGAGAAAAATTATTAAAGAGCCTGTAAGCTCTTTAATATCAATGTTTAACAGGATTTTATATAAAATTGTGACTGGGAAAATACCCTGTTTTATTTTTTAGTATTTTTAAATTGAATCTTACTTTTAGTATATTTATCATCAAATCTTCCATAACCTATATTAGTTTTTGCCCCTACTCCCAAATCTAGAATTATTTGATGAAACAAAAGTAATTTTTCATCCTTTGTTAATATCCCATCTTTCAAGTCAAACTGAAATCTAAGAACAATATTAGGCATTAACTTTATAAATTTTATAGGATTTGGATTTTTTAGTGGTTCTTTATGTGGAGTTATATAATCTTCACCCAAAATTTGTATATCATTGTTTTTATTAATCTTTTCATTAATTTTTTTTGTTTCCTCTATATCTATAACCGCCTCATAAAAAATATCCCTTTGGTACATAGATATATTTTTTCCTTCTTTAATGCCTTCAAAAATTTCTTCTCTTAATGTTTTAAAATATTCACCATTTAATTCTTTACCATTGTATTTTCCTAACTCATAATCTTTTAGACTATTCTCCAACATATTTTCACTCAAGATAATACCTTTTAAATACTCTACAGCTTCGTTTTTTTTATCAACTAAATCAAATATACTTCTTATTGCACCCTTAACAGAAGAACCATTTATTATAGGTAACCCTGTTGTATAATCAAATTGAAATCCTAGTTTGCTTTCACCCTTCACACCTATTGAATGTATGAGTCCACTTCCTATTAACAATCCAGGATATGTAGTCTTAAAATATAGAAAATCTTCTCCAATTTTTTTAGTTCCACTTACTCTTTCCATATCTATAGGTTTAAATAATTTTTTATCTTTATCTTCATAATATTCTTGCGTCTTTTTTTCTTTTTCTTTATCTCCTAAATTTCTATATTTCTCATTATAATTTTCAAAATAATCCATATAATATTCTTTAAAATAAAGGTATCCCAAATTGGATATACTCATTAACTACTCACCTACTTTTTATTTATCACTAAACTTAAATGTTCTCATAGCCAATTTCAAAGCAATAGCTATATTTAATATATTTCCTTTAATTTCTTCTATATCTTCTTTATTATCAAGTAAATAATCCAGTAATTTATATGTTTTGTAACTTTCCTTTTTATTTAACATGCTAAAAATCATCTCTGTAATTTTAGACCTATCTGACTTTGAATTAGAATCTTTGTTTTCAAAAAAAGCTACTGTTGGTAACAATCCACTTTGAATGATTCCTGCTCCAAAACTCGATATATATCCTTTAAATTCTTTTGGCAACTCTAAACTCTCTTTATCAATACTTTCATTTTCATTCATTACTCTTATGATACTATTTATTGCTAAAGGCATATATTTTTCTACTTCTCTTTTATTCATTTTTATCACCTAATTCATATATTTTACAATATCCATACCCTATAGTAGCATTAGCTCCAAATTGAACAATATTGTTTTTTATTAACTTATTAAATCTTTTGTTAAGATTTTTTATACATTCTCTATCTTCACTAGATTCAATAACCCCAAAATAAAACCTTGTTTCTCTTGGAACAACTTCCTCATACCAAAGATTTTTGCTTACACCAATCTCTAATTTATTTCTAGCTATAACAGGCAATTCTTTTACTATTTGTTTAAAAATTTTATCATTAAAAATAACTAAATCCTCACCAAATATTTTTTCTAAGTTTTTAGAAATTTTCATGACATTATCTTCTGCCTTGATTACTTTATATCCTTCAACCTTTGCACTATTAACATCAATATCACTTAATAAAAAGCCTATTTGTTCTTCATCCGTTTGATTATTCTCTTCCTTAAATAAATCTTCTAATTGCAGTAATATTTCTTCTAAATTTTTTCCTAGTTCAACATCTTTTTCTAGTTCGATCTGTATTTTAAAATCATTTAGTATATTTATAAATTCTTTAATAATTAAAGGACAAATAGCTCTAAAAAAAGGTTTAACATCACTCCTTACAGGCATTGATAAAAGAGAAGCACCCAAAAATTTATATCTTCCTATTCCTGTCTTTTTATCTCCAAAAATATGCTTAATTTCATCTTCATTTAATTGCTTTTTTAGATTTTCTCCACAAAACGCCCTTAATGAACCTTTTAAACTAGATGGATTTATTGTGGGAAATTCTGTGATAACATCTCTTTGTACTTCATTATCAATAATATTAAAATTTATATCACCATTTCCAACATGCATATTTGTTATATTTTCTATAATGTACAGCTTAAAATTATCCATAAACCCTTGTCTCCTTATTTATACATATTCATTGTAACCTATATTTCTAACATTCTGGTTAGCCTCTATCTGAATTTTTAATTTTTCATAATTACTTCCTAATGAAAATAACACAGAACCTCTTTCTAAGAATATAAATTTATTGGTTTTTTCAAACTTTTTATAATACTCTCCTTCTTCCTTAAATTTACTATAATCTGTTTTTAAATTTCTAAAAGTAATTCCATTAACTATTCCATAGTCACAATATTTATCATACTTTTCTTTACTTATATAAGTATTGCTTAATAAAATCATCTTTTTATAAATGATTTTATCGTCTTTATCATTAACTTCATTATTTGTATTCTCAAAATCATCTTTTATATATTTGTCCACTTTTTTAAAACTTATTTTAAAATAAGAACCTTCTCCACCTAAATTCACAACATTGCTGTAACCATCTAAATCACTTTCTTTAAAATCCGTATTAAAATTTACATCTAAATTAAATGCAAATTCATAATCATTTTCTAATCTATATCTTATAATTTTATATAATCCATCTTCTGATGTCTGCTTATTCTTCTCCACATTAATTCCAATCTGTTTGTCTTCTTTAAAAACATCATTAAAATTTATTATATTTTTACCCTTATCCATAAAGCCAGTTGCCAACCCGTCTTTAGCTACATAATCATAAGGAATATATATTGTTTTATTTTCTTCTTTATTGTTTCCAAAATTAACTTTACACTTTTTGTTTTCATTAAAATTAAAATTAAAGGGAACATACCTTTTATTAAAAGGGACATATCTTTTATTAAAGTTTAAAATTCTATATTTTTTATTATATATATTAATTTTTTTAATCTCATTTATTTTGTTTTTATTTATTCTAATTACCTTTTTAACTTTATGATCCTTAGGTACAGAAATCAAATATTTATTTTCCTTTTTTATAAACACAGGGTATATTTTTTCTATAACCCCAAACTGCTGCTTTTCTATAGCATTAATATTAAAACTTTTATTTCCTATTAATATATTAACCTTGTCATAAATTCCGTTATAATTCCAATCATATCTTATTAAGTTTTTTATAATGAGCATTTCTTTTCTAAGCATTCCTAATATGGAAGTTTGTTGTGGAAAACATTCAGATTGAATTATATAATGTTCATTATCTTCACCTAAACCAAAAGTTCTTTCACTTCCGAAAAAGAATGATCCCATAGGTTTTAATGTAACTAGATATTTATTCTTCATCATCCTTCTCCTTTTCTCCTAAAAATCTTATAAATTTTAAATAAGTATATATTTTTTCCTTAACTTTCTTATCTTTAAATCTTTCATTTAATTCTCTTATTTCAGTTTCGTCTTCATTATTTTCTATCTCTAACTTACATTCATAGTAAATCTCAAAAATTAAATTTTGGATATTAGTTATACATTCTTTAACTTCACCTTTTTCATGATAATCTTCATTAAAATTATTATGAAAGTAATTTTGAAGCATTTCTAAACTATCTCCAACACAATTTAATATGCTATCTTCTACCCATAATTTATTAGAAATAGCTCTTAAATTGTTTATTAACCCTTCTCTTTCATTTTCTCCTTTGCCTAAAATTTTCATTTCTTTTTTTAGAATTTCTTTAAAGTTTTCATATGACTTAGATTTTTTATTTAGTGTTAATCCATACCATTGCCCACTATGCTTTATAACTTTAAAAGATATAGCATCCTTTTCTATAGCTTTCACTTCAGTTTCTTTATCTTCCTTAGAAAAATGCTTATAATTTTTAGCATTATTGAAAAGTAAGCTTCCTGTATCTTTTAATGCCTCATACAGTGGATATTTATAATGTATTATTGACATTCCAAAAGAAAGAGTAGGTTTCTTTATACTATCTTCATCATTTTTTAAATTTTCTTTTAAGTACTTCTCAAATCCAGTTTCAAACTTTTCTGAGACTATATCTATCAAATCGAATATATTTTTACAATCATTTTTACTTTTTCTATTTATTACAGGAGCTATAAATAACAAATCATCTCCTCCTGCATATAGGGTGAATCCACCATAATTTTCAATAATGTTTACAGAATCCTTTGCATGGTTATATAATTGTTTAGAAAATCCTTTAAACGTTTCCTTTTCATTCTCATGATTTTGTTGCAATTTTTCAATAATTTTCCCTATACCATCCCCATCTACTTGAACAATAGCAACATAATTATGTACTTTTCTTCTTTCTTGCTTATGTGACTTTCTCAGTTTATCCTCTGAGCTATCATCATCAGCCTCTACCCCTAAGTCTCTCATTGCAATATTAGCTAATGAAGGATAGTTTTTATAAAACTTTTCTTGCACTTCTTCAGCATCTATATTTTTTGTGATTCCCTCTCCAAACGCATCTATTGCCAAAAAACTTTTTTTCATAATTTCATTTTTAAAAAAATAAGATAAATAATTGTCTTTTTCACTATTACTAAATTTTTCGTTTAATTCAACTGCATCTAGATATCTTGAAACCTCAAAAATTATATTTGTTTTATTATTCTTAATATCAGCTTCATTAATTTCAACTTCTACAGAATATATTTGAAAATATTCTCTTATATAATCTTTTATATTATTTTCAATATCTCCCCTTTTAAATATTTCATTTAGTTTTTCTTTAAGCTTATATTTATCATTTTCCTCACTACTAAATTTTACAATTCTCTCATAGTAACTACTTATATCTTTATACACTTGCTCTGCAACCATCTTCTTAACATCATCTATTATTCTATTTACTGATTCAAATTCATTTTCATTTTCTTTTGATTGAAAAATAAATCTATCATGAAATATGCCAGCTTTATGCTGTTCCTTAAATATGTTATCAGTATATCCTTCTCCAACATAAGGCACTATAAATCTATCTTGAATATTATCGTTTTTATGCTTTTTTAATGTTTTCTCAATTATTTTTTTCATTATAAATGAAAATATATAACTACTACCCCATAGCTCTCCTGTACGTTTTGCTAACTGAATAGTTTTATATATCGGACCTATTGTTACCCCTACATATGTTCTTGTTCCCATTACTTCACCACCTGTCTGATTTGTATCTCTCTTGTTTTTGCTATATTTAACTTATCTTCAAAGAAATTATGTACTTTTGCTTTCTCTAAACGATTATTAAAATACTCTGCAAATTCACATAAAAAATCTTCTAAGTTAAATTGATCACAACGTGGAGTATAGATTATTTTTTTATCCGTTTTCATTACGCCTCTACATAAATATGTATTGCTAAATTCAAATCTTTTATTAAACATTTCCTCTGGAATTTTTTTAGGAACTATAAATAATTTATTTTCTATAATTTTAAATAATATAGGTGACTGAAATCTATCTATATCACTAACATATCTTATTTTCCCTTTTCTTACATTATCTCTAAATTCAATGCCATCACATATTCCTAACATAGCTCTAACATATTTCTTGGGTTTTCCATCATTCTCAACTCTATCATTAATTTTAAAAAAATTTTCTTTAATAAACCTTTTTTCATTTCCTATATTTCTATTAAGCATATATTTAAATAAAAAACCTTTTCGATAGCTATTATTCGGTCTTTTAGGGAAATTCCACCCCGACTTCATTAATGGATATATAATAGATATATCCTTCATAATATCAAGATACTTTTCTTTATTATATTGAATAAATAAATATTTGTTTATCCCGTTACACATACAAGCTTTTTCTATTGATTTATTAATTTTATTTTTAGGATTTTTTACATAAAACGAGCCAAATCCTTTACTTTGCCTTGTACCAAAATTATTTATAGATAAAAAAAACTCTATATTTTCATTGATTTTATCTTTTAGTTTTTCATGTAATGTGAAAAACTCTAAGACAACATCATCATCTGTAAAAACGCTTATAATTTCATCCTTTTCTTTACCTTTATTTTGACTTCCCATATTAGCAAAATAAAGTGATTTTATATGTCCTTTTATATCTAACTTTCTTATTTTAGATATATCTGTAATTATCCTTAACTTATAATCAAAAGCTTCTTTTTCTTCAAAATCTTCTTCTTTTCTTGTATCGTTATACCCAATTAAATACTGCTTATACTCTTCAAATCCACCTTTAAAAACATTTTCTTTTAAAAATTTGTCAAGCTTTGGTTTAAATTCTGTAGCTCTTATAGTGGCCCCTTTTTGACTCCCTTGAAAATGAATCAAAGGAGTATGCTGTTTTAATGTAATTGTAAGTTTAGGCATAAAAAATCTCCTTTATTATCTGTAAAATTTATTTTATAATACGTAAATAATATATTATTCCAATAATAGCACTAATTCTCATTACCCAAAGAATATTTTTAAGTGATTTAGGCTTGTTTGCCATCTTCTTAAAAAAGGTAATACAACATATTACAATTGCAAAAGGTATATATTGATATTTAAGTACCCATTTCAAACCCATATCTTCCTTCTTCAACCCCGCTATAGTTGCAATTAATGTCATAAATGCAATCCCTATTCCTGTAAATGTAACAATATTTAATAAATTGTTAGTTTTCTCATTAGAAATAAACGCAGCGTAGCTATTCACTTCATCTATTTCTTTATCTAATTTTTCTATATCTTTTTCTATTCTCATCATTTCAATTAATTTATCATATAATTCTATGCCCTGTTCTTGTGCTGTTACTTCTCTAAAGGAAAGCTTGTTCACAAACCAAAGATAATGCTTTTGAAGTTGCTTTGTCTTCTCTAATGCTTCATCCTTATCCAACTGAGTTATTTTTGAAACTTCATCAGAAAATCTTAAAATTGATGCTCTTTGAGTTAGTGCTAATAAAACCATCTCATAATACAATGTCTTAAAATGATTAACTAAAAAATCATCATCGCCTTTTTCAGGTTCACTTTTAATCGCCATAAAAGAATATCTACTTACGCCAAAAAGTGTTTGGTAATTTTTCCATCTTGTATAAGTTGACTTTTTTAATAGCTCTTTAGACATATACTCATCTTGACAAGTTGGCGAATCATTATCAACAAAAATATACTTATACCAAAAATCACTTTTTAAATACCTATCATTTTCATTATTTGTTAGAAATTTAGACATAACATTATTCCTATATATACAAATAGTAAACATTCTATCATCTATAACAGGATTAATAAATATATCATCCTTTTTAGCCTCTTCCTTAATACACTTAAATTTATCTCCCAATAAGGTTAATATGGTTTTAGAAATTCTATTATACTCTTTATATATATCGTAATTAAAATTTTCTGTTATTTCTTTGTCCAACACAATAGAGAGTTCTGTTGCTAGAAAACTATTTTGTACTTTATCTAATGGATAATACTGAGGATATATCCTTCTACCATAATCATTTATATTTAATATATCCCCTGGATGTTTGTATTCATAATTATCAAGAAAATAGCTTAAAACAGCCACCCCAGTATCATAAATTTTTAATTTTATATTTTTTATATCTAATGAATAGTGTTTTTCATCTTTATCTTTTTTCTTAATCCTTATCTTATACTCAGAAAGCTTACCAACATACTCATAGTTATAAACAATCTCTAAATCCTTCTTAGGTAAAGTTTTTTTACTTAATGAATATATACTTTTACGAAATTTATATGCACATTCAAACTTATATTCATCGGTTAATTTTTTACCATATATAGCATCTCTTACATTATCATAAAAATATGTATATTGATTATATTCAAGATTGTTTGTTATGGCATTCTCCTTCTTATCCCATTTGTCTTTATCTAAACTATTTATAAACTTTTCTACATTTAGTCTATTGTCTATACATGTATCAAAACAATTTTTATTGCTCATATAATCCCACCTAAACGGGAACATAAATATATGTGAACTTATTATTTTTTTATTACTCACCATTAACGCTCCTCAACCTAGTACATTCAAAATCATTCTTATTTATCGTCCTTAAAATAAAACAGTTCTACCTCACTAAATTCACAAGTAAGAGTGGATTGTTTTAATTCTTTTTTTAGCTCTTTTGCCAACTTTATAACTGTATTTTTCCATGCATTCATATCTTGAACAAACTCTTTATTTGCAACTCCTGTAATCACTATAGTTTCTTCTCCACCTTTGGGACATCCCCACGCTTCATTGTAAATTGTTTTACTTACTTTCATAACTGCGGAAACATATATATTACTCTTTTCAAACTCTTGTTTTGCTATTCTCTGCCATAACTCCCCTACCAAATTTAAGCTCTCATTCTGGTTGTTATTGTGAAAATAGCCCTTATTTACACCAGTTACAATTTCAAATCTTAGAGTTTTATTCATACTACACCATCCTTACATGATACTTTTATTTTCCACTACAAAACCCTGCTCCAATAGCTGAATTTTTCTCTCCAACTCCAACTGCCATAGCCATAAAAGCTATCTTTTGAGCTTCTTCATCGTCTTGAACTTCTATACTTACTTTATTTGCTAGCAATTTTATACCTTTATAATTAAAATACATAGGCATCCTATTTTTAAATTTTAACCTCTTTATAAATCTACCCTGAATGTTTATATCTTCATTAAAAAAGTCTTTATACTTCTTTTCCAAATTAGCTTCTACTCTATTCTTAAATATCTCCAAATCCTCCCCTTGCAGCCAAGGTTTGTTATCTATAGTTATGATTACAGGGGTTACAGTATATAGTTCATTAATGTGCCTTTGTTTCACTTGACTTGCTGCAACAGAAATAACCTTAAAATCATTACTTTCTAACCTCTGTAAACAGATTTTAATTTTCTCCATAAATTCAAAATTCAATCCTCTAATTTTGAAAATATATAATTTATCACTTTTATAGATCTTATCTTTTTCTAAAGGATAAAAACTATTAAATACATAATGTTTATATTCCTTTTTAGGATGAAGCTCCTTTAAGTCTTTATCTAATAACATAGCTTTATTTATATTCTTTCCAATTATATACCCACTATCTGCAAAAAATATATTTCTCTTTAACATCACGGTTACTGTTAATTCTACAAAATTCATTAATACACCTCTTTATAAAGTTATAAATTTTCATATATTATACCATATTATAGAATAATTTGTCTTTTATTACGATAACTCCTATTTTGCATTTATTTTTACTAATTAGTTGACAAACACTTTACATATATAATTGTGTACCTTAATAAAATGCTATTTTCCAAATTACATATCCTCAGCATCCTCCTCTTAAACTACAGCAATAAAAAAAGCTGAAACTCCAATATGTCTATTGAAATTCCAACTTTTTTATTTAAATATCATATTTATACACTTAATTTATTTTATATTTTCCAATTATTCATGTATACCTTCTATTATATAAATGATACTATAAGAATGTAAGAATGTGATCATTTAAGAATGAATGAATTAAGTATATGTATAATATTATTATCCATATTTAAATCGGGGGTAATTATAATTATACATGTAAATGTTAATTCTAAAGTAAAAATTAATAAATTGGAGGATCTTCATAAACTAAAACCAATTATGGAGGGCAATAATTTGAAAGTAAATAAAACCCAGATAGCTAGAGAACTTGGTGTTGATCCACGTACCGTAGGTAAATATTTAAATGGATATGTAAAACCAATCACAAGAAACCGCAAATCTAAAATAAAAGCTTTTGAACCTATTATTAAAGAGCTACTTGGTAAAGATTCAATTCAAGTATTTTATTATAAGCGCATTTTATGGCAATATCTTAAAGATAATCATGAACTAGATTGCGCACAATCTTCGTTTAGAAGGTACATTTCTAATCACTCAGAGTTTAATGAGTATTTTAATAATAGGAAAAAAGGACATATCTCCAAGGCTACGCCTATGCGGTATGAGACTGGGAAAGGTCAACAAGCACAATTAGATTGGAAAGAAAATATTGATTTTGTATTAAATACAGGTGAAGTTATTAATATAAATATTTTTGTATTAATCCTTTCATACTCTAGATTTAGAGTATATAGATTGTCTCTCGACAAAACACAAGATGTATTACTTTCTTTTCTAGATCAGGCATTTGAATCATTTGAAGGTGCTCCGCAGGAACTATTAACAGATAACATGAAGACTGTTATGGATAGATCTAGAACTAATTATTATAAGGGAAAGGTAAATTATAAATTTCAACAGTTTGCAGATGATTATGGTTTTAAAGTCCATCCCTGCGTAGCAGGAAGACCTAATACAAAAGCTAAAGTTGAAGCTCCTATGAAATTATTAGATGAAATAAGAGCATATAACGGAACATTAAATTATGAAGAGCTACATAAGCTTGTTGCAGATTTAAATAATAGAATTAATAGTACATGCCATACATCAACAGGTAAAATACCAATATTGCATTTAGAAAAAGAAAAAGATTTCTTATCAGAGCTGCCTAAAGATCAAATAAGAAATCTTTACAAAATAGCCACCATATCTGTTAAAGTAAATCGCCAAAGTATGATTTCATATAAATCAAACCAATATTCTGTACCACCAGAATATATAGGCAAAAGACTAAAACTTCAAGTATATGATGATCAACTACATGTGTATTATAACACAAATTTAGTTACTATTCATAGAATACAAAATCAAAAACTAAATTATCATACTGATCATTATGCTGAAATTAGTGCTTTAACATTTAATCAAAATTCATATGAAATGATGGAAATGGCTAAAAATAATTTAAAAATGATAGGAGAAGTATATCAAAATGAATAGTACATATACACAGCTTATAAAGAATTTAGAATATTTAAAAATGAAGCAAATGATTAATCATTTGGACGAAGTTATTGATTTTATAACTAAAAATAATTTATCTTTTGTTGATGCTCTTATTAAGCTTACAGGTCATGAAATTGACTATAAGGAAGCAAATATGATTAAATCTATGGTTAAGGTTGGTGCTTTTCCACATCAAAAGGAAATCAAGGATTTTGACTTCAATTTTCAACCTAGCATTAATAAAGATGAAATATTAGATTTTTTAACATTACGTTTTTTAGATGTACAAGAAAATATTGTGTTTTTAGGAACTAGTGGAGTTGGGAAAACACACCTTGCAACTTCTATTGGTATCGCGGCAGCGAAGCGTCGATACAGCACATATTTTATAAAATGCCATGATTTATTACAGCAACTAAAACGTGCAAAACTAGAGAATCGATTAGATTCTAGACTTAAGCATTTTACTAAGTATAAGCTTCTGATAATTGATGAATTGGGCTATCTACCGATAGATAAGGATGATTCTAAATTGTTTTTTCAGCTTATCGATATGCGATATGAGAAAAAAAGTACAATATTAACAACTAATATAAATTTTAATGCTTGGCATGATATTTTCTATGATCCAGTTATTGCAAATGCTATCTTGGATAGGGTTTTGCATCATGCTAATGTTGTTTCTATTAGTAGAAAATCATATCGTTTAAAGGATCATTTTAAGCAAGAAGATGAGTAAAAAACTACATTCTTAAATGATCAAAAAGTTACATTTTAATCTTGACATTTATATATTATCTTATATTTAAAATAAACTATACTTAAAACTGCTATCATCTAGTAAAACATTTTGTTTTAATATATCTTATGTTAACATACTAAAAACTCTTTTATTCAATATTTAAATACATCTCATGTTAAGGTTCAACTTAATAAACATAGTGAATTAGCACCTTATCTTGGTAAATTTAAATACATCCTATGTTAAGGTTCAACAGCACCCATGCATTCTTTAATATCCCCATAAGGATATTTAAATACATCCTATGTTAAGGTTCAACAGAAAGAAAGGTAAATCCTATCTTCATATATACTAATTTAAATACATCCTATGTTAAGGTTCAACGTTATAACTAAATTAGGAGGTTTGAATTCTAGTGGATTTAAATACATCCTATGTTAAGGTTCAACCTAATACTTTAGGTAAAGATTATATTTTGTTAGATTAAATTTAAATACATCCTATGTTAAGGTTCAACGTAGCCATCAAGAAATACCATTATTGGGAGAAGGATTTAAATACATCCTATGTTAAGGTTCAACCATTTTCAGTAGTACTTGCAAACAACACAAGCACAATTTAAATACATCCTATGTTAAGGTTCAACTACTGTAAATAAGCCATTCTTTAAATTTATTATATACCTAAATGCCTGTATTTTCAATGGATTACTTGTTTTTTTACCAGGCGTTTATGAATTTTTACAGAAGATCATTAAAACACTTACCAACTCTTTAATATCAAGCTTTAACAGGATTTTATATGAAATTAAGACTGGGAAAAATTTATAGAATAACTAGTTTAAGATTCTTGCTGCATTGTTACTGCTCCAGAGCATACAGGAGATAAACTTGTGCATTTTATTTCCTTATACTATTTTAAGTGGAAGCGGAAACTCTCTAAATACTGTTTGATTTTTATTTTATGATAAATAATTTTTGTCCTTATTAATATTTGTACTGGAGAAGATTTTGGCTGGAACGATTAGGCTTTAGCCCATCATAAATTTAAAAATGCTCACGATGGTTTTTTTCCATGGTGAGCGGTTTTTAATTACCTTATTGATTCTTTAGGAATAGAGGTGGTAATAATTCTGTTCCTTATATTTAATACATCTCATGTTAAGGTTCAACCCTACTGCTTATGCTGAAAGTGATTCAATTATGCTATTTAAATACATCTCATGTTAAGGTTCAACATATTCTTAAACTTATTCTAGTACATAGCTGTGATATTTAAATACATCTCATGTTAAGGTTCAACTATAATTTTATAATATAAAGGGAGGCTGTTTATGTTATTTAAATACATCTCATGTTAAGGTTCAACACTTCTTCATACCATATATATTTAATCCAACCTTTATTTAAATACATCTCATGTTAAGGTTCAACCAGAAAGTTTATCCCACGATCTAATATAATTTCTTCTATTTAAATACATCTCATGTTAAGGTTCAACTAATGGGAATATAAGATATTTTAAATTATTAGATTTATTTAAATACATCTCATGTTAAGGTTCAACATATAAAGAATTATAAATTATGGGAGGATTAAAAAAATTTAAATACATCTCATGTTAAGGTTCAACATGCAATACCCTCTGCACAACTATTGAATTTATCATTTAAATACATCTCATGTTAAGGTTCAACGTTATTTGTGCATACCAATATTTTCTCCTTTTGTCAATTTAAATACATCTCATGTTAAGGTTCAACTTCAATTTGAAAATTTTAAAGAAAGTTTTCAAATTGAATTTAAATACATCTCATGTTAAGGTTCAACAAGTAACTCAAACATCTATAAATAACAATCTAACATATTTAAATACATCTCATGTTAAGGTTCAACAAAAGCAGGCTGTTGTTCATCTTGTATGCTTTTTCCATTTAAATACATCTCATGTTAAGGTTCAACAATTATATGGATTTTAATAGTACATTTCTGCAACTATTTAAATACATCTCATGTTAAGGTTCAACAAGGATATCATAATGGGAGTGGGTATATAAAAGGATTTAAATACATCTCATGTTAAGGTTCAACATTATTTATTTATTTCCCTAACACACTTAGAACTGTATTTAAATACATCTCATGTTAAGGTTCAACCACTGTAAATAAACCATTCTTTAAATTTATTATATACCTAAATGCCTGTATTTTCAATGGATTACTTGTTTTTTTACCAGGCGTTTATGAATTTTTACAGAAGATCATTAAAACACTTACCAACTCTTTAATATCAAGCTTTAACAGGATTTTATATGAAATTGTAACTGGGAAAATAATTTATAAAATAATATAAATATCATAACAATATTGAAAAAAATCATCTTATAAAATTCTTTAACCTTTCTATAATTTATATCTATCCTCTAAATCTAATCTTTCATTTAAATTATTAAATTTAGAGATATTGGACAAAATACCTCTGAGGTGATTTAAATGAAATGTAATGTTGGTAGAACCGAGCAATTTATTAGAATTGCACTCGGCATAGTTATTGTTCTTTTAGGTTTATATTTCAAAAACTGGTGGGGGATTATTGGCCTCGTACCTATAATAACAGGTTGGATTCGTTACTGCCCCATTAGTGATGTCTTAGGGATTTCAACTTGCGATGCTAAAAAAAAGCAATAATTTGTTACTTATGGCCTTACAATCTAAGGCCCCTTTCTTTTAACTGCATAATCTAAGAAATATGCGTCTTAACTAAAGCTAAAAACTATACTTTTATTCAACTCTACAAATTGAAATTTTGCAATTATAATCTTACTTTTTTTCTACTAGTAAGCAATTCTTTGGTCCAATATAACCAATAGAAAACACAAGTATAACCATAATCACTCCAAACGTTATAATTGAGATTACAGGTTTAATAAACCAAGACAACAAAAATCCAGATATACCCACTGCTAACATTATAACAAGCACTTTTTTCAAACGGCATATGGCAATTCGAGGATCATATTTTCCCTGTTCCTCCACATCCATTTGCCAATACCACTTTATCCACTTAGAGGATTTTTCAACATTCACTATTAAAAGAACTATATATATTGCCAATAAAGCAAAAGTAATTACAACAATACCTCTTTGAAATTTATCCATTTTTCCCACCCCACAGTTCCCGATTTATTGGATTTTTTATATATAATTAATATATCACTCCATCTTACAATTATGATTTAATTTATACTAAAATTGTATCATGCTTTCTATATATTTTCATGTCTATACAAAAACATAATAATTTTAAAACACCGCACTATTCAATTTTCAAAGAACATTGTTCGTATTTCAAAATTTAATACTTGTGTCGTTTTATACAAAAAGTGCGACATAAAAACACCTCAAAATTCAATTAATGAATAATGTGGTGCTTAGATAAATTGTTTGTTTTTTCAGTTGTTATATTAAATAAGAAATTTATAAACTGACTGATTATTTAACCTGAAATTTAGAGCTTTTTAATCTAATGTTCCAATAACATTATTTAATTCAAATAAAGCATTGGGATCAACTTTTAAAGTAGTACTTTCTTTACCTAAACCACCATATATAAAAGGAAATTCAAGAAGCTTTTTATCAATAATATATGGTAATTCAATTCCAAACATTGGAACATTACCAACTGAAAAACCTGTCGTCAATTTAACCTCGTCTTTAGTTGCTAATCTAACATTTTTACAATTTAATAGGTGTTTTATTTCATTGAAATTTACATGACCTCTTTCTGCTGATACAATTAACACATAAAATCCTACAGCGGTATATATTATTAATGTTGGTGCTATTTGAGCAATATCAATTTTAAAATAGTCAGCACCTTCCTTAGCTGTATGAATAGGTTTATTATTATAAATTATTTCAAATGAAAAACCACTCTTTTTTAAAATATTTTCTGTATTTTCCATTAAATTCACCTCCAAATCATAATATTTATCAAAAATTATACTTATTAGAACTATGTCCCTTAAATCTAATCTTTTTTTATTTTTACCTTTTAATACATAAAACTTTACTCTGTTAACTTAACTAATAGTAATTATATCATATTTACATAACAATATATTACCATTTTTTTATGATAAGTATTAATTTTTTTATTTTCTAACACCATATTATCTAATTTTCAAAGAACATTATTCATATCTTAAAATTTAATAGTTATATCATATTTAATTTAAACCATTTTACTTTACTGGTTTGATCTCCATTTTTTATTTCTTGTCCACCAATAATTTCCCCTAAAAATATATGTTGAATATAACCTAAATTTATAGATACTAATTACAGTTATAAATCAGTTTGATTAATATTGCTTTATTATAACTATATCAATTGTGATATAAAGTCATCTTCTTTTTTATTAATTATATTTTCAATCTCATTTTTTTGTGAAACAGTTTTGTATATGATTTATCCACTATTAATTTTAAATACTTATTATTCTATCCTTTGAATATTTTCTATATTTCTGTCAATAATCTTAGTATCCATATAACTATATATCCCTAAGGGACACCAAAATTTTCTAAAGCCCATGAGCTAATTGCTTATAGGCTTTCTTCCTTTAATATATGTTTAAGTTTTTTCAATGCTTGCCTTTTAATTTTAATACTCTTTTGATACTTTAATTTCTTATTTTCTGCAATTTCTTTAATCTAAATGTTTCACTTTTGAGAACCTAGATTTATATTTTATTCTTCATAACAAATAATAGGAGTTCCATCTTCTATATTATCAAAAATTGTTTTAGCTAAATATAATGGAGTATTTACACATCCATGGGTACCATTTCTCTTATATATATCACGTCCAAAAGAATGTCTCCAACGCGCATCATGTATTCCTATATTTCCGTTAAAAGGCATCCAATAACTTACTTCAGCCTCATAAGCTGGTCCTGTCAAAGTCGCTTCTCTTTCTTTATAATTAAGCATATAAATTCCAACCTCAGTAGAATTTCCTCTATTGGGGTTGCCTGTTACTACATCACCTTCAGTTATAAGATTTCCATTTTTATAAAACCATAAATGCTGCCTTGTTATATTAATTTCTACATAGGTATTACCTATGTCATCTTCCCCCCTAGATAAGGCCTTTTGAGCATATATAGGTTCTTTTTTAATTATTTCGCCAAATTTTATACTTTCTAATAATGCTTTTGTTTCAGCAGCACAATTAATTTTCCATCCATAAAATCCGCCCTTAACTTCTACTATTTTATTTTTAGATGTTTTGATTTTTCTTGCTATGCCAACTGTATCATATTTTTTACTCAACCCTTGCACATATTGATTAACTGCTTTTTTATCTATTACTACTTCTAAATTTTCATCAACGCTAAGCCATTGATTTATTATATTTCCATCTAATATTTCATTCTCACTTCCAAATATATAAGTGATTTTTGTTGACACATACTTATTTAGTAAATTCTTAGTTTTAAGAGTTTTATCAGAACTTAAAGTGTACTTTGGATTTTCGTAACAAAGACTTTCATTTAAATCTAATTTTGTTTTTCCTTCTAATATGCTCATTTTTATAGCTTCATTTAATTTATCTTTATATACTCTATTGCCATATACTTCCTTGACTGTTTCATATAAACCCTCTACATACTTAAAACTTACATTTTGGGTTTCTATAATATCTTTGTTTAAACAGTTTAATTTATTTATTTTATTTTCTAAATTATCTTTATTATAAACAAATAAATCATCTACATAATATTTTTTCTCCTTTAATAAGGCTATTATCCATTTAAATGAATTTTTCGTTTGGTAAATTTTATAAATGCTGTTTTTTTCATTGTATTGCATTTTTATATCTTTTCCTGTTATTTCTTCTATTTCTCCGTTTCTTTCAATTAACTGTAACTTATAATCTTTAATATAGCTTTTAATTACATCTTCTACATCTCCATGTGCTTTTAATGAGATATCTACTCCATTTATTGCTGTATTAAAAAAGAAATGATTAACAAAATATAATGAAATAAATAAATATATTAGTGTAATTAAAGCTATTAGAATAAGAATTTTTCCTATAACCCTACTTTTAAAAAACTTTTTTACATTAACATCCTTCATACCTATCTATACCTTTCAGCAAAAATGCATTTTATTTAAACATAATAACTAGTTTATAGTATGTTTGTATTCTTGATTTTAAAACTTAATTAATATTAGCTTTTGTATTATAATTTGATGAAATTGTATAATTAAAAACTAGACATCAGAATGCAAGTTTGTAAATTATACATTTTTCTCATTTAATAAACTACGCAAAAAAAGCATACCTTGCTTTGGTATGCTCTTGCTATGTTCCTTTAAAATAACATAATACGAAAAAAGATAAGATTACCTTTTAAAATATAATAAATTTCAACTAATCTAAGTACTCCTAATGCTAATACCTCAATTATTTTACCTGATTACTCAAAATTCCAATTCCTTCAATGATACATTCAACTATATCTCCTGATTTTAAAATCTTTGGCGGATTGTGAGCAATCCCAACGCCAGAAGGCGTACCTGTACTAATAATTGTACCAGGAAGTAATGTCATTCCTTGGCTCAATTCTTCTATAGCTTCAGAAATCGTATGTATCATTCTGTCTGTCGTAGTGTTTTGGCGCAATTCCCCATTCACCTTACATTGCAATTTAAGTTTTGGTGGAAATGCAAATTCATCAGCGGTTACAATGATTGGTCCCATAGGTGTAAATCCATCAAGGCTTTTTCCAAAATACCACTGTTTATGTTTCGACTGAATTGTTCTAGCACTTACATCATTCACAATAGTATATCCAAATACATAGTCTGATGCATCTTTGGCTTTAACATTTCGAGCCTTCTTGCCAATAATTACTGCTAGTTCTGCTTCATAATCCAAGTCCTTTACAATATCAGAGTGACTTTCTATGTAATCTCCAGGTGCTACCGCCTCATTTACACGCTTAGAAAAATAGATAGCCGGATCTTGATTTTTAAAATTACCATCATCCACAAATTCATTTACTTCATGTACATGCTCAAAATAGTTAACGCCCATACAAATTAAATCTTGTCGTGGTTGTGGAATTGGTGCCAGTAATTTCACTTTTCTAAGAGGAATTGCATCCAATATACCAGAACTCATCTTTTCCTGAATCATTTTCTTTTGATCAGCTGTAATATTATCAATCAACTCCAGCATTGTCTTAAAGTTAAGGTCAAATACCTCCATTGGATAGAGACTGTCTCCCTCTGGAGTTAATATACCAACTTTCTCATTCTCTCCAATACGATAAGTCACTAGTTTCATAATGCCACCTCCAGTTCTGTTTACAATTATAACATACTTAAATTAGATATAATGTGGTATTATTCTCTAGATGATTGAAAACAATTCCTCTTTTTATTGTAGATCAAATTACTTTTTTTCTACTGGTACATAAATTTCCATTACAGTATCTTTTCGTCCATGGCATCTCTCATCATAAAACTCAAAGTCAAGTTTACTTTCATCAAAAACATATTCACTATCTTTAAACCATTCCTCAAATATATATTTCCAAGTGTTTTTTATTGCCTCTGGGAAATCTTTATTATCTAAATCCTTAGATGTATCTACTGGAGGCGTTGTAAAAACAGCATAAGTTGCTTCTGGAACTTCAACTGTTATCATTTCATCAGTGACATTATCAAAGTTATCCACTATAACTCCAAGTAAATATGTTGCATCTCCACTTTCTCCATTGGCTGGAACACATAATCCCACTTCACCGTGCTTTGGTGGATTTAATATTTTGTACATTTTACTTTCTAAATTTTCACCATTATAATTGCTCCAAAATGAAGCTATATCTTTAGTATAATTACCATTTGTAATATTAGTTTTAATTCCATAACCTGCAACTTTGAATGCAGATTTCTTTATAATAACAGGATTCATAATACACCCTCCAAGTTCTACATTTAATTTTTTATTAAAATAATTACCCATACATTTTATATATTGTTTAGGACTAAATCCAAATTCCTTTTTAAATGCTTTTGAAAAACCATTGTGTGTTCCAAAACCATAATCAAGTGCAATATCTATTATTCGTTCACCTTTAAACAAGTCCATAGCTGCTAATGAGAGCCTTCTCTTCTTTACATATTCCATTAAGCTTATTCCTTTATTAATATTGAATATTCTTGAAAAATGAAAAACAGAATATCCACACTTGTTTGCTATTACTTCTGGTGTTAAATTACTTTTTATATTTTTTTCAATAAATTCAATACATTGTGATATTGCATCACTATAATTCAAATTATCACCAACCTTTCCCCACGTGGTAATTCTAATATATCATTGTAATTAGACTAATATTGTTCCTAAATTGCTAAAATCATCTACTAAATTATCAAATAAATAAAGACTTAAGCTATACATTTCATTTCATTAGCTTTAAGTCTTTATTTATTTGATAAACCCACTGTATTTTAAATTTCTATATAAGAAATACTGTTTCCATGATTTTTTATTATAGATTCTAAGTCCTTTGGACTAATCCAAACAGTTGCTGTATTATCATTTGGATGTACTCCTATGCGTTCAAATAATAAAATATCTTTATCCAAGATCACTTCCACCTTGCAATCAGTATCATTTAATATTCCAAAAGGTGTAACAGAGCCCTTGCTCAATTTCATATATTTGTATAAGTCTTCTTCTGAAGCAAAACTAAGTGCTCTACAATTTAATTTCTTTCTAATTCCTTTTAAATCAACTCGCTTATTTTTTTGAAGAACTAGTAAAAAGTATCTTTTCTTCTTATCTTCTCGAACAAATAAATTTTTAACCACTTCATTTTTACTGTCGATATTCAATTTATCCATTTCCTCTATGGTATATACTGGTGGATGTTCAATAACATCATATGAGATCTTCATACTTGCCAAGGCATCAAATACTATGTTACGAATACTATTCATGATCTTCTTCTCCTATCACACATTCAATATGTTTTTTCATAAAACTATATTTGTTTAATATTATTTCTAATAGTTTTTCTTAATTTCTTATAATTGTTCATTTATTCGATTATATAGCATATGTTTATAAAATTACAAATAATTAAAAAACTATATATCTACATATGACAATTAATCTGAAAACAAGTTTAATTAAATTTACAACACTATATCTATCTTTTTTTCTTTTCTATATCTAGTGACTACTGATGTAGTACTTATTAAAGTTAGTACAGCTATTATAATTGGTACTTTATACTTAAATACACCTATAATTCCAACTATATTTACTATTACAGATTTAGTTATATAGATTAAAAATACAGACACTGGTATTAAAGTTCCTATAAGAGGCATATAATTTGAAATTTTTCTTGATACATAACAGGTTATTAAAGTAACTATAATTCCAACAATATATAGTAATACTCCTGTTAATATTATATATTGTATAAAAGTTATATTAACCCAAAATAAATAACCAGTAAAGCAAGAATTAATATTTGAATTATAAAACATATTTACACTATAAGTACGAGTGGTATACAAGAAAGATAATACTCCTAGTTGTATTGTCATAATTATCAGTGATGCTATAATTGCTGTTTTAATTTTATCTTTATATAAATTTCGTCCTTTTCTAGTGGTATACTGTAGTAACTCCAAAGAGTTTCTAGCATCTCTTGTGAATATAGGTGCAATCATAAATATTATTGATATTATAATAGCTATAGAACTATATCTGATGAGGTTATTATAGTTTTCAAAAACAAACCATGGTAATATACTATTTTGTGACTTATTTTTTCTAATTTCATTTAATCTATCTTTATAAGCCTTTTTAGTTTGTGAGAACTTAAAATGATCTTCTTCTGTTTGTAAAACTTTTAAACGCTCTTCTTTATATTTAAAATTATTTATATAGTAATCTATAGTTTGTAATTCCCAAAATACATTAACTCCATCTTTAAAAAATATGTCATCATGAAAATTTTCCAAATCTTTTGATCTTGCTCCTTGTGCTTTTGATCTCTCTTCTTCAAAATTAACATAATCTTTTATATTAAGCTTCTTTGCTTTTTCATTGTTTTTAAGATAATCATTTGCTTTTTTTCTCATATTTTCTTTCATCTTGCAAAGATAATTAGTATCTTCATCTTTAAGGTTATTTCCTTTTTCATTAATGATACTTACTCCTATCCTATAAGCATCATTTTCTGGTCTTCCATTTGGAAAATACTCTATATCAAACTCTACAAATAAAAAATACAGTGCAACATTTATTAATAATAATACTAATATATTTTTAAGATTAAATATTTTTTTCAGCTCATTTATGAAAATTCTCATCTCTTCCTCCTACTTTAAGTCTTCTTTTTTAAATTTTTTTATACTTAATACACTAGTAACCAGTATGGCAGTTCCCCATATGAAAACTGTTATAAGCTCATAATATTTATAATTAGTAAAGGCTCCACTTAGCATGAACCTATACTGTGGATTCATTATTAAGGAAAAAGGTGTAAACGTGGAGTAAATGACACAATTATTATTTGTAGGCAAAAAAGATGGTAATAATATTGCAAAAGCTCCTATTATAAAAAACAGGGAAAATGCTATGTATGTATTTTTAGTTACTCTATTTATCAAAAAAACTATACCTACAAAAATCATTTCAACTGCGTATACTAAAATTATTGATAAAACTAAATACTGCCATAGATTTATTGAAAACCAGCTAGTAAATGGCATGTTGTGGCTAGGTTCCCAATTGAAATAACTGCTAATTGGCACTTTCCAAAGTCCATCATAGCTAAACACAGAAAAATATACTCCCAAAGTTATCCCAAGTATAATTGTTGTTATTAAATTTATAGATATTAAGCCTGCTAAAATCTTATCTTTAACTAAATTTCTTCCTCTTTTAGTTGAGTAAGTTATTAAACTTGTATTATTATCAAACTCATAATTTACTATAAATGCTATAATTAAACACACTAATATAGCAATCTCAAAAATAATATTTCTTAAAATATCTTTAAATAAAAAAGAGTGCATCGCATAAGCTTGTCCTTGAAAGAATAAACTTCTATATTCTCCACTAGTTCTTATATTATCCAGCCTTTCTTGAAAATTTTTGTAATTTTCTCTTGCGGTTTCCGCCAAAGCTCCAGATAATCTCATAGCTTTTATATCACCTTCAGCAAGTTTTTCTAGATCTATTTCTTTATAATCTATATCATTTTGGTCTATATAATAGTAATAGCTCTCTATTATTGCTGTTTCTTTAATTTTTTTCTGTTCCTCTTTACTATAATTTTCTAACCCCATCCCATTCATCTCATCATAAAATTCTGCTAAGGTTTTATAGGTTCTTCTACTTTTTGAATTAATTATTTTATTAGCTTCCTTTAGATTTTGCTTATAATAATTTCTAAAATTTACAAGCATATTTTCGTCTATTTTATATCCTACTTCTTTAACTATTTTATTTAAAACTTTTAAGTCTTCTCTACAACTGAATTTTTGATTGATTATGAATAAATTAAATATTATAAATATTGTAGTTAATCCAATTATAATTGGTGATTTAACTATCTTTTTTATCTCATTTTTTATTATTTTCATAACTTATCCTTAAGCTCCTTCGTTATATTCATAAAGGAAAACATCTTCAATGTTAGGAGAAACTAAAGTCCACTCATCTTGATTATTCTTATCTTCTATAAATCTTATCTTCATTTTTCCATTCTCTTGTTTTTCAGATAAAGCAATATGATTTTTTCTAAACTCATCTGCTTCATTAAAAGGAATTTCTGTTTCATAAACCTTACCATTAATAGTTCCACATATATTCTCTACAGTATCTTTATATAGTATTTTTTTATCCTTGATCATAATTATTTCGTTAGCTATAAATTCAATATCACTAACTATATGAGTAGAAATTATAACTATTCTATCTCTACCAAGTTCACTTAAAAGATTTCTAAATCTTACTCTTTCTTTTGGATCTAATCCTGCAGTAGGCTCATCTAAAATTAAAACTTTAGGGTCATTCAAAAGTGCCTGAGCTATTCCAACCCTTTGTAACATTCCTCCTGAAAATTTTTTCATTTTTTTACTTATAACATCCTCCAATGCAACTAGTTTTAAAACTTCTACCACTTTATCTTTAGCTTTTTTTTCTTCTATACCTTTAAGTGCTGCTAAATATAATAAAAATCGCTTAGGCGAATAATTTTTGTAATATCCAAAATTTTGTGGTAAATATCCTAATATACTACGATATTCTTCATCAAGACTTACAATATTAGTTCCATTGTATAAAATCTCCCCTTTATCTGGAAAAATTAATGTTGTAAGCATCTTAATTAGTGTTGTTTTACCTGCCCCATTAGGTGCTAGTAACCCATATACCCCCTTCTTCAACTCTAAATTTATATCTTCTAAAACTGAAAAATCTCCAAAACTTTTGCTTAAATTATTTATTAATAACACTTATATTTCTCCTTTCTCTTTTCTCACATATATGAGTTTCTTTAAAGCTTTAATATAAATAACTAGACAAATTACTGTAATAATTAAATGAATATATAGTGGCACATACATAAGAAAAGCTATATATAATGAATTCTTGATAATTACCAAAACTAAATTAACTAAAATCCAACCACTTATAACTAAGTACTTGTAAATAGTTCTCTTTAAATAAACTATTACCAATATAAAAATAGTAGAAAATAAAAATAATGAAGTTATAGATACGACGTATGCTCTTATTATGTTGAAACTATCAAAGATAGAATATATACTAGCTACTAGAAAAGAATTTAAAATCATTCCTAATATACTGAAAATAAACATCCTTATAGCTGCTAGATTAAAGAGATTGTATTTACATGTAGCCTCTATTTCATAAGTTCCCTTTAATTTAGTGTTTATAAAAGAAAATAATGAAATTATTACATACATAATAGGAGAAGCTATAAAAACATATCCGTATAGCCTGTATATATCTTCCTCACTAATACCCAATGCAACTTGTCCACCTATAAAACCAAAGAATATCAATGACACAATAGCTATAAATATCAATTCGCTTTTATCATGAAATATATTTTTAAATCCCAATTCTTTTATAGCTGAAGTTATATAAGAGAAAAAACTTTTTTTCTTCTTTAATCCTTTATTTAAAATTTCATCTATTTCAACATTCATCTCCTCTAATGATGGAAAATTAACCTCCTTCTTCATACTAGTCCCTCCTCTAGAATTTTATTTATTCTTTTAATAGCTGAATAATATCTAGTTTTTACTGTAGACTCTTTAACTTCTAAAACTTTTGATATCTCATTAAATGTCATATCAGAAAAAATTTTTAATCTTATTATTTGTTGAGTACTGGCTTCCATTTGACCTATAATTTCCATTATCTCTTTAGCATCTTCATTTATAAGAAAATCCTCTTCAATGTTTGAATCATCCTTAAATTCTAAGTCATCAATATTTCCAAGATTAATACCTTGTTTATAATATTTAGATCTATAATGATCAATTATTTTATTGTTTGCTATTTTATAAAGCCAGGTTTTAAAAGAAGCTTTTTTTGCTTCAAAGTAATTGATAGACTTTATCATACCAATGAAAATTTCTTGAGTTAAGTCTAAAGAGAGTTCTCTATTATTGGTTTGTTTAAAAACATATGCATATATTTCTTTGTAATGTGAACTAATTAAGGCATTAGCTGCAGTTCTATCACCTTTTTTTTGTATTAACTTAATAAGCTTTAAATCTTGGTACATACCATTTTATAACCCCTTCTCTTATTGCCTCTCTAAAACTAGGATACATTTTAATAAATTGTTGATTTCGTATAACTTCAAAAACAACACTTTTTTAAACCACAACCTAAAACTGATATCTTATGTCTTTGTTTATCCGATGTCTAACCATTCTAATACTCCCATCACACTCTGTGAAAGCGATTCGCACCAAATGGAAAATTTGGACTCTCTGCTTTTCTCTAAAGTGGGAGTAAAGTATGGTACGACCCTGGATAACGGTTTCTCCTAAAGGATAACGACTTCTAAGGAGTAAAACTCCTAAGAATTCTGTTAATAACTTTCAGATGGAGTAAAAACTTCACCTGAAATTAAGAACTCTGTTTATGTATTCGTAATAAAGATGAAAATAGTTTTAAAAATTACTATATTTTTATATGATGTTAAAATATAGTATAAAAATTATAGATGGAATTGTCCATCTATAATGTGTAATATAAGAAAATTGTGCAAAAAAAATATCGCAAATTCATTTTCCATTATGAATAGTGCGATATTTAGATCTTTTATTAATTTTTATTATTTATTGTCCTCTTTAATATTCATCACCTTATTCTAAATGATAAAATAAATAAAGCTACAAAAATTAGAATCCCAACATATTACTTGCTTGGATTTAACTAATCTTATTCATAAATAGTTATTCAAAATTTTGTTTGATAAAAAGTATTAAGAATACTAGTTTCACAATCCTTATTGTATATATCTCAAGATTCTACTTTTCAATTGATATCAGCATACATTCTCCTCAATAGTACTACTAACATTACTATTATTTGCTATAGGCTGTACCTTATGTAGAACAAAAGCAAATACTAGTCCAATTATAAGTACTGGTACAAATTCTAACGAATTAAATAAATTTGATTTTACAATACCACCATGCACTACATCCGAAAGAAAAGTGTATACCCAATGAAAAAATACCGCTGTAAACAAATTTTGATTTGTTTTAATATAGAAATAAGTATAAATAAAAGAACTACTAGTAACGGATATCACGAAAGTAAAAAATGACAGATTATGTTCGTACTGATTAGTACCTACTATATAAAACAATGGCAAGTGCCATAAAGACCAGACTAAACCAATCGCCAAACTTGCTATGTTAGGACTCACAATTTTTAATAATCTTTTTAAAGCAAAGCCTCTCCAACCATACTCCTCAGATAAAGGTCCAAGTATAAACAAAGGAAGAATGGTAGGAAGTATAGTTAAGATTTTAGAATAATTAAAGTCTCCATCCAAAGCTAAATAGATAATACTCCAAGATACAACAAAATAAACTGCTGTCAAACTAATAGCAGCAAACCACTTAAAACCAATTCTAATTTGAAATGCTTTTTTTAATAATTGTTTAGTCTGTTTTTTTCCTTCAAAAACAGCAGTAAGAATTATTCCTGTTATTGAAGGAGCAAAGCCTCCAATAACAAACAGTATAATAGCCCAAACTGGCCCAATCGCTCCTCTACTAAAACCCATAGTTGGAACTTTAAATAAAGCAATTGGCCCCCAAAACACGAATAAACTTAAGAATATAGTCGTTAGGAAAAATATCGTAACTTCCTTTAGCTCCTTATTTTTCATGCATAATCCCCCTAAAATTTTTTCATAGGTTTTACCATGTTAAACCTTATGATATGTAACTATTTCACCGCTAACATATGTAAAACTGAGTTTGATATAATCTTAAAAATCTTTATGACATCAATGCTATATTCATTAGCTCCATAACATTTTTGTAATACAACTTTATTAACCACACCATCAATTGTAGTGGTAATATAAGTAAAGATATCATGTAATGGAAAACTTGCCTCAAACTCTCCCTTATTCACTCCTTCTATTATCTTGTTAAAAAGTGAACCTACAAGATATTGTCCATTTTCCTGCTCTGTAAGGAGACTTTTAAATTTTTCCCCTTTTTCAGGATGATTTGACAAATATACAGTAAGTTCAAATTGAAATTTACCAAGTGTTGATGAACTTTCATTAATATAGTTCCCCAAAAAAGTAAATAAGGCTTCAATTATACCTTCTGTAGTATTTTTACTTGTTAGTATCTGATCAATTTTATGTTTATAATTGTTTTGAGCCGTTTTCTTATTGATTAAAGCTATAATAACTTCATCAATATCATTAAAATACCTGTATATCCCCCCTTTACTTATACCAGCTTCCCTTATAACATCTAGCATAGTTATTTCATATAATGGTTTTTGTTGAAATATCCTAAAGGCTGCATCTAATATTTGTGTTTTCTTTTTATTAATATAGTCTTTATTTACTTTTGGCATTAGTTTCTCTCCTTCCCAAAATGAGACTCATCTCATTTTTATATTTCTATTTTACTTTATCTAATAGTTAATGTAAATAAAAAAAATGAGATTACTCTCATTTTAAAAACTATTTTTTAATAGTGGTGACTTAAGTTAAATTATTTTGTATATGATACATTTTTCTGTATCACTTGCAAGTGATAACACTTTTTTAATTCCCAAAAATACTTTTATAAAACCTTCTCATCACATAAATAATCTTTAGTCAATTAATTTACTATTTATCATACTTAATTTTAAATAAGAATTGGATTCCGATGTTTACAACTTATACTTGTATAAATTACCAGTATTTCATTTCTGATGGAACATATTCATCATATTCTCCCGCTTTATCATACCCATTCCACCCACATGGCATATACTTTTCATATGACCCTGGTTCCGTAAAAAAGGAATAGAATTCTCTTTTATCAAAATTAATATAAAAAATTGGCGTAGCAGTATAATTTACATCTATAACACCATATAATTCTTTATATACTGTATAATATTCTGCTAATTCTTCCTTACCTACTTTAAACTCCGCAACTCTGTCTAGAAAACTAACAATGTTTTTTTCTGATAATATTGAAAAGCCATATCTAATATCCTCTTCATATTCGGGTATTTCATATCCCTTCTCCCTGAAAGCACTTTTTAAAATTTCCTCATTCAAAATCCATGTTTCTTTATCTGTGACATAGTATTGTGAGAAATTATTGAACTTTATCAAAACAACTACCGTGCCTACTCCATCTGGTTCTAATATCATTTTTATCACCTCTAAAAATATAAGTGCCAATTATATATCAAAATAAATTATCCTTAGATAAGCTCACTTATAAATTTACTATTTATCTTTTAGTAAATTATAACATATTTTACTAAGTACATTATCTACTATTTTTAATGTTTTATTTATAAGCTTTATTAAACCATCCACTCTATCACGTTTTAAAATAAGCAATCTTTTCTGATTTTTTAGAGCTTGCATTTTATCAAAGTATGGGCTCAACATTATATCTTTAACATCTTTTATATGACGTGGTGTTAGAGTCAGCACTTTATAAAAGAATTATAATTTTATATTCACAAGTTGAATTTCTTATATGCCTTAATTTATTACAATACAGATTTACTGGACAGTCAAAGGTTTTACATGCTTAAAAAGCAAGCAAATCCTCTTAGTTCAAGGGCTGTGCTTGCTTAGATTTAATTATTTTACTTGTGCTAAGTTTACTATATTTTTCAATAACTTATATATTAAAATTGAACACTTTTATTAATATATTCCAACAGTCCGTTGTGATATACATCAAGCCGTGTTTCTCCGGCAAATGTTGGCTGATTTAGGACCAAATCCATCAAATGATGTGCACATTTTCCCCCTATTGTCATAGATTTTACGCACGAAACGCAATATACAACAACATCGTCACAGGGCATTTGCTGTGCTCGAACCTTTTGCAATTCATTTACCTTTTTAATAGACAAATTCGGATAAAAGTTATCTCCACAGCAAATTGAACTTGTACCATGACATTTTGCCTCCTTAATTTCAATACCCATTTTCTTTAACAAACTTCTCACAGCTGTATGCACCTGTGGCTTTGGTCTGTAAGAGCATGAGTCTTGAATTGAAACTTTAACACCCAAATAATTTGGCAGTGGAAGATTTTCAATTGAGTCAAGAATTTCCCAAAGCGATATTGTTTTTATGCCTTCATAGAGAGATCGGAAACGTCTGTCGCAACCCGCGCAATTGTTTATTATGGTGGAGCCATTTGGCAGGTTTGGATTATGCCTGCAACAGCGGTTGTGCATCTTTACAGGTCCAAAATACTCATTTAAAATGGCATGTATCTTTTTCTCATTCTCCGGATTGTGTGTAGTCATCGCACAACCGGGGTTAAAATAGCATTTATCCATGTCTATATCCGAGATTTTAATACTCTGTATTCTATATTCTTTCATGGTTTACCTCCATATTATACATTATTTATTTTCTTCTCCTTCCTATATCTAGCAGGTGAATAACCGGTGTTTTCTTTGAAAAATCTATAGAACCCTGAAACACTTTGAAAGCCCACCAAATATGCAATATCAATCACTTTATCATCCGTATGTATTAAGCGCTTTTTTGCTTCTTCCAATTTTAAATTATTTAGATATTCCGAGACTGATACCTGATATTGAGCTTTGAATATTTCGTTAATCCTATGAAGTGTAAGACCAATACTTTTTAATTCATCATTGATATCCATTTTAACTTGGAATGTACTATCTATTAATTTTTTTATCTTTTGGCCAATGTCCTTCATTGGCTGGTAATTAAGCAAATCACTCCGACATCTTTTGCACGGTCTAAACCCAGCCAATCTTGCTTCATGGGAGGTATTAAAAAAGCAAATATTCTCTCTTTTCGGCAGTTTAGATTTACAAGAAGGCCTGCAATATATACCTGTGGATTTAACAGCATAGAAAAATATCCCGTCATATCTTTCATCATTATTTTTGACTGCTTTCCACATTTCTTCTTGTGTCATCTAACCACTTCCTTCTCTTTTTCCTTAGTTTTAATTTTTATCTTTTCCACTTTGCTTAGTAGTGTATAATCATGCATTTTCCATATGGCTCTATCTGCCATCAACTATAGATACAGACTTACTACTGTTCTGTATAGGAAATAGACTCTTACATACTTATACTCCCTGCTACTTGAACATGCTGTTTCTAGATTCACTGTGTCAAGCTCATTTCAAAATCTTCTCCAGACTGTTTTCTGTGCCTTTGTGAAAATCTGCTAACTGATAATTTTATGTATAACCGCAGAAAACAGATTATCATCAACCTTTCTGTAAATATGTTCAATTTTTATCAATGATGGCTTCACCTAAAAGCTTGTCACTACTTTTCAGATACTCTATTTCTTTTTCTCCATGCTCAAAATACATATCATCACCTGCCATGAAGTTATTATACAAAATCATTGCTATCATTTCTTCTATAATATTGACATTCAATTTTGGCAACATGTATGTTATATCTTAAGTTCCAGTTCTAGAGCATTATAAATTTGAATTGCTTTAAAGTTATAAAACAAATAAAGGCAATATTTTAACAATTCCCCCTGCTAACCCAATCATTAGTTTCACCTCTGTAAATTTGTTATTTGTAATGAATTTTAAATTACAGCTACTTATAATAATCTTACTATTACATCTTAAAATAGTTATAATCTACACTATCTATTAAACTACAAGTTATATATCATATAAAAAGCTATAGAAAAGATAGTTGTTCATTATCAGATTTATTTAATTTATCTTTCATTGGCTTTGAATAACTACCCGAAAAATTATATTTATCTTTTAATTCATTAACCATTGTGTACAGCTTATCCTTATATTCCTTATTTGCACCGCCTGTTTTATATAATGTCTGTAGTGGTTCATATAAATGTGGAAACTCTTTCTTTATGAAATCAAAGAATACGTAGCGTGTCTTTCCTCTTAGATAAAGTACTCCAGGTAGAACATAACTAACCTTACAATCAGCAGCATTAGAATATAGATTGTCAACATTATCTCGCCCATCTGTTATATATGGTATGATTGGCATAAAGTGAAGTCCCGTGGATGCCTTTGTCTTTGAAAATTCCTTTAACATAGCAAATCTTTTAAGGGATTCCACACCGTTTGGTTCTATTTTTCTACGAATATTTTCATCCATACAAGTAATGGTTGCTGCAACATTAACATAAGTAATGGAGCTAAGTTCTTCAATTAAATCATAGTCTCGTAAAATTAAATCTGACTTTGTAGAGATGATACAAGGTGTTTTGTATTTTATCATTAACCGTAGAATGTCTGGCATTATTTTGTACTGTGCTTCTATTGGCTGATAACTGTCGGTTACGCCACCAATATTAACAACTTCTCTTTTCCAGGTACGGCTGCTGAGTTGTTTTTCCAATCTTTCAACAATATTAGTTTTAACATATATATCCTCAAAGTATTTCTCAGAACCTATGTATTGATGTGAGTACATAGCATAACAGTATTTACAGCCATGCTCACAACCACGATATATATTCAAATCCCATGCAAAGGGAAATTTCCTTTTTAATTTATTACAAGCCACATTACAAGTAATTTCTTTATACTTTGCCATTCTTTCACCTCCCTAAATTATGGATTGCATAATTTAACCACCCTACTAACAAATAAACGATTTTAATAGTTGACATGTAACTTAGTGTAATATATTTTATAGTATCATTCATTTATTAGCTTATTTTTCGACTATAGATTATCATATCTATATCATTAAATTTCTTTATCTACTCATAACTAAACATAATCTAACCTTTTATCTTCTCCAAAGTAGACCTAATATCTTTATACACTAATGTCTGCATACTATCTTTATATATTTCTGTATCTGCTTTTAATAAAGCCTCTGTAATACATGCTACTAAATCCCGTTTATGCTTTGCAATATTAGGTAGTGACTTAATACATTGCCTTGCTGTAATAGGTTTCACATCTAAAACATGTTTCAAATAATTATCAATAATTTCATCAATTTTATTATCTATATCCCATTTTGCATTTGCAGCTATTAAAATAAGTCCTCTTGTCCTAATATAAGAATTATTATCCTCCATCATCTCAACGAACCTGTCAAAAAACTCATAAACACTATTAGAGTTTTCACTTTCTGCTTCCAGAAGTTTCAAACATTTGTAAGCAATTTTATTATCTTTAGAATACAAAGCTGTTACCAACTCAGTAATATTATTCATAAACTCACCTCACCTTTTGTAACAAATAAATTTCCTTTTATCTAAAGTTAAAATTTGTATCTTTTTTCTATTACCTATTACAATTTAATTTTATCACTTTTATAAATTTAGTGCTTTTATTTTTTAAGATTTATTAAAGATTGTTAATTTTCCTCCATAAAACTTCAGATATTTTTCAATATTTGATTTTATATATTGAGCACTGTGATTACCAGGGAATATATAATTTTCACAATTCACTCCTTTTTCTTTCAATATTTTATGTAAAATCGAACAGCCTTCATAAAATCTACCTTCATCCTTATCTCCAGCATCAAGATAGACATCAATATCAGAAGAAATATTATTATTTTTTGCAATATATATTGGATCATATTTTTCCCATACATCCATGTCTTTATAATATGGTTTATCTTCCTCGTCAAGTTCCAATTCTAAAGTAGGCATATGTCCTCCTACTTTTGAAAATATATGCTGATATCTTAGTGTATTGTGAAGGGCTACATATCCGCCAGCAGACACCCCTCCTATATATCTTCCTTTTCTATCTTTTATAGTATTGAAAGTTTTATCTATTAAAGGTATTATTTCCTTCATAAAATAATCTTCATACATTCCTAAATTTATGATTCTATTATTGTCTCCAGGATCAGCCACCTCTTTACTGATTAGAGATGAATTTAACCCCCTGCTATTTTCTATTCTTGGACATGCGATTATCATAGGCTTAATTTCCCCATCTTTTATCATTCTATCAGCTTTAGTGTTTATATCTATTTCAAACATTATATTTTCACTTCCACTTCTTCCATGTAGAAAATATAATACAGGTAAAGGAATGAGACTATTATAACTTTCAGGTAAATACACCAATACTGACATTTTCTTACCAAGTATATTGCTATAAAAATTTACTTTTTCTACTTTTGATTTATTCATTTTTATACCACCCTTTTTTAAATTTTCGATTTAAATCGTTATGTTCACAATAGAACGTACTTGTATTATAATAATTATATTCACAATATAATTAAAGAATTGTATTGCTGAAATTTAGCACAATTTTGACATGAGGATATAAATATGAAAAATTTACAAACTTATTATAATAAAAAAATGCCCAATCCAAATTTGGGTATAGATATATTTCTAGCAGAAAACTTCAAGAAAGGGAGAAAATTTAATACACATTGGCATGAAAATATGCAGCTATATTTTTTTACTGAAGGCAAGGCTTTAGTCGAATGTAATAAAAAACGTTATTTTGTTAAAACTGACAGTATTGTGGTCATTAACAATAATGAACTACATTCCCTTGAAAGTTTAAGTGACGATCTGAAGTTTTATACAATTCGTATTGATTCTTCATTCCTGTTCAGTAATCAAGTTGATTTATGCCAGACAAAATTCCTTTCACCCCTGTCACAAAATCAAATATCTTTTCAAAATTTAATTGAAAATGACAAGGAGATATTAGACTGCATCACTATAACAATACAAGAATATTTTTCTAGGGAAATTGGATACGAACTTGCTGTAAAATCTTTCATTTACAAATTAATCGTTCTTTTATTAAGAAAATATATTAGTAAATTTTTGACTAGAAAAGAACTTATTTCAAAAATAAATAATTTGAAACGTTTTGATTTGATTTTTAAATATATAGACAATAATTACTCTAAAAAAATAGCAACTTCTGATCTTGCAAATATTTTACATATAAGTACCTATCATTTTTGCAGAATTTTTAAGGAAATGACAGGCAAGACACCTACAGATTATATTAATAGAATAAGACTGGAAAAGGCGGTTGACTATTTGAATAAAGACGATCTAAATATGACTGAAATAGCATTAAGATGTGGATTTGATAGTATAAATTATTTTAGCCGTTTATTTAAAAGACATTATAATGTTTCACCAACAAAATTTAAAGAAACTAATTTCAAACCATAAAATAATTAGCAAAGCTGAAATGAACTAACCCTATCAATTTACTGTGGAAAATAATACTATAAGAATCTTACTTTATAATAAAAAACCCCAAATAAGCGATGTATTGCGTACTTACTGGGGGTTCTATTAACTTATTAGGCTTTCTATTATATATTATTGTTTAGTTGTATTTTAATTTTAGTAATCAAATTGACGATAGTATCTTCTGTAATCTAAGTTATGTTTGGTGTAGGATTCAAAGTGAAAAGCCAATCTATCTACTAATATAGTAGAACAAATAGTTGGAGCTATTATCCATCTGAATTTTGTATCAATTCCTTCTAAAGCATACTCTTGTGTATCAATTACTACCAAATTATCTGTGTGAGTTTTTATAAATTTTTCTGCACGTTCATCCAATTGACGTCCTTTTCCTTCTCCCTTAATTAAGAATACACTTGTGTTCTTTTCAATTAATTCTAAGGTACCATGGAAAAATTCTGCGGAAGTTACACTCTTTGTTTTAATCCATTGCATTTCTTCTAATATACACATGGAGAATAAATATACTTCTCCCCACATTTCACATCCACCAATCCAGTATTGTATAGGTGCATTATAATGCTCTTTTGCAATATCTCCTGCTTTCTCCTCAAACTTTTTCTTAATAGATAATAAGTTTTCAGGTAATAAACAAAGCTGTTCTCCAAATTCATTATAATCTTCAAAATCTCCAGCTTTATATAATAATCTAAAGAATATCCAATAAAGGAGCATATACTCATATTCTACTCCATTTTCATGTTTCATAGGTACTACATAATCACTAGCTAAAGCTAGTGGGGAATCTTCATTCTTTGTACAACAAATAACTCTAATTCCATTATTTTTACAATATTCTGCTATAGCAACAGATTCTTTTGTATCTCCAGATTTTGATAAAGTAATTACTAAAGAATCTTTTGTTAATTGTTTATGTCCGCAAGTTAAAAGCTCTGCAGCTTGTTCTACAAAAACAGGAATATTAGTTAGTTGTTTTGACATACACCCTATAGCCATCATAGGAGATAAGGACCCTCCAACAGCTGTAAAGAAAATATTGGAGTATCCTTCAGCTGCTACTTTATCTGCTGCTGCTTCTGCAATAGGTCTTGCCTTTCTAATTAAATCTGCACTTTTTCTGTACTCTTCTTCGTTAAATTTTAACATAAATTTCTCCTCCATTTCTTATTATCCAAATAAACCAACACTTGCACCAAGTACACCAATTAAAATTGTTCCTAAAATAATGAAAATAGGATTTACTTTTTTACCTAACAACCAGTAGTAGAACCATGTCACTCCAAGTCCTATTAACCCTGGTATTATTCCATCTATAATTTCCTGCAATTTTTTAGCGGTTTCTCCAGACCCTATTTTCATTACTAGTTCTGTGTAAACCATATCTTTAGTCATTCCACCGATAACCATTATTCCTAAGATTCCTGCTGCAAACATAAGCTTGTCCATCATTCCATTTGCCTGCATCTTTGCAAGATAATTAAATCCTAATTCGTAACCTTTTCTTGCGCCAAAGAATCTAATGAAAAATGCCGGTATATTATATATTAAAAAGTAAAGTATTGGTCCTAAAATATTTCCCTGCACAGCTAGTGATAATCCTACTCCAAGAGCAATTACACGAATGGAACCAATAAATATAGAATCACCAATACCTGAAAGTGGTCCCATAAGAGCTGTCTTTACACTAGATATAGACTTAGACTCCACCTTACCCTTTGCATGCATTTCTTCCATAGATGCTACCACTCCTCCAACAAATGGAGCTAATTGAGGTGTTATATTAAAAAATTCTAAATGTCTTATTACAGCTTCTTTATACTTCTCTGGATCATCCTTATATATTTTTTTAAGAATAGGGTTCATCATCATGGCGAAAGGAAGATTCATCTGTCTTTCATAGTTCCATGAAAATTCCATTCCTAAACTTCCTTGATTTAAGACCATTTTATTTAAATCTTTTTTAGTAATAATTTTTTCATTATTTTCATCTTTAAAAGTCTTCATCTTCTAAAACACCCCCTACATTTGTTTCTATGGCAGGTTCATTTTTATTTGGATTCAAGAAATCGAATTTCACAATAACATAAATAACTCCTAGAATAGCAATTCCTAATACTGGAACTTTCATGTAAGCTGCCAACACAAATCCTAAAAAGAAAAATGGTACTAATTGTTTATTTAAGATCATTCTCATAAGCATTGCAAAACCAAGTGCAGGAAGCAACCCTGCTGCAGCACCCATACCATCAATTAATACTTTAGGAATAGCATCTAAAACTACTATCATTTTATCTACTCCAATGTAATAACCCGCAAAAACTAACACAAATCTCCTTAATACATTTAATCCTCCAATAATCCAGTGTATAAAATATATTCCTTTAATATTTCCTTTAGCTGCTGCTTTATCAGCATACTTTAGAATCATTGGAACAAAAGCATCAATGAAGTTTCCAACAGCTAGAGATAATAACGCAATAGGCATAGCTAGTGTCACTGCAACCTCAGGTCCCTTTTTTAAAGAAATAGCAAAGGCTGTTCCTAATACACCTCCTACAATGGTATCTGGCGGAATATAGGCACCTACAGAAACAGCCCCCATAAAGAATAATTCCAAACTAGCGCCGATTATAACGCCTTGTTGAAAATCTCCAAGAACAGCACCTACCAAAGGTCCTAAAACTATAGGTCTAAAAATGTATAAAGTTCCCATTTGGTAATCCATTACCCCAATTGCAGCAACTAAAGCAATTAATAAGGCCTGAACCATTTTAACACCTCCTTTTATAAGACGCTTCTAGCATCTATTTTTTTCTCACTTGCAATTTGTCTAATTTCAACCTCTATTCCTTTACCTATCAAATTTTTTAATATTTCCTCATCTTCTTTTGTAACAAAAACAGCCTTACTTATTTGTCTAGCTCCTTCAGTATCTTTTACCCCTCCTAAATTAACTGTTGTAATTTGTGGACATCCTTCCACTAATCTTGCTACATCTTTAATAGTTTGTACCACAATAAGTAGCTTATATTTATCTGTAACCCCACTATTTAACGCTTTGATTGAATTTTCAATATTTTTAATGACAAGCTTTACACCAGAAGGTTTCCCAAGCTTTAAAGTGGTTTTCCAAATTTCATCTTTTACCACCTCGTCACTAGCAATTAAAATACAATCTCCACCAATAGAATTCATCCAAGAAAATGCTACTTGTCCGTGTAATAAACGATGGTCTACTCTTACTAATTTAATCATAATATCCCCTTCTTTCTAAAAATCTTCTTCATCAGATTCTGAAAATAATGAGTTACAAAACAAAACACTTTCTGAACCTATTTTAGTCACATTCTCTAAAAGTTTTTTTGTATCATCTTCTGTTTTTTCTTGAACAAAAAGTTCAATGAGCATAGGTAGATTCATACCTGTTGATAAATAAAATTTTTCTCTTTTTAAGTAATTCATAAATTCATTATTTACACTTCCACCTAAAATATCTGTAATAACAATAATCTCGTCTTTCTCATTAAAAGTATTCATTAATCTCTCAACTCTCTTTTTAAAATCTTCACCTTGCTCCACATAAGCGTTTAAAATAGTAACCCTTTCTTGTTCGCCAACAATTAGCTTTACTGAAGCATATATACCTTCTGCAAATCTGCTATGACTTGCTAAAATAAAATGTCTCATATCTTTTTCTCCTTAATTATTTTGTTAAATGCTATAATAGACTTCTTATCAGCTTCAGAAGGGTTTTCATAATACCTTTCATTTGCTGTTTCTAATGATAGATATCCTTTATATCCCCATTTTTCTAAGTCTCTAATGTCTTGCTCAAGGTTTCTTTCCCCATCACCCCAAGCTAAGTGTCCTGTTGGAGTTCCATCTACAAAGTGAACATGTATAATATCATTACCAAAAGCTTGAAAGTACTCCTTAATGGACTCTCCCGCCTTAGCCATAGCTCCAAAATCAATACAAATTTTAAGGTAGTCTGAATTCACCATTTTTTTAAGTTTTTTAATATCTGATATATTGGTTACCAATTTAGATTCCATAGGTTGTAACGCTTCTATAGCCAAATAAATTTTTTTCTTTTCTGCATAAATAGCAATATCTTTAATCATATGGACACTTCTATTGAAAGCTTCTTCTAAATTTTCATTATAAAAAGCCCATCCAGATGTAATCACAATATGCTTACATCCTACTTCAGAAGCTACATCAATGGCATTACAAAAATATCTTTTTACATTTTCTTTCCTTTTATTATCTTTAATTGCAATATTATTGGGTTTAGGATTTGTTTGTTCTGGGCATATACTTATCACTTCTATTTGGTACTTCCAAGAAAGTTCTTTCAGCTTATTTACATCTTCATAATTTTTGTAATCCATGTAAAAATGCTGAGGACCTGTCCAAATCTCTACTGCTTTAAAACCATTTTCCTTAGCACTACTAAAGAAATATTCCAATGGATAAAATCTATAGTGACAATTCATTGCAGCTAACTTACAATTCATCTTATTTCTCCCCTCCCTTTCTATCATTTAAAATATAATCATATAAATAAGCTATTTCGCTGATAGGCATCTCTACATTATAATTCCTTAACATCAATTCAAAACTATTATGAACATGCTTTATAAAATCTGGGTGACTCTTTTCAAACCCATCTAAGTTATCATAAATTTCTATAGCATTTTTAGTAACCAATCTTTCAACAAGGAAACATATGTGTATATATATCCCTATAATTGTTTTACTTTGAAATTTTTGTCCTAATAAAACTTGGAGATGGCTTACAGCTTCAGAAACATAATCTAAAAGCTTATTTGCATTTAATATAGTTAAGTTTTCCATTACACTATGCAATGAAAAGTTTTTAAGTAATCTTTGGTTAAAAACTTCAATTTCTTCTTCACTTAAATATGGCTTAAGTGCTTGATGTACCTTTCTAATATCTTTAAAATTAACAATATCCTCTAAAGTAACACTATTAATGTTTTCAATATCTAGTGTGTATGGCTTTATCATTAATACCACATCATATTTCTTAAACAATATATCTTCTGATTTGTTTTTCATTAATTTTTTATAATCATAATCCAAGAACTTAAGCTGAATTTGTTTTGGTAAACTTTGTTTGAAAAGTTCAGATATTTTTGAACTTACTTTTTCTCCTGCATCACTAGTAAATACAATTGCAGTTTCTTTTTCTACTGCAGATATGAATTTATATTTGCATATACTTTCTTTGCAAACATTTTGTAAAATCTTTTCTATTCCCATCTGCTGTATTATTTTAAGTCCTACATTTAAAGCTAAACTAGTAGATACATTATTTACAATTCCAATATTTACATTACCTTTAACTTGCTCAATAACTCCTTCTAAAGATCCCATATCCACCATTAGAATGATGTTCTTATAGTAATAATTACTTTTAATATACTCATTTACTTTAAAAGCAACCTCTTCAATATCTGTATTTAGTGGCATATCTATAGCTTCAAAAAGATTCTCACCTAAAAGGCTGTTAACTGCATCAGATATACTAGAAGCTGTAGAATATCCATGACAAATTATAATTCCTACAATGTCTTGATTTTTAAGATTTTTATTGTAAAAATGAATATTTAATAGTATGAAAATTTGATTAATATAAGTGATTTTCACATCTAAAGTATTATTTATATTTTTAGCAATTTGTTTTGTTAAAACATATTCATTAGGTAATTCTTTAATCAAAGTCTCAAAACAACTTTTAATATTATGAAGTCTTTCTTTTTCCCAAACATTAATACTCGATTGTATTTTTTGTATAGCATTAAGTATTCTGCTAATTGTAAAACCACAATTTAAAGGTAAAGTAATTCGTGCTCTTGACTTTACATCTTCTAAAATATTATTGATCAACTTTTCTACAGCTTTTACACGACTATTTTTATACTTTTCTTCGAAAATAATATAATCATAATATTCCCGCATAAGATGAAACCCCTGGTCTAAAAACTCTGAAAATGTTATATTGTTTTTCTCATATTCTATATAGCAATCAATCAAATGATCAAAGAAGTAAAGTATATTAATACTAGTTTCACTTTTTTTAAAATCATGAATTGAAATAAGTTCTTCATCATTTAATTCAGATTTATAACTTGCATCTAAATGTGAAAGTATTTCACTTGGCAGATTGTATATATAAACATCTAAACTTTTATCATCCTTATGTTGAAGATAAGCATTTGCACATATTCTTTGGATACATTTTTTTAATCCATTTAAATTGTTACTAAAAGGATAATCCATAAGTACTTGAAGTAATCTTTTAGATACCTTTATATCTTTTTGAATTGTCTCTTCCTCCAATGTAAAAAATTTAAGTATAAATTCTATTTTCTCTTCTTCAGATCTAACATCCAAAGAAGGGATTTTAGCAACAACAGGTATGTTAATTAGTAGGTTTTGTGAAAGACTTTGATAAGGATCTTCTAATGTACTTAAAACTACACGTGTTCTAGAAGTTTGAATATTTTGAACATCATTTACACAAGTATACTTACCTAAACTTAAATATTCGCTTAATTTTTGCTGACACTTTTCACTCATACTTGAAGCATTGGAAATATAGATCATACCATCTTTGGCTTCTTCTAAAAGACCAGTTTTAATCTCACCTGAGCTTAAATTTCTATATCCAAATATCTCTTTTATATAATCTGTGGTTGTATTTTTTAGTATGATAATTTTTATATATTTACTTTCATTCTGTAATAACTTCTCATTTTTTAGAAATTCAAAAGTGAGATCTGCTAAAAATTCCTTTCCTACACCTTCTTCTCCATACAAAACAATAGGCAACCCTTGAGGAGGATATAGTAAAGCAGTTTTTAATTGGGTAATGGTATAACTTATGGATCCATTATTCCCTATGGCCTTATAAAAATCTTTTTGAACAAATTTATTTTTGGTTAAAGTTTTCATTAAATCTGATATGTTAAAAAATTCATGGTCTTCTATGATTTCTCCATATTTTTTCTCTATAGATTTTTTATCTAAGAAATATACAGGACGAGAATTTATTTTTATAAGTTCTCCTTCCTTATATAATTCATTAAGATATTGACTAGTAACAGATCTAGAAATATTAAAGTAACTGCTCATATGTTTAGTTGTAAAATAAGATAATTTTTCAATCTTAAATATTGGTGTTTGCTGAGAAAGATATTCTTTTAATTGTTCCTTTGTGCTTAAATACTTCATATTAAACCTCTTTCTTTTTTCTTAATTCGTCTATAAGCATATTAAAACAAAACTAAAACAATTTTCAAATCTCCATAAGAGCTTGTTCCTTTGTCTATATGCTATAATTATTTTTATGAAAAGTATGGAGATTTGATAAAATACAACACTATTGTAATCGTTTGTATTAATATCAACACTGTTTAATTAAATAATCACTTATTTTTTTTATTTATCAACTGTTGAAGTAAAACTAATTTTATTTTGATATTTGATCATTTTCATATAATATATTTGATTTTTTAGAAATGTAACTATTATAAAACACCCCACAACAATCCAAGTTTTAGATTGTTGTGGGGTGCATTGCTGAAGACAAAGCATAAAGCATGTTATAATAAGTTTTATATAGAATTATAATCTAATGAGAAATAGTAAATAAAGACGTATTAAAAAATCATATGAAGGGAAATAAAAGAGATCAAAAATACAAACTTAACTATCATAAAAAATAAATGAAAAGTATTATTTTAATTGTTCAAAGACTTCAATAATTGAATTGTACTTTCCTGTTGATTGAGTACCTGCGAAAATATTGCTTGGGCTGCTTGTTGAAGAACACTGTATTTAGTATAATTCATCATTTCTTTTGCCATGTCTGCATCCCTGATTCTTGATTCGGCTTCTGTTAAATTACATATTGTATTTTCTAAATAATTAATCCTATGCTCCAACATATTTGATGATGCTCCCAACCTGGACCTGAAGGATGAAACTTTATTAATAGCGTCATCAAAGATTTTTATGGCTGCTGACGCCTTTTCTGGAGTGGAAATATCCACCCCATCGCCCGTATCTCCATTTATCCCTAAAGCTGCAGAATTCATATTTTGAAACTTTATTCCAAAAAATTGGCCTTCGTTAGCTCCGACCTGAAGTTTTACTTCTCCTGCACCTGCTGGATTAGCATTCAACAGCTTAATAGTGTTGAATTCTGTATTGTTTGCAATATCATCAATCCCTTTTGTTAACTGATTGATTTCATCTTGGATACGCTTCCTGTCTTCGGGAGAATTCGTACCATTAGCTGCTTGTACTGACAACTCCCTCATTCTTTGAAGCATAGATTGAATTTCATTCACTCCACCTTCTGCAACCTGTATCATGGAAATTCCATCTTGAGCATTCCTTGATGCCATTTCCAATCCTCTTATCTGTGCTCTCATTCTTTCTGAAATTGCAAGTCCTGCCGGATCGTCAGCCGCCCTGTTGATTCTCTTACCCGAAGCAAGCCTTTCCATGGCTTTTCCAGCCAAAGCACCATTTATCATAATATTTCTATATGCAATCATAGCATTCGCATTATAATTAATTATCATAACAAGATCCCCTCTCGTGATATTACACACTGCATATTCACATGTGGAAGCTATTCTTATTATATCATAATATTTACATTCATCTCGTAACGAGTATAAAAATGTAAAAATAATTATTTATTCAAAAAAATACTTAGTTGGAACTAAGAATGTCCATGGTATTGTAACAATAGCAATAGTAATTGCTATTTTAAATCTTAACTTTGTATCTGCAATAAGTTCTTTAAAAGTATTTTTATAATTAAACTTAAATATAAAAAAACCTGACACAAACATTGTAAATAATATTATTATAACCGCCCAAGCATTACTAAAAGGATCATAACTTATTCCTGCAATTAATTCATAAGGTAACCCTAAGAAATCTCCACAAAGTGATAATAATAACAATATTGCAGCACCTATAATATCAGCTAAAAATCCAAATTTCCAAACTTCTGCTATGCTCTCTCTATAAAATGTTTTTAGATTTATTTTTGTATTTCCCAACTTAAACACATAAAAACAAGCTATTACTACCAATGAATCAATAATAAAATTACCTATAAGTGTTATAAATATTATTGGCGGGTAAAACATTAAAACCCAAATAGGAAAGATTACGTTATATAACTTTATTTGTTTCATATTTTTCTCCTTAAGTTAAAATATATTTTTTGAGTTTTATATAAAATAATATTAGAATACAATCACGCATGTCCAATTATACCATATTAAACCTTATTTGTTATATAAAAACTATGGATATAAAATTCTGTTCACTTGTATTAATTATAACTTTTTTGCTTTCAAAAGAAATAGACTTTCACCATCAAGTTGTTACCCATGCTAGGTACACATAAAAAAAGTGAGGTACTCACCTTTTAATGAGTTCCTCACTTATCATAATATTTTATATCAATAGTATATATTCGATTATTATATAATATCGTTCTTCACCCCCACTTTTAAGAATATGGAAGTATTAGAGCAAGTAGTCATCGCATAAAAATACCATTTAACTTCATATCTTTATTGAAAGACAATGTAAATATAATCTTACCTTTTTCATATTTTGCTGTAGCTACAACTACAGCATTATTATTTTTTTCTTGAAATGCTATATTAGATATGGAATCATACTTTCCTAAATTTTTAAAATTACCCCATGCTTCTTTTAACTTACTTGCAGGCAATTTATCCTTTAATACTGAATCAAATTTTGCCACAACATCATCATATTTTTCATTGTCTAAATTGCTTATAATCTCCTCTGATGCAATCTTTAACTTATCTTCACTATAAGCAGAACTTAATTTTTTAGCACCACATCCTCCAAGCATCATAATACATAAAATTATTGCCATAAATTTAAATAATTTCTTCATTTTTATATACATCTCCTTTAAATTTATATCTTATTTTTATAGAGAATATTAATAATGCTATAGCACAAATTCCACACCAAAGTTCAACTACATATACGTTAAAGCCTAATGTAGGCAAAATACCAACAACAGCATCAATACTTCCATGAATCAATATAGCTAACCATAAATATATTTTCTTTTTTTTATTTATTCCGTATAGTACCAATAAGGTTAGTCCAACATGAAGACTAATAGCAAATATCCTTTCAATACCTCCAAGTAATACATCCATACCGGTTACTGCCTTAAACATTTCTCTAATTTTTTCTTCACTAATGCCAAATTTACTAGCATCATAACTTCCCTTATGCAAAGAAATTAATATTAATAAGTTTTGTATACTAGCGACACCTGATATAATCATAGCTTCTATTCCACCATGTCCTATTCCAAAAGAAATTCCATCAAACCAGCTTCTTTTTTTCTTAAGAGCTAACTTAAATCCTAAAAATCTACCTATTTCCTCAAATAATCCAGCAGTTATGCCTAAAAATATACAGTAAATTATAGGATAAAAAGCAGTCATGGTATTGTACCAATCTATCTTAGGTAAAATATGCTGAATAATTGGTATTCTTAAAAACACTTGGGATATTAAAAATACCAAAATGCCTATAAAAAATGATTTTAATCCAGATCTTTTATTCATTATTAGGTAAATAAGATAACCTATTGGTATTCCAAAACATATAATAATATTTATGATCAAGCATAATATTATTATTGAAAATTTCATGAAATCAACTCCTTTAAATACCTCTTATAGCCCCCTATATTAATTATTAGGAATAACTATATTTACTTTAAAAGCTTTTTCATCATATTCAATTCTCATGTTTCCCTCATACTTTTCTAATGCTCTCTTTATATTTTGTAGCCCAATGCCATTATGATTTTTCTTGGTTGATTTAAAGTTTCCATTATCTTTTATAGGTGGTTTTTCTAAAGCATTAGTTATGTTTATTACAATAAAGTCATTAAATTTATCAATTCTTAAAAATATAACCTTATTCTCAAATGTATCTTTCGCACATTCTATTGCATTATCTAAGAGATTGGAAAATATAGTTGTAACATCTATGTCCTTGATAAATTCTATGTTTACATCTCCTATTTTGCAATCTAAACTTATATTAAAATTCTCTGCTCTCTGCATTTTATCATTGATAATTATGTTTAACACTTTGTTAGTTGTATAATATTTTTGACCAAGCTTATCAAATATTTTATATATGTCTTCAGTATATTGTTCAGCTTTTTCATGCTCATTAATCTCATATAGATTTTCTATGGTCTGTAAATGATTTTTTACATCATGAACAATTTTTCTAGAATTTTCATATTTACTTTCTAAAGACGTATAATATTCATACTGAATTTTAGCTTGCTGCTCATAAAGCTGCAATTCATTTTTAAGTTCATTGTTTTTTGATATTGATTGAAATATATTTGTAATAAATATATTTAGCACAATAATGGAAACAATATTTGTTAATAATAAAATTATATCTTCCATTGATAAATAAATTTGAATATACATCATTAAAGTAGTGATATAAAAAATACTAAATATAGGGAGTACTAGAAAGTTCAAATACTGTATAGATGTGATCTTCTCAATTTTTTTCTTTCTATAACATATTATGAATAATCTTGAAACACTTAAATTAACAAATTGCACTATTATGGAAGCTGTTATAAGAAATATATCAGCACTATAAAAATTAATATTAAAATTTAAGCTAATTATTGAAAATATAAAATTAATTATAATTTGAAAAACCACCAAACTCACTATATACATACAGTAATGTAAAATATATATTTTCTTCTTATTATAAAGGAAGTGTCCAACTATTGATGTAGCAACCATAGTTACAATTAAATTCGAAAGCTCACCACAAAAAATTTTAGATATTAAAATTACTATAGTAAACAATACATAAGCTGAGAGTGTAAAATAATCTGTGTAAACTCCATAAGAATTGATATAATATTCTTATAAAAATGGAGGGTGCACAGATTATGTCTTTTTCAAGAAAAGAACTTATTAAACAATTAATTAAAGAGACAAAA
>NZ_JAPQFJ010000050.1 GCF_026738875.1 Clostridium brassicae
AGGGTGGCAGGTAATAGTTAAATTGCGGCTGGCGAGATTTTTATACGTGCCTTAAGGCATAATGCTGGTAAAGTGCCCTTATAGGGCTTAAGAAAAACCACCAGCTAAGCTGGTGGATATTTATTATTTATGAAATTAAGGTACTGTATAAATTTTCCTCATATTTCTATATAGTGAAATTGCATTTATGGGTGATAAAGCTTATTTTAAGAAGGTTATTTATAAGTTTCATATAAAATAAAAACTCCACTTGAAACTTAGAGTTATCTTTATGCGAAAATTTTAAATAATAGAAAAAACAATAACGCATATTAAAAAACAATAAATATTAATTGAAATAGTTAAATATATATCATATAATATAGATAAAATATAATCCAATTTCACAAAATTTAATAAAAAATGAGTAAATGTAGAAAGTTGAAATTTAAATTGCAAAAAAATAATAATATTTCCACAAATTCATTTACACAATAATGGTATAAATGGTAGAATAATAAATGAGGTCATACCACTTAGTAATATATTCTAAATTTGTATTTTAAATAAATAATAGACAAGCTTTAATAAATATTAAATAAATTATTAAATATTAGCCAAACTAATTATGTATCTCGATAGGTTAAAACATAATTATCTTGCTGTCTTTGTATTATCTTCTATAAATACAGTTCAGTAGATAAAAATTTATATAGAAAGAGGGTATACCAATGGCAAAAATGAAAACAATGGATGGAAACACTGCTGCAGCATACATATCATATGCTTTTACAGATGTGGCAGCAATATTCCCTATTACTCCATCATCACCTATGGCTGAACATGTGGATGAATGGGCTTCTCAAGGTAAAAAGAATATTTTTGGTCAAACTGTTAAAGTTATGGAGATGCAATCAGAAGGAGGAGCTTCAGGAGCAGTTCATGGTTCTTTACAAAGTGGTGCATTAACTACAACATATACTGCATCTCAAGGATTATTATTAATGATCCCTAATATGTATAAAATATCTGGGGAACTTTTACCTAGCGTATTTCATGTAAGTGCTAGAGCACTTGCTGCACAAGCGCTTTCGATTTTTGGAGATCATTCTGATGTAATGGCTGCAAGACAAACAGGATTTGCTTTGCTTGCGTCAAATAGTGTTCAAGAAGCTATGGATTTAGGAGCAGTTTCACATTTAGCTGCTTTAGAAGGAAAAGTACCATTCTTACATTTCTTTGATGGATTTAGAACTTCACATGAGCTTCAAAAGATAGAACTTTTAGACTATCAAGATTTAGAAAAACTAGTGGATAAAAATGCTTTAAAAGCTTTTAGAGCTAATGCATTAAATCCAAATCATCCAGTAACAAGAGGTACAGCTCAAAACCCTGATATTTATTTCCAAGCTAGAGAAGCTTCAAATAAATTTTATAATGCTTTGCCAGAAATTGTTGAAAAATATATGAACAAAATAAATGAATTAACTGGAAGAGATTATAAATTATTTAATTACTATGGAGCTGCAGATGCTGACAGAATTATAATAGCAATGTGTTCAGGCTGCGATACTATAGAAGAAACAATAGACTATTTAAATTCAAAAGGAGAAAAGGTAGGACTTGTAAAGGTTCATTTATTTAGACCTTTCTCATTAAAACACTTCATGGATGTAATTCCTAAAACTGTTAAGAAAATAGCTGTTTTAGATAGAACTAAGGAACCAGGATCAGCAGGAGAACCATTATATCAAGATGTAAGAACTGCATTTTATGATGCTGAATTAAAACCATTAATAATTGGTGGAAGATATGGTTTAGGTTCAAAAGATACTACACCAGGACAAATTGCCGCAGTATTTGAAAATCTTAAAGCGGAAAAACCAAAAAATGGATTCACTATAGGTATAAATGATGATGTAACTCATACATCTCTTGAAGAGATTAAAGGAGTAGATGTAATTCCAGAAGGAACTACAGCATGTAAATTCTTTGGATTAGGTTCTGATGGTACAGTTGGAGCGAATAAGAGTGCAATTAAAATTATTGGAGATCATACAGACATGTATGCTCAAGCATATTTTGCATATGATTCTAAAAAATCAGGTGGTATTACTATATCTCACTTAAGATTTGGTAAAAACCCAATTAAATCACCATATTTAATACATTCTCCGCATTTTGTTGCCTGTCACAATCAATCTTATGTAGATAAATACAATGTGCTTGAAGGATTAAGAGATAATGGTACTTTCTTATTGAACTGTATTTGGAATAAGGATGATGTTGAAAAACATTTACCAGGAAGTATGAAGAGATATATAGCTGAGCATAATATTAATTTCTATACAATAGATGCTGTTAAGATAGCTCAAGAGATTGGTCTTGGCGGAAGAATTAATATGATTATGCAATCTGCATTTTTCAAATTAACAAACATAATACCAGTAGAAGATGCTGTTAAATACCTAAAAGAAGCAGTAGTAACTTCTTATGGTAAAAAAGGTGAAAAAATTGTTAAGATGAATCAAGATGCAATAGATAAAGGAATAAGTGCTTTAGTTAAAGTTCAAGTTCCAGAAAGTTGGAAGAATGCAGAACTAGAATCTAAAGACGGAAAAGATATTCCTGCATTTATAAAAGATGTTGTTGAAGTAATCAACAGACAAGAGGGAGATACTTTACCTGTAAGTGCATTTAATGGAATAGAAGATGGAACTTTACCTCAAGGTACTGCAGCTTATGAAAAGAGAGGAATTGCTGTAAATATTCCAGAATGGAAGTTAGAATCATGTATACAATGTAATCAATGTTCATATGTATGTCCTCACTCTGTAATAAGACCGTTCTTATTAAATGAAGAAGAATATAAGAATAAGCCAGAAGGATTTAAGGCCGTAGAAGCAAAAGGAATAAAAGGGGAAAAGACTTACTTTACAATGAGTATAAGTGCTCTTGACTGTACTGGATGTGGAAATTGTGCTCAAATTTGTCCAGCACCTGCTAAAGCACTAGTTATGCAACCAGCTCATACTCAATTAAAAGAACAAGCTAACTGGGAATATTCTTTAACATTAAGTAAAAAAGAAAATCCTATGAATAAATATACTGTAAAAGGAAGTCAGTTCGAGCAACCTTTATTTGAATTTAGTGGAGCTTGCGCAGGATGTGGGGAAACTCCATATGCTAAAGTTATCACTCAATTATATGGAGATAGAATGATGATAGCTAATGCTACAGGATGTTCATCTATCTGGGGTGGTTCAGCTCCTTCAACACCATATACTGTTAATGAAAAAGGACAGGGACCAGCATGGGCTAATTCATTATTCGAAGATAATGCTGAATTTGGAATGGGTATGTTCCTTGGAAGCACTCAAATAAGAGAAAAAGTAGCGATACTTGCTGACAAAGCAATAAATGAAAATATTAGTGGAGCATTAAAGACTGCTTTAGGAGAATGGAAGACAGGTATGTTAGACGGAGAAGCTTCAAAGACAGCTACAGAAAAAATAATACCATTACTTGAAGCAGAAAAAGGAAATAGTGCTACAATAGCTGAAATTTATGAAAATAGAGATTATCTAGTAAAACCATCTCAATGGATATTTGGTGGAGACGGTTGGGCTTATGATATAGGATATGGTGGACTCGATCATGTTCTTGCATCTGGAGAAGATGTAAATGTATTTGTATTTGATACAGAAGTATATTCAAATACAGGTGGTCAATCATCTAAGGCAACTCCACAAGCAGCAATAGCTAAATTTGCAGCTGGTGGTAAATTAACTAAGAAGAAAGACCTTGGAATGATGGCAATGAGTTATGGATATGTTTATGTAGCTCAAGTAGCAATGGGAGCTGACAAAAACCAAACAATGAAAGCAATTAAAGAAGCTGAAGCATATAAAGGACCATCTTTAATAATTGGCTATGCTCCATGTATTAATCATGGAATTAGAGCTGGTATGGGATGCAGTCAATTAGAACAAAAGAAAGCTGTTGACTCAGGATACTGGTCACTTTACAGATACAATCCTGAACTAAAAGAACAAGGCAAAAATCCATTTAGTTTAGATTCAAAAGAACCAAAAGCATCTTTCAGAGAATTCTTATTAGGTGAAGTAAGATATGCTTCATTGCAGAAAGTACATCCTGATACAGCAGAAAAATTATATGAAAAGACAGAAAAGGATGCTATGGAAAGATTAGAAAATTATAGAAAACTTGCTAATCAAAAATAGACTATAATTTTTAAGATTACAAAAAGTTAAATAGAAAATAAGTTTATTTTTAGGACTTCTAAGTTTTTAGAAGTCCTAATTTTTGTCTATAAATAAAACCACCTGCTATGCAGGTGTGTTCAGAAAAGCTTAAGCGTTGAAAAAAAATACCTCGCTTTGATAGAATAGATATGGTTTCGTCAGCCAATCTAAAATCAAAGGAGGCA
>NZ_JAPQFJ010000051.1:0-3044 GCF_026738875.1 Clostridium brassicae
AGTCACTGGTTACTTTTATTTGATCAAGCCCTCGACCTATTAGTATCAGTCAGCTTAACATGTTACCACGCTTACACCTCTGACCTATCAACCTGGTAGTCTTCCAGGGGTCTTACTAGCTTACGCTATGGGAAATCTAATCTTGAGGTGGGCTTCACGCTTAGATGCTTTCAGCGTTTATCCCTTCCCAACATAGCTACCCAGCTGTGCCACTGGCGTGACAACTGGTGCACCAGAGGTTGGTCCATCCCGGTCCTCTCGTACTAAGGACAGCTCCTCTCAAATTTCCTGCGCCCACGGCGGATAGGGACCGAACTGTCTCACGACGTTCTGAACCCAGCTCGCGTGCCGCTTTAATGGGCGAACAGCCCAACCCTTGGGACCGACTACAGCCCCAGGATGCGACGAGCCGACATCGAGGTGCCAAACCTCCCCGTCGATGTGGACTCTTGGGGGAGATCAGCCTGTTATCCCCGAGGTAGCTTTTATCCGTTGAGCGATGGCCCTTCCATTCAGAACCACCGGATCACTAAGCCCGACTTTCGTCCCTGCTCGACCTGTATGTCTCGCAGTCAGGCTCCCTTCTGCCTTTACACTCTTCGCGCGATTTCCGACCGCGCTGAGGGAACCTTTGGGCGCCTCCGTTACCTTTTAGGAGGCGACCGCCCCAGTCAAACTGCCCACCTAGCAATGTCCTGTGACCAGATTCATGGCCGCCAGTTAGAATTCCAATACTGTCAGGGTGGTATCCCAAGGTCGACTCCTCAGAAGCTGACGCCCCTGATTCTCAGTCTCCCACCTATCCTGTACAGACAATACCGAAATTCAATGCTAAGCTACAGTAAAGCTCTACGGGGTCTTTCCGTCCAACCGCGGGTAGTGAGCATCTTCACTCACACTTCAATTTCACCGGATTTACTGCCGAGACAGTGCCCAAATCATTACGCCATTCGTGCGGGTCGGAACTTACCCGACAAGGAATTTCGCTACCTTAGGACCGTTATAGTTACGGCCGCCGTTTACTGGGGCTTAAGTTCATGGCTTCGCCCGAAGACTAACCAGTCCCCTTAACCTTCCAGCACCGGGCAGGCGTCAGCCCCTATACATCAGCTTACGCTTTAGCAGAGACCTGTGTTTTTGATAAACAGTTGCTTGGGCCTGTTCACTGCGGCCTACTCTCGTAGGCACCCCTTCTCCCTAAGTTACGGGGTCAATTTGCCGAGTTCCTTAGCAGTAATTCTTCCGCCGGCCTTAGGATTCTCTCCTCATCTACCTGTGTCGGTTTGCGGTACGGGCACCAACATACTCCATAGAGACTTTTCTTGGCAGCGTGGAATCAGATACTTCGCCATAATTGGCTCCTCATCACACCTCAGAGTTATGACTAAACGGATTTACCTGTCTAGTCCTCCTAAGTGCTTGAACGCACATCCAATAGTGCGCACACCCTATCCTCCTGCGTCATCCCATCTGTCAAACGCATATTGGTGGTACTGGAATATCAACCAGTTGTCCATCACCTACGCCTTTCGGCCTCGGCTTAGGTCCCGACTAACCCTGGGAGGACGAGCCTTCCCCAGGAAACCTTAGATATTCGGCCAACAGGATTCTCACCTGTTTCTCGCTACTTATGCCAGCATTCTCACTTCTACACTGTCCACCACTCCTTACGGTATGGCTTCAGCCTGTGCAGAAAGCTCCTCTACCACGTACACGTAGTGTACATCCATAGCTTCGGTGGTAAGTTTTAGCCCCGTTACATCTTCGGCGCAGGATCTCTCGACTAGTGAGCTATTACGCACTCTTTAAATGAGTGGCTGCTTCTAAGCCAACATCCTAGTTGTCTTAGAAATCCCACATCCTTTCCCACTTAACTTACACTTTGGGACCTTAGCTGATGGTCTGGGCTGTTTCCCTTTTGGCCACGGATCTTATCACTCGCAGCCTGACTGCCGGGATACAAGTATATGGCATTCGGAGTTTGATAGGGTTCGGTAAGCGCTATGCCCCCTAGCCCATTCAGTGCTCTACCTCCATTACTCAATTACCCGACGCTAGCCCTAAAGCTATTTCGAGGAGAACCAGCTATCTCCGAGTTCGATTGGAATTTCTCCGCTATCCACAGCTCATCCCATGGTTTTTCAACACCAACGTGGTTCGGTCCTCCACGAAATTTTACTTTCGCTTCAACCTGGCCATGGATAGGTCACTCGGTTTCGGGTCTACGACATACAACTAGTTGCCCTATTCAGACTCGGTTTCCCTTCGGCTCCGCACCTTAAGTGCTTAACCTTGCTGTATATCGTAACTCGCTGGCTCGTTCTACAAAAAGCACGCCGTCACACATATAAAGTGCTCCGACCGTTTGTAGGCACACGGTTTCAGGTTCTATTTCACTCCCCTTCCGGGGTTCTTTTCACCTTTCCCTCACGGTACTGCTTCACTATCGGTCACTAGGTAGTATTTAGCCTTGGGAGATGGTCCTCCCTGCTTCCCACAAGGTTTCTCGTGTCTCGTGGTACTCTGGAGTAGAACTACTTTTCTCTTCTTTTCGCCTACAGGGCTATTACCTTCTGCGGCTTAACTTTCCAGTTATATTTGGCTAAGAAAATCAAAGCGTTATGTTCTATCCTCAACCCCAGGAACAAGTTCCTGGTTTGGGCTCTTTCCGTTTCGCTCGCCGCTACTCAGGAAATCGATTTTTCTTTCTCTTCCTTCGGGTACTTAGATGTTTCAGTTCCCCGAGTCTACCTCCATATACCTATGTATTCAGTATACAGTGACAGGCGTTAGCCTGCCGGGTTTCCCCATTCGGACATCTTCGAATCACAGGTTATTTGCACCTACTCGAAGCTTATCGCAGCTTATCACGTCCTTCATCGGCTCCTAGTGCCAGGGCATTCACCGTGCGCCCTTTGTAGCTTGATCTTTTATCTTATCAAAGTTTTAATCTTTGATGCTAATCAATTCATCTAATTACTTAGATGTTTCTTACTAGGTTTATCTTTTATCACTGTGCAATTTTCAAAGAACAAAAATGGTGG
>NZ_JAPQFJ010000052.1 GCF_026738875.1 Clostridium brassicae
CTATAGCATCTGGTGGTTATGGCTTGAAGGTAACACCCGTTCCCATTCCGAACACGAAGGTTAAGCTTCAAAGCGCCGATGGTACTGCACTGGAGACGGTGTGGAAGAGTAGGTCGCCGCCGGGTAATTTGGCTTCATAGCTCAGTCGGTAGAGCAGAGGACTGAAAATCCTCGTGTCACTGGTTCGATTCCAGTTGAAGCCACCAAGAACCTCTAACAAAGTTAGAGGTTCTTTTTTTCTCAACAAAATAAGTTATAATAACATATTTTTTATATAATTATAGTATAAGTTACTATAATATAATATCATTTATGTTATGATAAAATAAAAGATCCACAATAAGTAATGAATTTTGCAAAGTTTTTTGTGGATAAGTGGATAAAATAAAAAATACATTGTGGGTAATTAATTATAAAAATATTATGTAACTATACAATTTCAAAGTAAAAAGTATTTTATTCAAATTAATTAATAAAATTATTGCAATAAATGGTTATAACATCTCTTAAAAATTCACGAAGTCTTATCTTATATTTATATTTGAACTTTTGGGTTACGTGGAAATTTGTCTATATTATCAGTAGTATCTCTATAAATTTTATCGTTTTTCAACTGAATTGTTTGCCAATCATTTTTATTATATGATGTTCTCTTTTGATCTCCTTTATAGGTATCTCAATTTCTGTGTTTTTTGGTGTATTTTTTTATTTTTAGTTGGGTATTTTGTTTTTAGTCTTATCTTGGGATATATACTTTTGCCTAGAACAGATACTACAATGTTTTTCTTTATAAAATATCCATTTACATTAATAGTATTTTTGATAAGCACATTTTTAATAAGTACAATTTTTGGCATGGTATATCTACCTAAAGTGGATAATACAATTGTTTTAAATATGACAGGGACTTTTAGTGCTACAGATATGATGATTTTTAATTTAAAGTTTTATGCTTTAGAGCTTGTTGTATTAATATGTTTACTTGCAATTAGTAGTATTGTTAGTTTAATTGTACCTAACGCTATAATAGGTGCAATATCAACTATAGTTATTACTGTTGGTTTAGTATATGTTCATGATAAATTTGATTTTTTACTTGTTAACTTAAAAAGAATTTTCGATGTGTTAACTAATGTGCCAAATGAAAGTTTTAATTTGTGGGCAATATGTATGATAGCAATTGGATTGATAATTAGTATTGGAGTATGGAATAAAAGAGATTGCTTGGACTAGAATATTAAACCCTAAATGTGTATGGTAGTATATAATATATAGAATTTTGTTAATAACTTTTAGCTAGAGTAAAAATCCTACCTAAAAGTAATAAATATATTTATGGTAACTTATTACATGATGAGGTGAGCATTTTGAAAGAAAAAATATTAATTGTTGATGATGAGGGAGATATAGTTTCATTTTTAAAAGATACTCTTGAGGATGAAGGATATGAAGTATTTACTGCATATGATGGAAATGAAGCTATAGAAAAATCTAGATTATATCCGGATTTAATATTACTTGATGTTATGATGCCGAATAAAAATGGATATGAGGTATGTAGAGATATTAGAGATATTGTGAGTTGTCCTATTATTTTTCTTACAGCAAAACAGGAGGAACAAGATATAATTAATGGACTATCCATTGGTGGTGACGATTATATATCTAAACCCTTTAGTTTAAGACAGCTTAAAGCTAGAATAAAGGCTCATTTAAGAAGAGACAGAAGAAATTTTAATAATCATGAAAAATCTAACTTATATTTTGGAAAATTAAGTATAGATTTAAAAGGAAGAATGGTATATGTTAATGGAGAGTTAATTGCAATAACTAAAAAAGAATTTGATATAATTGAATTTTTAGCTGCTAATTGTGGTCAGGTTTTTTCAAAAGAACAAATATATGAGAAAATATGGGGCTATGATGCAGAAGGTGATTCATCTGCTATCGCAGAACATATCAAGAACATAAGACGTAAATTTGCTAATTTTGATTCAGATATAGAGTATATATCTACAATTTGGGGAGTGGGCTATAAATGGCAAAAAGGTATTTAATTGAAAAACTTTCTTTGAAAAAGCAATTTATAATTAATATATTAATAGTTTTATTTTTAAGTTTTGTTTTTACTATACTAAGTATTGTAATAATGATGGGATTAATTTCAAAAGGCTACATATTGAAAGCCAGTTATTATGAATCCAAGGTAGAGGAAATACAAAAATACATTAAAAACTACTCAGATAAAATTGTAAATAAAGATTTTAAAAAGCAATTAGATACTATTATACCATTACAAGGTGTAGAATATGAAGTAATTAATTTAAAAGGAGAAGTTGTTTATGGGGAGTATAAAACGCCAATTACAAGTAAACCTGTTAAAATTGTTAGTAATAATAATATAGAAAATTATGGATTTTTGGGACAAGAAGTAGTAAAATATGTACCTATAAAATATAATAACAAATTGCAAGGAATGATTGTTTTTAGATATTATTTAAGAGCTAGTGCGAAAAATCCAAAATATAATTTTTTAGTTAGGAGTTATTTATTATCACCATTTATTTACATTATAATTTTTACTTTTATTTTTTCTACAAAACTATATAAAAGACTAAATAAACCTTTAAGGCAATTAAGAGACGGAGCACAAAAAATAAGGAATAAAGATTTAGAATTTAGTATTTCTTATGATAGTAATAATGAACTTGGAATGGTATGTAAAGCATTTGAAGATATGAGACTTGAGCTTAAAAATACATTAGAGAAGCAGTGGAGAATGGAAGAAGAAAGAAAAGAAATGGTATCAGCTATAGCACATGATTTAAGAACTCCTATAACTGTAATAAAAGGTCATGTTGAGGCATTAATAGATGCTAATAAGTTAGATGCAGATAGGCTAGATAGATATTTAAAATTAATAGACAATAATGCAGATAGGATGACTAAACTTATAAGTGAAATAAATATACTGACTAAAATAGAGTCTATAGATTTTAATATCAACTATAGGGAAGGCGATATTATCGAGTTTGTTTCTGAAAAAGATATAGATTATAGAATTTTATGTGAAGATAAAAATATAAGATTTTATTTAAATATTGAGGATAAAAGAGATAATAATAAGTTGGTTTTTACAGATATTTATGTTTTAAGTGAAATATTAGATAATTTAGTTTCTAATAGTTTAAGATTCACTCCAAAAGAAGGATGGATAAAACTGAATTTAAGTTTAACATATGAAAAAGTAATTTTTTGTGTTCAGGATTGTGGTTGTGGGTTTTCAAATAAAGATATAGCTCATGCTTTTAATAGATTTTATCAAGGCGATGAATCACGGTCAAAGGGAAAGGGACATTCAGGATTAGGACTTTATATAGTTAAAAGTTTAGTTGAAAAACTTAATGGGAATATACGAATTGGAAATAGTGAATATGGTGGAGCATGTGTTGAATTTGAGATTCCTTTATTATATAAAAATAGTTAATAAGGATAAAGAGAATTTTACTACATAAGAAAATATCTTAAAGTATAACATATGAAGATATAATATATGAAAATATAGTGGATTATTAATGTTTTAAATCTGAAGATAGGTGTATCAAATAAAAACTCCAAAGTAAATAACACAGATAACATATAATAATGATTATCTTATTAATTTAGTACAAGTAAAAGTTAGTCTCAGCTTTGGGAAAGCTTTTGTAAAAGAAGTTTTATGTAATTTTTTAGTATGTTTACAAGTTAGGGTGGTAAAGGCATCTGAAGAGGTTCCAGGTAAAATTATTTACGAAAAATGTTGACATAAGTCTGATGTGCTGATACAATAATTATTGTGTCAAAGAAAAGCACTTGGGCATGGCTTCATAGCTCAGTCGGTAGAGCAGAGGACTGAAAATCCTCGTGTCACTGGTTCGATTCCAGTTGAAGCCACCAAAATCTCAGTAATTTTATTACTGAGATTTTTTATTGTAAATTTTTATCCGATACTTAGTCATAAAGGTACTCCCGTCTTCTGTAGGTCATGTAAGTTCACCAATAGTATAAAGACAGCATTATTCTAAAATATAATAAAAATGAAAAAAATATATAAAAAAATGTGTCAACTGTTTTTGAAAATGTCCTAAAATAGTTTAATTATTAGCACCAGAAAAATCTGGTGCTTTTTTATTGCTACGCAACATCGGTTTTAAGGCGATGAGCCTGCATTTTACAATGTTTCTCA
>NZ_JAPQFJ010000053.1 GCF_026738875.1 Clostridium brassicae
GCCGCCAGCGTTCGTCCTGAGCCAGGATCAAACTCTCAATTTAAAAGTTTAATCTTTACTCAATTCAATTGACTGACTTTATATCAACTTCTGTTTAATTTTCAAAGACCATTTCTTTCGCTGCACTCAAACAGCTTATTCAGTATATCAATTTGTTTCTTTTTTGTCAACAACTTTTTTAAAAATCTCATTTTAAATTTTGTTGTCTTGCCGTTGCTCTCTTGCGACGACATGAATTATCTTATCATAAAACTTATATTAATTATTAAAAATATATTACTTGTAATCAAATTATCCAATGTTTTTTAATTTTTGCTTCCTTTTTCTATTATATTTCACTACTGATACACCTGGAAAAGTATATGCTAAAATTTTCATCTAATATTGGGATTAAATTCAAACATTCTTTAATATTTAGAAATTCTCCTCTATAGCAGTATGCCTAATACCTACAACTTAATATAAAAACAATATAAAAACTTATTTATAAATTCAATAAAATGTAAAATATCTTTTTGTTATAATCATAAGTAATTCTATTAATAATTTTATTGATATAATTACTTTTTTTACCGATTATGCTATAATTGTAAATATGTATTAATAATTTACAAAGTAGGTGATATTATTATGTTTAATTTTATGAAACCAAAACAAGATATCGTTGAAAATAAACAAAATATTGTAATAAACCATAATATTTACGAAAAAATTTTCACTATATTTGAGAGTCTAAATTTCGATATTCAACAATTGCTATGGATATCTCAAGATAGTATGAGCACATTTGAAAATTTAGTTAGCATCTGTAAACAAGTAGGTACTTATAGTATCCAGAATAGTTCGAATATACAAGAAATTAATGCAGGAATTAACGAAGTTATGGAAGTTTCCTTAAATTTAAATAATGAAATTTTAAAAGTTGAACAGGATTCTATAAAATCTCTTGATATATTAGATAAAAATAAAGAAACCCTTTCTAATATTAGTAACTACATAATGTACTTAACTAGAGAAATTGACAATGCCTCTAAAAGTAATACTCAATTTCAGCAATCATCAAAAAAAATATATAGTTTTGTAGATTCTATAAAAGAAATTTCAAGTCAAACTAATCTACTAGCCTTAAATGCTTCAATTGAAGCAGCTCGTGCTGGGGAAGCTGGAAAAGGTTTTTCTGTAGTTGCTAATGAAATAAGAACTCTCTCCCAAGAAACTGATAATGCTGTATCACAGATAGAACAAATTGTTAAGGAAATTTTATCTGAAGTTAAAAGTTCTAATAAATCTATTCAGAATTGTGTAACTGAAATAAATAATGTAAAAAAAATATCTTTAGATGCTGCTAATGCTATTTCAGATGTTCAGAATATTGTAAAAAATACTGAACAATCAATGAATGGATTGAAGAATATATCCAACACACAAATGTCAACATCAAATGAAATTCAAACTTCTCTAAATATGGTTGCAGCAGCAGTGGAAGAAACTAATTCTGTAACAGAACAATCTATTAAAATGATAGATATTCAAGGAAATAAAAACAAAGATGTTTTAAACTACTGTTTAAAATTAGTGAATATGGCTGATGATATCCAAAATTATTCTTGTGAATTAAAAAATGAGAATGAAATAATATTTGGGATAAATCCTTTTACATCCCCTGAAAATATAAAAAAGATGTACATGCCAGTTTTAGAAAAAGTCTGTTCTGATATAGGATGTAAGGCTAGAACCATTATTGTTAAAAATTATGATGAGTTAAGTAAAGGTATTAAAAATGGGTTAATTGATGTGGGGTGGTTTTCTCCTTTTGCATATGTAACTGCTCGTAAAAAATTAGGGATAACTCCTATAGTCACTCCTAAAGTTAATGGTAAAGCTACATATAATGGTTTTATAATTACCAAAAAAAATAATAATATAAAAACACTGAAAGATTTAGTTAGTAAAGTTTTCGGATATGTGGATGCTAATAGTGCTTCAGGCTACCTATATTCAAGGCACATATTCAAAAAGAATGGTTTAAATCCTGATAACATTTTTAATAAAGTTCATTTTATGGGGAGTCATGACAATGTTATAAAAGGTGTCTTATCAGGAGAACTTGATGGTGGAGCAACATATAATGAAGCTTTAGAAAACGCTTCCAAAATGGGTATTGATGTTAATAACTTAAATATATTAGCTAAAACAGATGATATTCCTAAAGATGCTTTAGCTGCAAGTCCTAATCTTAATGAAGAAACTTATGATAAATTAAAAACAGCATTTTTATTATTTAAAAACACTACTGATTTTACATCTCCTATAACTGGTTTTATAGAGGCCACTGATGAGAGATATGATATTATTAGACAATTAGATGGCTGATTTAAATATTTACTCACTATCTTATTTTTTTAAAAGCAGAAGTTAATTATAGTTACCTCTGCTTTTTACTCATTGATTAAACTTTTACAAGTTAATTTATTTTAAAATATATAAGTATATTTTTTAATATCTTTTAATAAATACTATTCATATAAAACTGTATTTGTGAGAATGAAATATTATTAGCTTATTTAAATACTATTATTATACTTGTTAAACTAAAGATTCATAATAGCATCAACTGTTGCTTTAGAACCTCCTAAAGGAGCTAACTCAAATCCTATAACTCCCTCATATTTTATATCTGCAAGAGCCTTTATAACGTTTTTGTAATTAACTTCACCTATTCCTGGTTCATTTCTTCCTGGTACATCAGCTATATGTATATAAGCAATGTTGTCTATATTTTCTTTTAGAGTATCGATTATATTCTATTCCATAATTTTCATACGATAAATATCATATAGCACTTTAATATATTTCCAATTTATTTGATTTACAAGTCCAACAAAATCCTTTGTATAAGCTAACGTATTTCCTGTATGATCTACTATTGTATTTAATGCTTCTAACACAAATTCTAAATATCCTTTATTGTAAATTATTAAATCCTTTGAATATATCTAAGCTATAAAGAATATTAATTTTATTAAAATGTATCTAAATAAAATAATATAATAGAAAAATTAAATAACAAGAAGATTAAATTCAAAAAATAAAAATGCACCAAGCATTAGCTTAGTGCATTTACTCTTACCTGGCGACGACCTACTCTTCCACACCGTCTCCAGTGCAGTACCATCGGCGCTTTGAAGCTTAACCTTCGTGTTCGGAATGGGAACGGGTGTTACCTTCAAGCCATAACCACCAGATGCTATAGTTCTCAAAATC
>NZ_JAPQFJ010000054.1 GCF_026738875.1 Clostridium brassicae
ATACTGAAATATTCAGTGTTAAAGCTATAGAACTTATAATCAAGGGTTATAAAGCTATAGTAGAAAAAGGTGAAGAATATAGAACAGAAATTATAGAAGATTTCGTTATAGGAAGTAACTATGCAGGAATTGCTTTTGGTAATGCTGGAGTTGGAGCTGTTCATGCACTTTCTTATCCTTTAGGTGGAGTTTATCATGTTCCTCATGGTGAAGCTAACTATCAATTCTTTGTTGAAGTATTTAAGACTTACAACAAGAAAAATCCAGATGGAAGTATAAAAGAAATCAATAGATTATTAGCAGAAATTTTAGGTGTAGATACAAATGTTGATGTATATGATGAGCTTGCTAAACTTCTTGATAAATTATTAGCAAGAAAACCTCTTAAAGAATATGGAATGAAAGAAGAAGAAATAGAAACTTTTGCAGATAGTGTTATTGCAGGACAACAAAGACTTTTAGCTAATAACTATGTTCCACTTTCAAGAGATGAAATACGTGATATTTATAAGAGCTTATACTAATTAACATTTCCCATGTTAATTTTAATAATAAAGGCAAGAGATTTTATTACCTCTTGCTTTTATTTTATTTATAATATTAATAACAATGATACCACTCTGAAAATACCTTTAATTATAGACTTTATAAGACATCCAAGAAAGCCTGTGGAAGAAATAATTACTATAATGGAATAATTTTCATGCAAAAATGCAACTTGTTGTATTTTTGCAATATAATGGAATTAACAAGGCTATATAATGGATAAACGTTAAAAAAATATCAACATTAGTTGCATTTTCGCAACTAATATTGATATTTTTTTATTTATATGAATTATATGAAATGTATAAAACCTGATGTTAATAAAGAATATTCAATAAAATGAAATAATTGGCATGAAAGTTGTGTGTAATAAGAGTAAACAAATAAGAGAGGATTGATATAAATGCCTTTAATGACAGGGGAACAATATGTAGAAAGTCTTAGAAAACTTAATTTGAATGTCTATATGTTTGGAGAAAAAATAGAAAATGTAGTGGATCACCCAACAATTCGTCCATCTCTAAACTCAGTAAAAATGACTTATGATTTAGCACAAATGTCTGAGTATGAAGATTTAATGACAACAATATCTAATTTAACAGGAGAGAAAATTAATAGATTTACTAATCTTCATCAAAATACAGATGATTTAATTAAAAAAGTAAAGATGTTAAGATTATGTGGACAAAAAACAGCAGCTTGTTTCCAAAGATGTGTTGGTATGGATGCTTTTAATGCTGAATATAGTACTACATTTGAAATAGATAAAACTTATGGTACAAGCTACCATCAAAGGTTTAAAGAGTTTATAAAGTTTGTTCAAGAAAATGATTTAACAGTTGATGGAGCTATGACTGATCCAAAGGGAGATAGAGGATTATCACCAAGTAAACAAGCAGATCCTGATTTATATCTTCATGTTGTAGAAAGAAGAGACGATGGTGTAATTGTTAGAGGAGCAAAAGCACATCAAACAGGGATAACTAATTCTCATGAGGTATTAGTAATGCCTACTATGGCTATGAGACCAGAAGATAAAGATTATGCTATATCTTTCTCAATTCCAACTGATACTAAAGGGATAACTATAATAATGGGAAGACAATCTTGTGATACAAGAAAGATGGAAGAAGGAGCAGATATAGATGTAGGTAATAAGAATTTTGGTGGACATGAAGCTTTAGTAGTATTTGATGATGTATTTGTTCCAAATGAGAGAATCTTCTTAAATGGAGAAACAGAATATGCAGGAATGTTAGTTGAAAGATTTGCAGGATACCATAGACAAAGCTATGGCGGATGTAAGGTAGGAGTTGGTGATGTATTAATAGGAGCTGCTGCATTAGCTGCAGAGTATAATGGAGCTGCTAAGGCTACACACATAAAAGATAAATTAATAGAAATGACACACTTAAATGAAACATTATATGCCTGTGGAATAGCATGTTCTGCAGAAGGTCATGAAACTGAATCAGGAAATTATATAATAGATCTTTTACTTGCAAATGTGTGTAAGCAAAATGTAACAAGATTCCCATATGAAATAGCAAGATTAGCAGAAGACATAGCAGGTGGATTAATGGTAACAATGCCATCAGAAAAAGACTTTAGAAGTAAAGAAGTAGGACACTATGTAGAAAAATATTTAGTTGGTGTATCTTCAGTATCAACAGAAAATAGAATGAGAGTTTTAAGATTAATAGAAAATATTACATTAGGAACAGCAGCAGTAGGATATAGAACAGAGTCAATGCATGGAGCAGGTTCACCACAAGCTCAAAGAATAATGATAGCAAGACAAGGAAATTTACCTCACAAGAAAAAGCTTGCTAAAGCAATTGCAAGAATAAAATAAATAAAAATTCTTCCTTTATCTGGAGTTTATCTCTGGATAAAGGCTAGAAATTATCATACATAGATTACTAGAATGCAGCATTTTCAATCTGTAAATTATTAGGTATTAGTGGTAATATATATAATATAAATTTAATTAGTGGTTTTTAATAAACACAAATTAAAGTTATAGTTTTATATTATATATTTTAAGGAGGAAAAAGAGTTATGGATTGGAAAGAGATTTATAAAAACAAAATTACTAATGCAAAGGAGGCAGTAGCGCACATAAAGTCAGGTGACAGAGTAGTAATAGGACATGCTTGTGGAGAACCTCAAGGTCTTATAAATGCAATGGTAGCCAATAAGGATAGTTATTCTAATGTAGAAATAGTTCATATGGTGCCTATGGGAAGTGGAGAGTATGCAAAGCCTGGAATGGAAAAACATTTTAGACATAATGCTATTTTTACAGGAGGTAGCACAAAAGATGCTGTAAATTCAGGAAGAGCTGATTTTACAACTTGTTTCTTTCATGAAGTACCAAAATTATTCAAAAAAGGATATATGAAAGTAGACGTTGCTTTAATTCAAGTAAGTTCACCAGATGAACATGGATATTGTAGTTTTGGTGTATCAGTTGACTATACTAAAGCAGCGGCTGAATGTGCAAAGATTGTTATTGCACAAGTTAATGATCAAATGCCTAGAACATTAGGAAATTCATTTATTCATGTTTCAGAAATAGATTATATAGTTGAAGAGTCAAAACCAATGATAGAACTTCAACCACCTAAAATAGGAGAAATAGAAAAAGCTATAGGAGAAAATTGTGCATCATTAATAAA
>NZ_JAPQFJ010000055.1 GCF_026738875.1 Clostridium brassicae
CCTTTCTTAATTTTTCTGTAGCAAGAAAATTATACTTCAAGGCTTGGTATTATCCACTATTTATTTTTTGGAAACTATAATATGGAAACTAATAAAGTTTTGTTTGTACAAAACTTAGGTAATTAAACAATATATTTACTTTCTAAAAAGACTTTATAAGTTCTTAAAGTATAAAAAGCATACATCGCTATAAATAAATTATGCAATACATGCTTTTCATAAATCCAAATATATTACTGTATTATTAACTTTGTGTACTCAAATCCCCTTTTTGATTACTCTCTTCTTGATTAACATTTTTCTCTTTAAAATGATCTCCTTTACCTTTACTCTCTCTACCATTCTTCATAGGTAAAACATCTTTTACAGCCTTTTCTTGAGCTTCTGTTATTACCCCTGACTCCACAAGACCCTTAATTAAGTCCTTATGCTGGCTTTTTATAGTTTTTATATATTCTTTACGTTGTTCTTCTGTCATATTCTTCATCTTCTCAAAATCTGATTTTCTAACACTACTTTCTTCTTTTATAGCTGAAAGTATTTTATCTAATTGATCTTGAGTTATAGTCTTCTTATCTACTAATTTAACTAAACTTTCCTTTAATTCTTTATCTCTTGTTGCTTTCATATTATTATTCATTTTCAATTTAATTGCATCAGCTTTTTCTTTAGTTAATATTCCCTTTTGTGCTAACTCTTCAAATATATCTCCTCTAGTTTTATCATTATCTTTATCTTTCTTTACTTTAGAGCTTTCATTAGAATTCTTTACTTCGTTAGATTTATTTTTAACATATTCCAAAACTTTATTGCTTTCATCTTGAGTTATTGTTTGTGAAGCTACTGAATCTTTCAATACTGATTCTAAAACCTTCTGCATTTGTTCATGTTTTTTTTCATTGTTCATATGTACTGATGTTCTAAATTCTTTTTTAGAAGCTAAATTAGCATTTTTTTTAGCCACTGTACTAGGGGTTCCTGCAAATGCCATACTCACAGAAGATATTAAAATTCCTCCTGTTAATGCTCCTGTTAATATTTTTGTTTTTAATTCTAACTTCTTCATATTTACTTCTCCTCTCTATTAACTACAATTTAATTATTTCCATAATCATATTGTATTTGAGAAATATGGCACTTTAGTGGCAATACTATGTACTATTTGTTACATTTTTTATCTTCCCATTTATATACTTCAAATTATATATTAACCCAAACTAACTCTTCCTTTTAACTTTAATTGGGTATAAATCGCTTTCACAGAATATACAAGAGTATTAATAGTGCTACACATGAGGCAAATTTGCATAAAAAAAATACATCTCGTATACGAGATGTATTTTGGTGATCCACCGGGGAATCGAACCCCGGACAACTTGATTAAAAGTCAAGTGCTCTACCGACTGAGCTAGTGAATCATATCTTACCCGGCGACGACCTACTCTTCCACACCGTCTCCAGTGCAGTACCATCGGCGCTTTGAAGCTTAACCTTCGTGTTCGGAATGGGAACGGGTGTTACCTTCAAGCCATAATCACCAGATGCATATTTAAATGTGCTCTCTCTTGAACACATTGACTATTATATCAGCCGATTAGACATGTGTCAACATTTTTTTATATATTTTTTTCATTTTCTGATTGATATATGATAATGTCTTAATATAACACATGTGATTATGTCCCAAATATAAATTTTAGTATACAATAAACCTCATAACTTGAAATGAGGTGGACATACTGAGAAAGGTTGCTTTAAG
>NZ_JAPQFJ010000056.1 GCF_026738875.1 Clostridium brassicae
TGATATGCTCCCCTTATGGTAGACAGTTTAAATAATAAAAACTGTTTACTGTAAGGAGGAGTTTTTTTATGTCTCACAAAGCAAAAATATCAGGATCAGAAAAGATAGAAGTTATTGAAAAGTATCTTCGTGGAGAAGATTCACTTAATCATTTAGCTACACTGATTGGTGTCTCTATGCCCTCTGCCGAACAATGGCTTCAAACTTATCGATCGTTAGGACCAAATGGTCTGATTAATACATCTAAGAATACTGTCTATACTGTAGAATTAAAGACCAGAGCCATCCAAGATTATCTGTCTGGTGGTGGCTCTCACATGGAAATATGTAGAAAATACGGTATTAAATCAACTTGCCAGTTGCGTAACTGGATTTTGAAGTATAATGGTCATGAGAAGTTAAAAGTTTCCGGAACAGGAGGAACACCTATCATGACTAATGGCAGAAAAACCACTTATGATGAAAGAGTTGAAATAGTTAAGTATTGTATTGAACATCAAAATAATTATGCTGAAACAGCTCAGAAATATCAGGTATCTTATCAACAGGTATATTCCTGGACTACCAAGTATGAGAAAAACGGCATTGAAGCACTTCTAGACAAGCGTGGCAAAAGAAAGCCGGAAGGCGAAATGTCAGAGGTGGAGAAACTAAGGGTGCAGAATAAACTACTTGAAGCAAAAAATCGCAGGCAACAGATGGAGATTGATTTTTTAAAAAAATTAGACGAGATAGAAAGAAGGCGATACTAAGCCAGGTAAGGTATGAGTTCATATATCTTACAATACAGGAACTTCACCATACAGCGTCATATCCAATAACAGAATTATGCGATTTCGCAAGTATACAAAGGTCATCCTACTATAAATGGCTTAAGAGAAAAGACAGCACTAATGAGCAGTTTAATAAAGAACTTTTATCATTAATTAAGAATGCTTATGAAGAACGAAATGGTATCCTTGGCTACCGCCAAATAACAATAAAGCTCAACCGTGAGCATGGTTTAAATGTAAACCATAAGAGAATTTATAGACTGATGAAAATATTAAACCTGAAGTCCATATGTCGCAGAAAGAGAAAGAATTATATCAAATCTACACCCGAAATCACAGCAGGAAACGTCCTTAACAGAGAGTTTGAGGCAGATGGATTCGGAAAGAAGTGGCTTACAGATGTAACTGAGGTGAAGTATGGCCTTGGAGGTAAGGCATATCTTAGCTCAATACTGGATCTTGGAGATAAAAGCATTGTATCCTTTGTAATAGGTCATTCAAATAATAATGAACTTGTTTTTAAAACCTTTGATATTGCTCATAATCAATATCCTGATGCTAAACCTATCTTTCACAGTGACCGTGGCTTTCAGTATACAAGTAAGGTTTTCAAAAGGAAATTAGATGATGCAGGTATGACTCAGAGTATGTCCAGAGTTTCAAGATGTATAGATAACGGACCAATGGAAGCCTTTTGGGGAATGATGAAATCGGAGATGTATTATCTCAGAAAATTTAGTTCTTATACAGAATTAGAAGCTGCTATCATAGAATACATAGATTATTACAATAATCACAGGTATCAGAAACGCTTGAAATGTATGACGCCTATAGAATATAGACAATATCTGTTGAATTTAACAGCATAAAAATAACGTCAACCTTCATTTAGTGATTGGCGTTATAGAATTTTTTTATTTTTTCCACTGTCTACTTGACAGGGGGCACTTCA
>NZ_JAPQFJ010000057.1 GCF_026738875.1 Clostridium brassicae
GTTAGGCACGCCGCCAGCGTTCGTCCTGAGCCAGGATCAAACTCTCAATTTAAAAGTTTAATCTTTACTCAATTCAATTGACTGACTTTATATCAACTTCTGTTTAATTTTCAAAGACCATTTCCTTCGCTGCACTTAAGCAACTCATTTAGTATATCAGTTTGTCTGTTCTTTGTCAACAACTTTTTGGATTTTTTATTTCAAACCTTGTTGTTGTCTTGCCATTGCTCTCTCGCGACGACATGGACTATCTTATCATAATTACTATATTTATTAAACAAAATACATCCTATAAAAATAGATTATCATTATTATAGTCTATTTAACTAGTTTTTTCTCCATTTTAATCATGTTGATACACAAGGATAAGTATATTTAAGGCAATTCTCCTCGATTTAAACTCCCTTCAAATCAAAATTAGGAATGTATCTTGTTGTTGAACTATCAAAGTCTTGAAAGAAGCCATTTTCAACTCCATTAGATATTGCATAATTAAGTAAAGTCTCATAATGTTTTCTGCTAAGTTTTCTATTAATCTCTGGATAATTATTCAAATCTCCTACAGGTGTATATTGACACATAATATTTAAGTATACTTCTTTAGGCAAATTGTTAATCACCCAGTCAATAACTTTTTTAGAATCAAATAATAGACCTGGAATCATTAAATGTCTTACCATCAATCCTTTTTTTAATATTTTCCCATCAAATTTAGGAACACCTACCTGCCTTAACATTTCGAGTATTGCTTTTGAAGCTTTCTGAAAGTAATCAGATACTTTGGAATACTTTAAACCATATTTACTATCGTAATATTTTATATCTGGTAAATATATGTCAATATATCCATCTAATATTTTTAAAGCTTCCTCATTTTCATATCCACTTGAATTATAAATTATAGGTATATTTAATCCACCCCTTTTTGCTATATCTAGAGCATCCTTAATAAACGTTATATAAGGAGTAGGTGTTACAAGATTAATATTATTTGCTCCTTGCTCTTGCAACTCTAACATAATTTCAGATAATCTTTCAACAGAAATAACCATTCCATATCCATTATGACTTATTTGATGGTTTTGACAAAATACACATCCTAAATTACAATTAGTAAAAAAAATAGTTCCTGAACCATTTTCCCCTGAAATACACGGTTCTTCCCACATATGTAAAGAGGCTTTGGCAACTTTAATTTCATTTTTAACTTTGCAATATCCCGTATCTATACTTCTATTAATCTTACAGTTTCTAGGACACAATTCACACTCAAATAACTCATTCATATTTATCACCATTTTCTTTATATTTATTAAAATAACCTGCTCTTTAATATTAATTTCTACACTTAATTATTTGCTTTATATTTTTATACAAAATAGTTCATTCATTAAAATATAATCTATTTTTCAATAAAATTCTAATATATTAATTTTATTAAAATGTATCTAAATAAAATAATATAATATAAAAATTAAATAACAAGATTAAATTCAAAAAATAAAAATGCACCAAGCATTAGCTTAGTGCATTTACTCTTACCTGGCGACGACCTACTCTTCCACACCGTCTCCAGTGCAGTACCATCGGCGCTTTGAAGCTTAACCTTC
>NZ_JAPQFJ010000058.1 GCF_026738875.1 Clostridium brassicae
ACGCCGCCAGCGTTCGTCCTGAGCCAGGATCAAACTCTCAATTTAAAAGTTTAATCTTTACTCAATTCAATTGACTGACTTTATATCAACTTCTGTTTAATTTTCAAAGACCATTTCTTTCGCTGCAATCAAGCAACTTATTTAGTATATCAGTTTATTTATGTTTTGTCAACAACTTTTTTTGAACTTTTTATTTCAAATATTGTTGCTGCCCTGCCGTTACTTTCGTGACGACATGGATTATCTTATCATAATTACTAAATGAATTAACTTCATTACATCCCATAAAAACTAATTATATTCTTTATAATCAATCTAATTCATTTTTTCTTTGTTTTTATCATATTGATACACAAGGAAGAGTAGACCCCACAAACGAAAAGGTATAAATAGTAGTTATCATCTACATTTATACCTTCTTATCATTTTTACCTCTACATTATAAAAGTATCTACATTTGTTTATTAAATTCAGCAACTAGGCTTGATAAATCAGAAATACTAAGTTCAATAAATAATTCTAACTATATAAATACTATCTATATGTATATACTATTTTATTTCAGTTGAATATTTTCCTTTTAGTTCTTCTACCATAGTCATATATTTATGATTTTGTCTTTGTTGCATAAGTTGACCTTTTATCATATCTTTAACTTCATCAAAAGATTTTTGTGCCGCTTCCACCTTATTTTCCACTTTTATTAAGTGATATCCAAATTGAGTTTTAACTGGCTGGCTTAAAGTACCTATTTCTAAAGTAAATGCTGCTTCTTCAAATTCAGGAACCATTTGTCCTCTACCAAATTGTCCTAAGCTTCCACCTTGTGCTTTAGAAGGGCAAGTTGAATATTCTTGTGCTGCTTCTTCAAAAGATAACCCTTCTTTTATTTTACCAGCAATTTCATTTGCAAGTTCTTCTGTATCTACAAGTATATGTTTTGCTGATACCATTTCCGGAGTCTTAAATCCTTCTTTATTTGCATTGTAATAATCTTCAACTTCTTTGTCTGTTAACTCAACATTTTTTAATGTATTTTCTATAGATAATTGAGTTATTAATTCTCTTTTTGTAGCTTCTAACGCTTCTTTATACGTTTCTGTTTCCTCAATTCCATTATCTTTTCCATAATTATAGAAAAGTTCAAAAGCTACTAATTGTTCTATTAATTGTTTCTTACCTTGTTCTGAAGCTAAAAATCCTCTTCTGTCTTGAGGAAATCTTAACATCGCTGTTTGTAAATCTTTTTCTGTTATTTCTTTTCCATTAACAATAGCCAAAACTTTATTTTCCATAGTTGTTCTCCTTTATTGGTTATTTGAAAGCCAAATTGCTTACTAATTTATCATAACATACTCTAATTAATTCAACAAAAGATTTTTAAATTTATATAAATGCTCAACTATAAAATTGCATTTTAACATATTTTTATATTATTACCATGCTTTTAATTTTAGTAATTTTAATTACCTAGATTTCGTACAAATATAAAGATTATATTTTCATATAATTACCTGTTAATATTATTCAATATATTCCATAGTCGCCCAGATTTTTAGGCGGAGCCTTCTGGAATAATTTCACAGA
>NZ_JAPQFJ010000059.1 GCF_026738875.1 Clostridium brassicae
CATTAGCAACTTCTCATGCTTTAGCAGGAGCATTAAAGAAATTAGAATATGATGTAATCTTCGCAGGAAGACAAGCTATCGATGGAGATACTGCACAAGTTGGACCAGAAATAGCTGAACATTTAGGCCTTGCGCAAATAACTTATGTAGAAAAAGTAAGTGTTGAAGGCGATTCTTTGAAAGTAAGAAGAGCATTAGAAGATGGATATGAAATGTTAGAAGTAAAAATGCCATGTCTTTTAACTGCAATAGATTCATTAAATGAACCAAGATATATGGGCATGAAAAATATCTTCACAACATTCCAAAAAGAAGTTAAAGTATGGAGTGCAGATGACATAGATGTAGATAAAGCACTTTTAGGATTAAAAGGATCACCTACAAAAGTTAAGAGATCAATGACTAAAGAAGCAAAAGGTAAAGGTGAAGTTATTAACGTATCAGCTAAAGAAGCAGCGGTATTCGCAGCTTCAAAATTAAAAGAAAAACACTACATTTAATAAACTAGGATATAAACTAGGAGGGATATAGAATGAATATAGCAGATTACAAAGGCGTTTGGGTTTTCGCTGAACAAAGAGATGGAGAATTACAAAAAGTAGCTTTAGAATTATTAGGAAAAGGTAGAGAAATTGCAGATAAATTAAATGTTGAATTAACTGCAGTTTTACTTGGAAATAAAATAGAATCAGTAGCTAAAGATTTATTAGCATATGGAGCAGATAAAGTTTTATATGCAGAAGATGAAAAATTAGCTCACTATACAACTGATGCATACACAAGAGTAATTTGTGATTTAGTAAATGAAAAGAAACCAGAAGTTCTATTCATAGGAGCATCATTTATAGGAAGAGACCTTGGTCCAAGAGTAGCTGGAAGACTTTCAACAGGATTAACAGCTGACTGTACAGCTTTAGATGTAGAAGAAGGAACAGGACACTTAATGATGACAAGACCAGCATTTGGTGGAAACTTAATGGCTACAATCATGTGTACAGAACATAGACCACAAATGTCAACAGTAAGACCAGGTGTATTTGACAAATTAGAAAAAGATGAATCAAAAGTAAATGCAGCTAAGATAGAAAAAGTAGCAGCTAACTTAAAAGAAGAAGATTTAAGAATAAAAGTATTAGAAGCAGTAAAAGAACTTAAAGAAGTAGCTGACATCAGCGAAGCAGAAGTAATAGTAGCTGGTGGAAGAGGTATGGGAAATGAAGAAAACTTCAAACTTCTAGAAGAACTTGCTCAAGAATTAGGCGGAGTTGTAGCAGGATCAAGAGCAGCTGTAGATAACGGTTGGTTAGATCATGCACTACAAGTTGGACAAACTGGTAAAACAGTAAGACCTAAAGTATATGTAGCATGCGGAATATCTGGAGCAATCCAACACTTAGCTGGAATGCAAGATAGTGATTACATAATTGCTATCAACAGAGATGCTGATGCAGCTATAATGAAAGTTGCTGATTTAGGAATAGTTGGCGATGTAACTAAAGTAATTCCTGAATTAGTAGCTCAAGTTAAATCATATAAATAGGATTCTTAGTCTCATAAGG
>NZ_JAPQFJ010000006.1 GCF_026738875.1 Clostridium brassicae
TATTGTAAAAATATTAAAGAAATTAAAATAACTAGGTGTTAGCATAATAATACTTTTACCTAGTTATTCTTAAATAATTTAATTCTAAAATTTTTATGGAAGTTTACACAAAATTCTTGACAGACTCGATTATTCACATTGTGTTTAATTTATTTTATATAATATTTTTGATTCTTATTAGGAATTTCAATATTTATCTTCATGTTTTTTTCAAGATAATCCCATGGTTCATCTTCTGGTGATTTCTTTTCTGTAATATCTCTATAGGCTTCCTTAATTCCATTTTTAACAGACCATTTAATAACAAAATATAATGCAATTAAAATTATAATAGCAGTTCCACCACTAATGCCCAATTCTTCCCAGATAATAATACCTTCCTACTAAATTTCATTTAGTAATTAAATTCATTCATAGTTTGTTTTAAAAGAATGTAAATATATATTCGCTAAAACTTTATTTAGTACTTAAGTACAAAGTATTAAACTAACTGATTATTAACTTTTAGAAGATAATTTGTAAATTAATTTTTATGTAACAAACTTACTTTTTATATTTATAGCTAATAAGTTTTAACTGGGATAGTACATCATCTGTGAAATTATCTAATTCATTATTGTTCAATTCATTTATATTAATTCCACAGAAACTTGTTATTACAGGATGTTTTAATATAAATTTTATAATAATTTCTGGAGTTTCAAATAAATTATTTAAAGAACTATATTGAGATTTAATATAATCATGTATGTAATTTATTTTAACATCAGGATCTTCTTTTATTGCCTCTCTTATATCGCGAATTTCTTCTTTACTTAAACCTGTAATTTGCAGTTTTATGAATCTTTCTATCTCTTCATTAATTTTATCTTTATCCTGAAAAAAAGCCATTGGTACACCACAAACAGAGGCTATTGAATTTAAAATTACAAAACTAGGATAAGTTCTTCCAGATTCAATATCTCCAATGTAGCTTTGAGATTTACCTATGTCATTTGCTAGCATTTGTTGAGTATACCTTCTACCAATTGTATCTGATTTTATTGTTCTTGCCTGTTTTACTAATTCTCCAAGTTCCTTTTTGGTAAGAGCCATAATAATCACCACCTTTTGGAATATGTTTTTGGAACATATAATATGTTCATTATAACGTCATTAACGTTTGAGTGTCAATAGAATAACGTAAACACAAATGAAAACAAGAGTAAATTGAGTGAATTTAAGGATAATTTGCAAAAATTACAAAATATGCTTGCTAAATAGATTGTAAAAAAATAGGTGAAATGTTATATTGAAGTCAACGCAAATAACGTTTGAAATTTAACGTAGCTATAATTTAAAGGGAGGGTAGCTTACTAATGGATAATATAATTAAAGGTTTACCATGGAATAAAAAGTTAGAGATTTTAAGGGCTGTTAAAGGATGGACGCAAGTAGAAGCAGCTAAAAGATGTAATACACATCAAAAATTATATTGGAGTTGGGAAAAAGGTAAGACTCATCCTAGTAAAAAAAGCCAAGCCGCTATAGCAAGTGCATACGATGTTGAGGTTGAAGACATATTTCAAGTTTAGAAAATATTTATATTGGAGGAGAAATATGATGCAGGAATATTTGTATACAGTTGAAGAAGTAGCAACTATTTTAAAAGTAAATAAAAATACTGTATACGACTTGATAAGAAGTGGACTTTTGATAGCTCTTAAATTAGGAAGACTCAAAGTTACAAAGACAACATTGTTGAAATTTTTAAGTGATTATGATGGAAAGGATCTATCAGATTTAGATAATATAAAAGAGTTAAGTTTTTGATAATCTTTTGTTTATGCCAGAAAGCTGTATGTTAATTTACATAGAAAACATTAAAGACTAAATAAATTATTGGGGGATGAGAACTATGATAAAGAAACAAGTTGATAAGTTTGGTGTATTGTTAACAGTAGAAGAAATGGCAGGTGCATTAGGTATAAGAGAAGAGCAAGCTTATAGGTTAATATGTCAAAATGCTTTTGAAGTCCTGAGGGTGGGGACTATTATAAGAGTTCCCAAAGTAAAACTAGTACAGTGGAGTAGTAATCATATAAGTAATTACGAAGCTAAGTAAATAAAACTAAGTAGGAGTTTTAGTAAGTATTTTAAAGGGGTGATTAAAATTAGTTACAACAGAGCTTGGAGAAAAAACACTAATTATATAATAGGGATGATATGCAAAGCGGTTAATGACTATAGAGCACCTAGATATGAAATTTATAAAATTGTACAAGCTAGAACTAACCGTAATTTAAGAACTGAACTAAAAAGATTCAAGGATAAAGCATTAATAAAAGGAATGGCTCCACCACATGCAAAACAGCTTAATTTTTTAGATTTAATTGAAAGAGACTGTGAGCTTAGGGAAGTATACAGTCAAGCAGTTAATGAAATAGCAGTTAAGTATGGAGTTAGTATTTAAATTTTTTAGTTATGCAAGTTCCTTAATTAGTTATTTATTATTTATATTTAATTGGAGGTAGAGTTAATGGCTAAGTATAGACAAATTTATACTGAATTTTGGAATGATGGTTTTATTTTAGATCTTACGCCAGAAGAAAAGTATTTTTACCTTTATTTAATGACAAATCAAAAGACAAGTCAATGTGGCGTTTTTGAACTTCCAAAGAGAATAATAGAAACTGAAACTGGATACAACAGAGATACTGTAGATAAATTATTGAAAAGGTTTACTGAGCATGGAAAGATTCAGTATTGTAACGAAACTAAAGAAATAATGATATTAAATTGGGTTAAATATAACCAGCCTAATAATACTAATGCAATAAAATGTGTTAATAAGGAGCTTAAAAATATAAAAAATAAGAGGTTTATTAATGCATTTTATCTGCAATGTAAGAAGCAAAATTTAGATGTTGTAAGTATCTTTGAAGGAACTGAAGATGAAGCCAATAAAGTTGATGCTGAGTATTATGAAGAATGTCAGGTTGATGATGGTGAGTTTGAGGATATTTGTGATGAAGACTATGAAAGTGAGGAAAATCAACAGGTTGAAGATTTAAAAGGCTCTTTTGAAAGGGGCTTAGTAGGGGCTTGTAAGGGGCTACCAAGTAATAAAGTAATAAGTAATAAAGAAGAAATAATAAGTAATAAACAAAAAATAAAGAATAAAAAACACAAAATAAAAAACAATAAACAAAAAGTAAAAAGTAATAGTAATAAGAGTAATAAAGAAAAACAGAGATGCGATTATGAAATTGAAAATAAAGAACATGAAGAAGCAAAATACAGTGAAGCAAAACATAGTGATTGTGAAGAAACTAAAGATACAACTATAACTGCAACCTCAACTGCGGCTAGTAAAGCCGAGTTTAAAGATATAATAAGTGTTTTTGAAAATAACATACACCCCATGGTTCCTATGGAGTATGAGAAAATTATAGATTGGAGTAGCAAGTTTAGTTGCGATGTAATTATTATGGCGATAGAGGAGGCAGTAAGTAATAACGTTAGAAACATGAGGTACATAGAGAGAATCTTACATGCTTGGCTTTCTAATGGCATAACTACCATAGAGGAGATTAAATCATGCAAGAGAGAGTGGGAGAATCGAAAAAAGTTTAATTCTAAAAACAGTTTTGTGGATCAGTGGAATTATTCTGGACAGAGAAATTATGATTATGATGAACTGGAGAAGAAGCTACTAGGGCTAGATAGTACAGAAGATGAAGAGTGTGGATAAGAATTAGAAGTTAATATTACATAAGGGCTAAAAAATATGGATTATATTATAATTTTAGACAATAAATTGGTTAATATGATATAATATTACTGGAATATTACGTTAAAAATGTATTAACATCCATATGGTTTAACTTATGAGCAAGTAATAGAGATATTAAATAGTTTAAAAGAAGCAGGATTTCAGTGGGATAGCAAAAGTTAATGTATGTTTATGTGGAATTGGTCTAATCATTATTAATACAAATAAATAAAGTAATAATATTTACATAGATAGGTTGGACTAGCTTTCTATCCGATGTCTAACCATTCTAATACTCCCATCGCACTCTGTGAAAGCGATTCGCACCAAATCGAAGATTTGGACTCTCTGCTTTTCTTTAAAGTGGGAGTAAAGGATGGTATGCGACCCTGGATAACGGTTTACCCTAAAGGATAACGACTTCTAAGGAGTAAAACTCCTAAGAATTCTGTTAATATATTTCAGATGGAGTAAAAACTCCACCTGAAACCAAGAACCATGTTTATGACAAGGCATTGTGATAAAGAAAGCTTGTCCAACCTTTAGACCCTAGAGGAATACCTAAGAATACCCCAACGGAATGCCTAGCTGATGTAAGTTTAACCTGGAGAGCAGCGGAAGCTTATATTTGCATGAGCGGAGATAGGACCTAAAAGGAATACTGCTTGGGGATTGCGTGAAAAGCTGGGGCTTTTGACGCAGATGGTATACATATTACATTATGGTTTATAGGTGGGGTATGTCTATAATGGGAAGTTCGTAGAGACCCAAGACTTTAATAATTATGAATACCTTTAAGAAGTATAGAGGGATAAATAATGAGTAACGAATTAATGAAAAAAGAATTTGAGAATGCAATTCAGCTAAAGTATAAAATAAGTTCCAATAGATAATGCAAATGCTGAAAGCAAATACATAGTTTATCATTCTTCAGTTAGATATAAATATGAAGATCGGCTGAAATTGAAACATCCTGATGCAGATAATATGTACATAGAAAAAATGTAGATGAAAATATAAAGGGGGGGAGATCATATGGGACTATCAGATGCACATAAGGGGTATGAATATCAAGACTTACTAACTTCATATTTTATTATTAATGACCTTCTCAAAGGCAATTCTTCACAGTTCAAGGTTGACATCAAGGAATACGATGATGATAAATTCGATGACCTTACCGTTATTAATAATAATGAGGTAGTCAAACGACAGATCAAGTATAGTGATGATAAAATGATAGCAAAAGGTGATTTCTCATCTATAGATTATGACCTTGCGCTAGATGTATTATACAATTCATGGAAAAAATTAGATTGTGAAAAAGATGTAACAATAAAAATACTCCTTGCATGGGATTATAATGATGATATTGATTTTTTAGAAGAGGTAGGAAAAAGCAACGATTTTACATCTTCAAACGTGAAACAATACAGGATTAATATAGAGAAAATTTGGTTTGTGGGCGAAGAAAGACCAATAAGTTCTTGGAGACGGTTAAGAAATAATGTGGCCAATATATCTAGGGATAATTTTAAAGAATTTCTCCAAGACTTGAAAGTAGAGCTATGCCTACCAAAAGCAAGCTTAGATATAGTAAATAAAGGTGAAATGGAAAGGATTACTGTCGAATGTCTAAAGGATTTTGGAATAGGAACTTATCCGAACCATGAAATATCTCCAGAGGGTGTTCTTCTGAAGTTGATGAATATAGTTAAGAATGCAAGGGCTAACCAGAGAACACTAAAAACGGATCAGGTAGTTAGTGCTTTGGGTTTAGTTATTGGTTATGGAAACATAGAGCAACTATTTCCTGTTGATTCAAGTAGTAATATCTATGACGAAAATGCATTTGGAGAGTTCTACTCAAACATCTGCAAGAACAACAAGACTATATTAATTGGTGAGCCAGGATCGGGGAAATCATGGTTTGTTACTAATTTTATCGAGTACCTTAAATCACAAAATATTCTATTTGCTAGGCATTATTGCTATACAAGTTTGGATGATATATTTTACACAGGCAGAATCACTTCTAATATATTCCTGGCAAATCTGATTAATGATATTATGCTAGTCTGTCCAGATTTAAAGAAAATAAAGACATCGAGGTTTGGTGTTGACGAAAACGAACTTCAATCACTAATTGATCATATTGATAAAGAGATTGTCTTAATAATAGACGGTCTTGATCACATCGAGAGGATCAAGTCATCTCATGAATCTACCGTTGCGTCAAATAAGACTGATATCATAGAGATAATCAAGAGAATTAATGTGCCTACAAAAGTGAAAATTGTCGTTGTATCACAACCTATTTCAGAAGTATTAGAATTATGTGAGCAAAACTATAAACTCATTGAAATTGAAAACTGGGATACAAATACAATTGGTAGATACCTTGAAATTAGAGGTGTTGATAGGTATGAAGAAGCAGGTGAAGTGTCATTAAGTAGTTATTTGTTTAATAAGAGTAATGGTAATCCTCTGTACGTTACTTATTTGGTCAATGAACTTTCAAAGTCCGGTGTTCTAGATTCATGGGTGGATACTCTTGCTTCAATTCCAGACTATAATGATGATTTAAAGGGTTACTACGGCTATTTGTTAGAACAGATTGATGAAGATCATAAAGTAGTATATGTATTATCGGGAGCATCTTTCTATTTGAGTATTGGGGAACTAAGGGCTATAACTGGTTTAGGCAATTATGTTGAAAAGAGGATAAAGATACTACGCAGCATACTTAAGGAAAGTGCTGTAAACGGTGGATTCATAATTTACCATGAAAGTTTCCGACGATATATACTAGAATTGCTCGATGGGAATGGGCTCTCAATTTATGACAATATATATAAAGACCTTATCGTGTGGCTTGAGAGTACAGGTGTATATAGCAATATTAAGGCGTTCAACAATCTATTCAGGCTGTTATACGAATCAGGCCAGTATGAGAGGCTATTGGAATATGCTGACATGGAGTTTGTTAGTGAAAGTTTCTTTAGAGGTTATGGATTTGATGTAATAAAGAAAAATTCGGATTATTTTGTGAAAGCCGCTGCTAAGGAAAAGTCATTTTCAAAATTGGTGGTGCTTTCAGAGTTATCCAATATAGTGCTGAATGCAGAATTCGACTATGAGATATACGAGGAAAAGTTCTCAAGGTGCATTGGACAAATACATGGATTTCAATGGTTAAGTAAAATGCTTATCTATGAAGGAAAAGCGAGCATGCCTTTGAAGGAAGGATTGAGAGTTTGTTACTCCTGCTCACGTAACTTTGTTACTCCACTGTGGGAAAAATATATAAATGGATTGCTAGAGAAGAATAAATCTCACAAAAACCTCAATGCGGATGAACGAAAAGAACAACTGAAATATTTGACAGCTGCAGCGATTGATATGGATAGGAACCAAAATGGTGTAGTTCGTTATGCAACTGATAGTGAATATATAGAATACATGAAAATTGTACTGGATGAGTATGCCCATAGAGGCAGATTAGATGAACTCATCTCACTTCTTACAGATATGGAATTAATGGAACAATGGCGTGGGTTGATAGAGGGGACTGACAAAGGGAGGTTAAATGAAGAATATGTAAAAGATATTCTCAATACAGTCAAAACCGCTGATAGTATTTATGGTGATACAGAAAGTAAAGTTAAATACTTAGTTGCAAATGCTATGAAGATTTATGAAGCATATTCTAGTGATGTAGATGCACTGGTTGAAGAAATCGCTGATTTAAGTTGGTTTCACAATTGGATTATCTTTGTATTTCAAGCCAGTGTGCTTGAGGAAGAAAGCGAAATCAAGGGAGATAAATTAGTAGAACTTTATTCGAATTTAAACCGGGTAACAGCGGTAGCAAATCATGGGATACGCACCATGGACTTATATGGTCTAAGACAAGAAATTTATGATACTATCCAGAAACCATTGAGAAGTGTCATTTTATGCAAGACTGAATGGGAGAAAATTCTTAGTATAATTGTTGAATCTTCAAGTGATACAATGGTAACTTTTCAAAATGCAATGATGGGTCCATTAACGACTGATAGGTTATTTGAACTGGTTACAGAGATATCTAATAATGAAAACTATGACTTTGTGTTAAAGCATTTTGGTGAGGTGACTGAAGAGCAGAAGACAAGAAGAATACATATGGATTTAGCCGATTATTATATGCAGAAGTCCATTTTCTTGTATAAGAATAGAAATGAACAACAGGGAATCCATGAATTTCGCAATGCTATAAGAATGATAATGTCATATGGCCAACATGGAGATAGAACACTTAGCAGGTTAATGGATACAGTTGAAGATATTTACGGCATAGATTCAGAAAAAGGCAGAAAATGCATAAAGCGATTAGGTGCAATGTCCGTTGCGGTAGTAAGACAAACTGATGGAAAAGAAACAAGTGATTATCAGAATGAGTGGTCACAATTGTTGTGTAAATATGAGCCAGAACTGGCATTGAAGAAATTCATTGTAGATTCGGAAATTTATAAACGATCTTGGCTATGTGAGAATACACTAGAGACAATACTTACTGATTGGCTAACGCCAAGGTACTCAAGAATTGGGAACGCACTGCTTAAGACTATGCCCGATAAAAGTAGCAGTGATTTTATACAGGCTTACCTTAATAATATTGCAGTGATAGACAAGGAAGAAGAGGTGCTTTTGGCAAGAACTTCCGTTGTTGATCTGATAAGCAAATTTAAGTTTAACGATGATGCATATGAAGTTGAAGAACGGTTTATAGAAACTGTAACAAGTTTATGCGAAAAATATGGTATTGATTGTAATTTGATTGAGTCTAAAGGGTATCCAGTAACATCTTCTACTGATAAAGATAATCACACCCAAATCACAGAATCGTTTGGTGATAAAGGTGTAGATGAGAAGAACATATATGAAGTTTTAGGCTTTATGAAATCATATGGATATTCTGAAGAGGTAAACAGTGTTGTAAAGACATATTTGGTAAATAACGAAGAAGTATCGCAAGAGGTTATGTTTGTTATTAATAAACTTGTTAATTTTGCTTTTGAAAGTCCTGTATCTAGAAAGTATTCGAATATTCAAGAGAGAGTAATCTGTCTAGGGGAAATGGATGAAATTATAGATGGTGTAAGGGCATATTTAAATCTACGAATATATCTTACTCAAAAGGACGGATGGTACCATAAATATAGAGGTTATGAGTTTTTCATGAAGGCTTATGATCTAGATAAAAAGTTGACTATTGATTTATATTTTGAGTATTTTGGGAGTATGTATAAGCCTTTTGAAGGTGTTAACGGATTATCTGATAACATTATAAATATGCTATCAGATATTGATGAGTGGAGAGAAGAAGTACCAGCCTTGTGGGACTTGGTTTGTGACGTAATTGATTTACGATTGAGTTGCAGAGAAGAGATTGAATGGGAGAAAATTGAAGAGGAATTTGAAGGATACTGCATTGATGAGTTGTTACATCATGTATTATTAACGAGATTGAGATATGGAACAGCAGATATACATAAGTCGGTTTTTGCCTCTCTCGAAACATTACTTATGCAAGATGCTGAGCGGGCTATGTTTATAAAACCATTTAAGCGGGTTTTGGAGAATCATTCTAAGTATATTAATTTGAGCATTGCTATGTTGATTCAATTAGTTGAAAATATGTACTCTTATGAGGAAAGAGAGGAATATCAATTAGTGAATCTTGATGATTACATTTGCATCAATGCATATGGAGATGATGGATTCCTATTAAAGCTCTTGGTGAGTGGCGAGATGGAGAAAAGAGTAAAACCAAAGGTTCAGGCTATTGATCAAGGATTTAATGATTTTATTCTGCGAGACTTCAAAAGTATAGACCCAAGATATAAGTTGCTTGAAGATAGGGGCGTATCGGTTGACGAATATATTCTGGGATTCTTTAGTGAACTTCATAGTGAAAGCAATATGAGGATTTTATCTGACACATATATGGATAGCACATCTAGTTTATTGATGGATAATATCCAGATTCATAGTGATTACCTAAAGGCCATTGGGAATGCGGTTATAAATTTTTTATGTTGCGGAAAAGAAGATGGGAATGTTTTTGCAAGATTGAGAAGTCTTGAAGATAAAGAATATTTTTATCACAGTATAAGAGAAGATGTATTACTGCTAAATGCAATTAGTAATTCAGCAATAGCAAGGCCTAATGAAATCCCACACCCGACGGATGTAAAGAATAGCATGTCTTGTGTAGATGAAGGAGACTGGATTAGGTTAGCATATATTGAACGAGAATATGTGTATGCGGAAGATTTATGGAGAGCTAAGCGTATTGGTGATAACTGCAAGATCTACCAGACATGTTCTGCTGTGGGTTTTGGTAAAAGTAAAAGGCTGCCTTTATATTATGATTCCTATAGAGGTTCTGTTCTTGATCATATATATCCTAAATATAAGTGTAATCCAATGGGTCTTAAGGGCAAAAAGGTCGTTGTTTTTACTGATGCGAGTTTAGGATATAACCCATTTATGACATATTATCGATATGATTATTTAGCACTTACTTTTGAAGTTCTTAGTTTATTGGAAATAACAATGACAAGTACTGATAAAGGGTTAATTGGAACAGATTCAGAGGGAAAATGCGTTCTTAAGTATCAAAATTGGTGTACGCATAAACATTTGACTGGTGAACAGGAAAGAACTCCTGTATTAAGAGGAAGTCAACTCCTCGTATCAAAAGAGATTTTTGATAAGTTGATAAGTGAAATTGCACATGAACCATATTGTCATACCATAAGTGAATTAATTTTTGGCGAATAAGTTTATGGATATTGTTATGAAAACTATTTTTAAAATTGGCGCATTTATTATTACTCTCTTATTTTCGATTTAATGTTTGGATAGGTTACACTTAATGGGACAATTATATTATGGTCATTTAAAATATATTTCCCCTTCCACCAAGGAACCAGTGGGTCTTAACACATAATTTTTGTCTAGTCAAGGCATCCTGTAAGTGGAAACATAAAAACATTTAAACTGCATGAAATGAGTATCGGGTATAGATAATATCTAAAGTTACAAATTTCCAATTATCCATATAATTATAGATGGTTTGGAAAATGAGATAGAAAGCTAATTGAACATCAAAGCTAACGGGTTAGAGTTTACTGCAGATTGTAGTTGATGATCATCAATATGCGTATATATTTCAGTTGTAGCAACACTTTCATGACCAAGGATTTGTTGTAGGGAACGGATATCTACTCTACCATACTTATACATAAGGGTAGCTGCTGTATGTCTTAGTTTATGGGTTGATATAGCTTTTGGGTCAAGCCCAGAAGAGATAACATATTTTTTTACAATATTTTGGATAGCCCTTGTAGTAATGCGGTTATTATTTCTAGATATAAATAAAGCATTATCAGAAATATTGATGGAACTTCTAATATTTAGCCAATCATTAATAGCTTTGTTAGCAGCAGGTGTTAGAAAAATTTTACGTTCTTTATTCCCTTTACCGACTACAGATAAAATATCATTGTTTACTTGGTCTATGTTTAAGCTAACTAATTCAGATAATCTTAATGCACAATTAAGAAAAATAGTTATTAATGATCTCTAGGAGACTTTCTACATTCAAGTAATAAGCGAACAGATTCTTCTAAGGTAAGATATTTAGGTATTCGCTTTGGTAATTTTGGTGTTTCTAATTCTTCAGCAATATTATTATCAATAACATGCGCTTTAGTTTTGAGATATTTCCAGAATTGTCGAATAGAAACTATTTTTCTTGCACGGGTTCCAGCAGAAGCATTTAATGTTTTTTGACAATATGTAATAAAAGAATACATTTCATTAAGAGTAATAGATTTTATAAATTCTAAATCTACTTGAGAAAAGTTTTTGTTGATAACATTAATATTACGAGAATCTAGAATATAACTGAAAAACATAAGTAAATCGGTACGATATTCCAAGAGCGTGTTTTCAGAACGATTTTTTATAACAGAAAGATAGCCTAGAGACTGTTCAATTAATGAACAAGTTTTATTTGATTGCATATTTAACACCTCGGTAGGTATTATTGACATAAATAATATGGAATAAACAGTGAAAGTTTTTTTGAGGTAAATAACGATTGGAGGTACCCATAAATGAAATCGCAATTATACCTATACCACGATTTAAGAAAAAAATATACTAGGGATTTAAAACAAATAAAAGAACTGTTTTTTGAGAGAATTCAGCCCATTTTCTCAGACGCAGAAAAAGAGGCAACTGCGTACCAGAATCAGCTATGGGATAATCTAATGAATCAGCCATGTTACGATGAAGAAAGTATAATTGATCCCTCAAATTTTGTTGAAACAGTTCAAGAAGCTGGTTTTGAGAAGTACGAAATACTTTCTTTAATGCAGTATCGGAATATCAGCATATGGATATGTTGCATGTGTCAAGTATGGGAACAACAGCTGTTTTCTTTCATATATCATGAAGCTCTAAGTGAAGGAATTAAATATGCTGAGTCTGATTTGAAACGGGGCTTTGCGTTTTCAAAATATGTATTTGAATGGCATCAGCAACCATTTGAAACACTTGCTTGCTGGCCAAAGATAAAAGAATTAAGGGCCCTTGTAAATGTAATTAAGCATTCTGAAGGTGATTCAGAACAAAAACTTAGGAAAATTAGACCGGATTATTTTGTGCATGATACAGGAATTGATAAATATGATCTGTTGTCGCTGTACCATTCCACGCTGTTGGAAGCTACGTTACAAATAAAAGAAAAAGATCTTGTTGAATATTATGATGCTCTTATTGCATTTTGGAATGAACTGCCTGAGCGGATGTATACGAAGGATGAACTTTGAAGTTTAGCTAAGTGATTTTGAGTTACATGAGTCTTTCTTTCATACACATTAGGCAAATATGTCTTATTTGTTTTATGTAGAGGTGATTAAATGAGTGATACAAGCGATTTGATGAATGTTATTGTAGATTATATTAAAGGATATAAGGATTATAATGTACCAAGCGTATGTAAAAAGTATAATATTGAGTGTGATAGCAATTTAGATCCTATGAATAGCAGGAGAGTTTATATTGAAAGTGGGTTAATAAAAATTTCTTTTAGTAAGCTACGGGAACTGGCTAAAACAATTATATTAGAAGAGTGTGATCCTGTTTTTGTTAAAAAGGTTGATCCATATTTGAATGATAATTTTTTTTCTATCTCTATGATAACAAGACGGAAAATCATTAATTGGCTGTCAAATCAATCGTTAATTGAAGGAAAGTTGCGTATTGATGAGATGCTTTCTTTATCATGGAATTTAGAGTGTATACCATCTTCTTATGGACATAAAAATGCTAATGAAGATATACTTCAACATATGGTTAGGAATGATGATTTGAGTTACAAAGAAATGTTTGAAGTTGTTTTAAGTGCTATGTATGTTTCAGATAAAAAGTTTATTGATTTGATTCAAACAATAGTTCATCCAAGAATTAGAGAAGGTTTTGAACAAAAAACGTATGTTGATAAATTAAATAATTTTTTAATAAAAGACGGATACAAACTAATTAATACTAAATCTATTTCAGGAGAACCAATTTTTACAGTTGAGAAAATTTCACAAGGAATAGATGGTAAAATAAAAAATTTGATTTTTGCTGCATACGGAACAAAACCAGATATTGTAATAGAAGACTCCTTAACTAATGATGTTAAAATTATCGGTGAAGAAAATAAATGCTTAGTTTATACATTGCCTATTTCAAATGAAGGCTTAAGTTGGCATGATTTAGTTACATGGTGGAACAAAGGAAATGAAGAATATGAACTATGTGTGGAACAAGAACTGTTTAAGAGAATGGAGTTATCTTTAGATTCTGAACCAGAGAAGATGTTTATGAAAACTTATTATAATAACTTACATAAATTAAAAAATAATAAATTACCCGCCCTCATTCCTCAAATATATTGCCACTATGATCCTAAATCTGCAAAAATGAGAAATGGGCAAATATACGTTCATCAAAGAATGGATTTCTTGTTGTTGATTTCAAACAATAGAAGAGTTGTAATAGAAATTGATGGTAAACAACACTATTCTGTTGGTGATAAGTCTTCTCCTGAATTGTATAGTAAAATGGTAGAAGATGATAGAAAATTAAAATTTTATGGATATGACGTTTTTCGATTTGGCGGTTTTGAATTTGTAAACACTTCTGAAATACAGAGAAAAATAGTGCAATTTATTCAAGACTTATACAAATATTACGATTTGATATAAGGGTTTTTGATTTATATTGTTGGTTATATACTTAAAAGTATATTGTACGTTGAAGATGAATTTAAAGAATTATTTATGTAAAAAATACATTTTAATCAAAGGATTAATTTTCTTGTAGAGTATTAGCATTTAAGAATAAATCTAGGAAATATAAGTAAAGAATACTATGAAGAAGAAGTAATAGGGAAGCTTAAAGAAAAAATATCAAAAGAGAGAAAGTTTGATTAATTCTAGCGCTAAACTGTAGAACGCTACTGTTTGAAAAATGATAAATAATAAAGATAAAAAATCTTAACACTTTTCCTTAGTCTAAATACCTATTAGGCTAATAATGAGAATTTGAGAACAAAGAGGAAAACGGAGGATATTTTTATGTGCAATGTTAAATCAGATATTGGAGCAAAAGCTGCTTGGAAAGGGTTCTCTTCTCAGACAACCTATATTGCATATAGGTTAATGCTGTTAAATGATAAATATAACTTTTACCCAGAAAAAGTTGAAGATTTGATGGTTAAGAATGGTGATTCAATTGCTGAGCTAGTTCAAATTAAAAATTTGAGCAACAAGTTGGCTTTATCAAGTTTTTCACCTAAAGCTGATGATTCTTTTTTTAGAAGAGCATTAGCAAACAAAAAAAACAATGAAAGCTTTACTTTGAAAGTTGTATCATTTGGGGAGATTGGGGATGAGCTCCAAGGACTTATTAATAAAGATGAAGACCACATAAGTAGTATCAAGGCTAAATTACTAAGTTACAAATACAGTGAAGAAGATATAAACTGGATATTTTCAAAATTATTGATTGAAAAAGTTGATGAAGCTGATTTAAAAAAGGAAATATACAAAGTACTGGAAGAGAAAATAGAAACGATGGCGGCACCTCAAGTAGCTTTTGATACACTGATTTGTTATGTTTCTGATCTTTCACGATATTCAAAATATACTTCAAAGGAAGAATGGAACAAAAAAATTGATAATTATGTGAATGATATTGTTGCTATTAAAGGAATGTGCTCTCAGTATGGAAGAACTATAATTAATTTAGCGGAGTATAAGACTCAACAATCCACTGAGGAACTCACTTCTGAATACCAATTAGGTGTAAATACTCATCCTCAGCACATAAGAAATAATTTAGATATAATTAGAGATAAGTGGTTAGATAGAATAGAAAATTGTTTTCAAAGAAATAACAATGTTGTAATCATAAAAGGTGCCTCTGGACAAGGGAAATCCTCTTTGGCATATAGGTATTTAATCGATAACTATCCTGAAAATTATGTTTTTGTGGTTGAAAAAGTTGTTGATTCGCAACAAGCTATTGATATTGTAGCAGCATTAAATGGACTATCTGTGAGTAAGCAAGGTAATAGCATTGTTTATATGGACGTTTATCCTTATGATAAAGAATGGTTATGGATTGCTGAAGAGATTAGTAAACGGGGAATAAATATAAAACTACTTATAACAATTAGAGAAGAGGACTATAATCGATCGGATATTGATTTTAATAAGATTAGATTAGAAGTGATTGACCTTTATTTTGGAGAAGCTGAAGCAAGAGAAATATTTACAAAATACAACTCGCCGTATTTCCTTAATTTTGAACAAGCATGGGAAAAATTCGGTGAGATAGGTCCATTTATGGAGTTTATGTACCTATTAAATCAATCAGATACTCTAACAAACAAACTTAAAGCTCAGATTAATAGAATTGCAACAAATGAGGAGAACGCTGATGAATGGTTAAATGTTTTGCAAGTAATATGTTATGTTAGTAAGAATAATTTAAAGATTAACTTACAGAGATTGCTTAGTGATTTGACTTGTAAACAAACAAGAAAAATGCTACAGCAATTTGAAAATGAATATTTAATCAAAATAAGCAGTGATAATAGGTATGTTGAGTGTTTACACGCGGTTAGGGCAGAAATTTTATATGAAATTTTAATTAAAAACAGCCTGATGGATGAAGAAATTATGCTAATTCACTCGCTTAACTCAGTAGACGAATTTTGTCAATCAATGCTTGTTAGATACTTTTTTAATCATAGTAACATTGATGAGTTCATTGATAAACTAGATGAGATTAAAGTGTATTCATGGACTAGTTGTGCGAGCCTGTTGAGTGGATTCTTGTGGTTAGATACTTATAAATTTTATAGAAAAAATAAGGAGAGCTTTAAACAAGGTAATAAGCTAACTTCAGATAATTTTACTATATTCCTAGGTGACACAACTGGCTATTTAGAATTTGATTATTCAGAAATTATCAATCCACTCAGAGCAATTAATCCAGTTAGAGCTCAAAAGATAGAAGAGTTAATTAATAATTTACCTGAAAATAAAATTAACTATCATTACACTGATTCTTTTATAAACAATATTAAAGCTCAATTAAATACACTAGATGTGTTATCAACAGATAATTTATCTGAAGTTGGCTTTGTTTTATTTTGGCTAGCACAAAGGAATGTTTTTATAGAAGATGCATCGTATAAAAATATAGTAAATAATTTATCAAAATACTCAGTTGATAGTCTTTTGGATTTTCTAGTTGGAGTTCAAGTACAAAATAGAATGCAACTGTATGATACAATAGTAGAATATTTAGCTCCAATAATATGTAATAGATATAGTATTATTCGATTGCAAGATGATAAGACCTGTATTGAAGCTGACTTTATTGAAAATGTTTTTGTAGGAAACTTGGAATCAAATAGCATTGGAATGAATGAAAGAGTCATGACTGTTGTAGGGATATTACGTAGATTATTCTTTAATAGGGAGAGCTATAAAGTTCAAGCTATAGGCACGGAGATTATAGAAGGGATTAAAGTCCCAGATACACATAAAAATATATCTTCTAGAAATTTACCTTTAGTTTGGATTACGCAAATGAATGGGTGGATTATTAAACTTGACGATTATGAGAAAAGAACTGGCAACTGGAACGATTTTATAAGTGTGGTAAACACTGATCGCAACAGTATATTAAGTTTCGCCAAAATGGTATCTGATGCTATTTGTTATTTTTATAAAAAAGAGGGGAGTCTTGAAAAATTCTTATCTTGTGAATTTAAGGAAAAACATAGATTGATGGAGCAAATATCAACTAAAGTTTATAAAACACCAAAGTGTGCAAATGATAGGTATGGATTAACCTTAAGCAAAAATAAAGTAGACTTACCTGAGGTTCTTAAAATGTATAATGCAGGTGACTCAGAAAAAGATATTACTTCATACGTAAATAAGTATAAAACTTCCTTTACAAATTTCTCAAACCAAATGGTTACTCTTGTGAAATCACGTCATGAGAGAGGTATAATAGATGAGAATGGTAGACTATCATTGATTAATATAAATGCATCTGTATCTGACTTAGTTAAAATGCAAAAAAAATTTTCTGAATTATTAGTGCAGAATGATGGTACTATAAACATCGAAGAGGAGTATGAGCAGTTACTTTTGCTATCTGTTATTTGGGACTTTTTATATAATAATGAAGTGAGAAAAGAAAGTTCTCTTTTATATGACTGTAAGCAAATAATCAAGAAAAGCCGTAGGAAGATGAACAATTTCTTTAGTAAAATTTTTGGAACTTATACAAGTAGAGAAATTAATCGTGTTGGTTCAAGAATATATATTTCTTTAAATGCAGAATTAGCTGAAAAATTTTCTGAGCAATTATATCTTCAATTTAAAAAGGAATTTTTCGATACAAAAGTACTCTCGATTGGAAGTTTGTTTTTAGAAGACTTTGCTGATTCGATTATCGTTACAATACCATTAACTAAAGATACTATCGTTGGAGGATTTAAAATCGATCTTCAGAGTTTAATTAATTGCCAGAACGTTGAAAAATTTCTACTCTTTAGACAGCCCTTAGATAAAAGTGAGATAAGCGCAATAAATAAGAATTCCTTTGACGAAGAAAACGTAATGTTTAATTCATACAGAGTTATCGGTAACCTTAGCGCTTTATCATTATTTTATAATCACACTACTGCTGTTATAAAATATTTAAAATCATTAAGCCAAGATACAATTATACAAGAAAAAACTTTTTATAGTTGGCAAGAAGAGGGTTCAAAATTTCATCGTCAGGTTCTACAAGAAGTTGTCGATTCGCTTGACAAATTAAAAAATATTGTTCCTGATCAGTCGTACGAATCATATCTGGTCATTCTAACGTTGTTGAATGATTATAAAGAAACAAGTGATAGCATTGTTTTAACAGAAGATATAGAATCTGTTAGTGATTTATTAAATTCAGCCATTGAATCAATTACAGAAGTACTGGAGAGTTGCACTTTATGATAATAAAAGTGTTTTGTATAAAATAACTTCCTATTATTCATAAAATTGGACATGTTATATTTATAGTAATTAGGCTAATAATGTACAGCTAATATGGATAATAGGAAAAATTAAATTTAAGAAATGTAGTGCTAAAGCTTAAAATAAACTAGCTATGATTTAGAATTATGTAGAAAATGCTTAAATAATTTTGTTACATTAGAATCATAAATATTAATTGTGAGGTGTAAAAAAATGACAATGCCATATGAAATTAAGATTGCTATAAATAATGTATTAGCTTGTGAAGAACCAATTGAAGCATTGTATACATATGTTAACAATCAAGATTTTCTTCGTGATTGTAGATTTATTTTCTTTTCGGATGAATACGGTGCGGATATTCCGTATTTTCTTAAAAGTCAAAAAATAAATAATTTTAATATACATTGCTTAACAGCTTCTAGTAAGATGTTAGTAATTGATAGAGATACATGTGATGAAATGTTTAGAACGGGTAAAACAACATATGCTATTGATACATGTATTGCACTAGATACACAAACAGTTAGTTATTTAAAAGATATTTTTACAGAAAATCCAACAATAATAAATGAAAAGTCAAAGTATTTTATTGATTATCTATTAAGAAATGATATTAATTTTGACTATTCTTTGTACATGTTGGAAAATTCAAAAAAGTTAAACAATAAAGAAGAAATTATAAAAACTTATGGGAATTTACTAGCTTGTGAGCGATTTAAAAATTTAGATATGCAAAAGTTTTTAAATCAAGGGTTAATTAGTTATACAAAAACAAATGATGAGTTGAAATTATTAACTGATGAGATATTTTATACTATGAATAATAAAGGTAAATCTCTAGAGTCAACACCTTTTGATGAGCGTTATAACGCAATAAAGGCATTATTGTTAAAAGTAGCTATTATTGAGTTAGCATATTCTAAAAAGGGAATAAAGTATAAGATTAACTTGTTATTTGAATTTATTAACAATGAAATAGGGGTTATTTTTGAAAGAGAAATTGCAATCAGTTATTTATTCTTTTCACATGATAAAAGAGTTGAAAAGTTCTTTAAAAAAGTCAAAATTAATTGTTTAGATATTGTTAAACATATATCTGGAATGGCGTGGGATCTGTATCATTTGCGACATTTAGAATATTTAATGGCAACACTTAGACCGTTAAATGCAAGATATGAGTTATACTCAATTATTACATTTGATTATGGATTACAGGAAGTGTTAGAAGTATATCCAATAAAAAAATGTGCAATTTATAATGGAATGTTTCTACCTGTATTTGAAAATCCTCTATATGAATTAATCAAAGAAATAGATAATTTACAAAGTTTTATTCGTTCTACGAAAGCAGTTCGAATCACCGCATTTAAGAAAGCAAATTACAAAAATCTAATAAATAATTTAGAAAAAGAGTTAACTGAATTAATACGAATATAATTAGTCTTGAAAAAACAATTAACACACAATAATAAAAAAAGTCTATGGTATATCTATTGCGGTAAAATGTATCATATATAATGCGAATTTTTTAAGTAGACTAGAACTTGCCATTATCCATATTAGGTACAAGCTTTTAATATCTATAATGAGAAGTTAGTTAATTAGTTAATATTATTTTAATTAAGTCAGATTTTACAGGAGGTAATTATATTGGGAAGCATAATAATTAAATAGAAACAGAAGATTCAGTTACTGCATTACTTGGGGAAAAAGAATTAGAAATATTGGATTGCTGTGACGATTATATACTAGCTGAATGTAATATTAACGATTTAAATAATATAGAAATAAAGAATTTTCCAGAAAAATTATCTCTTAAATTACATGATTCACACGGGTTTGGAACATTTCTTTTTTATGAAGTGCAAGCTAGAAAATATAATGAAAAAATAAGTTTAGAATTTATTTGTCATACTCCTAATAAATATTGGGATGGTAAATGGGGGCTTGCAACATATTTAGAAGCAATAAGGAAACAAGTAGATTTTGAGGAGTGCATTGATATAAGTGACATTGAACTAAAGGATGATTGGAAAACATTATCATTAATTGTTTACTATGATTTACCGAATAGAATGGATTCATGTATAACAGATGCAAGTAATAAAATTAAAGCTTTAGTTAGAACAGCAGAAATAAGTCTTGGAAGATTTACTTGGAAAAATGAATATGAACAAGATGAGATATTATTTTGTAAAGAGATAATAACACCATTGTTACGAAGAATGAAATTTTTAAATGTTCGTTTTAATCATGGAACTAAGGAATATGGAAAGGATTATACCTTTTCTGAGTTGACACCTTTTGGCGATTTAAGGCACTATGGATTACAAGCAAAAGCAGGAAATTTGAGTGGCGGAGTAAATTCTCAAATTGATGAAATTATTGGACAAATTGAGGATGCGTTTAATATGCCCTATCATGAAATAGGTTCAAAGGATGAAAGATTTATATCAACATTCATAGTAACGATAAGTGGGAGATTTACAGAAAATGCAAAGGAAAAAATAGTACAAAAAATTAAAAAAGGATTAATTGGATCTGTATATTTCTTTGATAAAGAAAAGATATTTGAGCTTATTGAAAAATATTGGACTACGGTTTAGGAAAAATTAAGTATATTTAAATGATTTGTAGGTAAGAACCCAAGAAAAGAGTTTTTAATACTCTTTTCTTCAAATTACGAGATGTTAATATTTTTAATAATCCTAATCCACATTAGGCTAGTAATTAGAAGTTAAAGCACATAAAAGATTTATAATTTTTAATATTTTATTTAAAAAGTGTTGTCAATGTAAGAAAAAATGTATTAAAGATATTGGAGAAAAATTTATAATAAAATTTTAGTAACTTTAAAAATAGCCTAAGAAATTGTTTTGATATTTAAATATAAAATTATTCAAGTGAAATGCACTATTATAGTTAAGTAAAATTAGTATGACTAGGGAGAATATATATGAGAAAACTCATTACCATAATGAAAATTCAAATTTCTTTATTTTCAATTTTTATGTTTGGTATAATGATACAAAAGTTAAATTTAAAATTTATAAATTTATACGGAGTAAAAATACCAATTGATTATAATCAAATATATACATTGTCTATGGGGCTTTTAACAATCCATGCTACAATATCCATTTTAGTATTAGCTATTTATCAAATTACTTTAACATTAAAAAATGAAAAAGTTAATATTTCCAATTATTATAACTACATTTTTTTAAAAAAAAAATTAGTTTTATTTTATAGGTTCTACGAAATATTTATAATAATTTTAGGTTCTATATTTATAAACATTTTTTTTGCTTTGACCAATAATCTATCAGCACTAATTTCAACACTTTGCTTATCAACTATTCTAATAGTTACTTTATTTTATAAGACTGTAAATATAATAAGTGATGAGAGAAATTTGAGAAATGGAATTTTAAATAGCATCAGTAGTGATTTTCTTAGTCTTTTAAGTAAAGAAATGACCCCAAAGATCAATGTGTTTGAAGAGAATGAATTAATAAAAGTATTTGAAGAACACAGTCATATATTATTTACAGCGATAAATGATATAAAACTGTATAAAGAAAAGAAAGAAATAAAAAAAATTAAGGAAACTTTTGATTTTTTAATAAGATTTAAAATAAACCAAAAAGATAATTTAGAGTATAAGTTTCTTACTAAACTAAAGAAGGTATCAAATAATAGATACAATTTTCATGAATATAAGGAAATTTTTATTCTGCTGCATGATGGTTTTTTAAAATATTTTGTTTTTAGTCTACATGAAGAATATGAAGAGGGACTTATCATACTGTGGGAAGAGTTGAGAAAGTATGAAGATTTATTTTTTAAGCTTAATAGTTTCGATAGTAAATTCTTCGATAAAAATACTATGTATGATAATTATGATTTAATAGAAAGAATAATCGAACCTTATAAAAATGAACATCTTGTAGTAGTTGTAAGAATTGATGATGAGGAAATATCTGATAATTATGACAAAGTACGTAGTTTAAAAGAAAGAATGAAAATCTTAAAAAAGATAAATTGGGAACAGTTAAATAGTTTCAGTTATTATCATATATCTAAAAAAATAATTACTTACTTATTTTACGGATTAGATAGGAATAAATCAAAATACATATTGGAGAATTTGGGTTTTATACTTGATATGGAATTAAAGGGTAATAAAATAATAAAAAATGAGGAATATGTAGATTTTTATACTGAGTACATCTTAAAAGTGATTGATTTTAATAAGGAAAATCCAGAAGAACATATATATATTCACAACTGCTTAACACATATTGCATATCATTGCTGCAGAGAGAGAAAAGAAATAATAATTGGAATAGCATTGAATTTAATCAAAAATCAACATGAAAAGCATCTTTATGTAATAGTTGAGTATTTACAGAAATATCTTAGTTATGAAGATACAAGTGATATTTTTATGTATATTATCTTCTTTTTATTTGAAGAATATTTAAAAAATAGCAACAAAGAGGCATATCAATATAAACAATTAATGGAATATAAAATTAAGCATCATGTTAGTAAATTTGATAAGAATCCCATTATGTCTATATATGAATTAATAAATAATAGGAAGATAATGAAACTAATAATTGATAAAGAAATTAGTAAAATAAATATTAATACAGATGAAGAATACCTATCATCTCTTATAAAATTTTATGTTTATTATATTAGTATGTATGATGAAAAGGCAATAAGTAATTATTTGGTAAAAATTAAAAATGACTCTGAGAAGGTATATATTTTATTAAAAAATGTATTATATGAGAAAGAATTAATCGATATACTTAAAGAGATTAGCTCATGGTGTAGTGGGGATGTACTTAAACAAGATAATTTAAATTCGAATAATATTGAAGTTAATTTAAGCCAAGTAAAACATGCTTTTCAGAAAGTTGAGAGTAACCCACAGAGAAATTTAAATAAATCTAAAAGAAAGAGAAATGGTTCTAAAAAATAAGAAGTATGCTCTTTCAATGAACTATATTTTAAAATTGTGACATTCATTATATATTAAAAGTAAAACTATTCAAGACAATGTGTTAAATTCCCATTATCCATACTAGGTACAAGCTTTTAATATCCATAATGAGAAGTTGGTTAATTAGTTAATATTATTTTGATTAAGTGAGATTTTACAGGAGGTAATTATATTGGGAAACATAATAGTTAAAGATGTTGAGGAAAATAATTTATCTTATATTAGTTATCCGAAAGATAATACTGTATATATTCTTGCAAGTCGAGAAGGTAAAGGTGAGAATATTGAAAGTTTTACAAGTGAATCTTTTGATTTTTATAAATATATTAAGAATTATAAAGATGATATTGATATAGAGTTGTACTCAGATAGCAACGAAAAAAATATTCGAATACTTCATTCAAAAGAAATATGGTTACCAATACTATATTTTGTATTGCATGATGTAAGTTTACCTTTGACTATTAATTATGTTTTTGATTATTTAAAACATAAATACGGAAATCAGTTAAAAGAAGATAATATAATTCATTTTTGTGCAGTAGTAGAAGATAGAAAAACTGGTAAAAGAAAAGAAATCAAATATGATGGTCCAGAGAATGTTTTTAAATCAAATTTCGATAAAATAGATATTACAAAAATTATGGGTGATTAATAATGAATGTAGAATACAAAATGTTAAATATGAAATTTAAATTACTTTATTATTATGCTAATCGAAATTTATATAATGAACTTATGCAATTATTGAAAGAATTTATTGATATATCTAAAAAAATAAAAGAAAAATTTATCAAAGAACGTAATGAAGAACAAGCTAATAGTTGGTATTTGCATGAAATATACTTTGAAATGTTTAAATTTTATGGACAAACATTAAAATTAATAAATAATAATGAATTTATTGAATCGTGGAATCAATTGCAAAATGCATTGGATTGCTTGGAAATTCTCGAAAAATTTGAAGATGATTACACTCTCCCTGATTTATTATTTTTTAAAAATCAGTTAATTGAATTAGAAAAATTATATACTTTTAGAGTATTTTTTAGCGTAGGAGCTATTTTTAAAAGTATTAAGTGTTCAATATGTGGTTATCAGGTATATGATATACGTTGTAAACATATAACTGGACAATTATATATGGGAAAGTTAGCACAAAGAGTTCTTGCTGAGGCTGTCTTAGATGAAGTATCAATAGTAACAAATCCATATGACAAAAGGTGTATAGCTATACCAGAAAATGGATATGAAAACTCTCAGTTCGAAATTCTAAAAATGTTTATTTCAAATCATAAACATATTTTATTATGTTTTAAAGCTACAGTTTACATTAAATATAAAAAAGAAGTATTAAGTAGAAATGTCCAGTGTACTTGCGGAAGTGATAAAAAATATAAGTATTGTTGTGGTTCTTTAGACAAGAGAAAATATAATCATTTACATATTGATTTTTTAGATATTCATAAACTAAATGATGAGTTTTGCTTTGATTAAGACAATGAATTTAATTTTATTCTTACTAATTGAGGTGAATTACATAAAGTATCAAAAGTATACTTTGATAAGTATAGTTATATAATTGAATATTGATTTGTGTATGAAATGTAATGAGAGGAATAAAAATTTCGTGATACATTGTTAAATAAAGTTTTTGCAATTATCCATATTTGGTACAAGTCCTAATATCTAATAATGTATAGTTAAATACATATAGTTGGTATTTATTGTTGAGTAAAATTAGAATGAGTTGCGGTTAAAAGAGTAGAAAATGATTTATAAAGATAAATCATTTTCTAGAGTTTAATGGTGATCCTCTCATTCATCTGTCTTTTATAGTGATAAGAGGATATTCACTACACTTGTCTTGAATACCATAGTTAGTCAAAGTACATAAAAATATTCGATAGTTGAGGAGGATTATATGAACGATAAAATTTGCTATTGGTGCGGTGAAAAAGCTACTTCAGAGAGCATGTTCCGCCTAAATGTTTGTTTCCAGAAAATAAAGATGTAGGTAATATATTAAAGCAATCATATAGGGATAATTTAATTACTGTTCCTTCTTGTGACAAGCATAATAGTAAGAAAGCACATAATGATGAATATTTAATGGCATGTTTAAGTGGTAGAGTAGGTAACAATTCTGTAGCATATATTCATAATAAGACTAAAGTTAAGCGTGCATTGGAAAGAAACACTTCTTTATATAAAATAGAAAAAGATGATGTATTAAAAATTGCTAATAAGAGTTTTCCTATTCAGTGTGTTACTGTAGATAATTTAAGACTAATACAGTCTTTTGAAGCTATAGCAAGGGCATTGTATTATTATGAAAAAAATAAAATTTTTATAGGTGAATGCACAATGGTATCAGATATATTTATTGATTGTAATGATAAACGGAGTGCATATTATATGAAGCAAATGATAGCACTGATTGAAAAGGAGCAAATAAGCTGGGAAACAAAAGTAAAGGGAAGTAACAGAGATGTATTTGCCTACCAGTTTAGTCCTATGGACGGATTTAAATGTCAAACATTAGCATTAACCTTTTATAAAGGAACAAAAGTCTATGTAGCAATGTCAGAAATGGACAAAGAGCTTAAAAAGAAAACAAAACCACAATTCGATTTTCTCATTGATGCAATTTTAGGAGATTATCAAGAATAATTGATGGGTGGGCATTTAAAAGAATAAAACCATGGTTAGATGCCTTGCCAAGCAATAAATTGGTAGAGAATATATAAATTGATGGGAAAATGAAGAAGTAGTAGTTGAAGAATATCAGTAATGGAAAAAGGTAGTGTGTATTTGCTTTACATAACAACATGTTTACGATACCGTCTTAGTAACCGAGTCGGTGTCGTGAACAAAAATCGTTATAAGATATTAAAGAAAGTGAAGTGGAGGAGTTAAAGTGAAATATAAAATTCGCTCAGTTGCAGAATATCTTTCATTAATTGAGCAAAAGGGATTAACAAATTATATTTTTAGAGGTCAGAATGAACCATATTGGGGAATACAGGCAAGTGGATTCAGGCCTTATATGGGAAGTTGGTCAACTGATAGGTTTTATGACTTAGATCAAATGACTACGGATTTTTATAATAAAGTTACTCGACATCTCACAGAAGAAGAGAAGAGGCACTTTCTCGCTTATTCTCAACATCACGGCTTACCAACAAACTTAGTTGATTTTTCGTACTCACCATTAATAGCATTATTTTTTGCGTGTTATGGAAAATCTAGTCCAAAGTTTTCACTTGAAGAACTTGTTAATAAAAATGCTTATGAAGCTATTGAAGATTTAAAAAATAACAAGTCTACACAAGGTATGTTAATCCATAATATTATAAATCTACTACAAAAAGATTATTATTCACAATATTCTCAGATTTACCTTATTTTAAAAGAAAAACTAATAGATGCTACAGAAATCATGGTGGAATATAACAATAAGAATATATTTGATTTGATTGAGAATAATAGCAATGTACAAGTTTGGCTATGCAATGAGCTTGAGAAAAAATTATTTAAAAATCCAGACCTAGTAACTGAGTGGTTAACTAATATTATCACAGTATACGAAGAGAATAAGATTTCTGTTATCGAAGGAGTTCATCAACTACCACCTTTATCAGATGAGAAGCATAAGAATGATTTAAAAAAATACAAAATAAAAATTAAAAGCCAGAAATCTAAGAATAATTCAATCAAAGAATTATTCATTTATCTAAAAGATAAAATTTATGATGAATCTATCACTCATGCTGACATGTATCATATGGAATCTTATCAGATTGAATATGCAAAAGTTGAGAGCTTGGCTGCTAAAATATATTTAGCTTTAATAATCAATATGATTCAAGTAATTAAGAATTCTCATTTGAAAGTTTGGTTTAAACTAGACGTGTACTTTTCATATAATCCGCCAGAAATTTTCGATAGAATATCAAATCAAAAGGGAATTTTCATTAATCAACCTTATGTTTATGAAATTGATGATATGTATAATTATGGGAACTTAATTTATCAATATATCGAGCCCGATATTACTATCGAAGTTGATGAATACAATAAGATACTTGCGGAGTTAAATTATTTAGGAGTTAATTCTGGAAGTGTGTATAACGATCTTGATAATGTAGCAAGAGCTGTGAAGTACACGCATGATCAAAATCTTTACAATTACAAAGTTAAAGTTGAGAAATTTGACTAATCAGGTTCCCGTTATCCATATAACTGGACAAGTTATGACTATACCCATTAGTCTAATAACAAGAAGTCAAAGTATATAAAGATTTTATTTAAAAAGTGTCGTCGATATAAAAAACTGTAAAATAAAGAGTGTTTGTATAATATGCAGACAAATAGTAATTTATTTAAGATATGGTTAGAGGAAGCAAGGATAAAGTTAAGGGACTAGAAGATGAATTTGATAAGGATATTTTACATAATAGAACATATAATTTTTGATAAATATTATATAATGGGAATATACATGAGAGGAGATAATAGAAAATGTTATTAGGATTATTCAAAAAGAAAAATAATATAATATCAAAATCGCATGAACAGAAAATTGAAGCTCAATCAAAATCTAAAATTTATGATCAAATGTTGAAATTTGAACAAGAATTTGAAAGAAAATATAACTTAACAGAAAAAGTTGACTTCCAATTACTAAATGATAAGCTAGATAGAGAAAGCGTAACTCAATTTATAGATCAGAAATGTTATGTAAAGGTTGGAATAAAAGACTATGAAGATCAAGAGTATTTAACAGATAAGCAATGTAATCACATCAGAAATACAATAGTACATGAACTTATACATTGTAGGAATTATTTTAGTTTATCAGTAGATACCAGAGTAAAAATAAGCCAAAATCTTAGAACAATAAATCATTGGGCTAGAATGCTTTTAGATGAATATAGTGCATATAAAGAAGCTAATGAAATATATCCTGAAACAGTGGATGAATTAAATTGTTCAGAGGGAAAATTGTTTACTGCTTTTAAACGAATGTATGCAGGAATATTAATTAAAGCAACTGATGAACAATTTTTTGAAGCATTTTATGATAATTGCAGTGCATTGATAACAATAAGTATAGTTAATAAGGAGTTTCCAACTATAAAAGTAGAAAATAGAAATTACAATAGAGCTTGTGAAAGTTTTCTTAATGCTCTCAAAGAAGCCTATTTAAAAATGCCTTTGAATTTTGATGAATATAAGGTATTGGGAGAAGAGTTGCTTAAATGTTTAAGCAGTATGGCTCCTAAAAATGAAATAGAAACATTTAAATTAAATACACATATAAAATTTTAGTAATAAACCTAATATGGTACGTCATAAAACAAATTCCAATTTAAGGTTGAGTATTATAAATAGTAAATTTATCAAGTTGTTTAGTATTAAATTATGAAGAAAATTTATAAACTATACAATGTACAAATCAGAATTTAGATAGGAGGAGAACAGATTGTATTTGTGGACGGTTCAAAGAAAAGAAGTAATAGAAACACTTATAAAAATTGGAGAATATTATCCTGATATAGAGAAGTCAAAAGGCTATAGTGAAATGAAACTTGTCTATCCAACATTACTGGAAAGTTTTAATGTTTTGAATAATAGTTCTTCTAAAGGGATAATATTTGGGTTTTATAAGATAAATGGCGGAAAAATTTTTGAAACTATAGAAGATTTATATAACTATTTGTATAACAATCAAGAAGTATCTGCTGCGTTTAATTTTTGGAATGCTAATTCCACGATTTTGCGTATTAAAGTAGATGATAATATAAATATTATGCCTATGGAATTTAATGATATTATAAAACTAAGCATGGGTAAAACCAAGGATATTGAAAGAATTTCTATGCTATATAACTCAATAAATGATTTTAATGCCGATATATATAACATCATAACCTATATGAATAAAGGTAGGAGTAACCCGTATACATTATTTAAAAGTTTTATAGAGGGGCATTATCCATACTTAAAGATAGAAAATATTTTAGGAGTATATCCCAACTTAGATTTACAAACAAGTATGAAAGAGCATGATATTAAATTATTTAATTTATCTGATGAATCAAAGAAATTAAAAGAATTAATTTGCAATCATTAGATAGATGTATTTGAATACAAATTCCAATTTGTTTGATGGAACAAAACTAGTAAAATGTGTGGTTTAGTTAATGAATATTTTTCTTAATTTGTGACATTTTCCATATTGGGGATGTACATAATATCTATATTTATTAACTTCCCATTATCCATATAATAGGAATGGGAATAGCATATTTATTTGAACATCTAAAGTATAGATTAAATGCATAAATAAAATCCCAGTAAGTTTACTTAGTGGGATTTTTTATAATAATAAAGAATTTGATAGCAACCATCTTCTCAAAAGTGGAATACCTTCTCCACTTTAGCATTTTCAAGGTCTATATCTTCTCCCATCAAAACCTCTACATCACCATCAAAGAAACTTTCATCATAAGCAGTTTTATCTTCTCTACTATCACATATTTCTGAATAAGGTAGAGAAGATTTTTTATGTACTTTTACAGTTTCTAAATTTTTATCTTGTTTCATTTTAAAAATCACCTTTCTTTTAAATTATTTAAAACAAAATGCCGTACAATATATACGGCATTTTATTTTATGGGGATGGAACTATATTTCAAGCTCTTCTACAGTAGTTTCAACTATGCTGGCAGCATCTTTTCTTTCAAGCTCTCCGTTTTTAGTTGCAAAAATGTTCTTGGCTATAATTGTATCCATAGCTTTTGATACTTCCTCAGCATCTAATACATCTTTTACATTACCAACTCTTATTGAAGCTTTAGATCCATTCTTAGTTAAAAAATTCATTACTAATACTTTCATTTAAATTCCTCCTCTCCAATATTAAATTAACTAAATTTCAGTTTTGTTTTAAAATAGTGTTGTTTTTTACACTCTTTTAAAACTTCATTTAGTATTCCTAAGGCTATGTTTTAAATTGTTGAATCATTATAATGAAAATCTACAATTCTTATTTAGTATAACTTTTGTAGCGTTAAAAGCTTTATATGTTTGAGCGTTAGAGAGTTTATAAAAGCTTAGCTGCTTAAGTTATACTAAATCTAGAATTGTTTTTGAAATTATACGAATTCAAGAATTTATTAAATATAGCCTAGCTTTCAGTAATTAAGTGAGTATTCTTTCTGAATATCTCAACAACAGGGTCAGGTAGAAGACTTCCAAGTGCCATTCCAACACTATAGATATCTTCATCAGCAGCCATAGTTCTTACATTGTTAAAAGTTTGAGTCTTAAAAACCTCTTTTCCTTTATCATCTTGTCCCAAATGATATTTTAGGAATAAAGAAGATTTTATGTTTGTTGATTTAGCCATATTTTAGCAGCTCCTTTCTTTTATTTAGTTGTTTCAATTAGTATATATGTCTTTGTAAGTGGTATTTACTGGTCGCATATAAAAAAGTTGTTTTTCTATGTTAAAAGAGTTTATTACTTCTGCTAAATCTCTAATAGTAGCTGTAAGAGCATCTATCTTTTTTTCAAAGTGTAGAAGTAGGTAGATTGATAGTGTCATTGGAAAACCTATATTATTGATTATATTTATAATTTCATCCATATTTATCACCTCTTATATTTATATATGAAGAAGAAGGATATGTTTAATAAATTGTTTAGGTCGTATAATTTCAAAAATATATTAAATAAATGGTTTCCACAGATATAGAAAAATACAAAAAAGTATAAATTAATACATATTAAGATATTAATTTAATCATTAAGGCGTGAAAATAAAGATAATTTAAGAAAATGTAAAATACTATTTAACAAAATGTGGTATTGTAGTATAATATAGTTAAAGAATTGCAAAAAAGGTGGTGTTTTAGGTGGAAGAGTTTATAAGGAAAGCAAAAAAAGGGGATAGGGCAGCTATGGTTGACATCATAAGTAAATATAAGAATCTTATTTTAAAAAGGGCCTCTTATTATAAAGTACCTGGATATAATTTTGAAGACCTTGTTCAGCATGGTTATCTTTCGGTTATTAAAGCAGTAAGAATGTACAAGCTTGGATCTAATTCTTATAATGGATATATTATAAATGCTATTAATCTAAACTTCGCTGCTCTCTTAAAAGGAAATATAAAACACTATAGAGAAGTTCCAGATGAAAATATATTAAACAAAGTTAAAGAGTATGAATTTACTATAGAAGATGAAGTTATAGCTTATGATGAAGTTAAAAGGATTTATAAAGCAATAGACAAACTAGAACCACTAGAAAGAGAAATTTTAGAAGGATACTACTTAAATGATAAGAGGATTAAAGATATTGCAGAAGATAAGGAAATAAAGTATCAAAAGGGCATTAAGATTAAAAGACAAGCATTGAAAAAACTTAAACATATATTAAATGAAGAAAGCACATAAGCAAGCAGCTTATAGGCTTTAGAAATTTTGGTGCCCTTTTAGGGTATATAGTTATAATGTAGTAAAAATTAATATAGTTAGATAAAATTGACAAGCTTATAACTTGTCTTGCTATTTTTTATAGCGTGCAGGTTATAAGCTTGTATTTATTTAATCCTCAAAACTTGATTTGAATATATTATATCTGATGATAGAGCATTTAGTTTTTTTAATCTAGACACACTTAAATTATATTTTTTAGATATAGCCCATAAAGTGTCATCTTTTTTTACAGTATAGCTTAAAGCTTTAGAGCCTAAAGTAGCATTTTTTATTTCAGTTAATGGGTAGTTAGTTCCAGGGCAATCTGTTGAAGCAATTTCGTTATGTCCTTTAATAATGCCTATATTATATTTTTGGCATAAGTATCTACATAAGTTTATTACAGATTGTTTTTGTGAGTTTGGCATATGTTCTTTCATGTAATCTCCTTGAACAGAAATTCCAAGAGTATAATGATTATGATGTAAACAGTGAGCACCTAAAGTGTCTTCGGGTCTTCCTCTAAATATCTTACCTCTCTTATCTACTAAGAAATGATATCCTATACCGCTCCAGCCTCTTTCATTTTTGTGGAAGTTATGCACGTCAAATACATTCCAAGTTTTATGTTGGGTATGATGAAGCACTATTGCTTTTGTTGATGATCTGGGACTTAGTGGTCTAAAATTTAAATTGGTTTCGATAATGTTCATGTAATTACCTCCATCATTAATTAAAGTTTGTGGTTCTAAACTTATATATGGTTGGGAAAGTGAGAGTGTAAATGAAAGATTAGATTTAGAGGATAGATATAAATTATAGAAAGGTTAAAGAATTTTATAAGATGATTTTTTTCAATATTGTTATGATATTTATATTATTTTATAAATTATTTTCCCAGTTACAATTTCATATAAAATCCTGTTAAAGCTTGATATTAAAGAGCTTACGAGCTCTTTAATAATTTTTTTGAAAAATTCATAAACGCCTGGTAAAAAAATAGGTAATCCATTGAAAATACAGGCATTTAGGTATATAATAAATTTAAAGAATGGCTTATTTACAGTGGTTGAACCTTAACATAGGATGTATTTAAATGAGAACATAAAAGTCATACCACACATGCAAGAAGATGTTGAACCTTAACATAGGATGTATTTAAATATAGTTGATAATAAATTAGCGCTAGGTGTATATGTGTTGAACCTTAACATAGGATGTATTTAAATGAGATTTTTAGGATCGGGGGATATAGATTGGCAATGGTTGAACCTTAACATAGGATGTATTTAAATCTACTATAGCAGTTCATGATGGTAGAAAACATGTTCCTGTTGAACCTTAACATAGGATGTATTTAAATAGAAATTATTGGAAGAAATTTTAAATAAAATGGGTGTTGAACCTTAACATAGGATGTATTTAAATTAATTTGATTCAACCCCATTATAATTAAATTTAATTGTTGAACCTTAACATAGGATGTATTTAAATTCTAAACTCATCCTTCCAAATAGGTATAATTTCCTCGTTGAACCTTAACATAGGATGTATTTAAATTCATCTAACACATATTTATATTCATACTTTGTTTGTTGAACCTTAACATAGGATGTATTTAAATTGGGAAGGATGGGTTATAAAACTGATTATCCACTTGGTTGAACCTTAACATAGGATGTATTTAAATATGATATAAAGTTTATTATTATGAAAGTATGATTTGTTGAACCTTAACATAGGATGTATTTAAATAATATTTCAGTTGTTGTCATAAGATCTCTGGCTATGTTGAACCTTAACATGAGATGTATTAAATATAAGAAATAAAAGTGTCACCACCTCTATTTCTAAAGAATCACTAAGGTAATTAAAAACCGCTCACCATGCAAAAACACCCATCGTGAGTATTTTTTAATTTATAATGGGCTAAAGCCTAATTGTTCCAGTCGAAACCTTCTCCAGTACAAATATTAATAAGGGCAAAAGTTATTTATTCTAAAATAAAAATCAAACAGTATTTAGGGAGTTTCCGCTTCCACTTAAGAGAAGTAATAATGAGTTAAAATGGACAAGCTTTTCACCTATATGCTCTGGAGCAATAACAATGCAGTTAGGTCAAAAGCTTATCCATTTTTTATTTATCCGTTGTCTAGGTGCTCTAACACTTTAACTTTTATAAGTTAAGGTGAAGAGCACCACGACACTGGATTAGTTCAGCTAAACTAAATAGGAATTTACAAATCCTATTTAGTAAGATTCACTTTATCCGCCTGTAGGCGATGTTAGCGTCATGAGCCACGTCTTGGACTTATGACTTATCATATAAACAATAGTTTATTTTTGGCATAGTAAATTTTTATGTATAAAAATATATCATTAATATGCAATTAGAATCAAGATTTGATTTAATTAGTTTTAATATAGTTTATTTAAGAAACGGACGAAAAAGTGGTTGAAAATTATAATTAAAATTTATTATTACAACCTAAATATATAAGGTTAGTGGTTTTAGTTTATTATAAGATCTCTATACGAAATATATTGAGTGTTTAATTTAGAATGAATTTTGTTATATAACAATAAAAATTTAAAGTTTAATATTGAAATTCATAGTATAATATAGAAATTACTACACAGTTTAAATAAAGTGCGTAGCAAATATGGTACAACAAGTTATGACAAAATCGTACCATGTTATGACTTACAACTAAAGTTACAATACCTGTTTTTTATATGAATTTACATGTTAAATATGATATTTATGGAGGTAGTATAATGAAAGTATTGGGGATAGTAGGGAGTAGAAGAAAAAATGGTAATACAGCATATTTGGTGCAGCAAGCACTAGATGCAATTGAATGCAAAAAAATTGAAACTGAATTGATTTTTCTTGGAAATTATAATATTAGAGGGTGTACTGGGTGTGAAGGATGTAAGGACACATACAAATGCGTAATAATGGATGATATGCAGAAATTATATCCACGTATACTAGAGGCAGATGCTATTATTATAGGTTCACCTACATACTTTTATAATATAACCTCAGATATGAAGGCTTTTATTGAAAGGTTTTATTGTTTTCAAGTCTTTGCAGAAGATGACCGTTCAGTTTGGTCAAGTATCAATGAAGTATTAGGAGGAAAATATGCTGTAGTTATATCTATCTGTGAACAAAATGATGAAAAAGATATGGGATTTACTGCTGAAGCTATGAGTAAACCTCTTGAAGGTTTAGGGTATAGAGTAGTAGAGACTGTTAAAATTCTAAAATTGTTTAAAAAGGGAGATGTACTGCAAAATCAAGATGCTTTAGATCAAGTAAAAAGGGCTGGAAAAAAGCTAGAAAAAACGATTAGGCTAAGAAAAGAAACAGAGGAAAAACTTAAATTATATGTAGAGTAGATTAAAAAATGAAGCAGCAAAGACTATATTTAAAGGAGAAAATTTAATAGATTTATATTACTATGTGAACGAATTTAATTTATACAAATATCAAGATTATGTTCATTTTATTGATGAAGTTTATAAATCGGAAGCTAAATATATATCTAAGTTTTTGCTTTAATAATTATATAAAGAACAAACTGTGCAATAGTGTGTAAGATAATTACACACTTTTTTTGTTGTAAAAGATTGATTTTGCATACATATGTAATGGCATACAATTTGCTGTGAAATATATAACAAATGTTTATTAAATAATTCATAGTTGACTGTAAAATTATTAGTAAAAAAACTTATATTAAATTCTAAAATAAATTATGTATTAAATAATAATTAATATTTTTATAAAAACTTATTTTATTCTAGGATTAATAGAGATAATTTTTTGATGAATTAAAATTTAAGATTTATATAATTTATATATTTTTTTGTGGATTGTGGAATTTTATTATCTCAAAATGCTCTAAATAGGGTTATCTATGCACATAAAGGAAATGAAAATATAGCAGTATTAGGATATTTATATGGATTTGATGAATATTCAGAGAATACATACATTATATGTTCTCAAAATTAATAGAAGAGTATAAGCATGGAAACATTAAGCCAGAGGCTCAAGAATGTTTTTGTTATATGGATAGGAGAAGTAAAATGAAAGTTTTAGTTAGTGATTTGGATGGTACATTAATATCCACTGTAACCAAACAAATAGAGTTAAATGATATTAAAGGAATAAAGAAATTTCAAAATAGAGGGAATGTGTTTATTCCTGCTACTGGTAGAGGAGTAGTAAATTATAGTAAAGCAATATCAAAATATAATATTCCGCCACATGATTATGCAATTTTATCTAATGGTTCGGTTATTATTGATAAAGAATTTCATGTTATAAGAAGTAAAGGCTTGAATATACAAATAATTAATAAAGTTATTCCAATATTATTATCTATAGATTTTTCTAAAATAGTTGAAATTACAATGGTTGAAATAAATCATAATTATACATTTAACACCTTAAAAGATCTAGAATATGGAATAAGTAATTTAAACAAAGAAAAAGTATTAACAATTAGTTTAGAATTCAAGTCAACAACTCACCGAAGAAATGCTGAAACTAAATTTCGTAGTCTTAATAATTTGTATTTTGAATTATTATGTAATAATCAATTTATAGATATATTGCCCAAAAATGTTAATAAAGCAGAGGCCATTAAATTTCTTTTAGATAATTATATAGTGGGGCATAAAGAACTTTATACAATAGGTGACGGAGAAAATGACCTCTGTATGTTTAAAATGACTAAAAATAGTTATACATTTAATAGAGTAGATACTATTATAAAAGAAGAGGCGAATAATATAATAGATAATTTCTCTGATATAATGAAACTTATTATGTAGTAATAAATTTTATTATATTTTAATAGTAGAAATACAAAAAATGCAAGGGATTCCTTGTGTTTTTTAATTGTCTAAAATTTGTGTTTTTTATTGGAAAGAAAGCTAAATACCTATGTTTGTAATGGTTGTGAAACTATTGGTAAATGCTTTTCAATTTACAAAGTGGCATCTCGTGTTACTATTGAGGCAGAAAACATTTACCTGGATATTAATGTATAAAAAAGTATTCATCTATTGACAAAATGTAATCAGTAGATTACAATACAAATGTAAACAATTGATTACATTTTGTTAAGGAGGTAATACCTTGATACGGAATCGAATTAAGGTTTTGAGAGCAGAGCGTGATTGGACTCAAGCTGATTTAGCTGAAAAGGTAGGTATTTCTCGCCAAGCAGTTATATCAATTGAGAAGTATAAATATACTCCCTCATTAGAATTAGCTTTCAAAATTGCAGAAGTTTTTAATGTTTCAATCAATGAAGTTTTTGAACACAAGGAGGGTGAAAACGATGAATGAACAAACTACTATAGTATTTTTCCTTATTGTTGGTACTATCATTACTCTTTTTCTTTATATATGGAAAGCTAAAAAGGAGATTAATTATAAAAAAGATGAACGTTGGCAATTTATCCAGAACAAAGCTAATAATGTGGCAAATTATTCAAACCAAATCTTGATAGTATTTGTAGTTGTTATAGATATAATAGCAGCATTTTCTGATGTTCAAATGACCTTTACATTAGATAGAATTATAACATATGTTATAATATTCATAGGGTTGCGAAATGCGATAGAATTATTTGCATTAAAATATTTTGATAAGCGAATGTAAACATATTAGTATTAACTAATTAACCTTGTTTGCACTGTGAAATCTAAAATGATATACTAAAGAAAATACTTTAATAAAGTATAGAGGTGTATGATGACAAAAAAAGAAGTTAATAACATGGAAGTAAAAAAGAACAATAGAAATCGTATCTTCCGATATATTTGTAAGTGTGACAAGACATCCAATCCAGAGATTTCTTACGAGTTGAAGATGAGTCTGCCTACAGTGACCCAGAATACAAAAGAGTTAATGGAACGCGGGCTAATTGAAGAAGTAGGAGAGTTTCAATCTACTGGTGGAAGGAGAGCAAAGGCGTTATCTGTTGTTGCTGATTCCAGATTAGCGGTTGGTCTTGATATTACTAAAAATCATGTTGAATTGCTGTTGACGAATCTTACAGGAAAGATTCTAAAATATGATCGTTTCGATTATCCATATAGTGTTGAGGATGAGTATTATCGTGAGATAAACAAAAGGCTGGAGGGCTTTTTGGATGAGAGTGTCAAGGAACGGGAAAAAATCCTTGGGATCGGAATTTCATTTCCGGGAATTGTAAATTTACAGGAGAAAGTGGTTTCATATTCTCATATGTTGGGTTTGAAAGCATTACCTCTTGCGGAAGTAAGTCGTTTTTTCGCTTATCCTTGCTGTTTTCTTAATGATGCTAATGCGGGAGCATATGCGGAAGGTATTAATAAGGAAATCCAAGAGAGATTTTTCTATTTATCATTAAGCAACACAGTGGGAGGTGCGATTTTTAATTGTAATGAGTTGATTCAGGGAAAAAATTTCCGATGTGGAGAGGTTGGGCATATGACAATTGTTCCAGATGGAGTTAACTGTTATTGTGGAAAATCAGGTTGTCTGGATGTATATTGCTCAGCAAGATATCTTTCTGATGCTACGGGTGGAAATTTGGCTCTTTTTTTTGCAGAATTGGAAAGAGGAGAAAAGGAAATCACAGATATATGGGAAAGATATACTACATATCTATCAGTAGCTATTAATAATATACATATGGTTTTAGATTGTGACATTATTCTAGGAGGATATGTAGGCAGCTATATAGAAAGCCATATTCAGGACATAAGGCAGAAAGTTTCGCAAAGAAATACATTTGCAGAGGATGGTATGTTTGTAAGAGGATGTAATTATAAAATTGGTGCGGCAGCTTTAGGGGCAGCGCTAAAGGTAATAGAATCATTTGTTGAACAGGTGTAAGGTTAAAAATAGTGGTTCAAAGAGAGAGCTTGGAATAAAGGGCTCTCTTTTTTTATTGCACAATATGCTAATAGAAGCATAGAATTTTTTGTATATATAGAAAAAATTTAAAAAGGGTTCTATTGACAAACGTTTACATATAATATAATATAAACACATAATAAAAGTGTTTTATTAAGTATAAATAAAAGTAGGAAAATAAGGGGGATACATCATGAAAGGTAAAATGAAAGTTGCAGTTATGCCTGAAATTGGAAAGATTCAATTAGAGGAGCGTGACATTCCTAAACCAAAAGATGATGAGGTGCTAGTTAAATTAGAATATGTAGGTATTTGTGGAAGTGATCTACATTATTATGAAACAGGGGCTATTGGTGATTTTATTGTTGAACCACCTTTTGTTCTAGGGCATGAGCCAGGTGGAACTGTGGTGGAAGTAGGGGAAAATGTAAAACATTTAAAGATTGGAGACCGCGTTGCACTAGAACCGGGAAAGACTTGCGGACACTGTGAATTTTGTAAAACAGGTCGTTATAATCTTTGTCCAGATGTGGTTTTCTTTGCTACTCCTCCTGTAGATGGAGTTTTTCAGGAATATGTTGCTCATGAGGCGGAGCTTTGTTTTAAATTACCAAACAATGTAAGTACCATGGAGGGAGCACTAATTGAACCTTTAGCAGTAGGATTTCATGCAGCTATGCAGGGAAATGCTAAGGCTGGACAAATAGCGGTGGTTATGGGAGCAGGTTGTATAGGATTAGTAACGATGATGGCATTGAAGGCAATGGGAGTTTCTAAAGTGTACGTTGTGGACATTATGGGAAAACGTCTTCAAAAAGCGCTAGAATTGGGAGCAGATGGGGTTATTAACGGAAGCACAACAGATGTGGTTCAAAAAATCATGGAACTAACAGATGGAAAGGGCTGTGATTTAGCAATTGAAACGGCAGGAACACAGGTTACAACGATACAAGCTATGCACATGATTAAGAAGGGCTCTACAATTGTGCTTGTGGGTTACAGCAAAAATGGAGAGATGAACCTGCCTATGGGCCTTGCACTGGATAAGGAACTCACATTTAAAACTGTATTTCGTTATCGTCACATCTACCCAATGGCTATTGATGCAGTTGCTGCGGGAAAAGTAAATCTGAAAGGCATTGTGACAGACGTATTTAAATTAGATGAAGCACAGAAAGCTATGGATTACAGCGTGAATAATAAATCAGATATTGTAAAGGCAGTCATTCGCATTTCTGAAGAAAAATAGGCATAGTATTTGAAATTTTATGAAAACACCTTCGGAATAATGCTTTATGATATGTTCGGGGGTGTTTTTAAAGAGAAAGGGCGGTATTTTGTACCATAGATGAAAAGGCAAATCGAGCGGCATTTATAAACGAGGAGGATTAAAATGGAAAGCAAACAAACTAATATAAAAGTACCATTAATCAGTAAAATTGCTTATGGCATGGGAGATGTGGGATGTAATTTCAGTTGGATGTTTGTAGGAAATTTTCTTATGATTTTCTATACAGATGTGTTTGGTATTAGTATGAGTGCTGTGGCAGGTCTTATGTTGTTTTCTAGATTTTGGGATGCTATTAATGATCCGATAATTGGAAGGTTAAGCGATAAAACAAATACCAGATGGGGAAGATACCGACCATGGCTTTTATTTGCGGCACCATTGACTGCGGTTGTATTGATGTTGACGTTTTGGGCTCATCCTGACTGGTCTTCAACGAATAAAATTATTTATATGGCAGTAACTTATTGCATCTTGGTATTGGGATATACTTGCGTAAACATTCCTTATGGGACATTGTGCGGAGCAATGACGCAGAATATTGAAGAACGTGCAAAAATTAATACATCTCGTTCTGTTAGTGCCATGGCTGCTATTGGTGTTATTAATATTATAACGGTTCCACTGATTGATGCGCTTGGCAAAGGAAGTGATAAAAAAGGATATCTTCTGACTGCTGTTTTATACGGATGCATTTTTGCTCTTTGCCATATTTTCTGTTTTGCTAAAACAAAAGAAGTGTTGGAGATACCGGAGAAGCAAAAAATATCATTAAAAACACAATTGGTAGCTGTAGTAAAAAACAGACCATACATGATTGCGCTTGCTGGACAGTTCCTCTTTGGTATGACCTTTTACGGAAGAAATGCAGATATGTTGTACTACTTCACTTATGTGGAAGGAAATAAGGCATTATTTAGCACTTATTCTTTCTGCATTATTATTCCGTCTATTATTGGTGCAGCTTGTTTTCCAATTTTGTTTAAGCTTACAAATAACAAAGGTAGATCAGCATCTATATTTGCGCTACTGACAGGAATTAGCATGTTTTCTATGTACTTCTTTACAGTAGGAGAGTCACCTTTTCTATTTTATGTGTTTTCATGTATTTCACAGTTTTTCTTTTCAGGGTTTAATACTTCTATTTATGCCATTATTCCAGACTGTGTGGAATATGGGGAATGGAAAACGGGGCTACGCAATGACGGATTTCAATATGCATTTATATCATTAGGAAATAAAGTCGGAATGGCGATAGGAACATCTTTATTAGCAGGCGCTATGGGAATGTGTGGATATGTGGCAAATCAGCAGCAGAATCAGGAAGTGATTGCAGTAATAAAGCATTCATTTACAACAGTTCCTGGGGTTTTATGGATTGTGACATCTGCTGTTTTATTTTTCTATCGTCTAAATAAGGACTCTTATAACAACATTTTAAGTGAAATTAAGCAGAAAAAGGAAGAAATACATTGTGAATAATATGTCAGAATTGAAAACTATTATTTTGGAGGTATCATATGTTATATATTGGAGTTGATCTCGGTACATCAGCCGTAAAGTTGCTGTTAATGGATGAAACAGGAAAAATCCATAATATTGTTTCGAAGGAATATCCGCTGTATTTTGTGCATCCAGGATGGTCAGAACAGAAACCTGAGGATTGGTATGCACAGACACTAGCGGGAATCGAAGAGTTGATTTCAAACTGCAAGAAGGGAGATATTGCTGGCATCAGTTTTGGAGGACAGATGCACGGCTTGGTTGCCCTTGATGCGAAGGATAATGTTATTCGTCCGGCGATTTTATGGAATGACGGAAGAACTGGAAAAGAGACGGATTACCTGAATCAGGTAATTGGAAAGGAAAAACTTTCCGAGTATACGGCGAATATTGCGTTTGCTGGATTTACTGCACCGAAAATCCTATGGATGAAGGAACAGGAGCCAGAAAACTTTGTACGGATAGCGAAAATTATGTTACCAAAGGATTATTTGGCGTATCGCTTAAGTGGAGTGCATTGCACGGATTATTCTGATGCTTCTGGAATGTTGCTTCTTGATGTAAAAAATAAATGCTGGTCAAAAGAAATGATGGAAATATGCGGTGTGTCTGAAGAACAATTACCGAAGTTGTATGAGAGTTACGAGGTTGTGGGAACGTTACAGCCAGATATTGCAGGAAAACTGGGATTGTCATCAGATGTAAAAATTATTGCAGGAGCTGGGGACAATGCGGCTGCCGCTGTCGGAACCGGAACGGTGGGTGACGGTATGTGCAATATTTCCTTGGGAACCTCTGGAACGATTTTTATTTCTAGTAAGACTTTTGGTGTAGATAAGAATAATGCATTGCACTCTTTTGCTCATGCAGATGGATATTACCATCTGATGGGGTGTATGCTGAGTGCTGCCTCATGTAATAGGTGGTGGATGGAACAGATTTTGAAGACAACGGAATATGTAAAAGAACAAGAAAATATTGTAAAATTGGGTGAAAACAAGGTGTTCTATTTGCCGTATCTGATGGGAGAACGCTCACCGCATAATGATCCCAAAGCGAGGGCAACTTTTACCGGAATGACGATGGATACCACCCGTGAGGAAATGACACAGGCAGTGTTGGAAGGTGTGACATTCGGTCTGCGGGATTCCCTAGAAGTTGCAAGAAGTTTGGGAATTAAGATTGAGCGCACAAAAATTTGCGGTGGCGGAGCTAAAAGTATGCTGTGGAAAAAGATTATTGCAAATGTGATGAATCTTACAGTAGATGTGATTGAGAGTGAGGAAGGACCGGGTTATGGTGGTGCCATTCTTGCGGCAGTAGGATGTGGTGAATTTTCTTCTGTGGAAGAAGCAGCAGGAAAACTTGTAAAAATCATTGATACCATAGAGCCGGAACCGAAGTTGGTAGAAAAATACGAGGAACGGTATCAAAAATTCCGTCGGATTTATCCTACAATGAAAGAACTGTTTCATACACTAGCAGAAAATAAATAAAAAACTGTGTATAAAAATATTAGTATAATAGTACAAAAAAATGTTCACATCAATAAGTTATTTTGATATAATTTTCAACAGTTGGTATTTAACACACGTTGAGACGGTAATAAGGCTTAAAAAGAAACACAGCTAGAAGTATTGGTATAACTAGGGTTACAAAATGGTGAAAATAGTATATGTTTCTTGATACGTGGTTAGGAAACAGAGAGAAAAGAAAATATAGCTGGGGAAAGCCCTTGAGTGTAGAGGACGCACTTGAGGGCTTTATTTTTTTAAGAAAATATATTTATGAGAAATATAGGAAATTTTTATGGTAAAATCTATATTATACTAATTTTATATAAATATAAATTATATTACCATTAGATATGCAGAGGGTGCAGTCAAATCTGTATTAGTTAATGCTTATGAGAGAAATAGAAGGGCACGCCAAAAGTGTTTAGACTATTATGGATGTAAATGTAGTGTATGTGGCATTGTATTTGATAATGTATATGGGGATATTGGAAATGGATTTATGCATGTCCATCATTTAAAAAAGGGAAACGGCGGTTTTGATTGTTATTTCAAAACCGCCACATGGCCATATTGAGGCCGCAAAACATCATCTGCTACAACTACGTTTTTTTATTACCACAGGACAGCATTAATTTGTAATTTAAATTACTTCTGTAGAGTGGATTCCGTATTTTCAATGTCTAAATTGCCTTTTGGGGCCATTACGAATCACTTGAAACCAATCACGCAGATGTTTTTTAAAAAATTTATATCAACTCAATATCAGTTTTAAATCAAGACATATCATCTCGAAGTGCGTCAATGATATTTTCTTTTTTTATCTTTCGAGTGGCATAAAGCATTGTAATGAACACTACAAGGAATACGCTGAATATGCTGATTCCGATACTACCCCAGGGTAACACAAAATCGATATCGTTGGCACCGCCGCTGACCATCCCTTTGTAAATCAGCCAAGAAGAAATTATCGCTATGGGAAGACCCAAGAGCAACGCCTTCATACCATAAAAGGCACACTCGAAATTCATCATCTTTTGGAAGTCCCTTTCAGACATTCCAACAGAGCGGAGCATAGCAAGTTCTCTCCTGCGTAGTTTAATATTTGTTGAAATCGTGTTGAACACATTGGCAATTGCAATCAGCGAAATCATAATTATAAAAGTATATGCAAACACGTTGGCAATGAATATCATATTGCGGTTATCATCAAGCATTTTACACATATTGTACAGGTTGTAGTTGGCTGTAATTCCCTCAGATTGAAGCATCCTTTTCATTTTAACCACCGACTGTGTGGCATTCTTTGACTTAAAGGTTAAGCCCTTAATAGCCACATGGGTATCATTGGTTTCAAACTTCTCTTTTAGCGAATAGGGAGCCATCATCCTAAAAAAGAACGGATTCTTCGCCTTGGAGTTTTCTAGGATCGGGAGTGTATCAGGTGGCACGGTTTCCACAAACTTAATCCTCACGTTTTGCCCCTGTTCCATCTTCGGCTTGCCATTTATTTCGGGAGCTATGGTAAAATTCATGGAAGAACTTTTGAACATATCAATAGATGTGTCAACCTCCTCCTTCCGATTGCCTGCCATGTGGCGTGGCATTTTGGCAACGGCGATCATTTTTGCGTTTTTACCAGTATATTCCTCTGAGGGCAAGCCCAAGTTTTTAATAATATTCAGATAGGTGCTGTTATCAAGAAACTGGATTTCCATTGGCAGATTAACCGTTTCCTCCGGCGAATGTGAACCCGCGTATTCCCAGTAATAGTCTGAAAGATCCTTTGCTTTGGCAGCACATGAATACTTCATAAGCGCTTGATATGAGCTTTCGTAAATCCCGTCAGCGGTTTTTAGTTTGTCGTAAAGCTGCAACATTTTGCTATCGTCCATGTCCTGCGTGGCCAAACCGATGTCATAGGTAGTAAATGCTACTGCCCGCTCCGACGCCTGTTTCAAATCCGTTACAAAAGCACTGGCTGATATAAACAGCACTACGCTTAAAACAAGCGATAACACAATGCTGCGATAGCGTTTCTTGTTTCTTTTAAAATTCTTTAGAGCAAGGGTTCCCTCCAAACCATAAATACGCTGAGCAAATTTTGATATTTTTATGGCCTTGGCTTCAACTTTGACCTCGTTTGTTTGACGAATACATTCCATCACAGGGGTGCTTGCGGCCTTCCTTGCTGGAATATAAGCTGAAATTAAAATAGTAACCATACTGACTACTGCTGCAGCTACAATGGCTGGGACAGATACCGTCAAGGTTAAAGGTACGGTGTCGTATAGAATGCCCCCAAAATTTTTGGCTACAACGGAAAGCACAAGTCCAATGCTGCCTATGCCAACGATAACGCCAATGGGTATGCCGACTGCACTGATACAAAGCCCTTCAAACAATACTGAATTTCTCAGCTGTTTTTCCGTAGCTCCCACCGACGATAGAATCCCGAACTGGTGTGTGCGTTCATTTAGTGAAATATTAAACGCGTTATAAATCAAAAAAATGGACCCAATCATGATAATGACCACTACAATGCCGCCAACGGAGTACAGAAGCGTGTTGAATATATTATCATCGGAAAGGCCCATGAATCGTAGAACATTATCGTTGAAGGCGTAAGTATAGTTTTTAGCTGTGCTGCTTGCGTAAGCGTGAACACCACGGGGCTTTTTAAGACTAATAAATAGACTAAAGTTGTCCCCTTTATATTGTGAATCTGCTTTCGTTATCAAGGTATATCCAGGTGAAGAAGATTCCTCAAAACTGGGTCTTTGGCAGATACCCACAACTGTGTAAGTTCTCTTATTTTGTGGCACAAGAGTTTCGCCTTTGGAAGTGTAAGGGTCATGTTGACCAAGATTTTTGTTGCCATTCATACGACTTCCAACAGCAAGTGAAAGGGTCTGGCCTACCGAAAGTTTGACTCCACCGTTTGCTGCCACGCTGCCGGAAACAAGAATTTCCCTACTGTTTTTTGGCAATCTACCTGAAACAAGGGTTATAGGCAATGTATCAAAGGCTTTCTTGTTAAATCCAGCTATAAAAAGATAGGGCTTTTTGGGGTTTTTCCCTTGGTCAAGTTTTGCATAACCGATATTTTCAAATGCCGCCGCGTTAGCTACTTCCTCGTCGTTGGTTCGTTCCTGCACGAAAGAAGAAGGGACGTTCAAAAACTCAACGTGCCAATTGCCGTATTTTTGAGCCGCACCATTTGCCATATAGTTCAGTAGGGAAATTCCAAAGGTAGCCACTGCTGTAATCATGGCAGCAGACAAAATAACTCCGATAATCGTTACAAGGGTTCGTGTGCGGTTCTTTTTCAGTCCTTGCAGAGCGACTTTGTTAAAAATGTTCATTATTGTGTCACCTGTCTTTCATCTCGAACTACTTTACCGTCTGTTATACCGATAATACGGTCTGCCTGTAGGGCAATATCTTCATCATGTGTAACAATGATAAGGGTCTGATGATATTTTTTATGGCTTTCTTTTAGTAGACGGATGATCTCCTTCCCATTGCGGCTGTCCAAACTGCCAGTTGGTTCATCCGCCAGCATGACTGCCGGTGCGTTCATCAAAGCGCGACCGATTGCAATACGTTGTTGCTGGCCCCCGGAAAGTTGATTCGGCAAATGAGTTTTACGATTTTCTAGTCCAAGCAATTTCAACAAATCATTTAGTCGTTCCTCGTTGATCTTTCGTTTGTCCATCAGAATGGGCAAGGTGATATTTTCTATTACATTTAAAGTAGGAATCAGATTATGAAACTGGTAAATCAGTCCCACCTGACGCCTGCGAAAAATGGCAAGTTTTTCATTGCTTTGGGCATATATATCCTGCCCGTCCAAATACACTTTTCCGCTTGTTGGAACATCTACACCGGCGATGGCGTGAAGCAGTGTGGATTTACCGGAGCCAGAGGAACCAATGATTGCGGTAAACTCTCCCTTTTCGATTGTAAGCGAAACATGATCAAGCGCGGTGACCTGGTTTTCGTCCTTACCGTAGACTTTGCATAAATCTTCAATTTTTAAAAACTCCATTATGTGAGCCTCCTTTTTTTATGTCTTACCCATATAATAGAACTTTAAGCTTACGTTTCAGTGACTTTTAGGTGAGAGATTTGTCACTTTGGGAAACGAATGGAAAATATGGCGCCGCCTTGAGGGTGATTTTTGGCGGTAATAGTCCCTCCCTGCCGTGTTATAATCATCTTGCAAAGAGCCAATCCGATTCCATATCCTGTGGCGTCTGAGTTTTTTCCACGATAGAACCTTTGAAACAGGCAGGGTAAATCTTCTTTTTTAAAACCCGGGCCGCTGTCGTGGATGTTAATATGGGTAAATAGGGGATTGTCTTCACAAATAATATCAAGTTTCCCGTTATCGCCTGCACTTTCCATACAATTTTTCAGGACATTTTGAATTGCTTCTGAAAGCCAGTTTAAATCTCCTAAAATCTTGATACCTTTTGGCACATCAATTTGCAAATCAATATTGTGCAGTTCCATGGGAATTAGAAGCGGGTGAAGTGCGGTATTTATCAAGTGGTTCACATGGATTTCTTCTCTTTTAAAAGCCACAATGCCCGCGTCCAAACGGGATAATTTCAAAAGTGAAGTAATCAGCCAATCCATTCGTACAAGTAATTCCTCCATTTCCCTTAGTAAATTTTTACGCTCATTTTCATCAGGGTGATTCTCTAACAATGACAGAATGAGGTTCACTGATGTGAGTGGGGTTCGGAGTTGGTGAGCTATGTCAGCCAGTGAATCGGCAAGATGTTCTTTTTCTTTTTTCAGTGCATGGTTTTGCTCTCGAATACGTAGCGTCATTTTTGTTATCTCGCTTTGCAGAATGGAAAGTTCCCCTTCCTCCGATTCACCAATATACAGATGCTCAGCATTATGAAGCACAAGATCAATTTGATCTGAAATCTGCGCAATGCTTTTATAGCGGGCTTTGGTAAAGGCAAAAAACGCTGTGCCAAAGGCGGTGGCAGAAGCAATGGAAAGGATTCCCGCCGCCACATTGATTACAAATCCAAGCATTACAACGGCAGCGGTCATTAAAGAGAATAAAATGACAAACTTCCGAAACTCTCTATTCCGAAGCATACTCGCCCCCCAATCTATACCCAGTCCCGCGAACGGTCAGAATGATTTGCGGGTTTGCTGGGTCGTCCTCTATCTTCTGCCGCAAACGCTTGATGTACACGGTTAGTGTATTGTCATTGACAAACTCGCCCGCTGCATCCCACAATTCGTCAAGTAGCCTGCCCCTGGTGATAATGCTTTTTGGGTTGCTAATAAACACCAGCAACAAGCGGTATTCTAGTGCTGAAAGAAAAACCTCTCTGCGGTCCTTTTTCACGACGCCACTTGCTGTATCGACATGAAGCCCGCCAATTTGAAAATCCGATGGAGAACGTCCGCTTTTTCGCAGGGCGGTTCCGATTCGCGCAATCAATTCACGCGGACGAAAAGGCTTGGTGATATAGTCGTCCGCGCCCATGTTCAGCCCGGTAACAACACTAGCCTCATCACCAGAAGCCGTGAGAAAGATAACGGGAATATCTTGTGTTTCTTTGATTTCCGTGCAAACCGTAAAGCCATTTCCGTCAGGCAAAGAAATATCTATAAGCGCCAAGTCAAACTTATTTCCACCAAGGGCGGCAAGGGCGTCAGCCTTTGTAGGAGCGTGAGTGACCGTAAATCCCTCCGATTGGAGCAAAAGTATAAGGTTTTTAGCGATTGCCTTATCGTCCTCAACCAAAAATATCCGTTTCATTTATTTTCACCATCCTTTAATTTACTGCTCCTATATCGTCCGTCAGCTGGTTTTTCAGCGTCAATCGGAACAAGCCATGTATTCCCCATTTTTTTAGCTCCCTTAATCCGTCCAGCAGAGCAATAGTACACTACCATTCTGTCTGTAATTCCCCAGTTTTTCGCTGCTTCTTTTGTTGTTATATAATCCACGCATAACACCTCCATAATTTTATTATATTTCTTTTGACGGAAATATACAAGTTAAGGTATAAAACAAAAAAAGAGCAAGCTCAGCCAAGTCTTGGCAACGCCCTCAGGGGTTATTAACAATTTGTTTTGCTAATTGATTTGATGTTTTTCTAATAATCTTTGTTATCTAGCAATGAAATATCATTAACTATAAATTAAATGTACACGGGAAATTTTTGACGCTTACAAAACTATATGTCTAAACGGGACTAAACAATGTCAATATAGAGCGTACAAATTAATTATTATGGTCTAAACTAATATTAAAGATAAAAAGATAATGATTCTCATTTAAAAGTATTAAGGAAGAGTTTATTTTATTAAAGATGATTAATTATTTTATATATATAACTTTAAAATAATGAATGAAAGTAGAGGCGGTAATATTATGAACTTAGTTATTAATTAAAAATAAAAAAGTAGATTATTAATTTACGATAATTAAAAATTAGAAAAATTTAAATAAAGAGGAGATTAAAATGAATAATAGAACAAAATTACTTACAGAATCACCATTTAAACTTATGATTTCATTAAGTATACCAGCTGTTTTAGGTATGCTGGTAGTAGGTCTTTATAATTTGATGGATGCGGTATTTGCAGGGCAATTGATTGGTTCAACTGCGATGGGAGCTATCTCAATTTCATATCCATTCACATTAATTAATAGTGGAGTGGCAACGCTTATAGGAGTTGGTTCTGCATCAGTATTATCAAGAGCTATTGGTAAAAAAGATAAAAAAACAATTGATTCAATTATGGGAAATCTTATAATGGTTGTATCTATATTGTCACTTATAATTACTGTAGCTGGCATTATTTTTACAAAACAAATACTCTCAGTTACTGGTGCTGAAGGTGAGATTTTAAATAGTGCTATTCGCTATCTTAGAATTATATTTATCGGTTCAATATTTGTGAATCTTTTCCAAAGCGCTAATATGGTAATGAGAGGAGAAGGAGCATTAAAACAATCAATGATGATTGTAGGTAGTGGAGCTGTTTTAAATATAATTCTTGATCCAATCTTAATAAGCATATTTAATAAAATCAATATGGGAATTGAAGGTGCTGCTTATGCTACTATAATTTCACAATTTATACAAGCTGTTATTACTTTAATGTATTTTATAAGAAAAAGTGAAAATTTAAAAATTAATAAAATTAAATTGGATATAAATATTTTACCTGAGATATTTGCAGTTGGACTTTCAGCAATGCTTATGCAAGTAATGACATTATTATATCAAACATTTATTTTTAATAGTGCTGCAAAATATGGTGGAGGAACTTCTCAAATTTTATTAGGAGCTGCATTAAGAGTTCAAACATTTGCGTTTATTCCATTATGGGGAATCAGTCAAGGTTTCCAACCAGTTGCAGGTACTAATTACGGTGCTGGAAAATATGATAGAGTAAAAACTATGACATTAGTGTTTATTGCAAGTGCACTTGTATTATCTTTAGTTTTCTATTTACCAGTTGAAATTGCACCAGGAGCAGTTTTATCATTATTTATTAAAGAACCTGATATAATTCAACAAGGAGTATCTAATTTTAGAATTATGTTTAGTACTTATATTTTTCTTGGAATTTTCATAATGGTTGTTACTTTATTTCAATCATTAGGAAAAGCTAAAAAAGCAAGTATTGTAGTACTATTACGTCAAGTAATACTTTTTATTCCTCTTATTATGACTTTACCAAAATGGATGGGTATTAAAGGGATTTGGATGGCAATTGGATTAAATGATGGTATACTTGTTTTAATTACTGTTTGTATGATGATGTTTGAATTTAAATCTTTATCATCAAAAACAAATACTGAAGCAAATGCTGAGGTCGTTTAAGGAATATGAAAGAAAATAGTAGACGTAAGATATGATTCATATTTTAAGGAGAATGTATAATGCAAGGAATAGATATTGTTCAAGATCATGAATTTTTAAATAGAGTCTCCTCAGTTGAAAAATGTGATAACGATGGTTATAGAACTATATATAAAATGGATTGTAATGATGGCCTGGGATTAATGACAGTATACAAAGTATTTACAGGTATTGAATTAGTATATAATGAATTTGAAGCAACAACTTGTTTGTGTGATTTACCAGTATACGACAATATAATTGAAATAAATCATTGCAAAGAAGGAAGAGAAGAATGTAAATTACTTGATGGAAGTTCTTTATATATGGGTGAAGGTGATCTTTCTATTAATATGATGAGTAACCATGCAGATACAATTGGTTTCCCACTTAAGCATTATAAAGGAATTTCTGTTGTTATATATATGGATGAAATTATTAATGAAGTACCTGAAATTTTAAAAGATGTTAATATTGACATATATAGTTTAAAAGAGAAATTTTGTAATAATAATAAATGCTTTATTATGAGAGCTAAAGATAAAATTGAACATATATTTTCTGAGTTGTATTCAGTACCAGAATCAGTACAAAAGGCTTACTTTAAGTTAAAAGTTTTAGAGCTTTTAGTGTTTTTAAGTATTACAGATACTTCAGAAGAGAAAGAGAAAGAATATTATTCCAATGAGCAAGTAGAGCGAATTAAGCAAATAAAGAAATTTATTACAGAAAACCTACAACACAGATATACAATTGAAGAATTAGCGAAAATGTATTGTATAAGTTCTACAACTTTAAAAACATATTTTAAAGGAATATATGGAATTTCAATTGCAGCATATATTAAAGAGTATCGTATTAAAAATGCAGCAATAAGTTTACGACAAACTAAAAATAGCATAGCAGATGTGGCTTTAAGTGTCGGATATGAAAGTCAAAGTAAATTTGCAGCTGCTTTTAAAAAAATTATGGGTATAAGTCCTTTGGAATATAGAAAAAAATGTTTAGAAGATATATTATCACAGCGCTAGTATTTATTTGTTTTAGAAAAAAGTGGTGGTACTTAACTATAAGGTCAATTCTAAAAAATGAAAAGTATATTGGGGATGCACTTATGCAAAAATCATTAACTTAAATCGGGGTTGTTATGATTAAAGTTAGCAAGGTTATATTAAATGTGTAACTTTGCTTTTTTTATATTCAAATTTAAATGGCAGTAAGTAATAGATTGATATGCATTCTTGACAAGAAAACTTTCAAACTAATGGACTTAGAGTTCTAGATGAAGTTATAAGTTGCTTTATTACAGAAAAACTTAATGTAAATACAGGATTAGATGCGGAAGCCTATGATGGAGAGTATGCAAGAATTGCGAAGAAAATAGAAATCTTAAGGGAAAAAAGCAAAGAATTCAGGAAGCAAAATTTAATTTATTTATAATATAGGATATAATATAAATAAAGTAGGTATATTTGGAGGTGTTGTAATGGATGAGAAAAAATTAGAATTTGCCATATTTTGTATTGAAAGTTTAGCAGAAAAACTAGAAATGAATTCTGCAAAAATATATGAAATTATTAAAAATACAAATACTTTGGATGAGTATATTATCCCTTGTTATGAGCCATTACATTCTCAAAGCAAACGATATATAGTAGAAGATTTAATAGAAGTATTAAAAGAAAGGGGAGCATTAAGTTGAGAGTATATCATGGATCTTACTTGATAGTAGATAATCCCCACATATCTTTTTCAAGAGATGCATTGGATTTTGGGAAAGGTTTTTATGTAACAAGAATTAAAGAGCAAGCAATTAATTGGACAAACAAATTTAAAAGAAGAGGGAAAAAAGGATATTTAAATATATATGAATTAGATATAGAAAAAGTTAAGGAAGCGTATAAAGTTAAAGAGTTTTTGAGTTATGATTTAGAATGGCTAGATTTTATATTGGAATGTAGAGCTGAGAGTCATATTTATTTAAAATATGACATGGTAGTAGGTGGAATAGCTGATGATAGGGTATATAATACAATAGAGCTTTATCAGGATAAATTAATAGAGAAAGATGAAGCATTAAAGAGATTAAAGTATTATAAACCTAATCAACAGATGTGTATAATAAATCAAGAGATTATTAATAAATATTTAATTTATGAAGGAAATAAGGAAGTGTAGAATATGTTAGCCAATAAAATATTATTACAGTCTTTATATAAAAATATAATCCTAGAATTTTCAAAGAGAACTAATAAAGATTTAGAAGAAAGTATGAATTGTTTTTATGAATCAGAGCTTTATCAATTGGTAAGCGAAGGTGTAGGAGATTTACATTGCAAAGGGGTTAAATATCTAACAGATGAATTAATGTTAGAGTATGGAATTATTAATCATAAGAGTTATCCAAAGGATTTAATTCACTAATATTTAATCTTAAATAACAATTGAAAAAGCCATTACTTAGAAAAATTCTAAGTAATGGCTTTTTTTAGTGTATAAATTTAATTGTTATTAACACAAAACTTAAAAAATATATAATAGTAAAATATTATGAAGAAAAGAATATAAATAAAATAAACTTATAGAGAAGATATGTTATTTATTGACATTATACTTATATAGTGATAACATGAAGAAGACTTCATGTGAAGCTTGCTTCATGTTATTTGGAGGTGTATAGGTGAAAAATAGAGTAAAAGAACTGCGAACAGCTGCAAATATGACACAACAGCAGCTTGCTGATTTAGTTTTTGTTTCTTCGAGAACGATTATTTCACTTGAAAGGGGGCAGTACAATCCGTCAATTATGCTGGCATATAAGATAGCTTGTGTTTTTAATACAACTATTGAGGACTTATATTGTTTAAAGGAGAATTTAGAAAATGAAAAAAAGAATATATAATAAAAAGAAATTCTGGAGTGGTATAGTATTTCTAATATTAGCAGCAATAAGTATTCCATGTACAATTACACGTTTTAATAATTTAAATACTTTAAGAATCATCAAGTCTGTTGTACTGGATACATTTTGTATTCTATTTGGAGTAACAGAAGTATATAGAAGTTTGAGTAGCAAGTGTACAAAAGAAGATGAGCAAAATGATGACGAGCGAGAAAATTTAATTAATATGAAATCAAAAAGCAGGGCTTTTGATATTATATTTTTTATTTGTGCTGCAATTACAATACTATGTGCAATTGCGTTGGGAGTAACAAAGAATAATATGTGGGGCGGTATTTTTATTGGTATATGATGATGGATTATTTAAAAATGACTTACCCTATGTTATAATTTTGAATATAGATAAAGCATTAAGGAGGTGGCAATTTGGCTCAGCAATATACCAGAAAAATGATTCGTGAGGTATTTATAAAGATGTTGAATGAGCGTCCACTTAGCAAGATTACAGTTAAGGATATTGCTACAGCATGTGAGATAAATAGAAATACTTTTTATTATTACTACACAGACATATATACACTTTTGTCAGAGATATTCCAAACAGAACTTCAGATAGTAATTGATGAATATAATGATACACTTTCCTGGGAGGAGAGTTTTATTGTAGCTGCCAGATTTGCTTTGGAAAACAAAATAGCCATTTATCATGTATATAATTCCATGCAGAGAGAAGAACTAGTGAACTATATATATAATGTATCAGGAAATGTGATGATTCGGTATATTGAAAAAGTAAGCGAGGGCATATCAGCTTCTTTGGAAGATAGAAAACTGATTGCTTCCTTTTATCAGTGTGCCCTCACTGAAATGGTAGTACGCTGGATTGCTGCCGGAATGAAGGAAGACCCTGATACTATCGTTAGACGAATTGGACAGCTCTTCAATGGAAACATCGAATTGTCCCTTAAGCGAAGTGCTGATTTAAATGATGTCTAGTAAAAAGGAATAGGAGATCCCTTTTTACTAGGCATTTCTATATAAATGCCTAAAAATTAGACGAATAAGCTGCGGTGTTTAAATTTCGAACACCGCAGTTTTTTTATCTAATGAAAAAGACACAAAAAAACTATATTATAGACTTATACAGATCCTATAGATATAATAAGTATTCGCAAAATAAAGGGGGAGTTAATAATGAAATTAAAGACACATGATGATAGACTTACACTTACAAATGGAAGTTATCACGCTTTAGTAAATGCAAGAAAACCTAAAGGAATTGAAGATAAAAAAGCTTATTTAATCGGTACTGGAATTGGAGCTTTAGCTGCTGGTTGTTTTTTAATTCGTGATGCTCACATGGATGGAAGTAAAATTACCTTCTTAGAACAATTGGACATTCCTGGTGGATCTTTGGATGGAGAGGTTCGTCGAAATATGAATTATGTATCACGTGGCGGACGTGAAATGGGTCATCATTTTGAGGTTTTATGGAGTTTATTTAGTTCATTACCATCTACAGAAGACCCTAATATGACTGTTTTAGATCATTTTTATTATACAAACTATGATGATCCAAACTTTAGCAATTGTCGTATTACTAAAAAACAAGGTCAGCGTCATGATAATGGAAAATTCAATTTAGGTCAAGACTTGGCAAAAGAATTAGCTGCTTTTGTAAATATAACAGATGAAGAACTTGAAGATAAAGCTATTGAAGATATTCTTTCTGAAGAACTTTTAAACACTGATTTCTGGACATATTGGAGAACAATGTTTGCTTTTGAAAATTGGCATAGTGCTTTAGAAATGAAATTATATATGACTCGTTTTATTCACCATGTTGGCGGATTACCAAATCTTGAGGCTTTACAATTTTCAAGACATGATCAATACACTTCATTTGTAAAACCTATGGTTAAATATTTACAAGATCATGGTGCTAAATTTGAATATGGAGTTACTGTTGATAATGTTGAGTTTTCAATTTCAGATGATAAAAAGGTTGCAAAGAGAATAGTTGCAACAGATAAAACTGGAAAGAATATCTCTATTGATTTAACAGAAAACGACTTAGTATTTATCACTAATGGTTCTATGACTGAAGGTTCAGGATATGGTGATGACAACACTCCTGCACCATTTAATAGAGAGCCAAAAGGATGCTGGAATCTGTGGAGAAACATAGCAAAACAATCAGATGAATTTGGAAAACCAGATAAGTTCTGTACAAATACAGAAAAATCTAATTGGGAGTCTTGTACAGTAACTTGTCATGATGAACGTGTTCCTGAGTACATTGAAAAGATTACAAAACGTTCACCATATGGTGGAGGCACTGTAACAGGCGGAATAGTTACAGCTGTTGACTCTTCATGGTTGATGAGTTGGACAATAAACCGTCAAGAACAATATTACGGACAACCAGAAAAAGATGTTGTTGTTTGGGTATATGGTTTATTCTCTGATGTTCCTGGAGATTATATTAAAAAACCTATGAGAGATTGTACTGGTAAAGAAATTACAAAAGAATGGTTATATCATATAGGTGTTCCTACAGATAAAATTGAAGAATTAGCAGGATCATGTAGCGCAGTTCCTGTTATGATGCCATTTATCACATCCCAATTTATGCCTCGTGCAGCTGGAGATCGCCCATATGTTGTACCAAAGAATGCAGTAAACTTTGCTTTCCTTGGACAATTTGCTGAAACATTGGATGATCCAGGCCGTGATACTGTATTTACTATAGAATACTCAGGACGTACAGCTATGGAAGCAGTATATGTTTTAACTGGAGTTGAAAAAGGAGTTCCTGAGGTGTTTTCTTCAAGATATGATGTCCGCTATTTATTAAATGCAGGTGTATGTTTATTAGATGGAGAAAAACCAAAACTTGATTTACCACCAATGACTAAACGTAAAATTTTAAAACAAGTAGCAGGAACAGACATTGAAAAGTTATTAAAAGAATATGGAATTATTTAACAACATTTACAGTTAGATAATTTGATTAAAATCCCGATTTTTTAAAAAAGTCGGGATTTTATTTATTGTAGTTATTATTCATTTAAGAGTAAATGTAGTTGAAGTAGAGAGATTAACAGGAACAGAACGTGGAAATGGTGGATTTGGATCTACAGGAGTTTAAAATATATAAAAGAGCAATAAAACTTGTCCAGTTTTTGAAAGATGTTTAATATATTACAAAACTGGACAGGTTTGTGCTGCTATTTATGTCCTTCTTCTGGGACAATGCAAATGAATTCTAGGTCTGTATTGCTAATATTCATAAATTGATGTGTTTTTCCTGCTGGTACATATGCAAATGAGCCAGATTCTATAGAATTATCTTTTCCATCAAGATGAAGAGTCCCATTGCCGCTAATAATATAATTTATATGAGGCCAGGGATGAGCATGTTTTGGAGTGAAACCGCCTGCTTTTAGTTTGAATAATCTCATTACATAACCTTCCCAGCCTTCTTTAGGAGAAATAAGGACTTTCATAAATGCATTTTTAACACCAACATTATCAATTTCAATTTCTTCCACCATAGATTTATGTGAAACTATCATGAAATTACCTCCTTGTTTAATGTAATTGTGGTAATGTTTGTATTTATTATAACTACAGCTTAATTATATCATTAAATAAAAAGCTATTAAAGTGATTATTACCATTGCTTTACATAATTGTAATAAGATTAAGAATAAATTAAAAACATGTCCGATTTTTACAATGAACCTTCAGTAGCTTATGAAACAGAGATTAAAAGATACAAAAGGAGCATATGAAAAGCCTTTAGAAAATAAGGTTCCTAAATGTTAGTTAAAAAGAAATATGACAGCTTTGATGTAGGTCAATTAGGTTTTATTGTAAACTGCATAATATTATTTATAGGGATGCTGTTAATATGAAATTTAATAGAAACATATTATGAGGCTACAACTGCTTCATTAGAAAATAAGAGTATGTTTTATAAATTTATGATCACATAGCATATATAGAAAACATGCATTCAAATTATTTATATAATAGGGTATAATAATTATATAAATAGTTTAAGGTGGTGTTTTTATGAATACGGCTAAGGAGATACTATTTAATCTTATTGAAGAAATACCAGAAAATGAAATATCAGAGGTTATAGATTTTATAGGATACTTAAAATTAAAGAGAGAAAAAGAATTATATAAAGATTTGCAGAGAGCAAGCGAGAGTAGTTTGGATTTTTGGAATAATGATATAGATGATGAGGTGTGGAGTGATGTATAAGCAAGGAGATATATTACTTATACCTATTCCTTTCAGCGATTTAACATCAAGTAAGAAAAGACCTGTTCTAGTATTATCTAATTACCAGTATAATTGTAAAACAGAGGATATAGTTGTTGCAGCAATAACTTCTAATTTGCAATCAAAAGACTACTCAATTCAATTTACAAATAATGATTTAATAGAAGGATCGCTTAAGGTTACTTCTTGTATTAGAGTAGATAAAATATATACATTATCTAAATATATAGTAGTTAAAAAATTTGGAAGTGTGAAAAAAGAAATAATTGATAAGATTAAAATTCAAATCGGTGATTTATTAAAAGAAGAGATTAAATAAAGTGTTATTTATAACAAAGAACATCTATCTATAAATGGTAGGTGTTTTTGTTATTGATAAAAAGCAAAAATTATATTTAATCGTAAGCGTCAAAAATTAAGTACCTAGAAAACACGTCCTCTCATTGATAAACTTAAGTAAAAGATTATCAATGGGAGGTTTACTTATGTATAGAAAATTAGATAATGATACCTGGGAGGAATATTTAAATAAATTTAACTCTATTAAAGATACAATAACAGTGAAAGATTTCTGTGCTGAAAATAACCTTAATAAGAGTCAATTTATAAATAACTTTATTGATTATGTTGAAAGAGAAATAAAAGATGCTCTTCCAAGAAGTCCGTTAGGTAAAGCACTTGATTATGCTAAAAAGCATTTACCAGGATTAAAAAATGTATTATTTAGATGGTTCTTTGGAAGTTGATAATAATGCTGCTGAAAGAGCTATTAAACCTTTTGTAATAGGCAGAAAAAACTTCCTTTTTGCAAATACTGCTAAAGGTGCAACTGCAAGTAGCAATATTTATAGTATTGTTGAAACTGCCAAGGCTAATAATTTAGTTGTAGAAAGGTACTTAGTCTATCTATTTGACAATCTATTAAAGATAGATATACACGATAGCGAAAGCTTGGAGAATCTTATGCCTTGGAATGATAAGATTCCTGAAAATATGAAAATTAAAGATAAGAAATAAAATTAAGCCTAGTAAAGTTTTTGTATTGCCTTACTAGGATATTTTAATACTATTTTTGAAATTATTGAAGGTGCTAAAACTTTGACGCTTACGTAAAAACTTACTAAAACTAGCAATGTAATAAAAGATATATTGACTAGAGAGGTTGGAATGAACTTGATAGCGTGGGTAAACTTGTTCCATTAGGAATATTGACCACGAAGCTACCATCTTCTATAAGTGGTGATAGTTCACAAAATATATTAAATTTCTATTGAAATGAAATTAGCATATGTTATAATTATACCTATGAGGGGTATGATGAAAAAGAGGTGAAGATTATGAAAACTTAAAGTAGTTAAGAGTATTTTTATAAAAGTAATCTTATTTATAGATAAGAATATATCTGGTGAATTTTTATAAGCAAGTAACTTTTGATGTATCTATTGTTCTAGAAGATAAGTATATTAAATATGGAAATGTATAAGATATTAATTTATGGGATAAATATAATTTATAGCAGAGTAAAAATAACTTTAATAATTAGTTTATATATGGATAACGTTAAGTCGGTTAATGATAATTATCACAGTATGTATATGAAAGTGTAAATGAAAGTCTTTAATTAAATTTTAATTCTATAGTAACAAATATAATAAAAGATTTGGAGGAAGAGTAATGATTAAAACAGATATACTAGTAATTGGAGGAAGTGCAGGGGGAATACTTACTGCTACAACAGCTAAAAAAGTATATGCAGATAAAAAAGTAGTACTTGTAAGAAAAAATAAAACAGTGATGGTTCCTTGTGGGATACCATATATATTTGGAACATTAAAGGATACTAGTAAAAACAGAATACCAGATGCAATGCTTATAAATGCAGGGGTAGAACTTTTAGTAGATGAAATTATAAAAATTGATAAGGAAAACAAAATTGCAATTTTAGCAGAAAATGAAGAAATAGCTTACGATAAGTTAATAATTGCAACAGGTTCACTTCCGATTATACCTAAATTTATTAACGGATATGATTTAAATAATGTATTTGCAATTTTAAAAGATGAAGAGTATTTAAATGATATTTTAAATAAATTAGTAAATATGAAGGATATAGTAGTTATAGGTGGAGGGTTTATAGGCGTAGAATTTGCTGAGCAATTAAAAAAGGATGGTAAAAATGTAACTATTGTTGAAGTAGCTGAAAAATGTTTATGGCAGGCTTTTGATAATGAGATTTGTGATATTGCTGAGCAAGAGATGAAAGATAATAATATTGATGTTAAGAGCGGTATTAGAGTAAAAAGCATATTAGGAAATGATAAAGTTGAAGAAGTTGAACTTGAAAATGGAGAAAAAATAAAAGCTGATGCAGTTATTTTAGGTATGGGTGTTGTTCCTAATTCAAGTATTGCAAAAGAAGTAGGTATAATGGTCAATGAAAAAGGTGCAATAGTTGTAGATGAATATATGAGAACTAGTGAAAAAGATATTTTTGCAGTAGGAGATTGTGCTGAAAAGAGATGTTTCTTTACTAATAAAAATATTCCAATATTACTTGCATCTACTGCAGCTATGGAAGCAAAAGTAGCAGCTTCCAATTTATATGGGTTGAGGTATGTAAGAGAAAATAAAGGAATAATTAGTGCATTTTCAACAAAAGTATTTAATAAATCCTTTGCGGCTGCTGGGTTTACAGAAAGAAGGGCAAAAGAAGAGGGGTTTGAAGTAATTATAGGAAAATCTACAACTATGGATAAACATCCAGGTTCACTTCCAGAAACAAGTAAATTAGATTTAACTCTAATATTTGTAAAAACTTCTGGAGTATTAATAGGGGCACAAATATCTGGAGGAGAAAGTGTTGGTGAAATGATTAATATATTAAGTTTAGCAATACAGAAAGGTTTAACAGCGAATGAACTTAATACTTTCCAAGTTGCTACTCATCCATTACTTACAGCATCACCTGTTTCATATCCAATAAATGCAGCAGCTCTCGATGCATTAATAAATATAAAATAGAAGTATATCCTATAAATTGGAGATTAGTTAAATGAAACAATTTTGGAATTTAATAATGTTAATGCAGAAAAAATTAGTAATAAGTATACCAATATTTATGATACTAGGAATAACAGTAGGTAGCATATTTAATGTATCCTTTTTAAAACAATTGATAATGCCTTTTACATTTTTAATGGTATATCCTATGATGGTTACGTTAAACATAAAAAGCTTATTTAAACAATCAAATAATAAATTACAAATAATAACACAAGTAGTTAATTTTATAATAATGCCTCTTGTTGGATACTCAATAGCAAAGATTTTTTTTGGAGATAATATATATCTTATATTAGGCTTATTATTAACTTCGTTGTTACCAACATCTGGAATGACTATTTCTTGGACTGGAATGGCTAAAGGTAATATTAATGAAGCAATAAAGATGACAGTTATAGGGTTATTATTAGGAGCAGTTTTAACACCAATTTATTTAAAGGTATTTTTAGGAACTTCTATAGATATACCATTAACAGATATATTTAATCAAATTATAATGGTAATTTTATTACCAATGGTAGCTGGATATATTACTCAACATTTTCTTATTAAAAAATTTGGTAAGGAAAAATATGAAAAAGAATATAAATCAAAATTCCCTTTATTATCTACATTAGGAGTTGTACTAATAGTTTTTATAGCTATGGCATTAAAGGCACAAGCTTTATTAGGAAATCCAATGCTTATTTTAAAAGTTTTAGTACCATTGATACTTTTATATTTATTTAATTTTATTTTTAGTACAGTAATTGCAAGAATGATATTTAAAAAAGAAGATGGAATTGCATTTATTTATGGAACTGTTATGAGAAATCTTTCAGTTTGTTTAGCGATAGCTATGACTGCATTTAAGGAGCAAGGAACAGAAGCGGTAATAATTATATCCTTAGCATATGTAATACAAGTACAGTCAGCGGCTTGGTATGTAAAATTAACTGATAAATTATTTAGTAAAAGAAATTTAAAGGGGAAATAATTAAATAGTAAAATATTATGAAGAAAAGAATATAAATAAAATAAACTTATAGAGAAGATATACTTAGAGTATAATTTTAGTATGCAAAGATAGTAGTAATTACTGCTTAGAAAAATTAAAAGGAGATACAAAAAGTATCTCCTATGTACATAATATACCCATTATAATATAAGTTGAGAAGATTATATTATAATGGGTATATTATGTACATTACAAGTTTAAACGATAAAGAGATAACTTTCAATGATTTAGAGAAAAAAATAGTAGACAATGCAGCTAATGTATCCTATAGAAATACTTCAAGTAATATTAAAGAGTTAACAAATCAAGTAGCTTGGGCTAGTTTTGATAGTAGTAAAAAATTTAAAGAGCTTAGTGATGTTAGTATTGCTGAAATGTATATGCAAAAATTGAATTTAGTATGAGAAAAGATGCTAACTCTGAACGATACATAGATTATAAAAGGAATTTTACAAATACAGATATGAAATATAACTTTTCTGTGATGTAGTTCTATGATTTGTCTTAATAGTAATTGTTTAATATGTTTCAGAATAGATTTTACTCAGTTGGAAAAACTAATGTAAATGAAACAAAAGCATAATAAGGAGGGTTTGATTATGGAAAATTCAATGTTTTGTTATCAATGTGAGCAAACATTAGGTGCTAAAGGCTGTGTAAAATCAGGTGTATGTGGAAAAAATCCTACTGTTGCTAATTTACAGGATGTACTGATTCATGAATTAAAAGGTATTGGTTTTTATGGTCAAAAAAATTTAGAGAAAGGGTTAAAGATTAGAAGTGAAATAAATAAATTTGTGGTAGATACTATGTTTGCTACTCTTACTAATGTTAATTTTGACCCAACTAGATTTGTAGAGTATATTAAAAAAGCTGAAGAAATAAAAGAAGAACTTAAAAATGCAGTTGGTGAAATTGAAAATGTGCCTGAAGGAGCAAAATACAAAGCACCAAACACTATGGAAGAAATGGTAGAAGATGCGAAGAATGTAGGTATAATGTCTGATGAAAATTTAGATATGGATATACGTTCTTTAAGAGAACTGTTAATATATGCATTTAAAGGAATGGCTGCTTATGCCCATCATGCTTACATACTAGGTAAATTTGATGATGAAGTTAATAACTTCTTTTATAAAGGCTTAGCTGGTACTATTGATGATAGCTTAACTGTTGAAGATTTATTTAATCTAAACATGGAGCTTGGTAAAACAAATTTTAAATGCATGGAAGTATTAGATTCTGCTGTTACCAGTTCTTTTGGTAATCCTGAACCTACAGAAGTATTAGTTACAAAGAAAAAAGGGCCTTTTATTATAGTATCAGGCCATGATTATAAGGATTTAAAGGAACTTTTAGAACAAACAGAAGGCAAAGGTATAAATATATATACCCACTGTGAAATGCTTCCTGCAAATGCATACCCAGAATTGAAAAAATATAAGCATTTAGTTGGAAACTTTGGGGGTGCATGGCAGAAACAACAGGAAGAATTTGACGGAATTCCAGGATGTATATTAATGACTACTAACTGTATACAAAAACCAAGAGATAGCTATAAAGATAGATTGTTTACAACAAGTATAGTTGGAATGCCTGAATGTCCGCATATTGAAGAAGTTAATGGTAAAAAAGATTTTACTCCTCTTATTGAAAAAGCATTAGAATTAGGCGGATGGCAAGAAGATGAACATGAAAAGAGAATTCCAATTGGCTTTGCACACAATACTATTTTAAGTCATGCAAATGAAATTGTAGAGGCAGTTAAAGATGGTAAAATCAAACACTTCTTTTTGATAGGAGGCTGTGACGGTGCAAGGCCAGGCAGAAATTACTACACAGAATTTGCAGAAAAAACTCCAAAGGATACTATTATTTTAACTTTAGCCTGTGGTAAATTCCGTTTCAATAAACTTGATTTAGGAACAGTAGCAGGTTTTCCAAGAATACTTGATTGTGGTCAATGTAGTGATTCATATTCAGCTATTAAGGTTGCTGTTGCATTAGCAGAAGCATTTAACTGTGGAGTAAATGACTTACCACTTTCATTAGTTCTTTCTTGGTATGAACAAAAGGCAGTTGGTATACTTCTTACATTATTATCTTTGGGAATTAAAGATATTCGTCTTGGACCAACACTACCTGCATTTATTACACCAAATATATTGCAAGTATTAGTTGACAAATTCGATTTAAAACCTATTTCAACCGCTGAACAAGATTTAGAAGTGATTTTAGGACAACAAAGTTAATTACTATTATAGTTTGGTGCTGTTGTATTAAGAAATTTATTTACAATATATTATAGAGTTTATTAGGGAGCTTCAAAAAATTCATTAGTCTATTTTTATAGTCTATTTACTGATAAATTGAGTATTTTTGAAGCTTCGTTGGATTTATTATTTATTTTACCATGACTTATTAATTCGACAACTTCATATTTTTGTGGGTAATTTATGTATTAGTTAATGCATCCATATCTAATATTGTTATAGAATTTGCGTCATATTGTATTAAGCCATCTGTTTTCATTTTACTTAATTCTCTAGAAAGAGAAGTTCTTTGTATTCCAAATTTTTCAGCTAAGTCTTTCTTAGTAAATTCTAATTGAATCACATTACTTTTTTGGACATGACTTTCATAAATTAGAAAATCAATTATACACTGTCTTATAGATTTGAAAGATAGTGTTTTTATTTTATCTGTTAAGATTAGCGTTTTATCTGAGAGTGACTGAAGAAAATTAGTTAGAAAAGTGGTATTGCTTTGGCAGATCTTTATGATTAAGTTCTTTTTTAGATGAAGAATCGTTACATCAGTTTTTGATAAAACTGTCATTGGATAAAAGTTTTTATGTGCAAAGAGTAAATTTCCACCTATTGTATGATTATTAGTAAAATCGCTTATTGATATATAATTTCCTTTAGTATCGATTCCTTGGATTGAAACAGTGCCCTTTAGAATGATATCCAAAGTTGTACATTTTTCATTTTGAAAGTGTATAATAGAGTTTTTTTTATAGTCTTTAAGAAAGTAAGTATTTTTTGAAAATAAATCATGAATTTCTTGAGATGAAAGTGATCCGAATAACTCTGTATGTTTAAGTATCTGAATAAAGTCTAACATAAATTATTTCTCCTTTTTTAAGATTAGTTACACTGGTAACTGATTTTAATTTTAAAGCACTTTATAATATAAGTAAAGATATTGAAAGGAGAAAATAAAATGGATTTTATTACGTTGGGTCTTTGGATATTTACAGTGATTTGGTTTATAAGTTCTATCATAAAAGATAAAAATAAAACTTTCAATGCTATTAAAATGTCAAGTGGATTAATGAGAAATATGATAGGAGAAATTATAGGAATACTTTTTTTTATCGGTCTAATACTTACTTTTATTCCACCCGATACGATTAAGTATTATTTAGGACAATCAAATACTATTGTATCAACAATTGTGGCAGCGTTTGTAGGAAGTATTACTTTAATACCTGCTTTTGTTGCATTTCCATTAGTTGGATCTTTTGTAAATGCAGGAGCAAGTATCATTCCTATAGTGGCATTTTTAACAACTTTAACAATGGTTGGATTTGTTACGTTTCCCCTTGAAAAGAGAGAGTTTGGGGTTGAATTTGCATTAACAAGAAATATATTAAGTTTTGGATTTGCAGTTATTATAGCATTTTTAATGGGGGTGATTATGTGATTTTAATTATAAAAAAAATTAAAAACAATATGTTTTTGACTTTAGTTTTTATAGTCTATGTATTGTTAACAATCTTTATACCTGAGAAAGCATTTCAATCTTTTAATAATAGCTTATATTATATGAAAGAAATGCTCATAATAATGCCTGTAATATTATTATTGACTTCCCTCATTGAAGCATGGGTTCCTAAAAAAACAATAGAAAATGCATTAGGGGAAAAGTCAGGGGCTAAAGGAATATTATTTTCTTTTTTACTTGGAAGTTTTTCCGCAGGACCTATCTATGCAGCTTTTCCTGTTTGTAAAACGCTTCTGAAAAAAGGAGCTAATGTTTTAAATATTGTAATTATTTTAAGTGCTTGGGCTGTTATTAAGGTTCCTATGCTTGCTAATGAATCTAAATTTTTGGGTCCGAAATTTATGGCAGTTAGATGGGGACTTACCACAATAGCTATTTTGATAATAGCATGGATTTCTTCAAAAATAGTAAAAAAAGAAGAAATTCCCGTAAAGGAATCAATGGAAAAAGAAGAAGCAGTTCTTAATGTTAATAATAAGTTTTGTATTGGATGTGGTTTATGCACAAAGGTATCACCAAATCATTTTATAATGGAAGATAAAAAAGCAAAAGTAAATAAAAAAATTTTAAAAACACAAGAAGACGAAAAAATTAGATACGTAATAGACAAATGTCCTGCAAAAGCAATCGAGTATAGTTAAAAAAAATATAAAATCTGTTGAAAATAAAAAAGGCATCAAAAACAATTGTTACGTATATATGTTTGCTTATATGATAATATATATAAGATAAAAAATTTCAAGAGAGAAGGAGGAACCTAAGTGGTAGAAAAGGTTTACAATATGACGAATAGCAATGATAGAACAGTGGAAATGCTTATTACAGATGAAAATGTACATTACTTACACATGATTTTTAATAAAGAGGAAGGACTTCCAGAACATTTTTCAAATTCTACTGTGTATATGACTGTACTGAAAGGAACATTATCTATAGGACTAGATGAACAGGAAGTTCATGAGTATAAGCAGGGAAGTGTTTTAAAGATTCCATTTAAAACTAAAATGAATGTTGGCAATAAGCATGATGAAATTTTAGAGTTAATTGTTGTGAAAGCACCAGCTCCAGTTAAGTAAAAAGGCAATTAATAATGGAATTTGGTAAAGTAAAATTAGAATAGAAACAAAAGGGGTATCCAAAAACAAAAATAGTTTTTAGATACCTTTTATTGTTAGATACTTAAGAATAATTAAAAGTGTAACAAAGGATACCGAATTAAAAAATGCTTAATGGTAAACTAATAGTGTATAAAGGATGTTACAGGAATAGGAGATGGATTAATATGAGTAATAAATACTTTAATATAAAAGATACATTATATGATATAACGGAAAAATATAATGAAGCCATAGAATTACTAGTGTCTTTAGGCTTTAGTAATTTAAAAGATGAAAATATGAGAAAAGTTTTTGGAAAATCTATTTCATTAGAAGAGGCTTTAAAACTAAAAAAAATAAATGTAGAAATTTTTGTGGCTGAACTTGTGGATAAGATTAAAAAGAATGAAGATAAATTATCCATTAAAAAAGATACTGTGAAAATTTCAGGAGTATTACCTTGTCCTGTTAGAGTTCCATTAACAGAAGCTTTTGAAGAATGGTTAGCTGATAAAAATTTGAATTTAGATTATGAATTGAAGGCGGCTTCTATGGGGATTGATTGGTTAAAAGATACTTTAATAAATCAATCAAAAGAAGAATTGCCAGATATATTTATATCCGCAGGTTTCGATTTATTCTTTGACAAAAAATTATTTGGTAAATATAAAGCAGAAAATATTTTTGAAGATATAACAGACATAGAACAGTATAATGATGATTTTCATAATGAATATATAAAATTAGAAGATCCTAATAAACAATATTCAATTATAGGTGTTGTACCGGCTGTTTTTTTAGTAAATGAGAAAGAATTAAAAGGAAGACAGATGCCATCAAGCTGGGAAGATATATTAAAAAAAGAATTCCAAAACAGTGTGAGCTTGCCAGTTGGAGATTTTGATTTATTTAATGCAATTCTACTTAATATATATAAAAACTATGGTGAGGATGGGGTGAAAAAATTAGGAAGGTGTTTACAAAGAAGTATGCATCCATCAGAAATGGTTAAATCCCATATAAAAAAATATGATAAACCAGTAGTTACTATAATGCCGTATTTCTTTACTAAGATGATTAAAAAAGGAGAACCTATGATTCCAGTATGGCCTAAAGATGGAGCTATTATTAGTCCAATATTTATGTTAAGTAAGAATGAGAAAAAGAAAGCATTAAAGCCAATTGTTGATTTTTTTGCTTCAAAGGAAGTAGGAGAAATTTTATCTCATAATGGAAAATTCCCCAGTGTTAATCCTAAAGTTAATAATATGATAACAAAAGAAAACAAATATATGTGGCTTGGTTGGGATTATATAAAAGAACATGATATAAGTAGTTTAATAAAAAAATGTGAAAATATATTTAATAGTGCTGTAAAAGGAGATGAGCGTGTATGAATTTAGTAACCATATCAGGGCCTCCTTCTTCAGGAAAGACTTCTGTAATATTAAAAACCATAGAAGCTGTTAAAAAGAGAGGCTTAAAAATAGGAGTAGTTAAGTTTGATTGTCTGTATACAGATGATGATATTTTATATAAAAAAGCCGGAATACCGGTTAAAAAAGGATTATCAGGTTCATTATGTCCAGATCATTATTTTGCAAGTAACATAGAAGAAGTTGTTAATTGGGGAATAAAAGAAAAACTAGATTTACTTATAACTGAAAGTGCTGGATTGTGTAATAGATGCTCTCCTTATATAAAAGGTATAAAAGCAATATGTGTTATAGATAATTTAAGTGGTATAAATACGCCAAAGAAAATAGGACCTATGCTAAAAACTGCTGACATTATAGTTATAACAAAAGGTGATATTGTATCTCAGGCTGAAAGAGAGGTTTTTGCTTCTAGAGTCAATTCAGTAAATCCTCAAGCAATAATTATCTTTGTCAATGGGCTTACAGGACAAGGTGCTTTTGAACTTAGTACTCTTATGTATGATAAAGAGTTAAATATTGAAACTGTTAAGGGACGAGAATTAAAATTCCCAATGCCATCTGCACTATGCTCATATTGCTTAGGAGAAACAAGAATAGGAGAAGAATATCAAATGGGTAATATAAGAAAGATGAAAATAGGTGATGACAATGATTAGAATAAATGAATTAGAAACAAAAAAAATTAAAGATCTTGAGAAAAAATACCCTTTTATATTATCTTTCTTTGAAAATAATAAATTGGATGTAAAAGGTTATGAAGAATATACGTTTCAAGAATATTTAAATCATTTTACTCAAGAAGATATTGAAGAATGGGCAATAGATATACAAAAGATGAAATTAGATTTAGAAGTTTATATTAATCAAATGCTTGAATTTTTAGGGTTAGATAAAGATAAGGTAGATTCAATAACCATATTAGCAGGAAAAGATAAATACGGGAATCAAGAGAATTTTGATAAATTAATCATAAATAAAAGTGAAATAGTATCCATAGTAGGTCCAACAGGTTCAGGTAAAAGTAGAGTATTAGCAGATATAGAATGGGTTGCTAATAAAGATACACCTACTGAAAGAGTGATTTTAATTAATGATAAGCTACCAGATAAAACTATTAGATTTTCCACAAGTAATAAATTAGTGGCACAATTATCACAAAATATGAATTTTGTCATGGATTTAACTGTAAAAGAATTCCTAGAGTTACATGCAGAAAGTAGGATGATTGATAATAAAGAAGAGATTATAAAAAAAATAATAGAAGCTGCAAATGAATTAGCAGGTGAAAAGTTTAATTTAGATACACCTATAACGGGCTTAAGTGGAGGTCAATCAAGAGCATTAATGATAGCAGATACTGCAATACTAAGCACTTCTCCCATAGTGCTCATTGATGAAATAGAAAATGCAGGGATAGATAGAAAGAGGGCTTTGAATCTTTTAGTTAGTGAAGAAAAAATAGTTTTAATGGCAACTCACGATCCAAGCTTAGCTCTTATGGCAGATAAAAGAATTATAATAAAAAATGGTGGGATTTATAAAATTATAGAAACAAATAGTGAGGAAAAAAGCATATTAAAGGACTTGGAAAAAATGGATCAGATTATTAATGAAATGAGGACAAAACTCAGAAAAGGTGAAATTTTAAAGAAGAAATAATAACTCTATGGAGTAACACTTTGTGCTTCTTTTGATATAGAAAAATATCAAAAGTATCAGGTGAAAATTATTAAATGAAGAAATTTCAATATAGGATGTTAAATAATTAGTTTTAGGGGAGAATAAAATCGAATATAATAATAAAATAACTCGTGAAAAGAAAACCGTAGTAGTTATGATTAAAGTAATGCGATATTCTGGTAATAATGGCTATTGAACACTTAATATCTAAATTTAAAGAGTGATGGAATTATTGATTTTGAAAAAATATTTTCATTTATTAAAAAAGCATATAAGTGAGAGATATTCAACTTTTTTATTTAGCATTAAACCTTTATTGGATATTACTTTTATAAAATTCCCAAGCATTAAAGTATGCCAAGAACAATTTTTACCGCACCTAGCTATAAGACTTGAATTGGTAAGAAATAAAATCTTACAAGATGATTGTGCCACTACTGTTACTGGCCATATTTTACGGCTTGAAAATACAAACATTTCACCAAATAAATCGCCTTTTTTTATTATAGACATTACAACTCTGTCTCCTTTGGCATTTTCTTTAGTGATAATTACTTCCCCTTCTAAAACTAAACCAAATCTATCAATTATTTCACCAGAATTTATTATAAACTCATTCTTACTATAATCATATATCTGGGGCATTAAGCAGCGAAAAAGCATAAATATTTCGTCAGTATCTATACCATAAAACAAAGGCGATTTTTTAATTATATTAATATATTGATCTATCATATAAATCCCATCCTTTTGTATCTTCAGATACCGAATTGTCTTAATAATTATAATATAATAATCACATAGAAATAACAAGACTTCAATTCGAAGTAAGATAATAAATTAGGAGGTATATCATGTCAAATATATTTTGTTTTCAATGCCAAGAAGTTGCAGGGGGAAAAGGCTGTACAATTAGAGGTATCTGTGGAAAGACAGACAAGGTTGCAAATTTACAAGATTTAATGATCTATACCCTAAAAGGAATTGCTATACTTCAAGAAAAGGGATTAGAAAAAGGGATTAGATTTTCTAAAGCGAATCATTTTATGTTAAATGGATTATTTATGACAATTACCAATGCAAATTTTGATGATACTGTATTTGTTGAAAAAATAAAAGAAGCTATAATACTTAGAGAAGAAGTAAAGAAAGAATTAATAGATCAGGGAGTAACTTTAGGAGAGTTATGTGATGCGGCTACTTTTGAAGTGAAATCGGATTCAGAAATTTTTGCAAAGGCAGATGCTATTGAAGTAGGCGTATTAGCAACAGAAAATGAAGATGTACGTTCTTTAAGAGAATTAATTATTTATGGACTTAAAGGTATGGCAGCTTATGCTGAACATGCACTTAATTTAGGAAAAGAAGATGAAGAAATTTATGATTTTATTGTAAAGGCTTTAGCTTCTACATTAAATGATGCATTGAGTGTAGATGATTTAGTAGCACTTACTTTAGAAACAGGAAAATTTGGAGTGGATACTATGGCTATGTTAGATGTAGCCAATACAGGTGCATATGGAAACCCAGAAATCACAGAAGTAAATATAGGAGTTAGAAGTAATCCTGCTATATTAATCTCAGGACATGATTTGAAAGATTTAGAAGAACTCTTAGAACAAACAAAGGATACAGGCGTAGATGTTTATACCCATGGGGAAATGCTACCAGCTCATTATTATCCATTCTTTAAGAAATATTCAAATTTTGTAGGAAATTATGGAAATGCATGGTGGAAACAAAATGAAGAATTTGAATCCTTCAACGGACCAATATTATTTACAACAAACTGTATTATACCACCAAGAGAAAGCTATGCGGATCGAGTTTATACTACAGGTGCTACTGGATATCCAGGATTTAAATATATAAAGGATAGAGAAGATGGTAAAGCGAAGGATTTTAGTGAAATTATAGCATATGCAAAAAAATTGCCAGCACCTAAAGAAATTGAAAAGGGTAAAATCGTAGGAGGATTTGCTCATGCACAAGTATTTGCTTTAGCAGATAAGGTAGTAGAAGCCGTGAAATCTGGAGCCATTAAAAAATTCTTTGTTATGGCTGGCTGTGATGGAAGGATGAAATCAAGAAACTATTATACAGAATTTGCAGAAAAGCTACCAAAAGATACAGTCATATTAACAGCAGGATGTGCTAAATATCGCTATAATAAGCTTAATTTAGGTGATATTAGTGGAATTCCAAGAGTTTTAGATGCAGGTCAATGTAATGATTCCTATTCACTGGCAGTAATTGCTCTAAAGTTAAAAGAAGTCTTTGAATTAAACGATATAAATGAATTACCTATTGCTTATAATATTGCATGGTATGAGCAAAAAGCTGTTATTGTGCTTTTAGCATTACTTTATTTAGGTGTAAAAAATATTCATTTAGGACCAACGTTACCAGCATTCTTATCACCAAATGTAGCTAAAGTTTTAGTAGAGAATTTTGGGATAGCAGGAATAGGAACTGTTGATGAAGATTTAAAAATGTTTTTAGGATAATATATTGAGTAAACATAAAATTTATTTTACAAAAGGCGGAGCCAACATAAAATCTCCTACTTTAATTATTGTTAAGCCATTAAGCGTGAGTTTTTATGTAACATATTATTTGTGGACACAGTGATATTATAGATGGATTTATTGCTAGAAAGACAGGTAAAACAAGCAGTTTTGGTGCAAAGATAGATTCTGTAGCTGACATGATAATGATAGGTGTGTTATTATTTTTATTAAGCTTTGAAGGTTTTCAAGTAAATATTGAACTGTGTTTTATATCCCCTTAGACTACGTAAAATATACCCTATAGAGTAGACAGTATTAAATGTCCACCCTATAGGTTTTTTTGAGTTAGGGGGTTGTATAAATTACCTTACATCAATTGTAAGTGTTTTTAGATTTCTACATTTGATATAATTTAAATAAATGGCTATGTTTTAAGAAATTGTAACTTTTCATTATAATGAACTCAACAATTTAAAACACAGCCTTAGGACTACTAAAGGAAGTTTACACTAGGTTGTGTACACTCTTTTAAAACAAAGCCAAATAAATCAATGATCAACTCTAGGGTTATTTCAATAAAATTATAAAATATGAAATTTAAAAAGGGGAGTTATATTGTGATTAGTCGAAGAAAATTATTAGAAGTCCAAAGCTTACAAAAAAACTATGGAAAGCATAATAACATAACCAAAGCTATACAAGGGATTAGTTTTGACGTTTTTTCAGGGGAGTTTTTAGGAATAATGGGGCCAAGTGGATCTGGAAAAACTACATTATTAAACTGCATTGCAACAATAATAAAACCAACATCTGGACGTATACTTTTAAACGGTAAAAACATAAGTGCTTTTGGAAGTAAAGATTTAGCTGAGTATCGTGGTAGTCGAATTGGATATTTGTTTCAAGACTTTGAATTACTTGATAACCTAACTGGACAAGAAAATATATTATTACCATTATCTATTCATGGGGTAGATTTTGCAAAAGCACAAGCTAAATTAGATGAGTTAGCAAGTTTTTTAGAAATTACAGATATTCTTAATAAATTCCCATCTCAAATGTCTGGGGGACAGAAGCAAAGGGTATCTTTTGCACGTAGTTTGATTTTTGATCCAGATATCGTTCTTGCAGATGAACCTACAGGAGCATTGGATACACGCTCTGCAAGGGTTTTAATGAATAAGCTAGAAGGTATTAATAGAAGTAGGGAAAGAACTATATTAATGGTTACCCATGATCCTAATGCAGCAAGCTTTTGCTCAAGAATCCTTTTTATTCAAGATGGGGTAATATTTCATGAACTGCGCTGCAAACAAGATGAGTCTCGTGAGAAGTTTTATGAAAGAATTTTAAAGTTATTGTCTCAGTTTGGAGGAGGAAGTGCAAATGTTCTATAGGCTGATTTATCGTAATGCTAGTAGAAGTCGTAAGGAGAATTTAATCTACTTTGCAACACTTGTAACAGCAGTGGCTTCGTTTTATATAATTCTCTCTCTTGGAAGACAGGATGTTATTTTGTTTTTAAAGGAGTTTGAAAGTGATGCAATCGATAAATTTTTAGCTAGAATGCCAATTGTTTATGTATTTGCATTATTTTTATTATTTTTCTTGATTTTATTTGCTAATAGGTACCAATTAAATAGGAGAAGTAAAGAGTTTGGACTTTATCTTATGTTAGGAATGCGCAAAGAACGCCTTGTTTTTCAACTTTTAGCAGAGGCATTAATTACTTCTATTTTAGCACTTATTGGAGGCATTTTAATAGGCGGATTTTTAGCAGAAATAATTAGCTTAACGGTTTCTAAATTGGTTGGTCAGGGAATTGTCGGTCATCAATTAACCTTGTCGTTAGATGCGATTTTCTTTACGATAATGGGTTTTTTATTCATCCAGTTTATAGCATTAACCATTCTTGGTGGAAGATTATTTAATCAGGACTTACATCAATTATTTTATGAGCAAATGGATAAGAAACAAGATATGGGGAATTTTAAAGGCAATATACTCAATATTTTAATAGGTTCTATATTACTAGGTGTTGCATATTGGATTGTTTTATATCATTTTACGGACTTTGCAGGAATTGTTCCATTCTTAGCAATAGCTCTCGGAAGTTTAGGAACTATATTTTTTATGAAGGGATTTGGAAAATTACTAGGTTTATTAGCAGGATTGTCTGAGCATAAATCTACTAAAGGGTTGCACACATTTACATTAAGACAGCTTCAAGAGAACATAGCTAATAGGTCTACATCTGTTGCGGTAACATCTATTTTAATCACATTATCCATTATTTTGATAGCAAATGGTGCTTCAACTATTTTGAATTCAGGAAGTAGGTTATATAATAGAAAAAATTCCTCCTTATATGATTTTACTGTTAATCTAGATAAACCAAAAGTTAAGGAGTATCTTACTTCAAAAAAAATGGCACCATATGTAGAGGATTTAAATCTATTGAAGCTTGGCAGAATGAAACATCAAGGCACTTATGGGGAAGATGGGATGGCGTTGTCATTAGTTGATTGGTCTAAGTTAAGAAATCAAATTATTATGGCTTTGCCAAGTAAGTATAAAGATGAAGTTTTATCAGGAGAAATTCAGTCTTATGAGATTAGTGAAGAAAATCCTGAAGTAGTTAATCTGTTTGGTATCCTAGAGACAGGTACAAGAACACCTTATCTTATTCCTGAATCATCTTATAATGGAGTTTTAGAAGCTATAGGAGAAAAGCCTTTGAACCTACAGTCACATGAAATTGTCTTATACTTTAATCCAGACTTTGTGCCTATGGATAATTCAGATAAAATGCCTGTACTAGATAACATTTTGGAAAAGGCTTCAAAAGAAGGGCAAAGCTTGATGAATATTAATAATCAGAAAGTATTTATACGTCCATCAATTCCAATGAGAGGATTAGTAGCAGACCGTTCAGCAGAAATTTTTTCAGCATTTATAGTTCCTGATGATATGTTTGAACAATTAATAGATACAGAAAATTATGTGTCATATTGGAATTTTCGAATCCCTCAAAAAATGCAAGAGCAGCAGGGGTTAATAAAACCAATGATGGAGGCTAGAGATTTATTAAAATTTTCAGGATTTAGGTTTGAAAGTTATTTGCAAAACTTTGGACGCCAACTCTTTGGTGTTGTTGCTACAACTTATACAGTTTTATATATGGGATTCTTATTTTTGATTATTGCTTGTACGGTATTGTCTTTGCAATTTTTGACACAAATGAAACAGACTGGACAACGCTATTTAACACTTTCAATCTTAGGTGCAAAACGTAATCAAATGAAAAAATCTATGTATAGACAGGTGTTATGGACCTTTTTGTTACCTATAGCTCTTGCATGCATCAGTGGAGCTGTTGGAATAAGGGCTATGGCTTCATTTGTTGATATTTACATTGAAAATCAAGCCTCACTTTACCCTATTGCATTTACTTTTGCATTTATTATAATAGTAACAGTAGCAATTTATGGAGTAGCAGTTGCTCGTTCAGCAGATCATGAGATAGATAAGTTACGCTGGAAGCCCAATATAGATTAGGCGCATTAAAATAAATAACAAGTCAAAGAGGCTACGGATATTTTGTTAATATGACTAAAGAACTATTAAATTTTACATGGAAGGAGGTGCTGAAGTGGCTAGGATTACAATTGTTGAAGATGATTTATTCATGAGAGAAGAATTAATGGATGTATTGAAAAAAGCTGGTTATGAAGTAACAGCAATTTCAGACTTCCATGATGTGGTTGCTCAAATAGCTGCTTTGACACCCGGTTTAGTATTGTTAGACATTAATTTACCAGAACAATCAGGATTTGAAGTATGCAAAAATTTAAAATTAAAAGGGATTGGTCCAATATTGATTCTTACATCTAGAGATAAGTTAAAAGATGAATTACACGGTCTTAATTTAGGTGCAGATGATTATCTCACAAAACCATGTAATCGAGATAGATTATTAGCACGTATTCAGAACCTTCTAAGAAGATTTGAAGGACAACCACAATTGATAGATGTTGGCAGTTTTTTGCTAGATCCCAATACTTTTACTTTGTATAAGGGATCTGAATCCTTATTATTATCAGCTAATGAAGGAAGAATTTTATTGGCTTTAGTACAGAATAGACCTGAGATTGTATCCAAATCAACACTGAGTGAACTTTTATGGGGAATGGACCAATATATAGACGAAAATGCACTTCAGGTGAATATCACTCGCTTACGAAAAACATTGCGTCAATTGAATTTAGATCATCAAATAGAAACAATAAGGGGTAAAGGGTATAGACTTAGGGGGTATATGAAGCCATGAAATGGATAAAGCAAATATATGATTGTTTTCATGCTTATAAACAATGGTTTCTTATGTTGATAGCTACCAGTATCCTATTTAGTTTTTTAGCTTGGCTGGCTTATCCAGAAACATTTAAGGTGCTAGTAGGATTAATGATTATTTTTACTCTAGCAATGATATGGGTGTCTGTATTTATTATAATTAGAAAGCAAAAAATAATAGAAGAAGCTTTTGAAGATTTTTTATTAGAAGCAAGTGAGACAAATGAAGAAATATTATGCCATGTATCTCCTAAGAATCATTGGGAGTTTATCCATAGGGTGGGGAACGTTATAAGATCATATCAATCGGAGCTTAATGATCAAGTCATTGAATTGGGCGATTATGAAAATTATATAGAGGGATGGGTTCATGAAATTAAAAAGCCTCTATCATTAATGACATTGGTATTGGATAATCGTACTGATGAAATGTCTCCCCTTGTTAGACAGCGTATGCTACATATTAGAGATCAAATGCTTGGAGATGTAGAGCAAATTTTGTATTTTGCAAGACTTGGGGCTATTCATAAAGATTATATTTTTGATTCTATAAACTTACTAGCATTTTGTAAACAAACAATTGAAGACCATCAAACATTACTAGACGAATCTAGTTTTCAAATACAATTTATAGGTGAAGAAATGGAAGTTTTTTCTGACCGCAAAGGATTAGCTTTTATATTAGAACAAATAATCACTAATAGTACGAAACACATTTCACAGAATCAGGATATTCCAATTTTGAAGTTTGAAACGCTTTATGACAAAGTGAGAGATAAAGTTATCTTAAATATTAGTGATAATGGACCTGGTGTATCTCAAGAAGATTTACCATTTATTTTCGATAAGGGCTTTACTGGAAGAAGAGGTACTTATACTAGACAAGCAACAGGCATGGGACTTTTCTTAGTAAGCAAGATGGCTTATGATTTAGCAATTCAGTTGGATGCAAAATCAGATTTAGGCTCAGGGTTGATTATATCGCTAATATTTCCAAATGTGAAACGATAATCTATCAACTACACATTAATCTTATGTTTTTTGATTCTTTGGTTGGGGTTATGTGGTTGTAGAAGTGCTAATTTCTATAATTATGACAATTTTTATAGTTAGATTACAAAAGAATGTGGATTTGTAAATTTCATTGAGAATCAGGTTTATTAGTTATTATCATATACTTCCTATGTAATTCAATTATTTAAGATAAAAAGGATTTAGATGTTTTTTTAAATATGTACTTCTTATCTAATAAAATAAATAAGATAGATATGATATTTAGCAGCTTAATTATTTGGGCTATTTTAGGAATAGCTACAAGTGTATTATTGAAGGGATTAAGTTATTATTTTATTATTTCATTTCTAGTTTGGTCTTAGCTCAATGCCCCATTTTTCAATTATAGTTCTTTAAAATTTTCAATGTAATAATGCAGTAAACTGTAGCTAAAAGATAAGATAAATATATATTATAGCAATGATAATAGCTAATGTTTCAAGTAAGAAACATTAGCTATTTTTGTATAAAGAATACCACAGGCTATGCCTGTGGTTGAAGAAAGCTTACAGCTATGAGTAGAAAAAAATAAAACCTTTGATGTGAAATGGAAGTAGGTTTGTCGACCACACCCATTAAATAAAGGAGGTATATCTAATATGGATAATAGTAGTTTACCACAAGGAAGGTTAAATTAGTTTTATATCACTTTTGGTTACTAATTACATATATGGGAATGCAATAAAGATTTTACTTAATTTTAACGAGAATATTAATGTAGAGTATAAAAAAGACATTACATACAAAGTTTGAAATTAAGGGGATGGTTATATGTTTAGAATAGCTGTGTGTGACGATGAAAAATATTTTTTAAGTACTTTAGAAAATTTTTTATGTAAGTATCTAAATAAACATGAAATACAGTATGAAATAGACACTTTTAAATCAGGAATGGAATTTTTAGAATTAGGGATTGATATGGTTAAATATACTGTTATATTTTTAGATATAAATATGGATGAGATAGATGGTATTATGACTGCTCAAAAAGTTCGAGAATTTAGCAAGGAAGTATTTATTGTATTTGTCACTGCATATATTAATTATACTCTTGAAGGTTACAAAGTAGATGCAGTAAGATATTTATTAAAAAGTAATGAAAATTTTGAAGAAGTAATTAATGAGTGTATGGATGCAATTGTTGAGAAGATGAATTATGCGATTATAAAAAAGGTATTTAAATTTAGCCAGGGAGTTAAGGAAATTCGTTTAGATAGAATTCTATATATTGAAAGTAGATTACATAAGTTACAATTCCATATTATGCAAGACAAAGTAAGGATTTATACATTATATGGAACTTTAAACAAAATAGAAAATGAATTAGAAGGCAATGGATTTGTTCGAATACATCAGAGTTTTTTAGTTAACATAAAGCATATAATGAGTATTTCAGGAAATTCAGTTATATTGAGTAATGGTGTAAAGTTAAGTATATCTAAATCAAGATACAAAGGTGTAAAAAAAATATTTATTGAGTATATAGGAGAAATATAATGTTTGTTTATATACAAAGTTTTTTAATTATTGTTCTAGAAATCTTTTGTTGCAAAATATTTTTTGAGGCTTTTGGAGAAAAACGTACTGAAAAGAATATTTATAGAAATTACGGAATAATAGCAACACTAATGTTATCAGTATATTTTTTTGCATTATTTTTTGCAAATTATTTTACGTTCAAACAGGTATCAATTATTGTTGTAAGTACAATATTAATGTATTTATATCTAAATATTAATATTATAAAATCATTGATAGTATCTATGTTATTCCAGGGATTACTTCTTGTTGTAGATTATTTTGCATTTTCAATAAATACTATGTCTTTATTTAATGGTGAGACAGCAGGGCAAGCTTATATTTTTGAAAGCTTTTTAGTTATTATTTTTGGAAAAGCACTACTTTTTTTTGTTGTTATAGTTATAAAGAAGAATATAGGCAATAAATATCCAACAATTTTGAAAGATACTGAATGGATAAGGTTTATATTTTTCCCATTATTTACAATTTGTGTGATAATAGCGATACTTTCAATATCTGATTGTGTTACCAGTAAAAAACAGGCAGATATTTTTTTTATTATAGCATTTGGACTAGCTGGAATGAATATAGTGGTATTTTACTTAATTAATGATATATTAGAACGTGAAATGAAAATACATAAAAATAAGATTTTTGAAATGCAAGTAAAAAGTCAGACAAATATGTATCTTTCTATTTCAGAAAATTTTAATAAGCAAAATAAAAAAACCCATGAATATAAAAATCAAATAATATGTATTAATTCTTTGGTAAAGAAAAAACACTATACAGAACTGGAAGAATATTTAAAAAATATAAGTGACAATTTAAATAAGGAGCTAGACGCAATTAATACAAATAATGTTATTGTTAATGCTATTTTAAACACAAAATATCAAGAAGCAATAAATAAAAATATTATTTTTGTACTTAAAGTTAACGACCTATCTAATATAAAAATTAGTAATGAAGATGTTGTTGTAATATTATCTAATTTGTTAGATAATGCCATTGAAGCCTGTGAAAAATGTTCAGATAATAAAATATTAAAATTTAAATTTATAAATAAGGATGATTTTATTGTTATATCAGTAAAAAATACATATACCAATAATATTTTATATAGTAATGGAAGAGTATTAACTTCAAAAGAAAACAAAGAAGAGCATGGTGTAGGAATAAGTAATGTAGTAAATATAATAGAAAAATATGGTGGATCTTATATTATAAAGAGTAATGGAAATGAGTTCTATTTTTCAATTCTAATTTCCCAATAATACATAATAAACAGCAATTTGCATTATATGAGTTAATATTTATCCATTTCTGCAATAAAAAGTCATTTTATGCAATGGGTATTGTATACAAAAAATTAAAAGTTATACTAATATTAGAAGGTGTGATTTATGATTGAGAAAATGACAAATGATTTAGTAAAACAGATGTCTAATGAAAAATTAATTGATGTAAAAAAAGAGAAGGATTATGTTTATGCTTTTACATGTATGATAGAAAAAATTTTAACTTTAGGAACTATTATAATAATTAGTATATGTTTAAATTTATTTATAAATACTTTGATTTTTCTTATATTTTTTCTTTCATTAAGAAAGAGGACAGGTGGCTATCACGCTAATACATTTTTACAATGTTATTTGGGCACAGTCAGCACTTATATGTTAATTGTATTTGTAGATAATTTCTTATTAAGAAATTTTAGGAGTTTAGAAGTTTTTCTTATAATATCTATTGTTATCATATGGATGATAGGAACAATTAATCATCCTAATATGAATATGAATTCTTATGAATTATTAGAATCTAAGAAAGCTGCAAGACTTATTCTTATGTTGGAAAGTGGGATAATATATTTTTCGATTTTTGCTGGTGTAAATCCAATTAGTATAAACTACATGTCAATTTCTATTATATTATGTGCAGTTTTACTTTTAATAGCAAAAATATTAAATCAGGAGGTAAAAAAATATGAAGAAGGTTAACAAGTATTTACTAAAAATAGTTGAACGTATTACAAGAGTTGAGGTAGATAAAAATTCACGTACATGGCCACCATTTTGCTCTGGTATTTATCATCAACCTAAGAGACCTCAAAAGTAATGAGACAATTATCATAAGATTTTAATTATGTCTATGTTTAAGAAAGATACTATAGGAAGTGAGGATATATTTATGGAAATTATGCCAGTATATAGTATGGATGGTATGAGGTCTGCAAATAGCATACAAAAATTTGCAAACCACAGCACTCAATTTAGTAATATACTTAATAAAGAAATTAGTGAGCAATCTACATATAGTATTCAAAATGAGCTTATAAGTAAATATAATGCAAATCTGCATGTATGTTCCTTTGATTCTTATAATCATATGATGAATTCTATAGATAGTAATTCATTAAATAATGTAATAATCTCAAATGAAACACTTGAAAAAATGGGCAAAGATGCAAAGTTTAAAGATAAAATTTGTAAAATTATTAATGATAATTGTAGTACAGAAGCTCAGAAGGAATTAAGAAGTCTTGCTCCACCAGTTAAAAGTTCAGGTGTTGTTATATATCCTGATGGAACATATATCTGCTGGGTAGAGAGTGTTTATAGTAAAAATGATATAGATAAAGACAAAGTAGAGAAAGAAACAGAAAATCTTCTTACAACTTCCTTTGATAGAATTTGGAAACCAACTAATAATCAATATATTAATTTGCCTAATGTTATTAATGTACAAGCAGTAGGACATACCAAACGTAAAAAGAATCAAGAAGATTAGCTATATGCTAATTTTAATTGATAAATATTTTGATGAAGGGGGGTAAATAAAATGAAAAAGTTAAATAAAAAGAATCATAATTTACAGGGTACATTGGAATCTTATTCTTGCAACTGCCCTACTAGCTGCTATTGCAATACACAAGCTAAGAAAAATTCTAATTATGTAGAATTAGTTAGATTTTCTTATTCCTACATTGTATTAGGATAAAATGTATAAAAAGATGTTTCTGATGGCTGTTATAAATATATGTTTAATAATGAGCTATTAAAGAAACATCTTTTTTTCAAAAGGAGAGACTATATATGAGAAATACAATAATTCATTTATTTGAAACCCATGGACATTATTATTTATATGATGTAAATGTTAACGATATTGTAGAGATAAATAATAAGGCATATTGTGATTTAATGGATAATAATTATGAAAATAATAAAGATATAAAAAAATTAATAGAGCAAGGATTTCTAATGCAAAGAAGAGAATTTATTATGCAGCATCCGTTAGATAAACAATTAGAAGGCTTACTAAAAAGAAATTTAAAAAGTATGACATTACAGGTAACAAAAAACTGTAATTTAAGATGTAAATATTGTGTATATTCGGGAACTTATACAAACAGAACACATAAAAATGAGAGAATGTCAGAAACTATTGCATATAAGTCAATAGACTTTTTCTTAGAACATGCAATAGATTCAGAATATCTTAATTTAGGTTTTTATGGAGGAGAGCCAATACTTGAATTTGATTTAATAAAGAAATGTATTGAATATATGGAAAATAATAAAGGTGACAAAACTGTGACTTATAGTATGACGACAAATGCAACATTACTGACTAAAGAAATGATAGAATTTCTAAATAAATATAGTGTAGAATTGACAATTAGCTTGGATGGGCCAAAAGACATACATAATTTAAATCGAATAAGTGCAGATGAAAAGGTAGGAAGCTTCAACAAAGTAATAAATTCCATACAATTAGTTGAAAAAGAATGTCCAGAATATTCAAAATTCATTAATTTTAATGCAGTTATGACACCAGAATATGGATTTGAAATATATAATAAGTTTTTTTGTGAGGATGATTTAATTAAACATTATGTATCAGTTGTAAATTTACCAAGTAATAATTATGCAAAAAATAAATATACGCTTAATGAGGAATTTATTGAAGAATTTAATTATGAGCTTTTTAAATATTATTTTTCTACAATTAGAAATGATGCAGATATTAAGGTGTCTAAACTACTTAAAATGCATTATCAAAGATTACATGATGATATTCATGAAGGATTAAAAATTTCTACAGATAATTTGAAAATTGAACACCCATCAGGGCCTTGTGTAGTTGGGAGGCATAGGTTGTTTGTGGAAACAGGAGGAGATTTTTATCCTTGTGAGAGGGTAAGTGAGTGTTCAGAAATTATGAAAATAGGAAATATTTATAGAGGATTCGATTTAACTAATATTAGGAACATGCTTAATATAGGTAAGATAACTGAAGAAAAGTGTAGGAATTGTTGGGCTTTTAGATTTTGTACAATTTGTGCAGTTAAAGCTGATGGAGGGGATAAATTGTCAGCAGAAATGAAAGCTAGCCATTGCGAAGAAATAAAACGTAGTGTAGATGATAGAATGAAAGATTATTGTATGTTTAAAGAAATGGGATATGATTTTGAAAAGGAGAATTAATAGTATGATTAAAAGAAAAGCAATTTTGTTTCCATATAATATTGACAATTATCCGTTAATTAGATTTAAAGAGCTACTTTCTCAGGTTGATATCATCAATATTGATACAAGAAATAATAAATTTTTATTAGGAAAGGATTTTGCTGAATTATATATGGGAGAAAGTACTGGAGGGTTAGTACAAAAAGTAGAAACTAATGATTATGATATTCTTATTATAGGTGATGGCAATCCATTAACAAATGAAACGTATATATATAATAAAGTAGAAAATGATGCTAAAAGTGGTAAAGATATTATTTCATTATACATTCTACAAGATATACAGAGAGAAGAATTAAAGAGAATATGTAAAAAATATTCTGTAGAAATAAAATTTTTAGATGGACAAAATGCGAATGTTGCTGAAATAGAGATTGATAATCAGAAATTATATCAGATGAATGTGCCAATAATATTAATTACAGGTATTACGGAAAGAACTAAAAAAATAGATTCAGTGTTGGTACTAAAAGAAGAATTTGAAAAAAAAGGATATAAAGTTAGTGTGATAGGGAGTAAAAGTTACAGTGAATTATTTGGGATTCATTCATTTCCTCAATTTATGTTTGACAATATATTAGAAGAACATAAAATTTTATACTTTAATTCATTGTGTAAGAATATTGAATATTATGAAAGACCAGATGCATTCATTATCGCAATACCAGGAAGTTTGATTCCATATAACGATATGTTTACAAATCACTTTGGGATAACTGCGTTTGAAGTAGGACAAGCAGTTCCACCAGATGCTGTTATTGTGAATATAGGGTATGGAGAGTATGATAAAAACTTTTTTGAAAATATATCTAATATGGTTAAATATAAAATTGGAGAAAATCCTACTTGTTATGTAATGTCTAATTCACTTGTTGATATTAATAGTAGTAAAGAAGAAGGTAAAATGCAATATTATAATGTAGATATGTACGAGATTGATAAAAAAATTAAGTTAATGAATTTAACTATTGACAAACCAATTTTTAATGGATTAAGGAATAGTGATTTAAAGAATATGTCTGATACTTTATTAAACTTATTGGAATCTAATTAAATTATGTAAAGTAGAGGTGGAATATGGATAAAAAGACTGTAATTTATGAAGAGATAAAAGATATAATGAAAAAAGAATTTAATATTATAGTACATGATAAAACTTTTTTTAGTGAAAATATATTTGGATCAAAAATCAAATTAATGCCAAGAGATTTGATTTATTTACTTAAAATTATTGAAAAGAAATACAATTTTCATATTTTGGGTAGAGATATTGAGAAGTATAAATTAAGAACTTTTGAAAATATTGTTGATTTGTTATTAGAAAAAGATTTAATGCTGTGATTGTAAGCTCTTTATGAAATTAAATAAATATTTTAAGTTTGGAGTTGTTAAAAAAATGGAGTCCAAAATTAGAATTGCTATTATAGATAATGGAATAGATTCAGTACTATTAAAGGATAATATTGAAAATAACATATATGTAAATAATACTGGCATAACTATAAGTGAAAAAAATAATATCAATAAACAACAATTTCAACATGGAACAATATGTGCATTAATTATTAGAAAGTATTGTCCTATGTGTGACTTAACTAGTATTCGCTTATTAGATTGTAAAGGGAAAGGCAGAGTTAGTAATTTAGAGGCGGCATTACAATGGTGTCAAGATAATAATATTAAAATTGTTAATTTGAGTTTTGGAACAACACATTTTGCTGATAAAAGAAAAATACAAAAAATTATCAATTATTTTGCAAACAGAGATATGATTTTAATTTCTGCGACTTCTAATGATGGATATGTAACATATCCTGCATCATTTTCAAAAGTAATAGGTGTAGATTCAGGGAATAGTTTTGAATTTAATAGGAAAATGTTATTAAAAAAAGGTATAGAAATTGAGTGCCTATCTGAACATGAAATTGTGTTGAATAATTGCAATATTTTAACACCAAGAAGTAGTAGTTATGCTGCACCATATGTTACTGCAAAAATAGGAAATATTTTTTTATTGCAAGAAATTCTTAATAAGAAGCTCTTGCTTAAAGAGTTGGATAAAGAAAATTTTAATATAAATAGTAGCTATGAATTAATATTTGAACCAGATTGGATATCTAAAGCATGGATAGCTGATTTTCAAAATAAATCTGCATCAAAATATTATTTTGATGTCATCACAGGTGATTATGAAAAAATTAAAGAAAAAATTGATACTATTATTGTAAAGTCAAAAATTGCATTAAATGGTTTAGATTTAAAAGGTAAAAACATAGTATATTTGGGTGAAAAAAATTTATCTACATCAAATATTGATGGGTACGTTTGGACTAAAAAAAATAGAATAGAACAAATTGAGGAAATAGGTAAAAATAGATATGTAATAGATATACCTCTTATTCTGTTCAAAATACATAATGAAATTGACGAATATGAGTGGTTAAATAAATTAAATATTAATTTTGGTAAAGACAATTATAATGCATATGTAGCAAGCTTTCATGAAGAAAGTATTTTATATGGTTTAGAATATATTCCACGAGAAGTTTTAGTAAAAGGGGCAAATGAAATTCTATATAATTTCTTAGGGTCGCAAATATATTATTTAAAAAGTGATGTGATAGTAATTTCTATAGGAAATGAATTTTATACTGATGAATCATTTATACAATGGGATATGTTAATTAATATTGAAAAATATAAGGGTAAAGTGAATGTGTGTATTGTTTGCGGTGAATATGAAGAATATAATTTGCAATATGATAGTATAGATTCAACAATTATTTATGATGTCTACCGAAATATTATAAAAGGCTTTTCGGAGGGGAAAAATGTCTGATAAAGAGATAATTAAAAAATTATTAAAACTTTTAGAAAAATATAAAAAGATAATAATTTTTATATTTTTATGTTTAATGATTTCAACTGCGTTGAATCTTTGTATACCGTTAATCAGTAAACATATTATGGATGATGGTTTTATAGGTGGAGATAAGAATTTAGTAATTATTTTAGCGCTGTCTATGACAGGAATTTATTTTGTAAGTTATGTTCTTGATATAATGAAAGAAAAAGCAAGAATTGAAATAGCTGCTAAAATTCAATATTCTTTATCAGAGGAATCATTTTTTCATCTAATGAAAATTAATAGTAAGTATTTTACAAGTATCAATTATGCTGAAATTTTAAATAATATTAATTTTGATATTAATACTATAGCATCAATAGCAGATGGAAATTTGTTTTTTGTATTGACACAGGGGTTTAGTATGTTAGGTGGAATTATTGGATTATTTATAATAGATTATAGAATGGCTATTATGGTTTTAATTTTCATTCCATTAAAATATATAGTTATGAAATCTCTTGCAAAAAAAAGAAAATTTTTAATGGACAATTATATTGAAAGTAGCCAGATGTATGCTAATTGGTTTGGCGATTCAGTTGGTGGGATAAATGAAATAAAAATATTTAATTTATTATTGTATAAGTGGAGAGAGTTTTCAACCTTACAAAAAAGAATTATAGATAAGCATAAGAAAATGGATATGCTTGGGCAATGGAATACAATAATAGACAAAATGATTATTCAAATTCTCATAATGTTTATCTATATTATAGGAGCTAATCTAGTATTTAATATGGAACTTTCAGTGGGAAGTGTTTTTGCATTTATAACATATAGTGCATATGTTACAGGACCTATTTCCGCAATTTTAAACGTAGGTTATTTTTTATCTGGAATTATACCATCGACCAAAAGATATTATGAGTTTTTGAACTTTGAAGAAGAAAGTAATATTGGGTATGAAAATAAGCCAGACAATGGAGATATAGCATTTAAAAACGTTTCATTTCAGTATGAAAAAGAGAAAAATGTCCTAAAAAATGTTGATTTTGTGTTCAGAAAAGGGATGAAATATGCGTTGATTGGTAAGAATGGTTCTGGTAAGTCAACTATGATAAATCTAATAACAAGGATACTTGAACCAACGAATGGATATATTGAGATTAATGATGTGGATATTACTAAATATAAAATATATTTATATAGAGACATGATATCTGGTGTAAGTCAACAAGTATATTTGTTTAATGACACTATACGAAATAATATTTGCTTATACAAGGAAGTTAACGAATCTATTCTATTAAAGGCAATTCAAGATAGTGGATTAGAAGATTTCATTAATGAAGTCTCTTTAGAATATGTAGTTGGTCAGAATGGTTCTATGTTGTCAGGAGGACAGAAACAAAAAATTGCTATGGCAAGAGCATTAGTTCACGATAAACCTATTATTATTTTTGATGAAGCAACTTCTAATATGGATGCATATACAGATAAACAGATAAATTCGCTTATTAATACTAGCTTAAAAGGTAAAACAGTAATAGTAGTAACTCATAAGCAAGAGATATTAAAAGATGTTGATAATATTGTTATGTTAGATAATGGTAACATATATGAAGGGGATTATGAGGAGTTAAACATGACGAGTGCTATTTTTAGAGAAATGATCAATATAAGAGGGTAAATAGTTTTTATAATTCTTATTTGTGAATGTATGAAGAAAGATGCTGTTGTGCGGTAAATAAAAAACCGCTAATTTAGCAATATTATATTATTTTGCGCAGATTTAATTGTAACTATACTGCGGTTTTGAATAATCAAAGCTGTCGTATTTTTTTATTGAAAATTTCGAAGGCATAATCAATGAGAAAATGAATTTTGTAGGTGGCGGCTCATAGGACTTGGTTAATATTGAAATTCATTTTTATAAAATTATCAAGAAATGAAGGAATGATATATCCTCCTTATATTGTACAGGATATGGAAGATGCAGTAGGCTTGGAATTTCGTAAGCGTCAAAGTTTTAGCACCTTTAATAATTCCAAGAATAGTATTAAAATATCCTAGTAAGGCAATACAAAAGCTTTACTAGGATTAATTTTATTTTTTTCTTTAATTTTCATATTTTCAGGGATATTATCAGACCAAGGCATGCAGCAACAATCTCAACAAATGGCTAATCAGCTTTCACAGCAGATACAGAGTTTTAGACAGCAACTTCAACAACAACAACAGCAATCAGAAAACCAGTTACAGCAATCTGTTCAACAAGCTCTAAATTCATTAAGTCAAGCTAATGAACAAATTGTATCAAACCAAGTTCTTTCTCAAATGAGTCAAACTATAAATCAGGCTCAACAACAATTAAATCAGATGAGTCAACAAACACAACAAGTACAACAAGCACAACAACAAGTCCAACAAGCCCAAAGTAATCAAATGAATCAAATGAGCAATCAACAACAAAAGAAATAATGAGATAAAGACAAACCTCGAAGAATTTCGAGGTTTTTTTATGAAAACAAATTTAAATAATTTTTTATGTAAATTACCCTTGGGTAATCGCTTTTTTTGTTTTAGGAAAAATATACATAATGATTAAATTTAAATAGTATAGGGTAAAAAATGGGTAAAAAATTGAAATATCAAAAAACGTTATGGCTAAACAAAAATAAATAGATATGGAGTGATGACAATAAATGAATCAAGATCTAAAAACGAATGGTTTGGAAAAAAATATAACATAATTATTTTAAAATATAACTTACAATTCAATTTGTAAAAAATAAAATAAAATGTTATATTATCTAGTGGTTCATTATTTTAGAATCTATAAAATTGAATCCAAAGCCTAGCTTTATAATAAATAGGATTCTTGTCTTCAGATGGAGTTTTAAACTCCACCTGAAGATTATTAACAGAATTCTTAGGAGTTTTACTCCTTAGAAGTTGTTATCCTTTAGGGTAAACCATTATCCAGGGTCGTAGCGCCACTTATCTCCAACCTATAGAAAAGCAGAGAACCCAAATCTCTGATTTGGTGTGAATCGCTTTCACAGAGTGTATTGGAGTATTAGTGGCGGTAGACATCGGATAAAAAATTAAAATTTAAATTTGAAATATGAGGGGAGGAATGTCTAAGCTTTTCTAGGCTTTTATTAGGCAAGAAAGAATATGAAAAATACAATAGCTACAGCAGAAATGATGGAAAAAGAGAGTATATCAAAGGTGCTTTTAAAGTTATCAGTACCGGCAATAATAGCTATGCTAATTACTGCTATTTATAATATAGTAGATACTATGTTTGTTGGTATGTTAAATAATACTAGTGCTATTGCTGCCGTATCTATAGTATATCCACTATTTATGTTTATTGGAGCTATAGGAGTTATGTTTGGTGCAGGAGGTGCTTCCTATCTATCAAGATTGTTAGGAGAAAAGAGAAAAGAGGAAGCTAATAGGTCTCTAACATCTACTATAATAATTGGATGTATATTCAGTTTGATTTTTACTGTTATTTGTATAACATTTTTAGAACAATTTTTATTGATGTATGGAGTCACAGAAACTACGATGCCCTATGCTAAAGAATATGGATATACAATAGTAGCAGGATCTATTTTTACAATTGGAACAGCAATAATGAGTAATACCATTAGAGCAGAAGGAAATTCAAAATATAGTATGGTATCTACTTGCATAGGAGGAGTTATAAACATAATATTAGATCCTATATTTATGTTTAGCTTTGGTATGGGTATAAAAGGTGCCGCAGTTGCTACGGTTATATCACAAATAGTATCTTTTATTTTTCTTTTAAGATATTATTATTCTAAAAAAAGTTATATAAAATTAGAATTGAAGTTTTTAAAACCAACTTTTAATATGTTTGGGGAAATACTTAAGATAGGTATTCCTATTTTTGTAACTCAAGTATTAGCGAGTTTTGCTTTAGGTTTCATGAATATAGGAGCAAAACCTTATGGAGATGCAGCGGTAGCTGCTATGGGTGTAGTATTTAGAGTTATGTCTATAGGATTTTACATAGTGTTTGGAATTGGACAAGGATTTCAACCAGTTGCAGGATATAATTATGGATCTAAAAATTTTACTAGATTAAAAGAAGCTGTAAAAATATCTATTAAATGGAGTACTATAGCCGGTATTATTATATCTATTTTATTTATAGTTTTTGCAAAAGGCTGTATGATGATATTTACAAAAGACAAAGAAGTTATAGATATAGGAGTAAAGGCTTTTAGAGCAGCAAGTTTATTGTTTCCTCTTTTTGGATATGTAAACACTTATTCGGTATTATGTCAAGCTCTAGGTAGGGGGTTAGGAGCATTTATATTATCTATTTCTAGACAGGGAATATTCTATATACCTTTAATGTTTATATTATCTAAATTTATAGGATTAGAAGGAATAATATTTTGTCAAACTGCAGCGGATGGATTAGCATTTATAGAAACGGTTATAATAGCTATTTGGATAAAGAAAAGTTTGAAAAATGAGATGCTTGAAGAATCTTATTTAGACTCAACCAGAAGAGTTTCATCTTTTTAAAGTATGGTTAGTAGTATACAAAACAACTATATAAATAATTATAAGTAAAAGTCTAAAAGGGGCTGCCGCACTAATAATAAATCCTACAATATATTGTGTTGAATTTAAACTTTTAAAACAGTATATTGTATGTAAATTTTTTAATGTGACAGCCCCCTTTTTAAAATTATTTAAGTTTTTTTAAGTAAAGAATCAAACAATTATTGTATTTGCAGAAGAAATAATAAAAAAACATCTGAATTAGGAATTTAAAATTATACTTTCAGCTTTTTAGAAAGTGGAATATACAAAAAAAGTGGATAGATAATTTAAGATAAACTAAATTAGTAATTATGGAAAATTATATCTTTAACATTCAAATTTATTATTCGATATATAAAGTATATTCAATGAATGAGAGGTAATTATTATGGATTCAATTAAAATTAATAAAACAATCTCCTACCAAATAAATTTAGATGTTAATGAACATAAAACTAAAGACAATGATAAAAATATGGGGAAAAATTCTAATAATCAAGTTTGCAAGAATACAAAGTCTTCAGTTATATCAAAGGATGCTGCAATAGGGTATGAGTTTTTGAATCGTATTGAAGCTTCATTTAAAGATGTTAACAAAGTACATTTTATAGAAAAATATGCTTATGAATACAAAAAGATTAAAGGTGAAATTGATTCTGGTAAGTATGGAAATGATACAAAAAAATATATGAAATTATTAGATAATGCATTTAGAGACTCATTAGAAAATGCTGCTAATATTTTAAAGAAAACACTGGAAAAAACAAATATTAAAGATAACAAAATAAAGTTTTCAGGAGCAAATGCAATTAAGTATCAAAAGCAGTACGAAACAGCTACAGGGATTGCTTGGATACTTAGAGCAGAAAACAAAAGGATTTCACAGGAAATAGAGAAGTATAGGAAGAAAAAAGATCACAGAAAGGTAACTTCTCTAACTCAATTAAGAAATAGTTATAAACGTATAATAAACAATGTTTCTGATATAGCAACTAATATAAAAAGTGATATTGATGATAATTACAGTGAAGATAAAACTAAAGAAAGCCTTTATATGAGTAATAAATAAAATTCAGTACTTGAAGGAATGAAGGAATTTTCTTATCCTGCTGCAACATGGGCAATTTTTGAAGCTAATGGAGAATTACCTTATTATTTATTAAAGAAGTCATCGTTTAAGGTGTCTTCTTTTTTTATTAGAAAGTTCTATCTTACAATATATTGGACAAATAAGATTTTATTTAGTAATATTATAGTAGACATAGTGACGTCGTATATATGAAATAGAGGTGAAAAGATGGCTAAAGAATATAGTTTAGATAAAAACTCAGAAATCCCTTTATATTCTCAATTAAAAAATGATATTATAGCTAGAATTGATAGTGGAGAATACGAAGTTGGTTATAAATTGCCTTCTGAAAAAGAACTGATGGAGCTTTTTGATGTTAGCAGAACAACGGTAAGACAGGCGGTAGATGTATTAATAAGGGAAGGTTATTTAGAGATTAGACGTGGAATAGGAACTTTTGTTAAGAAACAGAAAAAATATAATGTTTGGGGATTAGAAGAGTTAAGAAGCTTTGAAGATGAGGCTTTTAGACAGGGGTTAGAAACTAGAACAGAAGGGTTAAGTATAAATATAGTAGATTTAAATGGAAAATTAGAAAATATTTTTGGAGATAAGTATGATAAGTTCTATAAATTAGTTAGACTCAGGTACGTAGAAGATGAGCCATCAGTATTAGTAGATACTTATATTCCCTGTGATATAGCACCAGATTTGGATAAGTATAATTTTTCAGAGGTATCTTTATTTTTTACATTAAAGAAGGATTACAATATTATAATAAATTATGCTAAAAAAAATTTTAGGGCAGTAAATGTAGATAAAAAATCTGCTGAGTTATTGAAAATAGAAGAAGGAACAGCCATACAATTAGTTAAAACTGTAACTTATAATGATTTAGATAAGCCTTTTGAATATTCTATTTCAAGAGATAGAGGAGATATGACTAGATTTAGTGCAATTTTAAAATATAAGGGTTGATTAAGACAATTAGATTAATTAGCAATAGACATTTTTATTTTTTTATAATGTCTATTATAATAATATAGAGATTTTTTAAGGCATATTCCATTGGGAATATGTTTTTGTTTTTAAAACATTTTTTTTAACTGTCATGGGGGGATTAGTATAAATAACTCTTCTAATTTATTTTAGCTACATTTGAAGTAAGTTTATATATGCGATTGTTTTTCATTTGATAGATAATGGATTACTTTTTCACAGTATTAGTCTGACATAATAAAATATAATAATACATTATTATAAAAACTATTGACAAAATATTTAGAATTTAGATATAATATAATAAAAATAGACATCACGACGTGGTGATGTCGTAAGGAGGGGGTAATAAAATGATGTTAAAAGGTAAAGTAGCTGTAGTTACAGGTGGTGCAAGTGGTATAGGAGAAGGGATATGTTTAGAATTAGCTAAACAAGGAGCAAAGGTAGCTGTAACAGATATTAATAAAGAAGCAGCAGAGAGAGTAACTAATGCTATTAAGGAAAATGGTGGTATTGCTAGTGCTTATAAGTTAGATGTTACAGATGTAAAGAACATTAAAGAAGTAGGTAGTTTAGTTAAAAATGAGTTTGGATTAGTTGATATTTGGGTTAATTCTGCAGGTATATCTATAATAACTCCGTTCTTTGAACATACTGAAAAAATTTGGGACATGACAATGGATATTAATTTAAAAGGTCAGTTTCTATGTTGCAAGGAAGCAGTTAGTCAGATGTTAGAAAAAGGCGGTGGAAGCATCATAAATATGTCGTCTCAATCAGGAAAAGTAGGAACAAATAATTATCAGGCGTATTGTGCTAGTAAGTTTGGAATAATAGGATTAACTCAATCACTTTCTAAGGAATTTGCTAAGGAAGGAATTAAGGTGAATGCAATTTGTCCAGGTGTAGTTAATACTCCTATGTGGGAGAAACAAGCAGCTGATTATGGGAAGAAGAGAAATTTAAAGGGAGATGAGGTAATGGATTACTTTAAATCTAAAATTCCAGCTCATCGAATAGGAACAGTAGAAGATATAGCAAAATTAGTAGTATTTTTATCAACAACAGATTCAGACTATATAACAGGTCAAGCATTGAATGTTAATGGAGGAGACTATATGGCTTAAGTTTTATTTAAATAAGGTGAGGAGGAGGAAGGTCAATGGATATTAAAGTAAAAATACAAAAATTTGGAGGATTCTTAGCGGGAATGGTAATTCCCAATATAGGAGCTTTTATAGCATGGGGGCTTATAACAGCGTTTTTCATTCCTACTGGATGGCTTCCAAATAAAGAATTAGGAACTATGGTTCAGCCAATGATAAGATTTTTACTACCTATATTAATAGCTTTTACAGGTGGTAAGATGGTTTATGATCAAAGAGGAGGAGTGGCAGGAGCTGTTGCTGCCATGGGGGCTATAGTAGGTGCAGATATACCTATGTTTATGGCAGCTATGATTTTAGGACCATTGGGAGCTGTTTGTATTAAGAAGATAGATAAGTTTCTAGAAGGTAAAGTAAAATCAGGTTTCGAAATGTTAATCAGTAACTTTACCATAGGAATTTTAGGGATGATATTAGCTATATTTTCTTTTAAGATAATAGGACCTATAATAAGCTCAGCAACAAATGTAGCTGTAGCAGGGATAAATGTATTTATAAAAGCTAAATTATTGCCATTATTAGCAGTTATTATAGAACCAGCAAAAGTTATATTCTTAAATAACGCTATAGATCAAGGAATCTTCGTCCCACTAGGTGTTCAAGATATATCCCAACATGGTCAGACCATATTCTTTATGCTGGTTTCAAGTCCAGCACCAGGAGCAGGAATATTGTTAGCTTATTCAATATTTGGTAAGGGAAATAGTAAAAAATCAGCACCATCAGCATTATTGATTGAATTTATTGGTGGTATCCATGAAGTTTATTTTCCATATGTATTAATGAAACCAATTATGTTTTTGGCAGTAATATTTGGAGGTGTAGCACAGGCTTTTGTCTGGAATTTAGTTGGAGCAGGGTTAGCAGGATATCCTCACCCAGGTAGTATAGTATCATTTTTAATAATGTTACCTAAAGGTGGATTTATTAAAGTCATGCTAGGTATATTAGCAGGTATAGTAGGATCTTTCTCACTAGCATCTTTCTTTTTAAAGGCAGGTAATAGTGAAGAAGATAGTGAAGAAATGGGATTAAGTGATGAAATTGGTAGTATGTTAGGATTAGAAAAAGAAGACTCTGCTTTATTTACAAAAGATATAGATACTATAGTGTTTGCTTGTGATGCAGGAATAGGTTCAAGTGCTATGGGAGCAGGTATTTTGAGAAATAAGATAAAAGAAGTAGGATTAGATATAAAAGTAGAAAATTATGCAGTAGATAAGGTACCAAAAGGAATAAAATTAGTAGTTTGTCATAAAAACTTATATGACAGGGCAAGAAAAAATTTACCAAAGGCAAAAATTAGAACAGTAGAGTCCTTTTTAAATGATCCAGTTTATGATATTCTTATAAAAGAACTTAAGAAGGGAGAAGTTGAATAATGAATATAGATAAGGATATTTTATACTTTGATTTGCATAAGATGAAAAAAGAAGATGCTATTAAACTAGCAGGAGAGAAATTGTTAGAACATGGATTAATTGATCCAGAGTATATAGACTCTATGTTAGAAAAAGAAAAGACAGATCAGACATATATAGGAAATAATGTAGCCATTCCTCATGGAAAATTAGAAGGAAAGAAATATGTTAAAAAATCTGGAGTAGTTATATTACATTTTAGAGATAGTATAGATTATAGTGGAAATGATGTAAACCTTGTCATAGGCATAGCTGGTTTAGAGGGAGACCATCTACAGATATTATCTGAAATAGCCATAAAACTTTCTTCTGTGGAAAGAGTAGAGAATTTAATAAATGCAGGTTCACCAGAAGAATTTATAGATATATTTAAAAATTAAGTAAGATTAAGATAATTATTTTATTTCTTATTTCACAAGTTTCAATGAAAGATATGTTACATTGGTTAATAATTTATTAGAGCATAGTCTCTAAGTGTAAATTAGGTTAATAGCCATAATTTCCTAAAATTTTCTTCTCTAGAAGTAAATTTTAAAATTTAGAGAAGATTCAATAAATAGGATATCACTTAAAGCTTTAAAGCTAGTGTGATAAGATCCATAGACCTAGAATGTCCTCGAAAAAACTAACAACCATAATTATGGTTAATTATGGTTAAAACTTTAGTTTGATAGGTGGTGAGATTTATTTGATGGTTCTTTAAGGAAACCAATCACCTAAAACAGTGTTTTAATTATTAAAATAAGAAATAAACCAATTTTAGTGTTTTCTAAAATTGTAGGATTGAGCTGTTGATAAATATAATTTGTAAGTGGAATGAGCTCCTGATATACTTCAGGAGTTTTTTCTGTATCTGTAGTCCACTAAAAAAATTTTAAAATTTATTAAAAAACTATGTGGCAAAAAGATATTGCTTAGAATATGAACAATACAAAAATTAGAAGTTTTTTCTTCATTATGTTATAATTAGTTCAATTAAAAATAGCTGATGATAATTATACTTTTATCATTAAAATTAAATGTATTAATTGATGGGAGAATGATAATAATGAACAATCAAGAGCAAAAACAAAAAAAGGAAAATCCAAGTTTAGTACTAGAAAAATTATTAAAATCTAGATCAATTATAATTTCTGGAGAGATCAATCAAGAGTTAGCAGAAAAAGTAACTACACAACTCTTAATTCTACAAGAAATGGGAGATGAACCGATAAAATTATTTATCAACAGCCAAGGCGGTCATGTGGAAGCTGGTGATACTATTCATGATATGATTAAGTTTATTAAACCACGTGTTATTGTAATTGGTACTGGTTGGGTTGCAAGTGCTGCTATAACAATTTACCTTGGAGCTGAAAAACAAGATCGTTATTCTTTACCAAACACAAGATATATGATACATCAGCCATTAGGTGGATTTAATGGTCAAGCTACAGATATTGGTATTGAGGCAGAGGAGATAATGAGAGTACGTAAGAGAATTAATAACATAATAAGCGAAGCTACTGGTCAACCGTTAGAAAAAGTAGAAAAAGATACAGACAGAAATTATTGGTTAAATGCTTGCGAAGCAGTTGATTATGGAATAGTAAATAAAGTTATTTCAAAATATGAGGAATTAGAGAATTTATAATTGTATAAATAGAATTTGAAGTATGTTTTGCATACTTCAAATTCTATTTTTTTTCGTTTTAAAAGTCGGAAACGTTTTTGTAGGTATCACATCTTGATAAAAATAAACAAAAAGTCCTATAATTAACTTAAGAAAAACGTTTTCAAAAGTAAAATAATAAAGATATGGGGGTGCTTTTATGCATAAAAAATTAAAAAAATTTAAATTGTCTTACATGCTGTTTAGTTTAACTGTAGCTATTAGTATGCTATTTTCTCCTTTAAGCTATAATTCAAAAACTTTAGCAGCAGATTCTTATCCACAAGATGCATCAGTAAATAATAAAGTAAATTTCAATACTGATGTTATTTATCAAATAGTAATTGATAGATTTTCTGATGGAGATACTTCTAATAATCCTAAAGGAGGACTATATGATTCCACCAAAACTAATTTGAAAAAATATTTTGGTGGTGATTGGCAAGGTATAATAAACAAAATTAACGATGGCTATCTATCTGATATGGGTATTACAGCTATATGGGTTTCACAACCAGTAGAAAACATTTACAGTGTTTTCCCTGATGGAAGTACATCTTATCATGGATATTGGGCTAGAGATTTTAAAAAGACAAATCCTGCTTTTGGTAGTATGAAAGACTTTAAAAATATGGTTAATGCAGCTCATGCCAAAAATATAAAAGTAGTAATTGATTTTGCACCTAATCATACATCACCAGCAGATAGAGACAATAGTTCATATGCTGAAAATGGAAGATTATATGATAATGGAAATTTAATTGGTGGGTATACAAATGATACAAAAAAATTATTTCATCATAATGGAGGAACAGATTTTTCATCAATAGAGGATGGTATATACAGGAATCTTTATGATTTAGCAGATTTAGATCATCAAAATAGTATTGTAGATTCTTATATGAAAGATGCAATAAAAGTATGGCTTGATACAGGAATAGATGGTATAAGAATGGATGCTGTTAAACATATGCCACAGGGATGGCAAAAGAGTTTTATGGATACAGTATATGGATATAAACCTGTGTTTACTTTTGGAGAGTGGTTTTTAGGACAGGGAGAAAGCGATCCTAAAAATTCATATTTTGCAAATAACAGTGGAATGAGTTTACTTGATTTTAGATATGCACAAAAAGTTAGACAAGTATTGAGAGATGGCAATGATAATATGTATGGCTTAGATTCAGTGATTTCAAGTACAGCTAATGATTATGAACATGTTAATGATCAAGTAACTTTTATAGATAATCATGATATGGATAGATTCCAAAAGAGTGGAGCAAATACAAAAAATGTAGATGAAGCATTAGTTTTAACATTAACATCTAGAGGAGTACCAGCTATATATTATGGAACTGAACAATATATGACAGGTAATGGAGATCCCAATAATAGAGCTATGATGTCAGGCTTTAACAAAACAACAAATGCTTATAAAATAATCCAAAAGCTAGCTCCTTTAAGAAAAACAAATCCTGCTATAGCTTATGGAACAACACAACAAAGATGGATTAACAATGATGTTTATATATATGAAAGAAAGTTCGGAAATAATGTAGCATTAGTTGCAATTAATAAGAACCAACTATCAAGTTACAATATTTCAAATGCTATAACAGCTTTGCCACAAGGAAATTACAAAGATGTACTAGGAGGATTAGTTTCAGGAAATAATATTTCAGTAGATTCAAAAGGAACAGTTTCAACATTTACTTTAGCACCAGGTGCATGTGCAGTATGGAGTTATGTAGCAACTTCTAATAGTCCTATGATTGGTAACGTAGGAAATCCTATGGCTGAACCAGGAGAAATAGTTACTATAGATGGAAGAGGTTTTGGAGCTACAAAAGGAAGTGTACTATTTGGAAATAAAACTGCAAGCATAGTATCTTGGTCTGATAGACAAGTAAAGGTTAAGGTACCTAATGTATCAGCAGGTAAAATAAATGTATCATTAAAAACATCATCAGGAATACAATCAAACATATTTGAAAATTATGATGTATTGACAGGAAAACAGGTTTCAGTAAGATTTGTGGTTAACAATGCAAATACACAATTAGGAGAAAATGTATATTTAGTAGGAGACGTAAATGAACTTGGAAGTTGGGATACATCAAAAGCATTAGGAGCTATGTATAATCAAGTTGAATATAAATATCCTACTTGGTATTTTGATGTTAGTGTTCCAGCAGGAAAAACTATAAATTTTAAATTTATAAAGAAAAATGGCAGTAAAGTTACTTGGGAGAGTGGAAATAATCATGTATATACTACACCAACAAATAGTACAGACAGTGTAATAGTTGATTGGCAGAATTAGTATAGCTTAAAGAGATCTACTCTATTAAGATATTCAATTAATTTAAGAGATGTATCATAATGATTTTTAGATTATTATGATATATCTTTTTTATAGAGAATAGATACAATACAAAATCGGAAACGTTTTCGAAGTGCTTTATACATGTAATATGTTGTAAAGAAAATGGCAAAAGATTATACTATAAGTAAAGTAAAAACTACATAAAATATCCAAATTTATATACTTATGGCTGTAACATATAGGAATGATAGTCTTTTATTAGTTCTCATCCATTTTAAAAAATAATGTATTTGTGGTGAATATATTATATTTCAATAGGCTGGAAAAGTCAACGTTGTATGACTTAAGGCAACTTTGCTATAAATAAGGAGAGACGTATATGAGTACTATTAGAGATGTTGCAAAAGCATGTCATGTTTCTATATCTACAGTTTCTAGAGCTTTGAATGGATATAATGATATAAGTAATGAAACAAAAAAGCTAGTAATAGACGTTGCTAGAAAATTAGAATATGTACCTAATCGAAATGCTGTAGAATTAGTTAAAAAGAATAATAAGAAATTAGTTATTATAGCTAGAACATTAGATGAAGAGTACAATTTATTTGATATTTTAAGAGGATTGTACAATTATGCAGAAGAGATTGACTATGAAGTACTTCTATTTACTTTAGTAACTTCAATAAAAAAAGGAAAAAGTTATTATGAATTTTGTAAAGAGAATAATATTGAAGGTGCGTTAATGTATGGAATACATACAAATGATCCATTTATGGAAGAATTAATCAGGAAAGATTTTCCTTCAGTGTTCATTGATTGTGATGTAGTTAGTCGAAACACTGGAAATATAAGTATTGATAATTATGAAGCAGCTTATGAGGAAGTAAGTTATCTAATAAGTAGAGGTTGCAAGAATATAGTGACAATACAAGGTGGCAAGGACTCTTATGTTACTAAAGAAAGAGTCAAAGGGTACAAGGATGCTTTAATTGATGGAGGTATATTGTTAGACGAAACTAACATATTTTATAGTGATTTTAGTGAGTCTGTTGCAGAAAGTATAACTTTAAATATTATGAAGAATAAGAAGATTGATTCAATATTTTGTGGTGCAGATAGTATTGCAATAGGTGTTTATAGTGCATTAAAGAAACTAAATATAGTAGTGCCTAATGACGTAAGTGTAGTAGGATTTGGGGATAACAGTATAGCAAAAAATTTAACGCCATCTTTGACAACAATAAGACAGAATATGTATGAGTTTGGATATAGTGGTGGAAAATTGTTATATAAGTTAATTAACAATAAAAAAGCATCAAATGTTATAAGAATTAAATATGAATTTATAAAAAGAGAATCTGTTATATAAGATGTAATATATGGAGCTAAAACACTTAAAAGGAGATGAATAAACCATTTAATATGTATCAATGTTGGACAACTTATGTGGTGATGTAACATGGGTTCAGCATAATAAAATAATAAAAGCTATAGAGGTATGTGGAAGTCATAAAATATTGTTTGCAAACGATATACCAATAAATTTAAATAAAACTTATAAATTTTATGAAAATTATTTCAACAAAAAAATATAAATGATGAAGATTTTAAGAATATAATGTATAAAAATTATATGAAGGTATTTAAATTAAATGACATAGAAAAGGAGTAGAAAAGAATGCATAAAAAAATTACCAGAGCGGCAGTACATCATATGCCTAAAAGTAATTATTCATATGGATATGATAATGAAACATTACATATTAGAGTTAAAACTAAAAAAGGAGAAGTTAAAAGAGCTAGTATTAGAATTGGAGACCCATATATATGGGATGCAGGTGGTTGTGATGGTGGAAATATGAATGCAAAAGGAGGAGTGTGGATAGGTGGTAAAACTTATCCAATGCGAAAAGAGTTAGAAACAGAATATTTTGATCATTGGATAGTTGAATATAAACCAGATAAAAAGCGAGCTAGATATGCATTCATATTAGAAGGAGAAGAAGAAACCATACTCTTTACTGAAAAAAAGGTATATGAGTTAGATGGTAAAGAGGATGAAAAAAAATTCTGCAAAATAGAAGATTTTTATTGTTTCCCTTATTTAAATTCAGCAGATGTTGCAAAGCCTCCTAAGTGGGTTAAAGATACAGTTTGGTATCAGATATTTCCAGATAGATTTTGCAATGGAGATCATTCTATAGATCCAGTTAATGTAGAACCATGGGGAACAGAGCCAACAGGAGATAATTTTATGGGAGGAGATCTCCAAGGTGTAATAAATAAACTTGATTATTTAAGTGATTTGGGTATTACAGGTTTGTACTTTTGTCCAATTTTTAATGCTACATCTAATCATAGATATGATACTATTGATTATTTACAAATAGATCCTAGATTAGGGGATAAAGAAGTTTTTAAAAAATTAGTTAAAGAAGCACATAGTAGAGGCATGAAAATAATGTTAGATGCTGTTTTTAACCACTTAGGGTATTTTTCTCCTCAATGGCAAGACGTAGTTAAAAATGGAATAAATTCAAAATATAAAGACTGGTTTTATATAAATAAATACCCAGTTATTGATAGACCATTAGATAAGTTAGATTCTGACAATTTGAATTATGAGACCTTTGGAAGAACACCTAAGATGCCTAAGTTAAATACAGAGAACCCTGAGGTAATAGAGCATTTACTAAAAGTTGGGCGATACTGGGTTGGAGAAATGGATATTGATGGTTGGAGATTGGATGTATGTAATGAAGTTGACCATGTTTTCTGGAGAAAGTTTAGAGAAGAAGTTAAAAAAATTAAACCAGAAGTATATATCATAGGTGAAGTATGGCATGATGGATTACCATGGCTAATGGGTGATCAATTAGATGCAGTAATGAACTACCCTTTAACTGAAGCATTAGAAAGTTTTTTTTGTACAAATGAGATAGATGCAGAAGAGTTCAAATATATGGTTAATAGCATAGCAGTAAGTTATCCTATGCAAGTCAATGAATCGAATTTCAATCTTTTAGATAGTCATGATACTCCAAGAATATTGACAACTGCAAAGCAGATAAAAGAGAAAGTGAAATTAGCATTTTTATTTATGTTTACACAAGCTGGATGTCCTTGCGTATATTATGGTGATGAAATTGGAATGGAAGGAAATCAAGGAATGGGAATGGAATTCCATCGCAGATGTATGATATGGGATGAAGAAAAACAGGATAAAGACATGTTTAACTTTATTAAGAAATTGATAAAGTTAAAAAAAGATAATGATGAATTTAAATTATTAAAGAATATTTGGGTAATGGCTGAAAGTAACAATAATAGCTTAATCTATTTAAAAGGGGATATAGCGATAATAATTAACAATAATGATTATGAAGCTGTGATGGACATACCTAATGATTTCAAAAACAGAGAAGTTTTAGACTTATATAATTCTAAAAAGATTATATTGAGAGAACAGGTAAAATTAAAACCATATGAATTTAAAATAATAAAATAAATCTCCAGGGTTAGACATCGGATAAATAATAAGGAGGAGTTTTTTATGAAGAAAAAAGGATTATTAGCAGCTTTAATGGTGGCATTAGTTACAACAAGTTTATTTACAGGCTGTGGAAAATCTAAGGGGGCAGACCAGTTAACAATATGGACTAAACTTCCAGAAAAGGAGGTTCCAGTTTTACAGAAAGCAGCAGATAAATGGGCAGAAAAAGCTGGGAAAAAGGTAAATGTAATTAGAGATGATGGTGACTTTCAAGCATTCTTACAAGCAGCAAATTCATCACAAGGACCAGATATCTATTTTGGATCAGCTCACAATCAATTAGCATCATATCAAAAAGCTGGATTGCTAACAGAAATACCAGAAAAGTACATAGAAAAAAGTAAATATATAAATGATAGAGTATGGGATGCCGTATCATTAGAGGGGAAGACATATGCAATTCCTATTTCATTTGAAACAACAGCATTATATTACAATAAGGATTTAGTTAAGGAAGCTCCTAAAACAATGGAAGATTTAATAAAACTTGCAGCAGCAAAAGGAAAAAATTCATTTCAATTTAATATTACAGATCAATATACAGATTTAGGTTTTCCATTAACTAATGGTGGGTATATATTTAAAAAAGAGGGAGATAAGTTCAATGTTAATGATATAGGATTGGCAAATGAAGGGGCAAAACAAGGATTTAAAATGCTTCAAGATTTTGTTGTTAAATATAAGTTTATGCCGGCCGATATAAAGGGAGATATTGCTTTAACAAACTTTAAAGAAGGAAAGACAATGTTTTATATTTCAGGTCCATGGGATATTGCAGGGTTGAAAGAAAAAGGTGTAAACTTTGGTGTGATAGAAATTCCAAGTATTGCTGGAAAGCCATTTACGCCAATGTCAGGTGTACAATGTGGATTTGTTAGTGCAAAATCTTCTAAACAAGATTTAGCATTGGAATGTTTAAATTACTTAGTAGGAGAAACACAACAAGGTTTATATGAGAAAGGAAAGATTCCAGTAACAAAAGAAATGCTAAATAAAGATGAAGTAAAGAAGAATGAGTATGTTCAAGCATTTGTTAATTCAGCAAAGAATGCAATCCCAATGCCAAATATTGAAGAGTTGAATGCAGTATGGAAACCTATGGAAAACATTCAAAGGATTTTAAAAGGAGAAGATGTAAATAAAGTAGCTAAGGACATAGTAGATGGAATTAAGAAGGGGATACAAGTACAAAATCAATAGAGATAAGAAATATAAAAATCTCCTTTTATACACAAATAGGGGTGAAGATAAATGAGAGCTATTAAGGAAAATTCTAATCGTTTACCATTTGAAAGAAGAAAATATACATCATTTAAAATGAAATCAAAGAAGAAAAATTCTAATAAAGAAAACTTAAAAGCATTTAAATTTTTAGCACCGTCATTAATTAGTATGTTTATTTTATCGATTATTCCAATATTATTAACAATTTTTATAGCATTTACAAATTATAATTTAAAAACTGTTAATACAGGTTGGAAATTTGTTGGCCTAGACAATTTTAAGAATATTATAAATGGACCATTAAAAGAAATTTTTATGCCTGTATTTGGCTGGACATTAGTATCAGCTACTCTTATTACAATAGGAAGTTTTGCTTTAGGATTGATATTTGCAAAGATAGTTTCAAATAAAAATTTGAAAGAAGCTTCAATATATAAAGCACTCCTAATAATTCCATGGGCATTACCAGCATCAATAATTATTATAGCATTTGAGGGTCTTTTAAATAGTCAATATGGAGCAATAAATGAATGTTTAATGCAATTACATTTGATTAAAGAACCTATAATGTGGTTAACAGAAGCTGGACCTGCAAGAATAGCTGTTATTTTAATTAGCATATGGATAGGTTTCCCTTATATGATGAATGTTTGTATTGGAGGTCTATCAGCAATCCCAGATACATATTATGAGGCGGCAGATATAGATGGGGCTTCTAGAATGCAAAAGTTTTTTAAAATAACACTTCCTTGTTTAGCTAAAACTACATATCCTTTATTAATAGGTTCATGGTCAATGAGTTTTGGTAATGCAGGAGTAGCATTATTACTATTTAAAGGGGGACCGGTAAGAGCAAATTCCCCTTTTGCTGGATATACAGATATACTAGCATCTTCTGCATATAGTATGTCTACTAAGTTTGGAAGATTTGAACTTGCAGCAACACTTTCTATAATAATGTTTGTTATTGTTGGTGTAATTTCATTTATTCAAATGAGAGCATCTGGTCAATTTAAAGAGGTGGATTAATATGTTGAAGAACAGTAATAAAGATATTTTTAAAAAAAAGTTAACTAAGCGTGAAAAGATAGAGGTATGGGTAAGTAGGGTATTTATCTGGGGGGCAATATTAGTGATTATGTTTCCTATTGTAGCTATAATAACTGCATCCTTATCTTCAGGAACAAGTTTTATTCAAAATGGAATTTTACCTAAAGAAATTACATTTAGTAACTATAAGCATGTTATAGAAGAAACTGATTTTTTAGTATGGATAAAGAATAGTTTAATTGTTTGTACAGCTGTTGCAGCAGTACAAGTTATTATGACTTTACCAGCTGCTTATGCATTTAGTAGGTTAAGATTTACAGGTAGAAAGTATGGATTAATGACATTATTGATATTGCAGATGTTTCCAGCTACCATGGCAATTCCAGCAATATTATCTATAGCTTATAGAGTGCCATTTGGCATGGATAACCTAGCGTTTTTAATTGTAGTGTTATGTGGTTCAAGTGCCTATAATATATGGCTTATGAAGGGCTTTGTAGATGGGATACCAAAGGAATTAGATGAATCGGCATTTGTTGATGGTGCTACTAATTGGAAAATATTCACTAAAATAATAATGCCTTTATCAAAGCCTATCTTAGTAGTTATATTCTTCTTTTCATTTATAGCAATGTTCGGTGAATTTATGATTTCAGGTGCATTGTTAAAATCACCTGAAGTAAAAACTTTAGTGCTAGGGTTAAATGGATTAATGGTTAGTGGAAATTCAACAAACTGGCCAGTTTATGCAGCAGCATCTGTAATGGCAACTGTACCATTAGCCATATTATTCGTATTTATTCAAAAGTTTATTACTAAAGGCTTAGTAGCAGGAGCTGTTAAGGAATAGATTTAATAAGACTTAAACAATTAAGAATTATAAAAGAACTATCACAGCACAGTTAGCTTATCGCTAATGTGCTGTGATAGTTCTTTTATTTTTTTATATTAGGCTAATTTTTATTTTAAATATAAGAATATAAAAAATTTAATATTACTATTGCATATAATGTTATATGATGTTATATTATGTATTAAGAAAGATGTTAATAAATAAGTGTAACATTTATGTGTTAAGGGGAGATGCTAATGAATAGGTGTAACATTAATGTAATTCTAAGATCAAAGAATATTTTTACGGGAACATCTGACAACATAATTGATGGTTATATCGCTATTGATGGTAACAAAATTGTTGCTGTAGAGGAAGGGGATGGTTATAAAGAGTTACTATCTAATGAAACTAATTTTATTGATCTTGGAAAAAACGTTATTACTTCAGGTTTTGTAGATACTCACACATTTTTCACTGGATATGTTATTTTTAATATTGGAGTTGATGTTAGCAAAGCAAACTCAATTGATGGATGTATAGAAATTCTAAAAGAATATGAGAGTACAATTGATAATAATGCTACTATATTTGGACATGGATGGAATCCTGAGGTCTTTGAAAATTCAATGGCAATAGAAAAGTTAGATGAAATATTTCCGGATAAAAGAGTTATTATATTTTCAGTTAATAGAGATACTTGTCTTATGAATACAAAAGCAATTGAAACATATCAGTTTACTCCAGATGAATGTTATCCAGAAGCATATTGGAGGATAATGAAGGAATATTTAAATGATAAGAACTTTATAGATAAGCAATTCAAAGAGTATATGCAAATGATGAATAGTAGGGGAGTTACTTCGGTAAAAGAGATGGGTTTTGATGATTATTATGGTTTTACTGATTACCTAGAAAAAGTAGAAAAAAATAAGGAATTATCTCTTAGAGTTTCTTTTATGTCTCAACCGGTAGGACAGGAAATAAATATTGCATACGGGCTAAAAATGAGAGAAAAATTCAATAGTGATTTTGTTAGATTTTCAGGGTTTAATAGAATGACAGATGGTACAGTTGCAAGCCTAAAAGCAGACTTACTTAAACCATATGAATGTCTAAAAAATGTAAATTGTATTATGAATATTGATTATGATCTCATTGAAAAAGAAGTTTTATTAGCTGACAAATATAATTTTAGATATTCTCTGCATGCCCAAGGTGATGGAGCAGTCCATAAAGTTTTAAATATTTATGAAAAATGTAAACGAGATCAAGGAAAGTGTATTAATAAACATGCAATTACAGATATGGAATTTACTCATCCAGATGATTTGGAAAGAATGGGTAGACTAGGGATAATAGCAGAAATATATCCACAAATAATGTCATTAGATTTAGAAGATGAAACAAAAAAAATGATTGAGAAAAATGTTGGCATTGAACGTGGAAAATACTTTTGGAATCGTAGAAAAATGCTAGACAGTGGTGTGGTTGTATCCTGTGGAACTGATTTACCCCTTATGATAACGGATATACCAGAATCTATATATCATGCTTGTGGTGGATATTTTGTAGATGGTGGACAACCTTATAATAAGCAAAATACTATATCAATTAAAGAATTATTAAAAGCATGGACATTAGGTGGTCAATATAATTGTGGATTTGAAGATAAGTTAGGAACTTTAGAAGTAGGGAAGTTAGCAGATATTACTGTATTAGACAGAAACATATTTGAAACTTCAATGGAAGAAATGAGAGATGTAAAAGTTTGTTTAACTATTGTTGATGGAAATATTGTATATAATAATTTTTGATTTCTTAGGGGAAAATCTTTTGGGATTAATAACTATGGGCAAGAGAATAATGTTTTTAGTTCATTAGACTCTGATTAAAAGCATTCTATTCTTTATTTATTTTAATAAAAGTAATTGTATTAGCTACTAATACGTTATAATACGTATTGTAAGATGAATGGTTAAAATAAGGCTTTAGTCAAAAACTATAGTTGATCACGTAAGTTTTATGAAGATAAATTAATTTATTAATAGGAGTGATTAATATGATTAATAAAAAATTAAAAATGCCGCACACTTATACTTTACTCTTCGGATTAATAATTTTAATAGCAATATTAACATGGATTATACCTAGTGGACAGTTTAAAAAAGAAGATCAAGTTGTATCAGGAATGACTAAAAGCGTAATAGTAGCAGATACGTACAAACAAGTTCCTAAAATTGATGATGAAGGAAATGATTTAAGACAAGGACCTTTTGATGTATTAATGGCTCCAAGTAAAGGAGTACAAAAATCAGCAGAAGTTATAGCGTTTATTTTTGTATTAGGTGGAGCATTTTCCATATTAATGAAAACAGGAGCAATTGATTCAGGGATTTCAGTTGTAGCAAAAAAATTTCAAGGAAAAGAAAAATTAATTATAGTATTTATGATGATTCTTATTGGAATTGGTGGATCAGTAATAGGAACTAGTGAAGAGACAATACCTTTTTATATGGTATTTATACCTCTAATGATGAGTTTTGGATATGATTCACTAACAGCTATTATGATGATATTTTTAGCATCTCAGGTTGGATATGTTGGAGCAACATTAAATCCATTTTCAGTACTTGTAGCTCAAGGAGTAGCAGGAATACAAGGGAATCCACAATTATGGTTTAGACTGATTCAATTTATTGTTTACATGATAATTACAATAACGTTTGTATTGATGTATGCAAAAAAAGTTAAGAATGATCCAAAAAAATCTTTGGTTTATGAAGATGACTTGAAAAATAGAGATTTCTTTTTAGCAGATAGAGAGTCATTAGATAAAGTTGAATTTACTGGTAGACATAAGGTTATACTTATTGGATTTGCTGTGGGTATGGGAATAATGATCTGGGGATTACTTAAAAAAGGATTTTATATGAATGAAATTGCAGCAATTTTTCTTTTAATTGGTTTGTTTTCAGGTATTGTTGCTAAATTCTCAGAAAGAGATATGGCTGAAACTTTCGTAGAAGGATGTAAAGATTTTGCATATCCAGCAGTGATAATAGGTATTGCAAGTGCAATTCTTGTAATAGCGGAAGATGGCATGATAATTGATACTATTTTAAATTCATTAGCAAATAGTTTAAGAGGAATGCCAGTAGCAGTATTTACAACAATAATGCTTTTCGTTCAAAACATAATTGCATTATTTGTCCCATCTTCATCTGGTCAAGCAGCTTTAACAATGCCTCTTATGGCTCCACTTGGAGATTTAATACATGTTAATAAGGAAGCAATTGTTACTGCATACCAAGCTGGAAATGGCTTGACTAATATGATATCACCAACTGGTGGAGTATTAATGGCTGCATTAGGAATTGGAAGAATAAGTTTTTCAAAATGGATAAAATCTGTAGCAAAAATAGTAATTGTATTAGAAATAACTGCAGCAGTATTTTGTGCAATATCAGCATATTTACCAATGTAATAAAAGTTAAATATCATAAAACCATAAAATGATTTAATTATAAAATTTAAGAAATATTAGGGGGAACAAAAATGAACGTTAAAGAAATCGTAGAAAAGATTAATTCAAGTAAGGAAAATGGAATAAAAGAAGTATTTTTAGTAGCATGTGGGGGATCTTTAGTAGATATGTATGCATCACAATATTTTTTACAAAGTGAAGCAAAGGAATTAAGGGTTCTATCATATACAAGTAATGAATTTGTTTATGCCACACCAAAATCATTAGGAGAAAACTCGGTTGTAATAGTGTGTTCACATGGCGGAAATACTCCGGAAACTGTTGAAGCTGCAAGAGTGGCTAGAGAAAATGGAGCAGCAACTATAACATTAACACATAATAAAGATGCAGATATAATTAAGCATGCAGATTATAACATACTTTATGTATGGGGAAATGATACAAGTGTAGAAGATAATCCAATGGCAATAATTCTTAATATAGTAGTGGAAGTATTAAATCAAACAGAAGGCTATGAAAATTATGATAAATTTATAGAAGGACTAGGGATAGTAAATGATGTTGTAAAAAGGGGACAAAAATTGGTTGCAGAAAGAGCAAAGAGATATGCAGAAAAATATAAGGATGAGCCAATAACATATATTTTAGGAAGCGGGGCATCATATGGACATGCATATGGATTTTCAATATGTTCTTTAATGGAAATGCAATGGATGAATGCATCATCAATACATTCAGGTGAATATTTCCATGGACCATTTGAAGTAACTGATAAGGAAACATTATATTTATTATTAATGAATGAAGGTAGAACTAGAGAATTAGATGAAAGAGCACTTAAATTTTTAAATAAATATGGCTCAAAAGTTGAAGTGGTTGATTGTAAAGAACTTGGAATTAGTGTAATAGATAGTTCAGTGGTTGAATTCTTTAATCCTGTAGTGTTTTATAGCATTTTATGTGTATACAGAGGCGAATTAGCTAAGATCAGAAACCATGATTTAGATACAAGAAGATATATGGGAAAAGTTGAATATTAAAATGTTTAAAGATAGGAGAAGATATTATGGTTAAAGTTATTGGGTTAGGAGATAATGTTGTAGATAAGTATGAACATATTAGAACTATGTATCCAGGTGGAAATGCTTTGAATTTTGCAGTTTATGCAAAAAGATTAGGAGTAAGTTCAGCATTTTTAGGTGCATTTGGATCAGATAAGGAATCAGAACACGTTCAAAATACAATTCATGAACTTGGCTTAGATATTTCAAAGTGTAGGCATTTCAATGGTGAAAATGGCTGTGCAAGAGTAACCTTAGAAAATGGAGATAGAGTTTTTCTAGGAAGTAATGAGGGTGGAGTTTTAAGAGAAAATGGTTTAAATCTTACACAAGATGATTTAGAGTATATTAAAAACTTTGATTTACTACATGCAGGTTTATATGGATATACTGAACCAGAACTTGACAAGGTGAAAGCATTAAATATTCCAATATCTTTTGATTTCTCTGATGATTTTACTATGGAAGAAGTTGAAAGAATCGCTCCAAAAGTCAATTTTAGTTTTTTCTCATGTAGCCATTTAAATGCTGATGAAATACTCAGTTTGATAATTAAGACGTATAAACTAGGAAGTAAAATTGTATTAGCTACAATGGGAGAAAAAGGAGCATTATTATATGATGGGGATAAGTTTTACAAGCAAAAACCAGAACTTGTTGAGGCTATAGATACAATGGGGGCTGGGGATTCATTTATAACAGCATTTTTAGTGAATTATATAAGCAAAACTAAAGAAAATAAATTAGAAAAAGGAACAATAATTAAAGAAAGTCTAAATGAAGCTGCCATTTTTTCAGCTAAAACCTGCTTAATAGAAGGTTCATTTGGATATGGCAAGAAATATTAAATTATAATAGTGGCTACTCTATAATAATTTATTAATTGAGAAAATTATACAATACATTATGTTTAGCTTATCAATTGGTTAATTTGTAATTATTTTCAATGGGGAATTTTCTAAATTATCATTATAGAGTAGCTGATTTATTTAGTATAATATATTAACTTAATATATATCATTATATAATGACTTGATTGAAATTTTTATATTAGTGTGATAGTATATAGGAAATATTATGTATTTATAAAAGGAGTTTTCATATGCTAATACAAGACAGTATTAATCCTCTATATCAACAATTAGCAGATATTATACGTAATTCTATAATAAATGGAGAATTAAGATGTGGAGATAAAATTCCAACTGAAGTAGAATTAAGTGAAAAATATGATGTTAGTAGGATAACTGTACGTGCAGCTATTTCTGAATTAGTTGAGTTGGGATATCTTGTGAAAAAACAAGGTAAAGGAACATTTGTAACTAAGCCAAAAGTTCAGCGTAAAATTGAATATTTATCTAGTTTTACTGCCGCTTGTGAAGCTAATGGATTAAAAGTAACTAATGAGGTTATTAAAAGAGAGATAGTAGAACCAGAAATAGAAGATAAAAAAGATCTTGAATTGGAGGATGATGATAAACTAATATATATCCAAAGATTAAGATTTGCTGATGGAGAGCCTTTAATGTTAGAGAATAATTATTTTTCTTGTAAAAGGTTTAATTTTTTACTTACAGAAGATTTAAATGGTTCTTTATATGAATTATTGAAAAAAAAATATGATATTAATCCATCTGATTCTCATGATTCAGGATATGACCGTACTACAATAGAAATTGCGAAAGCTGTTGATGAAGAGGCAGAATTATTAAAAGTTCAAAATGGAGAGCCATTATTCTATATAAAAACTGTAATATATGATGATAAAAATAGGCCAGTACATATAGGAAAGCAGTATGTTATAGGAGACAGGTATAAGTTTGTTATATCATAAGGTATAAAGTGTTAAAAAAGAACTTACTATTTGAGGTAGGTTCTTTTTTATGTTTAAATACCTTATTCTATATAAAAAAATTTAGTGTGTTGGTAAAGAAGATAGAATTCTTAAGCCAACGCATTTTGTTTTTGTATTGGAAAATAATATGAGGATTGAGAAAAAACTTTGATAACAAATATAATTTGTGTACAAATTTATTATAGAATTATTTATGAACTAGATAAATTATAGAATATAAGGTTATAATTTAATTAGAAAATTAGTTGAAAAATAGTTTAAATTATGTATATTTTATGGAGGAAAAGTTATAATGATAAAACAAAATTTAAAAATAGAGAATATACCTGCAATTTTATGGGGAGAAAAATCAGATAAGTTATTTATAGCAGTACATGGATATATGTCTAGCAAGGCAGATGAAGCAATTGTTATATTGGCAGAGGAAGCAATAGCAAGGGGGTATCAAGTGCTTAGTTTTGATTTGCCTGAGCATGGTGATCGTAAGAATGAAAACTATCCTTGCAAAGTTCAAAACTGTGTTCAAGATCTTAATACTATTATGAATTATGCACATTCATTGTCAAATAATATAAGTTTATTTGCATGTAGTCTGGGAGCATATTTTAGCCTACTAACATATAGTGATGAGCAGCTGAGACAATGTTTGTTTCTCTCTCCTGTAGTAAATATGGAACGTATTATAAATAATATGATGACATGGTTTAATGTAAGTGAGGATAGACTAAAAGCAGAAAAAGAAATTCCTACTCCTAGTGGACAAACATTATACTGGGATTACTACTCTTATGTAAAAGAACATCCTATTGTTAATTGGAATAATCAAACTTCAATTCTTTATGGTTCAAAAGATGATTTATGTGAGTTTGATGTAGTATCTACATTTGTAAAACAATTTGATTGTGATTTTCAAGTAATGGAGAATGCAGAGCACTATTTTCATACGGAGGAACAACTTGAGTTTTTTAGACAATGGGTAAAAAAACATATTTACGTTAAATAACTTTTATTGTGATAATAGTTTATTATGGGCTTGGATTTATTTTAGGGACTGAGTTTAAGAGATTTTATATACCTGTATTAAAATAGATAAATTATTAATCAAGAGGTGTTTTTAATGAAAGAGATGAAAGTTAAGAATGAACAAATAATAATTAGAGAAGCAAAGAAGTCTGATGCTAAAGCATTAATAGAGTATCTTAATATTATTGGAGGAGAATCAGATTTTTTAACATTTGGAATAGGGGAGTTTGGGAGAAGTGTGAATCAAGAAGAAGAATTTATTGAGAATGCCCTAAAAAAGAGAAATGCATTGTTCATTATAGCAGAAATCAATGGTAAGATAGTTGGAAACTTGAATTTTTCAGGAGGTCCAAGGCAAAGAAATGCTCATGTTGGAGGATTTGGAGTAAGCATTCTTAAAGAATATTGGGGAAATGGTCTTGGTGAAGAATTGATAAAATATTTAATTGGTTGGAGTAAAAGTTCAGGTATAATTAGAAAAATTAATTTAAGAGTTAGAACTGATAATACAAAAGGTATTAATTTATATAAGAAACTTGGTTTTTCAGAGGAAGGAATAGTAAAAAGAGATTTTTTAATTAATGGTGAATTTTATGATTCTTTATTAATGGGATTATTTATTGATTAAAACATATATTAAACTTTAATTATGAATTTATAGAAATAAAAAGCCTACAAATATAGGAAAAAACTATATTGGTAGGCTTCACTTTTAATATTATGGGATTGAAACTTAATTATAACTATTCAATCTTTATTAGTTTAACTTCTTCAGGTTGATTCTTGTCTAAGTGAGTCATTTCAGCTGATAATTCTAAGACTTCAGTAAATTTAGAAATATATTCATCAGGTATTTCGTCTAGAATTTCAAACATTTTTTTTAATGATGTTTCATATGCATATTCTGAATATATTTTATATATTTCTTTTCCAAAATCAGATACTTTTATAATTACATCCTTACGGTTGTCACTAGTATGAAATTTTTCTAGTAGCCCTTTTTTTACCATTTTATTAATGTTTTTTGAAAAAGCACTGGGAGAAATACCTAGACGAGAAGCAATTTCTGACATGTTTTGGTGATTCTCTTCGTTTTCTAAAATGTATTCCACTACCTGAAGTTGTGATGCTGAAAATTTTATTGGAGTATTGTAATTATATTCAGTTTTATATGATTGTGCATAAGAATTACCAAATTTAATTATCTTTTCAACGAAGTTTCGATATTTTCTCATCCATTCAAGTTCCATGTATAAATTCCCCCAAAAGTTTGTTGATGTAAGTATATCATACTCATATTTTGAATTCAATATAACAACACAAAGAGTTAAACGGAGTAAGCAAGCTATTTTACAAATACAAAACCTTGAAATTATGACTAGAAAAATTGCCAACATGTTTATAGATAAAATAATAATAGGTGAAAACCAAGAAATTAAAATTATTATAAAGTAGTCACCAAATAAAGCTTACTGATTCCAACTAATTCCTAACAAAATAACGATAACCATATATTGACAAGTTAATCTGATTAACTTATAATAGGTTTAGTTAATTGAATTAACTTTTGAAATTTTAGTCTTAAAGGGGGATAAAATATATGCCACGACAAGGATTATCAAAGGAAAAAGTTGTGCAAGCAGCTATAAAATATATGGAGGAAACAGGGAACCGGGACTTCACATTAAAAGAACTTGCGGCTTATTTATCAATCAAATCAGCCGCTTTTTATAAGCACATCACTAATCTAGCTGAATTAAATTATGAGATTGAAAAAGTTGCAATTAAAAAATTGAGCGAAGCTATGGAAGAAGCAAGCGTTGAAAAACATGGAAAAGATGCGTTGATAGCACTTGCAGATACTTATCGAAACTATGCAAAAACAAATCCTATATTCTATCAAATTCTTTTAACATCACCGGCTGCTAACGAAAAGCTATTAAAAGATACGAAGCGTTCTATTGGGGGAATTTACCGACAAATATTGCAATATTATCCTTTATCTGATGAGGAAACTTTCCACTTAGCTCGTATGCTCAGAAGTGCCATACATGGATTTATTACATTTGAACATGCTGATTATTTTCAAGCAGAAGTATCTACAGATGATAGCTTCCATTATATGATTGAGCATTTGACGGACTTACTCCCTAAAAAGACTATTGATTCAAAGGGGGGTCTTGAAAGTGAAAGTACATCAGACTGATTTTGGTTCTGGAAGTGTGGCAAAAAGCATTTTAGATGTTGCACTTCCTATTACTCTCGCCCAAATTTTGAATTTACTTTACAATATCGTTGATCGTATTTATATTGGACACATACCAGAAAGTGGTGATTTAGCATTAACAGGTGTAGGGGTATGTTTTCCTATTATCACGTTAATTATGGCTTTTGGCATGCTATTTGGCTCTAATGGTGGTGCACCATTATGTTCTGTACAGATGGGAAAAGGTGATAATGAAGAAGCTGAAAAAATTATGGGAACTTCATTTAGCTTATTATTATTAACTGGTTTTATCATTACTGTAATTGGATTGATTTTTGCAAAAACAATCTTATATACTTTTGGAGCAAGTGAAATAACTTATAGCTATGCTCATGATTATCTGAAAATTTATCTGTTGGGAAGCATAGCTGTTACGATAACTTTGGGAATGAACCCCTTTATCAATAGCCAGGGTTTTGGAAGAACTGGTATGATGACAGTAGTAATTGGTGCAGCTTTAAATATTGTATTAGACCCTATTTTTATTTTTGTTTTACACATGGGGATCAAAGGAGCCGCTATTGCAACGGTTATTTCGCAAATGGTTTCTGCTATTTGGATTATTAGATTTTTAACAGGTAAGTATGCACTACTTAAACTAAATTGGATTAGCATGAAAATTGAATGGGAAAGAGTGAAGCAGATTACTAAGTTAGGTTTTTCTGGATTTGTTATGGGGATTACTACCAGTATCGGACAGGTAGTTTGCAACAAAATGGCATTTTTGTATGGCGGCGATTTGTATGTTGGTATTATGACCGTCTTAAATTCTGTGAGAGAAATTTTTTCAACACCTTTGATGGGATTTGGTGGTGGTGCTGTTCCAGTTATGAGTTTTAATTATGGAAAAGGAGCATATTTCCGTGTAAAAAAGGCAATCAGTTTTGTTACATGGTGTGGTGTTGTTTTTGCTTGTATCGTTTGGTTGCTTGTAATTTGTTTCCCTGCTATGTTTATACAGGTATTCAACAATACACCTGAATTAATACAGGCTGGCATTCCCGCCATTCGTATATACTTTTTCGGCTTTTTCTTGATGGCACTTCACTCAACAGGACAGAATACATTTATAGCTTTATGTATGGCAAAGGAAGCTACTTTCTATTCGTTATTGCGAAAGGTTTTTATTGTTATTCCATTGACAATATTACTACCCCATTTGTGGAATCTTGGTGTACAAGGTGTATTTTTAGCAGAACCAATTTCAAATGTTATTGGCGGCTTAGCTTGTTATCTTGCTATGAGGCGTAAAGTTCAAGTTAAATTAAAAGAACCTATTCAAGGTAAACTTAAAGCCTAGCAAAGAAAAAGACTATAACTTGAAATTTCCTATGCCATAATATTAATGTCAGCACTAAGCTGATTAATGTGTTTAATTCCACACATTTTATTTTTTTATTGTTATAAAATATATTCATATGTAAATAATGGTATAATTGCTTTAGAAAACTAAAGATAAGAAGTGATTTCGCATTAGAAGTATATAAAATGCTATGATAAGGAAGATGATAATGGTTTATTTAAATGTTTTTACATTTCCAAATGATGATATGGAATTTGATTTTTTAATAGAGGAAAAAAGAACGTGCTACGATTCGTTTTACCCATTTAAGATATTATCAAAACATGGTTTTGAGAGAATTGATTTTGAGCCAGTTACGATTTTATATGGTGGAAATGGTTCAGGAAAATCAACGGCATTAAATGTGATAGCAGAAAAAACAGGAATCAATCGAGATTCTATCTATAATAAATCTAATTTCTATTCTGACTATGTTAATATGTGTCAGATGCAGCTTGAAGATGACATTCCTAAAAATAGTAGAATAATAACAAGTGATGATGTATTTGATTATATGTTGAATATCCGTAACCTCAATGAAGGAATTGACCAAAAACGGGAAAAACTTTTTGAAGAATATTTGGATGCGAAATATTCTCAATTCCAAATGAAGTCTATAGCAGATTACGAGCAACTAAAAAAAGTGAATATTGCCAGAAGTAAAACGCAGTCACGATTTGTGAGAGATGAATTGATAGATAATGTGAGGGAATATTCGAATGGGGAAAGTGCATTCCGATATTTTATTGAAAAAATTGGGGAAAATGGACTATATATATTGGATGAGCCTGAAAATAGTCTTTCTCCAAAACGCCAGATGGAATTAATGAAATTTATTGAGGACTCTGCGCGATTTTTAGGTTGTCAATTTATTATATCAACACATTCGCCGTTTCTGCTTGCTATGCGTGGAGCAAAAATATATGATCTTGATGAAAATCCAGTTGATGTGAAAAAGTGGACAGAATTAGAAAATGTACGTACATATTATGAATTTTTTAAAAGATATGAAAATGAGTTTTGATGTTGTTGAGAGTAGATAGATTATTTTTATTTGGAATGGTTTTAGATTATAAAGCTGACTTTGAATTTTTAGTTATGAAAATATTATGAAAAATGTATATATAATTATAATGTGTATATTTAAACTAAATATACATTTTCAACTCACAGGCTTTGCCTGTGGGTTTTTTACTTATTCAAAATTAAGATATTTTTTAAAAGAAATAAAAGATAACTTTGAAGAAACTTACAAGATAAATATTTGAAAATGCTTATTTGCTATTGGAGCAAAAGGATTTATTTTATATACGGAATACAATTTTAATATTAATGCGTGATAATATTTATGTGTTGATAAACTTACGAATATAATTTTAGATACAAATGATTTTAATAGATACTAAAACCCAAAGTATAAGTTTGAAAACAGGCATTTGTGGGCAGAAGGATATTATGTGAGAAGGTTGGGGGAATGAAGCAACAATAGAAAAAATCGATTTATTATATATTTTGTGAACCGAAACACTAATATTTTTGTCTAATATATGTAAACAGAAACTTCGAAGTGGATTTGTTTTACAACAAGGGGTAAATGCAGAGTGGAGGTGTTATTTTGGATTTAGAATTTGAGATTAGGCAAGCTATAGAAGGACATAAAGACTCATTTGTAAATCTAATTAAGTATTATGAAATTTCAATGTATAAAGTAGCAAAATCAATGCTTCAGTCAGATGATGATTGTGCAGATGCAATTCAAGAGACTATACTTAAAGCTTATAAAGCAATTAGCAACTTAAAACAGCCTCAATTTTTTAAAACATGGCTTATAAGAATCTTGATTAATGAGTGTAATAATATTTACAAGCTTAAAGGTAAAGTAATTCCAATCCAAGAGATTGAAGTAACTTCTTTTGAAAAGTCAGCGGTTAATAGAATTGATGACAATATCATAGTAGAAGAAATGCTTAATTCTTTAGATAATGAGCTTAAAAATATAGTTATTCTTTTTTACTTTGAGGGATTTTCTATAAAAGATATTTCATATTTATTAGAGATACCTGAAGGTACAGTAAAGTCAAGACTTTCAAGGTCAAGGGGGAAACTTAGAAACGCATTTAAAAATGATTTTATGGGGAGTGAATGCTATGAATAATGAAGTTTTCGATAGGGAGTTTACAAGTCAATTTGGAAGCTATAAGCCTGAAATTCCTCATGGGGTTTTAGAGAGGATAGATAGAACTTTAGCTTGTTTGCCTGAAAAAGAAGTAGTAGGCAGAAATAGAAAACATAGATTTGCAATTAATAAGATATTAAAGCACAGTATAGTTGCGGCAACTATTGCAATAACAGTTTTAACTGTTTCAGCTACAGTGTCGCCAAGCATTGCTAATGCTTTAACTAATATTCCTGTAGTTGGTTCTGTTTTTAAGTTGTTTGGGGATATGGGATTGAAGCTTGCAAATGACAAGGGTATATCTACTTTAGTAGATAAAACAAAGATAGATAAGGATATAAAGGTTACAATTACTGATATACTTTTTGATGGCTCAAGGATTTCTATCGGATATAATGTGGAAGCCAATAACCTTGGAGAAATTGGTAAACCTAATTTATTGGTTAATGGTAAGCCTATTGATTTTTCAATGTCTACTTATGGAAGCCCATTAACAGAAAATTCATATGCAGGAGTAATGAATATCAATCCAACAAGTGAACTTCCTAAACATTTTAAACTTACAGTATCATTTAATAAAATAGGAACTATAGAAGGAAACTGGAAATTTGAAAATATTGAAGTGAAAAATCAAGCTAATATGCTTAATGGAAAGCTTATAACTCCAATGTTAACTAAATCTCTATCAGGAGGAAAAAGCATAACCATAGAGAAGATATTTATGTCAGATTCTACAATAAAGCTACATGCAATCGAAACTAATATACCAAAAGGAACGTTTTATGATTATCAGTTAATTGATAATTATGGCAATGTATTAGAACCTACGGGAGGCAGTGGCCATGAGGAAAATGGTATTGACAATAAAGAATATACCTTTATACCATGGAATAATAATCCACAGCAATTTGTTGTAAAGGTATTAGAAGATAAAATAGTTTCCGGAAGAACACTTAAAGATATAAAAACAGACGTAAAAGGAAATTTTCCCGTTACCATTTCACAAGGCGAAGGGGGAGAAATTTCTTTAAATAAGATAGAGTACCTAAACAATAAAACATTAGTTCACTATATTTATAAAGGAAATGACCCATATGGTAATGGAATGTGTGTTTGGGTAGAAGATGAAAAAGGTAATGAACTTGACAACCCTCAAAAGGCTACTAAAAGAAATATAGATGGCTCTTATATATTAGAGTGTTTTCCTATAGACAAAAATAAAAAAATAAAGATAGCTACAAGAGAACTTCCAGATATAAAGAGCATTTTAGAGTTTGAGATACCATTAAAATAACCACATATTTAAGACCAAGTTCAGATTTAATAAATAAATTAGTAAGTATTTAACAGGGAATAAAAACCCTGTTTTTTTTTAGGGGCATAATCAAGTTTCCTGTAAGTTAACTTTTTCTACTAAAGTCAACTACAAATCCATTTACAGGAAGTGAGTCAACGCATAAAATGTTATTAGAGGTGATAGATATGAAAAAATTAAATATAGGTAAATCCATCGTTCAGAAGAGAAAAGAGAAGGGAATAACCCAGGAACAGTTGGCAGATTACATTGGAGTTTCTAAAGCATCTGTTTCCAAATGGGAATCTGGATTAAGTTATCCTGATATTTTAATTCTTCCTGAGCTTGCAACTTATTTTAATATTTCAGTGGATGAGTTATTGGGATATTCTCCACAGCTCACAAAGGAAGACATTAAAAAAATTTATAATAAACTTTCACATGAATTTGCTGTAAGGCCATTTGATGAAGTAATGAAACAGTGTAACGAATTAATAAAGAAGTACTATTCCTGTTTTCCTTTTTTACTTTCTATCATTCAATTATTATTAAACTATTCTGCTTTGGTAAAAACTGAGGAAATAAAAAAAGAAATTTTTGAGAAATGTATATTGTTAAGTAAAAGAATAAAAGAGGAATCAGAGAACATTTCATATATAAAAAGTGCTAATACTATGGAAGCATTGGCAGAGATGGCACTAGGAAATATCGAAGAAGTTATTCGCTTATTGGATAATAAATTAACTCCATATAGTGGAGATGATGTCATACTGATTAATGCATATAATATGCAGGGGAAAACTGATCAAGCAAATGAAGTGAATCAAATACTACTTTACAACAATGTAATAAACACATTAACACTTATAAACAATTATCTTTCATTAAACATGATGGAACCAGTTTTGTTTGAAAAGATTTATTCTCAGGGCATTCAGATTATTAATTCTTTTCAACTCACAGATATTTGTACCAATGATGTTTTTGGAATTCATATAGTTGCTGCACAAGGGTATTTAATTCAACAAAATAAAGAAAAGGCAATAGATGCATTAGAGCAATATGTGAATACTGTTTGCAACATGCAATTCCCATTGAGTTTTAAAGGAAATGAGTATTTTAGTAAGGTAGATAAATGGTTTGAGGATAATAATTGTATTGGCACAAACACTCCTATAGATGAGACAACAATCAAGGAAAATCTTGTTAATATAGTTGTTGAAAATCCTGCATTTATATCATTAAGAGAAGATGAACGTTATAATTTGCTTGTTAAAAAATTGAAAAGAAAGTTAGGGGAAAAAAATGAATGCAATAAATATAGAAAATCTTAAGAAATCCTATGATGGCCAGATTAATGCGTTAAGTAATATAAGTTTAAGCATACCAAAAGGTGAGATATTTGGCTTTCTTGGTCCTAATGGTTCAGGGAAAACCACTACAGTTAGAATTCTTAATGGCGTTCTTTCAGCAACATCAGGATATGCTGAAATTTTAGGAATACCTGTGGGAAAAAGTAACCTTGAGATTCATAGATTGTGTGGGGTTATGACCGAAAGTTCCTCCTGTTATGAAAATCTTACTGCAGAGCAAAATCTAATGTTTTTTGGGAAAATGCATGGAATGGATGGAAAATCCCTTAATGAACGTGCTGATTTTATATTGAAAAGGCTGGAGTTACTAGATGTAAAGGACAAAAAGGTAAAATCTTTCAGTACAGGAATGAGAAAAAGAATTTCCTTGGCTATAGCATTAATTCACAATCCTCAGATTTTATTTCTTGATGAACCTACTTCTGGATTAGATCCAGAAAATGCACGTAATGTTACAAGGCTTATAAAAGAACTTGCAGAGGAAAACCAGGTTACAATCTTTCTTTGTACCCATCAATTAAAATATGCTGAAGATATTTGTACACTATATGGTTTTATAAATAATGGCAATATCCTTGGTTTAGGTACATTTGATGAACTTGCTTCAAGGAAAAATGCAATTCTTCAATTAAAAATTAGAGGGAAAAACATTTCAGAGAGACTTGGATTTATCCATGAAGATGATGGTTTATATAGCAAGTCCATTTTAGGAGATAAAGAGGCTAATGCTCTAATACAAAGCATATTGACAAACGGTGGGGAAATTTATGAGGCTGTGCAGCAGAAATGGTCTTTGGAAGAACTGTATTTTAAATATGTAAAAGGTACGTCTGCTGATGTAACATTATAAGGCTGGAGGGGGTTAGAATATGAATAGAAATGAAAAAGGATTGATATACAAAGATATAAATGAAATAACAAGTTCAAAACGAGTTATTATGCCTATGACTATTGTACCAATTATTCTGGTTGTAATAATACCCCTAGGAATATTGATAGGTGCGAACTTTATTGGAAATGATTCAAGTATGTTTACAAAGATGGTTCCTCTTTTAAAAAAATTGCCTTCTGAATATGCAGCATATACTCCAGCCCAACTTTTAATAAAAGTAACGCTGAACGTTATGTTTCCTTCATATTTTCTTATAATTCCAATAATGTGTTCAGGAGTTATTGGAGCCAGTAGTTTTGTAGGAGAAAAGGAGCATAAAACTATGGAGACTCTGCTATACACTCCAATATCTATGGAACAATTGCTTAGAGCCAAGATTTTAGGAGTTTTTGTGCCATCTTATGTGGTGACTTTGATTTCATTTATAGTCTTTGGCATCATATTTAATGTAGGTGGTTTTATATATTTTGGAGGACTTATTTTCCCAAATATAAAATGGCTTATAATCATACTTTGGATTTCACCTGCAATAAATTTATTGTCGCTGACATTTACTGTGATGGTATCGGCAAAGTCAGAAACCTTTCAGGAAGCACAGCAGGTAAGTGGCCTTCTTGTCATTCCAGTGATTCTTGTATTAGTAGGCCAGATGACAGGTGTACTTTTGCTCAATAGCCTTGCTATGTTTATAGTGGGTGGTGTTCTTTTCATACTTGATTATATATTGATAAAGAGGATTTCTTCTAGGTTTATTCCTGAAAAACTGATTTAAATACCTGTTATTATGCCATGACAGAGTATTCTTAATTGATAAAATTGCATAATTCAAAAACAATATAGCTACATGCAAGTTTTATCCGATGTTTCCAACCCTGGATAACGGTTTCTAACCTTCAGTTGGAGCAAAAACTCCACCTGAAGCCAAGAATCCTGTTTATTGTTTTCTGCTTCGAAAATTTCTCTTTTTAGGTTCATAATAAGCTCGAAACCTAGTGAAAGAGAAATTTTAAGGCGTTGTTCACAATGAAACTTGCATTTCACATTTATAATTGGTAATTATGCAATTTACTCACTAAACAAAGACAGGTTTTATAATCAAAATATAGTAGTAAAATCACATACATAATTTGAATTAAATATAATAAAAGCACTATCAAAAATTATTGAAAATCAGTAATGGTGATAGTGCTTATTTTAATTTTATGAAAGTAGTATATATCGCTATAATTCATTTATTTAAGACGAATTAGGGAACTATTTTCAAATCAATCTGGAAACATTTGCAATCTTTATTTTTACGTTATATGATGGTTATATTGGTATATATTTTAATGATACATATCATAGTGACAACTTAATTGGTTAGGGGAGATAAAAATGAATAAAACCGTAAAGTATATTTTTTGTATAGGTTTAATAGTTTCAATAACTTTAAATATATTTACTATAAACTTACTAAAGAAGCAATCTTTTAAGATTGCAACAATAAATGATGAATTGAATATGATTGTCAATTCAACTAATACAATAAAAAATAATATATCAAATACCTCAAAAGCTGGCAAATCTGAAAAATTAAATGATATTATGACTCCTTCAGAATTAGCAGAATATCTAAATATAGACATTCAGCAAGTTTATAAATCAATTATTGAAAATCCTAGTTCTAAATTTCCATCTATGAATATTAATGGAGAACTGCGTTTTAGTAAAAAAGCTATTAATGAATATGTGATAAATGGAAAGAAGGATTCTAAATAAAATTATTTTGCCAACAAAAAAATACTTTTATGAAAAGAACCTTTCTTATAGTATTCAGAAATGAGGTGTATAATATGAGTAATTGGGCAGCAACAACCGAGGAAAGTAAAAAAAGATGTGATTAATATTTAGTTAATATACTAAGAAGAAAAAATATTGTATTTAAGGAGGAGTGACAATGAATTTAAAATATAATTTATAAATTATGTATTAAACACAGAAAATAATATCGCAACTGGGATTAAATGTACTTTCTATAGATTATGGTTTTCAAATCCCATGCAAAACTTTTGAGATTAACATAAAATTTGATGTTTGTGAATATTAAAATAAAGGAGTTGTGAGGTATGGCATTTAGTATTGCTCTTGTAATATTCGCAATTATAGGCATAATCTATGGAATAATTAACAAAAATAAGTCTTTAGGAATAGTTTCCGCAATTGGGTTGATTATGATTATTGCTGCATGGGTATATTCTTATAATAACCCTTATTAAATATAATTATAATTCTTAAATTTAATATTATTAAGAGTAACTAGCCCATTAGGATTTACTTTAAATAGTAAGTCCTTTTGTTGAGTAAAGGAGAGTGGAAGCATGAAAGCCACAGATATTAAAGGAAAGGATGATTTAAATGAAAGATATAAGAAGTTATACAATTTTAAATAACGAAGTAAAAATGCCTTGGCTTGGATTTGGTACTTATAAGGTTGAAAATGGGAATACAGTTATTGAATCAGTAAAAGAAGCACTTAAAATAGGATACCGTCATATAGATACTGCTTCTTATTATGGTAATGAAGATGGCGTTGGTACTGCAATAAAAGAGAGTGGAGTGCCTAGAGAAAAAATATTTTTAGTAAGCAAGGTTTGGAACACAGATCAAGGTTATGAAAAAACTTTAAAAGCTTTTGAAACTTCTATAAAAAAACTTGGTACAGATTATCTTGATTTATATTTAATTCATTGGCCACAACCTTTAAGTAAAGAAACATGGAAGGCATTAGAAAAACTATATAAAGAAGGACGTGTAAAAGCTATTGGAGTAAGTAATTTTTTAGTTAACCATCTAGAGTATTTACTAGAAGATGCTGAAGTTATACCAATGGTAAATCAAGTTGAATTTCATCCCTATCTTATTCAAAATGACTTAATAGAATTTTGTGAAAAAAATAATATACAACTAGAAGCATGGTCTCCATTGATGAGAGGAAAAATCTTTGAAATTGAACTTTTACAGGAGCTTGCAAAAAAATATGGAAAGACAATACCTCAGATTGTTTTAAGATGGGATCTTCAAATGGGGATTGTCACTATTCCTAAATCAGTAACTCCATCAAGAATAAAAGAGAATTCAGATATATTTGATTTTGAAATAAGCAAAGAGGACGTAGATAAAATTAAACAATTAAATAAGGAGATAAGAGTAGGTTCAAATCCTGATAAAGTCTATACATGTCCAGATATATTTAATAGATAAAGGAAGCATGTAAATCTTGTGTGAATTTAAAAAAGTATAAAAGTGGTACACTATTTTGGATGTAGTCACTTTTTATGCTTTTTTTATTAAATATAAATCATAGTATGGAAAAGTGTGAGAGGTTAACTTTACAGCTCTATCAAAAAAATGCCCGTGCAGTACAATTTTATTTAAGAGAGGGCTTCTCTATTTCCAAAGAACAGGTGGATGAAGAAACCGGAGAAATAGAATATTTCATGGAATGGAGACAATTTGCCTAAGCTGATTCCGCTTGATAAGCTAGAAGAAGTATTTGGTCAATGATTTGCTTCAACAACTTAAAGCAATAGTCGATCAGCAATCCGCCCAACGGAAATAAAAAAACGTTGTTTCGGCGGCTGGGTATCTATGCGTATAAATAAATCACAGTAGATAAATGGTAGTTTTGAAATAGTATAAGGTAATGAATTTGACAACCCTCAAAAGGCTACTAAAAGAAATATAGATGGCTCTTATATATTAGAGTGTTTTCTATAGTGGTTTAGAACCCTTGAGTGCAGGTGATGCACTTGAGGGTTTTTAATAATGGATGGTATTACAAAAATTGAAATTGGTAGTTTTAAGCAAGGAATATATATATATAATAAAATATAAACAAACTTAGCTAAGCCAGTGATTATTATGAAAATTAAGATTGAAAGATATAGTAAAATTCCTTTATATTTTCAAATAAAAAACAAATAAGGAACATGATTTATTCTAAAATAATTCCAATGGACTATGTGTTACCATCGGAAAGAGAACTTGCAAAGATTTTACATGTTAACAGAAGTACAGTTGTTAAGTCTTATGAGGAGCTTAAGATTGTAAATTTGAATTTTAAGGTATATGACCATATAATATGATTACATAAATATTTCATTAATAAGAAAATAATATTAAATTATACAATTATTATGGAGGTTTTGAAATGGCAAATATTTTATTAGTAGAGGATGACGAAGCTTTAAACAGGGGTATAAGCTTTAAATTAAAAAAAGAAGGATACAATGTTTTTAAAGTAGCTTATCTGATGGAGGCTAGAAAAATAATCCATAGTGAGAATATAGATCTTGTTTTGTTAGATGTTAATTTGCCAGATGGAAATGGTTTTGAATTTTGTAACGAGATAAGAAATATTAATAATAATATTTTGGTTATATTTTTAACTGTTTGTGATCAAGAAGTGGACATAGTTACAGGGTATGACATTGGAGCAGATGATTATATTACAAAACCTTTTAGTCTTATGGTACTTATGTTAAAAGTAAAAGCTGTCCTTAGAAGAAAGGTAAAGGTAAGAAGTAAAAAAATTATTTTTTCTGGAGATATAGTGTTTCATGATGAAGAACTTAAAGTTTTTAAAAGTGATAAAGAATTGTTTTTGAGCAAAACAGAATTTAAATTATTAAAATGTCTTATATGTAATTATAATCAAATTGTAACAAAGGATCAGATTTTAAATGAACTATGGGATATAGATGGGAACTTTATAAATGAAAATACTTTGGCAGTAAATATAAGAAGGCTTAGAGAAAAAATAGAAGATGATCCATCTAAGCCCAAATATATTAAGAATATACGAGGAATAGGATATACTTGGGGACAGGGGTGCAAGTTAAATGATTAAATATATAAAAAGAGAACCTCTTTTAAAAAAAATATTTTTAATTGTATTTGGAAGTTTGTTTTTTTCGTCTCTTATTATTTTTTATTTTCATTTTAATGTTATTCAGTCTATTCATGATGATCATATTAAGTTATATCAAGAGATAACAGGAAAAATGATAAAGATTGCTCCAGAAAAAGAGAATGATATTGTAAAAGCTTTACTTTATGAAAGAGATGAGGACTGTCTTAATGAAGGCAAAGCTGTACTAAATAAATATAGCTTTAGAGATGAAATAAGGATGTGGGAAGATCACACCTTTAAAAGTCAGTTTTCAAGATTTTTATCAAATGAAGTAATAAGCATTATTTTTATATTAGCAATTGTCATAGTAGCACTTCTTATTAGTTTTAATCATTTCATGAATAAGTTACATAAATTTTCTAAAGCATTAGATTTGATAATAGATGGAAATTTTAAATTACAATTAGAAGAGACTAATGAAGGAATATTCTCTGAAATTTTTTCAAGGTTAAATCAAATGTCTAGAATATTGAATTTAAGTCTTATAAGTTTAAAAAAAGAAAAAGAAAATATTAAATCACTGGTTACGGATATAGCACATCAAGTTAAAACCCCGCTTTCATCAATTAAGCTATTTAATTCTTTGTTAATGGAAGAGGACTTGAGTAAGGATGAAAAGGATGAATTTTTATCTAGAAGTAGGAATGAAATAAACAAATTAGAGTGGCTATTTAATTCTCTTGTTAAAATTTCAAGAATGGAAGTAGGCATGATTGAGTTAAAAACAGAGCTTAATGATTTAAAGGACACTTTAATGGAAGCAGTTAAGGATATATATATGAGGGCTTGTGAAAAAGGAATAGAGATAGTTGTTAAAAAAGTAGAGTCTTCTTTTGTCTATCATGATTCTAAATGGACAAAGGAAGCTATATTTAATGTGCTTGAAAATGCAGTAAAATACACAGATGAAAAAGGGAAATTAGTTATATCTATGGAAAAAATGCAAAGTTATACAAGAATCGATATACAGGACACAGGTATAGGAATACCAAGAGAAGAGTTTAATAATGTTTTTAAAAGGTTTTATAGAGGCAAATTGGACAAGGTTAAAAAATTGGAAGGTTCAGGTGTGGGATTATATCTTACAAGGAAAATTTTAGAAGAGCAGGAAGGAAGTATAATGGTAGATTCAGAGCTGGAAAAAGGAACGAAATTTAGTCTATACTTACAAAACTGTAAGTATAGATGAAAGATTAATGTAATAATAGAATGATATTCTTTAAGTATAGAGTAGTTTCAATATATTTAAGCTAAGAATTAGCAGGGGGAAATGAAATTATGAAAGTGTTAGAAACAAAATTCTTAAAGAAATATTATGGCAAAGGTGAGAATCTTGTAAAGGCTTTAGATGGAATAAGCTTATCTATGGATGAAGGTGAGTTTGTTGCAATAGTAGGGGCTTCAGGTTCTGGAAAAAGTACATTACTTCATATGCTTGGGGGACTGGATAGACCTACTGAAGGAAAGGTATATATAAATGAAAAAGACATATTTTCTATGAGCAATGATAAACTAGCAGTGTTTAGAAGAAGAAAAATAGGTTTTATTTTTCAATCATACAATCTTATACCTGTTTTAAATGTATGGGAGAATATAACTTTCCCAATTGGACTAGATGAGAAGAAAGTGGATGAAGATTATATTAAAGATTTAATGGAAACTCTTGGAATATACGAAAAAAGAAAATCACTTCCTAATGCACTATCAGGAGGGCAACAGCAGAGGACTGCTATAGCAAGAGCATTGGCTAATAAACCAGCAATAATTTTTGCAGATGAGCCTACTGGAAATTTAGATTCAAAAAATAGTGCAGAAGTAATTAATTTACTTAAATTATCTATAAGAAAGTATCATCAAACTTTAGTTATGATAACTCATGATGATAAGATAGCACAAATGGCAGATAGAGTTATAAGAATAACGGATGGGAAAATATTAAAGGAAGAAGGGGTGGGCATTGAATAGTATATCAAATCTTGCTAAGAAAAATTTTAAGAGAAACAAGATTAAAAGTTTACTTGTAATTATTACAATAGTTTTAACTACCGCCCTTTTAACTTCAATGGGAATTTTATGTGCTACTATTAAAAATGCAAATATTAAAGATATAGAGGATACAATTGGAAACTATCATTGTATTTTTTCAATACAAAATGATAAACAATTTCAAACTTTAAAAAACAATGTTCAGCTTGAAAAAGCAGGAGAATATATGTATTTAGGAAATTGTAATAATAAAGAATTAGGTGTAAATAGACTAGAATTAAGATATATGGACAAGAATGTAGCAGATTTAAACAATATTAAATTGGAAAAAGGTCAGTTTCCACAAAATTCTAATGAAATTGTTTTGAATAAATGGATAATAGAGAAATTAAATAAAAAACCTAAATTAGGAGAAAAGATACATTTAAGTTTTATACCACCTATATCTAAGGAAGAGGAGTGGGAAAATAAAAAACCTAATGTTATTGAAAAAGATTTTGCTATTTGTGGAATTTTAAAAGAAAGTGAAGAAGAAAAAAAATATAATACTTCAAAGGGACTAGTATCAAAAGATGCAATATATAAAAGTTTAGATAAAAAAAATATAGACCGAGAAATATATCTAAGGTTTAAAGATGATAAAAATATTACAAAAGATATATATAGCCTTGCAGATAGCATGAATATATTGCGTAAAGATATTATGTTAAATAAATTTTATTTAAATGAACTACATCCTAGCGCTGGAAATTTAATTCCTTTTATCATTATAGGGTTAATATTAATGTTAGTAGCTATTGCAGTAATATATAATATTTTCTGTGTATCTATTTCACAGAAAATACAAGCTTTTGGGCTATTGGCGGCATTAGGATCTACAAGAAAGCAGATGAGAAAGGTAATAATTATAGATGGGCTTTATAATTGTATTATTGGAATACCATTAGGACTACTTTTAGGTTATGGGTTAAGTTACTTTATATGTGGTTTTGTAATGCAAAGCTTACATGTAGGAAAGTATTTTGTAATTAATGTACCTTTTTCAGTGATAATTGTATCTTCACTTGTAAGTGTAGTTACTGTAGTTATTGCACTTATTAGACCAGCTAGAACTGCTTCTAAGATATCTCCAATTGAGGCTATAAGATTTAGTGGTTATAAAACAGAAATTAAAAAGAAAGAGAAAAAAATTTCTGGTGATATAAATATGAAAAAATTGTCTTACCTAAATTTGTGGAGAAATAAAAAACGTACTTTAATGACTCTATTTTCTTTAAGTATGAGTGGAATGATTTTTATCATAGTATCTTCTGTAATATTTAGCATGGATATTAACTTAAATTTAAAAGAAGATATACAGAATGATTTTCTTATTTCATCCTCGCATATAATCAAGGACAATGGAATAGTAAATCCTTTAAATGAGGATTTTATAAAAAAAGTAAAGAATATAGATGGCGTTACTAAGGTACAAAAGGTAAATCACAGCTATGTTTGGTTTGATAATGTGGTTTTGTCAAAGAATGATACTAAAGTAGCTAGTAGTAAGGAATGTTTTAACTTTTATGGATTTGATGATGAAATGATAGATAAATTAAAAGATAATTTATCTCTTGGAGAAATATCACTGGAAAATTTAAAAAATAAAAATGAGGTGATTTTAGTTGCAAATCACAAGGGAAAATATAAGTTTAATGTTGGAGATAAGGTTTTATTAAAGAAAGCTAAGCTTTATAAAGAAGACCTTCCTCAAAATGAAAATCAAACTCTTGATGAAATTTATGATAAAGAGAATGACAATAATTACAAATTTAATGAATATAAGATAGTGGCAATAGTAGATAAAAATGTAGAAGGATTAGATATGGGATTAGATACAAATGGAACTTTTATTGCTTGTGAGGATATATTTAATAGAACGATTAAAGATAATAGGCCTATCCAGATTCGTATAGATATACAAAAAGCTAAATATGAAGGAGTAAAAGCTTCTTTAAAAAATATTATTGAAAAAAATGAAGAAATAGTATATAAATCCTATGTAGAAACTAGGGAAGATCTGCAAAGCCAATTTAAATCAACGAATATTATTTGCTATGGAGTTGTTTCCATAATAGCATTAATAGGTATGTTAAATCTAATTAATACTAGAATTACAGGTATCATGGCAAGAAAAAATGAAATGGGAATGATTGAAGCTATTGGTGCTTCAAATAAGGATATAAGTAAAATGTTACAGCTAGAAGGATTCTATTATTCTTTTATAAGTTTAGTTGTAGCTGTAGGTTTTGGATTAGGAATAGGATATTTATGTTTTAGATTAATAAAGAAAACTGCTACGTATATGATATATAGATTTCCATTAATTCCAATAATAATTCTTATTAGTATGTTTGTACTTTTACAAATAATAATAACTTATTTAATTCAAAGAATTTTAAATAAGAATTCCATAATAGATAAAATTAGAGTTAATGAGTAAATATTATATAGGGGAGAGGGAAAATGAAAAAAATTTTTGTGATTATAGTTAGTATTTTTCTTCTAATTAGTATTTCAGGTTGTAGTGGAAATGATGTTGAAAAGGAGAAAAACATTTTATCAGGCAAAACTTTGAGCTTTTCAGGTAAAGATTTAAATGGAAACAAAATAACAAAGGATTTACTTAAAGATTATGATTTGATTGTCATAAATAAATGGGGGACATCTTGTAATCCTTGTGTACAGGAAATGCCTGATCTTCAAAAAATCCAAGATGAGTTTAAAAACAGAAAGGTAAAAGTAATAGGAGTAATTTCTATGGATAAGGAGAAAAATGATGAAAAATCTTTAATAGATGATGCAAAGAAAATCACTAGTATTAAAAAAATAAATTATCTTAATATATTACCTGATAAAAAGTTTAATGAGCAATTAAACAAATTTGATTTTGTACCAGTAACTTTATTTGTTAAGCCTGATGGTAAAGTATTAGACACTTATATTACTGGAGCTACTAAATATGACTATTTTAAGAAGTTAATAGATTCAGCATTAAAGGGTGAGCTAAAATGAAGCAGAAACTTATAAGAAGGACCGTGTTATTACAATCTTTTATATTTATAGCATTAGGTATATATAGAAGTGAAGTTTTAATAGCCTTCAATAAGGCTATCAATATATGTTTGGAGTGCATAGGAATTGGCTAAAGTAAATAGAAAAATTATTCAGATTATAAGTACTTTAATTACTAATGCTAATATAAAAGGAGTTATGGGGTACGGAATATACAAAGGTCCACTAAAAAAAAGCTGTGTTCCAGGACTTAATTGTTATTCTTGTCCCTTGGCTGTAAGTTCTTGTCCAATAGGGTCCATTCAGGCTATTTTGGGAAGTGCAAAGTATAAATTTTCTTTTTATATTTTAGGAATACTAATGTTAATAGGAGTGGTATTAGGAAGGGTAGTATGTGGATTCTTATGTCCATTTGGACTTGTTCAAGAGTTTTTAAATAAGATAAGAACACCTAAATTTAAGCTACCTAATTGGACGAAGTATATAAAATATGTTGTATTAATAATTTTTGTAATTTTACTTCCGATTTTGTGGGCTAATGAACTAGGTATGGGTGATCCTACATTTTGTAAATATATTTGTCCTGCTGGAATGTTGGAAGGGGGCATACCTCTTGTACTTATGAATAATTCGCTAAGAAGTATTGTGGGATTTTTGTTTAAATGGAAAATGGCCATACTAATATTTACAATAATTTTATCAATTTATACTTTTAGGCCATTTTGTAAGGCTATTTGTCCATTAGGAGCTATATACTCATTTTTTAATCCTATAAGTATTTATAAATTGGAAATAGACAAAGATAAATGTATATACTGTAAAAAATGTTCTGAGGTATGTGGTATGGGCGTAGAAGTTTATAAGAGTCCTAATAGCTTAGAGTGCATAAGATGTGGAGAATGTAAAACAGTCTGTCCAACTAAGGCAATAAAAACTGCAATAAAATTATAAATGTGTTTATTAAAAAAGCTTTTATGAAAGTAATAGTAAAATAGTTTTAAAAGCTTCAGTATGGAAAATAAGGAAAAATTTGTCTATTAAATATAAATAATATAGTATGGAAAAATGTGAGAAACTATGATAATCTTATTATAAAATTAGGTTATGTTTTAGAAAATTGTTGATTTCGTATAAATTTAAAAACAATTCTAAAGCTAGTTTAAGTACTATGACTAAAATTTCATAACTCCCATAACTCAAACAATGAGATTTTTCAACGCTCAATTACTTAAACTAAATAACAATTGTTGAGTTCATTCTAATGAACTCAACAATTTAAAACATAGCCTTAGGATTACTAAAGGAAGTGTACACTAGGGTGTTTACACTCTTTTAAAACAGATCTTAAAATTAAAAGTGGGATTTATAAAAAGGAGGGACTTGGCTTTAGAGTCAGGGAAAATGAATGAATAATAAGATTAGAGTAGGTATTGTAGGGTATGGAAATCTTGGGAAAGGTGTAGAATTATCTTTAGCACAAAATCCAGATTTTCAGTTAGAAGCTATTTTTACAAGAAGAAATCCTGATAAATTACTATCTGCTTCAAAAATGGTACATATTTCAGAAATTATGAATTATAAAGACAAAATTGATGTTATGATTCTTTGTGGAGGCTCTGCTACTGATTTGCCACAACAGGCGCCGGAGATTGCAGAAATGTTTAATACAGTAGATAGTTTCGATACTCATGCCAAGATACCAGAATATTTTAATAGGTTAGACGAGGTAACAAAAAATGCTGGTACTATTGGACTTATATCAGTTGGTTGGGATCCAGGACTATTTTCATTAAATCGTCTTCTAGGAGAGGTAGTACTTCCAAGTGGGAAAGATTATACTTTCTGGGGAAGAGGTGTAAGCCAAGGACATTCAGATGCTATTAGAAGAGTAGAAGGCGTTAAAGATGGGGTTCAATATACGGTACCTATTGAAAGTGCTATTGATATGGTGCGTACAGGAAAAAATATAGAGCTTTCAACCAAAGAAAAACATGAGAGAGTTTGCTATGTTGTACCAGAAGTTGCAGCTGATTTAGATGATATTAAAAGTAAAATTAAATATATGCCAAATTATTTTGAAGAATATGATACAACAGTAAATTTCATAACTGAGGAAGAGTTGAAGACAAATCATAAGGGTATGCCTCATGGTGGATTTGTTATTCGTACAGGAGTTACTGGAGAGGGTACAAATCAGAGAATGGAGTTTAGTTTAAAGCTTGATAGTAATCCAGAGTTTACTTCTAGTGTGTTAGTAGCTTATGCAAGAGCAGTTTATAGATTACATAAAGAAGGTCAAACAGGAGCACGTACAGTATTAGATATACCATTTAGTTATTTATCTCCAAAATCAGGAGCAGAATTAAGAAAAGAGTTGTTATAAATAGAATTTTTAGTTTATGTAAGTTTTCATTTAATTTCAGGCCATGTTTTAGGAAAGTGTTGATTTTGTATAAATTTAAAAACAATATTCTTTTAAAACAGAGCCTAATTTTAAAGTTGTTTGATAAGAAGTTAATATAAATATTAAGTAGAAGTGGCTGTCTTAAAATGATTTTTAAATAATTTTAAGATAGCCACTTATTTTATGTATCTTACCTTCACTTAAACAAATAGTTTGTGGATACTGTGGTAGTGCCTTATAAAAATTATTGACATATGTCGAAAAAATAGTACAATAACATTAAAATGATATATTTTAATAACTAGAATGAAGTAATGAGATATTAATATAATAAAACTGTATTAAATGAGGTGAAGGATTTATGGCTAGACCAAGAAAATGCAGAAAAGTATGTTGTTTGCCTAAAAATGATATATATGGACCGCTTAATGATCCGGTTAATGAGGATCATTTTGTTACTATGACTATTGATGAGTATGAAACTATACGTCTGATTGACTTAGAGGGGTTTACGCAGGAAGAGTGTGCTAGTCAAATGAATATTGCACGCACAACTGTTCAGGGGATTTATAACGATGCGAGAAGAAAACTTGCCGACTCTTTAGTTAATGGAAAAGTGCTGAAGATTAAGGGGGGAGATTACAAACTTTGTAGTAACTCTGAAAGATTCTGCGATAGTGGCGAATGTTGCATACATAGACGAGGCAGAAGTTTTATAGAAGGTGAAGATAAGGATGGGTGAAAATAAAAATATAAATTCTATTGCATGTCATTTCCTTGAATATGGAGTGCAAATAGGGGGAAGGGTGCTATATAATACAAAAGGCCATGCATAAATAAGAAAAATCCTTATTAGCATGACTTTTATTTATGAAAACTTATAAATATTTTTTAAACTATTTGGGTAAATAAGAATTAGCTATGATGGCATCCATGTTCATGTTCATGGCAGCAGTCACCAGAATCTACAAGAGAGCCTTCAAGCCATTTAAGAGCTACGGCTTTTACATCACCTGAACATCCACGAAGAACATCAATTCCACAGTTATTTAGTACACTTACTGCTCCTTCACCCATGTTACCTGCAATCATAAGTTTAACATCCATTTCTGCAAGAATATGTGCGATGTTTGATTTGCAGCCACAGCCTTCTGGTGATGGAACGATTTGTGAATCAATTATTGTTTTTGCAGTTGTATCAACTGTAAAAACAGTGAAATATTCACAATGACCGAAATGGTCATCGATTTTATTTCCACGAGATGGTAATGCAATTTTCATATAATAAACCCTTCTTTCTAAATTATTTAATAGAATAGCATTTTTAATACATATGAGTTATTACCATATGACCTTTATATATTATAATAAGCTTATAAATGACATATGTCAATAACTATATTGTTAGGGAGAAGAAAAACACCAATAACTAGATAATGAAAAAAAGAATGATTGAAATTTTATATTTAATTAAATTATTAAAAAAGAAAGATAAATAATATAGAAGTAGTTTAGAGTTCTTGAATGTAATTAGTTACATTTAAGGGCTTTTTTATATAGAAAAATAGCAAATAAGTAATCAAAAAAATATTTTAATTAACGGCTTTATGCATAACTTGGGTTGCAATCTGATCAGTTTGAGAATGAGGTGCGATATACTATGATTTAAAATAAGTGTTACTAATATAACTTTAGATAGTAAAATGGAAGAAGTAATAAAGTATAGTTGGCTTATGTTATAATATATAAAGATTCGCTATGTTTTAATAAATTGTTGATGAACTATAATTTCAAAAACAATTTAAAATATGGCTTTAGGAAGACTAAAGGAAGTTTTAAAATAGTGTAAAAAACAACATTCTTTTAAGACATAACCTTAAATTTAAAGTTAATAGGTGAGAATATGTTAAGCGAAAATATGTTATTACAAATATTCAATGAAGAGACTAGTGGTAAAAATTACGATAAAGGAAAAAGAGTTCTTAGTAATGATTTAGTTTCTTCTTTGGATATTACTAGTGAAGATAATTTAATATGTATAGACGGTAACGTGATTTCGGAAAATTTACTTAGTGAATATCACACAAAAATTGAGATGGATAGGGATAGTATTTTTTCTACTTCTTGTAATTGTTTAGATTATGAAAAGAATGAGTTTAAAAGAAAAAATTATTGTTGTAAGCACTTAGTAGCTACCTTTTACAAGGCGGTAGGAGAGTTAGTTATGCATCCTGCTTTAAAGCAATCAGATGGGTTAAAAGAAGTCATATTTAAGAATAAAAATAATGTTTTATCCATGCTTCTAGGAGATGAAAAGAATAAGGATGAAGTTAAAATAGAAGTTTATATAAACAAAAATCAATGGAATGATAAGATATCAGCTGAGTTTAAAATAGGACTAAAATATATGCCTTCAAGGAATCTATATATTTTAAAAGATATTGACCATTTTTTAGTATCATATCATAATGGATTTCCTATAAAATATAGTAAGAATTTTACTTTTAATATAAAAAATCAAAAGTTAAGTATAAAAGATAGAAAACTTATTGATTTTATTGAAATGTTAAAGGAAATGGATACAACTCAAATGTCCTTTGGTAGAAATAGAGATAAGAATGTAGAAGGCAAATATATAAATATTCCTAAATACTTAGTTAGAGAATTTTTTGAGATTATAAAACAGCATAGAGTGTACTTAAGTGATGGATTTTTTTATAGAGATGTTGAGACTGAAATTTTAAATGATCTGCCACCTATAAATTTTGATTTAAAGACTATAAAAGGGAATTATGTTCTAAAATCTTTAGGTGGGATGCCTAAAGTTCTAGGTTCTAAAAATAATGTTTTCTTGTATGGTTCAACAATATATATTCCAGAGTATGAGTTTTGTTATAAGATAAGCCCATATCTTCAAGTATTTAATGAAGGAGATACTATAACTATGGGGGGAGAAGATGAGAAAACAATATTAAGAGAATTAATTCCAGACATTAATAGGTTAAGTGATAATGTTACTTTGTCTAGGTCTATAAAAAATAAAGTGGTTATGGCTGATTGTGAATTTAATTTTTACTTTGACCAAAAAAGTAAAGACATTACAATGATACTAAAGGTGAAATATGGAAATTATGAGTTTAATATTTTTGATGATTGCAAGGAGAAAATAATATATAGGAATTCTAAAAAGGAAGCTGAAGTAATTAATTTTGTCAGTTCATTAGGCTTTCAAGAGATAAATGAAAAATTTTATTTTACAAGGGGAGATGACTATATATTCAGGTTCTTTAAAAGTGAAATATCAAAATTTCAAGAAATAGGAGAGGTCTATTACTCAGAAAATTTTAAAGGGTTAAAATCTTTAGGTACAAAGGGAATTAAGGGAGATATTAAATCAGGAAAATATAACTATTTTGAAATGAACTTCACAATAGGAAATATTCCAGCACAAGAAACCACAGAGATATTAAAGGCATTTAGAGATAATCTTAAATATTACAAGCTTAAAAGTGGGGAATATCTTGATATAGAGGAATTAGAGGTTAATAAGTTTTTAAATCTTTTAGATATGATTTCTCCTAATAATATAAATGATAATCATATTGAGATAGCTAAGAATAAAGCTTCTTTTATACATAGTTATTTAGAAGAAAACAATATTAGATATATAAAAGGGAAAAAAGAGCTAAAAGAAATAAAAAATAAGCTTAATAATATAAATAAATTGAAATTTGAAGAGCCGGCAGAGTTAAATGGAAAACTTAGAAAGTATCAAAGAATTGGTTATAACTGGTTTAAGACATTAGATTATCTAGGATTTGGTGGAATTTTAGGAGATGAAATGGGGCTTGGTAAAACCCTGCAGACCATTACATTTTTATTATCCAATAAGGGTAGCAAATCTTTGATTGTAGCTCCAACATCATTAATATATAACTGGGCACAAGAGTTTGAAAGATTTGCACCAACTTTAAAGGTATTGGCTATAAGTGGGTCAAAAGAAGAGAGAGAAGAGCTAATAAAGAATGTAGAAAATTATGATGTTATTGTAACAACCTATAATTTAGCAAAGAGAGATTTAGAAGAATATAAGAAGATAGACTTTGATTATTGCATATTAGATGAAGCGCAATATATAAAAAATCCACACTCCCAAAATGCACAAGCAATGAAGGAGATAAAAGCAAGAAATAGATTTGCTTTGTCAGGTACCCCTATAGAAAATTCTCTTATAGAATTATGGTCTATATTTGATTTTATAATGCCAGGATATTTGTATGATGAGAAGAGATTTAGCGTACGATATCATAAAAAATTTAAAGAGAATCCAGAGGTATTATCAGAATTAAATAAACTTATAAAACCTTTTATTCTTAGAAGAAGAAAAAATGAGGTTTTAAAGGAATTACCTGATAAGATAGAAAAAACACTTATGGTTACTATGAATAATGAACAGAAAAAAATTTACAAAACTTATGCAAATTATGCAGTAGAGCTTATTGAGAAGAGAGTAAAAGAAAATGAGTTTAAAAGTAGCAAGATAGAAATACTTGCCTACATAACTAAGCTAAGACAATTGTGTTTAGATCCTTCTGTATTGATGAATGATTATACTGGTGGTAGCGGAAAAATAGAAGCTTTAGTGGAACTTCTTTATAAGAATATAGAACAAGGTCATAGAGTACTTGTTTTTTCCCAATTTACATCAGTTCTTAAGAATATAAATAAAAGACTTGATAAAGAAAGAATATCTTGTAGTTATCTAGATGGTTCGGTTCCTTCAACAAAGAGAATGGATATGGTGAAAGATTTCAATGAAGGGGAAAATTCTATATTTTTAATAAGCTTAAAAGCTGGAGGAACAGGACTTAATCTAACATCAGCAGATGTAGTAATACATTTTGATCCTTGGTGGAACCCAGCTGTAGAAGAGCAGGCTACAGATAGAGCTCACAGAATAGGACAAAAGAATGTTGTAGAAGTAATAAAGATCATAGCTAAAGGGACTATTGAAGAAAAAATTATAGCATTGCAAGAAGAAAAGAAAAAGCTTATATCAGAATTAATGGGAGATGAATTATCTAATGGTAAGAGTTTTGCAACTTTAAGTGAAGAAGAGATTCTTCAGTTGTTTGAGATGGATTAAAGGACAAGTATGCAAAATACATTAAATAAAGGTGATATTATGAAAAAGTTAAATATATTAGTTGCAGAAGACGATTTGAATATAAATAATATGATAAAAGAAGCATTGGTAAAAGAAGGTTATGATGCTCATCAAGCGTTTCATGGTGAGGAAGCAGTGAAGAAATTTCTAGCTGGAGAATACCATATGGTAATTATGGATATTATGATGCCTGTCATGGATGGCATTGAGGCAATGAGGAGAATTAGGGAAAAAAGCAAAGTACCTATTATAATACTTTCTGCAAAGGGAGAGGATAGTGATAAAATAATAGGACTAGGTATGGGGGCTGATGATTATATTGTAAAGCCTTTTTCAGTACCAGAGCTTATAGCAAGAGTTAAGTCCAATATAAGAAGAGCAATCTATTATAATGAAACTAAAAATGATGGAGAAAATAGGATATATCAGTATGGCAATGTGAAATTTGATATGAATAATTACACAGTTACAAAAAAAGGTGAAGAACTTACACTTACTGCAAAGGAAATAAAAATTCTTAAGCTTTTCTTTGAAAATCCAAATAGAGTATTTACTAAAGTTCAGATATATGACAGTGTATGGGGAGAAGAGTTTTTATCAGATTATAATACAGTAACGGTACATATGCGAAGACTTAGAAGTAAGATAGAAGATGACCCTAATAACCCTAAACTTATAGAAACTGTTTGGGGTATAGGATATAAATTGGTAGGTAATAGAGTATGATATGGTTATTAGTAATTGTTATTATAATATTGTCTATGCTTTTATTTAATGATAAAAGAAAAACTAAAATGATTACTGGAAAGTTAAGAGATATCTTAGAAAATCATTCAAGGGAAAGAATAAAGTTTTATAATTTAAGTGGAAATAAAAAAGAATTGGTGAAGCAAATTAATATTTTTCTTGATAGATATCAGCATATTTCTATTGATAATAAAAACTATAAAGAACAACACCAAAAGATGATTTCAAATATTTCTCATGATATAAGAACGCCACTTACTGCTCTTATGGGGTATGTTGACCTTCTCTCAGATAATTCTATTATAGAAGAAAAGAAAGAAGAATATATTAATATTATCAGAGAAAGAGGAGTTAATTTAAAAGAGCTTATGGAAGAGTTTTTTCAAATGGCAAAGCTTGAATGTAATGATGTAGAGATAGTTATTGAAAAGTTTAATATATCTGAAATAGTAAGACAAAATATAATTACTTTTATGAATGAAATAAATGAAAGAAACATAACTCCAAAGATAAATATAGGAGATGAAGAGGTTTTCGCTCTTGGAGATAAAAGCAGTACAAATAGAATTATAACTAATCTTATCTCAAATAGTTTGAAATATGGATATGAAGGAAAAGTAATAGGAATTGATTTAACAGTGGATGACCAATGGGTAAAGCTTAGTGTATGGGATAAAGGAAAAGGTATTAATAAAAATGGACTTCCTTATGTTTTTGATAGACTGTACACAGCAGAAAAGTCTAGAAACAGAAATCTTCAAGGAAGTGGTCTTGGACTTAGTATAGCAAAAAAGCTGGCTGAGGATATGAAGGGAAGTATAGAGGTTGAAAGTACACCTTATGAAAAAACAATTTTTACGGTAAAGCTGCCAGTTAGTAAGGGTTAAGAGTTAATAGAAAGAATAAATATTTAAAAATTAAATGTATAGTTAGTACTAAATATCCTATATATGGCTCGTAATATAGCTAAAACAAATACTTTGCTACAATAAATACTTTACAGAAATAAAGTATTTATTGTAGCATTATTATATAATTTATTTAGTATATAATTGAAAAATCATTTATTCATATAAAGTTTTTTAGTTATAAATACAAAAATACTATTTTATAGTTTTTATTAAATAGCTGAAAAAGATTTAATAAATTTGTAATAATTACGTAGCTTGTATTTAAGGATTATCTCTTATTATGTATATCAGTAAGGGATAATCTTTTGTTTATATTAAAGGGGAGGAAAATCAATGGAAAATATATTAAAAACTTATAATCTTACAAAACGATACGGTGCTACAGCTGTAGTTGATAATATTAGTATGAATATTAAAAAAGGTGAGATATATGGATTTTTAGGGAGAAATGGTGCAGGAAAGACGACAACTTTAAGAATGTTAATGGGACTTATTTCTCCAACAAAAGGTGAATATGAGCTTTTTGGGAAAAAGATGAGAGATAGATCTGTGTTCGGAAGAATAGGGGCAATAATTGAAACCCCAGGTTTTTATCCAAATTTAACAGCCAGAGAGAACCTTGATATTCATAGAAGATTAATGGGCATTCCTAATAAGGAATATATAGATGAAGCCTTAGAGATTGTTGGGCTTACTAATTATGATATTAAAAAGAAAAAGGTTCATAAATATTCTTTAGGCATGAAGCAAAGATTGGGAGTTGCAAGGGCTCTTCTTCATAAACCAGAATTTCTTATCTTAGACGAGCCAACTAATGGTCTTGATCCTGTGGGAATTAAAGAGATGAGAGAAACTTTGTTAGAGCTTAATAAAAAGAAAGAGATAACAATACTTATATCAAGTCATATACTTGGAGAGATACAGCAGCTTGCAACAAAGATTGGAATTATTCATAAGGGAAAGCTTTTAGAAGAGATTGATTATAGTAGCTTTGAGAAGAAGAATAGGCATTATATTAATTTAAAAGTTAGCGATGATAAAAAAGCAGTAACTATTTTAGAGAAGGACATGAACATTAAAGATTATGAGGTAATAGATAACAATATAATCAGAGTATATGAAATGCTTGATAAATCAAATGCTGTTGCAAAGAATATGATTTCACAAGGCATAGAAGTTTATGAGGTTAATGTTATGAATGATACCCTTGAAGACTATTTTGTAAGACTTACTGGGGGTGGACAAGGTGATTGACGGATTATATAGTGAATTTTTGAAACTAAAAAGAACGGGATATTATATCACTATTTTACTTGTTGGCTTAATTTGTTTAATGTTTACTACAATGAATAAACAAATGGTATCTTCTTTAAATTGGTATGGATACTTTTTTAAATTTGAATTTATAGCCTTTGGCATATTTTTTACTTTAGTGATTCCAAATATTATTGCTATTATATTTGTTCGAGAATTTAGATATAAAACAGCCCCTATAGAATTTTCTTATCCTAATGGTAGATTTGGAGCTTTAATTAATAAATTTTTAATGAGTATAATAGTTGTGGCTATCATTTATGGGATAAGTTATATTTTAGTAATTTTGGGAGGAGTCATTTTTTTAAAAACTCCTTTGACGACAGAACCTCTTATAAATCATTTTAAAATATTTACAATTTCATTTGTTTTTCAAGTTGCTTTGACTCCACTGGCAATTCTAATAGCCTTGATAGGTAAAAGCATGATTATTTCATTAATTTACTCAATGGTATTAATAACGGGAAATGCCCACTATCTTTTAGAAAGTAAGTATAGTGATTATATATTTTCAATTTTACCAGCATCACCTATTGCAAAGCTTAGGACAACTGTATGTCAAGTTCCTATACCAGTAAATATGGTAATAAGCAATAGTGATATATATTTAGGAATTTTTATATTTATTATAGGCGTTGTAGGATGTATTCTATTTTACAGAAAAGCTAACATTTATTAGGAATATGATATTACATTTGAGTGTGTAAGTAATTATGAAAAATAGTTTTTAATATTACATAATTACTTTGGTATTCTTTAATCAGGAGGTTGTTATGTTAAATATTGTAATGTGTGAATTGAAAAAGTTTAAAAGAATTTGGATTCCATTAATTGTGGGAGTGTTTATTGTAATTCAAATCAGTTTAGTACCTATAAGTCCGGCAGCTATGAAAAATGCTGATGGATTATTCACTTGGGTGAACTTAGCGGTGTTTTCTTATGGATTTCTTGCAGCTACAAATATATTTACTGCCTATATGTTTATGTGGGAATTTAAAAATAATACAATGCTATCAATGATGATATACAAGCATGAAAGATGGAAAATATATATAGGAAAGATCATAGCTATAATATTAATATCATTACTATTGTATATTGTGGAATTTGGTATGCTTACATTGGACAGTTATATATTTTTTAGAGATACTCTTAGTTCAGCAGTTATGATTAAACATTTAATAATAACTTTAAAGGCATTTTTCTTTCAGATGCTTATGATTACAGTAACAGCATGTATTACACTTGTAAGTAAAAAGATTATTGCTCCGGTGATATATATTGGTATTCAACTTGTAGCTAGTTTTATATTTTTAAGTGAACCAATGGTAAGAGCATTTATACCATTTCCACTGCCAGTAGTGTCTAACCTTATGTTGATAAGTGGTAATTATAAAATTATTAAGGATATTTCAATTATGCCAAGTCAAGTTATGATAGCTATTGCAATGTTTATTGTAGGTATTGTGTATGGATGCTGGTATATAAATAAAATGGAAGTAGAATAATAGAATAATGTTGCGACGCAACATTACAGTAGCGATTAGTGAACAGAGAATAGTGAATAGTAAAGGAGGATTTTCCTCCTAGTGTCAGAAAATCTTTAAACTAAGTAAAAAATAAGAGCATAATGAAAAATTGATTTTTCATTATGCTCTTTGTCGTTGTTCCAAACAAAAGAGCTGGTAAGCTCTTAAAAGCGATAGCTTAAGGGAGTCATCTCTTAACTTAAGATTAAAAGATAGTTGCTATAAAATACTAAATAAACATACATACTACCGCTAAAAGGCTGAAAAAACAGTTTAGTTTAAAGATTTTCTGACGTTAGGAGGAAAATCATCCTTTAGTCTTCCTATTCTCCCCAATGTGCATGTTAAGCTGTATTAATTATAAAAAAATCAAGGCATAGGAATAAGATTTTCTTATATATGTAGTTAGCCGATTAAACTTTGAAGTAGCAATTAGAAGTACTTAAAGTGTAGAATTCTAAAAATCCGTAATTGCAGGAATGGACTCCTGCAGCCGAACTGCGTCATGGACGACGCATAGTGAGGGTAGGGTTTTTAGAAGGCTACGCCTTTAGTACTTCTTTGCGTACTGAAGGTTTAATGGATAACTACATATATTTAGAAAAATCTATTTCTATGCCGTTATTCATTAAGTCGCAACATTATTCTAATGTAATTTCAAATAGATGTATTAAAAAAAACGTATTGTAAAAAATACTATAGAAATCTAAGTGAAAAGAGGTGAATATATTATGGCTAAGAAAGGAACTGAAAAACGTTCTGGTTCTAAGGAAACTAATCAAAAACATCAAGCAAATACTAAAAAGGCAAAAACTACAAAATAACATATAGTATTTTATAAGAATTGTTGATTTTATAGTAAGTTTGTTTTATAAATCAACCAATGGAAATTTAGATTTATAAATAAAGGAGAGCAATTTATGTCAACTAAATCAAAAAAGAAAAAAGAAAATGATAGTAAAAATAAAAAATCTAAAACTCCAAATCCAGTCATTATGGATGGAGATTCAGATATGACAAAACCAGTAAGAGGATTAAAGTAAAGAGTATATAAAATCTCAAAAAAGGCTTGTATATGTTTAAATTGGAGACCTTTATCAAGTGCTATCCTCAGAAGCTTTCAATAAAGATTGGCTTAATGTACATGGAGTTATCTTTGATGAATTACATGTATAATCTAATAGAGGATTATTTGATATTATAATAAGGGGCAGTGGTGATGTTAGAACTCAACCACTGTTCTTTTTAATTATGACATAGGAATAGTTTCCCTAAATATATGTAGTTATCCGTTTTAGAATTTTACTTTTTAAATATTTCTAAGCGCTACTTCATTCAAAGTTTAATCAGTGTTAATTTGAATGTTTTTACAGCGTTCTATTGTTACATTTTTATATCGAATACCTAATAAGTATTTTGCAATTGATAGTTTTCTTAAAATTTTATACAAAAAAATACTTAATATAATAGAGAGTATAGATACAACTGGCGCAATTAGTCCTGAAATATATAATCCTTGTGATTTTATCAATAACGAAATTTTACTTATAAAATATGGTTCATGAAATAAGAATATATAAAATGAATATTTGCCTAAAATTAAAAATAACTTATTATTTTTAATGTATATTGAAATATAATAAAAAGCCATTACTGAAATAGGATTTAATACTATTATTGTAAACAAGGAACTATGAGTCTTATTTTTTATTAAACTTGATAATAGTAAAGTAATTACATAAAGCAGTATTATTTTTTTACCATCTTTTAAATACATCTTATTTAAACAAAATAACGAGCCTATTTCATATAAGTAAAGGTAACAAATAAAATTAAAAGCAGGAAAACTTAGTAGGCGGGATATAATAGGAATATGTATATGTCCTACTATAATCGGCCAAGTGATTAATAAAAAAATAAGAAGTGATAGTCTTAATCTTATATTTTTAATATATTTTAGTAAAAAAGGATATGTTAATATTAAAAACAAAAACATTGGTATATACCATAATTGATAAGCTACATTTATGCCAAAAAAAATAAGAATAAATTGTTTAAAAAAATCATAAATGATTAATTTAAGACTAGTATTTGTTTTAAAAATTAAGTACTTACCACAATGTACAGATAAACAAAATATACTAATTGTAAGAAAAGGCAGTAGTATAGCTTGTACTTTCTTTATTAGAAAATCTAGAAACTTTTCATTTTTATTATTCATTGTAAATTTATATCCAGCTATAAATATAAACATGGGAACTGCAACATGGACAATTTTATCAATAAAATTGAAGAATATCCCAGCATCAATATATGATTTTAATTGTAGTATTTGCGTTAAATAGTATGCATTACTATGAATAAATGTAACGAATAATATTGCTATTCCACTATATACTTGTAATTCACTTAAATGTTTTTTCATTATAAGTCCTCCTGTTAACTTAATTATGAACAATATAAATGAGACATCAAATTCATAATTATTAAATTGAAAACAATTTATCCAAAACTTTCATTATATGAATATTATATACAAATAAGTTTTACTTTTCAATTTAATTGCTATTCATAGTTGTATAAAGAATATATTATGGACTATTAATAAACCAATCATGTTGTACACATAAATTTTGTTATATAATAAAGGGTAGACAAACCTTGTAAACTAAGGTTAATCTACCCTTTATTTGATTGATATTGGAACAGTTGAATGTTAAAATGATATTCGTTTGATAAAATAAGTGGTTAAAGTTTTATATGATAAGAATTTTAATAAGGAAAAAGTTAAGAAATGGTTTTTCACTTCGTTATGTAATATTTATGTGAACATATGATTAAAAGAAAGAAGATGATACTTTTGGCTGCAAATATTTTGATAGTTGATGATGAACAAGCTATTGCGGATTTGATAGAAGTTTATCTCAAAAACGAGAACTATAATGTATTCAAATTTTATAATGGCGAGGATGCTCTTAATTGTATTGAAAATGAAAAGCTAGATCTTGTTATTTTAGATGTAATGCTTCCTGATGTAGATGGTTTTTCAATCTGTCAGCAAATAAGGGAAAAGTATAATTTCCCAGTTATTATGCTGACGGCTAAGGAAGAAGAGATTGATAAGATTACTGGGCTTACGTTAGGTGCGGACGATTATATTACCAAGCCATTTCGCCCATTGGAGCTGATTGCCCGTGTAAAGGCGCAGCTTCGGAGATTTACCAAGTATAATTCTACAAAGTCAAGCAAAGAAGAGCATTTGATTGCTTTTTCTGGGCTGGTGCTAGACATGGATAACCATGAATGTATGCTGAATGAGAGAAAACTTTCTCTCACTCCTAAAGAGTTTTCAATTCTTTGGGTTTTGTGTTCAAATCGTGGACGGGTAGTTAGTTTGGAAGAATTATTCCATGAGGTATGGGGAGATAAATATTTTACCAACAACAATAATACAGTAATGGTTCATATCCGGCATTTAAGAGAAAAAATGCATGATAGCGCAGAGCATCCTAAATATATCAAAACGGTATGGGGGGTTGGTTATAAAATTGAAAAATGATTTTAGCAAATTAAAAAGTAAGATATTTATTCGAGTCCTTTTAATTGGAGGAATTACAATTTTTATAGGATTGGGAATAGAATATATTCTTTTGGATGGGTTTTTACAGAATTTTTTTATTGAAAATTTTATTGATTTCTGTAAAAGTGGGTTGCATCTTGACTCAAATGCTTCAAGTAAAATTTACCAATATTTACTCAGAAACAACAAAGGTTTACTGATGTCAATTGGTTTATATGTATTATTGCTATTTATTTTTTATCAATCTCTCTCACGATTTATAAAATATTTTAGCGAAGTTAGTGATGGACTGGACCAACTGTTAGAGGAATCAGTTGATGAAATTACTCTATCTCCTGAGATGGCTTTTATGGAGGCGAAACTAAATAAAATAAAAATCACTTTGGAAAAAAGAAAAAAATCTGCTCAGGAATCAGAGCAACGAAAAAATGAATTAGTGGTATATTTAGCACATGATATCAAAACACCCTTGACATCTGTAATTGGCTATCTCAACCTTTTGGATGAGGCTAAGGATATGCCCGTAGAGCAAAAAGCAAGGTATGTTGGTATTACTCTTGAAAAAGCCTACCACTTAGAGCAACTCATTAATGAGTTTTTTGAAATTACAAGGTTTAATATGACAACCATTGTACTAAATAAGAAAGAGATCAATCTACAGTTTATGCTTTTGCAGATGGCAGATGAGTTTTATCCCATGCTTGTACCAAAAGGGAAAAAAGTGGAAGTAAATGTGCAAGATGATCTTAAAGTATATGGGGATGTAGACAAGATAGCACGGGTTTTTAATAATATTCTCAAGAATGCGATTGCTTATAGTTATGAGAATAGTACGATCCAAATTTCAGCAGAGCGGCAACAGTGCAGTATAGTTATTGTCTTTATCAATCAGGGAAAAATTATCTCAAAAAATAAATTGGACAAGATTTTTGAAAAGTTTTACCGTTTAGACACTGCTCGTTCTACCAGTACGGGTGGAGCAGGTTTGGGGCTTGCTATTGCAAAAGAAATTATCGATGCTCATGGTGGTACTATTTCGGCTGAAAGTAATGAGGAATCTACTAAATTTATAGTTACCCTTCCTTTTAATATATAAACCAGATTGTTGTGTGTTTACAAATTGTTTTTAACTTAATATATAAAAGTTTAAATGAGAAAAAAATTTGTATTTTGCAAAAAAAGCTTCTTTACCTATATCGTAATTGTATAGATAAAGAAGCTTTTATGTATAAAGAAAAAAATATTAAGAATAAACTCTATTCTTAAGTAAATCTTAAGACTTTAATAAGATGAAATTAAACAATAATATATTTGAAATTGATAGTATAGAAGTGAAATTAAATAAGTTACTTTAATTATTAAGACGTGAGGGGGAATATTTATGAAATTCATAAAAAAGAAAGTAGCTTTTATATTGCTGTTTGCTTTAATAGTTCAGTGTGCCAATTTCAGTTTGGTTTTTGCTGCATCTGTAAATAGTGATAGCACAAAATATGGCTTTAAACTTGTCAAGCAAACTTATATTAATAGTATTAAAACCACAGTAATGGAATATATTCATGTAAAAAGTGGTGCTAAGCTAGTATTTTTAAAGAATGCTGATCCCAATAAAGCTTTTTCCATCAGTTTTCGTACGCAACCATCTGATAATACAGGAGTTAATCACGTACTTGAACACTGTATACTGGGCGGATCAAAAAAATATCCAGTTAATAATGCTTTAATGACAATGGCCAACCAATCATTATGCAGTAAGGCAAATGCAGGTACTGCTGATGATCATACAGATTTTTATATACAAACCTCTAATAATAAGGATTATATGAATCTTATGGGAGTAATCTGTGATGCAGTATTTTACCCAAATTTTCTAAATAACCGCAATATATTTCTTCAGGAAGGAGGACATTATGAACTAGATGGGAATAAATCAAAGGTTAGGTATACTGGTGTAGTATATGGCGAAGTGGGTGCACAAAATTCGGAGGAGACTCTAGTAGACAAATCCATTGAGTCAGTGTTACCAGATACTATATATAAATGGAATACAGGGGGAAATAAAGAAGATATTCCAAATGTTACATATGATAAAGTATTGAATACCTACAAAAAATACTATCATCCATCAAACAGTTATATATATCTTTATGGAAATTTAAATATAGATGAAGCGCTTGAGTATATAGACAGCAACTATCTAAGTAAATTTACTAGTAAAAAATTCGATATTAAAGTGAATTTGCAAAAACCTTTTGAAAAGAGTGTTGAAAAGACATATTATTATACAATTGATGGTACTCCAGATAAAAACAGTACTTATTTTTCGCAGAGTTATGTAATTGATAAAGCTACAAACACAGAGGTAGTAAATGCTCTTGAGGTAATTAGTGATATTCTGATTCCAAAGCTAAATAAATCAGCCGCAGATAAGGGACTTAGTTTAGGAAACTGTGGATTGCTTAAAGAATTCGCACAGCCAATTTTTTATATTTCATGCAATCAGACAGATGAAAGTCAAAAAAAGGTATTCCAAAAAATTATTAATGATACATTAAAAGATATTGTAACAAACGGAATAGATAAGGAAGTTATAAAATCCTTAATGATGACCTATGAAACTCAAAAAAGTGATGATAACTTAGATCCAAACCTTGGTACCAAATCAATTCGTCGTAATATTATGTTTTCTTGGATAAATGGGGGTGACCCAAAAGCATATCTTGATGGGGACAGATTGATCAATGTTTTAAAGAAAGAGCAGGACGAAAGATATCTTGAAAATATTATTCAGAAATATCTTATAGATAATAACCATAAATCTCTTGTTACATTAAAAGCAAAGCAGAATGATAGTGTGAGGAATAATGGTGTTATTGATGTTAATACTTTATCTAAAAGTCAGCTTGATAAAATAATTTCAGACACAAATGAATTAAAAAAATGGCAGAAAGAAGCTAGTTCCGAAAAAGCTATTTCTACATTGCCTTTATTAGATGTTTCCGATATTAAACTTGATAAACCAGCTATTAATATCAGTTCATTAAATGGTGCAAAAATGATGTATACACCATTTGAAACAAAGGGTTCTGCTTATTACAATTTATATTTTGATACTTCTATGATAAAACAACAGCAAATTCCATACTTGGATCTTTTGTGCTCTATTCTTACAAATGGTAGCAACAACATATATGATAAATTTAAGAAGACAAGTGGAGTGAATAATGCTACATATGGCAACATCGATTTTTCAGCAGATGCTTATGGAAGGTTTGATTCAACTTCAAAATATTCTCCTAAAATCAAAGCAAGTGTGATTGCACCAGATGACAATATAGACAAATCGCTAGAATTATTGAAGGAAATAATTACTAACTTTGATTTTAAGAACAAAGATGAAATAAAAGGTTTTATTAATGAATCAAAGAGTTCAGCGAAAAATTATATTATATATTATCGCTTCCCAGGATATTTTTCTGAAAAAAACAGATACATTGAAAATTTAAAGGGATTGCGTTGTTATTATTTTTTAAGTGATATTCATAGTAACTTTGATTCGAAGTGGAGTGAAATTCAAAAAAATCTTATAGATGTATATAATACAGTATTTAATAAAAATAATATTACTGTTGGATTTATAGGTACAAATGATTCATACGCACGTTTTAAAAAGTATCTTCCTGACTTTTTAAGATATGGTAAGTCAATAAAGTTTGAACCAATTAATTATACATTTAAAGATACTACAAGAAATGAGGCCTTTATTACGAACTCCCCAAATATAAATGCAGTGATTAAAGGATATAACTTCAAAAAGCTAGGTTATAGTTACAGTGGAAGCATGAAGGTTCTTGAAGCTATATTGAACAACTATCTGTTTGAAAAGTCACGTACAAACGGTGGCTATGGTGGAAATGCAATCATAAACCAAGATGGTAACATTTATTTTGATATTGCTAGAATGCCTGATATTCCTAAATCTTTGGAGATATTTGATAATTTAACCTCCTATTTAAAAAATTTTAAGGCGAATAATTATGAGTTGATGAAATATAAAATAGGGGCCATTAAAAAAATTACAGGGTCTAACTCACAAGTGGTAAATGCAATGGAAAATCAAGAACAGATGATAATGGGAAAAACTCAAAAGGACTATGAAAAAGAATTAAATGAAATATTAGGCACTACTCAAGAAGATATAAATAAAATGGCTAAAATGGTAGATGATGTTATTAAGCAAAATATTTTTTTAGTCATGGGAAATAAAGATAAAATTAATAAACAAAAGAAGATTTTCAACAGAATAGTAGATATATCACAATAATAATAAAATTTTAAAAGTTCATAAATTGGAATTCAAACATAACTCTTTGTTCTGTGGTTGCTTAATGTAAGCTTAGAATAAGGAGTTATTTTATTATTATCAAATAATCTTCTTACATATAAATTTTTCATATAAAATCCTTCCGTATTCTTTATATTTTTATTTAATTATATAGGATATTATTTCTTATTTTAAGTACTTATGCAAAATTATATAAAAATAAGGCTGTTATTTCTGAAGGGGTGTAGTTGTATGATTTGTATTAATTACTATTATTCAAATAATTAGGTTTAGACTTAAACGCTCTAATACAATTGGTATTTAGAAGTTACAATAAAAATGCACAGGATTTTTAAAAAGCTAAGGAATATATTGTTAGAACTTATGAGATGAATTGATTAATTTTTATAACCAATGGTAATTTATATGATAAAATATGTTTAATAAGGTATTTTAAAGAAAGTCAAAGTGACTTTTACTAAAGATTCATGTTTAAATTTTAAATTAGGAGGTATAAATATGGCTTCAAATATAGAGTTTGTAGAATATGTTTGTGATCAAATAAGTGGGGCTGGCAATATAACTTATAGGAAAATGTTTGGAGACTATGGAGTCTATTGTAATGAAAAAATAATAGGACTAATATGTGATAATCAATTTTTTTTAAAGATAACGAAGAATGGTAAAGAATTATTGCATGAAGCTATAGAAGCTCCTGCTTATAAAGGTGCAAAGCCCTCATTTCTCATTGAATCTTTAGATGATAGGGAATATTTGAGTGAAATTGTATCTGTAACTTATAAAGAGTTGCCAATGTCAAAACCTAAAAAGAAAAAAATTAAAAATAAATAGCTTGAGTATATTAAAAGAGACTATATAACACCATAAATACAATGAACAATCTCCTTAAATAGTGTAATAAATTATATTTTTATTCATCCATGAGTTTGATTCATTTGTTTGTTGAATTTTGGAAATCAATATGATACAATTAAAAAAACATGATGATTGGAGTTGAAAAGATGAGTAATTTTTCTTGCTAATTTTACAAAGCATAATAAAATTGTGGGTGCGGGCAATTCCGCTTGTTTTGTTGTGCTTATGCAAGAAAGTTACTAATTTTTCACTCAGATAATATATTCTCGTCATGCCCTAATATGGGTTTGGCTTTGCTGTATTTATGAGCTGCAAGAATTGACTTTCTTGCAGCTTATATTTTTATACAGGAGGATAAAATTATGTCTTTAATAAATGTTAAAAATCTAACCTTTAGTTATGATGGTAGTTACGATAACATATTTGAAAATGTAAGTTTCCAAATAGATACAGATTGGAAATTAGGGTTTACAGGGAGAAATGGTAGAGGAAAAACAACATTTTTTAATTTGCTGCTTGGTAAATATAACTACAGCGGTAATATTTCTGCAAATGTTAATTTTGAGTATTTTCCTTTCTATGTAGCACATAAGGAAAACCTTACAATTGATGTAATCAGTGATATTTTCCCAGACTATCTTAACTGGAAATTGATACGTGAATTTTCATTATTGGAACTTTCTCAAGATATTTTATATCGACCATTTGATTCATTATCATACGGAGAGCAAACGAAAGTACTGCTTGCAACTTTGTTTCTTAAAGAAAACAGTTTTTTACTGATTGATGAACCAACTAATCACCTTGATATGAATGCAAGAAAACTTGTTAGTGACTATCTCAATACTAAAAGTGGTTTTATTTTGGTATCACATGACAGAATTTTTCTTGATAACTGTATTGACCATATTCTTTCTATTAACAAAACAAATATAGAAATTGAAAAAGGCAATTTTTCCTGTTGGTGGGAAAATAAAAAAAGACAGGATAACTTTCAGCTTGCAGAAAATGAAAAGCTTAGAAAAGATATTAATCGCTTATCAAAATCTGCTAAACGAATGGGTAATTGGTCACAAGAAGTAGAAAAATCAAAACAAGGAACAACAAACTCTGGTTCTAAATTGGATAAAGGTTATGTTGGTCATAAATCCGCTAAAATGATGAAACGATCCAAGTCAATCCAAAGAAGACAACAATCTGCTATTGAAGAAAAGTCTAAACTTCTTAAAAATATTGAGAGTTCTGACAGCCTAAAAATTTCTCAACTTACTTATCATAAAAGCCGGTTTGTGGAACTTGAAAATGTTTCGATTTTTTATGGTGATAAGATGGTTTGTGAAAATATGGGATTTACTATTGAGCAAGGTGACAGAATTGCCCTTATAGGCAAAAATGGTTCAGGAAAATCAAGTATTATCAAACTTATTTGTGATGAGAATATAAACTATACAGGAACTTTTAGAAAAGGAAGTAACCTTAAAATATCTTATGTATCTCAGGATACATCACATCTTCAGGGCAATTTGACTGACTATGCTTTAAATAATGGCATTGATCAAAGTCTTTTTAAATCCATTTTAAGAAAACTTGATTTTTCTAGAGTTCAATTTGAAAAAGATATGTCATCTTTTAGCGGTGGTCAAAAGAAAAAAGTGTTGATTGCAAAAAGTCTTTGTGAGAAAGTTCATTTGCATATATGGGATGAACCCCTTAACTTTATTGATATTATCTCCCGTATGCAAATAGAAGAGTTACTTCTTGAATATTCACCAACTTTACTGTTTGTAGAGCATGACATGGATTTTTACAAAACTATTGCAACAAAAATTGTTGAACTTTAAAATACATTATAAACTTATATAAGAAATATTAAACTTCAGAATAATAAATTATTATAAATACCTAAAGCCACTTTAGGTAGAAAGGAGCGAACTATGAGATATAGTATTACAGATTTAGCAGAAATTCTTGGATGCACTACAAGTGCTATTCACTATTTTGAAAAACAACATTTGATTGAAGTGCAGAAAGGGAAAAATGGTCATCGCTATTATAATGTTGTAGATGTATTTCGATTGCTTTCTTATACAAAGTATCGTTCCATGGAAATACCTATGAAAACTATTATCACACAGTTCGGTGGTGAGGAAAATGATTATAAATTAATAGAAGAAAGAGAACAAAGGTATCAATTAGAGGCATTAAGAAAGGCCAAGTATTACATGAAGCTAGCAGATGCTATTGAGGAGCATCTTGTTAGCATACGAAAAATAGAAAAATTATTGGATAAATATGAATTTGCACAGTCACCTGAAATGACGATTATGTGTGATGATGGGTGTGGATGGCTTTCAAAAAAGCGAAGTTCTCAAAAGATAATTCATGAATGGGTGAAAGCAATACCAGTAGTTCAACTAGGGGTGATTGATGAGAAAATGGGAATGAGTAACTTGGGATATTTGGTAAATACCAAGTATCTAGAAGAATTACAATTGCCCCTAGGATTATATACTAAACAATTAAAAAGTACATCTTGTATACATACAATTGTAGTTGCAGATGAGGATTTTACACAGTATCCTCAGAAGGTCTTTAGAAAGGCTTCTGAATATGCAATAAGCAAAGGACTTGAAGTAGGCGAAATTGCTTGGGGAAAGATATTATTAGTTGAGGTTGAAAAGGGAGCCAAATTGCATCCATATGTAGAATTATGGATTTCGATAAAAATATAACAATATCCTCTTGCAAGTAAAGTTCCTTTATGTTCTATACTGAATTTAACATCGAAATTTAGACATGAAATATTAAATGAGAAATCGTTATCTAGTGTTGAGCCATCCTTTACTACTACTTTAAAGAAAAGCAGAGAGTCCAAATCTTCGATTTGGTGCGAATCGCTTTCACAGAGTGCGATAGGAGTATTAGGATGGTTAGACATCAGGTAAAGGTAAATTCAGAAGGGAGAACAAAATGAAGGAAAATTATAAGGTGCTTTATGAACCAATCAAAATTGGAAAATTGGAGATTAAAAACAGATATGTTCTTGCTCCGATGGGACCAGGTGGAATGTGTAATGCAGATGGTAGCTTTAATAAAAGAGGGATTGAGTTCTATGTAGAACGTGCAAAAGGCGGAACTGGATTAATTATGACAGGAGTAACAATGGTGGAAAATAACATTGAAAAATGTGCCCTACCATCTATGCCATGCCCAACAATTAATCCTTTGAACTTCATTACAACAGCTAATGAAATGACAGAAAGAGTACATGCATATGGATCAAAAATCTTTTTACAATTATCAGCAGGATTTGGACGAGTTAGTATTCCTTCTATTGTAGGAAAAGTAGCAGTAGCACCTTCACCAATTCCACATAGATTTTTACCAGGAGTGACATGTCGTGAATTAACTAATGGGGAAGTAAAAGAATATGTAAAAGCATTTGGTGAGTCAGCATTTATTGCAAAAAAAGCTGGATTTGATGGTGTTGAAATTCACGCAGTACATGAAGGATATTTATTAGATCAATTTGCTATTTCTTTCTTTAATCATCGTACTGACGAATACGGTGGATCATTAGAAAATCGTTTAAGATTTGCTTGTGAAATCGTACAAGAAATCAAAAAACGTTGTGGAGAAGACTTCCCAGTATCACTTAGATATAGTATTAAGAGTTTCATTAAGGATTGGTGTAAAGGCGGTTTACCAGGTGAAGAGTTTGAGGAAAAAGGAAGAGATATTCCAGAAGGAATTGAAGCAGCAAAAATCCTTGTTAAAGCAGGCTATGATGCTTTAAATGGAGATGTTGGTTCTTATGATTCATGGTACTGGAGTCATCCACCAATGTATCAAAAGAAGGGACTATACCTTCCATTTAACGAAATTCTTAAAAATGCAGTAGACGTGCCTATTATTACAGCAGGAAGAATGGAAGATCCAGAACTTGCAAGTGAGGCAATTTTATCAGGAAAAACAGATATGGTTGCTTTAGGAAGACCACTTCTTGCAGATGCAGAAATTCCAAATAAGATTTTTGAAGATAAGTATGATAGAGTTAGACCATGTTTATCCTGTCAAGAAGGATGTATGGGAAGATTACAGAATTTTGCAACAGTATCTTGTGCAGTAAACCCTGCCTGTGGACGTGAAAAAGATTATGGATTAGAAAAAGCGGAACACATTAAGAAAGTTCTTATTATAGGTGGTGGTGTTGCAGGAATGGAAGCTGCAAGAGTTGCAGCTATTCGTGGACATAAAGTAACACTAATTGAAAAAAATAGTTATCTTGGTGGAAATATTGTTCCAGGAGGAGTTCCAGATTTCAAAGATGACGATCGTGCACTTATTAAGTGGTATGAAGTTGCATTGAAAGAGTTGGGTGTTGAAGTAAAATTAAATGTGGCTGCATCAAAAGAAGGTATTAAAAAATTTGGAGCTGATGAGATAATTTTAGCAACAGGTTCTAATCCAAGAGAATTGAAGATTGAAGGAACTGATAATGTTTATTCAGCAGAAGATATTTTAATGGAAAGAAAAGTTGTAGGTGAAAAAGTTGTTGTGATTGGTGGAGGGTTAGTTGGATGTGAAACAGCTCTTTGGTTAAAGAAACAAGGTAAAGAGGTTACTATTATAGAAATGGAAAAGGACATTCTACAAGTAGGAGGACCTTTATGCCATGCCAACCACGATATGCTTCATGATTTGATTAAATTTAATAAGATTGATGTTAAAACAGGTTCTTATATTAGCAAGAAAACAGATAAAGGCTTTGTTTTAAACACAAATGGACAGGAATCAACCATTGATGCTGATAGTGTCGTTGTTGCTATTGGATATTTATCTCAAAAAGATTTGTATAATGAAATTAAATTTGATATTCCAAATATAAGATTAATTGGAGATGCTAACAAAGTTCAAAATATTATGTACGCTATTTGGAATGCATATGAAGTAGCTAGAAATATTTAATTTCAATGGTTTTTCATTTAATTAAAGTATAAACAAGCTTTATAAAATAAGGCTTGTTTATACTTATTTTTTGATAATGAGATATAATATATATTGTGCAGATATTAATACAATTTTATAACAACTATATAAAGTTTGGTATAATAATTTATAAAATTTGCACACAACATTATATAATAGTGTATTTGAGCTTATATTGATTATGGATAATCTTTTTAGAATACAAGATTTTAAATGATGGAGGATAGAATGAATTTTAAAGTAAAAGAGGTTAGATTGCATGGAAATAAGAAATTATCTATATATATTCCTATAGAGGTACCTAAACAGCTTACGGCAATAGATCCGTTAGTGGGGGATAAATCTGTATTAGCAAATTCAATTGCATATAAATTTTTAAGGAAGTTATTTATTTTAGCATCAAGTCTTAATTTTCAAGAAATAATATATATTCCAACGAATTCTATAGCTTTAAATGAATATAGAGACATATTTAAATATGGTATATTTGATATGGATATTGTACTTGTAAATTATCATGCAACACAACTTAAATCAAAAGAAATATTAAAAGCGATTAAAATGAAAAGAGGTTTTACTGAATATTTTAAAGAAATCTTTGTTGAAGACAATAATTTAATATATCCAGATTATTGGTTAACTGACCAAAAATTAAGTACAAAGCGTCTAAAAAATATTTTAATAATCTCAACTAATCGAGATGTATTTTTAAAGTTTGCATGCGATGTTGATTCTATGATAGAAACAGAAGATAGTGAACAATATAACTTTGATTATCATCTTCATGAGGACTTTATAGGTACATCTAAGGATAATGGATTTAATTTTTTGTATTATCACAGGAAAGAAAATTCATGATGTTAGGTAAAAAGAATAATAATGTAGTTTTTGTTAATAGCAAGTTTTTAAATGGAAGTTATATATTTAAAAGCATTCTTAATAAAAGTCTATAAAGCAAAGGAGATATGGATATGCAGAAAGCAATCACATTAGTACATAATAAAATGATATTGCGGGGGATGGAGCATGTACCAGAGTCCAATAAAAAACTTCCTGCTGTCATTTTGTTTCATGGATTTACAGGAAACAAACTTGAAAAGCACCAAATGTTCTTAAAGATTTCAAGGAGTCTAGAAATGATTGGCATTGCAAGTTTTAGGTTTGATTTTTTAGGAAGTGGGGAAAGTGATGGTCATTTTAAAGATATGACTGTATCAGGTGAATTAGCAGAGGCTAATACAATATTAGATTTTGTTCGAAAGGATAATCGAATTGATTCTGATCGTATAATTATATTAGGATTTAGTATGGGTGGGCTTGTGGCAAGTTTACTTGCAGGGGAGCGTTCTAAAGATATATATAAACTAATATTAATTTCAGCAGCAGGTACAATAAAAGATAGTGTTAATGAGGTTTCAAAGCAGGTTTTAAAAGATCGTAATATAACTACTTTTGATTGTGGAGGAAATATAGTAGGAGTACAATTTGCAGCAGATTTGAATAAAATTGATGTATTTAATAGGGCAAGTAATTATAAAGGAGATGTTCTTTTAGTTCATGGTACAAAGGATGAAACAGTACCTTGTAATGTATCTAGTATTTATAATGAAAAATCCTATGAAAATAGAGCTATACTAAAACTTATCGAAGGGGCAGGTCATACATTTGACAAATTTGAATGGGAGAATGAAGTTATAGATTTAGTTGGTGGATTTTTAAAATAGTATCATAATATAACAAAAACCAAGGTGAAATATATTATAAAGTAAAAATAACACAGAAAAGAAACATTAATGCTGTTTTATTGGACTTTTTATTTATTAACATAAGTATATAGAAAAATAAGACTTAGAAATAATTTTGTGGTAAAATCATATATGTTAATTTATATAGAGGTGTTGAATAAAGTGGAATATAAAAAAATACTAATTATTGAAGACGAAAAACCTATAGCTGAACTTTTAGCATATCGACTTAAAAAGGAATTATTTGAAATTAGAATAGCAAGTAAAGGTGCTGAAGGAATAAAACTTGTTGAGAAATTCAAACCTAATATAATACTTCTTGATTTAATGCTGCCTGATATCAGTGGACTTGAGGTTTGTAAACAAATAACAATAACAAATAATAATATTCCCATAGTAATGATAACTGCAAAATCTGATATTACCGATAAGATTGTTGGGCTTGAGTTTGGTGCTGATGATTATATTACAAAACCATTTGATCTAAGAGAAGTTGTGGCAAGAGTAAAATCCATATTGCGTAGAATTGATCAAATGAATAAGCCATTAGAAGAAAAAGATAAAAATGTAATATGTCTAGGAGATATAAAAATACTCAAAAATGAGCATATCGTAAAGAATAAAAATGAATCTATAAAACTAACTCCAAAAGAATATGATCTTTTGGTAGTTTTATATGAAAGTAAAGGAAAAGTTTTGACGCGTTCGCAAATTCTTGATACTATTTGGGGATATGACTACGTAGGTGGTACTAGAACGGTAGATATTCATGTGCAAAGACTAAGGAAAAAACTTGGAAATAATGATTTGATTATAACTGTATTTGGAGTAGGATATAAAATTAACTTAGGGAGTTGAGTGCATGAAAACAACTATAAGATTTAAGTTCCCAATAGGTTTTTTTATTATATTTTCAGTTTCATTTTTAATACTTATTTTTGCAACAAATAATATACTTGAGAAAAATAATGAAGCAACTATTACACGAGAGATGAAAGCTTTTAAAAAGAATAGTAATGCATATATAAAACAGTCTTTTATGATAAGTCATTTGAATAATGATAAAATGATAAGTCAGTTAAATAATGATGATATATATTTTTCACAAATTGCTAAGGATACTGCAAAAGAACTTAGGGTAATTACTGAAAGTGAAGTATGTGCATATAATATAGATGGAAAGTTGATACATAACACTAGTAAGATTAAACCAAATGAATATGAAGATTTAATTAATGCAATAAGTGGTAGTACAAGCTATGTTGTAAGGAAAGATAAGAATAAAACCATGGTATACTTTTCATATCCTGTAGTTATTGATAATAATAAAGTAGGTATTTTAAGATTTATTAAAGATTATTCACTTTTATATGCACAAAGTAGCCATATCAGTGAAGTGGTTTTTTATACTGCTTTAGTAGTCTTTATTATAGCATTTATTTTTTCTTATCTTTTATCAAGAAATATATCCATTCCTTTATTAAAACTCAATCAAGCAGCAAATAAAGTTGCAGTAGGAGATCTTGATGTTAGTTTAGACATTAAAAGAAGAGATGAGCTAGGTGAACTCACTAGAAATTTCAATAAGATGGTGAAGAAAATATCTGACCAGATAGTTACAATTCAGAAAGACAGAGACAGTCTTATAGAAATTAACAATTATAAAAAAGATTTTTTTGATAATGTTACCCATGAATTGAAAACACCGCTAACTACCATACTTGGATATGCAGAAATGATACAGGAAAATGCTTTTACTGATAAGGAGTTTTTTAACATTGGAATTAATCATATAATCAATGAAAGTAATCGACTTCATAATATGGTGCTTAAGCTTTTGGAGTTATCAAAGGATTCTTTTGTAATTGAGGATGAACTTAAAGACATAGATATTGGTTATTTGTTAAAAGATACCTGTGAGGGTATAAAACTAAAAGCAGAAAGATATAAAAATACAATATTATATGAGGTAAATAAAAAAATATATATATATGGAAACAGTGATAAGCTAAGACAAGTATTTATCAATATAATTGATAACGCAATAAAATATGGATATTCTGATTCACCAATAAAAGTTAGTGTAGAAGAAAAGGGGAGTTTTGCAGAAATTAGTATAACTAATAATGGAGATGGTATTGCAGAAGAACATATTAGTCAGATATTCACTCCTTTTTATAGAATCGACAAAATCAAATCCAGAGAATTGGGAAGTTGTGGACTAGGATTGTCAATTTCGAATACTATTATTGAAAAACATAAAGGGAAAATAGAAATTGTTAGTCAACCTTACAAGGAAACTACAGTTATTGTAAGGTTACCCTTATGCTAATGTTTTTATGTATATAAGATGAAGAGGGGTTGTTGTATGGACGATTTTGCCAAAGATAATAATGTCTTGTTAAATAATGTTAGTATGAAAGTAATACTAACATTATTTGTATGTATGATATTTATATGTATAATTTTTACGGGATGTATTAAATCAGTTAAAAACAAAGTTGTAATAATTCCTGAAGATAATAATGAAGAAGATCAGATTAAAAATAAAGTTAATGAGGACTTTAGTATAAAAAAAATTTACAAGTATAAAGTAAAAGAGGAATCAGATGATAAGCAATTTGAGTTTGTAAATTTTGGGTGGATTGATTATAATAACATCATTTCATTAAAAAATGGCAAAGAGCTAAATAAAATTGATTACAGATATAATATTTTACATAATATAAATAATGATAATAATGTGCTTATGGGTGTTCTATCTCCTAAAGGTTCAAGTCTAGTTTATTATACAGAAGATAAAAGTAATATAAATAATAAAATAGATATTAAGATTTATTTGTTAGATATTAATTCACAAAAAACAAAGCTTATTTATAATTATCAATTTGATGGATCACCCTATACAAAATTTAAGTGGTCTAAACAAAGTAAATATATTTCATTTATTGTAGAAAAAAAACGTGAGAACTATTTAGTAGTATATGATACTGTAAGCAATGTTATTCATGAAACTAAAATTAAAACTATTAACCCTAATTTCTTGGTTTTTATTGATGCAATTGTTTCAGATGATGGCAAAGAGGTATCGTTGGTTTATTATTACAATAGATTGTATTATTTCTGTCACAAATATCTTAATAATAAAAATATATTAATAGATAATACTGATTCAATAAATTTGACAGATCAATTTTCTTATCGTAATTACAGTTACTTAAAGGAAAATAGTTTAATTTATTTAGATGAAAATCATAATTTGTATAAGTATGATAGTAATATGAAAAAAATAATAAAAATTGCTGAAAATATTGATAAATTTGAAGTATCACGGAATTCAATGTATATAGCATACACAGAGTATGATTTAAAATCTAAATTTCAGGATATATATGTTGGTAAACTCACAAACTATGGAATAATAAAAAGAAAATTAGTATATAAGAATATTGGACGTGCTAATATGAAATGGAGTCCTGATAATAAAAAGTTACTACTTGATGGGGAATATATAAATATTAATGACCAGAGGAAAAACTATCTTCAAAGAGGTGAAAAATATATTATAACAGTGGAATTTGATGATGAGTACGCTAGCCATTCTAAAGAAAAAAGTAAGTAGTTTATTTATTTCTGAAACATATTGTTTACATCTTTGAAAAAAAATATATATATGAGTATTGTATTATTATATTATCCACTAGGAGAAAAAATAATATAATAGTTGGATAATATTAATAGCAGGGAAAGCGAGCTAAATATACAATTTCATATTTAAGGAGAGATGTGGACATGAAAAATAAAAAGTTGATAAATGCAGTGATAGTAGTTGCATTTATATTGGGGACAGTAGCTACAGGATGTTCAAATAAGTCTATTGCTGGTATAGAAAAATCTAATACAAATGAGGAGACTAAATTAGTAGAAGGTGATAAAGAGATGACTAATCCTCAGCCTTTAGAAAAAAAGACTGAGACTGCTAGTAAAGATGAGGTTAATGTAACTAAAAAGACTAATAGTATAAGTAACAATTATGTAACTAAAAAGACTAATAGCACTAATAAAACAGATGTAGCTAAAAAGACTAATAAAAATGAAGATGCAGTAGAAAATGAACGCTTGATTTTTGGTACAATTAAGAGCGTTGATAAGAGTAGTGGTGTAATAGGGTTTGATGATTTAGAGTTGATAACTGCAGATAAAAAAGAAAGGATGAAGAAAATAGGAATTACAGATAAGGATTTTTCGAATTTTTATCTGTATAATGCATCAAATAAAATAAGATATTATAAAATTACTGATAAAACTTCTATAACTATTTATAGCAAAAATAATGGGAACAAAATGTCAACAGATATAAAGGGACTTTACAATCAATTTGTAAGTGGCTATGAGAATCATTATAATATAAAGGTGAAAGGGAAGTATATTACAAGTATATCTCAAAAAATATTAGGTGAATAAGCTATTAGATATTAGTATGGAACAAAATAATCAAAGTTCTTATACTATAAAAAGAAAGGCTAATATTTACGGAATAGTGTAAAAATGCAAAATAGACTAGCTGTGTGGGAGGAGCTAGTCTATTTTTTTATCAGAAAAATTATTTGCTTTAGAAATCAGAGATATTCTATTATTTACATTAACTTTTTTAAATATATTTTCTACATGGGTTTTCACAGTATGGGGACTTATAAATAATTTACTAGATATTTCTTTATTAGTATAACCTTCTAAAATAAGGGAAGTGATTTCTGATTCTCGTTTTGTTAAGTTATATTTTTGTGGAAACATTTCTTCGAAATTTGAAATTTTATCAACATATACTATATAAAAAGTTTCAAATCTATTTATAACACTAGGAAGTGCTGTTGATATTATTTTTAAGTTATATGAATTAAGTTGTATATCCATATAGTTATTATTAGTCATAGAATTGATAGTATTTGCTGCTATTATAGTTTTAAGCTTTTGTAGTGCATTAGAAAATGACATTTCTTTAGTTATTTTACAGCAAATTTCTTTTAAACTGTTATTATAATGAAAAATCTTATATTCGCTGTCTAGTATTATTATGGCAGAGGATGGTTGCTTCATACATTCTTTTAATATTTGTTTTTCCATAGCCATTTTATCAATAGTTAAAATATTAACTAACTTATATGAAATTAGTTTGTTAATAGTATTTAATATAGAAACTTCTTGCTTAGTGAAAAATTTATCATCTTTCCCTTTAAATATACCAATGCCTCCTAATAATTTATTATTGCTTTTTAAGGGAAGGGCAATTTCAAAATAAAGATTTTGATTACTTAAAAAGTCCCTATAATATTCAGTTTTTTCATATTCTTTATAAGGCATTAAATCTGTAATTAATATAGATGAGTTTGAATGATAATTTATATATTTTTCAGGGTAGAATATGTCTGTTTTGTGATAATAGTCTTTATAAGTTAAAAATAAACTATCATTCATATTAAGTCCTTCTAAACTTTTAATATTAAGATTTCTATCAAATAACAAGAAAGTAAGATGATAAAATTCAAATATCTGAGATAATGAACTTAGTACATTGCCTGTAAAGTTGTAGTTCATTTCTTGTAGTTGGAAAGTAAATTCCAATATTTTATCATAATCTTTATTAGAAATTTGAGTGTTCATTATACATTCTCCTCTTTAGTTAATCATATATCAAAAGTATATCATAAAGAACTCTATATTTTAATAAGTGAAAGTGAAAAATTTATCAAATTGTGTCTATAGAAATACGGATAAAAATAGGTAAAAAGTATTAGATTTTTAATAAATATGACCGATAGTAATAAGATGAAATTTTTAAGATAATTTAAGTAGGATGAAAGATATCTGAAATTAAATTTGTCTTAGAAAGGATTGATACTATATGGGAAATAGAAATTTAGAAAATCAAATTGCAATAGTTACAGGTGCAGGTTCAGGTATTGGTAGAGAACTTTGTTTAAGCTTAGCTAAAAGAGGGGCTAAGATAATGGTTACTGATATTAATGAAAAGGGAATTGAGGAAACTAAAAAGCTTATTGAAGCACAGAATGGATATGCAGAAACATATAAACTAGATGTTGTAGATAGTGATATGGTGAAAAATGTAATGGATGAAATATATAAAAAACATAATAGAATAGATATCCTTATTAGTAATGCTGGTATTTCAACACCTCCTTCTTTAGCAACTAAAATGCCAGAAGAACATTGGGATAAGCTTCTTAAAGTTCACTTATATGGAACATTTAATTGTGTAAAAGCATGTGGTGAGTACATGAAAGCCAATAATTATGGAAGAATTGTTTTATCTTCATCTTTAGGTGGAGTGTTCGGATTTGCAGGGAATGTAAATTATGCCGTTGCTAAAACAGGAATGGTAGGCATGACATATACTCTTGCAAAAGAATTGGGTCCTTATGGAATAACTGTAAATGCTGTTCAACCAGGAATAATAAGAACTCCAATGACAAAGGATGCACTAAAAGCGTTTGAAGAAGGGTTTATAAAAGAAACACCTGTTAGAAGAATTGGAGAAGTTGATGATGTGTCTAATGCTATAGCATTTTTCTGTATGCCAGAATCTAGTTTTGTTACTGGGGTTGTAATGAGAATAGATGGAGGATATATTCTACAATCAAGTATGGATCAAATTATGATGGATGTTTGTTCAAAATAGAGAAGAATTAAAAATTAATCAATAGATTTAAAGCTCTTTAGTGTAATTAAGTACATTGAAGGGCTTTTTTATATTTTCATAGGGTATTGACAAAATAAAATTCAATAATTTATTTAAATACTTAAATTTACACAATTATCAAGTATAAAATTTATAAAATCTACCAGTATATTTCGTCACATGTATTGATGTTTTTAAGTTTTTAAGAATTAATATTCGTAAAAAATATTGACTTAAAAGGTTAATTTTGATAATATCATGTTACAAATTCTTTTATTTTACTTGATTTGATTTTATTTAAAGAGTCTGCAGAGGGACATATTAAGCTATGTTTTAATAAATTGTTGATTTAGTATAATTTTAAAAATAACATTTTAAAACAGAGCTATATTAAACATAATTAAATAATTGCTCATATAATTCTCTAATATGGAGGGAAGTTTCTACCGGACGACCTTAAAATGTCTGACTATGAGTGGAATCCTACTTACAGTTATTTTAAATATTTATTTTTTGTTATCTAAAATAATAGACGATGAGGTTTTCATTTATAGTATGAATACCTCATCGTTTTTTTAGTATTATGAGCAGGAAACTTATCAGGAGGATTTTATAATGAAAAACACTAAAGATACTAATTTAATTGTTGGAATTGATGAAAAAATCAGTGTGAAATATGCCTTTTTCCTAGGTTTACAACACGTTTTTGCTATGGATTTGTACATAGTACCTATAATTTTGGCAGGTATTTTATCTCTAGATGCCCAAAATACAGCTTACTTTATCCAAATGAGTTTTATTGCTGCTGGAGTTGCAACACTAATACAAACTGGCTTATGTATGCGCTTGCCTATTATGCAGGGACCTTCCTATATTCCTATTGGTGCCTTAGCTGCTATCGGAAGCAAGTTAGGCTTGCAAGCTATGGTTGGTAGTTTAATACCAGGTTCCCTATTTTTAATGATACTTGGTTATCCATTACGTTTTCTCTCAAAAATAATTTCTAAATTTATTCCACATATTGTTGGAGGCACTGTTATTGTCATAGTAGGTATCTCTTTAATGCCAGTTGCTATGACGAATATCTTTACTGCACCTGGTGATTTAAAAACAAATTGTATCCTTGCTCTTATTTCATCATCCTTATTAGTTACTTGTATGATGATTGGACGTAGAACAAATAAGTTCAGTAAATTTGTTAAACTTACATCTGTAATGATTTCATTAGTTGGGGGAACTATAGCAGCTTCGTTATTAGGTGTGTCAGATTTTACACCTGTTGCAAGTGCATCTTGGTTTTCATTCCCTAAATTATTACCTTTCGGAAAGCCAGTATTTGATTTAAAAGCAGTTTTAACTATGTTATTTATTTATGCAGTTATTTTAGTTGAAACATCAGGAACTTGGTTTGCAGTTTCTGCTGTTACTGGAAGTAAATTGACTGACAAAGGATTAAATAGAGGGGCTGTAGGTGAAGGAATTGGGTGTTTCATAGGTGCATTATTTGGAGGTACTCCAATGACTGGTTATTCAACAAATGCAGGTATTATTGCAGTAACAGGTGTTGGTAGTAGAATGGCTATTATTGCTGGAGGAATTATATTAATCGCACTTGGGATGTTACCTAAATTAATGAATGTAATTGCTTGTATACCTGGTGCGGTTGTTAGTGGAGTTTTTGCAGTGGTTTGTGTAATTATTGCTATGAACGGTTTTAAATCAATTCAACATGAAAATCTTGATGAAAGGAATATGTTGTTAATTGGACTACCTATACTTTTAGCTCTTGGAACTACTGGTTTACCTAAAGATATATTAAATAGTTTGCCAAGTCTTGCCAATTATATTTTCTCTTCTGGAATAACAGTAGGGGCTTTGGCGGCAGTAATATTAAATATACTTTTACCTAGAACATCTACAAAAGTACCTAAAATACAAGAATATGAAGAGGCTATATAAATTTTTTATCCTATGTATAATGATTTCAATATTCCCATCTTCTTTAAAGTTGGAGTGAAGAATGGTGTAATTTTGGATAGCGTTTTTTAAAAAAATAACGACTTCTAAGGAGTGAAACTCCTTGGAAGTCTGTTAATAACTTTAAGATGGAGTAAGAACTACACCTGAAATTAAGAAACCTGTTTATATTTAAGTTTTACTATGTTTGAAATTACATATGCAAAAATAGATAGAGATACATAAAGGAGATTATATTATGAGTCAAATTTTAATAAGAAACGGCTATGTTATTACAATGGATTGTTCAAAGAAAATATTTCAACAGGGTGATATTTTAATTGAGGATTCTAAAATTATTGCTTTAGGTGATGTGAATCCTGAATTAATTAAATCAAATGTTGAAGTTATAGATGCTAATGGAAAAATTATAATGCCTGGTTTGGTAAATACTCATGTCCATTTATCTCAACAATTAGCTAGGGGATTGGCTGACGATGTGGACCTTTTAACTTGGCTTCGTAAACGTATATGGCCTTATGAAAGTAATATGGATTTAGAGGATTCTTACATTTCTTCACTAGCTTGTTGTGCAGAACTAATACGTTCAGGTGTTACTACTTTTTGTGAAGCTGGCGGACAAGAAGTAGATGGTATGGGAAAAGCAGTAACAGAAGCAGGAATTAGAGGAGTTCTTTGTCGTTCTACTATGGACTCAGGTGATGGGTTACCATTAAAATGGCAAGAAACTACAGAGGAATCTTTAGAGAAACAAGTAGAGTTACTTGAAAAGTGGAATGGCAAAGCAGATGGTCGTATTAAATATTGGTTTGGACTAAGAACTATATTTAATACTACTGATAAGTTGATAACTAAAACTAAAGAACTAGCTGATAAGTATAAAGTAGGTATTCATATGCATGTTGCTGAAATAGAAGAGGAAGTTAGATATGCAGAAGCAACTCGTGGGGAGACTACTGTTCAGCATTTAGCTAAATTAGGAGTATTAGATAAAAACTTTTTAGCTGTGCACACTGTATGGCTTACAGAACAAGAAATTGATTTATTTAAGCTTCATAATGTAAAAGTGTCTCATAATCCTGGTGCGGCAATGAAAGTTGTTTTAGGCTTTGCGCGTATTCCAGAAATGCTAGAAAAAGGAATTAATGTTTCAATTGGAACTGATGGTGCTCCTTCTAATAATAGAATGGATATGTTTGATGAAATGCATCTAACTTCATTAATACATAAAGGTAGAAGATTAAATCCACAGGTTGTGCCTGCTGATCAAGTATTAGAGATGGCTACAATAAATGGTGCTACTTGTGCCCTTTGGGAAGATGAAATAGGATCTTTAGAAGTAGGAAAAAAAGCAGATTTAATAATTATTAACCCTAAATCTATTGGTAGCCTTCCTATGCATGACCCAATTGGAAATATAGTATATTCAATGCACTCTAGTGATGTAGAATCTACCATGTGTAATGGTAAATGGTTAATGAAGAATAAAGTATTATTAACTATAAATGAAGAGGATATTATTAAAGAAGCGCAAGAAAAGGCAACAGCATTAGTTAAAAAAGCAGGTATTATTTTACCTAGACGTTTCTAGTTTTTATTTCATGAAAAATAATTTCAAGGTAAAGCTCTCCACATTATGAGGGCTTTCTGTGAATACTTTAAATTCTTTTGTTTGTCAGTTTTACCTTAAAATAAGTTTTGCATCTGTATAAAAAGAAAAATATTTTATGATCTATGTCAGTAAAATTATTGTATAGTGGTATAAAATGTATTGTGTAGATAAGCTATATATTATAATACTTAATGAAAATAAAAATAGAGTGTTACATATCACAAGTAGATTTTTTATTATGGTATAATTAGGCATTATGAAATCATAATTGTATAAGGATATATTTACATTTGTAGTGAAAGGAATAATGATAAATGAAATTATTTATACATGATTTAGAAAAGGGGAATTTTCAAAAATTATTACCTAATTTATTAGACGAGAACATAATTATTTCAGATGATGGAACAATACAACATTGTATAGGTTGCTTTGGGTGTTGGGTAAAAACTCCAGCAGCCTGTGTAATACGTGACAAATATGGAGATATGGGAGAATATCTATCAAAATGTAAAGAAGTTGTTATTATAAGTAAGTGTTGTTATGGAGGATTTAGTCCATTTGTGAAAAATGTGCTAGACAGAAGTATTTCTTATATACATCCTTATTTTGTAATAAGGAATGGAGAAATGCACCATAGAAGGCGATATGAAAACCACATAGATATGCAGGTTTGGTTTTATGGTGAAAGTATAACAAAAAAAGAAAAACAAACTGCTCAAAAGTTGTTAAAGGCAAATTCTATTAATTTAGATTGTAACGTTAGTAGAGTTACATTTGTTCATAGTATTGAGGAGATGGAGGGACAAATATAATGAAAATAGCATTTATCAATGGAAGTCCCAAAATGAAAGATAGTGCTTCTAATTGTATTTTAAAAGAATTGAAGGCTTTTTTAGAGCCGGATATTAATATAATCTATGAATATTACTTTAGAAAGTCACAAGTGGATATAAAAGAAATGGAACAACTGTCAGAATGTGATGTTATAGTATTTGCCTTTCCTTTATATGTAGATGCAATTCCATCTCATTTGTTAAGTTGCCTTATTCAATTAGAAATGTTTTTTGCACCCATAGAGGAAAAGAACATTATAGTTTATTCTTTAGTAAACTGTGGATTTTATGAAGGTCATCAGAATAAATTAGCAATTGAAATAATGGAGAATTGGTGTGTAAAAGCAGGACTTAAGTGGGGACAAGGAGTTGGAATTGGGGCAGGTGGGATGATTCCAGGGTTAAAAGATGTTCCAATTGGACGCGGACCTAAGAAAAATTTAGAGAAAACATTTAAACAACTTTCAAATAATATATTAAAGTGTACTTCAGAAGAAAATATATTTATTACAGCAAATTTTCCAAGGTTTTTGTATAAACTTGCTGCAGAAATGGGATGGAGAAAATTTATTAAGGCAAATGGGTTAAAAAGAAAAGATTTGTTTTTAAGAAAATAAACATAAAAAATAATACAATAAAACAAAAGAAATCACCATTTTTACACTTAAAAATACAAAAGGAGACGATAATATGTTTAATAAGTTTGATACAAAACCTCTTTGGGAGGTAAGTAAAACTTTATCAAGTATAGCACAGGGATTTGAACCAGCTGATATGGTAATTACAAATTCAAAGCTTATAAATGTTTGTACAAGAGAAGTTATAAAAAATACAGATGTAGCAATTAGTTGTGGGAGAATTGCATTAGTAGGTGATGCAAAACATTGTATAGGAGAAAATACAGAAGTAATAGATGCCAAAGGTCAATATATTGCACCAGGTTTTTTAGATGGACATATTCATGTTGAATCATCAATGTTAAGTGTAAGTGAATATGCTCGTTCAGTAGTTCCACATGGTACTGTTGGAATATATATGGATCCACATGAAATTTGTAATGTACTTGGATTAAATGGTGTACGTTATATGATTGAAGACGGCAAGGGTACTCCACTTAAAAATATGGTAACTACACCTTCCTGTGTACCAGCAGTTCCAGGTTTTGAAGATACAGGAGCAGCTGTAGGACCAGAAGATGTTAGAGAAACAATGAAATGGGATGAAGTAGTTGGTCTAGGAGAAATGATGAATTTCCCAGGTATACTTTATTCTACAGATCATGCTCATGGAGTGGTAGGAGAAACTTTAAAAGCTAATAAAACGGTAACGGGACATTATTCTTTACCTGAAACAGGAAAAGGGTTAAATGGATATATTGCATCAGGTGTAAGATGTTGTCATGAATCTACAAGAGCTGAAGACGCCCTTGCTAAAATGCGTCTTGGAATGTATGCAATGTTTAGAGAGGGTTCTGCATGGCATGATTTAAAGGAAGTAAGTAAGTCAATTACAGAAAATAAAGTAGATAGTAGATTTGCTGTTTTAATATCTGATGATACTCATCCACATACATTGCTTAAGGATGGACATTTAGATCATATTATAAAACGTGCTATAGAAGAAGGGATAGACCCATTAACTGCAATCCAAATGGTAACAATAAACTGTGCGCAATGTTTCCAAATGGATCATGAAGTAGGTTCTATAACCCCTGGAAAATGTGCAGATATTGTATTTATAGAAGATTTAAATAATGTAAAGATAACAAAAGTTATTATAGATGGAAATTTAGTTGCAAAAGATGGAGTATTAACTACATCAATAGCTAAATATGATTATCCTGAAGATGCTATGCATTCTATGCATATTAAAGATAAAATAACACCAGATTCCTTTAATATTATGGCTGAGAATAAAGAAGAGGTAACTGCAAGGGTTATTGAAATTATACCTGAAAGAGTTGGTACCTATGAGAGACATATTCAGCTTAAGGTTAAAGATAATAAAGTTCAATGTGACCCAAGTAAAGATGTTTTAAAAGCAGTTGTTTTTGAAAGACATCATGAAACGGGAACAGCAGGATATGGATTTGTTAAAGGATTTGGTATTAAAAGAGGGGCTATGGCAGCAACAGTTGCTCATGATGCTCACAACTTATTAGTTATAGGAACAAATGATGAGGATATGGCATTAGCTGCTAATACATTAATAGAATGTGGTGGAGGAATGGTAGCTGTACAAGATGGCAAAGTATTAGGTTTAGTTCCTTTACCAATAGCAGGACTTATGAGTAATAAACCTTTAGAAGAAATGGCTGAAATGGTAGAAAAATTAGATAGTGCATGGAAAGAAATCGGATGTGATATAGTTTCACCATTTATGACAATGGCACTTATTCCACTTGCTTGTCTACCAGAGCTAAGATTAACCAATAGGGGATTGGTTGATTGTAATAAGTTTGAATTTGTATCATTGCTTGTGGAAGAATAATTATAGAAATTAATAAAATTTTAGTATATTAGAAATTTATTTGGCATACTGATATTATTTTAATTAGCTAGTAACTTTTATATAGCAGAGAGATATTCAGTATGCCATATTTATAATTCTATTAAAGTTGTTGACAAAGAAATACTTCTAGTATAGAATAAAAATATATTTCGAGAAGAGAACTATTTATGGGAGAGCAGATATGGAAAAAAAAGACGATGTGTTTTTTGAAAGTTTATTTTATAATTATCTAGATCAAATAAAATTTTTGTTTTTTCCAGATAAATGGAGTAGTATTTCATTAGACTATTCAAAAAATGAATTACTTTCTATAGTATTTATCTATAGAAAAGAAAGTGTAAATATGAGTGAAGTTGCTGAGTATATTAATGCTCCTTTAAATACAGTTACAGGCGTAATTAATAGATTAGAAAAAAAACAAGTAGTTGAAAGAAAAAGAGACTTAAAAGATAAAAGGGTAGTAAATATCACTTTAACCCAAAAAGGTAAAGAATTATATGAAAAAGAAAAAAAGGAAATTATATATTATGTTAAAGAAGTCTACAAGTCTTTAACAGAAGAAGAAAAAAAATCACTTATGGCTATTATAGGTAAAATAATTTCAATATTAAAGTCTGACAAAATTAGAGAAAATGGTCAAAGGAAAAAAGAAAAAAGGGTAAGAAGGATAACAATAGAATAACTTAGATCTCTAAGTTATTTTTTAAAAAAATACTTCTGCATACGAACTATTCTTGTGTAGAACAAAAGGAGGAGCATTATGGGAAGAATAATTATATTTACTGGTAAAGGTGGAGTAGGAAAGACAAGTACTGCAGCAGCGCATGGAGTAAAAGCGGCAAAGGCAGGATTAAAAACACTCATAGTTAGTACAGATATGGCCCATAATTTAAGTGACGTATTTATGACAAAAATAAAAGAAGAGCCAGTAAGGATTGTTAACAATCTTTATGCACTGGAAATAGATCCTAATTATGAAATGGATAAACATTATAACAATATTTCAACAGCATTAAAAAATATGTTGCCAACTACTAAAGAGGAAGATAATGATTCTTTAGAAGATATAGTTGTATTTCCAGGTATAGAAGAACTATTTTCTCTAATAAAAATTAAAGAATTATATGAAAAAAACATATATGATTTAATAATAGTTGACTGTGCACCAACTGGAGAAACACTATCTTTATTAAAATTTCCAGAACTGCTTTCATGGTATATGGAAAAATTCTTTCCTATAGGTAAAGTTGCATTAAAGGTTTTAAGACCAATATCTAAGGCGGTGTTTAAAATAGACATGCCGGATAAAAAAGCTATGAATGATATAGAAAAATTATATATAAATCTTATAAGACTACAAGAACTATTAAGAGATAGAGAGGTATGTAGTATAAGGCTTGTAACAATACCAGAAAAAATGGTGGTAGAAGAAACAAAGCGAAATTATATGTACCTAAATCTATATAATTTTAATGTAGATGGGTTGTATATAAATAGAATAATTCCAGATGAAGTGGATAATAACTTCTTTAATGAGTGGAAGAGTATGCAAAAAAAGTACTTAGAGGAATTAAAATCAGCGTTTGTAGATATACCAAGTTTTCAAATTAAATGGTATGAAATGGACATAAATGGTTTAGAAGGTTTAGATAGAATTGTAGTTGATTCTTTGAAAAGAGAAGATATTTTTAAGGTATTAAAAACAACACAAAGTGAATCCTTTATCAAATTAGAAAAAGGATATTTGTTAGAATTAAGTATACCTTTTGCCAATAAAACGGATTTTGATTTATATCAATCAGATACAGAAGTGATAATTAAAATAAGAAATTTTAAAAGAAATATACCTTTACCAGATGTGATAAGAAAATATTCTATAGCATCGGCAAAGCTACAAGATCAAAAGTTAAGTATTACTTTTCAGTAGGAGAGGGTTTTATGAATAAAAATTTTATAAAAAAAATGATAAAAGCTAAAAAATTAGAATATGAAGCAATACAAGAATTGATGCCAAATAGTTTGAAATCTATAATAAGCAATACAGAAAAGGAAGCATTCAAATTTTTAAAGGATTTATCATTAGAGTTACTAAAAGATGAAGAATTAGAAAAAACAGAAAGTAATACTAAACAAGTTAAAAAAATAGGGGTAGATTTTAAGTGAAAAGGGGGAAACACGTATGAGAATTATATTATATACAGGTAAAGGTGGAGTAGGAAAAACAAGTATTGCAGCAGCTACTGCTTGTAAAATAGCAAGTTCTGGGAAAAAAGTAATGGTTATTAGTACAGATCAAGCTCACAGCTTAAGTGATTCTTTTAATGTTAAGTTGGGTAACAAACCATCGAAAATAGTTGATAATCTTTATGGCATGGAAATAGATACAGTATTGGAAAATGAAAAAACATGGGGTAATTTAAAAACATATTTTAAAGAGTTATTATTATTTAAAGCAGAAGAAAATATTGAAAGTGAAGAATTATTAGTTTTTCCGGCTTTTGAAGAGCTATTATCATTAATAAAAATAAAGGAAATACATGATAAAGGAGAATATGATGTTTTAATAGTAGATTGTGCACCTACAGGTGAAACAATGTCTCTATTAAAGTTTCCAGATATTTTTAAATGGTGGATGGAAAAAATATTTCCTATTAAGAAAAAAGGAGCTAAAGTTGTAAAACCTATAATTGACGCAACAATAAAGATTCCCATGCCTACAGATAGTACTTTTGATGAAATTGAAAGTTTATACGAAAAGGTTGATGAACTTCATAAACTAATATTGGATAAAGAAAAGGTAAGTTTGAGAATAGTTACAACACCAGAAAAGATAGTAGTAAAAGAAGCAAAAAGAAATTTTTCTTACCTTCATCTCTTTGATTATAATGTAGATGCAGTTATTATAAATAAAATTTTTCCACAGGAATCAACAAAAGGTTATTTTGAGAAGTGGGATGCTATTCAAAAAGAGAGCATAGAAGAAATAAATAACAGTTTTAAGGACATTGAAGTTTTAAAATTACCATTAATGAATAAGGAATTAAGGGAATATTCAACACTAAAATTGGTTGGAGACATAATTTATAAAGATATTAATCCGGAAGAAGTTCTTTTTATAGAAAAGATATTTGAATTAAAAAGAGACGGAGATAAATATGTATTTAGTATAAATATGCCTTTTATAGATAAAGATCAATTAAACCTTTCACAAAGGGGAGATGAAATAATTATATCTATAAAGAATGAAAGAAGATCCATCGTATTACCAAAAAAATTACAAGCTAAAGAAATAGTAAGTGCAAAATATGATGAAGGAAGATTAAATATATTTTTTATTTAATTATTAATAACAAAAAAATGCGTTATTTTGTTCATTGATTTCTCTTTACGTTTTGGGAGATAATGTGTTTGTGATGAATGTATCATATTTTAATAGGCTGAAAGAAATCAATGTTCATATAACTTAAGAGAGATGATAATAAATTATGGAGAAACTTATGAAAATTATTAATTATTGTTAAACATAGAAAAACGCAAAGATAAGGAATAGTAGAATTAAGGATTAACTTAATATCTAGTATTCCTTTTTTTTGTCTATAAATAAAACCACCTGCTATGCAGGTGTGTTCAGAAAAGCTTAAGCGTTGAAAAAAAATACCTCGCTTTGATAGAATAGATATGGTTTCGTCAGCCAATCTAAAATCAAAGGAGGCATTG
>NZ_JAPQFJ010000060.1 GCF_026738875.1 Clostridium brassicae
GAGAGTGTAAAATAATCTGTGTAAACTCCATAAGAATTGATATAATATTCTTATAAAAATGGAGGGTGCACAGATTATGTCTTTTTCAAGAAAAGAACTTATTAAACAATTAATTAAAGAGACAAAACCTACAAGCGCAAGAGATGTTCAAGAAACCTTAAAAGAATTATTCGCAGATACGCTTAAAGAGATGTTAGAAGCGGAGCTTGATGATCATTTAGGCTATTCTAAATATGACTATAAAAACAAAAGCACCACAAACAGTAGAAATGGTCATAGTTCTAAAAAAGTATTATCAGATTTAGGGGAATTTGAGTTAAATGTACCAAGAGATAGAGAAAACTCATTTGAACCGGAGGTTGTAAAAAAAAATCAAACTGACGTTTCAGGAATTGAAGATCAAGTAATCAGTATGTATGCTAAGGGAATGACAACAAGAGACATAGCAACTCACTTGGAAAACATATATGGTTTTCAGGCTTCGCCCACCTTAATATCTGGAATAACAGATAAGATTACTCCTATAGCTAAAGAATGGCAAAATAGACCTTTAGAGCCTGTATACCCAATAATATTTATGGACGCTATCCATTATAAAGTTAAACAAGACAATAGGGTTATAAATAAGGCTGCTTACGCAGTTATTGGAGTGAATTTAGATGGCATTAAAGAAGTTTTGGGGATTTGGATTGGTGGAAATGAAACATCAAAATATTGGCTTTTAGTGTTAAATGAGCTTAAAAACAGAGGAGTCAATGATATACTTATAGCCTGTGTTGATGGTCTAAATGGATTTGCTCAAGCTATTAAAGCCATTTATCCACGTACTGAAATTCAAAGATGTATAATACATCAAATTAGAAACTCTTCAAAATATATATCTTATAAAGATTTAAAAAAGTTTAATGCTGATTTAAAACTAGTGTATACAGCACCAACAGAAGAATCTGCCTTAGCGGAGCTAGAAAGGTTTGAGGAAAAATGGGGAGAGAAATACCTTATTGCAATTCGTTCATGGAAAACTAATTGGGAAGAATTAGCTACCTTCTTTAAATATCCTTCAGAGATAAGAAAAATAATATATACTACCAATGCTATGGAGAGCTATAATAGACAATTAAGGAAGGTTACTAAAACTAGAAGCATTTTTCCTTCTGATGATGCTTTACTTAAAATGCTATATTTAGCAACAATGGATATAAGTAAAAAATGGACTCAATCAATACGAGGATGGGCTCAAATACTAGCTCAACTCTCTATATACTTTGATGATAGAATTGATAATTTAATATTTTAAAAAATATTATTACTTAATAATGAATTATCACACTATCTTATTGTAAAAATATTAAAGAAATTAAAATAACTAGGTGTTAGCATAATAATACTTTTACCTAGTTATTCTTAAATAATTTAATTCTAAAATTTTTATGGAAGTTTACACAAAATTCTTGACAGACTC
>NZ_JAPQFJ010000061.1 GCF_026738875.1 Clostridium brassicae
GTTTCCATATTATAGTTTCCAAAAAATAAATAGTGGATAATACCAAGCCTTGAAGTATAATTTTCTTGCTACAGAAAAATTAAGAAAGGCGGTATTATCCTATGAATAATTTTACCTTTACTCAAGACAACTGTAAAGAAGAAACTACTTCCACTTGGTTAATTGCAGTATTACAATTTGGTTTAAAAATTAATCTATTTAAACCATTTGAAGGCTTTAAGCTTAAGATGAAGAAAGTAAAATATTCCGTATATCAAAAACTTATTATTATTATGATGTCTATAGCAAGTGGCTGTGAAACAACTAAAGACATCAATGAAAAGCTTGGTGTAGAAAAACTAGCCCTAAATATGTTTGATATGGATAAAGCACCAGATCAATCACAAATTAATGAATTAATTAGACGATTTGATTCTGACAGCATATATCAACTGCAAGATATTCATCATCATATTTTTATGAATCATAGCAACTCAATCCACTCTCGTACGAGAGTAGTCGTAGACTGTGATCAAACAGGTTTAATTGCTAATGGCAAAACTTTCGAGTTAGCAACAAAAGGATATTTTGCTAAGAAAAAGAATCAACAGGGATATCATCTAGCTGCCGCTTTTACAGGAGAACATTCTGAAACAATAGCGCTATCTTTAGATTCTGGTGATACTCATTGTAATGAACAATATAGCGACTTACTAAACTCTATATTATCTAAATATAAGGAACAACTTTATAATGGCGACTTAATTTTAAGAACTGATAGTGGCTTTGGTTCATCAAACAATATTGAAAAATTACTTTCAATTCCTAAGTTAAAGTTTATTACAAAAGGGTATTCTACTATAACTGCTAGAAATATTGCAAAAAATATACATTACTCTGAATATACTCAAGCCGATAAGGCTGCATGGGTTTATGAACTTCCTGAAAATAATGGTGTTAGAAATATTATTGTTCAGACGTTATCTCCAAAAGGAAATTTAAAATATTCTTTACTCATAACTAACATAAGTAGTAAAGAAATGAGTGCAGTAGAAATATTTCATTTTTATAACAAACGTCAAACAATAGAAGCTTTCTTTAAAATGGCTAAAAATATATACCATATAAAAAATCTTAGAACCTCAAAGTTTTACGGCATATATGGATTTTTATGGCTAGTATTTATAACACACAACCTCATAAGTTGGTTTAAATCTACAGTTTTGTATGGAACAGAACTTGAAAATATAGGGATAAGAGTTTTAGTTAAAAGCATTGGTAATATAAAAGG
>NZ_JAPQFJ010000062.1 GCF_026738875.1 Clostridium brassicae
AACTAGGTTGCTTTTCAAATACAGATTTGATACTATCTACTGGTAAGGCAAATTTAGCATTGAATTTTTTTATGTAGGAGTTTAAAAATTCATTTGCTTGCTCAAGTGTTGTTATACCAGCTAGTCTCATTTCAACGGTGAGACGAGATTGTAGAGTTTGGAACATTCGTTCCACTCTACCTTTAGCTTGGGCAACACTGCTAGTTTTAAGCTCAATACCAAGTTGTTTACAAGCATAACTAAATTGAGTGAAAGTATCCTCTTCGGTAGAAGGGGATTTTTTTTTCTTGTATTCAAAAACAGTACGTCTGTCAGTGAAAAAGCTGTATGGTATACCGTAAGTGTTGAGAATTTGATATAAGACGTTGTAATAGCCGTTTAAGGTTTCTTGTGCATCAAAATAAGCACCCATAATTGCACCAGTGGCATCATCTACTGCGATATGCAATTGGGTTTTCTTATCACCAAACCAAAGATGTACAGAGGCATCCATTTGAAGCATTTCTCCTACATAAGTACTTCTAGGACGCCTTGGATGTGCAGCTTCAATTTCAATAATGGCACTTTGAAGAGCTTTAATTTCTTTTTTGGAATTTGATTTACTTTTTAATTGGTTCAAATGATTATTAAGTTTTTTCTTAGTATTTTTCTTTGCCTTCGGCGATAAAATATATTCATCAAGAAGAGCAGCACGAATAGTGCTCGGAGAAACATTAATGTTTTCTCGAGATTTTAGTAGTTCTGAGTAATGAGTTATGTTGGCATCAAAGTATTTAGTACGATATAGATCTACGATCATTTTTCTAGTATTGTCATCAAGTGCGTGAGCAGGTTTTCTTCCACGATTTCCATGAAGAAAATATTCTTTACCTTTTTCTTTATATCCTTTAATCATTCTGTTAATATGTCGAGTAGTACAGTTAAGAATAATAGCTGCACGTTGTTTATTTCCATCAGTTTCAATCAATTTTTTAATAACTAAATATTTATTATTTTCATCCATTCTTAAAGCAACCTTTCTCAGTATGTCCACCTCATTTCAAGTTATGAGGTTTATTGTATACTAAAATTTATATTTGGGACATAATCACATGTGTTATATTAAGACAT
>NZ_JAPQFJ010000063.1 GCF_026738875.1 Clostridium brassicae
CGTGGTAACATGTTAAGCTGACTGATACTAATAGGTCGAGGGCTTGATCAAATAAAAGTAACCAGTGACTAGGTAATTGGTTACGATCGAACATCACTGTGCAATTTTGAAAGAATAAAATTCTTTCGAAAAAGTGTTGACAAGTTTCTTCACAGGTGATATAATTTTAACCTGTAAGAGATAATCTGGTGATTATGGCTTGAAGGTAACACCCGTTCCCATTCCGAACACGAAGGTTAAGCTTCAAAGCGCCGATGGTACTGCACTGGAGACGGTGTGGAAGAGTAGGTCATCGCCGGGTTAACAACATGGATCTTTAGCTCAGTTGGTTAGAGCAACCGGCTCATAACCGGTAGGTCTGGGGTTCGAGTCCCTGAAGGTCCACCATACGGGGGTATAGCTCAGTTGGGAGAGCACCTGCCTTGCACGCAGGGGGTCAAGAGTTCGAATCTCTTTATCTCCACCAAAAAAGAACAGTCTACATAGACTGTTCTTTTTTATGTAATAGATTTTAGTCTACTTATAAATAAATTAACACTATATAACAAAAGTATTAATGTGATAGTATATTTTATGCAATTCATCTAAAAGGGTATTATTCAAATGAAATATTTAATAATAAAAATGCTTTTAAAATACATTTGTATATAAAATTATGTGGTTGATCACGTATAAAAACGATCTTGAGTACAAATAAGTAATAGCAAGTATAATAATTTTAAAATTATTATATAAATTAGAGAAAAATAGTAGCTTACAGAGTGCTGAAGTATAAAGTGAAACTCAAACTATAAAATAAAATAAAAAAAATTTAAAAAAGATGTTGACAAATATCTAAATACAGTATAAAATAGTTTTTGTCGTTGAAACACACAAACGAAAATGGTCTTTGAAAATTAAACAGAAGTTGATATAAAGTCAGTCAATTGAATTGAGTAAAGATTAAACTTTTAAATTGAGAGTTTGATCCTGGCTCAGGACGAACGCTGGCGGCGTGCCTAACACAT
>NZ_JAPQFJ010000064.1 GCF_026738875.1 Clostridium brassicae
ATGGGAAAGTTAGTAATTCATGAAGAGAAATTAAACCAAGAAGTTATAGAAAAATTAGTTAATATATGTCCATTTAATGCTATAGAAAAAAAGGGTGAAAAAATAGAAATTACAGCTGGATGTAAAATGTGTAAACTATGCGTTAAAAAGGGACCGGAGGGTGTAGTTGAATTTGTAGAAGGCGCAGCAAGACCAACAGTAGACAAGAGTAGATGGAATGGTATAGCAATTTATGTTGACCACGTAGATGGAGAAATTCATCCAGTAACTTTAGAGCTTATAGGAAAAGGAAAGGAGCTTGCAGCTAAGATTAATCATCCAGTTTACTGTGTATTTATAGGTCATAATATAAAAGAAAAAGCAGAAGACTTACTCCACTACGGAGTAGACGAGGTTTTTGTGTATGATTATGAAGAACTAAAAGACTTTAGAATAGAGCCATATACAGCTGCCTTTGAAGATTTCATAAACAAAGTTAAACCTTCATCAATATTGGTCGGGGCAACAACAGTAGGAAGATCTTTAGCACCAAGAATAGCTGCAAGATTTAGAACAGGACTTACAGCAGATTGTACAATATTAGATGTTAAACCAAATACAGACCTAGATCAAATAAGACCTGCCTTTGGTGGTAACATAATGGCACATATCCATACTCCAGATAATAGACCACAGCTTGCGACTGTAAGATATAAAATTTTTGATGCACCAGAAAGAAGTGGGGAAAAGAGTGGAGAAATAACTTCTTGTGAAATGGATACATCTAAATTAATATCTAATATAACAGTTTTAGATGTTATAGAAAAGGAAAAAGAAGAAAGTATATCAGAAGCAGAAGTAATAGTAGCTGTAGGAAGAGGATT
>NZ_JAPQFJ010000065.1 GCF_026738875.1 Clostridium brassicae
GAGGATTATACAAAAGAAGAAATTGAAACAATGTTAGAGGTATCATCTGATCTTAAAAAGAAAATGGCTATGGGAATAAAAACACCATATTTAGAATATCAAACAATGTTCTTAATGTTTTTTGAACAATCAACAAGAACAAGAAACTCAATGGAAGCAGGAATAGCACAATTAGGAGGACATGCAAACTATTTGGATACAAGCACAATGCAAGTATCACATGGAGAAGTTGCTAAAGATACAGCAGTAATACTTTCAAGATTTGGACATGCGATAGCATGCAGAAATTGTTTCTGGGGAATAGGGAATAAATATATAAGAGAAATGGCAGAAAATTCTTCAGTACCAGTAATGAACTTACAATGTGATCTTTATCACCCAATGCAAGGATTAGCAGATTTAATGACAATAAAAGAAAAATTTGGAGATACAAAACGTAAGAAAGTATCAATAATATGGGCATATGCGACAACACATAAAAAGCCAATATCAGTACCAGTAACACAAGCATTATTATTCCCAAGATTCGGAATGGATGTAACATTAGCATATCCAGAAGGATATGATTTACCAGATTGGGTAATCGAAAAAGCTAAGAAGAATGCATTAGAAAATGGTGGAACATTCAAGATAACTCATGATATGGAAGAAGCATACAAAGGTGCAGATGTAGTAATACCAAAGAACTGGGGAAGTTGGGTTAACAACCAAAGTGATGCAGTAGTAGATGACTTATTAGAATCATATAAAGGATGGAAATGTACAGAAAAAATGATGGCACTTACAAATCCAACTTCAATATACATGCATGCACTTCCAGCAGACAGAAATAATGAAGTAGAAGATTCAGTAATAGATGGA
>NZ_JAPQFJ010000066.1 GCF_026738875.1 Clostridium brassicae
AAAATTAATAATTTAAATATAAGCCGCTTTTAAAAGCGGCTTATAAGTGTAAATAAGAATAATTTAATTATATATAAATAACGGAGGCCTTAGGAATGAGATTATTAAAAATACAACCAGAGCTTCACAAATTTAATACATTTGCTGAATTTGCAAAAGAATTTAATATAGGTGAAGGAGATTTCGTTCTTACTAACGAATTCCTTTATACACCATTTATGCAAGGGCTTAACTTGAAAGCTGATTTCTTATTCCAAGAAAGGTTTGGACTAGGTGAGCCATCTGACGAAATGATTAATGCTATAATGGCTCAAATGAGAGGAAAAGAGTATAAGAGAATAATCGCTATTGGTGGAGGAAGTATTATAGATATTTCTAAGCTTTTAGCATTGAAGGATTCAGGAAACTGTGTTGATTTATTTGAAAGAACTGTTCCAATAGTAAAAGAAAGAGAACTTGTTATAGTTCCAACAACTTGTGGAACAGGTAGTGAGGTTACAAATATTTCTATATCAGAAATAAAATCAAAACACACTAAAATGGGTCTTGCAGTAGATGAATTATTACCAGAACATGCTGTACTAATACCTGAACTTGTAAAAGGACTTCCTTTTAAATTCTTTGTAACAAGTTCAATAGATGCATTAATTCATGCTATTGAATCTTTTGTATCTCCAAAATCTAATCCATATACTGAAATATTCAGTGTTAAAGCTATAGAACTTATAATCAAGGGTTATAAAGCTATAGTAGAAAAAGGTGAAGAATATAGAACAGAAATTATAGAAGATTTCGTTATAGGAAGTAACTATGCAGG
>NZ_JAPQFJ010000067.1 GCF_026738875.1 Clostridium brassicae
GTGGCAGGTAATAGTTAAATTGCGGCTGGCGAGATTTTTATACGTGCCTTAAGGCATAATGCTGGTAAAGTGCCCTTATAGGGCTTAAGAAAAACCACCAGCTAAGCTGGTGGATATTTATTATCCTTAATAAATCATAAGAACTCAATATTATGAGAAAATCATTTGATAAAATGGCTATATTCTGAAAATTTAAGTTTTTAATTAGATATATAAGAAAATTATTTAATATAGAACAAATGCTATTGTAAGAAACGTTTTATATAGTTTAAAAATAAAAAAATAAAACTGAAAAGGCTTTAAATTAACGAAAAAATGAAAAATATAATTAGTTTATTTCTCTTCCTATAAAAATCATAGCGAAGATAAAAAACTTACCTTCTATGGTATGAAGTAACTAGTTTATATTTAAAATAAATGTATAAACTAATTACTGATGAAGGGAGTGAGTCATCTGTGAGAATGAGAAATATGAGAATGAGAATGAAGGTTATGAGGCAGATGGACAGAATGGGCAGAGGAATGAAAAGAATGGCTAGAAATATAAGAAAAAACTTCTAAATTTCTAAATATATGGGGTGCAAAAACCCTATATATTTTTTTATTGTCTATAAATAAAACCACCTGCTATGCAGGTGTGTTCAGAAAAGCTTAAGCGTTGAAAAAAAATACCTCGCTTTGATAGAATAGATATGGTTTCGTCAGCCAATCTAAAATCAAAGGAGGCATTG
>NZ_JAPQFJ010000068.1 GCF_026738875.1 Clostridium brassicae
TTGTCTATAAATAAAACCACCTGCTATGCAGGTGTGTTCAGAAAAGCTTAAGCGTTGAAAAAAAATACCTCGCTTTGATAGAATAGATATGGTTTCGTCAGCCAATCTAAAATCAAAGGAGGCATTGCCCAAAATGGACAATAATAGTTTAGCACATACCAAGTGGAGATGTAAATATCATATAGTATTTGCTCCTAAATATAGAAGGAAAGAAATATATGGAGAAAAGAAAAAAGAAATAGGAAAAATATTGAGAACGTTATGTGAATGGAAGGGAGTAGAAATAATAGAAGCTAATGCATGTAAAGATCACATACATATGCTAGTATCAATACCACCTAAAATGAGTGTGTCAGGATTTGTAGGTTTTTTAAAGGGAAAAAGTAGTTTAATGATATTTGAGAAATTTGCAAATTTAAAATATAGATATGGAAACAGGCATTTTTGGTGTAGAGGCTTCTATGTAGATACAGTAGGAAAAAATAAAAAGGCAATAGAAGAATATATAAAAAATCAACAAAATGAAGATATGATCGCTGACCAAATAAGTATTAAAGAATATGTTGACCCTTTTAAGGGTGGCAGGTAATAGTTAAATTGCGGCTGGCGAGATTTTTATACGTGCCTTAAGGCATAATGCTGGTAAAGTGCCCTTATAGGGCTTAAGAAAAACCACCAGCTAAGCTGGTGGATATTTATT
>NZ_JAPQFJ010000069.1 GCF_026738875.1 Clostridium brassicae
TTATGCTTAATAATTGCAGGGATATCTTCAAGTATATCAATGGTAGAGTCTTTTACTTCAGCTTTTTTAGATAAATATATTAATACATCAAGAGATAAATTAGTTAGGAATATTTGCTTAATTGGATTTTGTGCAAGTTTGTTATTTACAACAGGTGCAGGAGTTCATATTTTAGATATTGTTGATCATTTTGTTGGAAATTATGGTATAGCACTTATAGGATTAGTAGAAGTTATTATATTAGGGTATGTGTATAAAGTAGAGAAAATGAGGCCTGAAGTTAATATGTACTCAGATTTTCATATAGGAAAATGGTGGGATGTATTAATAAAATACGTAACTCCTATATTATTAGGTTATATGACAATAACAAATATAATTACAGAGTTTAGGGAAGCTTATGGAGGCCATCCACTAGTAGCTCGCATTATATTTGGATGGGTTATAGCTGTAGGTATATTTATAATTGGAGTTTACCTAAGCAAGAAACCTTGGCCAAGTGAAGATATGTTAAAAATAGATGAAAGTGATTTTATACAGGTTAACGCAGGAGGTGAATCCATAGATGGAAACTAGTTCAATTATAATGCTTATTTGTGGTATAGTGTTACTATATGGTGGATTAGGATTCTGTATAACATCTGCAATAAAATCTGA
>NZ_JAPQFJ010000007.1 GCF_026738875.1 Clostridium brassicae
CCTCCTTTGATTTTAGATTGGCTGACGAAACCATATCTATTCTATCAAAGCGAGGTATTTTTTTTCAACGCTTAAGCTTTTCTGAACACACCTGCATAGCAGGTGGTTTTATTTATAGACAAAAAAACTTTATCAAAAAATTGTTAATTTTTTTGATAAAGTTCTAAAGTTATTATTTAAAGATATTTGATGTAACTGCATAATTTTACAATTATGCAAGTTTCCAATTTATTAAAATACATCTTCCTCTTTAAATTAGTTATTTATAAATAGGATGTCTACTGCATATTTTATTAACTTTTTCTTTAGCTTCAGTCAGATCCTTATCTCTATTTTCAATTACATAGTTTATAAGATAAGCTATCTCTTTCATTTCCTCCTCTTTAAATCCTCTTGTTGTAACAGCAGGAGTACCTATTCTTATGCCACTTGTGACAAATGGACTTCTTGTTTCAAAAGGAATAGTATTTTTATTTACTGTTATTCCTATACTATCCAAAAGAGCTTCTGCTTCTTTTCCTGTAATATCTTTATTAGTTAAATCAATTAGGATTAAATGATTATCTGTTCCTCCTGAAACTAATTTAAAATCATATTTTTTAAGTTCTTCTTCAAGAACTTTAGCATTTTTTACAACTTGGTGTATATAGTCCTTATAATCCTCCTTTAAGGCCTCAGCAAAACAAACTGCTTTAGCAGCTATAACATGTAGTAAAGGTCCTCCTTGTATTCCAGGGAAAATGGCTTTATCCACTGCTTTTGCATATTTTTCTTTACATAATATAGCTCCACCTCTAGGTCCTCTTAAAGTTTTATGAGTAGTAGTTGTAACAAAATCTGCATATGGTACTGGTGATGGATGAAGACCTACAGCTATTAAACCTGCTATATGAGCCATATCTACCATGAAGTAAGCACCTATTTCATCACAAATAGACTTTATAGCTTCAAAGTCTATTATTCTTGAATAAGCACTTGCACCAGCTACTATCATTTTTGGTTTATTCTCTATAGCAATTTTTCTAAGTTCATTATAATCTATTTTTTCAGTATCTTTATTTACACCATAAGAAATAAAGTTAAACAATTGTCCTGAAAAATTAACTGGACTTCCATGAGTTAAATGACCTCCGTGAGTTAAGTCCATACCTAATATGGTATCTCCTGGTTTTAATACTGATAAATATACAGCCATATTAGCTTGTGAACCTGAATGTGGTTGAACATTTGCATGTTCCGCTTTAAATAGCTTTTTCATTCTTTCTCTAGCTAACTCTTCTGCTTTATCTACTATGTAACATCCACCATAATATCTTTTACCTGGATATCCTTCAGCATATTTGTTTGTAAGTTGAGATCCCATTGCCTCAATTACTGCTTTGCTTACAAAATTTTCTGAAGCTATAAGTTCTATATTGTCATTTTGTCTTCCTGTTTCATCCTGTATAACCTCATAAATTTCTTTGTCTATAATCTTTAAATTATCAAAATTCAAATTTAGCCCCTCCTTAAAATATGTTTACTAAATTATAAGTTTTTTTCTTTAAATTATCAACCCTAACTTCTTAGGTACTAGGTGAATTTTAGATTTCATAAAAGTTTTTGCCAAATACCCTAGTCTTTCTTCTTTTTAGTAACTAATCTTTACTTTCTAAATGCCTTATTTAAAACTTCCATAGCTCTTTTAACAATTAAAACCAGCAATTGTTTTTTAATGACCAATCATTATAATTTAGAGATTAATAGCATAAAATTAAATACATATTTATAAAGTTATTATGTTATAATTACCTTATAAAACATTAAACATTACTTAGTAAAAATATTACTTATCAGAAAGGGTCTTCAGCATGAATAGAAGCTACAAATTACTTCATATTGCTATTAAAGCTGGGGAAATAATACTCCAAAGTGGTGGTGAAGCTTATAGAGTAGAAGAAACCATGAGAAGAATTTGCTATTCCTTTAATATGAATCAAGCTGACTGTTTTGTGACTCCTACAGGAATTATGCTCTCTATTATAGATAAAAACGGGGAAACTTATTCTGTTGTAAAAAGAATAAGTACTAGAACTGTAAACTTAGAGAAAATTTCCATGGTAAACGATTTATCAAGATCTATACTTCCTAAAAAATTAACTTTAGACGAAGTAAATGATAAACTTAACCAAATTAGTAATATGAAAGGATTTAGTTCTAGAGTATTAGTTATCGCAGCTTCTTTTGTAGCTGGTTTTTTCACTTTGCTTTTTGGAGGAAATATTAAAGACTTCTTTGTCTCTTTAGTGATAGGCTTAATTATAAAAATCACATTTACGTTTTTAAATAAGATACAAATAAACGAGTTTTTTATAAATTCCTTATGTGGTGCTATAGCATCTTTTATAGCTATACTTAGTATTAAACTTAATATAGGTCATGATGCTGATAAAATAATAATAGGTTCTATAATGATTTTAGTTCCAGGTCTTTTAATTACTAATGCTATAAGGGATACTATATCTGGAGATTTAGTTTCTGGAATATCTAGAGCCGTAGAAGCATTTTTTATAGCTATAGCAATAGCTGTAGGCTCAGGATTAGTAATAAAGATATGGTCACTAGTATCTGGAGGTATAATTATATGATTGATAACCTTCTTTTAAATTGTTTATATGCCTTTATGGCTACATTGTGTTTCGCCATCCTATTTAATATAAGAGGTAAAAATATTTTTTTCACTTCTTTAGGAGGGGCCATTGGATGGTTTGTTTACATATTTGCTCTTCAGCATTCGGCTTCAAAAATTTTTGCAATATTTTTAGGTTCAATAGCTTTAAGTATATATTCTGAAATAGCTGCTAGAGTATTAAAAGCCCCCGTAACAATTTTTTTAATCTGTGCTATTATACCTTTAGTACCTGGAGCCGGAATGTATTATACTATGCTAGAATCCACAAAAGGAAACATCGACACATCTCTTGGCATAGGCTTAGAAACCCTTAGTCTAGCTGTAACCATAGCCGTAGCTACCATTCTTGTAGCTTCAATTACCAAGGTAATAATGTCTATAAAAAAGATGAAAAAATAAACATGTGCTAGATGCTAAATAATTTATCTAAAAACTTTTGTGATTATTAGCAATTAATAACTAGCAACTAGCACTTTTATTCTAAAGACCTATCAAGACACCCTCTCCTAGTATCTTTAACCTAGTAGCTAGTTACCAGTAACTAACATTGTTCTATTTCATAAACATGGTCAAAGTAGATATTAGTTCCTCTATCTTTTCAATATTTTTGTCATCCCCTTCTTGTACCATACAATTTTCTGCATAGTTTTGAAGTATAAGAGCTCCAACTTTGTTCATGGCTGCTCTTACAGCTGCAACTTGTATTAATATATCTCTACAACAGGCTTCGCTATCCATCATTTTTTCTATTCCTTTTATTTGTCCCTCAATACGTCTTAATCTAACTTGTATGTTTTTCTTTTTATCCTTCTTCTTTTCCATATATCTTTCTCCTACATTAAAATAATAAATTATATACGTATACCCGGTATTATTTTAGTATATCACCAATTTATCTTTTTATCAAAAAAATCCCTACCAAACCATGAAATAAACAACATTTTTATTAAATATGCTTATTTCATTAATTAAGTAGGAATCTGATATTTATATCTTTGCGTTTTTTAACTTTGTTACTCTACTTTCTTATATTACATAAGTTCAATAATTTATTAAAATATATAAATAGGATTCTTAGGAGTTTTACTCCTTAGAGGTCGTTATCCAGGGTCGTGTCATTCTTTATTCCTACTTTTTAAAAAAGCAGAGAGTCCAAATCTTCGATTTGGTGCGAATCGCTTTCACAGAGTGCGATGGGAATATTAGAACGACTAGACATCGGATAAACAGAATTCTTAGGAATTTTACTCCTTAGAAGTCGTTATCCAGGGTCGTGTCATTCTTTATTCCTACTTAAAGAAGATGGGAATATTAGAACGACTAGACATCGGATAAATTATTTATTATCTGTAACTGATTTTTTTATTCCTAATTCTTCTAATTGATTTTCATCAACTACATTTGGTGCTTCCGTCAAAGGACAGAAAGCATTTTGATTCTTAGGAAAAGCTATAACATCTTTGATGTTTTCTGTTCCAGCAAGGAACATAGTCATTCTATCAAATCCATAAGCTAATCCGCCATGTGGTGGTGGACCAAATTTAAAAGCATCTAATAAGAATCCGAATCTCTCCCAAGCAGTTTCTTTAGTAAATCCAAGAACCTTAAACATTTTTGCTTGAAGTTTAGTATCGTGGATTCTTATACTTCCTCCACCTAATTCTTCTCCATTTAAAACTATATCATATGCTTTTGCTCTTACTCTACCTGGATCGCTTTCAAGGTACTCTATATCTTCATCTTTAGGCATTGTAAATGGATGATGCTCTGCTTGATATCTGTCTTCTTCTTCATTATAAGCTAATAGTGGGAAATCTGTAATCCAAACAAACTTATATTCCTTATTATCTTTTAATAATTCTAGTTTGCTTGCCATTTGAAGTCTTAATGCACCAAGAGCTTGAAGTACAACACTGTCTTTATCCGCAACAATTAAAATTAAATCTCCTTGTTTTGCATCTACCTTATCTAAAATAGATTTTATTTCTTCTTCACTTAAGAATTTTGATATAGGAGATTTTATTTCATCTGCTTTATATGCCATCCATGCAAGACCTTTTGCTTTATATGTCTTTACAAATTCACCAAGTTTATCAATTTGCTTTCTTCCCATATCTGCACAGGTTGGTGCTTTTATTGCTCTAACACTTCCCCCATTTTCTATAGCATCTTTAAATACTTTAAATTCACAATTTTTAACTACATCAGTAAGATCATTAATTTCCATTCCAAATCTCAAATCTGGCTTATCACTTCCGTACTTATCCATAGCTTCTTTGTATGGCATTCTTTGTATAGGAAGCTGTACATCTATATCTCCAACTTCTTTAAAGATTCTCTTTATTAATCTTTCATTTACTTCAATTACATCTTCCATGTCTACGAAAGAAAGTTCCATATCTATTTGAGTAAATTCAGGTTGTCTATTAGCTCTCAAATCTTCATCTCTAAAACATTTAGCTATTTGGAAATACTTATCAAAACCTGACACCATTAATAATTGTTTAAATAATTGTGGTGATTGAGGTAATGCATAAAACATTCCTGGGTAATTTCTACTTGGAACAAGATAATCTCTGGCTCCTTCTGGAGTACTCTTAGTCATTATAGGAGTTTCTATTTCTAAAAATCCATTTTCATCTAAGAAATCTCTTACTACTTTAGCTATTTTATGTCTTATTTTAAATATTTTTTGCATATCCGGTCTTCTAAGATCTAGATATCTATATTTTAATCTTACCATTTCATCAGTATCTAAATCTTCTTTTATGTATATAGGTGGAGTTTCAGATTCTGATAGTATCTTGATACTTTGTCCTTTTAACTCAACCATTCCTGTTGGTAAAGTTTCATTAGGAGACTGTCTTTTTACAAGTTCACCTTCTACAGCTATACAGTACTCACTTTTAACTAAATCTGCTTTTTCAAAAGCTTCTTTATTTATTTCTTCTCCAAATACAACTTGAAGAATTCCATCTCTATCTCTAAGATCTATAAAAACTAATCCTCCAAGATTTCTTTTTCTTTGAACCCATCCCATAACTACATGCTTCTCACCCACATTTGTTTCTCTTAAAAGTCCACACATGGATGTTCTCTTAAGTCCATTTAATGATTCTGCCATGTTAATCCTCCTCTACTATTTTCCATTTACTATTGTAACTATTGTATCTAAATCCTTCAAGTTTATATCAAACTGCTCTCCGTCTTCCATTCTCTTTAGTTTAGCTTTTCCTTCATCTAACTCATTTTCTCCCAAGATGATGGTAAATGCCGCTTGTATCTTGTTAGCATATTTCATTTGAGCTTTAACGGATTTATCCATATGATCGCATTCACACTTTAATTTCTTATCTCGTAAAATATTTACTAATTTTAAACTTTCAATCTTTCCTCTTTCACCCATAGATCCAATATATAAATCTACATGATTTGGTTTAGGTATTTGTATATTATTTTCTTCTAGAGTAAGAAGTAGCCTTTCTATTCCCATTCCAAAGCCTACCGCAGGAGTATCTTTTCCTCCAATTTCACTTATTAAGCCATTATACCTTCCACCACCACACACTGTTATATTATCATTTATTATTTCGAAAACTGTTCTAGTGTAATAATCCAATCCCCTTACAATATAAGGGTCAACTTTGTACTTTATATCTAAAGCACCTAAATAATTCTTTAATTTTTCAAAGTGATCTTTACACTCTTCACAAACATAATCTAAAATGATAGGCGCTTCTTTAGCTATGCTTTTACATTCCTTAACTTTGCAATCAAGTATCCTCATAGGATTTCTCTCAAATCTACTTTTACATGTATCACAAAGTTCATCATATCTAGATTTAAAATATGCCTTTAGTGCATCATTATACCTACTTCTGCATTCTGGACATCCTATATTATTTATATTTAATTCTAAATTATGTACTCCGAACTCTTTAAAAGCCTTCATTGCAAGACTTATAATCTCCGCATCCATAGAAGCCTCTTTTGAACCAAAAACTTCTACTCCAAATTGATGATGTTGTCTCAATCTTCCTTTTTGAACATTTTCATATCTAAAAACCGGAGTAAAATAATACATCTTAGTTGGTTGTGCTTCATTAAATAAACTATTTTCTATAAATGCTCTAGCTGCTGGAGCCGTTCCTTCTGCTTTTAAAGTTACACTTCTATCCCCTTTATCTTTAAAAGTGTACATTTCCTTTTGCACAACATCCGTAGTCTCTCCTACTCCTCTTTCAAATAATTCTGTATGTTCAAATATTGGTGTTCTAATTTCTCTACAAGCATAAACAGCAGCTATATTTCTTAATTTTTCTTCTATGTATTGCCATTTATAAGAATCTGCAGGAAGTAAATCCTTGGTTCCCTTTGGGGCTTGAATTGCCATCAAATATCACACTCCTTCAAAATTATAGTGCCAAATTATTGGCACTTTACTAATATAGCTTTCCTAGCAACTCTAATTTTTTATGAATTTTTTCATCTATTCTATGCATATATTCTCTTACATCTTTTATATTTGGAAATCTTTCTAGTCTATTTTCATCTAGGAAAATCACTTTTGTAACAGCATCTGCTCCAATACCTATAATAGTCTGTTTTTCTTCAATCATCTCAATATTGTATATTCCTTCTTTAGCTTTTGTAGCATATCCTACATTCTCCATATTGCCCAGCATATTTTTTTGTCTATACATGTAATACGGTTTCATATTAAGATTTTGCGCCAGCTTAACTGTTTCTTCATACATTTCATTTAACTCATCTTGCTCTTTTATATTAATTTCTTTATTAACTATCTTCTCATGAAGTCTAGAAGCTCTTTTGACAGACATTCCATGAACCGTAACGCTGTCTGGATTAAGTTTTAATATTTCAGAACAAGTATTTTTAATATGAGAAAGTCCTTCACTTGGAAGTCCAACAATTATATCCATATTTATATTATCAAAGCCACATTTTCTTGCCATATTAAACTTATCTATTACATCTTGTGCACTATGGTTTCTACCTATTTCCTTTAAAGTTTCATTATTCATAGTTTGAGGATTTATACTTATTCTATTAACCTCATATTTTCTCATAATTTTAAGCTTATTTTCATTAATACTATCTGGTCTTCCACACTCAACATTAAATTCCTTTACACTTCTTCCTTCTACAAAACTCTTATATATAGAAGACATAATGTATTCAAATTGTCCTTCATTTACAGAAGTAGGAGTACCTCCTCCAAAATATACACACTCTATATTTAGATTTTTATTATCTATAAATTCTCTAATTTTATATATTTCATAATCTAAGTTTTTTAAATAGTCATCTACTATCTTTATGCAACTTTTAATAGGATTTGATGCAAAAGAACAATATAAACATCTTGTTGGGCAAAAAGGCATTCCCACATAAATGCTTATGTTATTTTGCTCTTTATTGACTCTTTCTTTTTCCATGTTTGCTATATCTACACAAAGTCTAGCTTTATCTTCCCTAACAAAAAAATCTTCTTTAAAAATTTTAATTATTTCTTCTTCACTTTTCCCTTGTTTCATCATTTCCAAAACAATTTTTGTAGGTCTTATTCCTATTAGAATTCCCCAAGGAAGATTTTTACCTGTTTTATTTTTAAGATATTTGAAAATTGCACCTTTTATAGCATTGCCTTTTTTTAAAGCCTTATTAAATTCAAAAATATACTCATTATTATCCTCATATATTTCTACTTTATTATCCAATATCCTTACTTCATAATTAAAATCTTCTTCAACAAAAATAATATTTTCAAAGCCAAAAAAAAGCTTAAAAATATGATATACATCATATCTATATTTAAAATCATTCAATTTAATTTTTAACATTTTTATTACCTCATATATCAATAGAACAGAAATATAAATTCTAAAGTTCTATGTGATTTGCAATTAAAAATCCACCTTTTATATAAATATTAAAATTTTTAATATTTACTCAAATGCCAATAAATCTCCATTAAGTAAAACACTATGGTATCTTGATGGATTTCTACGTTATTTTAAAGCATAATCCATTATAAAAATGGATTACTTCTTTTTTCATATCCAATATTGCTTTTAGGTCCATGACCAGGTAAAACTATAGTGTCTTCAGGAAGAATCATTAATTTTTCTTTTATATTTTTAATTAATGCATTATAATCTCCTCCAACAAAATCGGTTCTGCCAATTGAACCTTCGAATAAAGTATCTCCTGTAAAAACTACATTCCTTACAATAAAACACATTCCACCTGGAGTATGACCGGGTGTTTCTATACACTTAATTTCCAAACTTCCTAATGTTAAGATATCACCCTCATTAATTTCTGTATCTTCAGAAGTTCCTTTCCAAGTCGCCCCAAAAACATCTTGACCTTCATTCATCATTTTTTTATCTTTTAAATTAATATATACAGGTATATTATATTTTTCCTTAACATCATTTACAGCTCCAACATGATCCATATGTCCATGAGTTAAAAGAATATACTTAGGATTAACTTCTAATTTTTCTACCTCTTTTATTAAAAGCTTAGCATCTCCGCCTGGATCTATTATAGAGGCATCTTTAGTATTTTCATCTATTAATATATAACAATTCGCAGCATAAAGTCCTAATGGAATTACTTTTATTTTCATGATACCACCCTTTCTATTTCAAAATTAGACTGTGTTTTTAAAATTGTTAATATTATATAAATTACTTATATATAATATTATATATAATTTGAAACAAGTCCTAAAATTAAACTGTGAGACTTAAAATTCCGTCTGAAACCAAGAACCATGTTTATATTAAAAATTTTTTTTACTATCTATCATCAAAGTTACAGGACCGTCATTCTGTATATCTACTTTCATATGAGCTCCAAATACTCCTGTTTCTACTATATCTATTTCTTCTTTACACGCCTCTATAAACTCTAGATAGAGTTTTTCCGCCTCTTCTCCTCCTAAAGCCTGCATAAAATTAGGTCTTCTTCCTTTCCTACAATCTCCATATAAAGTAAATTGAGAAACTACTAAAATTTCCCCTTCTACATCTTTTAAGGATTTATTTAATTTTTCATCTTCATCTTCAAACACTCTCAAGTTTATTATTTTATCCTTTAAATATCTAACATCTTCCATTGTATCATCTTTAGATATACCAAGCAAAACATTAAATCCCTTTTTTATCTTTCCTACAACTTCTCCATTCACCATTACAGAGGATGAAGAAACTCTTTGTACTACAGCTCTCAATCTTAACACCTCATTAATTTTTTGTTCTATATACAGAAATAACTCCTTTAAGCCTTTTCATTTTTCTCATAACTTCTTTTAATTTTTCTATATCAGATATTCTAAGCTTTATATTTACTATTGATATATCTGACCTTATTGTTTTAGCATTAACTGCATATAAAGCTATTTTTGTATCTATTATTGATTCCATAAGTTCAGCTAGTAGGCAATCTCTATTCTCTGCTCTTACTTCTATAGCGGTTATATATTCTGACTTTCTAGAATTTTCACATTCCCATTCAACTTCAATAAGCCTAGTAGTATCATTTATAGCTAAAGACTTTGCATTTTCACAATCTTTTCTATGTACTGAAACTCCTCTTCCCTTTGTTATATATCCCATAATTGGATCACCCGGAACAGGATTACAGCACTTTGCAAATCTTATTAATACATTATCAATTCCCTTTACCTTAACTCCAGGTGAATTGCCTTTTCTCTTTATTTTAGCAGATTCATTAAGTTGCTTTTTTAGCTGTTCTAAATCAACCTCTTCTTTTTGTTCTCCTTCAGTTTTTGAATAAGCTACTAGTTTATTTATAACGGAAGAAGCTGTTACAGAACCTATACTCAACCCGACATATAAGTCCTCTAAAGTATTAAAGTTGAATTTCTTTAATAATGTATCCAAAACCTCACCTTTGGCCAATTTGGTAAAGTTTATTGTTTGACGCTTACATTCTTTTTCAATTAATTCTTTTCCTTTTTCTATATTATCATGTCTTTTTTCCTTCTTAAACCAAGCTTTAATTTTACTTTTAGCTTGATTACTCTTTGCAAAATTTAGCCAATCCTTGCTAGGCCCTTTAGATGCTGCAGATGTAAGCACTTCCACAATTTCTCCAGTTTTTAAACGATAATTAAGAGGAACTATTTTGCTATTAACTTTAGCCCCTACACATTTATGCCCTACATCTGTATGGATTCTATATGCAAAATCTATAGGAGTTGAATCATATGGAAGATTTATTACAGCACCTTTAGGTGTAAATACAAAAACTTCATCTGAAAACATATCTATTTTAAAATTTTCCATGAATTCTTCAGGATTTGTAGTTTCTCTTTGCCATTCTAAAACTTCACGAAGCCAAGTAAGCTTTGTCTCAAAGTTCTTACCATCTTTAGCCGAATCTCCTTCTTTATATTTCCAATGAGCTGCAATTCCATATTCTGAAGTATTATGCATCTCATAAGTTCTAATCTGTATTTCAAAAGGTTTTCCTTGAGGTCCAATAACTGTTGAATGTAGTGACTGATACATATTAGGTTTAGGCATTGCTATATAATCCTTAAACCTTCCAGGAATAGGCTTATACATAGTATGTACAATCCCTAATGCAGCATAACAATCTCTTACATCTTCTACAATAATTCTAACAGCAGTTAAATCATAAATTTGATCTATAGTTTTATTTTTTACAACCATCTTCCTATAAATACTATAAAAATGTTTAGGTCTTCCTGCTATATCTGCTTTTATACCTGTACTTTCTAATTTTTCTTTTAGTTGCTGAATTATATTATTTATATATTCTTCTCTTTCATCTCTTTTTTCAGCAACCTTTTTTACCAAATCATAATACTGGTTAGGATTCATATATCTTAAAGCTAAGTCTTCCAATTCCCATTTAACCTTGGAAATTCCTAATCTATGTGCCAAAGGGGCATAGATATCCAAAGTTTCTTTTGCTTTTTCTTTCTGCTTTTCAACAGACATATATTTTAAAGTTCTCATATTATGAAGTCTATCTGCCAACTTTATTAATATAACTCTTATATCTTTAGTCATAGCAAAAAGCATCTTTCTTACATTCTCTGCTTGTTGCTCTTCCTTTGTTTTATACTTTATTTTGCCGAGTTTTGTTACTCCTTCAACTAAGTTAGCAACTTCACTATTAAACTCTTTCTCTACATCTTCATAAGTATAGTGCGTATCCTCAATCACATCATGAAGTAAACTTGCTGCAATAGTATTTTCATCTAATCCCATTTCAGCCAGTATACAAGCAACTTGAACTGGATGCATTATATATGGTTCACCAGATATTCTCTTTTGCTCCTCATGTGCACTCTCCGCAAAATTATAAGCTTTTATAATAAATTCTTTATTAACATTATGACAATTTCCGTCAATTTTTTCTAATAAATCATCCAGCATACAATTTCTCTCCTAAAATCAAAAGCTGGTTTTAGTAACCAGCCGCTGTTTTTTTTATAAACATTATATAATATGGTGTAGAAATTTGCAATAAAAACCTTTTTTTATATAATTCCTTTGTCTACCAATATTTTATCCATTTTGAAATATATTAATCATTATAAAAAACACTCCTGATCAAGTCAGGAGTACTTTTATATATCGTATTGAACTAAAGACATTACATCATAACCATCTAGTTTGTCTTTTCCTTTTAAATCAGTAAGTTCAATAATAAAGTCAACGCTTACCACTTCTCCACCAAGCTTTTCTATAAGTTTAACAACAGATTCAATAGTTCCACCCGTAGCAAGTAAATCATCTACAATAGCAACCCTTTGTCCTGGTTTTATAGCATCTTCATGTATTTCTAAAGTATCTGTTCCATATTCTAAAGAATAGTCAACTGAAACTGTATCACTTGGAAGTTTTCCTTTTTTTCTAACAGGAACAAATCCAACTCCAACTGCATAAGCTACTGGAGCACCAAATAAAAAGCCTCTAGCTTCTGGTCCTACAATAACATCAACGTTTTTGTCTTTTAAATGCTCTGCAACTTTATCTACTGAGTACTTGAAAGCTTTACTATTTTGTAATAGTGTTGTAACATCCTTGAAACTTATTCCTTCCTTAGGAAATCCATCAATTATTCTAATACTTTCTCTTAAATCCACTTGTATTCCCCCTACATGTTTTATTGATTTTAATTGTATTAAGGCTATGTTTTAAGAAATTGTCAATAAGGACGTTTTAGGAAATATTATTTGCATTTTTTAAAACAAAGTCTATATTAAAAATTATATTTTCTTATCATATTTATATACTTAGCAATTCTTTCTGCTCTTTCTTTATCAGAAGTGGTAAAAAGCTCAACTATTATCCTTGCATCGTCCATTCTTCCTACTGCATTAACTTTAGGCATTATAGTGTGAGAAATCTTAAATAAAGACAAATAGTTTATATCAACTATATTATTTATTTTCATTAAAGCTTTAATTCCATAGTTATTAGTATTTGCTAAATAATAAATGCCTTTTTCAACCATACTTTTATTTTCATCAACTAAAGATACACCGCTGGAAATTATACCTATTGCTACTAAATCAAGATACTTTTCAATATATTTCACATGATACTCTTTAGCTATAGCATAAGCTAATTTATAAGCTATCCCTACCGCACTCAATTCTTTGAATGAATTAATACACCCTTCTTGTTTAGGATTTATAACTATAGTTTTCGGTATACCATCCTTGGGCACATGATAATCTGTAATTATTACATCCATATTATATTTTTTACAGAACTCTACTTCTCTGAATGAATTAATTCCACATCCTACGGTAATGATTAAATTTGCTCCTAGAACTCTTATATCATTTTCAATTGCATCACAATTAAAAATTTCTTTTTCTTCTAAAGTATCTGGAATATAGTACTCTACATCTGAATTTAAATATTTTAAAATTAGAATAAGAAGTGAAACGCTGGTTATCCCATCTACATCATAGGCACCGTAAACAATTATCTTCTCTCTTTTATTAACTGCTTCAGTAATCCTGTCAACAGCACTTTTTATTCCTTTTAAAATATATGTATCACTTTCATTCATTGAACTTAAAAAGTTATCATAACAACAATATTTTTTCATATACAGTCCCCCAAAGTTTATAGGAAGCAAATAATATTATAAGTTAAAATCACTATTATTACAAATATTTTTTACAAATAAAAAAATAAAAGACCCAGAATTCACCTCTCTGGATCTTTTTGCTTATCCGATGTCTAGTCATTCTAATACTCCCATTTTCTTTAAAGTGGGAGTAAGAAATGACACGACCCTGGATAACGATTTCTAAATTTTCAGATGGAGTAAAAACTCCTTCTGAAACTAAGAATTCTGTTTATCCGATGTCTAGTCATTCTAATACTCTCATTCTCTTTAAAGAGAGTAAGAAATAACAGAACCTTAAATAATGTTTTCTTGGCTTTAGATGGAGTTTAGAACTCCATCTAAAGCTAAGAAATCTATCTATGCTGCAGCTTTATTTTTGGATTTCCTTTTCTTAAGCATAACCCAAACTGGGCTTGCTATGAAAATTGAAGAATACGCTCCTGAAACTATCCCTATTATAAGAGGGAAAGCAAAATCTCTTACAGATGGTACAAATACATAAACTGCTACAATTGTAAATAATGTAGTTAATACAGTATTTATAGATCTTGTCATTGTTTGTGTTATACTTTCATTCGCTAATTCTTCTATTTTTTTGCCTCTCATCTTATTCTTATTCTCTCTTATTCTATCAAAAATAACTATAGTATCATTTATAGAATAACCTAATATAGTTAATATCGCTGCTATAAAAGGAGAATTTAAAGGGATTTGGAAAATAGCATACACACTTAAAGTAATCAGTATATCATGCACTAGCGCTACTATTGCTGCTATTCCAAATTTAAGTTCAAATCTCATAGCTATGTATATTAACATTGCTATAGTTGCTATTCCAAAAGCTTTCAACGCTTTATCTTTTAATTCTTTACCTATGGCTGGACCAACATTACTTTGAGAAACCAAAGCATTGTCCTTAAGTTTATATTTTTGTTTTACATCATTAAACATTTTATTTATAGTATCATTTGTTAATACATTACTTTTTATATCTATTTGGGTTTCATTAGCTATATTAGTGGTAGCATTAGGATCATATTTTTTTATTATCTTATCTACTTCTTCTTTAATATTTTGATTAAAGCCTTTTCCCATATCAATAGTTACAATATTTCCGCCTTTAAAATCTATACCATAATTTAACCCCTTAGCTCCCAAGAGAGTCATACCTATTACAATTATTATTAAAGATAAACTAAACCAAATTTTTGTTTTTTGTATAATACTTAATACCCTATTTGCTGTTTCCTTCTTCTTAACACCAAAATGAGAAGTTGAATTGATTAATCCTATTTCAATACCTAATTTAAGTAATAGTTTTGTAACTGTTAGGGCTGTAAATATACTTAATACTATACCTATCATAAGTGTTAAAGCAAATCCTTTAACTGAACCTGAACCTAGAGAATATAAAACTATACCTGCTATTATGGTAGTTATATTGGAGTCAAGTATAGATGAAAGCGCTCTATTAAACCCTGTTTCTACAGCATTTCTTATGCTTTTCCCTATTTTTAACTCTTCTTTTATTCTTTCAAATATGAGTACATTAGCATCAACAGCCATACCTACCGTAAGTAAGAAACCTGCTATTCCTGATAAAGTAAGTGTTACATTAGCAGCTGAGAAAGTCGCAAGTACAATAACTACATAAAATACTAGTGCTATATCTGCCATTAATCCAGGCGCTCTATAGTAGAATAACATAAATAATAAAATCAATCCTATTCCTATAGCTCCTGCTTTCATACTTAGAGGCAAAGCATTTTGTCCTAGAGTTGCACCTACTGTCTTAAATTCAACAGCTTTAAGTGTAACAGGAAGAGCTCCTGATTTTATTATATTAGCTTGTCGTTTTGCTTCTTCTAATGACTTACTACCTTCAATAATTGCCTTTCCATTAGTTATTACACTGTTAACTGTAGGCTTAGTAAGTTCTTCCCCGTCCATATATATTCCTATTGGTTGATTTAAAAACTTTGATGTAGCTTCAGCAAACTTCTTAGTTCCTTCTGCATTAAGTTCCAACCCTATTATAGGTTTACCCATTTCGTTCATATATGAATTTGCTGTTTTAACATCTGTACCAGTTAAAATAACTTTATTATCTGGCCCTTTAAATTCTAATTTACCTGTTTTTCCTATACTTTGAAGGACTTTCTTCGAATCATACTCTCCTGGTATTTCGATTCTTATTCTATTTTTCCCCTCTTTGGATACAGTTGTTTCTTTAGCCCCATTAGGGTTTACTCTCATAGAAAGCATTTCTATAGTTGTTTCCATTGTAGAATTATCAAATTTTTCACTTTGAACTTCTTCTAAAACAGAAATACCACCTTGAAGATCAAGTCCTTTGTTTATTGTTTCACTAAATGGTTTTACTCTATACCCAGCTATATTCTTAAATCCAAAAAAACCAGCATATGCTAGCACAGCTACTACTAAAACAATTAAACAAAACAAAGTTGTACTCTTAGTTTTTTTAGATTTGTTAACTTTTGAGTTTCTCATTTTTATCCCCCTTTGTCACATATTATAGGCACAAATATACCTTATTATAGTACTTTTATTTTTTCTAGTCAATATTAGGTAATTTTTAAATTATTTTTCCATCTTTTTCGCTTTTAAAGCAATTGCACATTCTACTCTTTTCTTTTGCATCTCACATCCTATTTTATATGGAGTGTGTATATCATTGTTAAAATTATAGTTGTTAGCTTGACAGCCTCCACTACAATAAAATTTAGCCCAACATTCTTTACATGTAGGTTTATTGTATATGTGTGCAGACTTAAATTTTTGAGCAATATCCCAATTTATCTTATCATCACTATCATATATTGTGCCCATTTTAAAATCTTCATTTCCTACAAATTGATGACATGGGTATACATCTCCATCAGGAGTTACTGCAATATATTCATGTCCTGCACCGCAACCAGATATTCTTTTATAAACACAAGGTCCCCCTTGAAGATCTATGTTAAAATGATAGAATTTAAATTCATTTCCTTTTCTGTATCTATCCAACATTTCTTTATAAAGCATATCATAGTTCTCAAATATAGTTTCTAAATCTTCTTCTCTTAAAGATAATGGATGTTCATCCGGAAGTACAACAGGTTCAACAGAAATTTCTTTAAACCCTAAATCCGCTAAATGCTTTATATCTTTAAAAAAGTCTGTATTATCTCTAGTAAAAGTCCCTCTTACATAATACTGTTTTGACTTGTCTCTTTTCTCTACCATTTTATATATTTTAGGAAGTATTGATTCATAAGTTCCACTATTGTCTACTCTTATTCTAACATTATCATTTACTTCTTTTCTTCCATCAATACTTAATACTATATTTCCCATTTCTTTGTCCATATATTCCATATTTTCATCATTTAAAAGGGTAGCATTAGTAGTCATAGTAAATCTTATAACTTTATTATGTACTTTTTCCTGTTCTCTTGCATAAGCTATTATTTCTTTTATTTCTTTCATTGCAAGAAGAGGTTCTCCTCCAAATAAATCTACTTCTATATTTTTTCTTGGTCCACTATGAGCTATAACATAATCTATAGCTTTTTTAGCTACATCTACAGACATAACTTTTCTAGCACCATGATATTTTCCTTCATCTGCAAAACAGTATTTACATCTTAGATTGCAATCATGAGTTATATTTAAACACAATGCTTTTATAAAACTGTCTCCTTCTTCACTTTTTATAGCTATATCTTCATATAAATCTTTTGAATATAGATATCCTTCTTTTACTAATTCATCTATTTCATTGTATACTTCCTGTATTTCTTCTACAGGGTACTTATCTCTATATTCTTCAATAAGTTCTTCTTTGCTTCTAAAATTATCCTCATCTAATAAATCATATACTATTTCATCTATTATATGTACCGCTCCCGTGTTTACATCTAAAACAAAATAGTCTTCATCTTGAATAAATTTATGTATTAATGACAATTTAATTTCCTCCTCAAACAAACATAAAGCAGTAACTAAATGTTACTGCTCATCTTTAACTATTATTTTTCACAAGCTAAATTTGCAACTGTACAAGATGTTTTACATGCAGATTGGCATGAGTTAGCACATTCTTTACATCCTGGCTTATTCAAACTGTTTTTTATATTTGGCTTGTTTATAGTTTTAATGTGTTTCATCTCAATTCCTCCATTCCCAATATAAAATTACTCTGTAAATTATATCATATATTCAAAATTAAATAAAGTATTTTAAATATTTACCCCCAACATACCAGATAAGGTACCTACTCCGAGGGCTAGTACTATTCTAAGTATACTAAAATTTGTAAGTGCAAAACCTCTTCCGTTAAGTACAGACACGAGATAAATAATAATCATATAAATTAATGCTACCACCAATCCAACTAGCCAACCTTTTTTATTTATCTTTTTTACTGCATACATTGTTCCATACATTACTCCAAGAGCAGTTATTACAACTTTATATACAGAATCAAATTTAGCATTTGTGTCTGTAAAAGAAGTTATCACTGCATATATTAACAATAATCCCAGTGTTAAAAAAAAACTTCTTACTATCCCTTCTCCTATAGGCATTATGCTACTATTATCGCCCATAAAAACACCTCCTATCTAGTAATATCTATGTGGATTGGAGGTGTTTTAGTACATTATTATTTTTCTTCCTTTAATGCACTAGTAGTAGTAGCAATTCCATTCTTTGAAAGTTTAAATTTCACTTTATCTGGACCTGATTCAATTATGATAAATTCATCTTGTATTCTTGTAATTTTCCCTATTATACCACCTCTTGTTATAACCTCATCGTTTACTCTTAATCCCTCTAACATGGAATTGTATTGCTTTTTCCTCTTTTTATCAGGTAATATAATAAATATGTATAGTACCCCCATAAATAACACAAAAGGCAATATTAATGATATAATTGATTGTTGTGGCATAGTAAACCCTCCTTTTTACAAATCTTTATTCTTTTATTATTAATTCTACGCTCTTCCGCCCCATTCCTCTAGCTTTTGAGCTTTAAAATCATCAAAATAATCGCCATCTATTGCAACTCTTATATCTTCCATTAATTTATTGTAAAAATATAAATTATGAAGTACACATAATCTCATTGCAAGCATTTCTTTTGCTTTAAAAAGATGTCTTATATAAGCTCTGGTGTAATGTTTACATGCAGGACAGTCACATTCCTCATCTATTGGATTATTGTCTAACTCAAACTTAGCATTCATTAAATTAATTTTACCATACTTAGTAAACACATGTCCATGTCTTCCATTTCTGGCAGGAAGTACACAATCGAAAAAGTCTACTCCTCTTTCTACTGCTTCAAGTATATTACTTGGAATCCCCACTCCCATTAAATATCTTGGTTTATCAGAAGGAAGGTATGGCTCTACTGCACTAATAATTCTATACATTTCCTCATGAGATTCTCCAACTGCAAGACCACCTATAGCATATCCATCTAAATCCATTTTTGATATTTCTTTGGCATGCTCTATTCTTATATCTTCATAAACTCCACCTTGATTTATTCCAAATAGCATTTGTTTTTTATTTATTGTGTCTGGAAGAGAGTTCAATCTTTCCATTTCTTTTTTACATCTCTCAAGCCATCTTGTTGTTCTTGCTACGGAATTTACAACATATTCCCTTGAAGATGGGTTAGGTATACACTCATCAAAAGCCATAGCTATTGTAGATGCTAAGTTGCTTTGAATTTGCATACTTTCTTCAGGTCCCATAAAAATTCTTCTTCCATCTATGTGAGAGTTAAAATAAACCCCTTCTTCTTCTATCTTCCTTAATCCTGCTAAAGAAAACACTTGAAAACCACCTGAATCAGTAAGTATAGGTCTATACCAATTCATAAACTTATGAAGTCCACCCAACTTTTTAATGACTTTATCTCCTGGTCTTAAGTGAAGATGGTAAGTATTTGAAAGTTCTACTTGACATTCTATTTCTTTTAAATCCATAGTAGATACCGCTCCTTTTATAGCAGCTAAAGTACCCACATTCATAAATACTGGTGTTTGTACTACTCCATGAGGTGTAGTAAATTCACCACGTCTAGCATTTCCGTTCTTTTTTATCAGCTTAAACATTAATTATCTCCTTCCAAATCAACTTTAAATAAGGTTGCATAATAAATTTATTAATAACCAGTCACTATATTAATTTTTTATTTTATAAACATAGCATCTCCAAAACTAAAAAATCTATATTTTTCTTGTACAGCAATGTTATAAGCATTCATCATAAGTTCTTTGCTTGAAAGAGCACTTACTAACATTAAAAGAGTAGATTGTGGCAAATGAAAATTTGTAATTAATGCATCTACTATTTTAAATTTATAACCAGGATATATAAAAATATCTGTCCATCCTGATTGTTCTTTAACTCTTCCATTTTCATCTCCTATAGTTTCTAAAGTTCTTGATGATGTAGTCCCAACAGCTATAACTCTTCCGCCCTTTTCTTTTGTTTCATTTATAGTAGTAGCTGTTTGTTTTGACATTGTATAATACTCAGAATGCATATGATGTTCTTCTATAGTATCAACCTTTACAGGTCTAAAAGTTCCAAGTCCTACATGAAGGGTAAGAAAGCATATTTTAACGCCTTTTGATTTAATTTCATTTAATAACTCTTCTGTAAAGTGAAGACCTGCTGTTGGCGCTGCAGCAGAACCCACCTCTTTTGAATAAACAGTTTGATACCTTTCCTTGTCTTCTAACTTTTCAGTTATATATGGTGGAAGAGGCATTTGCCCTAGATTATCTAATACTTCTTCAAATATTCCTTCATATTCAAACTCAACAATTCTGCTTCCGTCTTCTCCTTCTCCTTTAACTTCGGCCTTAAGCTCTCCTTGACCAAATTCAAATCTTGCTCCTATTTTAGCTCTTTTCCCAGGTTTAACAAGGACTTCCCATTTATCTTTATCTATTCTCTTAAGAAGCAAGAATTCCATTTTGCCACCAGTACCTTCTTTTTGCCCAATTAACCTAGCTGGCAAAACTCTAGTATCATTTAATACTAGACAATCTCCTTCTTTTAAATAATCTACAATATTCTTAAACACTTTATGTTCAATTTCATTGGTCTTTCTATCAATTATCATAAGCCTTGACTCATCTCTTTTTTCTGCTGGATGTTGTGCAATTAATTCCTCTGGTAAATAAAAATCAAAATCACTAACCTTCACTATGTCCACTCCTCTTGTGTAATTTTTATTTTTATACGATTTAACAAATATTTATCTTTAACTCTTAAAATTTGACCATTATATTAAATCAATATTTTTACTTTTCTACTTGCCTCTTTAAATGTTTATAAGCTTTTTCAGTAGCCTTTCTTCCCCTAGGCATCCTTATTATAAATCCTTTTTGAAGAAGATATGGTTCATAAACATCTTGCACTGTATCTAACTCTTCGCCTATAAAATAAGCTAAAGTTTCAAGTCCTACAGGCCCGCCCTTGAAATTATCAACTATTGCCTCTAATATTCTATTGTCTATTCTATCAAAACCTTGTTTATCTATTTCTAGTAATTCTAATGCTTTTTTTGAGGAAGAAAGATCAATTATTCCATCACCTTTTACTTCACAATAATCTCTAACTCTCTTTAGAATTCTATTAGCTATTCTAGGTGTCCCTCTAGACCTTCTTGAAATTTCTGTTGCTGCATCTTCCTTTATTTCAATTCCTAATATTTTAGAAGATCTTATTACTATCTCCTTTAGTTCCTCTTCATCATAAAATTCCATAGGACTTAACACTCCAAACCTGTCTCTAAGAGGTGAAGTTAAAAGTCCTACTCTAGTCGTAGCTCCTATTAGTGTAAACTTAGGCAAATCTAATCTTATAGATTTTGCCGCCGCTCCTTTCCCTATTACTATATCTATAGCATTATCCTCCATAGCAGGATATAGTATCTCCTCCACAGCCCTACTCAATCTATGAATTTCATCAATAAATAAAACATCAAAGTCATTGAGCCCTGTAAGAATCGCTGCTAAATCCCCCGCTCTTTCTATAGCAGGCCCAGAAGTTATCTTTAAATTGCCGCCCATTTCTTTAGCAATTATATTTGCTAAAGTGGTTTTCCCAAGGCCAGGCGGTCCATAAAGAAGAACATGATCTAAAGACTCTCCTCTATTTTTTGCAGCCTCTATAAATATGCTAAGTTTTTCTTTTACTTTTTTTTGTCCTATATATTCATTAAGGCTTTGAGGTCTCAAAGAATATTCAATATCTATATCTTCATTTTTATATGAAGCAGAAACTAGTCTATCCTCCATATACATCCCCTCAATTCATTAAATGTTTTAAACTATTTTTAATTATATCTTCCAAAGAATCATTAACATTAGCAAGTTTAAGCGCAGCTTTTGCCTCTTTTTCTGAAAATCCCAAAGAAATAAGAGCTTGAAGTGCTTCTGCTAAATTCTTTTCTATAGAATCTGATATATTTACTAAGTTTTCTTCATCCAATTGTTCATCTGCAATAGCAATCTTATCTTTTAGTTCTAAAATTATTCTTTGAGCAATTTTTTTGCCTATGCCTGGAGCTTTTGTTAACATTCCATAATCACTAGAAACTATAGATATTTTTAAATTATTAACACTACTTATAGAAAGTAATGAGAGTGCCGCTTTAGCTCCAACTCCATTTATAGTTAACAGAAGATTAAACATTTCTCTTTCTTCTTCTGTTAGGAATCCGTACAATCCAATAAAATCTTCTCTAACTATTTGTTCTATATAAAGCTTTACTTCTTCGCTTTTATTTGGCATCTGTGACATAGTACTTCCTGAAGTATATATTTTATAAGCAATATTATTGTTTTCAATTATTATGTACTCTTTTTTTATACCAACATATTTACCTTTCATATATTCATACAAAGTTTATTCCTCCAAAGCTCATTTTTGTTAGACTCTGTTTTTTTTTAATATTGTTTAAAATTATAAACACTCAATGATTTTTTAAAATATTTTCTACTTTTTAATCATATAATACTTTACCATTTAAATCTAAAATTATCAAGAATACATTATCTTCAGTAGTATGTCCCAATCCCATACATCTTAGAATAAAGTATTGTTAGAACCATACACCAAAAGTATGTTAAAAAAAATATGAAATGCTTTATTCTGGCATTTCATATTTTATATCAAAATCTTTTATGCTATCATTTAATTCTACATTGCTTTTATACTGTATAGATTTATCACCTTTTACAATGTTTTTTATATCTTCTGGTCTTAAACTTTGCAATTTAGTTCCTGTTCCCTGTCTTTCTATTATATTGCCTTTCTCGTCAAATATACTTCCTTTTTCATTAGCATGAGCTATTACTATTTCGTTATTTTCAGTCATTAAAACATATGCCTTAGGATTATAAACTAAAGGCTTTCTTATCATTTGAACAGTTTCGTTATTAATGTCTTTAAGAATATATCCTTCATCTTTATATTTTTGTTCTAGTTCATTTCCTTTTTTACCTACTATACCTTCATCAGAAGCTTTTTTTCTTCTTTCTACTATATATTTGCTTCCATTATTTGAATCACACTGCATTTGAAAAACAACTTCAGCATTTTCAGAAACTACTTTATTTAAAGCCTTGTCACTGACTGTCTTAGGCACATTAACATCCATACTTGACTCGTAACTATTATTATTTATATTTTTTTCAGCTTTACTTAATCCTATAGTATATCCTAATAAAAAAGTAAAACATATCAAACAAATAATTTCTATTGCATATATTTTCTTTTTTTCCATAATATCACTCCTTTGTCCTTTATCGATATTATGGTCAAGTATTTATTTATTTATTCACTTTATAACTATTTTTTCCTTTGCATTTGTCAGAAAAAGGTTGTTGACGTTTTATTCATCAACAACCTTATATATATTCCAACTTATCTTAGTAATTTAATTTTAGTAATGGTAAATTATACACTCTTTCTATACTATCTTGCTTATTAACAAGATAGCATAATACTTCACTTTCTTTTCTATCATTAAATATTCCTAAAACATTAGAATAAAAAACTCTTCCTATTAATATAGTTGGATTTTTAGTTTGAAGTCTAACCCCACAGCCATTTGCAAATTTTTTAGCTATTTCTTTATCTGTAGTCCAACTCATTCCGTACCAACCCTCATTTAATTCATGTGCTCCCCTATAAACTTTTATAAATCCTTCATCATCTATAATTAATTTATTTTGTACTTCCAATTCTATATCAACATTTGCTAATTTAATCCATTTCTTAATACTATCTCTGTCAAATTCTGAATGATATGAGTCTATACTATCCCACCATTTATAAAACACATAATATTTTAATTCTTCTGGACACATACTAGTCTTTTCCAATAATTCATATAATAACTTTCCTCTACTCCATGAATCTGCCAATACAAGTTTATCATCTATTTTTTTTAATATATCCTTATATCTATCTTTCATTTTATTTTTATATTCTTCTAATGATAATTTAATCATTTCATGATCCTCCATTATCTATATATCACAAAATTCATCATACCCTATACTAATTTTTATTTAGTTTTTATGATCAAGCATAAAAATATACTTTAATTATTGAAATGTGTTTTTATCAATATCAAAAATATATAAATTCTTTTGTTAAAATTTTTTCATCTTAAATTAATTTAACACCATTATTATATTTTTTATCTTCTTATTTTGTTAACTTTTTTCTCTTTCCTAAATTATCTTTAGATTTATGGTTATGTTTTAAAAGAGGTTTTATTGTTTAACTTTTTTAAAACTTACTTTAATATTTCTAAGACTATGTTTTAAATTATTGAGTTCATTATAATAAAAATTTACGATTCTCATTTAGTTTATAGAATTTAGTGTTAAGAAATTTCATTGTTTGAGTTATTTCAGTTATGAAATTTTAGCAATATTACTTAAACTAAATTTAGAATTACTTTTGAAATTATACGGAACCAACAATTTATTAAAATATAACCAAACTTATTTATATGTAATATCGAATTTTTTTATTAAATCTGTAATCATATAAGAAACCACTTTCAATATAAATATTTATATTGAAAGTGGTTAAATTTAAGTATAACAATATTTTAAAGTTTTTCTTATTAAATTCTAAATTCTCTTTTTTCATATCTACATTTAATATAATTCTTTATAAAACATAATCCTGAAGTTTATCCAATTAAACAAGCACAAATTATCTATTGTATTAATTCTCATTATTTTCATCTTCTAAGTTATCCCATTTAATATTAATTGCTTTCTTGTACTCTCCAAAATCCGCTATTTTAGTTAAAAATCCTAATTTTTCAAGTTCTTTAGCTACATTTTCTATAACATTACATTCTTCTATATTGTTACATAGATAACTTGTAGAATAGTCACCTTTTCCAGCCATCATTTCTACAGTTTCTAGTATTTTTTTTAGTGCTTTTTCCGTTTCTTTTTTTATATCTATTAATTCCTCATTCTTTTTATCTGCTAACTCTTTCATTTTTTCCGCTGTTTTATATTCAGATTCTTCTTTTTTATTCTGTTTTGAATCTGTATTTTCATCAGTCATAATTATAATTTTATCATAGCTAAATTCATCTTTAAACTTTTGATAAGCTGTATTAAATAACTCTAAATACCGCTCCTCAATTATGGCTTTTTCAAATTCATTTTCAACTGGAATTACAATATTGTTTTCTTGTACATAAGCATTTTCTACATATTTACACCATGTATTGTACGATGTTTCGGGAATTTTATCTTTTATTAAGTCAGTGACTTCAACATTTATTTCTTTAATATTCATACTTACTTTCCTCCTAATTACCTTTAAAAGATAATTTTAACATTTAGCAGTTTTTAAAAAAGCAATAGAAAGTTTTATTATTAATATATCCTATGATTAAGCAATTTATTAAATTTTATTTACAAAACAAAAACACCTTTTGTAAAAGTATAATATACTTTTACAAAAGGTGGTTATATTGCTTAACAATTTGTTATGGTCTTTGTTAAGTATTTTTTTAACTCTTAAATTTTTGAGATTAAAAAGTTTTTACCTAGTCCTAAACCCTTTAACCTTCCCATCCTTCTGGGAACTCGGCATTGTGGTAAACATCTTGAACGTCATCATCATCTTCAAGCATATCTATAAGCTTTTGAACTTTTGGAGCTGTTTCCATATCTAAAGAAGTCATCATATCTGGTATCATAGTAACTTCTGCTTGTGCAAACTCATAACCTGCTTTTTCTAACTCTTCACGTACAGTTGAAAACTCAGCAGGGTCAGTTATGATTTCAAATACTTCATCTTCTGTATTGAAATCTTCTGCTCCAGCCTCTAATGCAATCATCATTAATTCATCTTCATCAATACTATCTGTTTTTTCTATAACTATTTCACCTTTTTTCTGGAACATGTATGAAACACAACCTGTTGCACCAAGATTTCCGCCGTACTTATCAAATAAGTGTCTAACACTTGCTGCACTTCTATTTCTATTATCTGTAAGAGTTTTTACCATTACAGCTACTCCAGCAGGTGCATATCCTTCATATACTATCTCTTCATAGCTAATTCCTTCAAGTTCACCTGCACCTTTTTTTATTGCTCTATCAATAGTATCATTTGGCATATTTGCAGCTCTTGCCTTTGCAACAACATCTCTAAGCTTAGCATTTGAATCTAAGTTAGAGCCACCTTCTCTAGATGCAATCATAAGTTCTCTTCCTATTTTTGTAAATATCTTTCCTCTTTTAGCATCTACCTTACCTTTTTTAGCTTGTATATTATGCCATTTAGAATGTCCTGACATAAACAAATTCCCCCTAACTCTTTCGTATATTAACTATTGAAACTAGGCCGCTCTATAATCTATGTTAATAAATAAATTATTTAACAGCTTAAATATGTAAAAATTTATTTTAAAAATATACTGTTTAGTTTTCTATGCTTTAAATAACTGCCGATAACAAATAAAAATCAACATCTTCTTAAAACACAGCATTTAACTTAAAAACCGATTAATATTATAACACATAAGAATATTTCATTTCAAATCGTTTGTTAAATCTCCTCTTCAAATAACCTAGTTTCTAATTTAAAATAAAATTTCTTATCATCTAATTTAAATTCACACTTTCCTGCTGTTATTTCTACTATTTTGGACTTTATATTTTCTATATTATCTACTGGAGATAATATTTTTAAACATACCTTATCAGTATACTCTGTATCCTCAATATACCACTCATTTTGACTACATACATATTGTACTTTTCCAAGTAAATCATAGTCTATTTTAATATGTATTTGGCATCCTTCAACCTTTTCAACTACACCAGCCTCATCTATGGCAGTAGAAGCCCCTTTAGAATAGGCTCTAACAAGTCCTCCAGTTCCAAGAAGTATTCCTCCAAAATATCTAGTAACAACAAGTACTACATCAGTTATACCTTTTTTCTTTATTACATCTAACATAGGTACTCCTGCTGTTCCCTGAGGTTCTCCATCATCAGTATAACGTTGAATTCCCATGTTTTCGCCAATTACATAAGCGTATACGTTGTGTGTAGCTTCCCTGTGCTCAGCTTTTATTTTATCTATAAACTCTCTAGCTTCACTTTCTGTATATACCCTTTTTGCATGTCCAATAAATGTAGACTTTCTTTCCTCAAATTCAGAAACAGCTTCACTTTTTATTGTGAAATAACTCATACTAAACCACCCCGTTCAAAAAATTTTCTGCAGCTTCTCTTACATATTTCTTATCAGTGTTATTTTTTATATACTCTATTTTTTCTTTAGCATTTACACTTTCTATCTTTCCTAAAGCTTTTATAGCATAAGTAATCACCTGAGGATTTTGATCATCTAATGCTCTAATTAACGCAATTTCACACTTATTGTCTTGTATTTTCCCCATAGCTGATATTGCCATTCTTCTTACATTTGTAGCCTTATGTACAGAAGCCTTCATCAAAATATCCATACATTCTATTTCTCTTAACTCTCCTAAAATCCAAACAGCCGCTTCTTTTTCTTTAGGATACATTTCCACATAGTTGTCTCTTATAAATTGCACCAATTTTTTTGCACTATCTTTATCCAGAGATTTAAGCACAGACAATTTATCTTGTTTTCCCGCTTTAGATATAGACTCAAAAAACTCTTCTGTATTTTTACTTTTAGTTAAAAATCTATATTTTATTTTCCCCTCAATTATATGACTTTGGGCAGTTATCCTGTCAATTTTTCTAATCTTACATATGCTATCTATACTTTTACCCTCTACAAATAAAAAATAGGTAATTTCCTCATCAGTATACTTTTCTATATCATTCCAGTCAAACTCCACAAGACCTTTTTTCATACCTACTCTCCTATTTATTTAAGAAGTTTATTTATCCGATGTCTAGTCATTCTAATATTTCTACCTTTTTAAAGTAGAAATAAATAATCACACGACCCTGGATAACGGTTTCTAAGAAGTAAAACTCCTAAGAACCCTGTTTATCCGATGTCTAGTCATTCTAATATTCCTACTTTTTTAAAGTAGAAATAAATAATGACACAACCCTGGATAACGGTTTCTAAGAAGTAAAACTCCTAAGAATCCTGTTTATTATATTTAATCCTTTTTCTATATCATTGACATTAGTTTGAGAAAAACCTAATCTAAAATATTTTTCACCATCAAAATTATTTTTATAAAATAAAACCCCTGGGGTTATAATTACCTTCTCTTTTTTACACTTATAAAAAAGTTCTAAACAATCAACATTAATTTTATCGCTTATCTTCAAATAAAAATGAAGCCCTCCACCAGGCATATTAACCTCTACCTTGTCTTTTAATATTTCTTCAATATAATTTTTCATTAAATTATATCTTTCTTTGTAAGCTTCATTTAAATTTTTCATATGATCTTTCCAATATCCCTCTTTAATATATAAATCCAATGCTCTTTGCATAAGGCTGGATGTTGTTATATCAGTATTAATTTTAGAACTCTGTATTCTATCTTTAAATTTATACGGAGAAACTAAATATCCAAGTCTTATACCTGGTAGAAATATTTTAGAAAAACTCTTAACATATATAACTCTATCATTTGTATCCAAACTTTTAAAGCTTTTATATTCCATATCCTTATCAAAAATCAATTCAGATAAATAGTCATCTTCTAAAATATAAAAATCATATTCTTCTGCTAAATTTAAAATTTCTCTCTTTTTCTGCATACTATATGTGCTTCCAGTAGGATTTTGAAAATAACTCATGATATAAAAACAATTTATTTTATTTTTCTTTAATATTTTTTTAAACGCACCTATATCTATACCATCTCTAAGCATATCTATCTCAAAAATATTTGCACGTCTTCCTTTAAATACATTTAGAGCTCCACTATAGGTAGGCTTTTCTATAGCAATATTGTCATTAACATTTATCAGTGCCTTAGCAACTATATCTATTCCTTGCTGAGCTCCAGAAACTATCATTATATTATCAGTATCTATCCTCTTATCCCAAAAATGATTATTTATACTTTTTCTAAGTCCCTCATAACCAAAAGCACTTTGATAAACAAAAGCTTCGGCACCATCTCTATCTAACACATCATTTAAAACCTTTTTAAAAGTTTCAACAGGGAAAAATTCACTGCAGGTAGTTTCTCCTGAAAAGTCAATGTACCCCTTTAAAGATTCCCCGCTAACTTTTTTATATATATTAGAATATTGCTTAAGGAAGTTTTTTCTCTCTTCTTTCCCTTTAGCATAAGTACCACTTCCCATTTTTTGCAATGCATAACCTTTTTGTTGAAGCAATTTATATGCACTTACAATAGTAACTGTATTAACATCCAGGAATTTTGCTAATGTTCTTATGGCTGGAAGTCTTTCTCCGTCCTTTACTTTTTTTTCGTTTATCAATTTTTCGATGTGCTTTGATATTTGCAAATATTTTGGCATCTCTTCATCCAAATTCAAAAGGTACTTCTCCATATAATCACATCCTCATCCAACTATTCTACTAGATACTAGATACTAGATACTAGATACTAGATACTAGATGGATTTTAGGTTTCGTAAACCTTTTGGTCAAGCCCTTAGACTTTCTTCTTTTTAATCTCTATTCCTCAGATACCTTATTTAAAAACTTTGGTGACTATCTTAATTTATTTCAAAGTTTTCTGATATCTGAAAAGAAATCTCCTATTCTAAAATCTAGTATCTATCACCTATACTCTATTTTTAAATAAAATATACCTTCTCTTTAAATAATGTGCTATCATTCTTGTCTTTAAATTCTCTAATATCTCTTTTTATTATCTTTTTTTCCCACAATTTATTTAATATCGACTCAAAATCTATTTTATAATTTTTGAAGAACTCATCTGTTTTTATATCCTCTGAACTTAACAAACAATCTTTTTTATTCATGTATTCTAATAATAAACTTGTGTACTTTTTAAAATTTAATTCTATATTTTCATGTAAATAATCTAATATTTTCTGTATAGACATTTCTATATTAGATTTATTAAAAAATAAATCATCTACTAATTCCTTGAATTTATCATCTAAATTCATAGCAACAACTATTATATCTTTGCTTATCATGTGTCCAAAAGAATTGACATACAGCTTGGAAAAGTCTTCAATGCATTTTACAGCTTCACTATATGCCATATATAAATTGCTTACATTTAAATATTTTTCACAAACACTCATATTTTTAAGTAACTCCCCAAGATAAACCATATTCCATTTTTCTCTTTCACTATCTGGATAATATCTTCCTATATCATATTTAGCAGTAACTTCTTCATCTTTAGAAAACACCAATTTAGAAGAAGCAAAAATTCTATGTATAAAACCACCTATTAAGTCTTTTCCATTAATATTAAGGAAACGTTCTTTGCTCATTAATTTTACGTGCACAGGTACTTCATCCTCTTGTGTATATATGTTTCTCATTCCTTCAAAATTATCTTTTGAAATAACAAACAAATCAATATCTGATTCTTTCCACAAATCTCCTGTTATTATGCTACCAAAAACCATAACTGCAAGAATAGAGTCATTACTTTTCATCTTTTTCACTACATTATTAAAAGCACGTTGATATTTTGCAATAGTACTCTGCATTAAAACTCCCCCTATTTCATATATTTTTGATATTTTTCCAAACTCTAAGCTTCTATTGCTTATCAGAAACATTTTTTCTATTAAGCTTACAAAAACTTATTTATAAATGTAGTTCTTCTCTACTTCACCCTAAATAAAATGAGAGAACCCAAATCATAGATTTGGGATAGAGTCTCTTCTTTAGTCGTTTATATTATGGTTTAGTTTAAAGATCACTTGTTTAATAATTACACTATTACTTTCTTTATATATTTTTTCTCAAAAGCCCCACAATTTTCACATTTATATATATGGACACAAGAGTCTTCTAAATCATTTATTGGATCATCCGCGCTATAATCATCAAAATACTCTTGTTGTCTTCCTTTATCTACCATATCACCTTTACATTTGCCGCATATGAGTTTTATTTCTCTGATTTTATTACAAATAGGACATATCTTTTTTTCCATACAAAACACCCCAAATTTATTTTTTAAAATCGCATTTATATATATTAAGCATCATATCTATTTCTTTATTTAATACTTTTAAAACATCTTCTGATGTATCACTTAAATTATAAATTAAGTTTAATAAATCCTTCACTTCTGAAAATTTTGTAAAATTATTACTATATATATTGAATACTGCTAGAGCAAATCTTTCTGTTGAAAGGGACAAAACTTCTAAAGTTCTAAGTAACGGCTCTATATCATTCGTAAAAAAAGTTTTTTTTGCTGGATCTAATCTTAGTTTTGTAATTTCTTCCCTAATTGTATTTATCTCTATTAGTTTTTTACTTAAACAGGTGAGTTCATCATCTATACATCCAGAATCACTAGTGGCTTCTTGCGCTTGCTTACTATCTTTTATTTTTTTTTCATTAGCTTTTATTTTTTCTTCCGCATCTTTTTTGCATTTTATATAGTCATCCTGTATTTGTTCAATAATCTCATTACCACTTTTATTTAAAATATCTCTATTATCTTTATCATTACTCATATTTACTCCTATTGGCCTTACATTACTTAATGACTCTATTTTAGTAGTCTTCAGTTAAAATATATTTTTGGCATCTATTATAAACCTCTTGGTCTACCATAGCTTCTATATATGTGCCATCTTCCTTATATTCCTCTTCTAAAACATTTGCTCCTCTATGAAGTAATGCAACAATACCTTGTTCAGTATAAGGTATTAAATATTCCATTCTTTTTAAAGGATTAGGAAGAGAATTTGAAATTTTGTCAAAAAGTAAATTTAAGTTTATTTCCTGCTTTGCCGAAATCTCTATAGGATTTAATTTATTGTATTTTTCTCTTAATGCTTCTAAATATTTTTCATCAGACTTATCAACCTTATTTAATACTAAAATTACTGGTTTATCTCCTACTCCTAGTTCTCTTAATACTTCATTTACAGCTTCTATCTGTTTATTTGCTGTATCACTTGAAGAATCTACTATATGTAAAAGCAGTTCAGAATTTATAACCTCCTCTAATGTTGACTTAAACGCTTCAACCAAATCATGAGGTAATTTTCGTACAAATCCTACTGTATCTGTTAGAGTTACTAATCTATTATCTCTTAGCATCAATGCTCTTGTAGTAACATCTAAAGTAGCAAATAACATATCAGCTTCAAAGACCTTTTCTTTTTCAGCTATCTCCTTAGGAGAAGCTATTTCGCATAACTTATTTCTTAAAGTAGATTTCCCCGCATTAGTATAACCTACAAGAGATATCTTAGGTATATTTTCTCTACTCCTCTTTTCCCTTTGGACTTCTCTAACTTTTTTAATTTTCTTAAGTTGTACTGTCAAATCATGAATCCTATCTCTTATATGTCTTTTATCCATCTCAAGCTTTTTCTCTCCTGGACCCTTAGTTCCTATTCCTCCTCCAGTTCTTGAAAGAAGTACACCTAATCCCGTAAGTCTTGGAAGTCTGTATTTAAGCTGAGCTAATTCTACTTGTATTTTTGCTTCTTTACTTCTTGCCCTTCTTGCAAATATTTCTAATATTAAAGTTGTTCTATCAATTATTTTTACTCCTATTAAGCTTTCTAAATTTCTGATTTGAGAAGCTGTTAATTCATCATCAAATATTATTACATTTGCATTTAATGCCTGCCTTAACATAGAAATTTCATTTGCCTTTCCTTCTCCTATAAAAAACGCAGTATCTCCCTTATCTCTTTTTTGAAGAACCTTATCTAAAGTAATTACATCACAAGCTTTTGCCAATTCTTCTAATTCATCCAAACTTTCTTCGTTTTCTATTCCTATTAATATAGCCTTTTCCCTATTATCTTCTTCAACTTCATTAAATTTTATGTTCTCTTCTGAAATATTTATAATATCTAATACATCTACATTCAAAGCATCTTTTTTACTCAATGGTCCCATTATTTCTGCTTTTAGTTTATTATTTTCTATTCCACAAAATCCCAATGTTACACCTGTACATTCCCCATTTTCAACACCTATAGCAGCTATAAAATCAAGTTTTAGCTTGATAAGAGCAGAAATATCTAAATTTGACAACATAGAATTTCCATTAGGATGAGTATGAATAATTCTTACCCCTGATAATTTTCTTTCACGTATATTTATTAAAGGCATTTCAACTGCACTACTATCTCCTATAGAAATATCTACTACATTTCCTCTTCTATCTATAGCTACACTTACTTCCTTATTTATCTCTTCTGTAATCTCACAAATTATGTTTATTAATTCTTCTTGGAAAAAACTATATTTATCTATTTTGCATTCATATATATCTTCTAACCTATTTATAATAGATTTTCTTATTCCTTCTGTATTTCCTGTTATCATATGAGCACCTCATTTCACTTTGCCAGTTTATTTTTGTTAAATTTGTGTGTTTATTTCCTTATACTTGACAACTTTCATATAATTTTATACTATAAAATCAATGTTGTAAATATCTATGGTATGGAGGAATACAATGGAAAATAAAAAAAGAAACATTCTTATAAGCGAAGAACAAATTCAAAAAAGGATAATCGAACTTGGAGAAAAAATCTCAACTGATTATCAAGACAAAAATCTTTATGTTCTTTCATTGCTTAGAGGAAGCTTTATATATGCCGCTGATTTAGTTAGACACATAACCGTACCTACTAAAATCGGTTTTATGACAACTTCAAGTTATGGTCATAATGAAACTTCTTGTGGCAACGTAAAAATAGTAAACGATATTCCTGATAATATTGAAGGATTTGATGTACTTGTAGTAGATGATATTGTTGATACAGGAATAACAATGAAATTTGTAATGAACCATATAAAATCATTAGGCGCTAGAGATGTTAAAAGTTGCGTACTTTTAGACAAACCTGAAAGAAGAAAAGTGGATATAACACCTAATTACTGTTGTTTTGAAATACCTGATGTATTTGTTGTTGGTTATGGATTAAATTACGGAGATTACTATAGAAATGTTCCTTATGTTTTTAATTGGGAAGATTAATATTTATTTAAATTACTATGCTAAAAAGCATAGTAATTTTTTAATTACTTGGGATTTTTACTCCCTTATCATCAAATTGTAAAGCAGTATCTGGAACTTTTCCTACAATAATAGTCTCTGCTATAGGCACTTCATTATTTATTTCTACAATATTACTACTTAACGCAAGCATAACTTTTACTTTAGTATTAACTCTAACATAAATTTTATGTCTTGTCTGATTAATTCCTGCACTTTCAAAAACTGATATATATTTGGCTTCCACATACCCTACAGGATTAATTTTTATATTAATATTAGGTCCAATACTAGATATTATGTTATTTTTAAATACATAAGAAAATGGAAGACTTATGCCTTTTTCACCAACTTCTTTTAATTGCTTACTAGCTTTTAACGCTACTTCACAAGCAATCATATTCATCTTTAGTGTATCTGCTTTTAAAAGAATAATATTTCCTTCTGAATCTTTTTCATACTTTATTATATCATCATAATTAAAGTTTTTTACATATTCATCAACTATACACTTATTTATTATTTCTATCGCCATAGCCTTTGCCTCTGTATCTGCTATTTCGGTTATTGAAGGAGTTAGTGTCTTATTAAAAATATATAACAAAATACTTACACTGATTATTATTAATAATACAATTCCTAATATTTTTACTTTTCTATATTTAATACTATTTCCTCCTTTATGCTTTATTATATATTATATTTACTTTGTTCTTAATAAATGAACAACAGAATAAATTATATTGGTATTCTATTATCCACTAAAATAATTATCAAAAAATATTATTCATTTTTCTAATATAATGAACTAAGAATTAATGTTCTGTATTAGCCCTGTATTAATATTATCAAATTTTAAAAAATAGTGTATAATTTCATTATATGCTATAATATTTTAAACTACGTAAGCATAAGGAGGATTATTAATGACTGAAAATAAAGAGGGCCGAACCCAAAGTAAAAATAAAAATAAAAAACCCCAAAAGAAAAAATTTAAAGTTCTAAAAGTTATACTAACAACTATTTTAGTTTTATTTATATTTTTCACAGTAGCTATTGGTGGTATGGCTCTTGCAATGATAAAAACTGCTCCTGAATTAAATATCAATCAAATTGTAGCAGCTAATCAACCTTCAGTAATTTATGATGACAAAGAAAAGCCCATGGATACTATAATCACGGATAAAAAAAGGGTATTAATAAAATATAATCAAATGCCTAAAAACTTAACACATGCTTTTGTCAGCATAGAGGATGAAAGATTTTTTGAACATAATGGGATAGACATTAAAAGAATCGCTGGAATTCTCTTTATTGATTTTAAAAACTTAATTAGTGGTAAAAAAGATTTTCAAGGTGGTTCTACTATAACTCAACAACTGTTAAAAAATACCATATTCGATACAGATACAAAAAATTTAGACTCAACATCTATATTTAAGAGAAAATTGACAAGAAAAATTCAAGAATGGTACTTAGCTCCTAAACTAGAGAAAATGATTGGTAAAGAAGCAGTTTTGGAATCATACTTAAATACTATTTATCTAGGTGGAAGAGCTATTGGTGTTGAAGCTGCTGCACAACAATATTTTAATTGTTCCGCTAAAGATTTATCTTTGGTACAATGTGCTTTTTTAGCGGGTCTTACACAAAGTCCTTCTGTTTATTACCCATATTCTAAGACATCAAAGAAAGATCCATCTAAGTATAAAAATAGGACAAAAACTGTGCTTTCAAAAATGAAAGAAAATGGTTTTATATCTGAAGGAGAATATAAAAAAGCTATTGATGAACTTGACATTCCTAGCGAAAAGCTAACAGCAGATAGCTCTGCTGCAACATTAGGTAATTCTGTTGTTGGTAAAGCTACTATTTCTAGTGATAAATATAATTTCGAATGGTTTTCTAGACCTGTTGTTAATGAAGTGAGAAAAGATTTAAAAGAAAAATATCAGTATACTGATGAAGAAATTGAAAATTTATTAGTTCACGGAAATCTTAAAATTTATAGTACTATGGACAAAGATTTACAACTTTCTACGCAAAAAATTATAGATGAAGATAATCTTAGAGTATCATCAGGCAAGGATTCAAAAGGAATAGTAGAGCCTCAAATGTCTGCAGTATTAGTTGATTATCGTAATGGAGCTGTAAAAGTTATGGTTGGAGGACGTGGAGAACAGCCAGCTATGTCTTATAACAGAGCTTACGATGCTCGTGTTCCTGCTGGTTCAAGTATAAAACCTTTAACTGTATATTCACCTGCAATTGACACAAAAATATTTACTGCAGCTACCGTATTGGAAGACTCACCCCTACCAGCAGAAATGGGTAAAAAATACAATGGTGGCAGACCATGGAATCCTAAAAATGCCTCATATAGATATAGTGGATATCTTAATATGAGAAATGCTGTAAAAAACTCAGTGAACCTTTATTCTATAAAGACAGTGGATAAAATAGGACTTCAGGTTTCATCAACTTACGGAGAAAAATTTGGTCTTTCTTTAAATGCAACAGATAAAAATAGCATAGCAGCTTTAGCTTTAGGAGAGTTAAACTCCGGTACTAATACTTACACTATGGCAAATGCTTATGGAGTATTTGGTAATAATGGATTGTATACAAAACCTAAACTTTATACTAAAGTTGTTGATAAAACAGGCAAAGTTATACTTGAACCTAAGATAGAAACCAAAAATATATTAACTCCTCAAGCAGCATACATAATGTATGATATGTTAAAAGAACCTATACGAGGAGGTACTGCAACTAGATTAAAATCAAGTTATAATAGTGAAATACCTATAGCTGGTAAAACTGGTTCAACAACCAACTTTAAAAACCTTTGGTTCTGTGGTCTTACACCTTATTATTCAGGTGCTATTTGGATTGAAAATAAAAATGCTCAAAAAATATATAGTAGTGATGCTGCTTATATTTTTGGTAAAATAATGAATCAAGCTGTTAAAAATTTACCAGTTAAAGATATTGCTATGCCTTCTGGAATTACAAGTGCTTCAGTAGACAGAGTATCTGGATTATTACCTACTGAATTGTCATATCAAGATCCTAGAGGAAGCATGGTATATTCAGAGTTATTTATAAATGGAACTGTACCTACAGAATATGACAATATACATGTAAGTGCAGATATAAATAAAATAACTGGTAAGCTTGCATCAGATTTAACTCCTTCTGCACTTAGGGTCTCTAGAGTATTTATAAAAAGAAATTATAGTCCAAGTGTTTATTTAGAAGATCAACCTTATGTATTACCTAGTCGACTTGATGATTATTCACCGCAACCACCAACGCCTACACCAACACCGACGCCTAATACCCCTACAGATAATGGTGAGGCAGGCAATAACAATAATAATCAAGATAATAATACCGAAAATAATGATCAAGGTAATAATGGTAATGGTAATAACAACAATACAGATAATAACAATAACGGTAATACAGAAAATCCGGATACTACTAATCCTGGTAACAATACTCCTAACACCGATACAGGAAACTCTCAAAATTCTAGGCGTATTAGATAATACTAATATAAAACAAAAGGATAAAGGCTCTCAAATGAGCCTTTATCCTTTTGTTTTAGAATCAAAAATTATAGCCATCATATATCCAAATATTATAGCTGCAGTAATTCCTCCTGCACTTCCTTTTGCTCCCCCTGTAAAGGCTCCTAAAAGCCCAGCTTCATTTACTTCTTTTATAACAGATTTTGCAAGATTAAAACCAAACCCAACTAACGGTACTGTTGCACCTGCTTTCCCATATTCCACTACTACATCATAAATGTTTAAAGCTCCTAAAATAACTCCTGCTGTTACATAAATAACTAATATTCTTCCTGGACTGATTTTTGTTTTATCCATTAAAATCTGAGCAATAACACATATAATTCCTCCTACTATAAAGGCAGCTATATAATCATTCATTTCAATTACCTCCAAATTCTATAGATACCGCATGAGCAATTCCGGGAATAGTTTCCCCTTGAAGAGAAGTAGTAGGACTCATAAGTGCACCAGTAGAAACGAGAAGAATTTTTTTAAATTTTCCTTTTAACATTTCTTTATATAAATACCCGCATGCAACAGCCGCAGAACAGCCACAACCACTTCCTCCACATTGAGTCCTTTGTTTTTCTTTGTCAAATATTTCATCCCCGCAGTCTATATAATTCTTTGAAACATCGTAATTATATTCTTTTAGCAACTCTTGTGTTACTTTTTTACCAAAATTCCCTAAATCTCCTGTAGCTATTAAGTCATAATCTTGAGGTGTCCTTCCAGTATCTCTAAAATGTTGTTTTATTGTATCTACTGCTGCAGGTGCCATCGCAGAACCCATATCATTAGTATCAGTCTTTCCATAATCCTTAATTTTACCTATTGTAACATATGTAGTATAAGGATAATCACCGTTTTTAGATAAAAGCATTGCTCCTGACCCTGTAACTGTCCATTGTGCTGTAGGTGTTCTCTGACTTCCCATCTCCAAAGGAAATCTAAATTGTCTCTCTGCTGATGAAAAATGTGAAGATGTAGCTGCTACTACATAATCAGCAAAGTCTCCATCCATAATCATTGATGCCACACTCAACGATTCTGTCATAGTTGAACATGCTCCATAAAGTCCTATAAAAGGTATATCCATATCTCTTGCTGCAAAATTAGATGCTGAAAGCTGATTTAAGAGATCTCCCGCTACCAAGTAATTTATATCTTGTTCCTTTAAATTAGCTTTAGTTATAGTTTCACTTACCGCTCTATAAAGTAAACTGCTTTCAGCTTTTTCATAACTATCTTTTCCATCTAAATCATCTTGAAGTATAATATCAAAATAATCCTTAAATGGTCCTTCTCCCTCTTTAGGTCCTACTACACTTGTAGTAGTGATTATTTTTGGTTTACTATTTAATTTTATTGTTTGTTTACCTATTCTCTTTGACATAAGCCTACCACCCTATTATATAGTAATAAAATAATATATTATTCCTACAATAACAGAAGAACCTATACCGTATACTAATACAGGCCCAGCTATTGTAAACATCTTTGCACCTACTCCAAAAACAAACCCTTCTTTTTTAAATTCTATGGCAGGAGCTACAACAGAATTTGCAAACCCTGTTATAGGCACTACAGATCCAGCTCCAGCAAAATCACCTATTTTATCATATATACCTATTCCTGTTAATAAAGCTCCTATAAAAATTAAAGTAATTGAAGCTAGTGTACCTGCATCCTGTTTCCCATAACCAATATTCATATAAAAATTATTAAAAAACTGTCCTATATCACATATTAATCCACCTACAACAAAAGCCTTTATACAATCTCCTATAAGATTAGACTTAGGTATTTTTTGTTCTGTTATGGTATTAAATTTTTGTTTTACTTTTTCTTCTTGCTTTTGTTCTTTTTTTTGCTGTTGATTTTTATTCATATTAACACCTTCTATTCTAACTTTTATTTAATCTATATTTATTGTTTGCAATTAAACGTTTTTTAAACAAAAAAAAGGATACAAATTTTAGTACCCAATTTGTATCTTATATACTTAATTTTTCTTTCATCAACTTTAAGACCTTTTTTTCTATTCTAGACACTTGTACTTGACTAATTCCAAGCATCTTAGCAACTTCAACCTGAGTTATATCTTTAAAATATCTAAGCATAATTATTTGTCTTGACCTTACATCTAGTTTATTTAAAGCTTCTTTTAAAGCTAATTTATCAATTAATTCTTTATTTACATCTTTATTTTCGCTTACTTTATCTATCAAGAAAATAGGTGCCCCATCCTCTTGGTGAATTGTGTCATATAAATATTTAGGATCATTTACTGCTTCTGTTGAAAATAATATGTCTTCAGTAGACATTCCTGAAAAATCTGACAATTCTTCTATAGTTGGTTCTCTTCCTAATTCTTTTGTTAACTTTTCCTTATCATAATGCACTTTTCTAGCATTGTATTTTATACTTCTGCTAACCTTAATTAATCCATCATCTCTTAGGAAACGTTTAATTTCCCCCATAATCATAGGAACAGCATAAGTAGAAAATTGAACATTATATTCTGTATCAAAGTTATTTATGGCTTTTACTAAACCTATGCACCCTATTTGAAATATGTCATCATATTCATATCCTCTGTGTAAAAATTTTTTACTTACAGCTGAAACTAAAGGCAAATTAGTTTTGACAAGTTTATCTAGTGCTTCTTTATTACCATCTTTAGCTTTTTCAATCAATTCTAAGTTTCCATCAAATTTTCTACTATCTTTTTTAGCTATATCATCCTTCATAATATTCACAAACCACCTGCAAGGTTTTCCTCCTTTCCTAAAACATAATTACTTTACTCCATGGACTTGAATCTTTTCTTCATTATAACCTTTGTCCCAATTTCTTCCTTTGATTCAACTTTTAATTCATCCATAAAAGTCTCCATTACAGTAAATCCCATTCCGGATCTTTCAAGATCAGGTTTTGATGTATATAAAGGTTGCATTGCTTGTTCAACATTTTGTATCCCTATTCCATTATCTTCTACTTTAATGACCACCTCATTTTTATGTAGTTCAGCTTCTATACTTACTATCCCTTGTTTGTTTTCATAAGCATGAATTATAGAATTAGTGACAGCCTCTGATACTGCAGTTTTTACATCTGTAATCTCTTCAATTGTAGGATCTAATTGTGAAATGAAAGCAGCCACTGATACCCTAGCAAAACCCTCATTTTCAGATTTACTCCAAAACTCTATTTTCATTTTATTATCACACATACTTTTATCCCCCCATTACATATTCTCTAGTGCTTGTTCAATACTATCATATAGCGGAATTATTTTAAACATCCCTGATAGTTCAAATACCCTTTTTACCGAACCGTTTACCTTAGTAATATAAAGCTTACCTTTGCTACGCAATAGTTTTTTGTATCTTCCTATAACAACCCCTATCCCTGAACTGTCCATAAAAGTAACTCCTGAAAAATCCAAAACTAACTTATAACATTTTTCTCTTTCTACCCTATCATCAATTTTGTTTCTCACTTCTTCTGCACTATGGTGGTCTAATTCCCCTAACATATGTACTACTAACTTATCCCCTTTATTTTCAAAACTTACATTCATGATACCCCTCCCATACCTCATTATAAATTTGTATTAAGTTTTACAAATAGGCTTCCAATACTTATAACTTATGTGTAAATTAAATTAAAATTTCACATCACTATACTAGTTCTATAATATCCTTTAATTTCCTTCTTTATCCAAATAAAATAAATTTCTCATTAATATTTTTCCCAAAAACATATATTTTATACATAAAGGGGCTTTTTTATTCAACCTTAGGCTTAAATAGTAAATTAATTTTTGGATTTTATATGAATCATTTACTCATAAAGTCATATAAATAAGTTTCATTAAATATCTAATCAAAATTATATTATTGGTACAAATAAAATAAAAATAAGCTAAAATCAAAATTTAGAATTTCAATTTTAGCTTATTACATATTCTTCTATTATACTTATTTCTTCATCTGTAAATTGAAAAAAAGAATAAAGTTGTTTGTCTGAGATTTTTTCTAAAGTCCCCATAGTTGGTATACATAATTTCATAATATTGTTTGGATAATATTCATAAAGATTATCTCCTAGTTTTTTAGCGAAAGTTTGAAAATAATATTGGTACACTTTACTATTCAAAATAGAAACAAGATAATTGTAAGTAAAAGGTACATTTTTCTTTAATATGATACAATAAATATCTGCACTAAAATATTTACCTTTATCTAAAATAAATCTATTTTTAGATGATTTATAAGGAAATATTATTTTTTCCATCTCAAATATTTCTTGCTTTCTTCCCCATTGAAGCTCATACCACTTTCTAACTCCCCGCTTACATTCTCTTCTTTCTGAAAGCTTATACTTATATTGTTCAATATATTTTATTGCATTAGGATAATTCTCTTGTTTTTTTATCATATCAGAATAAATAATATATTTTGTACTTTCTTTTACATTATCCTTATGTATAAAACTACTTTTTATCCAGGGTTTTATTAAGTCTTTTTCGATTTTTTCTTCTTCAATTGTTTTGCAATCTACAACAAAAGCTTTATCACATCCTGTAATTATTCCTTGATAACTTTCACATATATTATAAAGATGAGTAAAACTTTTATTTTCTATTTTAGAAATTATATTTCTTTCTTTTTCATCCCTTAATATCCACCCTTTATTATTAAGCATATTCTTTTTTATGTAGAATTTTTTATAACTATCTCCTTCATCTAAAAATAAAGATTTATAAAAATTATTTTTATTATTTTTTATAGTACCATGAATTGGCTTTATTACCTCAATATCTTCATTTTTATTTTGCTCATTTGATAAAAATATTATAACTGGATCTATACCGGCTTTTTTAAAAGGTCTTATTCCGTAAAAATCTACTATTTTGTACAACGAACATACTTCTTTTAAAATCTTTCTTAGTTCTTCTCCACTAGGAGATTCAATAAAATATCTTGAAGTTATAAAACTTAACTTTCCCTTCTTATTTAAATTATTTAACGCGCTTTGAAAAAAACAATAAAAAATGTCCCCTTTATCTTTATATATGTTTTTATACTTTTTCTTCAATATCAAACTTTTTTCTTTACCTATAGATTTATGTCCTATATAAGGCGGGTTTCCAATTATAATATCAAATTTTTCATTAATATCTTCTATTAAAAAATCTCTTTGAATAAAGTTATCTTTTTTAAAATAATTAGCTAAATTGAATAAATCTACAGATAATATCTTTAAGGCATCCACATCTAAATCAAATCCAAACAAATTATTATCTATTATGTGATGAGCTATATTTTCTTTTGAAATACATAAATTATTCTTTTTATTTATTTCATCAAGATTATCCTCATATATTTTCATTAAATATTGAAAACATGGAATTAATATATTTCCACATCCACAAGAAGGATCTAAAATTTTTAAATATGGATTTTTTATTATATCTTCACTTTTTATTGAATTTCGTATAATATAGCTAGATATTTCACGAGGAGTGTACACTATTCCCATTGATCGCTCTTTATCTTTTTCCATGTACTTTACATATAAATCTGAAAATCTTTCTCCCTCCACATTAAGCATTTTTCTATAATTTTGAAGGGCCATTATTTTCAATGTATTGTCTATGGGTATATTTATTATGTTGTATAATTCATTTATTTTGTCTAAAAAATTTTTAAGCATTTTTATCTCTCCAAAATTAATATAAACACATAGACAAAAGTATACCATACTTAAATATGGGTAACAACTCGTTATTACCCTATTTTGCTATTTACTATATCCATTATTTCTATTTTCCTATTAGAAGCTACTTTTAATATTTCTCTGCATTCACAATCTACTTTATTTTTATAAACCTTATCTTCTATTCCTTGGAGGTTTATAGTTACGTTTAAGACCGCACTTTCTACTGCTCCTTGAAGCAATATTGCAGCAACCCCTGCATCAGATATAACATTTTTGCTCCCATACTTTGCTGATATATATACACATTCATATAATTCTATACATCTTCTAGCTAAATTTAAAGGAACTATTAATGCATTTTCATACCCTTCTTTTATTTTATTTTTCCTTTTGATTTTTTCTTCTTCTGTATTCTTAGGAAGTCTAAAAGCAGACATAAGGCTTAAAAAACCTTCCCCATCCTTATCCATGAACTCTAAAAATTCATTATTATAACTTATTATTTTATCTGCTGCTCTATATACTAGTTTTTTTTCTTCTTCACTATATTCTTCAAAAATTTTTTTACCTATTGTAAGATTAAATACCATAGAAGTTAAAGCTGAAGATAAAGCCCCAACTACAGCTGATGCACTTCCACCTCCTGGTACAGCTTCTTTTGAAGATAACTTTTCAATATAATCTTTGATCATTAAATTTTTCTGCATGCTCTTCCTCCTATTTTCTATACTATAATCAAATAATCTTATTTTGTGCAAAAATTCCTATAAAATAATTTTTCTTAACTATTATATAAATATTTCATTACTAGTCCTTATCTTATCATTTTTTAATAAAAATAACGATAGTATTCATTATTTTAAATAATATATTAAATTATTTCATTCTCTTAATTTACATATTAGTTATGATTCTAATATATTCTCTCGCCTTACTGGCATATATCAACGGATTTGCATATTTAGGATTCTGCTCTGCTTCTACTACAATCCATCCTTGATAATCATTTTCTTCTAATATATCCATAATAGGTGTAAAATCAATACTTCCATCTCCTGGAACTGTAAACACTCCTAATCTTACTGCTGCTTCAAAATCTATATTATATTTTTTAATCTCTAATAAAACCTCTTCCCTAACATCTTTTAAATGTACGTATTTTATTCTATCTGCAAATTCTTCAAAGAAACTTTCTAAATCCACACCACAGTAAAATAGATGTCCTGTATCTCCCACTAAAAATACTTTATCCTTATCTGTTAAATTCATTAATTTTCTTATTTGTTCTAAACTATTAATTGGTGTATCAGCATGCATATGATAAACAAGCTTCATTCCATTTTCTTTACAAAATTGGCCAGCTTTATTTAACCCTTGTGACAATAAATACCATCGTTCTTCGTTTAAATTGTTTGATTCTATTTCATTCATATCTGAATTTGAATCCCAATAAGACGAATTCCCTATTTCACAAGTTATTACATATTCACATCCCATCTCTTTTAGAAATAATACATGTTCTTTATATTGTTTAAAAAATTCTTCTGATAACTCTGAATTAGTAAAATAAACTTTCCCAAAACCAGAAGTTAATACAAGATTTCTTTTCTTTAATTCTTTTTTTAAAATTTTAGTATCTTTAGGATATTTTTTTCCTAATTCTGTTCCTTCATACCCAACTTCATGAATTTCATCAAGAATCTGTTGAAAACTAACGTTCTCTTCCAAGCTAGCTAAGTCATTGTTTGACCAATTTATAGGTTGAGCAGCAAATCTAACATTATAAAATTTTCTTTCCATACATTTTCCTCCCACTATTTAAAATGTATTATATCTATCTATAAAAATTCGTTATCGTTAACGGTAGCTTGTATAAATCTTAAATAATTTCATAACTTACTATAAATAGAATGTCATTAACCACATTCTATAATATTAAATAATAGATATGAAAATACTTTCTTGCATTTGGCAATTATATATTAATATACTATGTAATTTAATAGTACACCCTAGATAATATCTTCTGGATGAAGTAATATTAATGTATATTCTAATATATTTCATATATATTAACACACTATTCAAATATTTTAAATAAAAACTTATGATATAAGAATAAGTTAATTATAATTCTTTTTCAATAACTTTTATTTATTTTTATTATTAAAATTTTTCTGATTCTATAAGAAAGCAAGGTGTACCTTATTATGGTAAAAAAAATCACAATAAAGGACTTGGCTAAAGCTACAAATGTTTCTATTGGTACAATTGACCGTGCATTAAATAATCGTCCTGGAATTAGCGAAAAAACCAAATCTAAAGTTTTGAAGGTCGCTAAGGAAATGGGCTATGAAGTTAATAAAGTAGCTCAATCTTTGTCACGCAAACCTATAAAAATAGGATGTATATTGCCTGGGAATTCTGATTATTTTTTTCCAGAGGTTGAATCTGGTATTATAGATGCACAAAAATCTTTAATTGATTATAATGTAGAAATACTATGTATAAAAACAAAAAAATTAGGTTCCAAATCTGAAATTAAATACATACAAGAAGTAATGAAAAAAGGTATTGATGGATTAGCAATTTTTCCACAACATAGAACAGAAATGAATAATATTATTAATGAAATTGTAAATAATAACATTCCTGTTGTTACAATCGGTACAGATGCACCAGAAAGTAATCGCACTACTTGTGTTAGCATAGATTCTTTTACCAATGGACAAATTGCCGGAGAATTATTATCTAATTTTATAGGTAATAAAGGTAAAGTAGCCATCATAACGGGATTTTACAATTTAGCAGATCATCAAGAAAAAGTTAAAGGATTTGCTAATGTAATCTGTTCCTATCCAAATTCTATTGAACTTGTAGGAGTTTATGGAGCACTAGAAAATCCTGAAATTATTTATAATATGGTTAAAGAAATACTTAATCATCATCCTGATTTAAAAGGCATTTATTTTAATTCCTCAAATAGCATTTATGGATGTGATGCTTTAATTGATCTTGGTAAGGAAGAAAATGTTGCAATTATAACCACAGATCTTTCTAATGAACAAATCCCCTACATAGAAAAAGGTATAATAAAAGCAACAATACATCAACATCCTCATACTCAAGGATATAAGGCCATAAAAATATTATATGATATACTAACTTCTAATAAGAAATATGGCCCTAATGATTATGTAAAACCAGATATTATATTAAGGCATAATATAAAGTATTTTTTGTAGTATTTTATCTTCATTTTGTTGATTTCTTATATATTCTTCTTCACTGGTTCTTCCTTTTGAAGTTGCTGGAAATACTCTATGTACTCTTTGCTTATCTTCAAGTTCCACTTTATTTTTCACACTAGATTCTAAATATTTAGTTTTCTACAATCTTTGAATATTTTCCGGAACTTTCAAATTTCTAAATCTCCTTAAAGTTCAGTCCTCTCCATGCTGGGCACACATAAAATAACCATACAAGAATTCTTGTATGGTTATATAAGATTAATGATTTAATATAAGTTTAGTATCAATATCTGAAAAAGCTCTATCCCATTTGTTTAAAAATACATAATCTTTTACATCTTTTTTAGGATTATGAGGTTTTTCTGCAGCTACTTCTCCTACAGGAGTTAAAGCTACTACCCTAAAGCTATCTGGTACTCCTAGGATTTCTTTTACTTTTCTTTCATCAAAAGAAGCTATCCAACATGTTCCATACCCTTCATCTGTAGCAGCAAGTACAAAGTGTTCCATAGCTATAGCCGCATCTACAAGATAATACTCTTTTCCTTCTATAGCTCCTGAAGCATCTGGCTCAGCTACTACTACTGCTGTCATAGGCGCATTTAAAACAGCTTCACCAGCTTCATTTGTTTTATTTATTATAGTATCTGCTATTCTTTGCTTTAAATTATCATCATCAACTAAAATGAATTTGTATGAAGTTGCGTTTTTCCATGATGGAGACATCATAGCTGCATTTATCATTCTATTTACTTTTTCTCTATCCAAACCATTAGTTTTAAAAGTTCTTATACTTTTTCTATTTTCTATTACGTCATAAAAATCCATTATATCACACTCCTTTTATAGTAGTATGTGTATAGAAATTAGCTTTTATTCTTTCCTATCTTTTTCCTTACAAGCTCTACCATGTATATGTATTCTTCCACTTTAAGCAAATAAACACATACAAAATACACAATTACTCCTACCACAAAAGAAATTATAATTGTAACTATATTTCCTAAAAAATTAATTCCTAACTTTAAAAAACATAAATTTCTAATATTAATTATAACTCCACCCATTACAAGTGATGAAATTCCAATTTTAAAAAAACTTTTAATTAAATATTTTAAATTTATACCCTTAAGTCTATTATTTAGTATAAAAATTAAAATTAAAGTTGTAATAACTGTAGAAATAGATGAAGCTAAAGCTAAACCCGATACTTCCATATTTTTAACTAATACAAAGCTTAAAATTATATTTAATAAAATAGCCAAAATACTATTTATCATAGGAACTCTAGTATCTTTAATAGAATAAAAAGCTTTATATAGTATGTCCCTAACACCATAAGCAATCATGGCTGGAGTATAAAACATAAGAGCTGTAGCTGTTAGTTTTACAGCATCTTTATCAAATTTACCTTTTTCAAATATAACACTTACGATAGGTTCTCTTAGTATTAAAACTCCAATACTAGCTGGAACCATTATAAGCAATATTACATTAAATGCTTTAATTAAAGAATTTTTATATTCTACACTGTTTTTTTGAGCAACATATGTAGCTAAAGTTGGATATATAACCATTGATATAGCTACAGCAAAAACTTCATATACAATCATATTTAACTTATTTGAAAAATCTAATACTGTACTAGCACCTTCATATACAGTTGTAGCAAAAGAATTACTTATACATAAATTTATTTGTATTATGGATGTGCTTATTATAACTGGAAACATTAATTTTAAAAGTTTTAATATATCTTTATCTTTAAAATTCACTACAAAAATATATCTATATCCTAATTTTTTAAATTTGGGAATATTTATTAAAAGTTGAGCTGCAAATCCTGTAACAGTAGCTACTGCAAATCCATTCATACCATATACATTACTTAGTACTATAAGATAAATAACCATTATAATGTTCTGTGCAAAAGCCATAGCAGCGGGTTCAGCAAATTCTTTATGAGCCTGAAGTACTCCCGTAATTATACTTTGAATAGCTACAAAAATTAAGGATACAAACATTATTCTTAAAATATGTACAGCTTTATAAAATACTTCTGGCTTCCCAGCATATCCTGGTGTAAATATTTTAAATATGTATGGTGAAATAATTATACTAATAAATATAAATACTATAGTAATAAGTCCCGAAGTATTTAAAAGATTGCTTACAAAAATATTTCTTTCTTCCACACTTTTCTTTTCTATATTATCTGTATGCATTGGTATTAGGGTTGTAGTAAGACCATATCCTATAGTAGTAAGTAGCATTACTACTCTCAAAGAAGATATATATATATCAGTTGTGTAAGTTTTTCCAAATTCAGAAGCAATAAGGATATCTCTTACAAAAGCCATAATTTTTCCTAAAATAGTTAATATAATTATTATAACTGAGCTTTTTATTACTGTTTTGTTATGCATATACTAATCTCCATTTTTAACATATTTATATTGTTAAATATTTTCATTGTAAAAAATACAAGTTACTTGTAAAAAAGATTTATTTAACATCCTAGTATTTTTTTATAAAATGAATAATATGTATTACAAAATCTTTTCATATTATAATTCTTTATAACTTCCTTGTAAAGTTCTTCTCCCATACAATCTATCTTGTCCTTATTTAAATAAACTTCTTTCATTTTGTTGTAGATTTCTTCTTCAGTATTTTTGTCAATAATAAATACTGTATTTTCATCAAAATTCTTTTCTATATCTCCTACTTTTGTAGATATAATTGACTTTTTAACTAGACCACTTTCAAGAATTACTATAGGTGGAGAACCACCCTCATTAAAAGAAGTTAGTATGCTTATATCACAAGCGTTTACAATATTAATAGGATTTTCTACAAAACCAGTTAATACAACATCATTTTCTAAATCTAATTTTTTTATAAGTTCTTTTAATTCTTCCCTTAATGCCCCATCTCCTACTATTACAAGCTTTGTATCTTTAAATTCATTTCTTAGCTTACTAAAACTTTTTATAAGACTTTGGTGATTTTTAATAGGATGCAATCTTCCCACACTTACAAAAACAAAATCTTTTTCTGAAATCTCATATGTTTTTCTTATTTCTTCTTTAGTAACAGTTACCTTTATCTCTTCCGCATTTATTCCATTATTTATAACAGCCTTATCTCCTTTAAATCCATTTTCATCTAAAACATCCTTTATATAGTTTGAAATGCACATATAATTTTCAAAAGATTTAAGACCATATTTACTTAAAGGAGTGAATAATAAATATTTAATCTTGTTGTTTAAAAAATCATATCTATAGTCACTATGTATACTTGCTAAAGTAGCTGCCTTTATTTTGTTTTTTAAAAATCTATGTATTAAAAAAGCCTTAGCTCCATGAAAGTTCATAATATCTATTTTGTTTTCCTCAACAAAATTTATAATCTCCTTGTTTGAAATCTTATTTGGAAACATTATTGTATTTACACTTTCTTCTAAGCTTTTGCTATATAAATATCCTTCTCCTATGCATCCAAGGATATTTTCACAATCTATAGAGTATTTGCATATGTTTAAAACATGTTTTGCTCCTCCTCCATTATCATTACCTGTTATAATATGAAGAACCTTCATTTTAACCCGCCTTTCTTTCTTATAATAATATTGCAATACAATATTATTATAGGTGTTACAAACTAGTTACTAATAGCCACTTCCTAATAAGTAGCCTTTTTATTCTAATCACTAGTAATATTTCGTAATAGCTAAAACCTTTATGTAACATCTCAATTAGCTTTTTTGTAAATTATTAATTAGTGCCTAGCAAATATTTTCCTTATATTTAATAATTAAATTGAAAATCATTATACATTATTAATCTAATTATTAAACAAGCCAATTGTGGAACTCCACAATTGGCTTAGTGAGTAAAGCTCACATTTTCCTAGTACCTTTAGTCTAGTACTTAATTATTTTTCTTAACTTTCCATAAAAATTTAGGTATAACACCAAGTCTTTTTATTCTAAAAGGCTCTTTTACAACTCTATAAAGCCATTCTATTCCTAGATTTATCATCCATTCTGGTGCTCTATTAACTTTTCCAGCAAAAACATCAAAGCTTCCGCCAACTCCCATAAATATTTTACATGGAAATTCTTTCATGTTTCTTGCAATAAAAATTTCTTGTCTAGGACATCCCATAGCAACAAATAGAGCATATGGTTTTTTAATCTTTATATCCTCTACAATATCATCACAATTTTCTAAATCAAAGTATCCATTGTGGTAACCTACAATTTTTATGTTTGGAAACTTATTCTTTATATTAGTTACACACTCTTTAAGAACTTCTTCTTTAGCACCTACTAAATATATGCTTTTACCTTCTTTTTCACATTTGTTTATTATTTCTCCCATAACCTCAATTCCTGCAATTTTTTCTTTCACAGGATTTTTAACCATTTTTGAAGCTATTACTGTACCCACTCCATCAGGTATTATTATGGCAGATTCATCATTATAAACTTTATTTAAAAACTCATCCTTCATACCACTATATAGTATTTCTGGATTTCCTGAAATAATATTTACTTTATCAAAACTCTCCACACAATCTAAAAGCTCTTTTTTAGTTCCACCAAAGACTTTATAGTCTAATATTTCTGTAAACATTTAACTAGAATGCTCCTTCATTTTTAAATACACTTGCTACTGTTTTAAATAAAATTTTTACATCATATAAAACAGAAAAATTTTTAATATATGTTAAATCATAATATACAGTCTTCCCAAGCTCAATTTCGCCCCTGCCACTAATTTGTGCAAGCCCAGTTATGCCTGGTAAAACTAATAGTCTTTCCCTATATTTTTCTGGATAAACATTAACAACATCAGGTATTTCAGGTCTAGGGCCTACTAAGCTCATATGTCCAAAAAGTACATTAAATAACTGAGGTATTTCATCTAAACTAGTTCTTCTTAGAAAAGCACCAATCTTTGTTATTCTATTATCACTTTTGCTTTGGAATACAAAGTTTTCTATATTCTGCGTATCTATGGCTAACTCTCTTTTACTTTCAGCATCTACTACCATAGTTCTGAATTTATATATTTTAAAAAGTTCACCATTCTTTCCTACTCTTACTTGCTTAAATATAGCAGGTCCCTTTGAATCTGTTTTTATCAAAATAGCAATTATTATATATATGGGCATAAGAACTATTATACCTACCATAGATAATATTATGTCCATAATCCTTTTAATTGCAAATTGAAGTTGTTTACTATCTATATCATTTTGTATACTAATTTGTATTGAATTTACGTCCATATTGCCTCCTACATAAATTAAATATTTTTAATAAAAACGTCTGCTACTTCTGCTATTATTATAAATCATAGATTGAGATATAGCTACTAAAATCCAAAAATACATACTTATTTTAGGAACAAAAAATAAATTATCATTTATATTCATCATAAAAAATACAATCACTGACACTGTAAATCCTGTATAAAATGCTTTATAAAATTTATCATTAACCTTATTTGCAAAAGATTTTATTTTTATAAATACTGCTATCAAAAGTCCTACAAAAGATACGATCCCAGCAACTCCAAGTTCACTTAATATTTTAAGATAGGAATTGTGAACTGGAAAATTAACATGATGATTGTAATCTAGTTCAGGATATTTCTTTACATATTCTCCTAATAAACAATAATAATTCCCATTTCCAACACCCCTTATTGGATGTTCTTTTATCATTTTGACTGCTATTTTCCATAACTTAATTCTTCCATCGCCAGCTATTGTTCTAAAATCCAGTAATCTATTTCTAACTTGAGGAATCATAAGTGCTGCTCCTCCTCCAATAAGAAACAAGAATATGGCTTTCCAATTATAAATTATCACTAAAAGGAATGCTCCTATTAAAACGCCTAGCCAAGCATTACGTGAGCCACATAAAACTATATTTATAAATGTTAATATAGATGAAGTCCAATATAGAATTTTTTCATCCCTATATTCTACATTTGTAGCAGCCATTATTAATGGGAACATTGGTAAAATCAAAAAAGCTCCTAGGCTATTTGGATTTTCAAGAGTAGATGGAATTCTTACTTTAAATGCATATCCTTCTGCATATATAAATTCTTTTGCTACTCCTATTTTTGTGAAGTATTGGATTATTCCAAAACAACATATACATATTATTAATACGACATAAATTTTAATTATATTATCTAGTATTCTTTTATCATTTATTTCATATTTGAAAATAAAGTATATAACTATGTATGTGGCAAATCTAAAAGTTTCTTTTAATGCCATTCCTTTATAGGATGCATATAAAACAGATAACCCCATCACTATAAATAATAATAACATAAATATACCAATACTATCTCTTAAAAAATCTTTAAGTCCATTAGTTAGTCTAGTTCTACTTTTTTTACTTATACATACTTTCATTATATATACAAAAGCAATTAGTAAAAATAGTACATCTGCTATAGGAACTCCCTTAACTTTACTAGGAGCAACTGCTAATATTATTATATACAAATATATTAACACGTTTAAAATGCTATTATTCTTTGACATTGTCTCACCTACTTTTCATCAAATTAATTAGCACGCAGTTAGGCGTGCTAATTTTGAAATAATTGTTCAATTAATTATTCAATAGATCTATCCTGTTTATCTAGACATTTTTGTGTTCTTCGTAACTGCCTTATTTGATTTAAATACATAAAATGTCATAAATCCATTTATAAATCCTAATCCGTAACTTAAATGTAGCATAGGGAATATAAATGGTATATATTTTATGAGTTTAAAATCATTTTTAATCAATTTAATAGATGATAGCATATCTAAACCTAAATACATAATAAGCTGTATTAGCCATAAAATCAATATAGGTTTAAAAAACAATCCTAAAATTATACCAAAAGTATTTGCAAGAACAAAAGCTGCTGGTACTAAATGTCTTATAGATGATGTCTTGCCATGCTTCTGCATAACTCTAACTTTCCAAAATCCATATTGATAATATTGCCTCCATAGCTTTCCAAGAGAACCTCTACTATAATATTTTGATTTTACTTTAGGAGATAATAATATATTATAACCTGCTTTTACAACTCTATAATTGAGTTCATCATCCTGGTTTCTTACAAGTTCTTCATCAAATAGCCCTATTTCTTCTAATACTTTTCTCTCATAAGCTCCAAAAGCAACGGTGTCCACATACATTTCTTTCTGTGCATATCTAAATAATGCATTTCCTACACCAAATGGTGAGCTCATAGCAAGAGAAATAGCTTTTCCTACCTCATTAGTACTAATAGTCTCAATAGGACCTCCTGAACATCCTACCCCTTCCTTTTGAAGCAATCCCACGTTGTTTTTTACAAAGTCCTTATCTGCATAAGAGTGAGCCCCAAAAATTATTATTATATCTTTCTCACTTTTTTTTATGCCTAAATTCATTCCCTTAGGAGCAGATAATCCTTTGTTATCTAAAAGATGTATATTGTCATATTTATCCTCATACCCTTTTATTATCTCCCTTGTTCCATCATCAGACATACCATCACAAATAAACACTTCAAATAGTTCCTTTGGATATGTTTGATTTACAAAAGAATCAAGACACTGCCCTATGTAATCTTTCTCATTTCTACAAGGAATAACTACGGATACTGTTTCCCTACATTTACCTTCTTCCACTTATGTATCACTCCTCAATCTATAATCTACTAAGATGCAAATATTCTTTTTCTACAAAAGACATGTTATCTTCCCAAAGAGCTTTTTTAATTATAGTCTCTCTATTGATGTTTTCTGCTTTGCCTTTTAACTTATCGTCTTCCATAGCCATCTTAATAGCATTATATAACTCTTCTTCATTTATATTTTTTAGTACTAATCCATTTGTTTTATCTTCTATCCATTGCCTATTAGCAGGTAAATCAGATACTATTGATAGTACCCCACATGCCATAGCTTCTAATAAAGTAACTGAAGTAGAATCTGAATTTAATATGGATATAAATATTTGAGATGAAGTCAGTAAATTTAAAAGTTCTTGTCTTGAAACAAACCCTCTTATTTCTACTTTGTCTTCTATTTCAAGTTCTTTTATCAAATTTTTTATATTATCCATCTCTGGACCATCATTAGTAATAATGAGCTTCATTTTTTTATTTTCTTCACTTTTTACTAATTTTGCAAAAGCTTTAACTATTATGTCTATATTCGAATTTTTATTAACCGTTCTTAAACTTAATATTTTAAATTCATCCTCTTTTTCTTCTCTATCTAAAAAGCATAGTTCTCGCTCAACCCCCATAGGTACAGTAATAGTTTTTGTATTGGTTAATTTTCTAATTTCATCTGACATAAATTCTGAATCAGAAGTAACAATTTTTGCTTTGTTTAATGCAAACTTAGTTATCCATCTGTAAACTGCATTTCTCTTAGGCGCTACAAGTATATCACTTCCCCAAGCAGAAATTGCTAGATTTTTAAATCCTGTAAGTGCCCCTATAAATCCATAACTTGTTACATAGTGGGCATTTACTATATAAGGATTTATTTCCTTTATGATTTTTTTTATTTCTCCTGATTTTAATATGTATCGCCAATTACCACCATCTTGATTTATATCAAACTTCCCTACTTTATGTACAATAATATCATCAAGATCTGTATTAGAAAAAGTAATCAAATGTACCTCATGACCTCTATCTCTGAAAAAATAAAGCCATCTTTTTATATGAATACTATTTCCATCTCCTAAAAAACAGACTCTCATCTTTATCTACCTCAATTTAAATTTTTTTATTCTAAACTATTTATAACTTCTATTAGTTGTTTAGTTAAGTTTTCCCTACTATATTTATGTATTTCCTCCCAATTAGGTTCTATTGAACCATCTTCTTTGTTCCATACATAATAAGCTTTATATATACTATCTTCAATCTCATCTATTTTAGATGGATATGCCACAAAACCTGTATTTGTACTTATAACCAAGTTCCTTGCTACTCCATCTGGTACCAATGCAATAATAGGCTTTCCTGCTCTTATATATTCAAATATTTTTCCTGTATAAATACCTTCAGTACCTTTTCCTTCATGAATAAACAAAAGTAATGCATCTGATTTTGACATTTCTCTTAAACTTTCTTCGTGAGGAACATAATTCTTACATTCTACCATTCCAGGGTATTTATTCTCATAGTAATCTACTATCTTTTTATGTTCACTTCCTATTTCTCCTAAAAATTTAAATTTTACTTTCTGTGCAGGTATCTTATTTGAATTTATTAAATTCTCTACTGCAGCAAAAATTTTTTCAGGAGTCCTTTTTTCTCCATATAAAGATCCGTTATGTAAAATAACAAATTCGTCTTTTTTATCATTATCTTCTAAAGAAAAGTTACAAAAATCATTTTCATCATATCCATTAGTTATAATATAAAATTTATCCTTTTCTTCATCCTTATATCTATTTATAAAATCACGTACTATAGGTTCACTTACACTTATAACTTTGTCTGCATTCTTTATTATTTTAGATTCTAGCTTTTCATGACGCTTTTTTGTTAATGGTCCATAATCCACAAAGGCATTAGAAACCCATGGATCTCTAAAATCTGCTATCCACTTTATTTTAAATTCTTGTGAAAGCTCATACCCTATTAAATGAGATGTATATGGAGAAGAAGTTGAAAATATTAAATCTATATTTTTTTCCTTAATTATTTTTCTACCTTCTTTTAATGCGTATTCAATCCATCCCTTTTTATCATCAGGAGCATATATAAAATTGTACATATTAAAAAAAGATTTTTTAACTACATTTTTTATGTTATTCTTAATTTTCCTTTTAAAAGAATTAGTCTCTATAACTTCACTTGTCGTGTTTTCTTTATTTTCCACTTCATTGCTAATCTTCTTATTTTTTAAAGCTAAAAGATTATTTAAAATATTAGTTTCTTTTATATCAGTTCTATAAACACTTATTTCAGAATAAATATCTTTATTTAAAGAATCATCCTTAAGTCCACTTGCATCTTTAACCACCGTTAGCACATTTACATTATATCCAAATTTACTGAGATAATTAGCAAATTTAGCTGTCCTTTGAACTCCCGCTCCTCCTTTTGGTGGATAATAATAGGCTACTATTAATATGTTTTTCATTTATATTCCCCCATACATTTGGCTATAGTTTATAATTATTCTTTAAACTATAACTATATAGAATATAACATAATTGCTCCATAATTCAATAAGTAAAATAAATATAGAGTAACTAGTTGAATTTATAATTGTTTTTATTTTACTAAAATCAATTATAGAGCAATATAATACTATTTAGCAATAATTTATATATAAGGTTATTAATCAAAATAACTCACTAATTATCTTTTGCACGGCATTTCCATCACCAAAATACTCTTTTCTAACTTGTTTAGGCTCAAAATCTAAAATACATTTCTTTATTTTATCTTTGTCTGCTCCGACAATAATATTCCATCCATTTTCTACTGTTTCTACCCATTCTGTTTCACTTCTTAAAGTAATACAAGGTTTCCCTAAAAAAAACGCTTCTTTTTGAACTCCACCACTATCTGTAACTATTTTCTTGCTATTATCTTCTAACATAATCATATCTAAATATCCTAACGGTTCAATTATCTTTATATTGTCTTCTAATATAATGTTATATTTTTTTATATATTTTTTGGTTCTTGGGTGTAATGGAAGAATTATATTTTGTCCACTTTCATTCAAGCCTTTAAATATATTTTTTAATTTTTCTACACTATTTGTATTTTCTGCCCTGTGTATTGTAGCAAGGATATAATTTTCTCTTTTTAAGAAATACTTTTGTAGAACTCTGCTCTTGTCTTTTGCTAAATCTTTAAAATAAAGTACCGCATCAAACATTACATCACCTACATTAAATACATTTTCTTTTATACCTTCATTAAATAAATTTTTTACAGCTGTATCTGTAGGCGCGAAAACATATTTTGATATATGATCTGTCAATATCCTATTCTGTTCTTCTGGCATAGACTTATTAAAACTTCTAAGTCCTGATTCTATATGAACTACAGGTATAAGAAGTTTACTTGCGGCTAAGGCCCCTGCAAGAGTTGAATTGGTGTCTCCATATACTAATACATAATCTGGCTTTTCATTTAACAATATATTTTCAATTTTTTCAAGCATTCTTCCTGTTTGAGTCCCATGACTACCAGAACCTATATTTAAATTATAATCTGGTAAAGGTATATTTAATTCTTGAAAAAATATTTTTGACATATTGTCATCATAATGTTGACCTGTATGCACTATAATCTCTATACATTTTTCTCTTATTTTTCTAGAAACAGTAGCTGCCTTTATAAACTGTGGTCTTGCTCCTATAACAGTAACTATTTTCATAATACTACAACATCTACCTTCTTAAATAATCTATCTGAGTCTAACCGTTTTAATACTCCTATATTCTTTAAAGTAGGAGTAAAGAATGTTATGACTCTGGATAACGGTTTCTAAATTTCAACTAAAGTAAAAGCTTCACCTGAAACCAAAAACCTTATTTATGTAGAAGTGCTTAGTTTAGCCACTGTATTCTTCATTATAATATTTTATATTATACATACTATAAATAATAATCTAATTCTTACAAATTAAACATATAATTTAGAATCATTATTCTGTATAATGAACTCTAGGCTTCAGCAGAAGTTTAAAACTCCATCTGAAGCCAAGGATTCTATTTGTATGTTATATTATACTATATTCTATTTATTTCCTAAATGTCACCTTTAAATAACTAATTTTTTAAATATACTAGATCATTTACTTATATTCCTTAGTGGTTTTAATCATAATTGTATAAGTCATAACAAATACAAATGCTGGTACAATACTCACAGGATATGTTGAAGTCATAAATGCCTGGCCTGTTATATTTCCATAAGCAAATAATGCAGATATACCTATTAGAGAAGGATATAGAACCCCCATAGTTTTCTTGTATTTCCATCCATGTATTAGACTTTTGAAGAATGGGAAAAGACATGCAATAAAGAATATTACTGTAAATATTACTCCCATCTCAGTAGCCACATTCAAAACTATATTATGTGCATCTATATACATCCTTGTAGGCTTTCCACCATAATCAAGATAATTATTCTTAAATTGCCCTGGACCAACTCCAAAATAAGGATTATCCCCTATCATCCTAAAAGCAACAATCCATATAGGTCTTCTACTCTTTGTTTGGTCTAATACTTGTTTTAGGAATCCTGGTCCTTGTACCACTCCACCAATTCCTTCGACTTCTATCTCTTGTCTTATTTCATTAAGTTCCCACCTGTGCATAATATTGTATCCAAGCCCACTAAATATAATAGCTGCAACTAACAAATATTTTATAAAGTTTTTTCTATCCAATATTATTGTTAAGAAGAAACATATAAACACTGCTACTAATATACCTCTCGACATTTGAGTACATAAATTTACAGTTTCTATTATTAGTAAAAGTTTAAATATTTTATTATATTTTGGACATATATCTTTATTAATTGCAAATAATAATATAAATGGTAAAACGATGATAGTATATCCAAGCATAAAATTACTTCCTAAAACTCCATATAAGTGTTGGTTTTTACCTTGAAATATAATAGTATAAAGAGCAACTATTATATCTGGAATTGAAGATAACGCTACCCCACCACATAAATAAGCTATAATATCTTTTACAAATTCTTTATCTGTATCTTTGTAGCTTAAAATTAGTAAACTTATCACAGCCATAGATACTAAAGAAACTCCCATCATATTTAGTGATTCAAGCTTATGTATACTAAGCATAGCAGATATAAAAGATAATACTATAAGCACTAAATACACTAATACAACCTTTTTATATCTTCCATTTTTTAATGATATTTTTGAAAAATCTAATTTATTATTCTGAAAAGCTTTATAAGCGTTTATTATGAATATTAAAAAATATAACCAATACATACTAGTACCTATCCATGTCATCTTCAACCTAAAAAATATATAAAGTATCAATGGTATTAATGGTACAGAGAGTATATACATCTTTATAGTCGTTTCAAAATTTTTAAAACATAAAATTATACTACATATAATAAACAGTGTAACAAATATAGTACTGGCAAACATAAAAACATTTGATCTACCTATTTTTATAAAAATAGCTACCTCACATAATATGTATAGACTTAATATAATGTACATGTATTTTTTTAAATAACTAAGATATTCTTTACATTCATTTGTAAAACTCATATTTTACCTCCAAGTTGGTTTTTGGTTAAGTTAATCATAGTTGAAGTAATTCTTTCAGTAACCTTTCCATCAACTTTATAAAAATTGTTTTGCATGTACTGATTAAATTTCTCATCAAATTTATAACTATGTATATTATCTAAATAGTTTTTTAATTCATTTTCATTTTCTATTCCAATAGATAACCCATCTTTTATAAATCCCCCTGCATCGTTATATTTAGGAAGCTTTATACATATAGATGGTTTATTCAAAAGAGCCCCTTCCACAACAACAGTTGAATGCACACTTACAACAACATCGCACCAAGCCAGAAGTTCATACAAATCTCCATCTTTTACTATTTTAATATTTTTTATTTCTTTTTCTTCTACCTTACTTTTGTATATATCATAATATTGATCTGCTGGATGCAATTTAACTATAACTTCATAGTCTTTTTCCATTAAATTTATAGCATCAAATAGAATATCTGTTGCTGGCATTAATAAATCTTTAAAATATTGAGTTGCATACAATATTTTAACCTTGTTATTATCATTTGCCTTATGCTTTAAATAATTCATTAAAAAATCCGTTCTAAGCTGTCCAACTGGTTCTACCTTATTTCTATTGTATATATTTGAGTTGTTTTTAAGCATATTTTTATATCGTTCTCCCCATACAAAAGAACATTTAGGTATTATATTATTATACTTAGTATTAATTATATAAGCTGGAGATACTTCATTTATAATGCCATGTTGAATTGCAAAAGTATCTATATTTTGCCTGTTACCAGCAGTTATAAAACATCTAGGTCTATCTCCTTCATCCGTAAGAATACACTTTTTTATTTTATGCTTTTTAATAAATCTTTCGGCACATAATATCTCTATTAAATCAGACATATACTTACTTTCTAAATTATTAAAAGCATATTTTAGCATTACTTCTTTAAGATCATACCCTTCATAAATCCAATTTATATTTTCAAAATTAGATAAATTGTTTTTTATTAAATTAGTACGAACTAATTTTTTACCTTTTAATTTTTTGTAAATCATAAAAAATTCAAAAGGAACATAATCTTCCTTGTAAAGTAGACCTTTATCTAACATATCCAAATTAAATATACACTGCATATTAAATACATTAAAATCTTCTTTTAACTCATTTACTACAGAGCCTATTTGAGTGTCAACAAACTTTTCTTCATTGTTCACTTTTAATAAATTTAGATTCATTACATTAGATATAACTAAAACATTGTCTTTACTAGAAAAGTTAAATTTAAACTTAATATAACTTTTTATTCCTCTTAAGGTTCTTAGTAACATTTTAAATTTTTTATCTTTTACAGATTTAGAAACTGTGTTAACAACACTTTCTCCTAAAACTTTATGACATTTTAAATGAAAAACATGATTGCATACATCTAAGAATATATTATCATCGCTTTCTACTTCTACATCATCCCGAATATTTTGAACAATATTTTTTACTATAAAAAAGCATGAAAGTATTTGTTTAAAATTCAAATAAATCGTTGGCCGTTCAAAGTAATACAAAGGTATATTATCATACACGTAAAATTCTTCCAGAAAGCTATCTTTTACTTTCATATTTTCTATATTACAAAACCATGTAAATGCTTTTTCATCTATATTTATATTTTTAACATATTCATATATATCTTTTTTTATATAGTCCTGCATTACCTCTTGATTTTTTGTATGATTCTGCTCAAACCTTTGATTCTTTTCAAATATTAAACTTTTTTCTTCCCTAGTGTATACAATCTTAACCATGTGTTTCTCCTATTTTATAAATTTAAATAATTTGTGTAAAAAGATCACACTTTTATTAATTTTTAAAATCTATAATCAATATATTTAAAGTGAAATCTATGACTTAAATTTAATTTTTAGTTTTTTCTGTATAATATAAGCTAATACAAACATAACTAAAAGCACACATCCATATCTCATTAGCCAATTATCTTTAATTATATAAAATACATATCCTGATATAGATACAAAAATTGTAGAATAAATAAAATATTTTAATTCAAATATCTTATTTTCTGAAATCTTAGCAGCTATGACATAATGGAATATAAAAAGTGCTACATATGAGACTAATGTTGTCCATGCTGCTGCTCCATATCCATATTTACGAATAAAAATAACATTTAAAAATATGTTTAAAAACCCTGCTCCAAAAGTTCCTATAGATATTAAATGTGTTTTCTTAGCGTAAAATTCTAAATTTGATGGCAAACTGTATAAAAATACAAAGAAATACCCTGCCATAACAACCGGAACTAAATCAAGTCCCACCCAGAAATCTTTTGATCCCATTAATTTACCTACTTCTGGAGAAACAAATATCAAGACAAAGGTTATCAAAGAAAATATTCCTATGTAATACTTGCATTTTTCTCTTATATCTTCATATTTATTTTGTTTCATACTTTCAAAAAAATAAGGAACCCAAGCTTTATTTAAGGCAGTCCACACTACACTTAAAATCATACCTATACTGTATGCAAAACTGTATATTCCAGTAGCACTACTTCCAACCATTTTCTGTATCATTATTCTATCAAATTGCGATAAAATAATTCCTGATAAACTATGTGGAATTAATGGAAGTGATATTGCTAAAGCATATTTCCAATATTCTTTTTTTACAGAAAATTTTCCTTTTCTTATTATTGAAAAATATAAAACTATACCGTATATTAATGTAATTAAGGCGCCTGCAATTATCCTTCCCATATGTCTATTTACAGTCATATAAGATATAAATACAATAGATAAAATTACATTTAACAAGGTACTAGTAATAGATACAAATAAGTATTTTTTATATTTATATTCTATTGTAAATTTAGTGTTACAAAAATCAATTATAAAAGCACAAAAGCTTTGAAGAATCAAAAGCTTAACTAATGTTGGAGTTAACTCTATAATATTTGAAATAAAATTTTGAAATATTAGTGTTAGTGCAATAAACACCCCAAAACATAAAGTTGAAAGAAGCATTATAGACGATAAAAAATCATCATATTTTTCTTCAAAATCGTACTTCCCTCTTGATACACTTGCTACAAGTCCTAAACTTACAATTGACGTAAATACAGCAAGCCAAGTGGTATATGTATTAATTATACCAAATTCTTCTGTAGTAAGTTTAAGTACTTTGAGGAAAATAGGCACAGTAAAAAATGAAACTCCCTGAAGGAATAAATTTCCTATGGTATACCATATACCACCCTTTATTAGTTTACTTTTACTAAGCTTTTGTGTAATTGCTTTTATCATAAAAAAACCTCTACATTCTATTTACTATATTTCTTTATATTCAAATAAAAAAGATTTATAATATACAAAAACAACACTCTATTTGCTGTATTTTCTTATAACTTTACATACCTCTTCTATTTGTTCTTTTGTTAAAGAAACTGAACTAGGAAGATTTATTCCTTTATTGCATAGTTCTTTTGTTATGCTCATATCTCCATGTTTACAATCTTTATATGGAGGCATTTCATGTACTGCCATAAAGAATGGTCTTGATTCTATTCCTTCTTCTTTCAATTTTGCTATAAGTTCATCTCTTGTAATTCCATATTCATCTTCTACCATAACAGAATAAAGCCAATAGCAATTTTCTGCCCATTCTTTTTCTACTGGAAGAGTTATTCCTTTAACATCTTTTAATAACTCATTGTAGTATTTTGCATTTTCTATTTTTACTTTTAAATACTCTTCTACATTTTCAAGTTGAGCTACTCCAAAAGCTGCTAAAAGATTTGGCATTCTAAAGTTATATCCTACTTCTGGATGGTAGAAAGCCTTATTTTCTGTAACTACTTTTGTTTGTGTTGATAAGAATTTTGCTCTTTCTCCATATTCAGTATTTTGAGTTACAAGCATTCCACCTGCACCAGTAGTTATAAGTTTATTTCCATTAAAGCTGAAAGCTCCTATATGTCCTATAGTTCCAAGCATATTTCCTTTATATGTAGAGCCTAATGCTTCTGTTGCATCCTCTATTACATATAAATTATATTTATTTGCAATTTCCATTAGCTTATCCATATCTACAGGATGTCCATAAATATGTACAGGCATTATTGCTTTTGTCTTAGGAGTAATAAGTTCTTCAATTTTCTCTGCATCCATAACAAAAGTATCTCTACAAGAATCACAGAAAACTGGAACTGCACCTACATACTTTATAGTATTTACCGGAGATATAAAAGTCATAGAAGGTAATATAACCTCATCCCCTTCTCCAATTCCTAAAGTTATAAGTGCAAGTTGAAGTGCAGCTGTACCGTTCATTGTAACAACAGCTTTTTCTGCTTTTACATACTCTGCAAATTTTTCTTCAAATAAATTAACATAACTTCCTACAGAAGAAACCCAATTTGTATCTATACATTCTTTTACATACTTCCATTCATTACCTTTAACTTCTGGTATACATAAAGGTATCATTTTATTCACTCCTTTTAATTGTCAATAACCAATTTCTAACTTCCAGTAACCAGCTTACGTAATTTTCTACTAGTCATCTGATTCTAGTACCTGGTTACTGGTTACTGGTTACTGGTTACTGGTTACTGGTTACTGGTTACTGGTTACTGGTTACTGGTTACTGGTTACTAAACATTATAAATGTCTGTTTTAAAATATTGTAAATTATTTTTTACCCATTCTATTGTTTCTTTTAGACCCTCATCAAGTGTATATTTTGGAGCCCAATCAGTCAATTCTTTAATTTTTGTATTATCCGCCCATAATCTGTTTACTTCGCTTTTTTCTGGTCTTATTCTCTCATCATCACAAATTATCTTTACATCTCTTCCTGTTAATTCGATTATCTTTTTAACTAGATCTCCAATGCTTATTTCATAATTTGAACCAGCATTTATAACTTCTCCTATAGTTTTATCACTTTCAGCAGCTTTTATAAAAGCTTCTGCAGTATCTTTTACATAGTTAAAGTCTCTTGTTGGAGTTAAACTTCCTAATTGAATTTCTTTTTTACCTGCAAGTATTTGTGAAATTATTGTTGGTATAACAGCTCTTGCTGATTGTCTTGGTCCATATGTATTAAATGGTCTTAGAGTTGTTATAGGCAAATTAAATGATCTATAAAAACTTTCTGCCATCTTATCTGCACCTATTTTTGAAGCAGAATATGGAGATTGCCCTTGCATAGGGTGTTTTTCGTCTATAGGTACATAAAGTGCTGTTCCATAAGTTTCACTTGTTGAAGTATGAACTATCTTTTCTATGTTCTCTTCTTCTCTACATGCCTCTAAAACATTTGTTGTTCCCTCTACATTTGTTCTAACATATGCCATTGGTGATAAATAAGAATATGGTATAGCAATAAGAGCAGCAAGGTGAAGTATAACTTGTTGTCCTTTTACCATTCTTTTTACATTGTCGTATTCTCTTACATCCCCAGTTATAACATTTAAGCTATCTTTAACACTTTTATCAAAACTGTCAATCCATCCCCAGTTATTAAAAGAATTGTATTGTACTAAAGCTGTAACATCAGCTCCAAGTTCAACTAACCTTTCAGTTAAGTGACTTCCTATAAATCCTTCTGCTCCTGTTACTAAAACCTTCTTTCCTGTCCAATTCATAAATTTACTCCTTTCAAATTCACGTTATATATTGATTCATTTTTCTGATATCTATTTGCCATATCTAAAAAGCTCTGTTATATTCTTTTAGTAATTTTTTTATTCTAGAAGAACTTTTTAACATCTTCATTAGCCTTCTTAAAATCTTCCATCTGTCCTATATCTGACCAATATTCTGTTATTTGATATACCCCAGATCTTCCATCATTGTTTATAACATCTTCTATCAAATCTGTCATATTATATTCTTCATCTTCTGGAATGTACTTGATTACATTTTCACTTAAAGCATACACTCCACTATTAATATAAAAAGTATATACTGGCTTTTCTTCTAATGATTTTATTAAAATATCATCTGTAACCATTACTCCATAAGGAACCTTCATTTCATAGTTTCTAGCTCCTACAGTTACATCAAATTTATTATTCATGTGATGGCTTAAAAAAGCATCAAAGTCTATTCCAGTTAATATGTCCCCATTTATAACTATAAATGGTTTTTTAAATTTATCTTCTGCTAGCTTTATAGAACCAGCTGTTCCAAGTTTCTTAGTTTCTCTTACATACTCTATATTTACATCAAATTCTTTGCCATCTTTAAAATAATCTTCTATAATTTCTCCTTTATAATTTAAAGAAATTATAAAGTTTTTAAAGCCGAATTCTTTAAATTGTTCAATAATACGCTCTAAAATGGGCTTATCTCCCACTTTAAGCATAGGCTTTGGAATATTCTCTGTAAGAGGTCTTAGTCTTGTTCCAAGTCCACCTGCAAGTATAAATACATAATTATCTTTTTTATCATAAGAAATTATATCATCAAGAAAATATAAATCTTCAAGTATTCCTTTTTCATCTAGTAAAGGCACTTGACGTATCTTGTATTTAAGCATAAATTCTTTAACTTTTTTCTTACTTACAAATTTGTCCACATACTTAAATTCTTTATTATAAATACCTTCAATGTTTTCTTGTATTGTATAACCTTTAAGTATAGCCCTTCTTATAATTCCATCAGTTATAATTCCTTTAACATGTTTATTATCATCCACAACTAAAGCGGCACCAATCAAGTTTTTATCTATACACTCCATAGCGTCCTTTATAGTTGAATCTATATTTATACAGTATGTTTCATTCGAAAATCTCACCAAATCACCTACACTTTATGATTTTTGCAGGAACTCCCACAGCAGTAACATTGTCTTGTATGTCTTTTAGCACTACTGTTCCTGATCCAATTACTACATTACTTCCAATGTTTAAACCTTGAATTACAGAAGCTCTAGAACCTATATGAGAATTGATCCCTACTTTAACTCCTCCTGCCAAACATGCTCCTGGCGATATATGTGTATTTCTTCCTATAATACAATCATGTTCTACTACAGAAGAAGTATTTATTATACAATTTTCTCCTATTTCTGTTCCTGGGTTTACAACAGCACCAGCCATAACACAAGTACCTTCTCTTAGCTTAGCATAAGGGGAAACTACGGCTTTATTATGAATCAATACAGGCACTTCATAGCCTATTCTTTTTAAATTATAATAAATTTTATCTCTTAATCCCATATTGCCTATAGATCCAAAAGAGATAAATGCATTCTTAACTCCACCCTTATAAACTTGAGAAAGTACATCGTCATCTCCTATTATAGGTACATCTAATAATTTATCTCCTATTCCCTTGCTGTCTGTAATACCTACTATCTCATACTTTCTCATACTTTTTATTATATCAATTATAACCTTACAGTGACCGCCTCCACCTACAAGTACTATCTTTTCCATACAATCACCTTCTCTAGTAAGTTATTCTTTTTTGAATAAGCTCTCTATTTATTTCAATTTCACCTAGATACTTACTTATTCTTTCTCCTGCATTTCCATCTCCATAAGGATTTACACAGGACTTTAATTCTTCTTTATATTTTTCATCATGTAAAGCTTTATTAATTCCTTCTAATATTTCTTCTTTCTCATAACCTACATCTATTACATTAACAGCTCTAAGTCTTCCTTCTTGTCTTGTTCCTATGTTTATTACAGGAAGTTTAAAACTAGGTGCTTCAATTATTCCTGAAGATGAATTTCCTATCATTGCATCAGCAATATTTAAAAGACTTAAGTACTCAACTTGAGAAAGATTTTTAAACACTTTTAAGAAATCATATTTTGCTCTATATTCTTCTATAACTTTTATTATTTCTCTACCACCATTATCGCTATTTGGATATGAAATAATAGTTTGAATTCCTAATTCTACAACAGCATCTAAGGTCTGTCTTATTTGCCATTCTACCATATCTCTTTCTGTAGTTATAGGATGTTGAGTCATCACAAAAATTTTCTCATCTTTCAAATCAAACCTTTTTAGCATTTCATCTCTAGAAAGACATTCTGTATTTTTTATGTAATCAAGACCTGGAGCTCCTGTTACAAATATATTTTCTTCTTTTTCTCCCATTCTCAATATTCTTTCCTTACTATCTTCTGTAGCAGGGAAATGTATATGTGAAAGTTTTGTTACTGCATGTCTTATTGATTCATCTACCGTTCCAGTAACCTCTCCTCCATGAATATGAGCAACAGGAATATTCATATGAGTAGCAGCAAGTGCTGCTGCCATCATTTCCCCTCTATCTCCAAGTACCACTAAAACATCGGGGTTTAGTCTTTCTAAAGTTTGGGTTATATTCATTAATGTTAGTCCTATAGATTTTGCCATAGCACTACCTGTATCTGAAGCTAGTATAGTTTCTATTCTATCAGCTATAGGAAATCCATCTTTCTCTATTTCATCTACAGTCATTCCAAACTCTGGGCAAAGATGCATGCCACATACAATAAGTTGAAGCTCTAGCTTTAGATTTTTTTCTATTGCTTTTAATACTGAATAGTATATTCCATAATCCGCTCTTGTTCCAGTTACAACTGCTATCTTTCTTTTCATCTTCTCAAAACCTTTCTATGAATTTTTAGTCTTCAATAGAGCTAAAGGTTATCTGTTCGTCTTTTTCTATATCTTTCATTAATTTTTTACCAATTAATTCTTTGTAGTACTTTGGACTCAATCCATTTCCTGGTCTTTTATAATCAAGATCTTTTAATTCAATCATTTCACCTTTTTTTATGTTTCTTGATGCTACAATACTTTTTCTTGCCACCTGCATAGTGTTTATTTCGCTTCCACTAAACATTTTTATACCATTTCCTAAAGAAATTTCAGTTTCTCTTATTCCTTTAACCATTTCTTTAAGTTCAACTGGTTCTAAAGAGGCCTTGTGATCAGGTCCTTCCATATTTTTATCTAAAGTAAAATGTTTTTCAATTATATCTGCCCCCAAAGCTGCACTAGCTATAGGTATAGTTATTCCTTTAGTATGATCTGAATATCCACCTACAATATTAAAAGAGTTTTTAATTGTGTTCATAGCTCTTAAATTTACAGTTTCTAATGCTGCTGGATAATTTGACGTGCAATGAAGTACAGCTATATCTTCTACTCCTTTATTTTTAAGGCAAATAATAGCATCTTCTATTTCTCCAAGAACAGCCATTCCAGAAGAAAGTATAATAGGCTTTTTAAACTCTGCTACATGTTCTAATAATGGAATGTTCGTTAGATCTCCAGAACTTATTTTGAAAGCTTTCATACCAATTGAATTTAAAAAATTTGCACTTTCCACATCAAAAGGTGTTGACATAAAAATTATCTCTTTTTCATCACAATATTTTTTTAATTCAACAAAGTCCTCATAAGTTAATTCCAGTTTCTTTAACATATTAAACTGACTATCCTCTTCACCTATATTATCCTTTTGATATTTTGCCATTTGAGCATATCCAGTAACTAACTTTTCACTTTTGAAAGTTTGAAACTTTACTGCATCAACCCCTGCATCTTTAGCAGTATCTACCAGTTTTTTAGCAAGATTTATATCTCCATTATGGTTGACGCCAGCTTCTGCTATTATAAAGCAAGAAGACTTGTCTCCCACAATTTTATTCCCTATTTTAAACATTGGCCATTCTCCTTTAAAATAAGCGCTACTAACTTTGCATCAATTATATTGTCAATATCCACAGACTTCTTTCTATCCATAATGTAAGGTATAGTTTTTTCATTAACAAAACATTTATCATTTAAAATCATACTTACTTTATTTAAATATAATGCCCCATTAAAAATATAAACCTTAGGAAGCTCTTGTCTTCTTAGATTATCTCCCTTGAATTCCATTATAGGTTTCAATTTGTTATTTTCTATTGTTCTCATAATAACAGGGTTTTCATCTACCTCACACAAGCTAACTAAGGATTCTTCTCCATTACTCATTAGAGTTTCTATAGCATTATCTACATCCTCATAAGTTCTTAAAGGAGAAGTTGGCTGAAGAAGAAGCACATAATCAAATTCCTTTTCTTCATCCTTTAAAAAATCAATTGCATGTATAACTACATCTATGGACTTGGCAACATCATTAGATATACTCTCTGGTCTTAAAAAAGGAACTTCTGCTCCATGCTTCAATCCTACTTCTTTAATTTCAATATCATCTGTTGAAACTAAAGTATAATCGATATATTTAGACTTTTTAGCTGCTTCTATAGAATAAGCTATCAAAGGTTTACCGCATATATCCATTATGTTTTTATGAGGTATTCCTTTTGATCCACCTCTAGCTGGAATTATAGCTAAAATTTTTTTATCATTATACATAAGTTTTCTCTCCTACTTTTTCTAGATACTAGGTACTAGCGATTCTCGTTTAAAAGTTCTGTCCAAACAAAGCATCTTATCCTAATACCTAATACCTTTACCCTAACACTTAACTATTGTATATTATTGATTTTCCAAAAGTTGTTCTTCTGGAACTTCTCTAAATTTCTTGGCTGGATTTCCAGCTACTATTGTTCTTGCTTCTACGTCCCTTGTAACTAAACTTCCAGCAGCCGCAAAACCATCTTCATGTATAATTTTTCCTGGAAGAATTACCGCTCCGGCACCAATTCTTCCTCCTTTTTTTACTGTAATACCTTTAAAATGGTCAAATCTTTCTTTAGAACGAGCAGCATAATTATCATTTGATGTAACAACACAAGGAGCTATAAAAACTCCATCTTCTACTTCTGAATAAGCAGTTATGTAAACATTAGTTTGAATTTTACAATTTGAACCCACTTTGCAGAAATTCTCAACAGTTGTTCCTCTGCCTATTATAGTCTTTGTTCCAATAGTGACATCTTCTCTTATAGTAGCAACATCTGCTACAAGAGTCTTCTCTCCTATAGAACATCCACAATAAATTATAACGCCTGCTCCTATTAAGCACTCATCACCTATTGTACATGGTGGATATTTTTTTTCATCTTTAAATATACTATTTACAGATCTCATAGGTGTTTTACCTACTACAGTATTATCATCTATTCTAATATTCTTTCCTATTTTGCTTCCTTCATGAATAACTACATTATTTCCTATAATACAATTGTCACCTATTGTAACATTGTCTTCTATTACTGTAAAATGTCCAATTTTTATATTGTTTCCAAGTACAGCCTTTTCAGAAATGTAATTCATATTCTTTCCTCCGAAGTTTCAATTCTATTTTTTAGGAAAAGCTTTTTCCATATCTAACGTTGAGAAATCTTCTAATGGGAATTTAACAGGCATTCCTGTAAGTCTTGATTTGTATGCAGCAAGTATAATTGACATTCCCTTTTTACCTTCTTCACCACTTATTAAAGCATCTCTATCTTGGTTTATAGAATCTATAACATCTTTAAATAATGGCGTATGTCCAAATCCATAAACGCTATCTGGATCACCTTCTTGAGCTTTAAGTATTTCATCTTCACTATCTTTATTATCCTCAAATCTCCATGTCTCTATCCTATTTACTGCAAGACCACCTATGGCTACTGTTCCTTTTTGTCCAAAAACACTTAAAGTTTCTTCTAAATTTGTAGGGAATACACATGCTGTCCCTTCTATTATTCCTATAGCACCATTTTTGAAACGTATTATTATAGCACCAAAGTCTTCTGCTTCAATATCTCTTAAGAAAGTATCACATTGAGCATATACTGTATCAATTTCTCCACCCATCATCCATTGAAGAAGATCTATATTGTGTATACATTGATTCATTAAAGTACCACCATCAAGCTTCCATGTACCTCTCCATGGTGCTTGCTCATAGTATCCCATATTTCTATTCCAAAGTATTCTTGCTGTTCCATTAACAAGTTTTCCGAATCTATCTTCTTCTACAGCTTTTCTTAATTGCTGAATTGGTTTATTGAATCTGTTTTGATGACAAATAGCAAGCTTAACATTGTTTTCTTTAGCCACTTTTATCATTTCATCTGCATCTTTGATGGACAGAGCCATTGGTTTTTCAACCACAGCATGTTTTCCTTTTTTCATGCAGTATATAGCTATTTCTGGATGGTATCCACTTTCTGTAGCAATAGTTACTACATCAATATCTTCTTTTTCAAGCATTTCCTTATAATCTTTATATGTATTTATTTGTATGGATTCTTCCATTTTTTCTATGTATTCATTTTTTTTAGCTTCGGCTTTTTCTAAGTCTATATCACATGTAGCTACAAGTACAGCCTCATCTTTATTTTGAATTAGTCCTTCTACGTGTTTATAAGATATTCTTCCACACCCTATAATTGCAAATTTTAATTTTTTCATTTCCATCACTCCCTAATCATAATAAAGGATAAACCCTTAAAGGTCTATCCTATTTAATTTAATTTAAAGTTTGTGTATTTTTTCCCTGTTTCTCTTAACATCCTTTGTGGCATTTCTAGTATCATAAAGAAGTTTAGCTTTTTCAACTATTGCCTCATAATCATAATCCGTATGATCTGTAGTAATTAATACTATATCAGCTGTATTTATAGCTTTTTCCCACTCTACTGATGTATATTCGTTTCCATTATGCTTAAAGTTTGCTACATATGGATCATTATATATTACCTCTGCACCATTCTTTTCTAAGTGCTCTATTACTTTAAGAGCTGGTGATTCTCTCATATCATCTATATCTTTTTTATAAGCTACACCCATTAAAAGAACTTTTGCACCATTCAACGCTTTTTTGTGGCCATTTAAAAGTTTCATAGCATTATCAACTACAAATTCAGGCATAAAATCATTTATTTCACCTGCTGTTTCAATAAGTCTTGTATGATAATCAAATTCTCTAGCTTTATATGTTAAATAAAATGGATCAAGTGGTATACAGTGTCCTCCTAAACCTGGACCTGGGTAAAATGCCATAAATCCATAAGGCTTAGTTTTAGCTGCTTCTATTACTTCCCAAATATCTATTTTCATTTTTTTACAAAGAACAGCCATTTCATTTACAAGACCTATATTTATGTGTCTAAAAGTATTTTCAAGTATTTTTTCCATTTCAGCAACTGCTGGTGAAGATACAGGATGTATATCTCCTTCTAATACCTTTGAATATAATGCTGCTGCAACTTCTGTACATTCTTCAGTTATTCCACCAACAACTTTTGGAGTGTTTTTAGTCTTAAATTGCTTGTTACCTGGATCAACTCTTTCTGGTGAGAATGCTAAAAAGAAATCCTCTCCACACTTTAATCCAGACTCTTCAAGTATAGGCTTAACTATTTCTTCAGTTGTTCCAGGGTAAGTTGTACTCTCTAAAACAACAAGCATTCCTTTATGAATATATTTAGCCACACTCTTTGTAGAGTTTACCACATAAGATACATCTGGTTGTTTAAATTTATCAAGTGGAGTTGGAACTGCTATTGCAACTGCATCTACATCTTTTACAAATGAAAAATCAGTTGTAGCCTTTAATTTTCCTTCTTTAACCAATTCCTCTAAATCAGTATCTAATATATCGCCTATATAATTATGTCCATCGTTAACCATATCTACTTTTTTATCTTGAACATCAAAGCCAATAACCTCATAGCCAGCTTTTGCTTTTTCTACAGCAAGAGGCAGTCCAACATATCCTAGACCTACCACACCTAATTTTGCTGTTTTGTTCTCTAATTTAGATAATAATGTTTCTTTTATTTGTGACATAAGATTTCCTCCCAATTATTAAATTATGCTCATACCTTAATTATTTATTTTTAAAAAATTCTTGAATTTTTAATACTACATATTAATATTTTGCTATATATTCTTTTCTATACTACAGTGACCCATAGTATTATGCTTCCTAATTCTTACTTTTTCCTTCTGTATGTTGGAACTTTTTCCTCCATAAGTTTAAATACTTCTTCTTTATCTTTGTTTATAACTTCTTTAAACTCTAAAATTGAATTCTCTATATATTTAAGATCAAACTCCATAGGTTTTTCTACAAATATTTTTTCATGTTCTGTAGAAGTTAACGCAATTTCATCCATTAGAAGTTCTTCATATAGTTTTTCCCCTGGTCTTAAACCAGTATACTCTATCTGTATATCTTCACCTGGTTTTAATCCTGATAATCTTATTAAATCTTTTGCGAGGTCAACTATTTTAACAGGCTCACCCATATCTAAAACAAATATTTCTCCACCTTCAGCCATAGCTCCTGCTTGTATTACAAGTTGTGCTGCTTCAGGTATAGTCATAAAAAATCTATTTATTTCAGGATGAGTAACTGTAACTGGCCCCCCCTGTTTTATTTGCTTCTTAAATAAAGGTATTACTGAACCATTACTTCCAAGAACATTACCAAACCTTACAGCTACATATTCTGTATCACTTTCTCTATCAAAAGCCTGAATAATTTTTTCACAAAATCTCTTAGAAGCTCCCATTATATTAGTTGGATTTACTGCTTTATCAGTACTTATTTGAACAAATCTATTAACTTTATACATATGACTGCATTTTGCTAAATTGTAAGTACCTATTACATTATTCTTTACAACTTCTGCAGGATTATTTTCCATAAGCGGAACATGTTTGTGAGCCGCTGCATGAAATACAACATAAGGTTTATATTTTTCAAATACTTCTTTTAACCTATCAAAATCTCTAATAGATGCTATAACAACATCAAGATCTAAATCAGGATATTTATATTGTAATTCCATTTGAAGATCATAAGCATTATTTTCATATATATCAAGAATTATTAACTTTTTAGGATTAAATTTAACTATTTGTCTACAAAGTTCGGATCCTATAGATCCTCCTCCCCCTGTCACAAGAACAACCTTATCTTTTATATATTGATTTATATTGTTATTATTTAACTTAACAGGATTTCTTCCTAAAAGATCATTTATATCCACATCTCTAAGCTGACTTATATTTACATCTCCATTTATTATTTCATATATCCCTGGAAGAGTTTTCAGCTTACAATTTGTCTGTTTACATATATTGTATATCTCTTTTCTTTCTTGAAAAGGAATAGAAGGTACAGCAATAAATATTTCTTCTATTTGCTTTTTACTGCATATCCTAACAATATCATTTCTACCACCTAATATTTTTATACCATTAATAACCTGGCCTACTTTTGACTCATCATCATCAATAAGTCCCACAATATCATAATTTAGTGAATTATGTTTCTTAACTTCCTTTATGAGCATTGCCCCTGCATCTCCAGCTCCAACTATTAGAAGTTTCTTAACTTCTCCTGCTGCATCTCTAGTTTCATCGCGACTTGCCATTATTCTGTATATAAATCTACTTCCTCCTAAAGCAATTACACATAGTAACCAGAATATTATATGTACTGTAAAAGGAAATCTGTAGTGTATGCTTTTAAAAACTTTATAACTTATAAAATAACTATATATTATAAATATTATATTAGCTATGGAAACAGAATAAATTATAGAGATAAGTTCTTCTACAGAAGCATATTTCCATATAAAATCATATAACTTTACAAGTTTATTACACAAAAGAGTTATGAATATTACTGGAATAATTGAAACTTTAAAGAAGGTTACATATTCACCTGGTATTTTAAATTCAAATCTTAAAAGCAGGGCAAAGTATAGTGAAATTGTAACTAAAATTATATCCAATATTAGAAATTTTCTATTATTCTTCAAGTTCTCACTTCCTCGTTTTTAATTTTTTCACCTTAAATTATTTTACATCATTTTTAAAATTATTCAATGTTTTTTATTATGTATTACAACAATTAATTTTAATACTAGAAAATAGACATGTCAAAGCATAAATTATTTATTCAGTGTATATCACACCATTTATGCACGACATGTCTATTATACCATAAATTTTTTCTTATTTATTACTCATTTCTTTATATAATTGAGCAAATTTAGGATTATCCTTTATTGTAATTAAATATTTCATAAATTCTTCCCTAAGTTCTTCTTTTTTTAATGCAAATTCAACACTTGCTTCTAAAAATCCTAACTTATCTCCAACATCATATCTTCTTCCTTCAAAATCATAGGCATACATTGCTTCTCTTTTAATTAACGTATTAAGAGCATCTGTAAGTTGGATTTCCCCTGATTTTCCTGGTTCTGTTGTATCTAATATGTCAAATATTTTAGGAGTTATTATATATCTCCCTAAAATAGCAATATTGGAAGGAGACTCTTCCACACTTGGTTTTTCAACTAAATCTTTTACTTTATACACTCTATCCTCTATGTGTATTCCTCTAACTATGCCATATTTGTCTACATCTTTAGTAGGCACTTCTTGAACTCCTAAGATAGATGTTTTATACTCACTATAGCAATCTATTAACTGTTTTAAACAAGGGGTTTCACTATCTACTACATCATCTCCTAGCATAACAGCAAAAGGTTCATCTCCTACAAAAGTTCTTGCACAATTTATAGCATGCCCTAACCCCTTAGGTTCCTTTTGTCTTATGTAGTATATATCAACCATATTAGATATTTCTTCTACCATATTTAAAAGTTCTTTTTGACCCTTAGCTTCTAATTGGTTTTCCAATTCTATAGATTTATCAAAATGATCTTCTATAGCTCTTTTATTTCTACCTGTAATAATCAATATTTCTTCTATACCTGAAGCTACAGCTTCTTCAATTATATACTGTATAGTAGGTTTATCAACTATAGGAAGCATTTCCTTTGGTTGAGCTTTAGTTGCTGGTAAAAATCTTGTTCCTAAACCTGCTGCAGGTATAATGGCTTTTTTAACCCTCATAATATAATTCTCCCTTCAAACATTTAATATAACCCCATTAAAATTATAATGCGCACACAATAAATATTATGTCACACTAGGCCCAAATTTATCCGATGTCTAAACTTTCAAATATTATTGCATAATTAATTTTTAATCATTTTTTCTAATTCAACAACTATCTCATCATTAGGATCAATTTTTTTAGCCATTTCTAAATGCAGTTTTGCTTGCTTCATATCACCTGAGTTAAGATAGCACATTATTAAATTTGTGCATACTTCTATAGATTTTGTAACCTCAAATACTTTTCTAAGATAAGCTATTGCACTTTGAAAATCCCCAATACAAGCATGATTTATTCCCATTTCATTAAAAACTTCAGGATATGAATTGTCTATTTCCATTGACTTCTCTAGATAATATATAGCCTTATGATAATTTTCAAGAACTCTGTATGCTATAGCTATATAATAATAAATTTCAGCATTATCTCCTAATTCAGATGTCAGTGGTATTAATGTTGCAAGAGACTTTTCTGGTTCTTCATAAACAAGAGTTTTAGCTTCTTCATAATTTGTTATAAGCTTTAATGAATTCTTTAATTCAGTAATTTCAACTGTTTCTTCTCCACCTTTTGATATGTATGTATTAATAGAAAAAAGAGCTCCATCATAGTCTCCTTTATTCTTCTTAATAAAAGCTTCATAAAGATATGGACTTGAATAATCTTCTATTAATTTAGCCTCATCTATTATCTTAACTTCTTCTTCTTCATAAGACTTTTCATAAGTTTTTAAGTTTTCTAAAAGCAATATTAATTTGTCATATATCTCCTTGCTTTTTTCAATCTCCTTTAATCCTTTTAATAATATATAAGCATCTTCATATTTTTTATTTTTAACATTATCTGCTATTTTGCCTTTTATAAATTCTCTACTCTTTGGTACACTTGAAATTAAATTTATATATACAGAATTAAATCCAAACTCCTCATCTGCTCCTAAAACAAACGCCATACCTTCAACAAAAAATCCTATAGGAATACTTTCCACACTCTCTCCAACTTTAACTTTTTGTATTATACTTTCTGCTGCAATAGGTAAATATATATCCTCATTTACAGATGTTTTAAAAATCGAAAAAACTCTATCTTTTTTCACTTCTAAAAATAGTAAATTAGAAAGCTTATCTCTAAAGTCCATTTGTAGCATTCACCAACCTTACCAATTTTATTTTACAATACCTCTTATTTAGTTTATCAAAAAAAAGTTATATATCAAAGCAATATATTTGTTTTTATATAGATTTAGCTTGCCCTATATTTATTTTTATTTATAAAATTAGGACAAGCTAGTATATTATTAATAAATTTTTAGATATTTTAATTTAATTTACAGTCTTATTAACCTTATTAACCACTTTATTCTCTTTTGAAATTTTTCCAAAAATAAGTATTGCAAAAATACTCCATATAATAATATTGAAAATACCTGCTTCACCACATAAGTATATACTATTAGAATTATTTGATAAAAACATCACACTACATAATTGCCATGTTAAATTAGATTTTGTGTGAAATATAACCGCTGGCCACACACTATCTGTTTTATAAGTGACATAGCCTATAGATACTCCCATAATCACAACTGTCACAGTAAATAAGACAGTATTTAAAATTACATTTCCACTTTCATAATATTGTCCACTTATTATAAGCGGATAATGCCATATAGCCCATATTAATCCTGTTAAACATATTCCTTTTTTGACCCCAAACTTATTTATAAATCTAGGTTGAAGGAAACCTCTCCACCCAACTTCTTCTGCTACTCCCCAAATTAAAACTATATAAAAAAAGTTTAATGAATACATTGTATCTTGAAAAAAGAATAATTTAATAACATCTTTTATAACTGGAAAATTTATTTCTAAAAGTGCATTCTGTGTTTTTCCACCTAATTTTAAAAAACCTAATATCCATCCACAAAAATAACTTATAAATAGTGTTAATGTTGGAATTATTAAAGCCAAAATATAATAGCGTAACTTTCCAATATGGTTTATTCCAATATTTTTAAAATGTTTTTCTTTAAAGAACATAATGCATACAATTATAGTTGCCATAATTGGTGTAGCTTGTTGTAACGCAAGTACTATATCATTTTTTAGAAAAATTCCCATCAAAGTAAATATTACAGATAATGCTAACACTAATACCACGAAAAAATTTGTTGATAAATCCTTACTCTTTATCATTACTATCACTCCATATATATTATTTTTCCTGCAAACCTATATTAAATCTCATTTATAAAGTTTTTATAAGGTTTCTAAAAAACATAAAAGAACTAATGGAAAACTTAATCTCCATTAGTTCTTTTCATGCCATATTTCCCTATTTTAAGTCCTTTTTAGGATAAAAATTGAGGATAGCTAATAATAATCTTAACATATTCCAACCTTCAAATAAGTAAAACTCCATTTTAAGATTGAAACCCTGTTTATTCTTTATTCACCACATGCTATATTTACTACATTAAGAATATATTCTTTAAATTTTCTCATCTTTTCTTCTGAGTCTTTTACGCTATTCCCTACAACTCCCATGTATATCTTCATCTTAGGCTCAGTCCCTGAAGGTCTTACAACAAAGTAAGATCCATCTTCTAAAATAAACTTCAATACATTTGATTTAGGTAATTTTATTTCTTTTTCAGTAAGGTTTATTAAGTCCTTTTCTTTACTTATGTTGTAATCCTGTTTCTTTATTATCTTTACTGCGTTAATTTCCACTTTCATAGAATGCCTTAGATGTTCAAGAATTTTATCTATCTTTTCTTTTCCCTCTTTTCCTTCAAGTTTGATAGATACAAGTTCTTCTTTATAATATCCATATTCTTTATAAAGTTCCATTATAGCATTATAAAGATTCATTCCTTTTTTCTTATAATATAGAGCCATTTCGCATATAAGCATAGAAGCTATGACAGCGTCTTTATCCCTTACAAAAGTTCCTGCTAAATATCCATAACTTTCTTCAAATCCAAACAAATATTGCTTATCTTGAGTTTCTTCAAACTCTTTTATCTTTTCCCCTATATATTTAAATCCAGTTAAAACATTTATAATTTCAACATCAAATTTATCTGCAATTTTGGATGCCATCTCTGTAGTAACTATTGTTTTAATAACAACACCATTTGATGGAAGTTTATCTTTTTCTTTAAGGGACAATAAAATATAGTGTGTTAAAAGTACTCCCATCATATTTCCACTTATAACTTTATATTCTCCTTTTTCATCTTTTACAACAGCACCTATTCTATCACAATCAGGATCTGTTCCAAAAATAATATCAGGTTTTATATTTTCCGCCATCTTTAACGCTAATTTAAATACTTTAGGTTCCTCTGGATTTGGATATTCAGCAGTAGGAAAATTGCCATCTGGCTTTTCTTGTTCTTTAACTACATAAAGATTTTTATATCCAAGTTCCGTTAACACTCTTCTTACAGGTACATTACCACTACCATGAATAGGAGTATATATTATATTTAATTCTTCTGCATATTTAGACACTAACTCTTCCCTTATAACTAAACTCTTAACACTATCTATATATGCTTTATCTATCTCTTCTCCAATTATGTTTAAATAACCCGAAGCTTTAGCTTCTTCTATTTCCATAGTTTTAATTTCACAAAAATCTTCTATTTTTTCTATAAAAGAAGTAATTTTTTCTGCATATTTGTCTGTAACTTGTCCACCATCTTCTCCATAAACCTTATATCCATTATATTCCTTTGGATTATGAGATGCAGTAATAACTATACCACCTTCACATTTTAGCTTTCTTACAGCATATGAAAGCATAGGTGTAGGCCTTAGAGACTCAAAAAGATTTACTTTTATTTTGTTTGCACACAAGGTTAATGCGGCTTCCTTTGCAAACTCCTGAGACATATTTCTAGAATCATAAGCTATAGCTACTGAAATTTCTTCATTTTTATATTTGTCTAACAAATATTGTGCAAATCCTTGAGTTGTTTTTTTAACTGTGTATATATTCATTCTATTTGCCCCAGCACCCATTTTACCTCTAAGGCCACCAGTGCCAAACTCTAAATCTTTATAAAATCTATCTTCTAATTCTTTTTCATTATCTATATTTCTTAATTCTTCCTTTGTATTTTCATCAATAATTTCTGAGTTTAACCATTTTTCATATTTTTCTGTATATCTCATATTTTACCTCCCTTTTTTAATACTTAAACCAATTATACTATAAAACCACTTATTAGAACAATTACTAATTTTTGTATATATTTTATGATTTTATCGAAAATAATTATGTTTTTTAATAAAAAGGCTGTTTTAAAACAGCCTTTTTATTTTTATTCTTCCATGTGAATTTCTTTAGCCACTGCTTGGGCAGTATCTTTCTCTTCTTCCTCTGATTCAGCTCCAACGCTGTAGTGACTTATAGCCGCAATAACAGTATCTATATTGTCTACTATAGATATCTCACGAGCCATTTCAAGATCTGAAGCTCTTAAAACTCCACCTATACCTACTTCTGCCAAATTAATTTTTATACTCTTAGGAATCTCTTTGTGTCGTCCTTGAACTTTTATACTACTTTTTTCTTTTTGGACAATTCCTCCATTTTTATTAATTAATCCTTCACCTTTAAATATTATAGGTATTTCTGTTTGAACTATTTGATTATCAGATACTTCTTCTAAATCAATATGTACTATTCTATGAGTTACAGGATCTCTTTGCACCTCTTTTATTAGTGCTTTATGTTGGGCATCATTTAGCTCCAAATTAAGAGTACCATATTCACCTACTGCATTAACTTCTCTGTTAAGTTCTAATTCTCCTATTTCAAACAAAGAGTTTTTTACTAAAGCTCCATAAAGTATTCCTGGCACCTTTCCTTGTTTTCTTCTACTTCTTGGATAATGGTTTGTATTTTTTTCTCTTATTTCGCCTTTCAAAATTTCCATTATTATCCCTCCTGTCTTTCTTATTATTTACAGAAGGAATAATATTATACGTCTTTTTTTTAAAAGCTACTACTTTTTAATCCCTAACATTTCTAAGTACATCCATCTTTAAATTTATATTATCCTTTTCTACATTTATTAAAAATTTATCGTATTTACTTTCATCCATATTAAGTATCTTTTCATAAGTACTTAATATTTTTTTATAATTATTTATTAAACTTTCTAACTTTATAAAAGGTATATATTTATTTCTTCCTATAAATATAGTCAGCAATGATCCTTTTCGTTTCTTTGCTTTAGTTTCAATACTATCATAATATTCTTTTCCTGAATTTATAATCTTAACTCTCTTAAAATTTAGCATCATTATTTCTTTATATAAAGAATTTAATGATTCAAATATATTTTCTCCGTAAAATTTGTTATCATTTATATGATTTTCTGCTAAAGACAAAAGTTCTGATATTTTATCATCATTTTCTATTCTAAGATTAATTACCTCATCTATTATTTCTTTTACTTTATCAGTTCCCTTTTCCCCCTCTTTTTTCAACTTATCCAAACCAACACATAGTTTAGAATATTCAATTTTTTGATTCTTTATATTTTGAATACCTTCCATAGCTCTTTTTATGTAAAGACTACTTTCATCATTATAAAATATGTTAAGATAATATCCTAATTTGGCCAATTGTCTTATTATAGATTTATCCTCTACTTCCTTATTTTCATCATCAATATATAAATAACCTACAGCAATTCTATTCCCTTGTTCCTTTTTTATAAACATTATTTCTCTGTATAGTTTTCCATTATATTCTATAGGAGTAGATATCCTAGTTTCTTCTCCTCTATTCTTGTACTTATTTATAATATTTTCTGCTTCTTTAAAAATTTTTGAATATACTTTCATTAGTTTTCCCCCTACCATTTCAAATTCCATTCTTAAAAGTACTATATGTATAAACTAAAATGTGTTTTAATCAAAAATATAATATTAACCTATTCTTATTTAATATGCTCAAAAAACTACAATATATAAGTTAATCCATATATTATACACAAAATAAAAGCCATAATATACACTATGACTTTTTTCAGAATATATCTATATAAAGAATTTTAACATTAATTCTTATTAAATTACAAGGTTTCAATTTAAAGAAGTTAAAATTCCCCTTCATATCAAAATATAGCTATTATCCTATAAATATATTTTTTATCAGTATACTATTAAATCAGCCTTTTACTCCTCCTACTGTTAATCCAGAAACTATATATTTTTGAAATACCATAAATAATATTGATATAGGAGCAGCAACTACCATTGATCCTGCACAAAATAAAGGATATGGTATATTATTAGCATCAGATGCCCAGTTATAAAGTCCCATAGCTAATGTGTATTGACTAGATGACTTAACAAACATGAATGCTGTAGCAAACTCTGTCCATACTGCTGTAAAAACTATTAATGATGTAACAGCTATAGCTGGGGCTGCAAGAGGAAGTATAATTTGAGTAAAAACTTGTGCTTTTGATGCACCATCCACTATTGCAGCTTCTTCTAGAGACTTTGGAACAGTATCAAAATATCCCTTTAAATTCCAAATTCCAAAAGTCATATTTCCTGCTGTGTATATTAAAATAATTCCTATATATTTACCTACTAAATTCAATTTCAACATTAATAAATATTGAGGTAATAATGCTGTTGTAATAGGAAGCATCATAACTATAAGGAAAAACATCATACCTGCTTTCTTACCTGGAAAGTTAAATCTAGAATAAGCATATGCTCCAAGAGAAACTAAAGACATTACTATTAAAGTAGTTACTACAGAAAATATTATACTGTTTTTTACCCATGTTAAAAAGTTAGGATTATTGAAAACTTGAACATAATTTTTAAGAGAGAAACTCTGAGGAAATAACTTTATTGAAGAAGCAGAAAGACCCACCGCCTTACCATCTACTGATGTAGTTACTATCCACCATATAGGTATCAATGTAATTATAGTTATTATAATTAAAACTATATGCGTAAAAAAGTGATCTATACGATTAAATCTCTTTTTTCTTGAAGATTTTTTTACTTCACTTTCCATTTTAATTGTCCTCCTCAAATATATTATTTATCTTAGTACTAATCAAATTTAGTATAAATAATATGGCAAATACTATAACACCATAAGCTGCTGCTTTAGAATAGTTTCCTGCTGTCATTTGATTGTATGTGTACGTTTGAATCAATTCGGTTGCTCTATTAGGTTCTCCTTTTGTTACTAAATATGCAACATTGAAATTTGTAAATGTCCATATAAAGCCCAGTGTTATAGCTGGAACCATTGCTGGTTTAATCATTGGAAGTGTAATATACCTGAATTTCTGCCACCAAGAAGCACCCTCTATATTAGCCGCTTCATAAAAATTATCTGATATGCTTTGAAGTGCGCCAGTTGCTACCATCATCATAAATGGTACTCCAAGCCATACATTAACCATTATTATTGCTACAAAAGCCATCTTAGGATCATTAAGCCAAGGTACTTTAGCTAATCCTATTTTAGTAAGTATCTGATTTATCATACCAATATCATAGTTAAACATTATTTTCCAGATAAGACATGTAACTAATTGAGGAACTGCCCAAGGAAGTATTAGTAAAATTCTATACAATTTTTTAAATCTAAGACCTTTTTTATTTAATAACAATGCTAGAGAAAGCCCTATAGAAACATGGAAGAAAACGTTGACTATAGTCCATACTATTGTCCTTAATAATATTGTTACAAATTCCTGATCCATCCCCTTGAAAATCTTAATAAAATTCTTTAATCCCACAAACTTTACTGAGTTACTTGACATTGTATATATATTGCTATTAGTAAATGCTAAACTTACACCATATAGAATAGGTATCAATGAAAAAATTATTACTACAAGTGTAGACGGTAAAATATATGCATAAGCAGTTTTATTTTTCTTTATTCTATGCCATAAAGTTTCTTTTTTTACGTATTTAATAGTTTGATCTTTGTTTAGGCTAGTCCTCATCAATCGTCCCCCCTATTAATAATTGTTAATTAAAAACATAGGATTAATAGCAAACTATAGAGCTAAAGTCAGGGTAACCCTGACTTTAGCTTTTCCCACTTTGTTATCAACCTAATATATAAGTAAGTCCTTAAATTAACAAGTATATCAGCGCCAATACTACATTTATTTATTCGCCATGCATAGATTTTATCAATTTATTTATCTTGTCTTGAGTATCTTTTATTGATTTTTCTGGTGTTGATTTTCCTGTAAATACATTACTATACATTTCTTTTGCTGGGTCCCAAACCTGTCCCATTTCAGCAATATTTGGCATTGGATCCGATTCTTTTGCTTGTTCAAGAATTATTTTTGTTTTCCAATCATCACCAATATTCACTTTAACATTTGCTGGAACGTGTCCTGCTTGTTTATTCATAAACTCTTGTGATTCCGCAGAAGTCATAAACTTAATGAATTTTGCTGCCTCTTCTTTGTGTTTACCGTTTTTTGACATAAACAACATTTCTGTACCCATATATGGTTTTAATGGTTTTCCTTCTTCTATCACAGGTAACTTAACTGCTCCCCAATTTTTTAATCCTTTTCCTTCTTTAACTGCCTTATCTAAGTCTCCAAAACACCATGGTCCATTTATTATCATAGCAGCCTTACCAGTTTGCATTAAATCCATCATTACATTGTAGTCAAAATCTTTTATAGTAACCTTATCTTTATTTTTTATATCATTTAATAAATTTATTGAATCAGCAACTCCCTTTTGACTGAAATCTATTGTTCCTTTTTCGTCTTTAAATACTTTTCCGCCATATCCTGCAAAGAATGCATAATCATAATAAAAGTTAGTAATATCAAATACTAATCCATATTTTCCAGATTTAGTATTTACTTTTGCTATTTTTCTCATTTCTTCTATTGTCTTAGGTGGACTCGGAACTAAATCCTTATTATATATTAATACATATGTTTTAACAGAGTCAGGGAAAGCATACTGCTTACCATTAAATTTTCCAGCTTCTAATGCGTTTGGTAAATAATTATCTTTAACATCACTTATATATGAATCAACTTCTTCCAACTGATTTAATGTAGCAAAAGTGCCTATCCAATCATTTGGTCCTAAAAATAAATCCGGTGATTCATTTGTTGGCAATGATGCTTTAAGTTTCTCATTTAATTTATCAAAAGGTGTAGGCAAAGTTTCAACTTTTATATTTGGGTTTTTAGCTTCAAATTTTTTAATAATTTCTCCTAATGCTTTTTCTTCTGCTCCAGTCCATCCATGCCAAAATGATAATTTTACTGTTTCACCATTTGAACTGGTATCCTTAGCTTTATTATCAGCATTAGAACCACATCCTGTAAAAATACTGCTAGCTACAATTAATCCTGTTACTAAAGAAACTACTTTTTTTAAATGTTTACCCATAACTTAACCCTCCTATTTTATAATTTATATTTATAATTTGCGCAAACGATTGAATAAATTTTAAAAAAATTATTTACTTATTAATTAAGCAATCGTTTGCATTAATATATAAAATATTAACTAACCATTTGGATTAATTCCATCATGTTGAAAATCCATTCCTATTATTTAGTTTATATTCTAATTTTCAACATGATTTATTTTTTAACAATTTGAACAAACTGAATTTCTCATAATAAGTTTAGTATCTATTATTCTACTCTTTACCTCTGTATCCCCTTTTATTTTTTGTAAAACAAGTTGTGCTGCTGTAGCTCCTATTTTATAACTATCTATATCTACAGAAGTTAATGATGGAAATATTAATTCTGATAAAGGGATATTATTAAACCCAATTATAGATATATCCTCAGGAACTTTAACACCCATTTCTCCAGCAGCTCTTATAGCTCCAAAAGCTAATAAATCATCCGTTGCTAACACAGCTGTAGGCTTATGTGGTGATTCTAAAATCTTTTTCATCCCTTTATACCCATCTTCTTGTAAAAATTCTAGCGAAACAACTATGTCATCTATAATAGGTATATTATTTTCTTCTAAAGCTTTTCTAAATCCTTTATACCTATCTACACACACAGTAAAGTCCAAAGACCCATTCAAAAAACCAATTTTATTATGACCCATATCTATTAAATATTGAGTTGCTTTATATGCTGCTAAAATATTATCATTATCTACATAAGTTATATCATTATATTCAACAGGTCTGCCTATCATGCAGAATGGTATCTTACTATTTTCAAGTTCTTCTAATACAGAATCATTTGCTTTTGAATACATTAAAATAATTCCATCAACCCTTCTTCCAAACACAAGAGAATGAAGTGATTTTATTTGCTCTTGAACTGTAAAACCATTAGTAATTAATATGCAATAATCCTCATTATAAGTATATTTAGATATACCTCTTATAGCTTCTATAAAAAATGGATTTAAAAATGCTTGATCTGCTGAATAGGGCATAATAATACCTATTGTTTTTGTAGTTTTTGAAACTAAGCTACGTGCTATTGCATTTGGATGATAATTCATTTCTGACATTATTTTTTTTATTTTATTTTTTGTTGCTTCACTTATTCTAGAATCATTTGATATCACTCTAGAAACAGTAGATGGTGAAACCCCTGCTTTTTCTGCAATTTGTTTAATAGTAACCATTTTACCACCAATTTCTTAATAATTTATAGTTATACTATATAGATTATTTTATCATATAAATTCTTATTACAGGCAACATTAATTCATAACTTTAAAACAATCTATGTAAACTATAATTATATAATATATTATCAACTTATTTAAAATATTTCTTTTATTTTAATCTTTAATTTGTTGTAATAACTTTTTCTGTACTAATATCAAACAAATGAATATTTTTAGCTGGTATCTTTAGGGAAATCTCTTCATCTATGCTTTTGGTATTACTAGAATTGACACGAGCTATAAGTTTATTTTTCCCTAAATTGAAATGAATATATGTCTCAAACCCCATCATTTCAGCCATTTCTACCTTACTCTTTATTACTGTAAACTCATTTTCTAATGAAGATCCCTCTGTTTCCGAAATATACTCAGGTCTTACACCTAAGTATACATTATTATCCAAATACCCTTCTTCCTTTAATATTTCTTGTATACGTGGAAGTAATTCTACTTTTAATTTATCACAAACGTCAATTATAACCCTTCCATTTTCCTCTACAACTTTTCCTTCCATAATATTCATTTGAGGACTTCCAATAAATTGAGCAACAAATAAATTATTAGGATGTTCATATGCATTTTGTGGAGTATCTATTTGCATAACATCTCCATCTTTCATTATTACAATTCTTGCTCCCATGGTCATAGCCTCTGTTTGGTCATGAGTAACATATATAAATGTAGTTTGAAGTTCTTTATGCAATTTTGTAATTTGCGTCCTCATCTCAACTCTTAATTTTGCATCCAAATTTGATAGAGGCTCATCCATTAAAAACACTTTAGGATTTCTAACTATGGCACGTCCTAGTGCAACCCTTTGTCTTTGACCTCCTGACAAATGTTTTGGTTTTTTCTTAAGTTCACTTTCTAGGCCTAATATTTTAGCCGCTTCACTTACTTTTTTATCAATAATATCTTTAGGTGTTTTTCTTAATTTTAATCCAAAAGCCATATTTTCATATACCGTCATGTGAGGATATAGTGCATAATCTTGAAATACCATAGCTATATCTCTATCTTTTGGTGAAACATCATTTACAAGTTTACCATCAATATATAATTCTCCCAAGGTTATATCTTCAAGACCTGCAATCATCCTAAGTGTTGTTGATTTACCACAACCTGAAGGCCCTACTAAAACAACAAATTCTTTATCTTTTATATCTATATTAAAATCTTTTACTGTTAATTTATCATTTCCACTATATTGCTTTTGTATATTTTTCAAAACAACATCTGCCATATTCATTCCCCCCATAACACAGTTTAAGATAGACCTTATCGAATCTATTTGAATTTACTTCTAAAGAACATTTAATATCTACTTTATATAAAGTTTTTCATAGTATTCTCTTATCATTCTGTTTACAGAAAAGCTTTCCTTAGTTGTAGCTATACTTTTCATCATCATTTCTATCCATTTTTCTTTGTTGTTGTAGTAAGTCGGGATAATTTTATTTATTAGCACATCATATAATGCTTCCAAATCATGTCTATCTAATTCCTCTATATTATCACTTTCAAATCCATCTCCAAACTGCCATCCATTTACTCCATCAACACATGCTTCAGGCCACCATCCATCTAGTATTGAACAATTTAATACTCCATTCATAGCAGCTTTCATACCAGATGTACCACTAGCTTCCAAAGGTCTTCTTGGGTTATTCAACCATATATCGCATCCCCTCGTAAGTGCTGATCCTATATTCATATCATAATTTTCAAGAAATACTACAGCATTTGGATATTTATTCATCATTTCTACAAGATTCTGAACTATTTGTTTTCCTGTATCATCCAATGGATGAGCCTTCCCTGAAAAAGCAATTTGTATTTTTCCATCTTTAAGCAAAGGTTCTATTATATTTTTATCTTTAAATATTAAATCACTTCTCTTATAAGTCGCTGCTCTTCTCGAAAAACCAATTAGAAGTTTATCTGAATCTAATTGAGACCCTGTTCTATCCTTTATAAAACTTACCGTCTCCTTCTTTATTTCCATATGAGCTTCCCATAATTTATCACTGTCTTTTTCAACATTTAATATTCTTTTGTCCACCCATGTTGGAACATGTATTGCATTTGTTATTCCTATTATTTCGCTTCTTCCTGATGTTGTTTTCCACATTTTATTAGAAGTTACTGAATGTAGCTTTGAAACAGCATTAGATTTTCTAGAAAGTCTTAATGCAGCAACAGTCATATTAAATGGTTCCCCACCAATCCTAATTATTTGTTTTCTAGTAAGTCCATTAAAAGCTCCCATATATTCTAAGGCTTCGATTGTGTGGGACTCATTTCCTTGAACTATAGGAGTGTGAGTTGTAAATACAATCTCTTCTCTAGTCCTTTTCCATGCTTCTTCAAAAGTACAACCACTTTCCATTTTCTCTTTTATTAATTCAAAAGCTGCTAATACCGCATGTCCCTCATTAAAATGATATACATCTATAGGTATCTCAAGTTCTCTTAATAATTTAATTCCTCCAATTCCTAAAACTATTTCCTGAGCAATTCTTTCTTCTTTAAACCATCCATATAGTTGTCCTGTTATCCATCTATCATCACCATCATTTTCTGGTATATCTGTATCTAATAGATATATAGGATTATTTTCATATTGTTCAGTTTTCCAAACCTTACATACAACATCTCTCTTTCTTATCTTCACAGTAACTTTCATACCTGTGTCTTCTAAATCACTATAAGCATTGTTATAATATGAGTCATAGGCCTTTCCTCTTTCATCTATTCTTTGGTCTGAATACCCTTGTTTCCATTTTATTCCTATGCCTATTATTGGTACATTAAGATCTTTTGCTCCTTTTAAATAATCTCCTGCTAAAATTCCAAGACCACCAGCATATATCTTAAAGTCAGACTCTAAACCATATTCCATGCATAAATATGCAACATTTGGATATTTACCTTTATACATATAAATTCACTCCTCTATAATATTAAAATTTCTTTACACACTCTTATAATTCTTACATTTTTATTTTATTATCTATTTAGTTGTCATATATTTCTAACATAGAAAGAATAAACATTGCATGTGACCAAGCTAAAGGTACAACCCAAGCTATTTCACCACTTTCTTTATCTATCTGCTCTGGTAACAAATCTAAATATGTCCTATGTTCTACTGCCCACTCCACTAATTTTTGGGCTTTCTCTCTATTTCCTACATTGCTATAATGGATTGCTAACCATAAAGTTGTTAAAATCCAAGGATTTCCCCCTATATAAGCATCATTTTCGTATCTTTTTATTCCTCCCACTTTATTTACCCATAAATATTTTTCTACTGCTTCTCCTTGTTTAATCATTTTTTCATTTGTATCTTCTAAAGTTTTAAAAGGATAGCTTATTCCTAAAAGTGACACATCTACTACATCATCATAATATTTCAAATACTCATCATATTTGCCATCTCTTAAACAGTAGTATACCTTTTCATTGGAACCCTTAAGTTTGTCATACTCATCTCTATTTATAATAAGCTTTACTCCTCTATAAAAACTTTGTCTTGCACTATTCCATAAATTATATTCTATAGACTCTTTAATCTTTTCAGAACATATTCTCCATTTTTTTTCATATTCATTGTATCCTAATTCCTTGGCTATATTAGCTGCCCCTCTAAGACCTGCTTCAACTGCAGCACAAGAATAAGTATGTTCTCCTTTTCTCTCTTCCCATAAGTCCATAGTAGGTATTGGAAGATTTGTTTCTGAATCTATACTATTACATAAAAATTCTGCTGCCTTATACACGCTATCCCATATATATTTAATAAATTCATTATCACCAGTTTGTTTATAGTATTCATTCATCCCCCAAACGACAGAAGCTGTCTCATCTATTTGCACTCCCCAAGTAGGTGCTTTTAATCCACTCATATAGTACCTTTGATCCCAAAACCCTTCCTTCTCCTGAACATTCACTGCCCATTCATAAAAATTTTTACTCATATTTTCATATCCTGCTTTTAACATTGCGTTTGCTATGAATGCACCATCTCTTGGCCAACAAAATCCATAACCCCCACTTTTGGTTATATATTCATCAAACTCTGGAGCTGCTAAAAATCCACCAGTCTCCTTGTTATACATCAATGCTATTGCTAAAAGAGATCTTTTATACAGATTTTGCAACCCGTCATCTATTATATCTATGTTATTAGCTTTATTTAGATATTCATTCCAATATTTCTCTGTATCACAATAAAGTTTTTCTGCCTTCAATTTCTTTGCATTTTGAAGTAACCTTAGAGCATCTTCTTTATTTCTTCCTGGGGTAATAAAAATGGTAATTACTCTTTCTTCACCAGAATCTACTTGATTTAATTCAAATAATAAGGCTCCTTCTGTGCCTTGAGCAGTATCATCTCCGTTCAGTTTTCCAAGTTCGGCTTGATCTTTTACATTTGAAACTGTGTACTCACTTATTTCTTCAGAACTTCCTACTGCCAAAACACAATCCTGTTTATAATGAACCAGTGCATCGTTTTCTTTGTCAAAATACAAGGAATTAAATTTAATACTATCTTTAATCGCAAATCCTGATTTAAATATAAATTTTAAATCTAATCCTTTTGAGCTATTGTTCTTAATTATATATTTTTTCACCACAATATCTTGTCTTAATGTACAAAAATCTATTGATTCAATTTCAATATTATATTTTAAATGTAAAGCTTTACTTTTAAGTATATTTGTATCCTTAATATATCCTTGAGAATATTCCCATTCTCCTTCATTCCTCCATAGCATATCTCTAGCATCTTCTACATAAACCCCATCAGATATTTCATCTGCATGCTGATACAAATCAATAGATGGCCACCACATTCTACTTACTTGCCCATTTTTATGCATAGACAATAATAATTTTGAATTTCCTATTACACCATCTATCAAATATGCCTTGTTATTCATAAAACACCTCCTGCTACATATTTTTATTACTTAAAATAAATCATAAAATAGTTTCCTACTTTTTAAAGCTATTTTTTCGTAACTCTTTAACATAAGCTACCTAAAATTAATTATTAACTCATATGCAAAATTTGCGCAAACGTTTGCACTAATTTATTAATCATAGTATATCACAGATTTTTCAAAAATGTAATATATTTTGAAAATTTTCCTTCTTTATTTTTTCCAAATTTTATATTATATTATATTTAAACTACTCATATGCAAAGTGTAAGCGTTATTATTTAATATGGAGGCTTACTAAAATGAAAATCAATAAATTTGATACTTTTGAAAATGGAATAAATAAGGAATACTTACTAACCAATGGCCTTGGAGGATTTTGTTCTTCTACTGTAATAGGTGCAAATATAAGAAAATATCATTCTCTTTTAAATGTTTCTATAAATCCACCTACAGAAAGATACTTACTAGTTTCTAAAATTAATGAGTTTATTGAAATGAATAACAATCAATATAAACCATGTTCTAATCAAATACTTAATGGATATGACAAAGGCTATGAAAATCAAGTAGATTTTGTTCTTAATCCATTACCTCGATTTGTATACGAAATAAATGGTATACGTATAGAAAAAACTATTGGGTTAAAATATAATTCTAATGTTACAGCGGTTACTTATAACATTAAAAATTCTACTGAAAATATATCCCTTAAACTATACCCGCTCTTAAACAATAGAGACCATCATGATAATTCATTAGTAAAAGATTTGAATTTAAAATATTCTCATACAAATAATCATTTAAATGTTAAGATAAACAATGATCTTAATCTTAATATTTATTGTTCTTTAGGTAAGTTTGTTGAAGAAAAAAAAATTTATAAAAACATGTACTATGTAGATGAAGAAATAAGAGGCTTAAATCCTATAGACAACCATTTTATCCCAGGATATTTTAAAATAGATATTGCCAAAAATTCAGAAGTAAATATAGGCATTATATTTCAAGCAGTTCTATCTGATGAAGAAGATATATTATCAGAAAATGCTTTCCAAATAATTGACCATGAAAAAATGAGAATACTAAATATGATTAATAACTCACCTTATAAAAATCCAATTTTAAAAAAATTATGTTATTCTTGTGATGCTTATATTGTGAAAAGGAACTCTACAAATTCTAAAACTATTATTGCCGGATATCCTTGGTTTACTGATTGGGGACGAGATACGATGATTTCTTTTACTGGTTTAACATTGTGTAGCAGAAGGTTTGATGATGCAAAAAACATACTAGAAACCTATTCTAAATATTTAAATAAAGGAATACTGCCTAACATGTTTCCTGATGATGGTGTAGATCCTTTATATAATACAATAGATGCATCATTATGGTATTTTTATGCAATATACAAGTATTATATATATACTAAAGATATTAATTTTATATTACAAATTATGCCTACATTAAAATCTATAATTGAACATCATATTAAAGGAACTATTAACAATATACAAATGGATAAAGATTGTCTTATTACAGGTGGATTTGAGGGTACTCAACTAACTTGGATGGATGTAAAAATAAATGATTTTGTTCCAACTCCCAGACATGGTAAAGCTGTAGAAATAAATGCTCTATGGTATAATTCATTAATGACATTTGAATATTTATACAAAGAGATTGTACTTAATATTAAAAGTATTTCAGATATCCAAAGTTTAAATTATATACAAGGCACCTATGAAAATTTAGCTAAAAAAATAAAAAATAGCTTTAATAAAATTTTTTGGTATAATGAAGGCAAATATCTTTATGATGTTGTAAGAGATGAATTTAAAGATACAAAAATAAGACCAAATATGATTTACTCTGTAAGTCTTCCTTTTACTATGTTAGATTATGAAAAAGAAAAGTGTATTATTGATACTGTAATAAAACATTTGATTACTCCTTACGGTCTTAGAAGTTTAAGTCCTATTGACAAGGAATACAAAGGAGAATTTAAAGGAGATAGCTATGAGAGAGATAGTGCATATCATCAAGGAACGGTTTGGAGCCATCTTATGGGACATTTTATTACAGCCTTCATGAAAGTTTATAATGATACCCATGCTGCCCTTAATTTTGTAACTCCTCTAATAAACCATTTAAATGAAGTATGTATAAATCATATAAATGAAGTATTTGACGGAGATACTCCTCACACTTCTGGAGGATGTTTTGCTCAGGCATGGTCTACAGGAGAACTTCTAAGGTGTCTTGTTGAAGATATTAAATTAAATTAAAATAATACTTAACTATAAAATATTTAAAACAAATGAGTCTGTATGGTTCTTATTAAGAATCATACAGACTCATTTTAATAAAAATTTATTTTACTGAAATAATTACTAAACAACAACAAAATTATTTTTGAATTTCTATACAAAAATCATTTTTAGTTTCTATATTAAAACTTATAGTATTATTAGTGTAAGTAAATGCTATGTCAGAAATCTCACTATCTTTACACATAAATTTAATTTTTTGTGGTTGTACAGAATTTATTATGTTTACATAAAGTTTATCAAAAGATTTTTCGTAACCTTTATATATTTTCTTCACTTCTAACTTATATTTATTTCTATTCTCTTCTAGAGAAATCTTAGTTATGTTATATTCTCCTTTTTCATAATTAAAGCTTTTTCCATCATCTTCATAATAGTTATACTCTGCCTTTGAATTCATATTAGGTATAATATCTAATAATAAAATATTTTTATCTATAGTACTAGTAGATGATGCAGTTTTATATTTAGGGATTATAGATCCCTCTTTGACAAATACAGGTATAATTTCAAGTGGTGCACTTACATTTATAGTAGCTTTTCCTTTATGTTGTTCCATTGTATAATAATTAATCCAATTTCCTTGTGGAAGATAAACTTTCCTTTCTGTACACCCTTTTTCAAGTATAGGAGCAATAAGTACATTTTCACCAAACATAAATTCATCATTTATATTAACAACTTCATTGTCCTCTTGGAATTCATAAATAAGTGGTCTTAAAACTGGTTCTCCATGTTTTACAGAATCATAAAATAAATTATATAAATAAGGTAACAATTCATATCTAAATTTTATATATTTTCTGCATATATCTTCAGTTTGTTTATCAAAAGCCCATGGTTCTTGATTTATTGTTCCAATAGCACTATGATTTCTAAACATTGGAATAAATGTTCCTAACTGAGTCCATCTTATCAATAGTTCTGAAGTACAATTTCCTCCAAATCCTCCTATATCATTTCCAATAAAAGATATACCTGAAAGCCCCAAGTTACAATTCATTGGAATAGATAATTTAATATGTTCCCACAAACTTTGGTTATCTCCAGTCCACAAAGCAGAGTATCTCTGTAATCCTGCAAATCCACTTCTAGACAATAAGAAAACCCTTTTATCTGGAAAAGCATTTTTTATTCCATTAAAGGTAGCTTTGTCTTCTATCATTCCATACAAATTATGAAATTCTTCATGAAACATAGTTCTATCATCACTATTATGAACTAAATCTTTAGGTAACGTTCCTGATTTAGTGTCAAATAAAGAAGGCTCATTCATGTCATTCCATATACCATCTACTCCTTGCTTTATTAACTCTGCATTTAAATTTCCCCACCATGTTCTTACTTTATTATTAGAAAAATCAGGAAAAACTGAGTCCATAGGCCATACCTTACCACTAAAAATATTTCCATTATGATCTTTTAGAAAATAATTGTTTTCTGTTCCCTCATTATAGACTTTATATTTCTCATCTACTTTTACACCAGGGTCTATTATAGTTACAAGCTTAAACCCCATATCATGAAGCTGATTTATCATATCTTTATGGTTAGGAAATCTCTCTTTGTCCCATGTAAAAACTCTAAAGCCATCCATATAATCTATATCTAAATAAATAGTATCGCAAGGTATATCCTTTTCTCTAAATGTTTTAGCAAGTTCTAGTACTTGATTTTCTGGACAATAACTCCATCTGCATTGCTGATAACCAAGAGACCACATAGGTGGCATTTTCATTCTTCCTGTAATTTCTGTATATCCTTCTATAACTTCTTTCATAGAAGGCCCATATATAAAGTAATATACAAGTTCACCTTTATCAGCTGCAAAATAATAATAATAATCACTATCATCTTTTCCCATATTAAAATATGTCTTATGTGTATTATCAAAATATATCCCATATGCTTTTTTATTTCTTAAACCTATAAAGAAAGGTATAGAACAATACAATGATTTTGTTTCGTCGTTATGTTCTTCTGGATTATCTGTGTTCCATTGAATAGTTTCCCATTGTCTTTTGTCTAATCCACCTGTTTTTTCTCCAAAACCATAAAAATGCTCACTATTATCTAATTTTTTATATGCACATACTCCTTGTCCAAAACTCCCCATCCCTTTAGATTCAAAATCCTCATTTATAATCATTTTGTCATGTAAATATCTAATATTAAAAGGACGCTTATTAATTTCAATATTTATCATGCCTGTATCTATAAAAATTTTATCTTTAGCTTCTTCTACGCCAAATTTAAAGTTATTCCATTGTTTTTTGTATATTGCTAGGCTAGCTTTAAATTCTTTTTCACAAATCTTTTTAAAAAATTTATCTTTCTCTCCATCTGAATAGTCTTTTTTAGGATACTTAAACATTTCAATCTTAGCTATTTTATTTGAGAGAACATATAATTTAACAATTGAATTTGTAAGTTTAAACATTAAACTATTGTTTTTAACTAACATTAATTCAAAATCTCCACAATGAACAAACTCTCTATTAATATCAAATTCTTCTCTCTCTTTTTCCTTAGATTTTTCACCTGCATAATCTAAAACCATTTTTCTATTGAGTTCCTTCTCTTTTTCTGTTTTCATATAAATCCCTCCAATAAAAATAATATTTTATCCATTTTTCATATGAGTTAAATACATTAATAAACAGGTTTCTAAACTTTCAGAAGGAGTTTTTACTCCATCTGAAAGCTTAGAAATCGTTATCCAGAGTCGTACAATTCTTTATTCACACTTAAAGAAGATTGGAATATTAGAATGACTAGACATCGGATAAACAGAGTTCTTGGTTTCAGAAGGAGTTTTTACTCCATCTGAAAGTTTAGAAATCGTTATCCAGGGTCGTGCCATTCTTTATTCCCATTGAAAAAGATGGAAATATTAGAATGACTAGACATCGGATAAACAGAGTTCTTAGTTTCAGAAGGAATTTTTACTCCATCTGAAAGTTTAGAAATCGTTATCCAGGGTCGTGCCATTCTTTATTCCCATTAAAAAAGATGGGAATATTAGAATGACTAGACATCGGATAAACAGAGTTCTTAGTTTCAGAAGGAATTTTTACTCCATCTGAAAGTTTAGAAATCGTTATCCAGGGTCGTGCCATTCTTTATTCCCATTGAAAAAGATGGAAATATTAGAATGACTAGACATCGGATAAAATTTATGCAAACGTTTGAATAAACATGTATAATATTATGAAAATTTTTATTATACCTATACCTTTGATTATATATGGTAATTATTGACTTGTAAATAACTTATTTAAATTAGGTATGATTTAAATTTTTGATCTTTTATAGTTTTATAGGTACTAGATTAGGTTAATTATTAATCCCTATTCTAGTACCTATATTTTTCATAGCCCAATATTTAAATTATCTCTTCGATTTGATTTTCTGTATAGACCCTAATTCCATTTTTCAAAAATAACTCTGCTGTCACTCCATTACCTTCTATTTTCTTACCACTAAAGCTTCCATCATATATTTCCCCACATCCACAAGAAGGACTTTTAGCTTTTAAAATAGCCTTAGTAGCTCCAACTAATTTTGCCAGTTTTAAAGCCTCATAAGCTCCCTCTACAAATTTATTTGTAGAATCTTCTCCCTCATTACTTAAAATCTTAATTTTTCCTTCTAAAACCTCTTTTCCAGTTCCACCCACTATTTCATGGGGCAATCTTGGAGTTGTAAGTCCTCCTAACTGTTCAGGACAAACTAAGATTGCTTTTCCTTGTTTTAAAAGCTCTAAAGCCTTTTCATTTAAGTTATTTCCCCCACTATACTTACAATTAACTCCGCAAAGGCAGGCACTTATTACTATCATTCAAATCACCACCTTTTTTTGATATATGCTTATAGTAACCGGTTGCTAATCCCTATTAACTGACATTAAAAAATTCTCTACTTCACATAAAATTAATTTAAACATCACTAGTATCTGGCAACGTATTACTAAGTTTACTGTTCTCTCAAAATAGTATCTATGCATCCATAGCCTATACTTAAGATAATTACTACATATACATTAACACCCGTGATTCCAAAAACAACAGAAAATAAAACTAACATTACAAACCAGCTAAACCTTCTTATTATCTTCTCTTTTCCACTTTCTTTAATTAATCTCTGAATAGGAACAAATAGTTGAAGATTACTCTTGTTAAGAGCAGTAAATATTATAGAAGAAACAATATAAGTTACTGTAAAAGTTACAATTAAAATAGTAAGAGACAATTTTTTTTCCTCCTGTTTTATCAGAATATTTATCCGACTTCCAACTTTCCGTTAGAGTAAGACTCCATCGGGAACCAAGAACTCTGTTTGTTAATCTCTGAACTTTTTCAATTAAAATTAAGAACTAAAATAAATTATATATTGCTAAATTATTTAGACAATTTGATTTTACTATATTTTTCAACTTTATTCATAGTAATTTTCTTTGAAAATAGTTAGTTATTATTTAAGTTCAACTACAGTAACTCCATCTCCACCTTCCCCATAGGCTCCAAGCCTATAGTTTTTTACATGAGGATGCCTTTTAAGCATGTCTGTTATAGTTTTTCTAAGTATTCCTGTGCCTTTACCATGAATAACAGTAACCTCACCAAGTCCACCTAAATAAGCATCATCTAAATATTTGTCTACTGTATAAACTGCTTCTTCTGAATCCATTCCACGAAGATCCACTGAAGATGATATTTGTCTTAAATTCAAATTTAAACGTTTCTTTTTATTTTCTGTTTTGTTTTTATTATTCCCATCTATTTCTCTAAGGTCTTTTATATTTACACTTATCTTCATTATCCCTGCCTGTACTTGTACCTCACCTTTATTATCAGGTTTAGAAAGAACTATAACCTTTTGATTGAACTTAGGAAGATACACTTCTTGCCCTTCATTAACCTTCTTAAGTTCTTTTCCACCTTCTTTAGGCTTGTTAATATCACTTTCTACATTATCAAGTTTATCTTTAAGTTTCTTTCTATTCTCTTCTAATTTTTGACGAACTTCAGAAGAATATCCCATTCTTTCAAGTTCTCTTATATCTTTTAATATTTTATCTGCCTCTTCTTTTGCTTCTTTTATGATTTGTTTAGCTTCTCTTTTAGCTTCTATATCAGCTTTTTCCCTTACATTTTGAAGCTTAGTTAATTTTTCTTCATATTTTTGTTTTATTTTTAATGCTTCTTCTTTAGCATTTTCAGCTTCACGCACATCCTTCTGAGCTTTTATGTTTTTATCTTGAAGACTTTGTATAAGATCTTCAAATTTCAATGTATCACTTGAAATACCTTCCTTTGCATCTTCTATTATATAAGATGGAAGTCCAAGTCTTTTTGATATTTCAAAGGCATTTGACTTTCCTGGAATCCCTATTAATAATCTATAAGTAGGTCTTAATGTTTCCACATCAAATTCTACGGAAGCATTTTCAACGCCTTCTACTTTTAAGGCATAAGCTTTAAGTTCACTATAGTGAGTTGTAGCTACCACTTTACTTCCTCTTTTTCTTAACTCTTCTAATATTGATACCGCAAGAGAAGCTCCTTCTGTAGGATCAGTTCCTGCACCTAATTCATCAAATAGAGCTAAAGAATTTTCATCTGCGTTGTCTATTATATTCACTATATTAGTCATGTGAGATGAGAAAGTGGATAAACTTTGTTCTATGCTTTGTTCATCTCCGATATCTGCAAAAACTTCCTTGAAGAAGCTTATAATAGAGCCATCTTTTGCAGGTATCATAAGACCACTTAATGCCATTAGATGTAAAAGACCAACAGTTTTAAGTGTAACAGTTTTACCTCCAGTATTAGGCCCTGTTACAACTATAGATGTTATTCCTTTATTTAAATAAATATCATTAGCTACTACCATCTTAGGGTCTATTAATGGATGTTTTGCTTTTATAATATCAAAGTGCCCTTCTTCATTTAAATTTGGTACTATTCCATTTAAGCTTCCACCATATTTAGCTTTTGCAAAAATGAAATCTAATTCCCAAATTATATTGGCATTAACCTTTATAATACTTACATTTTCATACACCTTGCCTGATAAATCTTGAAGTATTCTTTCAATCTCTGCTTTTTCTTTGAGTTTTAATTCCTTTATTTCATTATTTAAAGTAACTAAACTCATAGGTTCTATGAATAAAGTAGCTCCTGATGAACTCTGATCATGTACAAGTCCTGGCACAGAACTTTTATTTTCAACCTTTACAGGAAGCACATACCTTTCTCCTCTTATTGTGTATATACTTTCTTGAAGGTATTGAGAATAACTCCTAATAAGAGAATTCACCTTATTTTTTATAGAGGAATTTTTTTCTTTAAGATTTCTTCTTATATTATATAATGTAGAACTAGCTCTATCAGATATTTCCTCTTCTGATATAATAGCTACAAATATTTCATCTTCAAGCTTTTTAAGGGGAGTAAGTCCTGCGCAAATATCTTCTATAATTCTGAAAGATTCCTCTTCATCTTTATGACTTATATAATCTTTAAATCTTCTTGAACATCTTAATAAGTTTGCAATTCTAAGAAGTTGTACCGGAAGAAGTACAAACCCTTTCTGTGCCTTTTCAATTCCTTCCCTAACATCAAATAACCCTTCGAAAGGAGGCGCGCTTTTCTTTATAAGAAGCTGAAAAGCCTCTTTAGTTTCTTCTAAATGTTCTCTAACCTCATAAGCATTATCATAAGGTTCCAACTCTTCTATAATATCCTTAGCTGCCCCTGTTACTGTATATTTCTTAAGTTCCTCTTTTATCTTATTAAATTCTAAAACTCTTAATGACTTATGATTCAATGTATTTCAACTCCCTTACTTTTACTACATGCTAGGTCGATTTTAGCCTTTATAAAACTTTTGTCAAACACCCTAGATTTTCCTTTTCTAATCTCTAATTTCTAGTCGCTAACTGCTTTGTTTAAAAGCTTTTGCGGCTCTTTTAGCAATTATTGACTAGTGACTAGCAACTAGTGATTCTCTTTTATTTTCTATTCTTTTCCTATGACCTAGTACCTTCAGTCTAGTACCTAATTAATGGTTACTCCACTCCTCTTCTAAAGTGTCCTCTTGTAAATCCTTTGAAATCCTTATTAAAGACTTCTTCTTTTAAAGATTTCAATATTTCCAATGTTTCTTCGTAACTTTCATCTATAAAATCAGCTCTTAATAAATTTACCTTTAATTTTTTTATTTCATCTAAATTTGGAATTAAATTTATTGATGTTCCGTTGTATATGTGGCTTCTGCAGTACTTATCCGTCTTTACTGGAAACTCTTCTCCCTTTCTATCCCTTAAAACAAAACTTCCTCTTTCACATTCTCCACTACACTCTTTCTTTCTGTTTTTATTTCCCAAAACACTTCCTATAGGACAATATTCACTTATCATAAGTTCTATTTTTCCATAAACAAGCATTATACAAGGAAGTACTGATTTTTTAACTAAATTAGTTATTTCTTTTTTATTAAGTTCCACACTTATAGAAATTATATCCAAATAATCTTTATAAAATCCTATACCATAACTATTAAAATTATTTAACTTATAGTCTCCTATTATAAGAGTTTTATCTTTAAATCTATTTATAATCCCTAAATTTGAAGTAATTATACCTTTTATGTATGGTAACCTTTCTTCTATTTTAGTACAAACATTTTCAAATTCACCTTTTATTATAGAGAATGTTTTAATAAATACATTTTTGCATTTTACTTCATCTAAATTTATACTAGAGTCTCTCATAAACATTTCTACAGCTATACTATCAATTTTCATATGTTGTGCTGCCTTAAGCTGATCTTTTGTAGTCACTACAACCAAAGGCCCTTGTATGTCCATTTGAAAAATTTCCCTATAATTTCTATTAAAATCTATCTCTTTTTTAAATATTTTTTTATCCTTATGCTTTATAAAACTTTCTATCTTATTTATAAGTTCACGTCGAGCAGAATTAATAGCTGATACAGGCATAAATCCATCTTCAAAAACTTCAAACTCTATTTCTTTAAAATTAAAAGCTGTATCTCCTGTTTTTCTTAAATTATTTATTATTTTTTCCTTATCTAAAGGCTTCTTTAAAGCTTTCTGTACAATATCTGCTTCATACTCAAAAGGTTTTCCTTCATACTCTGTCTCTAAGGTAAATGGCTGACCAACACTAAACTTAACAATTAATTTTAAATTATTTTTATGTCCATATATATCAATATAAGATTTACTTAGATTTTCTAAAAGTCTAACATCAGAGGTTTTGTAAAGTATATCTCCTACTTTATACTTAGAAGGTTTTAGTGAGACTATGTCTCCAGCAAAAGCTTCCTCTACAGATTTAGATTTCTTTAATATTTTTGATATAGTAAATCCACTTTCTTTTACTCTTATTCCATCTTGAAGGTGTATATCTTCTTTTAGAAGTATAGTCATATCTTTATTAACTTTTCCTATTTCAATCCCTGTATTCTTAGGAAAATTATAGGACATCATATCTTTTCCCATATTACCAAATAAATAAGCCTTAGAAAATCCTTCTCTATTAAACAATTGAAGAAGCTTTTTCTTCTCTTTTTCTTGGTTGTACTTTTCATTTTCTTTGTGATGTAACTTACAATTACCAACCCCTATATTAAGCTCCTGGCCTTTAAGTTGCGCACTATTAGTAGACTGTAAATTGTTAAGTGCTTCATCTATTACTTTTCTATAAGCAGCTACAACTCCCGCTACATATTCTGGTCTTTTCATTCTTCCTTCTATCTTTAAAGAACTAGTTCCACTTTCTATTAAATCCTTAATATTTTCTATAGTACATATATCCTTAGGACTTAAAATATACCCTTTTTTATTTCTACCTGATACTTTATCTATAATTTCATAAGGAAGTCTACAAGGTTGAGCACAACGCCCTCTATTCCCACTTCTTCCCCCTATTAAGCTACTCATTAGGCATTGTCCTGAATAAGATATACATAGAGCCCCATGTATAAACACTTCTGTCTCTATATTTAATTCCTTTGAAATATACTTTATCTCATTAATATCTAGTTCTCTTGACAAAACTATTCTTGAAAACCCTAATTTTTTCAAAAGAATAGCTCCTTCCCCATTATGTACTGTCATTTGGGTAGAGGCATGAAGATGAAACTCTGGGAAATTCCTTGATACAAGTTCTGCTATTCCTGTATCTTGAATTATTAAAGCATCAACACCTATTTCATATAAGAATTTTATATATTCTAATGCTTCTTTAATTTCATCTTCTTTTATCAAAGTATTTACTGTAACATAAATTTTCACATTATATAAATGGCAATATTCTACTGCTTTTATCATATTCGCTTCATCAAAATTAGAAGCATAGGCTCTTGCTGAGAATTTAGCTCCTCCAAGGTAAACTGCATCTGCTCCATTTTGCACTGCTGCATGAAGACTTTCCATACTTCCTGCTGGTGCTAACAACTCAATTTTTTTCATAAATTATCTCTCCTTACCTTCCCACACCTAATTATACATTATAACAAAACCTTCTGCCAATTAACAGGATAAAAAATGTATATTTTATACATAAATATAGATACTAACTACAGGAGGTGTTATTTTGGAAAAATCAATATTAACAGAAAATCTAAAAAACAATATAAGCTTAATTTCATCTAAAATACCTTCAAATTTTAATTTTGTAAAAAGAGATTTAGTATTAAAAGGAAATATAAAGTGCACACTCTTATATATAAACGGACTTGCAAATCAGGATTATATTGAACAAGGAATAATTTATCCTCTTTTATTTAAGATAGAGGAAAACTTAGAAAACAACATCAACCTTCCTAAATATATTTCTGAACGATATATATCTTGTTATGATTGTAAAATAGTTAAAGAGTTACTTACCATTTGCTATAGTTTAAAACATGGGAAATGCGTAATATTAATAGATAATAATGATTCATGCCTTATTTGCAATACTACAGGAGGAAGCTATAGAAACATCACTATATCAAATATAGAAAACACTATAAAAGGCGGTAAGGATTCTTTTATTGAGAGCTTAGAGATTAACCTTGCTCTTTTACAACAAAGATTTAAAAATGATTACTTTAAAATAGAAAACTATGTATTAGGAATCGATAGTCAAAAAGACGTGCTCTTAATGTATGTAGATAACATTGTAGACCATAAGCTTCTAAATCAAATTAGAGAAAAGCTTAAATCTATAAGTTTACCCTATCTTGGTAGCGTAGACTATATTGCTCAATGCTTTCAAACTACAAAATTAAACATTTTGCCTCAATCAAAAACAACTGAAAAACCTGATAAAGTAGTTTCAGACTTACTTCATGGCAAGGTTGCTATTATGATGGATGGTTGCCCACAAGTACTTATAGTACCTGCAGTTTTTATAGAATTTTTCCAATCTGTAGAAGATTATTCAGATGAGCTTCCTCTTGCAAACTTTATAAGAATATTGAGAATTTTGGCCACTTTTATCGTACTTACAATTTCACCAGTATACTTAACTTTGTTAGAATATAACGCCGCATTATTACCCTTACCTTTAATTAAGATACTGATAAACTCTAGGCTTGGAATACCCCTTAGCCCCTTTTTAGAAGTTTTGTCTATGGAGCTTATTATTGAATTTTTAAGAGAGGGAGGATTACGTCTTCCTTTTCCAATAGGTCAAACCTTAGGTATTGTGGGTGGTATAGTTTTAGGAGAAGCTGCAACTAAAGCTGGCTTAGTTAGTAATGTAACCCTTGTTATTGTATCTATAAATGTAATCTCAACCTTTATAATACCTAATTATGATGCTACCTTGTCCATAAGGTTTTTAAGGTTTCCTTTGCTTATATTAACAAAATTATTTGGCTTTTTAGGTTTAATATTAGGTTTGTATTTCTTATTTTTGCATTTAATAAGTATGGATTCTTTTGGTATACCTTATTTTACTCCTTTTGCCCCTATTAGAGGTAGCCACTTAGAAGATTCAGCTATAAGAGGTCCTTTAAATGATTTAAATAAAGGACAAAATTTATTCAAGTTTACTAAAAATAAGGGGAATAAAAATGAATGATAAGATAACACACAATCAATATACTGCTATTATTTTAAGCTCTTTTATCGGCGTAGGAATAGTTTCTTTGGCATCGGAAACTAGTAAAAAAGCTCATCAATGTTCCTGGATATCAGTTTTAATGTCAGGAACATTTCCTCTTATTATACTACTTATATCATCTTATGTGGATAAAAAAATGAATCATGCAGATTTCTCATATATATTAGAAAATTTATATGGAAAGTTTCTTAGACAAATATTTTTATTTATGTTTTTAATAAATCCTATCTTGTTGCAGTGCCTAGTAATTTCAGGATACATAGAAGTACTGAAACTTTCTATATCTGTATACATTCCTAGTATCCTAATATTGTTATTATTAATTTTAATAATAATGTACACCACTACAAAAAACTTAACCATATTAGGCCGTTTATGTGAACTTTCCCTTTACTTTACACTGCCCTTACTATTTGTTCCTTTATTATATATTAATAATGGAAACAAGACCTATTTGATGCCTTATTTTGAGAATGCTAAAGCAATTATTTTTGCTATGCCAGCCAGCTTCCAAGCTTATTCTGGAGCTGAAATAAGCTTTTTTCTATTTGCTTTTATTTCAAATAGAAAAAATACTATAAAACATAATCTTTTTCCTGCTGGAATGGTAACCCTACTATATACTTTTATCACAGCTATAACAGTATATTTTTTTGGATGGACGTTAACTTCTAAAACGGACTATTCACTTTTATTTGTGTTTAAACTTGTACGTCCTGCTATTTTCTCTGACTTTACTTCCTTTTTTATGATAATTTGGAGTACAGCAATACTAATAACCTTATCAGTTGAACAATTTATGATGTCCTACTGTATATCAAAAATATTTAATTTAGATTATAAAAAAACTAATTATATAAACATCCCTATAATTTTATTACTAAGTCTCATAACTACAATGAATAAAGACTTTAGGATACAGATATTAAAACCTTTATATACATATGTATCAATATTAATCTTTATTTGGTGTATAGTAACCTTTATAGTTACTTTTTTTAAAACTAGAAAAACACAAGGTAAGGAAATGTAAATGCGAATGTTTTATTCATAATTATAAATATTAAGTATGGAAAGTGTTATTTTAGAAATGTAATATTGAGATAAAATCTAAAAACATTATCCATTTAACTCTACATAAAATATCTTTAAAAATAGGGGAATATAAAAATGAAAAATAAAATAACACATAACCAATATACTGCTATTATCTTAAATTCTTTTATAGGAGTAGGAATAGTTTCTTTAGCATCTGAAACTAGTAAAAAAGCTCATCAATGCTCTTGGATATCCGTTTTAATATCAGGCATATTTCCTCTTTTAATGCTACTTGTTGCTTCTTATGTAGATAAAAAAATGTATCATGAAGATTTTTCATATATATTAGAAAGTTTATATGGAAAATTTTTAGGTAAGTTGTTGCTACTTATATTTTTAATAAACGCTTTTTTATCTCAATCTTTAATAATATGTGGATATATAAAAATCCTAAAACTTTCTATATCTGTATACATACCTAGTATCATAATATTAGTATTAATAATTTTAATAACAATGTATACAACTACAAAAAAGCTAACTACATTAGGCCGTTTATGTGAACTTTCTCTTTATTTTACAGTACCCCTACTATTTCTTCCTTTATTAGATATTGGTTTTGGCAACAAAACCCATTTAATGCCTTGCTTTGAAAATGCTAAAGCTATAGTTTCTGCTATACCAACAAGCTTTAATGCTTATGGTGGATCTGAAATAAGTTTTTTTCTATTTGCTTCTATTTCAAATAGAAAAAATACTACAAAACATAATATATTTCCTGCTTTAATCGTAACTCTAATATATACTTTTATAACTGCCATAACAGTATATTTTTTTGGATGGACGTTAACTTCTAAAACGGACTATTCACTTTTATTTGTGTTTAAACTTGTACGTCCTGCTATTTTCTCCGACTTTACTTCCTTTTTTATGATAATTTGGAGTACATCAATATTGTTAACTCTTTCAATTGAACAATTTATTATGTGTTATTGTCTATCAAAAATGTTTAATTTAAATTATGAAAAGACCCTTTATATCGGTATGCCTTTTGTTTTATTGCTAAGTATCATAAACATAATAAGTAATGAATTTATGGTGAAAATATTAAAACCTATATTCAATTATGTGTTAATATTAATCTTTATTTGGTGTATAATAACCTTTATAGTTACCTTCTTTAAAAGTAACTATAAAAATAGTACTGAAAAATATAGATGATTATATAATGTAATCTAATAAATATAATTTAATGAATAAAAAACATCTACTTTTAAACTACATACTTTTAAAGAAGACATTAAATATCCCTAGGGGAAATTAATAATATAATTTTTACCTAGGGGATATTTAATCATTTTTCACATAAACTCACTTTATTATATAATTATACTTAAATTTTATTAAATTGCTTCAATCAATTAATATCATTTATATTTTTTTCATGTCTAATAAGCCACTCTTTCCTCCAAATACCTCCACTATAACCAGTTAAACTGCCATTAGATCCAATAACTCTGTGACAAGGTACTAATATGTTTAATATATTTTTCCCATTAGCATTTCCAACTGCCCTTACTGCTTTAGGATTTCCTATGAATTGTGCAATTTCCTTATATGTAACTGTTTTTCCAAAAGGTATTTTTGTAAGTTGATTCCACAGCTTGTTTTGAAATTCTGTACCATTCCAACTTACTTTTATTGTAAAATCTTTTCTTTTACCTTTAAAATATTCATCTAATTCGTTACAACATTTTATTAATAATTCATTTTCTTCATTAGGCTTTGATTCATCAACATACATGATTGATAAAATAACCTCTTCTGTTCCTTTTATTTCTATAATTCCAATAGGTGAATCATAGTAAACTCTGTATGTTTTACTCATTTTCTCTTTCCATCCTTATCAAATATTTTTCTTAAATGTACTTCAGTATATAAAACTAACCCTAAAGCTATTATCATAGAAAATAAATTAGATATTGATTTTGACGTATTTACCTTGTTTTTATATATAATGGTAACTATTGTTGAAAAAATTACACTTATAGTACCACCAACTATCATCATAAGTGCAGAAAATCGATTACCTTCTTCCCAGACCTCTTTGTTTTTTGTAGAAAATGGAGATCTATATCCATATATACTATTTGTGTGATTTGGAGGAAACAACTTGAACATAACCCCCACAACAATAAATATTATTCCTATGAAGGAATTAGTAAGTATTGGCATAAAAACCTCTCCTTAGCATATCATATTAGGCTATATTTTAAAAATTATTTATTTAATATAATAAAAATATTTTTAAATTTAAAATAAACCTTTAATTAACATTATATTTATATAATAACATATTTTTCTAATTTTTTTAATATTTTTCATCCATTTTTACCATTAAAAGTTAATATTAGTGATATGCTGTATAAAACTATCATAATAAGTTGTTAATAAATACTATACTCCTATCATAAAATTAAATAGAATTTATACATGGAGGATTAGAATATGTACTTTAATTATGGTTTTTCACCTTACTACTGCCCTTATACAAACCAATTTATGAGACATTCTCAAATGCCATCTGAGAATTATGCAACAGCAATCTTAAAAGGAGGCCCTTTGGCCCCAAATCTCAAAGGAGTTGTGTATTTTGTAGATGTACCTTATGGTACTGAGGTTTTCGTAAAAGTAACTGGACTTCCTAGGTTTAAGCCTGGTACAAAAGATACTCAACCTATTGGACCTTTTGGATTCCACCTTCATAGTGAAGGATGTTGTGAAATTGGAGATCCTAATAATCCTTTTAGTTGTGCAAAAGGACATTATAATCCAACAAATCAACCTCATGGTAACCACGCTGGAGATTTCCCAGTATTATTTTCTAATGATGGATTTGCCAAAATGAGTTTTTTTACAAATAAATTTAAGGTATCTGATATTATAGGTAAATCAGTTGTAATACATGAAAATCCTGATGATTATAGAACTCAACCTTCTGGTAACTCAGGTAAAAGACTAGCTTGTGGAATTGTTTCTATTCAATAAATATTAATTTTTAATAACTAGTAACCAATTCCAGTAACTAACCTTTTAATTGATATCTCCAATTACTATCAACTATATTCATAAATTCACCTATATTTGTTCTTTTAGAAATTAGCAATTAATAACTAATATTTTCCCATGATATGTTATTTAATTACTGGATACTGGTTACTGATATTCTATTCTCCCATTACTTGAAATACTATCTCTCGAACCCTGTCTCTTGTATCACACTCTATTAAAGTTAAGTTTTGCCAAGGTCCTATAGTTAATTTTCCATTTACAAAAGGTATAGTTATAAATGGTGATAAAAGAGCTGCTTTTATATGGCTTGAACCATTATCATCATGCCATGTATCATGATGTTTATAATGAATTACTCTTCCAGTTTCGTCTATATATGGAGAAAAAATATCCATAGCTGCTTTTAAATCATTATATACAATTCCTGGCTCAAACTCTAAAGTTGTAAGTCCTGCTACTCCTCCTGTCGTAAATCCAGTAATTATTCCATTCTTGATATCTTTAACATTCAAAGCCTCATCAATAGCACCTTGAAAATCTTCTGTTACATCTATCATTCCCATATGTGCTTTAGTATTATATTGTTTCATAACTGTATGTACTGACATAAAAATAACCTCCTCTATTGCTTGCTAAACTAATGATATTATACCAATTCATAAAAAATTATCAAAGCTCTTTATCTTTTATTATACTGCTTCTTAGCATACTATAATCAATTTACAATAATCCCATTTTACTTATTAGTATCCAGTTACCATTCACTAGTATATAGTTGTCACTATGTTATGCTTTTGGTATAATAAGTTAAAATATTTTTTAGTTAATTTAATAAAAACGCAATAAAAATACTTACGATAAGGGTGATAAGATGGTTGTAGAAGTTTATCCTAATATTTATATGCAAGAAATTCCTTTACCTAAAAATCCTTTAAGAGCGATTAATAGTTATATTATTCTGTCAGAAGACAGAAATTTAATCATAGACTCAGGATTTAATACTGAAGAATGTAGAAATGCATTCATGGAAGGTATTAATGAACTAGGTATAGACCTTAATAAAACTGATTTGCTTGTTACTCATTTACATTCAGACCATTCTGGTCTTGCTGCTGCTTTAAATAAAGAAGGTGCCAAAATATATGCTGGTAAAATTGACGGTAAAATGATTAATGAAATGGCAGGACAAGCTTACTGGGACAAATTTGAAGGATATAAAAAACTATTTGATCTTGAAAAAGACAATGTATCTTTTGATAACCACCCAGGATATAAATATTGTCCCAAAGAACCTATTGAGTTTATATCTCTTGATGAAGGTGATTCAATAAATATTGGTCATTACTCTTTTGAAGTAGTTAATATTCCAGGTCATACTCCAGGACACATAGGTTTATATGAAAAAAACCACAAATTATTTTTCTGTGGAGATCACATATTACACAAAATAACTCCTAATATAGCTTTTTGGGGATTTGAACAAGATATATTATCTGTTTATTTCAACAGTTTGAAAAAAGTACATGAATACGATATAAAACATCTTTTTTCAGCTCATAGAAGCACTGTAGCTGATCACAAGGAAAGGATACATGAACTTTTAAACCACCATGATGCTCGTCTTAATGAAATTATGGAAATAATAAAAGATGATAAAAAGTCAGTAAGAGATACCGCTGCTAATATGCATTGGGAATTAAAGTATGATACATGGGAAGACTTTCCTAACCCTCAGAAATGGTTTGCATCAGGAGAAGCTATGTCTCATTTAGAGCATTTATATTCTATTGGGAAAGCTGATAGAACAGAAGAAAATGGAATCTTATATTATAAATTAAAATAATTAATTGACTATGTTTTAATAGATTGTTGATACTCTTTTAAAACATGAGCAAATAATAAAAGTAGAGTTATCTTAAAATAATTTTGACAGCTCTACTTTTATTTTATTTAAAATTAGTTAGACTTAATATAAAAACCTTTTTCAATTGCTTTTGTAGGACATTCTCCCACACACTCTCCACATCTTATACATTCCATACTATTAGGTTTCTTATAAACCTCTATATTCATCTTACATTTTCTTGAACACGCCTTACACATAGTACATTTATCCCTGTCCACCTTTAATTTATAGAAACTTATAGGATTAAATAAAGAATAAAATGCTCCTAAAGGACAAATATATCTACAAAACGGCCTATATATAACAATAGAAAGTAAAACAGTAATCACTAAAATGGTAACTTTCCATTTAAACAAAAATCCAACAGTAGCCTTCAAGGATTCGTTCATTAATACTAAGGGTATTCCACCTTCTAGTGTTCCAGCAGGACAAATGTATTTACAAAAATAAGGATCACTCATCCCTACATCATTAACTAGAAACATAGGAAGCATTATTACAAATACTAATAAAATAATGTATTTTAAGTACTTTAAATAGTTATTTACTCTCTTATTAACCTTGATTTTAGGGAATGGTATTTTATGTAATAAATCTTGAATAAATCCAAAAGGACATAGCCATCCACAAATAAATCTACCAAATATAACACCCATTAAAGACATAAATCCAACTATATAAAACGAAAAATTATATTTTATACTTCCTATTACTGCTTGAAGGGAACCTATAGGACATGATCCTAAGGCTCCTGGACAAGAATAGCAATTTAATCCTGGAACACACAATTTTTTAGAATTACCTTTAAATATACTTCCTTCAAAAAAACCTTTTATATTAGCATTAGTTGCTACAGTTGCAATTATTTGAGTTAAAGTCCTTTTATCCAATTCCTATACACTCCAAACATATATTAACCGCTTTTTTTAAAACTGTATTCACTTCATTTCTATATATTCCAACACCCATGAGGCATATACTTCCTAGTAAAATACCGTAAGTTACCACTTTCCTTTTGCCCATACTATTTTCACCCTTTATATATTTTTACTTTAAGTTTATTTTATATTTTTTACTAAATCTAATGCTTCTTTCTTTATAGCTTCAATATTAGCTCCAATAATTGGTTTGCCTACTATATTGCCATTACTATCAACAAATATAAAAGTTGGAGTTCCTGTTATAGTTTTTAATATACCATTCTTCAAAATTTCATCTGGTACTATATCAATATATTTTACACCTTTTTTCTCAACAATGTTCTTAGCTACTTCTGTAGTTTCCTCATCCAGTGCATCAATAACAATTCCCATTACGTTTATTTTATCTTTCTTTAATTCTTCTTGTAATTTTTGAAGTTCAGGCATAGCTTGAACACAAGGACCGCAAGTAGTAGCCCATATATCTACTATTGTCAATTTGTTCTCTTTAAAAATGCTCTTATCTACTGTTTTGCCATGAATATCTTTAGTCTTAATATCTCCAATATTTTTAACTCCACTATTTTTAATTTTCTCTTCCTCAGTTACTGCTATAGAAATTTTTATTGAATTCTTAAACTCTTTAATTGAATCACATATTTCTTTAAATTCTTTTTTAGAACTATCTGATAACCCCTTATCATCATATTGATCATTATATAAGAAATAGAATTCGTAATTACCTTTTTCTCCTAATTTATCATGGTTTTTAAAATCAGCAAACATCTTATCTTTTGCTGCCTTTGTTGCCTTATCTTTATTGAAAATAACTATATTTAATAACTTTTTACTCTTTTTTTGAAGATCCATAACCACTTTCATCTGCTCTTCTTCTGTCTTTACTTTTTTCATTTTATCTTGTAATTCATTAACATCTTCCTTTGATATAAATGCAAATCCAACTTCACCAAACACTTCTCTTTTTTTATCCTCTTCTCCAGCACCACATGGTTCTGGTCCAAGAGTATTGCTTTTTGAAGCCTTTAACCAAGAATCAGGAAGTATGTACTCTATTCCAAAGCTTTCAAATTTAACTATTTTTTCACTATCAATATTCTTTTTCTGCGTTTGTTCAGTATTAGTTTTATTTTCAACTGCTTTATCTTTTGAAGTTTTGCCACATCCTACTACAGAGAAACATAGAGCCAAAACTATAATTCCTGATAAAAATTTTCTTTTCATATTACCACTCCTTAAGTCACTTATTTATATCATATGTAATTATAATTCATAACTGCTAACTAATCTATTCCTTTACCTTACAAAATATGATAATAAACTTACAATATCGTAAGTTTGATAAATTTTATCTTATTTGTTAACATCTTTAGAATTTTTAATTTACTATACTTTATTCGATTTCTAACCATTCTAATACTCCTATTTTAAAGAAAATGGGGGTATTAGAATAGCACGCCCTGGATAACGGTTTTCCCTAATAACGACTTCTAAGAACTCTGTTAATAACTTTCAGCTGGAATAAAACTCTACCTGAAACCAAAAACCCTATTTATAAAATTATTTAAAAAACAAGAAACTAGTTATCAACTAGTTTCTTAGATTCTATTATTTTAATTTAATCGTTTCTCCATTTTTAAAAATTATATGACCAGATTCATAAGGCTTATTGTTTACTGTTAACAAAACTTCACTTGTGTTATAGTAATTTCCTATAGTGTAAGCAACACAGTTAAGTATATCACCTTCTAAACTAGCTCCTGCATTCATATCCTTAATAAAATCCTGTGACAAATCAATATATGAAATCTTACCTTCATTTTTTATTCCCATTTCATTTATCTTTACATTCTTAGTAAAACAAGGTATTAACCCTTTCACTGGTGGGTTTTTAAGATTTTTTTCAAATACTTTTCTTATATCTTCATTAGTCTTGAAATTAACATTTATATATTGAGTCTTTCTAATAAAGTCTGTGTCTGTTGATTTTATATAATTAAACTTAATTTCTTCTGTTATTGCTTTATCTTTATTAATTTCTTTTATTTCAGTTATTACTTTAAGTCCTTTATTTTGTTTATCTTCATATATGGACTTTACATGTCCTATATCTTTAACATAATAATCTAAAGTTGTACCATTCTTTCCTTCTGTTTTTATTTCTAAAGCTTTTAATTTTCCTATCTTAGTTTCTATATCCTTATTAATTGCTGTAATACTTCTCTTATCTCCACTAGAAGTAGTCCATATATTACCTACTTTTATCGGTGATTTAATCAAAATATCTTTATTCCCTTTGAATTCTTTTTGAATACAATTTTCTCTATGATAAACTTCTCCTTTAGAATACACCAAAGATACTTCGTTTTCGGTTTTCTCTATAATATTTACAGAAGTTGTTCCTGAGGTTATTATTCTTAATTGCATTTTATTATCTTCAATGAAGTCTGGGTAAATATCTTTAGAAGCATATTCACTACCTGTCCCTTCATATTTATATTCTGTATTTTTAGTAAAAGGATAATAGTCAGAAGCTTTTCCTTGAATTTCTTCTTTTACTTCTTCTTTCACTACTTGTTTTGTATTACCATCACTTTGAACTTGCTCTGTTTTATTTGATGTATTATTTTCATTTTTCACACTTTTCTGTCCACAACTACATAATACTAGAGGTATTGTAATTAATAGAATTAGTTTTTTCATTGTTATATCCTCCTAATATAAGTTTATTTATACTTATAAAGTATTCAGTAACACAAGTATAGTAAAAGTTTCCTTATTAAAATATTACCACTAATATTGAAATATATGAAGTATTTTTATTTAAAATAATTTATCATTTTACTGTAGTCCCACTTCAACATCTCTAGTATAATTTTATCTCCTTGTTTTTTCCTCACTATTGCACATGTATTACCTGGCATCTTTACAATATCTTTTTCCTTTAAATTTTTTACGTTTGATTTTTTATTAATTTCCTCAGCTATCTTTTTATCCATTTCAAAAGTTTTTATATTATCTTTCCACTTATATGTTTCTGTTCGAATCTCATAAGTTTTTCCTAAACAATACTGTGCTTTACCTCTTAAACTGAAAAAACACTGAAGATATATTTTCTCGTCATTATCATGTACAAAAAATAAACAACTATCATATTCAAATATATCTTTTCCAAATATATCTTTATATTTATCTTTGTTTTTATTAAAAAATTCTTTTAATTTTTCTTCAGAATATGAAATAGCTCTTGGCATATTTATGCGGAATTCTCCATCTCTAATTTCAGTATTTCTCATAGTTTCTAAACAAATTTCTTTTAGCGGCTCTTTTAAATTCTCATCCATTTTTTTCTTATAATATTTCTTGCCTATAGCACCTATAATAATAGCTGTCATACAAAGTGTAATTACACCTGTTTTTAGTTTGGTTCTTTTCCCCATAATAAACTCTCTCCCCACTGTAAGTCAATCTTTTAAAGTTATGCTATAACAATTCGATAATATATATAATAATAACCTAGTGTTTTTACATTATAATATATGTTTATGTTATTTTCAAATTATGAGTTTAAAACTAAACTTATTCGTGTTTTAGCATTGAATAAATAAGTTGGTCATATTTGTTTTCATTAATCCAATAATGTTCCCTCAATCTTCCATCTAATTTGAAATCAAATCTCTCTAAAAGTTTTATTGAAGGGAAATTATTTGAAGATGTGGTTGCGTATATCTTATTTAAATTCAGTTCATAATCCTTGAAAGCTACTTCAATGAACTTATTCAACATAATACCACCTAACCCTTTGGCTCTATTATTCTTAGGTAAATAATATCCAAATTCAGCACTATGGTTTCTTAGATTTAAATCAAATAAAGTTATTTTGCCTAAAGGTATATTCCAATTATCTTTTTTTACCAATACATAGATTTTTGATTTTTTTCCTAAAATTGACTTTAATGTTTTACAGGCATATTCTTTAAATGATTTATGTGATGTTAAAGGTCGGCAAGTGTAATATTCAAAGTGTTCTTCTTCAATATTCCAATTATATAATGTACGAATATGTTGTTCTGTCAATAAAAGCAATTGATACTCTTTATCTAATTGTTTAATCTTACTATCCATAATCTCCTCCGTATTGCTATTAGACTTTTTATCCTATGTCATTTACAAATATTTTTTATTATTTTGCTTATCATACTTAAAATTTTATTAATTATTAAATTTCATAGCCAATTTATCTAATGTCTTATTATGTACTCTATACACTGTCCATTCATCCATTGGAATTGCACCCATTTGTTTATAAAATTCAATAGATGGTTCATTCCAATCTAAACAAGACCATTCCAACCTTCCACAGTTCCTCTCTACAGCTAATTTAGCAAGAAAAGAGAGCATAATCTTTCCGATACCCTTTCCTCTAATTTCTGGCTTAACATATAAATCCTCTAAGTAAATACCTGGTTTTCCTAAAAATGTAGAAAAATTATGAAAAAACAACGCAAAAGCCACAGGTTCTTTTTTATACTCACCAATGATAACCTCAGCTATTCTTTTTTCAAATAAAGATTCTGTTAAGATTTCTTCTGTTGCTACAACTTCATTCAACATTTTTTCATAATCTGCTAATTCCTTTATAAACTCTAAAATTATTGAAACATCCTTTACTTCTGCAAATCTTAACTTGAAATCATTCAGCTTAGTATCAATCGTCATCTGGATACTTACTCCTCCTTTAACTTAATTACTATTAATTAATGTTTTGATACAAATATAAAATTAAAGGAGGAAACTTCCCTCCTTTAGTGCACAACATAGAAACATCATACGTTTATAAAACTTTCAAACCCCTCTACATATTTTGTAGGCAAAAATTCTATTATTTCATATTCTGCAATTTTGTTAACATAAAATGGATCTTCCTTGATTATATCTTTAACTTCTTCTTTACTTTCGGATTTGCAAAGAATCACTCCACCTATTCTTGGATTTCTTCTTCCTGAACAAATAAACTTTCCAAATGAGTAATACTTATCTAGATATTTAATATGGTTTTCTAATTCTTTATCAACTTCTTCTACTGATTTTATATATTTTAGTAATAAAATAAACATTATATTTCTCCTCTAAAAGTGTTTTAAATTTTATAATCTAAATATATCTTATGTTAATTGCAACACTATAAATAATCTACTCTTAAAATATATTATATATATCAGTGCCAATATTTTCAATGATTTCCTTGATTTTTATCAGGTATTTGTGATTTTTGTCAAAATTATTAAAGGGCCATACGGCCCTTTAATGTCATGAATAATTAAAAATTCAAACTAAAATATGCAATTTTGATTTAATCAACTTTCTCTGGTTTTCCACCTGTTTTCTTTATTCTATATAAATGCTCATTATTTAAAGTATCTCCTGCTTTATAGTAGATAAATTTCTCTGACACACCCACTACATCTTTAGCTTTTTCATCACTTACCTTAACTAAATCACTTCCATCATATTTCATCTTATAAATGTAATTGTTAGTATTATTTATACAATAAACATATCCATCATATACAGCATATCCCTTCAACAGTCCTTCAAAAATACATTTAGATCTTTTTCCATCAATATTTGCTCTATATAAATTTGAAGAACCATCTTTTTGTGATATACAATAATACACTCCATCCTCACTTGCACCTAACATTTTATTAGCTGTAACTCCTAAATCTTCTCTTGAAGTTCCATCTGTTTTCATTTTGTATAAACTTCCATTATTAATATAATAAAGCCAATCATCTAAAACAACTAATTCCTCTGCTTTATCCTTCTCTAACATAGATACGTCTCTTCCATCTTGCTTCATCTTATAGATTCCGCCCTTATCACTGCAATAATAAATATAACCATCTGAGATGCAGAAATTTTTAACAATGTCCTTAGATATTACTGTGTCGTTACTTCCATCTAATTTTACTCTATGCAAATTTACTCCATAGGCACTTACATAGTACATGTATTTGCCATAAGTTTGAATCTTTCCACTTATATCATTTGCTATTGTGCTACTTGTGCTTAAATCATTTTTAATTCCGCGTAAATATGAATCACTTAAATAATAATCATTTTTACTTCTTTTAGTCCACTTATCTTGAACGTAATATATTGTATTATTCTTTTCTACGAAATTTTGTATAGATGACTTCTGTTTATCTTGTTCATTATTGTTTTCATCATCATTATCGCTATTGCTACTAACCTTAGTACATGGGAAAAATTCGCTTTCTACATGCAATCCTTTATATTCCCACTTTGATGTAGCAGGGTTGTATTTATATGTTGTTTTAGCACTACACAAAAAATCACTATAAGAAACACCTACTAAATATATAGTTCTACTTAATTCTAAGCTTCCATCCCTATCTATATCTTCACCTTCATAAAATACTGTAATGCTAGGTCCGATTCCTATATTGGTTAAATATTTATAATGTTCCTCATCATCTGATGCAAGATTCACTATATAACTATTTCCTTTATCATCATAAACTTTTATGCTCTTATCATCTAAAAGTTTATATTTAAAATCTTGAGCTTTGGCTGGAATCATATTTTCATGAAAAATTTTATTTAATTTGTCCTTAGTAAAGGTATATATATATGTTGCATGCATCCCTCTTTGAGTATTTAAAAGCAAATCAATTTTTATATCACTTATTTTATCTTTATTAAAATCCCCTAAAGATATAGAGTTTCCTATTTCTTCACAACTAAAATTCTTTAATGAATCATAACCTAATATTTCTCCATTTGATGTTTTTTGAATGAATATTTTTAAATCCTTATAAGAATAATTTTCATTTACTCCTGCTAATATTACATTTTCCTTTTTCCCATCCCCATTAACATCTGCAGTTTCAATTTTAATAACTTTTGAAGAAAGACTATTTACACCTTTAATATAAAAGCTATCTCCCTCTTTTAGAGAAACAGGATTTCCAGGATTAGAATCTCCATCATCTTCTCCACTATCTTTAGTCACTACAGGTACACTTTTTAACTCTTTATTTGTATCTAAGTACCACAATTCCCCATTGACTATATTTATATAATCAAAATCATTTAAACTTTTTTGTGCTAATATACTGTGCTCTGTTCCATCAGCTTTTATTTTATGTACAGCACCTTCATATAAATAATGTATATATCCATTAAACACATTAACACCTGATACTCCATTTAAGAACCTCACACGTTCTAAGTCTCTACCTTTTAAATCAGATTTAAATATATCCCCTGAAAAGTTTTTATAATAAATATCGTTTCCATCTATATTTATAGAACTTACCTTCATACTTTGAGCATCTACATTTTTAACTATGCATTGCTTTTGACTTCCATCTGTTTTTATTTTATATATACCAGTTGCCTTACCAGACCTATAATCAAATCCAAAGTAATATATCCATTTATCTTTTAATAAAAAGAAAACTTCATCTGTAGTATTTTCTATATTTTTCAAAATTTCTTTAGCATTGTTTCCTAACAAATCGCTTCTCATTAACCTAGAATCTTGTACATAATAAAGGCTATCACCATCTATTTGGAATTGATAATTTACAGAAATGTTTTTACATATAACTTGTGGCTTACCAACCCCATCTTTTTTTACTCTATAAATGCAATACTCCTCTCCTTGTGTAAAATTACCACTGTGTGATACAAAATATATGTATTCATTAGATAAATAAAGTTTGCATATTCTACTATTACCTTTATAAAGTACCTTTTTAGAACTTCCATCTTTTTTCATTCTATATATACTATTACTTTCAGTTAAATCACTATAATATATCCACTCAGAATCTTGTACAACAAAAGAGGCATTTTGTACATTATTAATAGAAGTATTTAGCTTATCGCTACTCATATTATCTTTTATATAAAAGTCCATAGAAATTTCTTTTTTCAATCCTTTGTTGCTTTCACCTTTAACACCTTTCATAACTTTTAATGTATATTTCTCCCCTGGTTTATATCCATTATCACAAGGTGTTACTTTTATCGACTTTTTATCTTTTTCCAATTCTAAATTTATATTTTGAAATATTCCTCTTGAATCTACTACCTTAATATAATTTTTAGTAACATTATCAAGTTTGACTTTATTATTAAATTTAATTGTCCAAACCTTTTTCTCATTTACAGCTTGTCCTGAATTTAAAACCTCAGCATTTGCTTGTGATCCCAACCCTAGAGTTGCACAAATTAAAAACGTTGTTTTTGCCAATACTCTCATTGCCTTTTTCAATTATACCTTCATCTCCTTTACAAATTTGAATATTTAATTTAATTCAAACTCTATATTACTTAGTATTTTTATAAGACCCCCTTATATTGAGCTTATTAGGCTATTATATAATTAATTTTGACTTGTAAATTATAGAATATTCTACTTATAATTAACTACTTTCTATAATATACCTTTACTACTAATTATTTTATATTAATTCCTCTTAATTAACAACATTATTTGTCATATTGTTATTATATCTTACTTTTTTGTAACTTGTATCTTTTTGAAATAAATTTTACCATTTAAATAAAGTGAAGTTATCATACATATAAAAATAAAAGCCTAAATTATTCTAATATTGTATTGATACATATTAGAATAACTAGGCTCTTTTTATATTCTAAATCTTTTGTTACTGAATAATATTACAAAAAATTTTATTTAAGATAAATTACTTTTATTTTAATCACCATTACTATAGCTCTAACCATAAATAATCGCTCTTTTCTTTCATTATAACTCATTATAAATATCTTTTGCTTTGGGATATTTCTCTACAAATATTTTATTTGCAACCTCAAGCTTTTCACAATACTCCCTATACGAATCACTTAATATTTTTAAGTTAGGAATTAATATATCATAATAACCATTATTTTGTAAAAATCCCACTAATGATTGATGCATTTTAAATGCTATTGAATTTTTAAACTCATCTGAATTTCTAAGCTTCAAATATTCATCTATATTTTTCTTGTTATCTTCCAAATATACATCCATATTATCTACAGCTTCTAAAAGTGAATCATTCATTTTTTCCATATCTCTTTGTTCCATTAGTTCAAAGCTTTTCAATAGATGTTCTTCCAATTCATCTGAAAATTCTATATTTTTGATTTTATCTAACCAATTAATGATTTTATAATAGGCTTCTTCTTTTTCCTTTGTTTCAATTTTATCATCAAGGAACTGCCCAAAATGTATACATATATACATTCCATAAGGTCCTGGGAAAGCTTGTAACAGTCTTTCTTTAATTGTAAAATTTCTTTCAATATTTTCTTCTATATAGTCAATCGCTTGGTTAATATTATAATCATTTAACAGCTGCTCTAAGCATGTTTTTTTAGCAATTGACTTTTGTACTTCTAAATCCATCTTATATTTATATCTTGCTAAAGCACTAACTTTATTATTACTTGTAGTAATATTCTTAATATCAGCCACACTAATATTTAATTTCCTTAATACTGCAATCTCTTTTAATATTAATATATCATCTGCAGTATAATTTCTGTAACCATTATCTCCAATAGTAGGGAAAATCAACCCTTGTTCTTCATAATACTCAATAGCTTTTTTAGTTAAATTACATTTATTACAAACATCTTTAATAAACATTTTAATCACCTCATAATTATCATAGACCACCCCCCAAGGTGATAGTCAATACTTATCTAATAAATATTATATAAATAATTTTAATATATTCAAGCTTGGTATAGTAGAAAAGAATAACTTATATTTCATCTGTAAATAATATAAGTATATTTTAAAAATGAGAGGTGTTATGATGATACTTGCTGATGTACCTTCAATTGAAGTTATTTCTCTCAGTAGAGGAAATGCAAAAATAAAAATTGATACTTTTAATAAAAGAATAAAAATCATTGAATTAAATGGAAACTTAAATGAGTTATTAAATAAACTAAATCCATTAATTGAAGAACATAAATTAGCTAAAATATTTCATATTTGTACTGAAAAAAATTTGGAACCATTTAAACAAGAAGGATTTATTATTGAAGCAAAAATTGATGGTTTTTTAAACGGATTACCTGGATATTTTATTTCTAAGTTTATAACAACCGAAAGAAAGATGAGTATTAATATTCCAGAAGAAGAGGAGATACTAATTAAAGCTAGAGAATATATGGATAGAGATTTTTCTTATCTAATAGAAGATAAATTTATAATAAAAACGGCTAAAGAAAAAGATTCCGAAAAATTATCAAAATTGTATGATGAAGTTTTTAAAACATACCCTACTCCACTACATGATCCTAAGTTCATAAAATGGGCAATTAACAATAATGTATTATTTAAACTAATATTATCAGATAACAAGGTTGTAAGTGCAGCTTCTGCTGATATGGATCCAAGGTATTTAAATGCAGAAATGACAGATTGCGCAACTCTTAAACAATATAGAGGTGAAGGCTTAATGGGTAAACTGATCTATGAATTAGAAAATGAACTAAAAAAAACAAACTACAAAATTCTATACAGTATGGCTAGAGCTCTTTCACCAGGAATGAATATTGTTTTTTCAAAACATGATTATAATTATGGTGGTCGTTTAATAAACCATTGTAATATATGTGGTCAACTGGAAGATATGAACATTTGGTTGAAAAAATTATAAAAACAACTTTAACCAATAACTATCTAATAAGATTATACTACATAACATCCTTTCCTCTATATATCCTTTTAAAAATAGCTGTCTTAAAATAAAAATTGACATAATACAACAACCATTTTTTAATTTAATCATTAGTATGTTGTATAAAGTTTATTTTAAAACAGCTACTTCTCTTATTAACAAATGTATTTATAATATTTTTTATAAAAAATCATTTAAATGCTTTATATTTTTTCAAATTCTCCTTGTTTTATATGTAGTTCAATATCAATATCTGCTTTTTTATAACCCACTACTTTTATTCTATTAATACCTTTTTTTATTGGTATAGTTAGTGTCATTGTTCCTTCTGTTGTAGTAGATCTTTCTGTATTTTCAATAAGCGTATGAACTGTATTATCAGGTGATATTAACACAATTTTAGCCTTTCCACTTTTTACTGATAAGGTATATGGAACCTCCAAATTAAATTCTTTATTACTTTGGTACCTCCAAACAGTTCCACTTCCACTTAACTTTAACTTTCCTTTATAACTTCCTGACTGTATTGTTTCCTCACTTTCATCTAGTCCGAAAGTATCACTTTGATCTGCTATTTTATTATTATCATTATAAACCTTATCCATGGTATTATTTCCACATCCAATTAATAGACTAATTATGATAATTGCCATAAATATTGATATTATTCTTTTTTTAGATTTCATTTTCATTCTCCTTTACATTTTTCTCCTTCCTTACATTTTATAATACAATTGTAGCAGTTGCAATTAAGCCTAACGAAAAGTTAAATTTCAACGGTTGACAATGATATTTTTATATTGTACAATGCAAGTGAGTTTCGGATTAACTAACAATTGGTAAAAATACATAAGTTCACTAGTTGAAGGATATAAGAGAGAGTTTTGAATAAAACCGCCGAAGGGACAAGCTTTATTTTATCCCAGTAAAATAAAGTGAAATTTTCAGGCAAAAGAATTATATCTGAATAGACTCTGAATACAAACAGAGAGAACAGGCTGGGTTTTGTTCTCTCTGTTTTTTTATTGAATTTTTTTGTAAACCAATCAGAAGGGAGAGATTTTTATGCTAAATTTTACTAAAACTAAACAAGGTTATTTATTAGCTCTAATTGCAGGAATTTCATGGGGATTTTTAGGTGTCTTTGTAAAGCTTTTAAATAATTTAGGCTTTGAGTCTATGACAATATCTGCTTTTAGACCAACAATAGGAATAATTTTTTATATTATAGTAACCTTAATAAAAGATCCTCAATGCTTTAAAACAGATTTAAAAGGAATACTATTCTTCGCTTGTTATGGCATATTCGCCTTAGATGGAATGTTTATTTCTTCTAGTTATGCTGTTAAATATACAGGAGTAGCTACAGCTTCAGTTTTATTGTTTATAAATCCTATTATTGTAGTTATTTTATCCTATTTTGTGTTTAAAGAAAAATTTACACTAAAAAAATTCATAGCTTTAACTTTAACTTTGATAGGTTGCTGTTTAGTTGTAAAAGCATATGATAGTACAGCTTTCAAAGTGAACTTTATAGGAATAGTATGGGGAATTATTTCAGGACTTACTGTTGCAGTACAAAATATTTTAGGAAAAATCGCAGTAAAAAAATATTCTCAAAAAACATTTTTAGTATATACATTTTTATTTGGAGCAATATTTTTGTGGTTCTTTATACCTCCATGGACTTTAGTAAAATCAATTGAAAATACAAATTCATTAATTGCTATTCTTGGTCTAGGACTTTTTGCTACCATTTTACCAAATGAATCAATTCTTAGAGCTTTAAAATATGTTGAGTCAGGTAAAGTAAGTATTATTGCAAGTATAGAGCCTTTAGTTGCTTCTGTATTAGCTTTTGTGATTTTTGGTGAACTATTTGAAATTCCTCAATTAATAGGTATGGCTTTAATTATTTCTTCAATACTATTAATTCAATTAAAAGATAAAGAAAATGCTGAAGAAGAATCTCTAGACGATTACTTTAAAAGCAATATGCTTTTAAAAGAATCTAGCCACTAAGCTCTATTTTATATTTATTAGGGATAGGTTTTAGATAAGTGTTATTTTCTTCTTTAGGTCAGAAAACCTCTGAATTTTAAATAAGAAACATATGAAAAACCGAATTTTTCATATGTTTCTTTACTTTTATTCTAAATTTCCTACAACCAACAACTTTTTAATCGCTAATCCCTAGTCACTATTTTCATAAAAGCAATCCCCTTTATCCTTTTAGTGGTTAGCAACTAGTGATTTCTTTATCCCTATAACACCTAATTCTTAATTCAAATTTCCATAATAATAGGAAGAATGATTGGTCTTCGTTTTGTTTTTTCATATAGGAATGTTTCTACAGCTTTTTTCATACTAGTTTTTAATACATACCATTCAATGATATTATTTCCCAAAGATTTGTTAAGTTCACTTCTAACAATGGATTTTACTTCTTGAATTAACTCCTCTGATTCCTTTACATATATAAAACCTCTAGTTATAATATCTGGTCCCGCTATAATACTATAAGATTCTCTTTCTAATGTTACAACTATAGTGAGCATACCGTCTTCAGCTAAATGCCTTCTGTCTCTAAGGACTATATTGCCTACATCTCCAACCCCAAGTCCATCTACAAATACGGAACCAGTGTGAACTTTACCACATACCTTAGCTTCTTCTTTTGATATTTCTAATACGTTACCCATTTGTAACTTAAATATATTTTCATCCTTCATACCTAATTTTTTTGCTAAATCCACATGATGTTTTAAATGTCTGTATTCACCATGAACTGGCATAAAAAATTTAGGATGAACTAGTGCATGAATTAACTTTAATTCTTCTCTATATGCATGACCTGATACATGAACTTCTTCTAAATCATCATAAATTACATCTGCACCCTTTCTAAACAATTCATTAATTACTTTAGATATAAGTTTTTCATTTCCAGGAATTGGTGATGCAGATATAATAAATAAATCCTTTGGTTCAATGCTAATTTTTCTATGATTAGAAAAAGCTATTCTTGCAAGAGCTGCCATGGGTTCTCCCTGACTTCCAGTAGTTATTATGGTTATCTTGTTATTAGGATAATTTTTCATTTCATCTACATCTACAATACAACCTTCTGGTATATGTAAGTATCCCAACTCCATAGCTACCTTTGATACGTTCTCCATGCTTCTTCCACTGAAAGCTACCTTTCTTCCATATTGCAAAGAAGAATTTACTATCTGTTGCATTCTATGAATATTAGAAGCAAAAGTTGCCACAATAACTCTTCCTTCTGCACTAGAAAAAATTCTAGTTAAAGTATCTCCTATTGCTTTTTCTGATATTGTGTGTCCTTTACGTTCTACATTTGTGCTATCGGCCATAAGCAGCAATACGCCCTCTTTACCCAAGGCTGATATACGCTCTAAATCCATAACTAACCCATCAATAGGTGTATGATCTATTTTAAAATCACCCGTATGTAATATTACTCCCACCGGGGTATGGATGGCGATGGCACAAGAGTCTGCTATGCTGTGAGTGACCCTTATAAATTCAATTTTAAAATTATCTAATTCAACTATACCTCCAGCTTCTACTACTTCAAGCTTACACTGTGAAAGTATGTTTTCTTCACTCAACTTGTTTTCAACTAATCCCAATGTCAACCTAGTACCATAAACAGGTACATTTAACTGCTTCAATATATAAGGTAATGCTCCAATATGATCTTCATGTCCATGAGTTAGAAAAATACCCTTTACCTTATCCGCATTATTTAATAGATAAGTTATATCAGGAATTACTAGATCTACCCCGTGCATATTCTCATCAGGAAAGGCTATACCACAATCTATTACTATTATTTCATCTTTATATTCAAAAGCAGTTATATTCTTACCAATTTCTCCAAGTCCCCCTAAAGGAATAACTCTTACACTATCCTTATTTTTCATTAAATTCACCTCTTTATATTTATTTAGAATTGTTTTCGCTATTTATACGAATTCAATAATTTTTTATTATATTAATTTTAGAATTGTCTTTAAAATTATAGAAGATCAACAATTTAAAACTTTCCTTCCGTTTCCCTAAAGATATATTTTAAATTGGTGAGTTCATTATAATAAGAAATTACTATTCTTATTTGTTATAACTAATGTAGCATTAAGAGCTTTCATATGTTTGAGCCTTAAGCGAGTTTATGAAAGCCTAGATACATTAGTCATAACAAATTTAGAATTGTTTTCGAAATTATAGGAGATCAACAATTTAAAACATATCTTACTCTTATTTTGCCTTATATAAATAAATTTAATCCAAATGCAGATATTTTTTGTACATTTATATATAGATTAACACCTAACTTATAAGAAAAATAAATTATAGGGATCATATAAAAATTATTTAAAAATCTGTCGATATTTATTTAAAATTTTACCATTATTGGAAGGATTATTGATAAAAGCATAGAATTTTATATATTATATACTTATTATCATATACTTATAAAACGAGGTGAAGATTAATTGAAAAACAATAAGTCTAACTATTTAATTTTTACATCTTTAATAATATTATTTGTTATAAACACTATCACAGCTAAGCTGTTAACTAACTTAATTCTTAATTTAATTAGTATCTTAGTTTTTTCATTATTTATAACTATCATAATAAATAAAATCTACTGCAAAAAATTAGAAATAATTAAGGAGTTCATGTGGAAAATCAACAAAAACGATTACACAATAGATCTTAGCAATATAAGCGATAGTGGTTTTAAAGAAATAGCCGAAGAAATACAAAATCTTATTGAAAATTTAAAAGAAAACTTTAAGCAACAAGTACAAATGACTACTGAAATTACAGAAGTAAGTAACAAATTAAATTTTATAGCAAATGAATCTGGAGAATCCATGAATGCACTGCATACTTCTGCTGAATTCACTTGTGACGGTAGTGAAAAACAAGTAATGATGCTTGAAGAAATATCTAAAAATACTATAAGCATAGTAAATACTCTTAGATATATAACTGATGAAATGAAGGACACAGCATTATTTGCTGAAGAATCTATAGGTGCTGCACAAAACGGTATAAATTCAACTTCTAATATATCAAGCAAAATTAATGAAATCAAACTTCTTACGAAAAACACTCATAATGAAGCAGAATCTCTAAAAAAATATTCAGAACAAGTAGTATCTATGACAAATCTTATTGGTACCATAGCAAAACAAACAAATATGTTAGCTTTAAATGCAACTATAGAAGCAGCTAGAGCTGGAGAACATGGAAAAGGCTTTTCAGTGGTTGCTAATGAAGTTGGAAAACTTTCTAGCAAAACTACAGAAGTAGCAAAACAAATAGATAGTATTGTAACCACTTTACAAAAAGAAATAACCAATATAGCTAATTCCACTTTACAGGAAACTCAACATGTTGAAGAAGGATATAATGAGGTTCAAAATACTATAAAAGAATTCAACAAAATAAACTCTTCTCTTTGCACCAGCATTGATAAAATAAAAAAGATAAGTAAAGACGTAAACAATATAAATAACAATGGTCAGGAAATAGCTTCTAGTATTGAAGAAATAACTCAATTTTCTATAGAAATATATACACAAATGCAGGAATCTCAAGCTCATGTTAATGAAGAAAATAATGAACTATCCAATCTAAAAGAAATTTCAAGTAATCTTAAAACAAAGGCTGAGGATATGCAACAATATGTGGCAGGAAAAGTAATGGAAAACAGAATGCTAAAAGCTGTTGATTATATAAAAAATCAAGTTTCAGATAAAAACATTAATAAAACATTATTAGATAGATTATTAATAGATTCTAACGTAGATAGCATTATTATTACGGATAAAAAAGGTATAGTTAAATATTGTAATGATCAATCAGCTATTGGCCTTAATCTTTATGATGTAGATTCAAAATTTACTTTATTAAAAGAAGGCAAAGCAAACCATATTACAACCCCAATAAAGAAAAGAGCTGAAGATGGAAAATTATTTAAATTTCTGGCCATTATTCATGACGGTATTATTTATCAAGCAGGATTATCTGTAGACTCCTTGCTTAAATTATAAAAAGCACTTAACTTTAGGTATAGATACAATTTTTTATTCCTTGCATTAAAAATTCTCAAAGTTAAAAACAAGGAACCTATGAAAATTAAGTTTTTCATAGGTTCCTTCATTTTATACTAAACAACAAATTCTTTAATCACTAATTCCTAATTTCTGGTATCTAACTACCTTATTTAAAAGCTAGCGGTCTTTTTTAAGAATATAAACTTGCTGACTGTCCTTTGAATCTCCTGCTATATAATAAATAGAGTCTGCTGATACTCCTATTATATCATCAGCTTTTGTGTCACTTAACTTTACTGCTCCGCTTCCATTAGCGTTCATTCTATAAATGCATTTATCCTTGTAATCTATATAATATATAAATTCATCATAAATAGAATATCTACCTACTATTTCATTAGAAATCCATTTACTATTTGTTCCATCATGATCCATTTTGTGTAGAGATGATGCTGCACTATGTCTTACCAAATAATATATACCATTTTTATTTACACCTAATGAATGAGTAGCTATTTCTTCTAAACATTCTTTTGAAGTTCCGTCAACTTTAACTCTATATAGTTTATAATCCTTTGAATTTATATAATAAACCCAATCTTCAAAAACAGCTATTTCTTCTCCTGCATCTAAGCTTAATTTAGTAAGTTCTGTGCCATCTAGTTTCATTTTATAAATGCCGCCCAAAACACTGTACATACCATCAGTATAATAAATCCAATCCTTTACGACAGCAAAGCTTCTCACTCCTGAAATAGAAAGATTTGTATCAGAAGTTCCGTCTAACTTAACTTTATGCATACCTCCATTAAAAGAGCTTATATAATATATCCATTCTCCATATATCTGGATTTTGTCATAACAATTTTTTGCAATAATTGCACGTTCACCTGAAGCTTTGTTTACTTTATATAAAGGAGACCCAGTTAAACAGTAAGCTTCTCCACTCTTTGTCCACTGTTCTTCAACATAGTAAACAAACCCATCTTTTTCTATTAAACTTTGTATCCCTAAATTGTCTTCCTGTTGATTATTAGTATTTTTCTCAATATTACCTTCTTCATTATTTTCAGTTTCACTATTTTCTTGCGTATTAGCATTTTCTTCATCAGGTCTATTTATTTCAACTTTACTACAAGGGTAATTTTCACTTTCTACTTCTATATATTTATATTCCCATTTCCCTGTAGCTTGATTGAATTTATAAGTAGTTTTAACTTTGCATAAGAAATCACTATAAGAAACTCCTGCTAAGTAAATATTTCTACTCAATTCCAAACTTCCATCTTTATCTAAGTCCTCTCCATCATACCATATTGTAAGAGAGGTACTTAATCCTGTACTCATTAAATTATTATAATGTGTATCATTATCTTTACTAAGATCTACTAAATAATAAGCATTATTATTGGAAATTTTAATGTTACGATTACTTAAAAGCTCATATCCAAAGTCTTGTCCCTGACTTGGAATCATTGTATCATCAAATATTTTATTAAGCTTATTATTGCTTAAAGAATATATATAAGTGGAATGTATTCCTCTTTGCATATTAGTAAGTAAATCTATCTTTATATCCTTTACCTTGTCTTTATTAAAGTCGCCTAATGTTATAATATTTCCAACCTCTTGACAGTTAGAGGTACTTAATGCATCATAACTTATTATTTCACCATTTGAAGTATCTTGAACAAATAACTTCAAATTCTTATAGGCGTAATTTACATAATCCCCTGTAAGAACTATATTTTCCTTTTTTCCATCCCCATTTACATCTTCTGAAGTACATTTAATAATTTTTGAAGAAGGATTATTTACACCTCTTACATAAAAAGTTTCTCCATCTTTTACAGAAATATTTTCTTCTGACTCTAATCCATTATCACTACTTTCATTATTTAAATCTACTTTTTTTATTTCATCATGAATATTAAAGTACCATAAACATCCATTAACTATATTAATATAATTCGCATCATCATCTACTTGATGTGCAATAATACTTTGATCTGTACCGTCTGGCTTTATTTTATATATAGTTCCTTCACATAAATAATATATATACCCTTTAAAAGTATTTATAGCTGATACTTTATTCAAGAATGTTAGCTTCTGAATGTTGTTCCCCTTTAAATCTGATTTATAAACTATACCAGAAAAATTCTTATAATAAATGTATTCATCATCTACATTAATGGTATCTGCTAGCATACTTTGAGCATCAGTATTATTTACTATACATTGCTTTCCACTACCATCAACATTCATTTTATATATTCCAGTTTCTTTTCCTGTTAAATAATTAAACCCCCAATAGTATATTAAGTTATCCTTTATCATAAAGAAGACTTCATCTGTTTTGTTTTCTATATTGTTCAAAAGTTCCTTTGGATTTTTTCCATTTAAATCACTTTTATATAATTTAGAACTATCTACATAATATATGTTATTCCCATATATTTGAAATTGACTGTATGGAGATAAACTGTAACATATAGTCTCTGCTTGTCCAGAACCATCATTTTTAACTCTAAAAGCTGTATAAACTTCTTCTTTTGTATAAGGACTATGTGATACAAAATATATGTAACCATTACTAGCATAAAGTTGACAAATTCTATCTTCTCCTTTATATACAAGCTTTTTTGAAGTACCATCTTTCTTCATTTTGTATATACTAGCATTGTAAGTAAAATCGCTATAATATACCCATTCGCCATCTTGTACTACTAAAGATTCATTTTCTTTATTATTAGGTGAAGAGCTTTGTAAAACATTAGCTCCATCTTGTTTTATGTAGAAATCCATATAAGTTTCTTTTTTCAAATCTTTGCTCTTTCCACTTTTTAATCCCTTAGTAATTTTTAAAGTATATTTTTCTCCTGGCGTATATCCATTTGAGTTTGGCTTTACTCTTATTGATTTCTTATCTTCACATAGCTCTAACTGTGATTCCTGAACTATTCCCTTACTATTAGTTACCTTTATGTAATTTTTAGAAAAGTTATCAAATTTGATATTGTCATTAAACTTAATAGTCCATATTTTATGGCTATCTACTACTTGTCCAGAATTAATACCCTCAGCATGAACATCTGATTTAAATCCAATAATCATAAAAGATAAAAGTACAAAACTAATGCATGTCTTACCTATTCTTTTCAATACTCATTTCATCTCCCTTTTTATAGCTTGCCCCTCAATTCATTTTAGTAAAATAAATATATATTTGTTTTTCATTTAGAATTACGAATTTTGCATAATTAAAAATTTCAAATAGATTATAGAAACTTATAACTTATTAATTCAGTTTAGGATAAACAAACCTTCAAAAACTTAATTATATATATAAGTCACTATTTTATAATTATTTTACTTATGAATATAATCCAAACTAATAATTCATAAATAAATTCAAAGCACAATATTGCTAATAATACTATTTTATATGAAATTTATACATATAACAATATATTATCCTATTAAATTGTAAAAAGGCCAACAAAAGTTGACCTTATACTAATTGTATATGTTGATGCTTCCATTTTTATTAGTAACCTTTATTTTAACAGAATCATTTCCTAAAACCTTATCTACACTTTCTACTTCTTCAGTCTTATTAGGATTTAAGTCTAAATTTCTGCTGTGTATTCTTCCATAAGTTGATTCCAATATAAAGTGACCCTTTTGTTCCTTTGCAAAAGTCATTTTAACAGAACCACCTTCATTTATTATTTTTAAATCTTTATTCACTATATTTGAATTTTTAAATTCTACAGATCCATTACCAGAATTTATATCTACTTTACCTAAAATATTTACAGCTTTAATATTACCATAATCATTTTCACATTTAAAATCTCCAAAAATATCTTGTACATCTATCTTTGCATTTTTATTTTCTACTTCAACATTCTTCTTAATATTTTTCAAATATATTAGTCCATATTGATCTTGTGCCTTAACATTTCCTCCTACATTAATTATCCTAATATTCCCATTTGAGTTTTTAGTTATAACATTACCATTTACATCCTCTACATTAATAGTACCATACTCATTTTCAACACCTAAATCTTTTTCTATATTTTTCACCTTTATACTACCATTTTTATTCTTTATTTCAACTTTTCCTTTTATTATATCTACTTCTATTTTTCCATAAGTATTTTCGCAAATAACATCTCCACTTATTGAATTTAGATTAATATTTCCATTTGAATTTTTTACTTTTATGCCATTTCCAATGTTTTTAGCAGATATACTTCCATATTCATTAGTAACTTCTGAATAAATTTTTTCTGGGATTTTTATATTGATGTTTAATCGACTTACTGAATAATTACTATTATTTTTAAAATCTTTTTGTGTATCTATTCTTATATCTTCTCCTTGACTTACTTTTATAATCGAGTCAGCAATTTTTTTAGCTTCTTTTTCATCATTATTTAAAATTCTTATGTCTGAATTTACTTCAATAACTTGTTTTGAAGATTTTTCTAAATTTATATTTGCTAAATCACTACTTATGATAAGTTTTTTAGCAGTTTTAGGGTCAATCACCTGCTGTTTTGTAAACTTGGATTCAAATTTGTAATTTATATTATTAAATCCCCTGATATTTATTCCTTCCTTATTAAAATTGAAAATATGGCTTCCTATAAACAAAACCCCTGAAATTCCTAATATAATCAAGATTAAGAATCCACTAAGCCCATCAAATTTAAGCTTTCCTAAATTTTTCTCTGATAAAGTATTAGAAACTAAAATTTCAATTCCAAATATTATTAATATAACAGGCCACCATTTTATAATTTTTCCTACTAAAGTGAGATCATATATATTTCCAAGTATACAGGTTATTCCTATAAGTATTAAAGTCACTCCTAAAGTTATTGAACCAACTCTCCATTGACGCATTAATTAGATTCTCCCCTCTTACTAGGTGATTTTAAAAGTCTACTGGGGTCATTTATTACTTTCCTACCAATAATTAATTTTAACCCAATTACTATAAATACTGCTGAAAGTATACCAGTTTTTATTGAATGAATAGTTCTCCAGCCAAGTACTACATCTAACATAGGAAATATTATTTCATTAACTATACTAATTGCCCCCATAAAAATGAATATATATCCTAGTATTTTTGTTTCCTTACCTGACCAAGGTATCTTAATATCTTGATTGTCATTTGGCTGTACATTAAGTTCGTAACATTTTCTAACATCAAATACACTATAAAACCAGATTATAGGTATTAATCCAGCAACCATACTAAGATGTAATACATCCGCAAAACCTATTGCGATAAAAAATAATGCCATAAGTTGAAGTCCTTTTTTAGAAAGACCTAAATACATGTGCCCCGCACCTGGTATCATTGAAAAAAATAATGCCCAAAACTTTTTGTTTCTCAAAATTTCCATCTCCTTCATATTATCTTTCATTACCTATATGATAATATGAAAATCTTAATAAAAAACATTCTAATTTATTAAGATTTTCTTAACTTAAAAACTTTATTATATTCAACTTCTTATTTAACTTTTCAATGTCTATAAACGTATATAATAAAATAGGCTATATTTCAAGAAAATTGTTTATTGTATATATTTTCTTGAAACATAGCCTAAAATTATATCATCATCATAAAATTTTTATATTTGATAAATCTATAAATTATTAACCTAAACAAATGCTTATGCTTTAAACGCATTATCTGCATATGTTTGCCAGCTACTACTTGCAGGTGTACCAGTCACACTATATGATAACCCTCCAGCTGGACCTGTACTAGAATAATTAAATGTTGATCCTAATGTCCATGAATAATTCGTAACACTGTACGTATGGACATACTTACTTCCAACTTCAATCCATTTTCCTGAAACTTTAGGTACCACTCTTACACTACAATATGCATATTTATCTGCTGCATTTAATTTTGAATCGTCTAAATTGAACATAACAATACCTTTTAATCTATTTGTTCCATCCATATATGTTGTATACTGTCCTTCAGTTGTTGAATAGTATGATGCTTTAGATGCTTCCCATTCAATACTAATAGCATCTTCTCCTCCCGGATCAGATAATTTCCTATTAGCTGTAACACCTGCTGTTAGATAATAATAAGATTGTCCTGCTCTATGTGTAATATAAACAGTATGTTTTACATCAGAACTACCTTTTAATAAAGATTCCGATTTTGTTACTTTCACTCCCACTGTATTTAAAGCTTCTTGAACATCTTTAAATTCAACCCCTTCATTTTCCTTATCAACCGCATACCGAATAACTGTATTAATAAAGTCATCATCATTAAGCTGTTGAATATACTCTGCTGTAAAAGGAATCTTCTCTGTTGCCATTGCGTATGTTGGTTTCATGCAGTATAAACCAAATCCTATCAATAATGCTAATACACTTACAAATATCTTCTTATGCATTATCTTAACCCTTTCTTTTATTTTTATCATTAATCATTTTCTACATCAATTATATAAACACTGGAATCCCCCCTTTGTATTCTTAATTTTTCATCCAAGTTGTTTCAATTAATCCCTCTAAACTTACTTTAACATTTCCATCTTTTTGTAACTTATCTTGCAGTAAAAATGTACCATTTTCATATAATTTAATAGGAAATAAAGAATAAGTAAATTGATCCCCATCTTTATATATTAGAGGGCATATAGCACTCCAACTTCCCATATATGTTGTACGCTGATAAGTAGTTTTTAAGTTTCCTTCCAAATCATACTTTTGATGTTTTCCTTGTGTTACATAATGCTTTATTGGTGATACTAATCTTCCACCATTTTTATCATAAGTACCTATGCTCCGAAATATTACCTTATACTCATTATTCAAATCCTTTTCTATATTAGAAATAATAATTTTGCATTGTCCATCTTGATAAATTTCTTTTCCAATATTACTTTCTAAATTAGCCAAATTAAGCTCTATCTCTACTGGTGCCTGTAATTTTTTGTAACTACTTGCATAATTAGAATTACTTTGTAGATAACTCATTCCATTTGCAATAGTTCCTATAACTCCATTTTCAGTACATATAAACACACTAATTAATATAACTATTAATACTGATAATAGGACTATAATAATATTTTTCCTATCTGTTTTTTCTAAATTATTTATATCATTTGTTAATGTCTTTTCTAATAGCTTGTTATAAAAATTTTGAAAATTCCCATTATAAATACTCTTTGGTTCTTGGTTTTCACTTTGAGCCTTATAGAGTAGCGTCAATACTCCTAAACATGCTTTTTTTGCCTCTGTACTCATTTCTGAATCTTGTTTTAGCTGTTTACATAAGAATTGATATTCGTTTAAGTAGTCCTTGTCAAGTTGTTTCTTCAAATTTATAATTTCTTGATTTAAACCATACTTATGTTTCATTATTACCCCCTTTCAGAGAATATCATATTAAATACCATCTCTCTAAAATCAAACTATTTTTAAATACATTTCGTATAATATTAACTTTTTGTATTTTATATAAAATAGCTCTAATTATATATTAATATAATTAAGCATTTTTTTAAATTATTTCCAAATAAGTCAGTACCTTTTAAATAACAATTATTTATATATGGCTTTTATAACAATAAATTTCTTTATTTTCTTTAATTTCATGCTAATATACTTCTCTATACAAGTAATATCCTTTTTATTGTATTCTATTTAAAAATTGTAATATGCTTTTATATAAAAATACTATGTTTATTGCACTATAATTATGTGTAAAATTACTTTTATATAAATTTCTTACATACAATAAAATTAGGCTATGTTTTAAGAAATTTAAATTCTTAAAACATAGCCCTAAACTGCTAAAAATTCCACTAAATATTTAATAATGAAATGGTATATTTAAAATTTTTCTAATGCAATATTAATTTCAATAAGAACATCATCAACCAAAACACCTATACATAAAATCTTTTCAGTATTCATTTTCGCTTCAAAATCATGCCCATACATCATTGCTGGTGTAGAAATATTAATATTTATTCCATCATTAGCAAAATGAGTACTTGCATTTGCTGTTAACATATTTGAAAGTTCTGATAAGGCACTTTGTGCCATTTCATCTAACTCATTAACTGGCATCCCCATCATCATTACAGATGCAATTTTCTTAGCACCTTCCATATCTAAACAATATACAACATTTCCTTTAATATCTCCAACTACACCTAAAGTTAACATTACCCCTAAACTTTTTATGCTTTTTTCCTTAATACTAATACCTTGCTTTTTTATCTCTTTAAATCCAAGTTCCGGCATTACACTCAAAATAGAGTCAATAAAAGGATTTATAAACTTTACATCCACTCAGAATCCCCCCTTGTAAATCCTGCATCTATAGATATCTCACCAAAGATAGTTTCTGCAACTACTGATTTAGACTGGATTATAGTTTTAGATATATTTAAAGAACTACCATGGAATACAGCAGGAGGTGCTACACGCAATCCAAAAGCTTTATTTTTTCTATTCAATAAAGAACAAGCATTTCCAGCAATAATATTAGCAAATTCAGCCATCATAGCTAGTCCTTCTTCCCTGCTCTTAAGTTCTCTTTTTAGTATATGTTTTGCTAAACTATCTACAGTTTCATAAGATAAATCAATAATCATACTTCCACAATGTCTTCCTATAATTCCTACTACAATGGAAACTCCCTTTGATTCTTGAGTATCTTTTAATCCAGTTTCCTGTGAAAAGTTTGGAACAGTTTTTGCCATCCTATTCATATTATCTAAAAATGCCTCTTTAAATATATCAAAATAAATGGCTTCTAACTCTTTAAATAATTCTTCTCCTGACATTATCCTTTGTATTACTGTTGCTAATTCATCAGGATCTACTGGTTTTTGTATGTATCCAGATACTCTATTTTGTTTTGCCTTTTTTACAATTTCATCATCCATCATAGAACTTACAACGACTACTTTAATATTTGGATCTATTGAGTGAATTGCTCTTGTACACTCTAATCCATCAGTTCCTGGAATTGTCATATCCATCGTTACTAAATCTGGCTTTGTAGTTTTAACAACTTCTATAGTTTCTTCTAAAGAAGATGCATCACCAATTACTTCAAATCCTTTTTCGGTTAATACATCTCTAAGAATACTTATTGAAAAAGGTGAATCGTCTACTATTACAACTTTAATATTTTCCATTTTAAATCATCCCCTTACCATTTTAATAAATTTATTATAATTTAACTTATAACTATATCTTTTATAAAAGCTGAAATCTTGTTTATACCTCATAAAATTATTCGTTATTTTTTATAAAAACTGAATGTATTTATATCAAATTACCTTTAATAAACTTATTTTTTATATATTATTATAAAAATTTAATTTCTAATACTACAGGACAGTGATCAGAACCCATAACATTATTTAAAATATCTGCATTTTCTATATTTTCTTTCATGTTATCTGATACAAAATGGTAATCTATCCTCCATCCCGCATTGTTGGCTCTTGCATTAAATCTATAACTCCACCAAGAATATTTAACTTCTTCAGGATATAAATATCTAAAAGTATCTATATATCCGTTGGCTATATATTTATCCATCCATTCTCTTTCTATTGGTAAAAATCCCGATCTTTTTTCATTTGACTTAGGATTTTTAAGGTCTATCTCCTTATGTGCAGTATTATAGTCACCACATATTATAAGTTTTTTCCCTTGATCTTTAAGATTATTGCAGTATTCTAGTAAAGCATCATAAAACTCCATCTTATAATTCAATCTTTCATCATCTTTTTGTCCATTAGGAAAATATATATTAAATAAGATAAATTCTTTATACTCACATATAAGTATTCTTCCCTCACTATCAAATCTATCTATGCCTATTCCATAAGAAACAGATATAGGTTCTTGTTTTGTATATACAGCAACCCCACTATATCCTTTCCTCTCTGCACAAGAAAAATAGCTTTTATATCCCTCAATATTTCTAATGTTATCATCTATTTGATCTTGTTGTATTTTAGTTTCTTGAATACATAATATATCTGGCTGTTCTTTATTAACCCAATCTATGAATCCTTTTTTTGTTATAGCTCTTATACCATTAACATTCCACGAATAAATTTTCAAAACTTTTCTCCCCTTTTTTTATTCTACTCAAATATATCAATCTAAGGCTATGTCTTAAATTGCTTTTAAATTTATACGAAATCAACAATTTTCTAAAACATAGCCTACTCTAAATATTTTCATCTTATATTTATCCACATTTTACTTATTTATCTTTCTTTACTAACTATTCTAATGTATTACTTGTGTCATAGCAACAGCTTAAAATAAAAGTGGGACTTAATTACAATATTTGAATATAACTTTTAATTGAGAAAATTGCATAATTAAAAATTTCAAATACGTAATGCAAGTTTTTATTCTTATGGAATTATACAATTACCTCTATAATTAACACTATATACATTTAAAGTTTTGTTATATTCTTCTGTTAAATATAAATCATTTAGTTTTTTATTTTCCTTATTTAAAATTTAAATTCTATAGTTAGAAACATGTAGTTGTATGAATAAAATCATTTTATTAGAAAAAACTATTCTAAGAAAGGAGTAGGATGATTAAATGGATAAAGATATAAAAGACCTATTACTAAATCTTCAATCAGAAGTAACGCAAATAAATAATAGACTTGATGAAATAGAGAAAACTCCATCTACTGGAAATTATGTTTATACAAATGAAGACATAAATTCTAAGCAGAAATCTTAAGTTCTATCTTGTAAAAAACAGTCAATAACTTTATTATGTTACTGACTGTTTTTTATTGTTTTTAAATAATATATTTACTACGAAACATTTTACAATTTCCCTTTAACACATTATATCTCTTTGCCAAGAACTTTCTTTATGTTGCGTCATAAGATTATTCTTTTAATTCCTTATAAATATCATACAATTTTTCACTATATCTTTCCCAAGAATAATTTTCTTTAACATATTTTTTTAATTTCTCTCTTTTATTTATTCTTAAAGCCTTTTCTACTGCCTTATATAGACTATCATAGTCATAAGGGTTGCAATAAATAGCCATATCTTTAAAATATTCCTTAGCATTCCCCTCTATAGTAGAAACTATATTACATCCACTAGCAGCCGCTTCCATAGAAGAAAAACCAGGGATCTCGCAATACCCAGGAAGAACATGAACTTTAGCAAATCTATATGCGTTATATATATTATAACTATCCATAAACCCTAAATATAAAACATTATCATATCTCATACATTCTTTAAAATACTCCTCACTTTTTACCTTTCCAATTAAAAGAAGTTGTATTCCTAACTTACTGCAAATCTTTGCAAGATAAAGTTGATTTTTTTTAGGTGAAATACTACCAACACATAATACATAAGTGTTTAACTTATATCTTTCCCTAAAGTTGTATAAAGGTATTTCTTCATCCTCTATTTCTACTCCTTTATAAATTATTTCACAAGATTTATTAATACCAAAATCATTTTTTATATTTTCCTTTTCTACATTACTATTAGCAATAATCTTTGTGACACCTTTTAATATTTCTTTTCTATACAGATTAGAACTTTCCCATAACTTAAGTTTTTCATCAAAATTATTGTATTTATAATATCTACTTAAATTAAAATATTCTGGTGATAACACAATATTTTTTTTGAATTTATGAGCCGTCCTAAAATATTTATAGGTTTCTCCTACCTTATTTAAATTAAATAGATGAATTATATCATATTGCGAATAATCACATATACATCCTGCATTTATAGTTACTTCTACACCTAATTTTTTCAAATACTGAGCTGTTTTTAAGACCAATGTAGAATCGCCTTTAAAGTTTTTATAATAATCTTGTCTTGTGCATAAAAGTATTTTCATATTAATCTATCCCCCTAATCACCAAATTTAGTTAGATTATATATCTATTGAAAATTTTAGTAACTGTTTATTTTATATTTTTATAAATACTTATTATAAAAATAACACCTATAAATCAGTAATACCTGTTTTCACTATGAAATCAGGCTACTTATTACTATGCACTCAATATAGGATTTATCACTTATTCCTAGAATAAAGTGCCACCATATAATTAGTTTTAATTACTATTAATTTTAAATTAATAACTTACTTTATTGATTATAAGATTTAAAACTCACACCTATTTTTTAATAATGTTTTTTTAAATTATAAGAAATAACAATTTATTAAAACATAACCTCTTAACAACATAAGGAAAACAGCTAATAAAAAATTTAATTTTTTATTAGCTGTTTATTTTTAATTTTAATTAAACTATTTTCTGATACTAGAAATAAGAAATTATTACTATCCCTAGTACCTAACACCTAGCACCTGAAATAAAAGTGTATACCTCTTCGTTATCTTAATCTGCTATTTTCATTATAACTATTGATGCTGTTACAGAATCTATAGCACTTGTTAATGGTTTAGCATCTATTAAATTTGCAACTATACCTACTCCTACATCTATAAGCCTTAAAGTAAGATTTCCTGGATTAGGTATCCTAACAATTGCCGTTCCCATAATTGGTGAAGTCAAATTACTTTGAGAATATACTGTAGATACTGAAATTAAATTTCCATCTAAATACAATCCAAATTGAGTTGCTATATCTGCATAAGCGTAATATTCTATATAATAAACTCCAGCTTTACCTATAGCTATTTCTGCTTGTCCTGCAGTATGAGTTATATCTCCACTCAATATTTCATTATTACTAAACTCCACATCTGTTCCCTTTTCTACTTCTTGTTCTCCTAAATTATAAATATATGCGTAATTTGTAAAAATAGTTCCATCTTCTCCACCATTAGATTGCACTGTACTTATTGTTAATGGTCCATTAGAAGTACATGGTTCCACTTTTAATCACATCCTTAATATTCTAAATTATTATTTGATTAAACTACTAATTATTGTAGCTACTTTATTATATGTTAGTTTATTTTGTTTGGTTCTAATTATTATAATTCTTTATCATCACAACTATTTCTCAAACTGCATATTATAATTATGGGATATAACCTTAACTATTATGGTTGTATTTAACTATGTTAAACCTTTATTATAAAAAGGAAGTGTAATTTATGGCATCTTTAATTTTAGAATGTGATTCAAATGCTTATGTATCATTAGCAAGCCCAACAGTCCATTTTCCCGACACAGGAACTCTTTATTCTGGTAGATATACAAGTGCTTCAGATATCTACAAAAGTTTATTAAAATTTAATATGTTACCTTTACCTGTTAACTGCACTATAACCTCAGCTTATTTAAAATTATATATAAAAAGAAATGATGTTCCAAATATTATAAAACCAACAAAATTGTACAAGCTATTAGATAATTTTGATGAAAATACTGTTAGTTATTCTACTATACCTTCTTTTGACCCAATTCCTTTAGCAACTTTAGATATAACTTCTCAATTAAACACTTATGTTCAATGGGATATAACAAATATTTTAAGTCAGTGGAAACTTTTTCCTCAGCAAAACTTTGGTGTATTATTAGAAGGTTTAGATACTCAATATTCTTTTACTGCTTTTGGAAGTAGAGTGTCTCCATCTCCTAACACTCAACCAGTAATAGAAGTAAATTATGAGCTTACTCAGAATATTGTTGCTTATGATGAGGAAATACTTGAGTTTTCAGGAGACGATGAATCTATTACTTCTATGGTAATTCCTTTAGGACCTAATGTAGCCACTTTTGGAATCAAAAATGAAGGTCCTGGTACCGTTTCTGTAGTCATAGAAATCAGTAATGATATGAATACTTGGATAAACAACAATTTCATATACGGAAGCCCATGTATTCTTGGTCCTGATGAAACTGCTACTTTGACTTCAATTGGTTATATGAATTATGCTAGATTAAAATTTATTCACTATCAAGTTACTAATGTTAATAATCTTGATAATGAGGATGCTACTATTAAGATATATAAAACTCTCAGATATTAATAAAAAATGCCCTATAAAGGGCATTTTTTTATTAGCTTGTCCATGATTTTATAGTTTAAGACAAATATTCACATTTAGAATTTTAGTCTTATAATTAACTTATTATACTAGTCAACAGTTTACTAAATATAAGCTAGAATAAATGATTTATTAAACCTTAATTCTAAATGTAAATATACCTTATACTTATTTGTCTAAAAATATATTAAATATGGGCTTGCATTATTATCTCTAGATCAGTAGAAATATCTGATTTATAAGCTATCCTTGTATATTTGCCAAAAATCATAGGAACTAGAGCTACTATTTCTCCAGCTCCAACATTTACAATTGGACTATCATCTACATATCCATAATCTACTTCTGTTTGTTTAGGGCTTATCTGAAGCCTAACTTTGGCAGGATTGCTACCTGTATTTTTCACAAAAAAAGTAACTGTAGAGTATTGAGAAGTATCAAATGGATTAGTGTATTGAAAACTACTAGAAGTTGTTATTACAAGTTCATATTCTTCAAATTTTCTACCTACCATATTGACATTAGTACCTAGAGGTGGAGGTGTATATGATTCTAACCAGTTTAGTATATCTTCTCCTACCTCTATCATTTTCTCGTCTTCTGTATATATTTTTGGAGATTGAGTCAACATCTTAAATCACTCCTAATTTAAAATCCCCTTCAATATATTTGCCCCTTCCCTATCAATAACATCAAAGAGTTTTATAGATCTTATCATCTCTTTTTTTGCCATATCGATATACCCATATTTATAATACAGTTTGCTTAACTGCAAAAGAACTGACTTATCACTTACTAAATTTAGTAAGTTTAAAGACTTTTCAAACTTATCAAACTCTTTATTCATGAGAAATATTTCACAAATTTCAAAAATAGAAGGTGTAAAATCTTTCATATTTTCATCTTCAGATAAGATAGTAGTAGCTTTATTGGTAAATAAATTTATCAATTGTCTATAAACTTGCACTACTTTTTTATTATAATTTGACAAATTACTATCATTAAATTGATTAGCTGTAACTAAAGCTAAATCATATCTATCTTTAGTTATATAACAAACTACTCTATACATCATAATCTGAAAATAGTATAAATTATTTTCAGAAATATCGCTTGTATACTCTATACATTCATCAATTTTAGAAGAATAAACCAAACATTTAACCTTAAAAATTTTAAGATTTTCCGAGAGCATTTTCTCCTCTTCGCATTTTTCTATATACTCTAAAGCTGTATTATAATAGCCTATCATATAAAACAAATCTGCAACTATGGGATATTCTCTTGGAAAATCTGTAAAAAAGCTTTCTATAATGTTTTTAAATTCTGGTAAATCTATTTTTTTCTCTTTTAGTATATGCATAATATTATATAAAGGTACCAAAAAATCTGGTTTAGATCTTATAGTTTCTACACAATATTTATAGGCAGTGTCATAATCCTTCAAATTCATATAGATTTTAGACATTTCATGAAAACTTCTAAAACCTCCAACTCCATATATAGACTTAAATACAGGTGGAGCTTCCCCTAATTCTATACATTTTTCAAAAGCCTTTATAGCTAAAGTAGGTTTGTCTTGTTCTTCTAATATAATGCCCTTTAAATAATATAAATCCGTAAATTGTGGATAATACTTCATTCCTATATCTATAAATTCTAAGGCTTTATCATAATACTTCAAATCATAATTAGATATAACTATTCTTTCTATTAACCTAGAAGCATACCCTGCGTTAGATTCAAAATTCTCATAAGCCTTATAATAGTTTTCCAAAGCTGTTTTTTTGTCATCTAATGAAAAATATTCATTTCCTAAATTAAAATAAGAAAACTTATTATAGGGATCTTTTTTTATTTGATTCTCAAGTAACTGAATATTTCTTTTTCTCTTATCCTTTGATACTATATTTTTATCTAAATACCCATAATGGTATATTCTTATAGGATAAGTTATACCCTCTGTCTCATGTTCTTTATTAACTAATTGATTGTGAACCTCTCCCTCATAAGCATATCCATAATTATTTTTAAAAAGCCTAGGGTTTAAATTCACTGATATATTACTACTTGATATAGAACTGCCAAAATAGTTCAATGTTTCAAAAAATCCAATTGCATTTTCTTTTAAATCACTGTTAATCAAATTAATAAACTTCTCTTTATCTCCATTACAAAATTCGTCATCTGCATCCATAATAAGAATCCAATCCTTAGAAGCGTATTTCAAAGATTCATTTCTTGCAGCACTAAAATTATTACACCATTTAAAATAATAAACTTTTGCCCCATATTCTTTAGCTATATCTACTGTTTTATCTATAGAACCTGTATCAACAACTATTATTTCATCAACCATATCTTTTACACTCTTAAGGCATCTTCCTAGGTTCTCTTCTTCATTTTTAACAATCATACATAAACTTATTTCATTACTCATTCTTGTACATTCACCTCTATTTCAAATAAGCCAAGAAGTGCCCGAAGGTACTTCTCGGCTAAATCATTAATATCTACCGTTAAAGAAAACTTGTACGCTTTGATCTGTTCCAGCTGCAGTAGTACAATAAACTTTTGTATAATGCATATAATAAGCATTGGTTAATACTTGTGCACTTCCAATAGCTCCTACAGTAGCTGTTTCACCTATTAAAACATAGGTTCCATTTTCTTCTGGACATACTGCAAGACTTACTGTTACTGGCTGTGTTCCACCTGCAACCTTTTTAATATACCAAGTAGTATCTTGCATCTTAGAAGTATCTACTGCTGTACCATATTGAGGCGTAGCTAATGCTATAGTTGAAACTGTTTCAGATGTCTGTTCAAAATATCTATCACTAATGTTTGCATTTATTGTTCCACTAGTTAATGATGTGATTTGAGTTACGTCTACTGTTCCGTTTGTCAATGATGTGATTTGTGTTACATCCACTGTTCCATTTGTGATTGAACTTACTTGTGCTATTGTTCCACTAGTCAATGACGTTACTTCTGTTACGTCTACTGTTCCATTTGTCAATGATGTGATTTGTGTTACATCCACTGTTCCATTTGTGATTGAACTTACTTGTGCTATTGTTCCACTTGTCAATGAAGTTATTTGTGTTACATCTACCGTTCCATTTGTGATTGAGCTTACTTTTGCTATTGTTCCGCTATTTAATGACGTTACTTCTGTTACGTCTACTGTTCCATTTGTCAATGATGTGATTTGTGTTACATCCACTGTTCCATTTGTGATTGAACTTACTTGTGCTATTGTTCCACTAGTCAATGATGTTATTTCTGCTACATCTACTGTTCCACTTGTCAATGATGTGATTTGTGTTACATCTACCGTTCCATTTGTGATTGAGCTTACTTTTGCTATTGTTCCGCTATTTAATGACGTTACTTCTGTTACGTCTACTGTTCCATTTGTCAATGATGTGATTTGTGTTACATCCACTGTTCCATTTGTGATTGAACTTACTTGTGCTATTGTTCCACTAGTCAATGATGTTATTTCTGCTACATCTACTGTTCCACTTGTCAATGAAGTTATTTGTGTTACATCTACCGTTCCATTTGTGATTGAGCTTACTTTTGCTATTGTTCCACTAGTCAATGATGTTACTTCTGTTACATCTACTGTTCCATTAGTAATGGATTCTATCTCACTTATAGTTCCTATATTTACATATAATTCTCCATATTCATTAACTTTAAGGGGTTGATAATTACTTCCGTCATATCCAAACACTGAGGTTTTGAGTTGCTCAGCAGAATTTGAAAAAACTATACTATTAGCCAAAGCTAGTCACTTCCTATTTTAAAATTGAAACTTTTTCAAAGCTTCATTACATAATATGAAGAAAGTTTATTAAGTGCTACCAAATTTGGACAAGTTTATTTATTTTTATAAAATCTCTATATTTTTCTTATTGATTACATTTTTCATTGCATTTCTAGTATCAAATATAAATTGGGAATTTCTTTGAATAAAATCATAGTTATATATTGTATGATCTGTAATAATAATAGCTAGATCTGCTGATTTTAGAACCTTTTCTGTCAATTGTATTCCACTATACTCCTTAGACTTATACTTTAAATTTGATATATAAGGATCATTAAATTTAATATCTGCCCCTTCTTTCTCAAATGCTTCTATAACTCTAAGTGCAGGGCTCTCTCTATAATCATCTATATCTTTTTTATAAGCTACCCCCAATATTAGAATTTTTGAATCCTTTAGTGGCTTTTTAAACCTATTTAATATTTTAGAAGATCTTTGTAGTATATATTGAGGCATAAAATTATTTATTTCACCAGAAGTTTCTATCAACCTTGTATGATATCCATATTCTCTTGCTTTCCATGTTAAATAATATGGATCTAAAGGTATGCAATGTCCCCCTAATCCTGGTCCAGGATAAAATACTTGAAATCCATATGGCTTTGTTTTTGCCGCTTCTATGACTTCCCATATATTTATATTCATTTTGTTGCAAATAATAGCCATTTCATTTATTAATCCAATATTTATATTTCTATAAGTGTTTTCTAAAATCTTTTCCATTTCTGCTACTGCTGGACTAGATACTTCGAACACTTGTCCATCCAAAACATTTCTGTATAATGCAGCGGCTATTGTTGTACTGTCTTTCCCTACACCACCAACTACCTTAGGTGTATTTTTAGTTTTATATACTGCATTTCCTGGATCTACTCTCTCTGGTGAAAATACTAGATAAAAATCTTCACCACATTTCAAACCAGACTTTTTTTCAAGAATTGGCAATAACAATTCTTCTGTTGTCCCTGGATAGGTAGTACTTTCAAGTACTACTAACATTCCTTTATGAAGATGTTCCGAAACAGCCTCTGTAGATTTTTTCACATAGCTTATATCTGGCTGCTGATATTCATCTAAGGGAGTTGGTACACAAATTAATATGATATCTACAGCAGATACAAAATCAAAATTTGTAGTTGCTCTAAGTTTTCCTCTTTTAACCGCTTCTTTTAGATCGGAATCTAATACATCTCCTATATAATTTTGACATTCATTTACCATTTGTACTTTATTTGATTGAATGTCAAATCCTATAACCTCATATCCAAATTTAGCATTTTCAACTGCAAGAGGTAGTCCAACGTATCCCAAACCTATAACCCCTATAACAGCACTTTTATTTTCTATCCGCTCTATTAAAACATCCTTATTAGACATGCTGTAACACTCCTCTTATTTTTAGGATATCTATGGCTATATTCTAAAAAATTATCTATATTCAATAATTAATTAAAACATAGCCATTTCTTAAAACAAATCATCTATATACTTAATTATATTTTTTTCTATATCTTCTTCATCTATATCTAATTTATTTAGATAGTGTTCTAATTTATCAGTTGATAATATATATTCAAGGCAGGGTTCTTCAGACACTAACCTATATCTTAAACCCTTTTGCTTTCTCATTATTTGTAGTATCTTCACTAATTTAAATTTCTTTAAACTAGCTAGATTAATAATATCGAATCTAGGAAAATCATTCATCTTTAATGCTGTTTCTATAAAAACTCTTGCTACAAATTCTCCACTCAGTGGATTTAAATAGTTATTATATCCATTTACATTAAATACTTTTTCTGATTTAATTTTTAAAGCTATCGATGGAAAAAGTCTATTACTTTTTTCAAACTTCCCATAAGCGTACATTAGCCTGTAAATAATTAATTTTTTATTATTTAACTTATCTATAACATATTTAGCAACCATTTCTGAATTATACTTGCATATTCCATATAAGCTATTAGGCATAGTATTTGTTTCTTCACCTACTATACCTGAGTTACCATCATAAACAGCTCCACTAGATAGAAGAATCAAATTACAATTAAATTTATCTTTCAATTTCAATATATACTCTGTATCTTTTTTTAGAAATGTACTAAAATCACAACTATTTATATTTCTATTACTGTTACCTGAAGTAATTATAATAGTATCTATTTCATTGTATAATCTAGCATCATTAATAAACTTTTCAAAACTCATTTTCCTAAAACACTCGTCAATCTGGTGAAAATTGTGAAAATACACCATGATGAATTCTGAGCATTTTCCCTTATAATATTCTTTTAATACTAACTGAATATTTTTACCTATAAAACCACTAGCTCCTATTACAGCAATCATTTTTTCTCTTCCATACCCTTAACATATTGATACCAATCTATCATTTCATTTATTCCCTGCTCAATAGTAATTTCTGGTTTGAAACCAAATTTATCTAATTTTTCTGTATTGAAGTACTTGCTTTGTGATTTAAATTTTCCATCGAATTCTTGTTTTTTAATTAGATTAGTATCTGCTCCTAATTTTTTTGCAATAAGATGAGCCGTTTCTTCTATAGTTTTGTATTCCTTGTTATTTCCTATATTGTACGCTTCATAAATATTTTTGTTAAAATCATGATTTTTGATAACTAACAATAGCCCATTAACAAAGTCATCTATATGACACCAAGATCTAACGCAATTTTCATCTACCTTAATTCCCTTTCCATTCATCAAATTCCATATGAAAATATCTAAAGCAGATTTATATTTTGATGAATATACCCCAGATCCATAAACCATAAATGGTCTTATAGATAGCCCCTTTAATCCATAATTTTTTACATAATGCCTAACTAAACTTTCACCAAATAACTTACTCATTGCATAAACATTATTCAATATGAGAGGGCTTACCTTTAACATATCTTCTTCAATAACTTCCTTTTCATCAAAAATATCACCATAAACCTCAGAAGTACTAAAATATACAAATTTAGAATTGTTTTCTAAGGCAATATTTATAAGGTTTAAAGTTCCTTTTACTGATGAATCAATCATTTTCCATGGATGTTCTTCTCCATTTATTCTTCCAACCTCACTAGCCGCGTGTATTATACATTTTATATTACCATTCATTCTTTTTATATTTGAATATAGTTCACCAAAATCAATAATATCAGACCTTATATAATCATCATAATCTCTTATATATTGATCTAGAACAACTATCTTACAATCCTTATATTCATCTTTTAATTTTTCTACAAGCTTTTTTCCTATAAAACCTAAACCACCTGTTACTAAAATAATATCCTTCAAATCTATCATCTCCTAATTTTTTATAAATAGGATTCTTAACTTTAGATGAAGTTTTAAACTCCACCTAAAGTTTATTAACAGAATTCTTAGGAGTTTTACTCCTTAGAAGTCGTTATCCTTTAGGGTAAACCATTATCCATAGTCTTAGCGCCATTTATCTCCAACCTTTCGAAAAGCAGAGAACCCAAATCTTTGATTTGGTGTGAATAGCTTTCACAGAGTGTATCGGAGTATTACTGGCGGTAGACATCGATAAAATTAAATTATTTTATAAAGCTCTTAAACTTTCTAAAAGCTTGACTATCCATAAGCTTTTTAGAAGTATTTAATATTTCTTCTAAGTTATTTTTGCCAAAAATAGTTTCAATCTTATTTGTAAAACTACTATATTCATCAGCAACCTTTTTCTCACAAAATTGAAGTAAAAAATAACTAAATATAGGTCTTATCATTAGGACATTATCATTTATAGGTTTACTCTTTATTAAATTAGATAAAAATTCATCTAATTTACTCCTATCTTTCAATATATGCAAAACTCTCAATCTGGTTATACTTGATCCTACTAACATAATTTTTTTATTTTTTGAAATTTGTTCTATATGAGATGTATTAAATACTCTCTTGTCATCATAAATAAATCTTAAATTACACAAGAATGCTCTACTTAACAGATCCCAATCTCCATCAACATTTATTAATTTCTTATCAAAACCACCACATTTTTCATAAGCTTTTTTACTAAAAACAAGGCTACTTCCATTTATAGGATTAAAATAAGTTAAATAAGCTAATTTTTTTATGGTCTCTTTAGATATTATGAAATTACAAGTATCTTTGTTCATAATTAATAATTCAGCATTTTTAAAATTTTCTCCAACCATCATTTTATTTGAAAAAACTACATCATAATTATTGCTACTTAATAAACTTATATCTTCTTCTAACTTATCCTCATCTACATATAAATCATCTGCACTTATCCAAGCCACATAATCTGTAGAAGAATTTTCAAATCCAAAGTATAATGCAGAAGTAGCTCCAAAATTTCTCTTCATTTTATATATTTTTATTGATCCTATTAATTCTTTGTACTTAGAGCCTAATTCAATAGATTTCTGTAAACTATTATCTCTAGAACCATCATCAACTAATATCCATTCTATATTAGTTGCGATAGTTTGCTTGCTTATGCACCTAAAAAGCTCTTCTAAAAATCTACTAGCATTATACATAGGTGTAACAACTGTTATTTTATCCTTATTATTATTGTGTTTGTAGATTAGTTCTCCTTCCATCTCATTCTCTTCCCTATTATATAAATCAATTTCATACCGAATATTCATATCTTCACTTTTTTCTTCTATACCATTTTTAATTATTTTGTAGCCTGAATTACCAGCCTTTTCTTTTTCTATAACTTCTTTGAGAATTCTATAGTTTGTTTTAGTTAATTCAAATTTACTTTCTACAAAATTCCTATATTCTATTGAAGAATACTCTCCATTATTAAGCATATTTACTACCTCATCTACTGAGTTCCATACATATTGTTTAGGATAAATTTCTTTTGCTCCAACAAAATTATGAATAATCGGTTTAATACCCTTGCTCATTGCTTGCATCACACTCATATTTTGCGATTCAAGAACACTTGTACATAATATATAATTCTTGTCTTCAAGCCATTTATTAATATCATTTTGCCAGCCATCGAATATAACATTATCTTCAAGACCCATTTCCCTTATCATCTGTTTAAAGTACAACAAATATCTTTCTTCATTAAATTTTCCTGCAATATAAAGCTTATATCTATTATCTTTATCAAAAATCTTTTTAAATGTTTGACATAAGAGCATAGGCCCTTTCTTAAAATCCATATATCCTATGAAGGCTATATTAAATCCATCCATTCTCTCTTTAAAAGTATATCTCTCTAAATCAACTCCATTTGGAATGACTATGGTTTTTTCTTTATTAATCTTGATTTTACTTAACACAATATCTCTTATGCTGTTAGCTACAAATATTAATTTATCTACATTGCTCCAATTTACTTTATATATACTATCTGTAAAACTTTCATAGCTGTGCAGTCTACATATAACCTTTTTATCTTTAGATATATCAAGATTACTTCCATAAGCAACAAGTATATCACACCACTCAAACCAACAAATATCTGCCCATTCCATCCCCTCATTAATTTGATTGTAATTAGTCACAATTACTTTCTTTGTATTATAGTCTTCAGACAAAAAATTGATTATATCATTAATAAAACTATCTAATCCTGGCAAGACAAAAAAAACTATTTTCTTTCTATCCATGAATACTATATACCCCCTACTCATAAAATTTCTACATTATATAATATGAAAAATAGTACAGTGTGATAAAAATATACTATAATAATCTACTCTCATCTCTCATAAATTATAGAAGAAGTATTATTAATTATTTGAGGTGAAAATTTGTGCTATCTAGTAAAAGAATTTACATTATTAAAACTTCTGAAAATGAATTGTCAAAATTCTATATTGATAATAAAAAATTAGCTTCTGAAAAATTCATTAAAGGTAAAAAATTAAAAGAATTTATTTTAGATGAGGATATAATAAACTATGCCTTAGATGTTGATAAAAAAGGAAATGTACATTTGATATATCTAACTTATGATGGAATTCTTAATTATACAGTATATTCTTCTAAATCTAAGTATTTTAATGTAGTTACTATTAAAGATAACTTTTTCCCAGATACATTGGATATAAAAGCTATTGAAAATAACATACATATATTTTATAAAACAGACCTTCTATATAAAAACAAGTCTCTTTTATGCCACTATTATTTTTGTAATAATAATTGCCTTGATGAAAAAATGATTGAAATAAATTGTCCAAAGTATATTTGTCCCTATTTTTTAGATACTAATGATAATAATATATACATGCTTTATTGTGATAATTATTGCAACCATAATTATAAAATAAAAAAATTCAACTTAAATTCTAACCTATGGGAAGATTTTGATAAAAATATTTTTATTGAAAATGCACATAACTTAAATTTTTTCATAACCCCTCGCAACATAGGAATAATTTCTTATAATAAATCAATAAATAAAAATATTCAAACCTTAATAAAATACAAAGATTTTAATAATTCTAATTGTACTTGGTCTAAAGATATTGTTATTTCTGATAATACCTTAAACTCCTTCAAACCGTTAATTTTTTATAAAGAAAATTATACCTATATAATGTGGAGTCATGGCAATAATATAGTTTATAAATTTTCTGGCACTCTTACTCACTGGAGTAAAGAATATACTTTAAATATTAATGAAAATACTACAGGAGCATACGCATATATATACACTATTCCACCCAATTCCAATTTTAAAATTAACAATATGTATACCTACTGTATTGAACACATATACTCCTTGATCCAACACAAATTAGAAACTCCTCATAAATTGAATACTGCTTACAAGTTGAATAATATAAATTCGTCTATTTATAAGCTACCTAGTAGTAATACTAATTTGTATTTTGACTCATCCTCACTTTCAAAAATAAATTATGAAGAAATAATTTGTGAAAAAAATAAAACTATTGATAAAATCAATTCTATGAATTCATACCTTTTATCTCAAATAAATTCGCTAAAAAATGACTTGAATGATTGTGAATTAATAATAAAGAAACTAAAATCAGATAAATTAAAAAAAGAACAGAAGTTAACTAATGATATAATTTCTTATGAGATGGAGATTCATAATCTAAAATCAAAAATTAATGATAATCTAATAACTAAAAATAATAATATCCAATCTTTATTAAAAATAATCGAAGAAAAAGAAGCTACAATAAAAAATTTATATAGCTTATTAAAGAAATAAATATAAAATTATTAACTGAGAAAATTGGATAATTAAAAATTTCAAGTACAAAATACAAGTTTTATTGTAAATAGCTTTAAAAGAGAAAATTTCGAAGCAGTGAACAATAAAACTTGTATTTTGTTATACCATTTTAAAATCATACAATTTCCTTTTTAGTTATTATTACCAAATATTTTTTTAAATATTGATGTATTAGAAGATTTCAGTTCAAACTCTAAATTATCTATGTGTTTTTTTAAATTTTCTGATTCCTCTTCAAATTTAACAATTTTACTATTCTGCAATTCTATATTGTTTCTAAGAAAACCTATCTCATTCTCTTTAAGAGAATTAATGTCCTCTAATTGAGAAACCTTGTCTTTATGATTCAAAAACTCCTCTTTTAAAGAATGTATGCTCTTTTCAAGTTCATTTATTTTCTTATTTAAGGAGATAACCTGATTTTCTTTTTCCAAATTTATATCCTCTAATTCATTAATTTTTTTGTCTCTTTCCATTAAATTTTCTTGAAGAGAGTTTATGTTATCAATCATTAACTCTTTACTTTTTTCATATTCATCATATTTCTTTTCAATAATACTACATTTACTCTTATACATATCTATTTGTGATTTTTCATCTTCTAAATTAAATTTAAGTTGTGAAATTAGTCTTTCTTTTTGTTTAACCATTTTTTCAAAGTTTGATATTTGTTCATAAGCTTTGCTCATATAATCTTTAATATAAATCCAGTAACTATTATATTTTTTGTTTTCAATAGTCTTAGAAGTAGTATATATATATGGATATATATTAGAAAGCATTATATAATTTAACTTATCTTTATTTTCAATATAAACCTGATCTATTATAATAGATTCCTTATCTACATTCAAATTTGAAATATAACTAGATTTTATAATTTCCTTAAAATCTATAACTTCATAGTGAGGAGGCATACTAAATTTTTTACCATTATTTATAGAAAAAGAACTATATACATTATTTTTATCTATCCAATTGATCCAAATATTATCTTTCAATATAAATAATGAACAAGAATCTATATTTACACTTTCAAATAGTTCATTACGGTTAAACCTAGGGTATTTTCCATTACAATAAACCAATACTTTACTGTTTTTATTAGTTTTTATATATAGAAAATGAATATTTTCATTAAATGCCAATAAAGAGTAGTCTAAATAAGGATATATATTTTTTTCTATAATGTGAAAATTAGACCAAAGATTATTTTTTAATTCTCTATAGCCAAGTTGATATTTGTCCATAGATTTTTGATACATAATTAAAACCCTATTATCTTTAGAAACATGAATAATAAAAGGTCTGCTTCCATAGATACTTACTGTATCTATAACTTTAGGCTTAGATAAATTGATATTCTCATCAACTACTTGATGAAAGAATGTGGCTACTTGAGTTTCCTTATTTGATATACTGTATAGAATATGCATTTTATTTTCATTTAATATAGCTTTAAAATAAGTTTGTAACTTATCCTTTTTGGTATTCTCAAGGATTTGTTTTTCTTTCCATTGTTGTTCACTATATACACACAAAATTATATTATTATCTAAGTTCTGATATAAAACATATATACTATCATTTGGAAATAACACTACAGAAAAATTATCACTACTATTTTTACTTATTACATTAGGTTCTGACCATTTATTATCTATTAAAATTCTATAGGATAGTCCAAGTTTCTCATGAAAACAAAACTTCCACACAGTACCATCAGATTGTTTAATTATATAAAAATCTTTATTATTTATTACTATAAAAATCCCCTCATTTAAATTGCTTCTCTTATAAAAATATATCATATAATAATAAAAATATTACTTAAATTTTAAAATTATTTTCTTCAATAAATAATCACACATATTATTACGCCACATAATATATTAATGTGAAGCAATACTTATACGTTAATCTTTGCAAGAGGAGGATTGTTATGGAGAATACCGTTGAAGTAAAAGACACAAATAATTGTACTACAGAATCTCAATGTATTATAGCAAAAAAGGTATGCGATATTTGTACTCAACGTGATTGTTTGAGTCCTATACCATCAGAAAATAGTAGACTTATAGACTCTGCACGTTTATGTGGAGAGAAAACAGTTAGAATCGATGAAAATGACAACTTTGTTTTTGAACCTGGGGATTTACTTTCAGTACCACTTGATGTTACTTCAGTAAAATTAGCAGGTAAATTTAGCGTATCTGAGTGCTGTATAGTAAGTATAGAACCACTAAATGCATGCTGTGGAGTTGGTCAACAGGGTTACTGGAAAATTACTATAAGATATAAATTTACCTATCCTATCAATTTCTTTAGAGGAACTACTCCAGTACCACTTGAAGAGGATGTATCTGGAACCTACGTTCCTGTAGACAGTATCCTTGCATGTACTACATGGGAAAAAACCGTAATATTATTTGGCGGAGATATTTGTAAATGCAACGATGACTGTGTAGATATAGCTTTTTGTAATAGTTTATATGAGCCATGTGGACCTTATTCAAATGAAAAACCATTTGCTTTAGTTCAAGTAGAGGGATGTTTATTACAACTTGATTTTGGCACTCCTTCTGATACATCAAAACCAATTAATGCTACTATAGGACTATTCTCTATTATAAAAACATATAGAATTGCCAATATGTTAGTAGAGACTTCTGGAGATTGTTTAGTAGAAGAAAACCCTTGCCAAGAAGATATTGATGACCCTTGCGAATTCTTTAGTAAACTAGATTTTCCATTTAAGGATTTTGATCCTGAATGTCCTTTAGATGATTAGTTTATCAAAAACTATACTATAGGTAATAACCTATATAACAGCTATTAATGTTCAAATGAACTTTAAACCTCCATAAGAAGGTAAAATAACTGTTCATCACAAACCTCTATGTCTAACATAGGGGTATTTGTTTTGGAATAGTATTACATGACCTTCTTTTTATAATCTATTAGGATTTTATTTAAACCCAATTATATGGTATTAGAACTATTAAGTAGTTAATTTTATCAAATTAATTATAAAATCATTTTTTACTTAAAATTAAGTTTTTTAGGTTATATTTTAAATAACATAATTTATAGTTACTTCATATTTTATATTAGATAAAGTTATACTAAAATAATATGCTTTATCAAAAGAGGTGTATTATCATAAAAAAAGATGAGCATTATATAATAATATTTAAATCTCCTAACGAAAGCTTAGCTCTGCTTAATATACTACGAAGTAAAGGATATAATATAAGAATAATTTCAGCTCCTTGCCTAATCACAAAAGGGTGCGCAAGAGCTATTAAATTTAATGATTACGATTTGGATCATATAAGAGAAGAAATAAAGAATAGTAATATAGATATTTTAGGAATATATAAAAAAACTTACAATGGATGCAAGATTGATTACACCAAAATTGCCCCATAATTTATTTTAGCAAAATAAATATAAAATATAAATCTTAACTTTTCATAATAGCTTTATTTTGTAGCATGCTTAATAAATTCACCATGAAAATTAAAATTTTAAGCAATTTACTATTTTATATTTATTTTGCTTATATATCATTTTGCAAAATCATTCTACATATTATATTTAGGTTCTGTTTTAAAAGAATGTAAACTTACTTTAGTATCCCTAAGATCATGTTTAATCTTTTTTAGCTATTTCTATTAAAGTTTTAATTAATTCATCTATATCTTCTATAGTATTAAAATATCCTGGACTTATTCTTACAGTACCTTTATTTACTGTTCTTATAATAGGATGAATTAAAGGTGCACAATGGTATCCTGTTCTCACTGCAATCCCTTTCTCATTCAATAAATACCCTACATCCGCACTATCTACACCATCTATATTTATAGAAACCACAGCCGCTCTATCTTTATAATTGTTTCCGCCATAAATTGTAACTTGTGGCATTTTTTCTAGTTCTTCTATTAAATATTCTACTAACATACTTTCATGCTTTCTTATATTATTTATACCAATTTTCTTTATAAATTTTATTCCCTCACAAAGTCCAACAATTCCAGGAGTATTTCTTGTTCCACTTTCAAATCTATCCGGTAAAAACTTAGGTTGACTTATTAAATTAGACTGACTACCTGTACCCCCTTCTGTATAACTTTTAATATCAATCCCTTCTTTAATATATATTCCCCCTGTTCCTTGTGGTCCAAACAGTCCCTTATGTCCTGGGAAAGCCAATATATCAATATTATCACGAACCACATCTATTGGAATAACTCCTGCACTTTGAGAAGCATCTACAATAAAAATTATTCCTTCTTCTTTTGTTATACTCCCTATTTCTTTTATATTTTGTATAGTTCCTAAGACATTAGAGGCATGATTTACTATTATAGCTCTTGTATTCTTCTTTATATATTTTTTCAGAGATTTTATATCAATATACCCCTCCTTATTTACTCCAAGTAAAGTAACTTCTCCACCTTTTCTACTTATACTATTTAAGGGTCTTAGTACTGAATTATGTTCTATAGTAGTACTTATAAAATGAGCACCTTTCTTATCAAGCCCTTTTATTGCTATATTTAAAGATTCTGTTGCATTACTTGTAAATATTACACTAAGAGGGTTACTTATATTAAATAGGTTACTTATTTCTTCTCTTGTCTCCATAATTTTCATTTCCGCTTTTATAGCCATATCATGTGAACTTCTTCCTGGATTTGCAGCATAATTTTTCATACAGTTTAATATTTCATCATAAACGCTTTGAGGTTTAGGAAAACTAGTAGCCGCATTGTCTAGATATATCATATTATTATCCTCCAAATATATTATTTAATGAAAATATATTTTATTAATCCTAATAATATACTATTATGTGTATATGTGAAATTTTACTACTTTTTATGATGATATCTACCTTTAGAATTTTTTTAATATATTTATTCGAAAAGTCTATTAATAATTTTGAGCTAGATAAAAATCGACTAGAAACCAAGGAATCTGTTTATAAATACTGATACATCATTAATCTGAATCATAAGAAAAAAATCGCTGCAAATAATACATCTTACAGCGATTTTACTAATATTCTATTTTGTTTTTAAAACTTAATCTTATTTATTGAATATATTTTAGTTATAGTAATTCAATAATTTCTCATAGCATATTTTTATTACTTTACATTCAATAGTGGATTTTCCTGTTTCTTCATCTTTACTAGGTCTATTTGATTCTCTATTAACCTATTCTGCAAATCCATAATCTTATACTTAGCAGATTGAACTTGAAATTTTAATTCCTTATTTTCAGACTTTAAATCATTTTTATCTTTAAGATATTGTTTCGTTTTGTCTTTTATAATTTCCATTTCTTCATTCAATCTTCTGTTCTCTTCTTCAAATTGCTTTAAGTATTCGCCATCTTGACTACTTTCAAGCTTGCTTTGAAGTTCAGCATTATATTCTTCTAGATTTTTAATATGACGTTTCAAGTCCTCTGCTTGAGATAGGAGTCTTCTTTGCTCTTTTTTAGATTCCTCTAACTCTTTATCTACAATCTCTATCTCTTCTCCGCACTTGAACAATTCATCTATTGCATTAACTGCTGTGAGAACAGCTGCATCTGATATACTAAGCTTATCGTTCATCTTTAATATATCAGTAATTTTCTTATCTACATACATTGCTACTTTATGTAAATATTCTTCTTTTTCATCACCCTTTAAATTATATTCAGAACCATTTATCTTTACAGTTACTTTATTCATCTGAACACCCTCTTAGATAAATTCAAGAAAATTCTTACTTATATTCTATCACATTTTATAACTTTATTAAATATGAATTTATCCAATTGATTTATCTAAGTTCTGCACCAAGCTTAAATTCTAATGCCCTAACAATTTTATCGTGTACTTTACTAACTTCTTTATCTGTTAAAGTTTTATCTTCTCTTCTATAAACTAAAGCATAGGCTATGCTCTTTTTACCTTCTGGAACTTGCTTTCCTTTGTACACATCAAATAGTTGAACACTTTCAAGAATATTCCCACCTTGTTTGTTTATAGTTTCTTCAATTTCTTGAACTAATATATTTTCATCAACCAAAATAGCAATATCTCTTGTAACAGCAGGGAATTTTGGTAGAGGACTATATTTCTTTTCCCTATTTGCATACTTAAATAGTATATCTAAATTAAGTTCTGCAACATAACATCTTTCCTCTACTTCATAAATTTCAGATACATCTGGATGTATCTCTCCAACTATTCCTACAAGTTCATTCTTTATATATAATGCTGCTGTTTTTCCTGGATGGAAAGTAGAATTCTCACTTTCTCTTGTAAATTTAGCTTTTTTAATTCCTAGAGAATCTAGTATATTCTCAACTATTCCTTTTAAATCTAAATAATCCGCTTCTCCGTACATTCCAATAGTAACTATATTTCTTTCTTCTGGAAGCTCTTTTTCATCTTCATTTGGAATATACACTTTTCCTATTTCAAACAATCTAACTAAAGCATTATTTCTAGAATAGTTTCTTCCTAAAGATTCCATCATTGATGGTATAGATGTGGTTCTCATTATACTATAATCTTCTCCAAGAGGATTCATTATTTTTACAGTTTTTCTAAGAGGACTATCCTGTGGAATTAATATCTTATCAAAAACTTTAGGACTTACAAAAGAATAAGCTATAGATTGATTTAATCCACTTCCCATTAAAGTATCAATAACTTTTGTTTCAAGAATTTGCTTTTCGCTCTTTCCACCTCTAACAGTTACACTATATGGAGTAGTTGAAGGAACATTATTATATCCATATATTCTTGCAATTTCTTCTGCCACATCTTCTTTAATATTTATATCACATCTGAAAGTAGGAACATTTACAACTAATGTATCTCCTTCTATAACTGTTTTTAAATCAAGTCTATCAAGATACATTTTCATATCTTCTTTTGAAAGATTAAGTCCTAAGAATTTGTTAATCCAGATGCTATCGACTTTTACAGTATGGGGTTCTAATTTTTCTGGATACACGTCAATTGTGCCTTCCATAACTTCTCCTGCACCTAATTCTTCAATTAATCTACAAGCTCTATTCATAGCAATTTCTACTGCATTAGGATCTAGATCTTTTTCATATTTTCCTGAAGCTTCTGTCCTTAAATTTAACTTTTTAGAAGAAACTCTTATATTTGTTCCATCAAAATTAGCGCATTCAAATATAATTTCAGAAGTATCCTCTACAACCTCAGAATTTAGTCCTCCCATAATTCCTGCAAGAGCTATAGTTCTATCACCATCTTTAATATTTAAAATAGTTGAATCCAAAGTTCTTTCTTCTTCATCTAAAGTAGTAAATTTCTCTCCATCATTTGCTTTTTCTACTACTATAGTACCTGAAGTTATTTGTCTTTTATCAAAAGCATGCATTGGCTGACCAAGTTCTATCATAACAAAGTTAGTTATATCCACTATATTATTTATAGGTCTAACCCCAGCTTCTAAAAGTCTTTCTTGTATCCATTGTGGGGATGGCTCTATTTTTACATTAGCAACTCCACGAGCCATATATCTTCTACATAATGTGTCTTTAACTTCTACCTTTATAATATCTTCTATCTTTTTAGAAGATGAAGCTTTATATTCTGTTTCTGGGATTTTGTACTCTCTACCTAAAGTTGCAGCTGTTTCTCTTGCAATACCAACAACACTTAAACAATCTGGTCTATTAGATGTTATTTCAAAATCTATAATAGATTTTTGAAGATCTAAAACTTCTTTAATATCCTTACCTATTGGGGTATCTTTAGGAAGTATCATAAGTCCTACAACTGGCTCATCTCCTGCTATTCCTAGTTCTTCTTCAGAACAAAACATACCATTAGATACTTCTCCTCTTAATTTTCCTTTTTTGATTTTTGTTCCATCCGCTAATGTTGACCCATGAAGTGCAACTGGAACTATGTCGTCTTTTTTCATGTTTGTTGCTGCTGTAACTATCTGTATAGGCTCTTCTTTATCTATGTCAACTTGACATATAGATAGCTTTTCAGCATCAGGATGTTTTTCAAGTTCTATTATCTTTCCTGTAACAACATTTTGTATTATATCTCCTGTCACTATAACTTCTTCTACCTTTGAACCTGAAAGAGTTAAAGCATCTCCAAGCTCTTGTGGTGATAAATCTATATCTACATAATCTTTAAGCCATTTTACTGGTACTTTCATTAAAATTCCCTCCTGTTTATTATTTTCTATAAGTTGCCTATTTATCTGTAACCCAAATGAGCATATATTTATTTCTAAAATTGATTTAAGAATCTCATATCACTTTCGTATAATAATCTTATATCATCTATTGCATATTTTTGCATAACCATTCTATCTAATCCAAATCCAAAAGCAAATCCACTATATTCTTCTGGATCTATACCGCAATTTCTTAAAACTTGTGGGTGAACCATTCCACATCCTAGAATTTCAATCCATCCACTATTTTTACAAACACTACATCCTTCTCCACCACATACAAAACATGTAGCATCCATTTCTGCCGAAGGCTCTGTAAATGGGAAGTGATGAGGTCTAAATTTAGTATTCATTTTGTCTCCAAACATTTTCTTAGTAAACATTTCAAGAGTTCCTTTTAAATCTGCAAAAGTTATTCCCTTGTCTATAACCAAACCTTCTATTTGATAAAATATAGGTGAGTGAGTAGCATCTACTGCATCTGATCTATAAACTTTACCTGGTGCAATCATTTTTATTGGAGGTTTTTGATTTTCCATTGTTCTTATTTGAATTGGAGATGTTTGAGTTCTTAAAACTACATCTTCATTTATGTAAAAAGTATCTTGCTCTCCTCTTGCTGGATGATTTTTAGGTATATTTAAAGCCTCAAAATTGTAATAATCTTTTTCAACTTCAGGACCTTCTTCTATAGAGAATCCCATAGATATAAATATATCACATATGCTATCCAAAGTTAGTTGAAGAGGATTTTTCTTACCTATTATTTGCTTCTTTCCTGGCATAGAAATATCTATTATTTCACTCTTTAATTTAGATTCTTTCTCTTTATTTTTAATTTCTTCTGCTGCTGAAGTAATAAAACTTTCTAGACTTTCTCTTATTTCATTAGCCATTTTACCTATAATAGGTCTTTCCTCTGCTGATAATCCACCCATACCTCTTAATATTTGAGTAAGCTCACCTTTTTTACCAAGATATTTAACTCTTAGTGATTCAATTTCAACTTTACTTGAAACTTTTTTAATTTCTTCTAAAGCATTGTTTTTAATAACTTCTAATTTTTCTCTCATTGTTATTCTCCTTTCTCTTACTATACAAAAAAACTCCATCCCCAACAAAAGGGACGAAGTTTATCCGCGTTACCACCCTGATTAATTGCAACAATATTGTTTTAAATCTAAAAACAATACTATATAAATTCTCTCATTAAATATTATCGACTTTTTTGCCGCTGATTACTACTTAAATTTCACAATCAGAACTCCGAAGTGAACTTCAGTATACTGTTTTCTAAGAAGGTTCCCACTCTAAGACCTTCTCTCCCTGTGAGAATTCATATACCTACTCTCTTCATCATAGTTTATTTTATTAACATTTTTGAATTGATATAGCTTAAGTTTTCACATCATCAGCTAAAGATATGTCTTAATTGCCAATTAATAACTTTTTAAAACATATCTTAAACTTACATTATATTATAACCATATATAAGATTAATTTCAAATATTTTTTTTATAATCAATAACCGATCTTTTACTAGTATAGCAAATTTCATATAAAATCTAACTCAACTAATATATAACTATTTAGCAAAACTATAGTCTGAAATTACTCATTAAAGTTTGAAGTTCCACAGACATCTGAGTTAAATTTTCAGCAGCATTAGCTACTTCTTTCATTAATGCTGTCTGCTCTTCAGAAGCTGCTACTACATTTTCTGCTTTTTCTGAGGACTCCGTAGAAATCTTAGCTACATTTTCAATTGCAGATACCATGTTATGTGTTCTTGCACCAATTTCTTCTGTTACTGCTGTTACATCTTGCATTTGAGAAGCTACATGGTTTATATCTTCTAATATTTCTCCAAAAGATTGTCCTGCCTGATTTACCATATTTATACCATCTTCAACTGCACTATTACCATTGTTCATAGCATTAATAGCATTTGATATCTCTTTTTGTATTTCATTTATTAAATTTGATATATTACCTGCGGCCAAAGCAGATTGTTCTGCCAATTTTTTAACCTGATCAGCCACAACTGCAAAACCTTTCCCTTGTTCACCAGCTCTTGCTGCTTCAATAGCTGCATTTAATGCTAATAAATTTGTCTGTCCAGCAATATCTGTTATAACTGATACTATATTTCCAATTTCTTTTGATTTTTCTCCTAATGCCAATACCCCATGCGAAGATATAGATACTTTTTCACTAATATTATTCATTTGTTTTATGGCAGAACAAACTACATCATTACCTTTTTCAGCTCTTTTAAATGCTTCTAAAGAAGTATTTGTTACTGTTTGTATATTATTTGATATATGTTCCATACCTGTAAATATATCTTCTGCTATCTTTGTTGTATCATTAGTTATAGACACCTGTTCCACACTACCCGCTGCTACTTGTTGAATAGCTAAAGATACCTGCTCAGCAGATTCTTGCGTCTGTTCAGAACTTGAAGTAAGTTCCTCTGCGGTTGCCACTACTTGTTCTAAACTTCCTGTAACTTTACCAATCAATTCTTTTAAGTTATTGGTCATTCTATTTAAGTTCTTTCCCATTGACCCTAGCTCATTTTGACTTTTAATATTTGTTGTTTGTGTTAAATCTCCTTCTGCAATTGCATATGAAAGGTCATTTACTTCTTTAATATTTTTAGTAATATATGCTCCAAATATACTAACTGTAAGTATTACTAATATACAAGTAATTGTACTTAATATAATTATATTCATTAATAGCTTATTGACTGGAGCATATAGTTCTTTTTGTGGAATTGATAGAACTATACTCCACTCTAAATTTGGTATCTGTTTATAGTATACAAAATTTTTACCTTCTTCATCAAAAGATGAAATCCCTTCTTTATTTTTTAAAATTTCTTTACCTAATTTAGCTATACTTTTATTTTCATCTTCTGTAATCTTAATTTTCATAACTGATTTGTCAGAAACTCCAGCTAAGTATGTCCCATCTTTGGCTAGAAGCATAGCTTTACCCGTATTTCCTACTTTAATATTCTTAATATTTTTTTGTATAGTATCCAGGCTCATATCTGCAGTAACTACACCTAAAAATTTTTTATTCCCATCACTTATTGGTGCTGTAGATGTTACCATAGTCATTTTTAACGTTTCATCATAATAAGGTTCTTTCCATGAAATATTTTTATTAGCACTTTTGCCCATAAGATACCAATCTTGTTTTGGATAATTATATTGTTCTGTAGCATAATCTTCAGTAATTTTTACTGTATCATTGTCTTTGTATACATAAGGCCCGAAAAATTTAATATCTGACCTATATTTATAGGGTTCAAACCAAACACCAACTCCTAGAGTATCTTTATTAGTAGAAAGTACCCCCTCTTGAGCTTTTATAATTGCATCTTTAGTTAAGATTGTACTACTTGCTCCAGCTACTTTAGCCAAATCCACTGCTATTTGTGCATGTCTTTCCATATCTTTCTCTATAAGATTTATAGTTTCTTCTAATTGATGCTTCATCCTACTTTCAATTTCTGAAGTTAAAAGCTTTTTAGAAGTATAATTTGAAAAAATACCCATAATAAGCAAAGATATTAAAACAACTGGTAAAATTGAAAGAATTATTACTGCTTTAATACTTTTAATTTTTGTAAAACTCCTTATTTCTCTCGTTGCAAATTTTGACATACTTTTACTCCTTTGTATTTTACATCATTTCAGAATTTTATCTGATGTCTAGTTATTCTAACTCTCAGCTGGGTGAAACTAAGGGCCATGTTTATATCTATATTTTCGACTAAACTACCATTAGCTTTATATTTTTTCCTATAATTAGTTATTTCTAATCTCTTAATTCTTTTGTAACCTGTTTTATGTTTATTTTACAGATAGAAAAAATTATATTGTTTAAACTTATATATTTATTAAAATGTATCCAAATAAGCAAGTTAAAAACATTATTCTTAACATATAAAAACATCCACTAATACCCTTGATTATTTAGTGGATGTTTTTATATGTTTTATTATTGTATTTAATAAATGTTAAAATTTTATACGCAAATATATAATTACTATTTTAGAATTAAGTTGCCAATTTTCAACAACCAGTATAACTGATTTTTTTCTTTACAGTAAATTTAGTTTCTATCTCATTATTATACACTGATCATTGATTATTTTGGGCTGTTTTCTGTCTCACTGCTTCATAAACCATTATTCCTGCTGCAACAGCTGCATTTAAAGATTCAGCTCCTCCCGGCATAGGAATCTTAACTTTTTCATCTCCAATGGAATATATTTCTTCACTTATTCCGTTGCCCTCATTTCCTACAGCAATAATAATTTTTTGATTTAAATCGATATCATAAAAATTTTTGTCTGTATCTAAAGAACTTACTATTATTTTAAATCCCTTTTCCTTAAGACTTCTTATTGTTACTAAGTCTTCATCCTCAATTATAGGAATATTAAATATTGATCCCATAGTTGACCTTAAGGTTTTATCGTTGTATATATCTACAGTTCCTTTTGTTATTATAACTCCTAAAGCACCTGAAGCATGTGCAGTTCTTATTATAGTTCCCATGTTTCCCGGATCTTGAATCTTATCAACTAATACATAAAATCCAATGGTATTCTCAACTTCTACAGATTTATTATCAACTACGCCTAAAATTCCTTGAGGTGTGTCTGTATTACATATCTCTTTTAATATGGTATCACTGATAGAATATACTTCAGTATTTTTATTAATTAAAGCTTCTATCTTAAAACTTTTATATCTATCCATCCCACTTTCACTTACAAATATATAAGGGACGTTAAAAGAGGACTTCAATGCCTCCTCTACGAATCTGAAGCCCTCTACTACAAATTGCTTTTTTTCATTTCTATATTTTTTTTTATGTAGCTTTTTTACTTCTTTTATAAGCGAGTTCTGTTTGCTCTCAATTATATTCAAAAACTTCACCCTTTATTTGTTTATTTGATTTTCAAGATCGTTTAATTCTTCTACTCCACCTATAGCAACAACAATGTCATCTGGTTGTATTACATCATCAGCTAAAGGTGCAATATTAACCTCATCATTCTTTTTAATTGCCATAACATTTATTCCATATTCTGCTCTCATATCAATATCTTTTAGCGTCTTTCCATACCACTCTTTAGGGGCCGCTATTTCAGCAATACTATAATTAGAAGATAATTCTATATAATCTAGTATATTAGAAGAAACTAGATTATGAGCAACCCTCACTCCCATATCTCTTTCAGGGAAAATTACTCTTTCTACTCCTATTTTCTTTAAAACTTTTGCATGTAACTCATTATGTGCTTTAGCCACTATATAATCAACTCCAAGCTCTCTTACTAAAAGCGCTGTCATTATACTAGCTTGAACATTCGAGCCTATAGTTACTACAGCTACATCGAAATTACTTATTCCAAGAGTCCTTAAGCTATTTTCATCTGTTGTATCTGCTTGTACTGCATGAGTTACGCTGTCTGCAATACCTTGAACTATATCTTCATCTGCATCAATTGCAAGAACATCGTTTCCTAATGAATATAATGTTTTAGCTATAGAACTTCCAAATCTACCAAGTCCTATTACTACAAATTGTCTTTTTTTCATAAGAAATCACCCCTAACCAACTAATATTTTACCTTCTGGATATTTTATTGAACTTCCTTTCTTTTTATTTGCTAATGCTAAGATCAATGTTAAAGGACCCACCCTTCCTATATACATAGTTAAAGCTATTACTATTTTACCAATAAAACTTAACTTAGGTGTAAATCCTAAAGTAAGACCTACTGTTGCAAAAGCTGAAGTAGTTTCATATATTATATGTTCTAGTGAAGCTCCTGGCTCAGTAACAGATAATATCATAGATCCAGTTACCACAACTCCAAAAGCTATTGTAGTTATTACAAATGCTCTATATACTAATTCCTTACTTAAAGTTCTTTTAAAAATTTCTGTATCTTCTCTTCCTTTTATTACAGAAATAACGGTCATTAAAAGTAATCCTGCGGTAGCTGTTTTGATTCCCCCTGCAGTAGAACCTGGTGATCCTCCTATGAACATTAAAAGTATAGTCAATCCCTTACCTGCTGGAGTCATATCTGCAGTTGATATAGAGTTAAAACCAGCTGTTCTTGGAGTAACAGATGCAAAAAAAGATGATAAAAGTTTATCCTTTATGGAAAAATCTTTTATAGTACCTGGATTATTTACTTCAAATAAAAACATTAAAATCCATCCAACTAAAATTAAAACAATAGTAGCTGATATTACAAGTTTAGCATGGAGTGAAAGTTTCTTTATTCCCTTATAATTATATATTTCTGCCCAAACTGAAAAACCTAAGCCTCCTATAATTACAAGCGCAGCAATAGTAAGTATGATAACAGAATTATTAAAATAAGGTACTAAACTATTTCCAGTAAGATCAAATCCTGCATTACAAAATGCAGAAATAGAATGAAATATACTAAAATATAATCCTTTTAAAAATCCATATTCCGGAACAAACTTTGTAGACATTAATAGTGCCCCTGCACCTTCTACGGAAAAAGTAAATATTAATATGTATTTAGCTAATTTTACAAGTCCTTGAAGTGAAAATGAGTTCATTGCCTCCTGCATTACAAGTCTTTCCTTTAAAGTTATTCTTTTACCTAAAATAAGTGCAAGTAAAGTAGCAAAAGACATAAATCCAAGACCACCTATTTGAATTAAACATATTATAACTGTCTTACCAAAATAAGTCCAATGTTCAGCAGTATTTAACGTGGTTAACCCAGTAACACATACTGCAGAAGTAGATGTAAATATACAATCTATAAAGGGCGTATTTATACCATTTTTAGAAGCTATCGGAAGACTTAATAAAATCGCTCCAATTAAAATAACAATTGCAAATCCTATAGCTAATATTTGAACAGGTGATAATTTTCGTTTATTTTTGTTTTGCAATTTCAACACCTCATAATTCATAAAAATTTAAAAAATCTATATTCTATAATACCCACTCTCCATTTATCAATTTTCAAAAATGTTATTTTCCTTACTACTTATAAGTAAACATTATTTGAGTAAATATTGATAATTGTAGACTGGGAATTAAATACTTTATTATGTATAATAATATTCTCTTTGTTTATTATAATCAATACCAATCTAAAACATACTTTATAAAAAATATATCGATGTTATAGATGTATAAATGATAACGTTCAGTCAGACAAATCCATTAAAAATTATGAACTATATTTTTTTAATATAAACCTTCCTTTATTAGCTCTAAAAATATGTTTAAAAAAATCATATAAAGTCAATAACTTCTTAAAACATATCCAAATATAAATAAAATGCAGCTATGAAAGCCGCATTTTGTTTTAAGCATTTAATTGTTTTTTTGCTACTTCTACTAGATCAGCAAATGCTTTAGGATCATTTATAGCGATTTCTGAAAGCATTTTTCTATTCATATTTATTCCAGCAAGCTTCATTCCATTCATAAATTTTGAATAAGAAAGACCGCTCATTCTTGTTGCTGCATTTATTCTAGCAATCCAAAGTCTTCTGAAATCTCTTTTCTTTAATTTTCTACCAACATAAGCAAATCTTAAAGCTCTGTTTACTGTTTCGTTAGCAGCTCTAAAAGTTTTACTTCTTCTTCCATAATAACCTTTTGCAAGTTTTAAAACCTTTTTATGTTTTTTACGAGCGTGTACTGCTCTTTTTACTCTTGCCATTTTAAAGACCTCCTTTTCCTACTATATCGATTATAAGTATGGTAATAATTTCTTCATTGCTTTTTCTTGTGTTTCAGATACAAGAGTACCTTTTCTAAGATTTCTCTTTGTTTTTGAGCTCTTCTTAGTTAAGATATGGCTTTTGAAAGCTTTAGCTCTCTTAAGTTTTCCGCTTCCTGTTTTCTTAAATCTTTTTGCGGCTCCTCTATGTGTTTTCATTTTTGGCATTGTAAGTTCCTCCTTTCAACTAAGCTCTCTTTGGAGCTAATACCATTACCATGTTTCTTCCTTCAAGTTTTGCTGCTTTTTCAACAACACAAACATCTTCTATCTTTGATAAAAAGGCTTTTAGAATTTCATGACCTTTGTAAGAATGGTCTGCTTCTCTACCTCTAAATCTCACAGTAACTTTAACTTTATCTTCACCCATTAGGAATTTTCTAGCATGATTAGCTTTTATTCCTATATCATGTTCCTCTATAGTAGGGCTTAATCTGATTTCTTTTATGCTAACAGTTTTTTGCTTTTTCTTAGCTTCTTTAACTTTTTTCGCTTGTTCATAAAGATACTTATTAAAGTCCATTATTCTACAAACAGGTGGATTAGCATTTGGTGATATTAAAACCAAATCAAGTTCTTTTCCTTCTGCAATTTGTAATGCTTCCTTAGAACTCATTACTCCTAATTGTTGTCCTTCATCGTCTATAATTCTTACTTCTTTTTCTCTGATCTCTTCGTTTATTAGACTATCTTTTTTTATATTAATTCACCTCCGAGTTTTTATAAAACAAGAAATATAAATCATACTTTCATTATATAAATACATAATAAAAAAGGAACAGCTTTGAGCCGTTCCTTGTATTATAATCAAAATTCATTTAGGTTGATTATTCTACCTCATAACCTTACTAGCAGTGCTGTAAGGTGAGAAACAGCCCGTTTCTTCTTGACACGTAGTATTGTACTATTTATTTATTGTATTGTCAACCTTTTTTATAAATTATTTTCTTTTTCTCTGATTGATATATGATAATGTCTTAATATAACACATGTGATTATGTCCCAAATATAAATTTTAGTATACAATAAACCTCATAACTTGAAATGAGGTGGACATACTGAGAAAGGTTGCTTTAAGA
>NZ_JAPQFJ010000070.1 GCF_026738875.1 Clostridium brassicae
TTATTTTCATCTTGATCTTCAAAATCTTTTAAACTTATTACATTTATATTTTTATCTTTTGTTTCAAGCTTTCTTTTATAAGATGGAAGCCTTGGTTGCATGATATCTTTTTCTACTGTTATTAAACATGGATATTTAATTTCTACAACTTCTATTGCATTTGGCATATCCATTTTTACAACTATTGACTTTTCTTTAAGTTCCATTATTTCTAAAACATTTGCTACATGTGGTATTTTTAAGTATTCTGCCATTTCTGGTCCAACTTGAGCTGTATCTCCATCTGTTGTTTGTTTTCCGCAGATTATAAGGTCGTATTCTCCCATTTTTTTAACACCTTGCGAAATTGTATAAGATGTTGCAAGTACATCTGCTCCTGCAAATTTTCTATCTGATAAAAGAGTTCCTTCGTCTGCTCCCATCATATAAGCTTCTCTTATTACATCCATTGATTGTGGAGGTCCCATGCTTATTACTTTTACACTTCCTCCCTTTTCTTCTTTTAATTTTAAAGCTGTTTCAAGAGCAAATAAATCATATGGATTCATCTTTGACTCTACACCATCTCTTATTAAAACTCCTGTAACAGGATCTACCTGCACATTTGAACTTCCTGGCACTTGTTTAATACATACTATCATTTCCATA
>NZ_JAPQFJ010000071.1 GCF_026738875.1 Clostridium brassicae
GTTTAATAACAGTAGAAAAAGATATCATGCAACCAAGGCTTCCATCTTATAAAAGAAAGCTTGAAACAAAAGATAAAAATATAAATGTAATAAGTTTAAAAGATTTTGAAGATCAAGATGAAAATAAATATGGATTAAATGGATCACCAACACAAGTTGAAAGAATATTCCCACCATCACACGATAAAGAACAAGAAAAGTGGGTTGGAAATGGTGATGAATTAGTAGCTAAGATGATTAGTAAACTCAAGGAATTAAAATTTGTTTAGACAATAACTAATTTAAAAATGTAGGTAATAGTGTTAAAAATAAAGTAAAGATATTAAAGTTTTAAGTGAATAAGATTATATAAATATTAGATTAAACAAGATTTAATTAGTACCAATAATATTTTAACAAGTAGGGGCAACATGCATAAATGGTAGTTAAAATAGAAGTGTTTTAAAGTAAAAAGGAGGATGCAAGATGGGAAAGTTAGTAATTCATGAAGAGAAATTAAACCAAGAAGTTATAGAAAAATTAGTTAATATATGTCCATTTAATGCTATAGAAAAAAAGGGTGAAAAAATAGAAATTACAGCTGGATGTAAAA
>NZ_JAPQFJ010000008.1 GCF_026738875.1 Clostridium brassicae
ATTAGAATCATATAAAGGATGGAAATGTACAGAAAAAATGATGGCACTTACAAATCCAACTTCAATATACATGCATGCACTTCCAGCAGACAGAAATAATGAAGTAGAAGATTCAGTAATAGATGGATCACATTCAGTAATTTATGATGAAGCAGAAAATAGAATTCATACAGCAAAAGCTGTTATGACTCTTACTATGGGCGGAAAATAAGAGTAACCAGTTGTTGGTAATTGCTTACTAAAAAGTATATTTGAATAACAGGGGGAATATTTAATGAAAATAGTTTTGGCATTAGGAGGAAATGCTCTTCAAGCAAATCCAAAAGATGCATCTGCAGAAAGTCAATTAATAACTTGTAAAGAAACGGCTAAGGCTATAGTTGATTTAATACAAGAAGGACATACAGTAGCAGTTGTACATGGAAATGGCCCACAGGTTGGACAAATACTAAGCTCTATAGAAGGGGGACATAAATTCAACTCAGTGGTAAATAAATTGATGCCTTTCGACGTTTGTGGAGCCTATTCTCAAGGATATATAGGGTATCATCTACAAAATTCTATAGAAGGAGAATTAAGAAAAAGAAATATAAATAAACCTGTAGGTACAGTTATAACTCAAGTTTTAGTTGATAAAAATGATTCTGGATTTGAAAATCCAACTAAACCAATTGGATCATTTTATTCAAAAGAAGAAGCAGAAAAGCTTGCAGAAGAAAATGGGTATGTAATGAAAGAAGATGCAGGCAGAGGATATAGAAGAGTTGTAGCATCACCAAAGCCATTAGATATAGTTGAAAAGGATACCATCAAGTCTATGCTAGATGCAGGAATAGTTACTATATCCTGTGGTGGAGGTGGTGTGCCAGTAATAGATGAAGATACTGAGATTAAAGGTGTATCAGCTGTTATAGATAAAGATTTTGCAGCAGAAAAATTAGCAGAAATAATTAATGCAGATATGTTATTGGTATTAACAGCTGTAGATAGAGTATGTGTAAATTTCAATAAACCTGATCAAAAAGAATTAGCAGAAATTAATCTTCAAGAAGTTGAAAAGTATATAAAAGAAGGTCAATTTGCGCCAGGAAGTATGCTTCCAAAAGTTGAAGCTGCTAAAAAATTTGTTGAATTTGGACAAAACAAAATTGCATTAATAGCTTCACTTGAAAATGCTAAGAATGCTATAAAAGGTTTAACAGGTACAAGAATAGTAAATGTATAAAAGTAATTTAAACTATAAGTATTAAAAAGGTTGAATGTAAATTAATTATATTTTAGTTGCAAAATTCAATAATTATATATAAAAATAACTGTTGAATTTCAACAGTTGTTTTTATATATGTATAAAATATACTAAATAACCAATTTATTTAAAATGATACAAGCAGAGAAGTGACGGTAGAGGTGAGAGTATGAAAAAAATAAAAATTACTTACGTTGATTTTATATTAATATTTGTTGCTTTTTTATGGGGAGTGAACCCTGTTGTAGTTAAAATAGGGATGAGATATATACCACCTTTGCCCTTTAATACAATGAGAATGGTAATTGCTAGCGTATCTTGTTGGATAATTCTATATATTTCTAAAGCATATAAAAAGATGGATAAAAAAGACTTAAAAGAATTATTATATCTAGGTGTTTTTGGATACTTTATATATCAAGTAGGATTTATTATAGGTATTAAAAATACTACAGCAGGAAATACATCATTAATAGTTGGTATGTTACCTATTAGTGTGGCTTTATTGAATAAAATTTTTAATATTGAGAGGGCAACAAAAAAAATGATTTTTGGTATTATTCTATCTTTTATAGGAGTATTTTTTATAATTTTGGGTTCAGGAAATCAATTAAGAATTTCTTATCAAGATATAAAGGGTGGAATATTCCTTGTAATAGGTCAGTTAGCGTTAGGATATTATACGATATTTTCAAAACCATTAGTACAAAAATATTCAAATATTCAAGTTACAGCTTCATTTATATCTATAGCTACTATACTTTTTTTAATAATAAATTTTAATAGCATAATAGGATTTGATTGGAAATCAGTTTCTACAACAGGATGGTTAAGTAATGTTTTTTCAGGGGCAATTTCTATGGGAATAGGAAATGTCTTATGGATTTGGTGTGTGAAAAAAATTGGAAGCATAAGAACTTCTTTATATAATAATATGGCTCCAGTATTTACTATAATTGTAGGATATATATTTATAGGAGAAACTTTTGGTGTCATAAAGATAATTGGAACAGTAATTATTTTTGTGGGTATGTACATTACTAAAAATAAAAAAGAAAATTATGTCATAAGATTTAAATAGAATAGTTTTAAAATAGAAAAGCTAAAAACATTACAATAATTTACATATAGTAACAATAAAAAACAAGTATATTGAAAATTTCACAAAAATAGGCTATAATACTAATAAATTGTAATAAATAACCTTAAATTTTATAACTATATCTAATGATTATCTCAAATTGTCTAAAATTATAAAATTTTTATAATTTTAAATAAATACTTTTAGAAGAGGTGATATTAAAATGAAAAAGATTAGAGTAGAAGATGCAGTTGGTACAGTATTAGTACATGATTTAACTAAGATTGTACCAGGTGAGTGTAAAGGCCCTGCTTTTAGAAAAGGGTACATTATAAAAAAAGAAGATATAGAAATTTTAAAGAGTATGGGAAAGAATCACATTAATACTATAGCGTTATCAGAGAATGAATTACATGAAAATGAGGCTGCTGAGAGAATTGCTGATGCTTCAGCAGGACATGGAATAGAACTACAAGGACCATCAGAAGGAAAAATTCAGTTAAAAGCTAAAGAAAGAGGAGTTCTTAAAATAAATTTAGATGCCTTAGATGCTATTAATGATATAGGGGCATTGACTTTAGCAACACTTCATAATAATACATTAGTTAATAAAAATCAGTCTGTTGCTGCAACAAGAGCAATACCTTTAGTTATAGAAAAAAGCAAAATTGAGAAAGTAGAAGAAATATGCAAGGTGATGGGAAAAGTAGTTAGTATAAAAGAGATAAAGTCCTTAAAAATAGGCGTTATTATAACAGGGACAGAAGTGTATGAGGGAAGAATAGAGGACAAGTTTGCACCAGTTTTAAAGGAAAAAATTAATTATTATGGGTGCAAGCTTATAGATGTACTTTATGCTCCAGATGACAGAGAAAAAATAGAAGAGGGAATAAAAAATCTAATAAAAGATGGGGCAGAAGTGGTGTTAGCAACAGGAGGTATGTCAGTAGATGCGGATGATGTTACTCCTATAGCTATAAAAAATGTTTCAGATAAAGTAGTTTCATATGGAGTACCCGCACTACCAGGAAATATGCTTATGTTGGCGTATTGTGGAGATGTAGCTATATTTGGAATACCAGGAGCTGGAATGTATTTTAAGACTACATCTTTCGATTTGGTTTTTCCAAGAGTTTTAGCTGGAGAAAAGTTGAAAAAGAAAGATGTAACTTCTTTAGCTCATGGTGGACTATGTTTAATGTGTAAAAAGTGTACATACCCAATCTGTTCATTTGGTAAGTAAACGTTTTGAAATTTTAAGTTGGCAATTGTTAAGGTAATATAATTTATTGTAAAAATTAATAATTTAGGAAAGAAGAGGTGTTTAAATGTTTAAACTTAAAAAATGTCTTGTTGTTTTATTAGTTATAATTTTTGGAGCTATTTCTTTGATTGGTTGTGGAAATCAAAAGCAAGAAAATAATCAATCTGAAACAAAACAGGTGTCAAACAACAAAGAAGAAAAACCAAAACAAGAAAATAAATCTTTACTTGTTTATTGTGGTGCGGCATTAAGAAAACCTATGGATGAATTAGGAAATAAATTCCAACAAAAATATGGAGTTGAAATTAAGTATACATATGGAGCTTGCCAGCAAAATTTAAGTCAAATACAAGTAAGTAAAAAAGGTGATGTATATATTCCGGGTTCACTTAATTATTATGAAGTGGTAAAAGAAAAAAAATTATCAGATTACAAAAAAGATGTTGCTTACCACGTACCAGTTATAGCAGTTCCAAAAGAGAATCCTAAAAATATAAAACAATTAGAGGATTTAGGAAAAGAAGGAGTTAAGGTTATACTAGGCAATGAATCAACAGCTGTAGGGAAAATTTCAAAAAAAGTATTAGGAAAAAATAAATTATACGACAAGGTTAAGAAAAATGTAGTGGTTACAACAGCTACAGCCAATGAAATTGTAGTTGATTTAAAAATGAAAAAAGGAGATGCATCTGTTATATGGGAGGAGAATGCTTTTAATGCAAAAGATATAAAAGCTATTCAAATCCCAAAAGCTAAAAGTGCTATAAGTACTATACCAGCTTGTGTCCTTAATAGTTCTCAAGATAAGGAACTGTCTAAAAAGTTTGTTGATTTTGTTGTGTCTAGTGAAGGAAAAGATATTTTTAAGAAATATGGATTAAAAACTATAGAATGAAACAACTAAGGGGACTGTTAACATGAGAAAAAAGCTTAATAATTCATGCAACATAATATTTGTAGGAATCATTTCTGTGCTTACAGCTTTTTTGCTAGGATTGATAATATCATCTATAGGTATAGTTTTAATTAAAGGGTTTCCAAATTTAAGAACAAGTTTTGAAAGTCCAGAAATTAGGTTTGCATTGAGGTTAAGTATATACACCTCTATTATTTCTACAGTATTTTGTATATTGTTTGCAGTTCCAATAGCATATTGTTTAGTTCGGTTTGATTTTTGGGGAAAGAGAATAATTAATACTATAATAGACATACCCATGGCTCTTCCTCCTAATGTTGCCGGGATTGCTTTACTTATTCTCTTTAGTAGTACAGCATTTGGAGAATATCTTGATAATTTAGGATTAAGTTTTGTTTTCACCCAAAAAGGTATAATATTGGCTCAATTTTTTATAAATGTTCCTTATATGATAAGAATTTTAAAGTCTACTATAGGAGACATAGATCCGAGAATGGAATTTGTGTCTAGGACTTTAGGATGTTCTAGAGCTCAATCTTTTTTTAAAGTTACCCTTCCATTAGCTAAAAATGGATTAACTGCAAGTATAGTTATAACATGGGCAAGGGCATTAGGAGCATTTGGAGCTGTACTTATGATTGCAGGTGCTACTAGAATGAAAACAGAAACTCTTCCAGTATCTTTATATCTAAATTTATCTTGTGGGGATTTAGAAGCGGCATTATCTGTTGCTACTATACTTATAATAATTTCTGTGCTATCTTTAGTTATTTTTGAACTTTTAGGAAGCAAAGAAGTACTTTAGAATTTTTAGATAATATTAAAAGGAGGAGAAAATGTTAAAAATTGAACATCTACATAAAAAATTAGGTAACTTTGAGCTTAAAGATATAAATCTTCAAATAGCTCAAGGAGAATATTTTATAATATTAGGCCCTACAGGGACAGGAAAAAGTATTGTTTTAGAGACGTTAGCAGGAGTATATAAACCAAATGAAGGAAGTATTTATTTTAATGAGGTAGATTTATGTAAGGAATATCCTGAAAACAGACAAATTGGATTTGTATATCAAGATTATGTTCTATTTCCTCATCTATCAGTTAAAGATAATATAATTTTTGGGTTAAAGCAAAAAAAGCTTCCAAAGAATGAAATTATACAAAAATTAAATGAAGTAGTTTCTATGTTTAAAATAGCTCATTTAATAAATAGACGACCTTTGACCTTAAGTGGAGGGGAACAACAAAGGGTTGCTATAGCTAGAGCACTTATTACATCACCAAAAATACTTTTAATGGATGAACCATTAAGTTCTTTAGATCCACAAACAAAGGAAGAATTTATTTATATGTTAAAAAATATACATCAAAGTAGGAAGAATACAGTTATACATGTGACTCATGATTTTAATGAGGCTATATATTTAGCAGATAGGATAGCTGTAATGAATGAGGGAACTATAGTACAAGTTGGCACACCACAAGAAATCTTTAAAAAACCTAATTCTACTTTTGTTGCTAAATTTATTGGTATGAAAAGCATATTTAATAATACAATGGAATTTGTTAAGTAAGGGATTGTATGATTTAAAAGGTGGAGTTTTACTTTAGTTTATAGGGGGATGATAATATGAGCAGTTGTGATTTTTATGAGGAGTTATTAGAGAAGTTTAAAGATATTGTAAAGAAAAATAATCTTTTAAATGAAGAAATAAATATAAAAGGTAGAATTCTTACTACTGAAGAGGCAATAGGTAACCCAGTAAGAAGAGATTATCCAATAATTAAAGGCAGGGAAAAGCTCATACAAGCTGAATTTAAAGGAGAAAAAGGACAAGCATTTACGGATATGCCTGGAGGGTTTTCTGGAACGATTTTAGAAATAATAAATAAACCTATAAATACAAATTTTGATAGAGCAGTTTTGATAGCAACTTTAAATGCAGTTTGTAAATATTTGAAGATAATAGATAGAAGTGTACATTGCAAAGATGAGGAACCAGAAGGATGTGCCAAGAAACTTGTGGAATACATAAAAGAAAATTACGGAAATCCTAAAATAGCTCTTATAGGACTTCAACCAGCAATGCTTGAAAGACTTTCACAAAACTTTAATATTAGAGTTGTGGATCTTGATAAGGGAAAAATAGGTAAGATAAAGTTTGGAGTTGAAGTAGAAAATGCTGAAGAAAAAACAGAAGATGTGCTAAATTGGTGCGATATTATTATGGCAACAGGAAGTACTGTTGCAAATGATACTATTAGAAAGTTTTTTAATGAAAAACCAGTTATATTTTTTGGGACAACCATAGCGGGGGCTGCTAAATTAATGAATTTACATAGATTTTGTCCATGTAGTGATTGAGTAATATTTTAATAAAATTATTAATATGAGAGAGGTGAACATATGATAAGAACAGCGATTTTAACGATTAGTGATAAAGGATCAAAAGGAGAAAGAATAGATGAAACAGGTGCAGTTTTAAAACAGTTGCTAGAAAAAGAAAAATATAAAGTAGAATACTATAATATTATTCCAGATGAAATGGATGAGATTGTAGAAGAGTTAATAAAGGCCAGTGATGATTTAAAAGTTGATCTTATATTAACAAATGGGGGAACAGGTTTTTCAAAAAGAGATATTACGCCAGAGGCTACAATTAAGGTAATAAAAAAACAAGTGCCAGGAATACCAGAGGCTATGAGATTAAACTCTTTAAAGATTACCCCTAAAGCAATGTTATCGAGAGCAGTAGCTGGTATAAGAAATAAAACTCTTATCATAAATTTACCAGGAAGTCCAAAAGGAGCAGTTGAAAATCTTCAAGCAGTAATGCCCGCACTTAAGCATGGAATTGAAATATTAAAAGGAGAAGCTTCTGAGTGTGCAAGATAGTATTAAATTATTAAACTATTTAAGGGGGCTTTAATTATGGTAGATAATTATGGAAGAAGAATAGAATATCTAAGGGTTTCATTGACAGATAAATGTAATCTAAAATGTATTTATTGTATGCCTGAGAAAGAAGATGTAGAAAAAAAATGTTGTAGAAAAAAGATGAGTAATGAGGAAATAATTAAATTTGTAAGAATAGCAGCAAGTTTAGGAATAAAAAAAATAAGGTATACTGGTGGAGAGCCTCTTATAGTTAAAGATATTGATAAACTTATTTATAATACAGGGAGAATACATGGTATTAAGGATATAGCTATAACTACTAATGGAGTACTTCTTGAAGATATGGCAGGAGAATTGAAAAATGCAGGGCTTAAAAGAGTGAATATAAGTCTTGATACATTAAGAGAATATAGATTTAAAAAGATAACAAGAAATGGAGACATAAATAAGGTATTGAAAGCCATTGATAAATGTTTATGTCTTGGAATGACTCCTTTAAAAATAAATGTAGTGCTTTTGAAAGGTATAAATGATGATGAGATAGGAGATTTTATAAATTTGACAAAGAAGTTACCTATAGATGTAAGGTTTATTGAACTTATGCCTATAGGAGAGGGAGTTAAATTTTATAAAAATTCACTTATGACATCAGAAGAAGTTTTAGAAAGATTTCCTATGCTTATTAGAATTAAGAATAAAGGTATCAGTACAGCTGAGTCATATAAACTAAGAAATGCTAGGGGACGAATAGGATTCATTAGCCCTTTAAGCTGCAAGTTTTGCAAAGATTGTAACAAGATAAGGCTTACTTCAGAGGGGATGATAAAACCTTGTTTACATTCCCAAGAAGAAATAAGTATTAAAGAATATATAGACAATGAAGTTCTTCTTACTTCAAAAATAAGAGAAGCTATATTAAGCAAGCCAGAAGAACATAATATGGAATTAAACAAAAGAAGTGAAACAGAAAGAATGATGTTTCAAATAGGAGGTTAGAAGTGGTATGGACGAAAGAGAACTTACTCATATAAATAAAGAAGGAAGAGCCAGAATGGTGGATGTCAGCGATAAAGATAAAACCAAAAGAGTAGGAATAGCCTGTGCAAGTATATATATGAAAAAGGAAACTTTACAAAGGGTTAAAGATGGAAGCATAAAAAAAGGAGATGTTCTTTCAGTAGCTCAAGTAGGAGGAATAATGGGAGCAAAAAATACTCCTAGTATAATTCCGATGTGCCATTCTATTATGCTCTCGGGTTGTGATATTAATTTTAAATTTGACGAAGAAAATTTAAAAATAGATATAATAGCTGAAGCTAAAACTACTGGACAAACTGGAGTAGAGATGGAAGCTCTTACTGCTGTTTCAGTAGCAGCACTGACTATATATGATATGTGTAAGGCTATAGATAGAGAAATGGTTGTTTCAGATATAAAACTTCTTAAAAAAACTGGTGGTAAATCAGGAGAATTTATAAGAAAATAAACAATATTAAATTTAAAATATAAATTTGTAATTACTAAAAAAATTTAATAATATTATATGTACTTATTTAAAATAAATACATAAAATTATGATAGAAAAAATTAAAATCTATAGAAATAATGGTTGAATATCAAGTATATTCAATGATTACTCACAGTCAGTTGCAGCCATACTATTAAAGAATGAATATATAGTATTCAAGGAGTGATAGTATGAAAAAAAACCATGGTAAGAGATGGAATAAAGAAAATGTTCTTATTAATGGAGTAAAAACTCAAAATCAATGGGCTAAAAATAAATTGAATACAACAGTAAAAGAACCAGGGATAAATGAAAGTGGAATAGAAGCAAAGAAAAAAGGATATTAAAAGAGCAGTAAATCAAACTAAAAAGATAGGCATTGCACTATGCCTATCTTTTTAGTTTGATTTATAAATTATTTTTGTTTATGAAGCATGTAGTAACTTATTAAAGTAGAGTTTATTTTTTTAACCTATAATGATATTCTTTAGTGTCTTCTGAAATAGCTTTAAATTCGTATCCTAAATCTTTATAATAATCAATTATTAAAGGTAATGCTTTAACTGTATTTTTGTTGTTAAAATTACAATGCATAAGGATGATTATTCTGGAATAATCATCTTTATATTGTTTACCATTATCAAATAATTTTTTTACAGGAATATTAGGATCTACACCATCTCCTAAATTAACATTCCAATCATATATTTTAAAACCATGATTATGAAGGTTTTCAAGATATGTTTTATTTAGGTGACCGGAACTTCCTCCTGGAAATCTAATAATGGTAGAAGTATAACCTGTAATTTTTTTTACTTTATTTTGAGTTTGTAACATTTCATCTATGAAAGTATTTTCACTAGAGTATATTTTTTTAAAGTTATGACTATAAGTATGTAGTCCTATACTGTGACCTTCCTTATAAATTCTATTTAAAATCTCTTCTCTTCCATCTATTTCTTTACCTACAACAAAAAATGTACCTTTAATATCGTACTCATTTAGTACATCTAGTATTGCATCAGTTACAACAGGGCAAGGGCCATCGTCTATAGTTAAATAGACACATTTTTTGTTAGAGGTATTTGTAATATATGAACTTTCTATAGATCTTTTAAAAAATAATTTAGTAGTTATATATGTGGATGTAATTAATAGGATAAAACAAACTATAAAAAGTAAAAAATTTCTTTTCTTTAAGTCTTTAAGCATAATAGTCACCTAACTTTCAGTAGTATTGTTAACAATTAATAAAAAAATATACAGGCAAGATGCCTGTATAAAATATTGTTAATATTATTGCTTTGTATAGTCTTTATAATCAAAGTTAAACCATTTTAAAGAGATACTTGCTTTACCATGCTTGTCCTTATGATTCGTCTGAATGTTTTCTTCGGGGATTACTTTATCATTTAAAAGAAGTATAGTATTATTTGGATTTTCGCAATAAAATGTTATACCCTTAATATCATTTAAAGTTGGAATGAAAGTTCCAAATATAGGATCTTTTACTGATAATATATTAATATAAGTTTTATTATTTACATTTATTTTTTTGTAAACTAGATGCTTTTGAACATTAGCATAATTTAATAATCTAGATGTTTTCGCGATTAAAATTTTACCATTATCTTGGTAATTTTTTAGACGTTTTAATGCTTTTACATTTTTCTTTTCAAATAAATCTTCTGTAGAAACTCCGAAATGTTGAGCTACTATAGAATATTGATTTTTGTTGACTATATTATCTAAGTTATTTTTAGTAAGTTGCCTATGAAGGTGCTTAGGAGTCCAAGTCCAATCAATTTTTTTATCTTTTATGTAATTTGTATGTCTAGAAAAACCCCATACTTTTTGTCCATCTCTTAAATTGATTTGGAATATTGGATAATTAAATCCAAATGTTGTATCATTTAGAGAATTCCACACATATTTAATATTATTTTTTAAAGTAAGATCAGTATGATAGTAATTAGACCCTTTTTTATCGCCTTCTTGATAACTCATAAATTCAGATAAATCACCTGATCCGAAGTTCTGTTTATTAGCTCTATTGCCATGATTTATCCATACAGATACATTTGAATTAGAATTTTTAAGAGCTTCTAAAGCTTTTATTGCAAGATCTCTTTGGAATTTTGTATTCTTCTCTGTATTTGTAGAAAAATCTCCAAAAGAATGTATACTGTCTATCCAGCCACAATTTATATAATTAATTATTTCGTTTGCTTTATATTTTTTAGTTGGATCAATCCCTTTAAAAAAGGTCATAATGTGATCAACACCATGATTTTCTTTATCTACTTTAAAATTCATATCGTCTGCCATGTACATCCAAAAAGAATCACCTATATCTAATCCTATACCTTTACCATATGGAGTATCTTCTTGTGTATTTAAAAACTTATGATAAAGTTTAAATTCTTCAATAGTAGCGTCATCAATATCAGAGCAGATAGATAACATTGATTTATAAGGATAAGGAAATTTTCTTAAGTCTTTACTTTCGCTAGATAAAGATGGATTATCATGATTTAAAGCTTCTTTTGGTACATGTATTTCAGGTTTTTTAGGTATAGTTTTAGGGCTATTGTTATTTACTTTACTTTTATTAGTATTTAGTACTGTACCTGTTTTGGTATCTAGTTTATGGTTAAATAAGAATGTACAAACTATTAATATAGTAATAACAATCAGAGATGAGGTTAATAGTTTTTTTTTCATAATAAATCAGTCCTTTATAAATTTATAAAATTATTTTATTTTAATGTCTACTCATACTAAAATCTATAGATTTTTTAGTGAAAGTTAAGGAAGGGTATGATGATTTCTTCAACAATATAGAGTATAGTACATTTTGTGGTGAATTTATTTACATAATGGTAACAGAAATAGGCATTTTTTCTTTAATATATAATAAATATATATTAGTGGCACAACAATTTGTTTAAAATTTATCAATAAAGTTATTTATAAAAAATCAAAAAAATTTGTATAAATATTTGAAAAATTTATAAGAAGGTGATATAATTATAGAAAACAAGTACTTATTTGGTAAATATACCTTAAAAAACATATAGAATTTGTATTTCAAATTTATATATAAGGTATATATTCAAATAAACATCTAATAATTAAATTTAATTCTTGTGCACAAGGGGAATTTTTACCTTAAATAGTTAAAAAAATAACGTTAAAAAAATAACAAAAATGATGGGGAGGAATTTATAATGAAAGTATATGTATTAGGAGCAGGAACTATGGGTTCTGGAATAGCTCAAGTGTTTGCTGTAAAAGGACATGAGGTTATATTAAGAGATATAAAAAATGAATTTGTTGAAAAAGGTTTAAACACAATAAATAAAAACCTATCAAAATTAGTAACAAAGGGTAAGATGGAAGAAAGTAAAAAAGAAGAAATTCTTTCTAAACTAACAGGAACAGTTGACCTTAATATGGCAGCTGATTGCGATTTAGTTATAGAAGCAGCAATAGAAAATATGGAAATCAAAAAAGAGATTTTTGGACAACTAGATAAGATTTGTAAAGCAGAAACTATACTTGCTTCAAATACATCATCACTTTCAATTACAGAGATAGCGGCAGCAACAAATAGACCAGATAAAGTAATAGGAATGCATTTCTTTAACCCAGCACCAGTTATGAAACTTATTGAAGTTATAAGAGGTATGGCAACTTCACAAGAAACATTTGATAAAGTTAAAGAATTATCTCAAGAGATAGGAAAAGACCCAGTAGAAGTTTCAGAAGCACCTGGATTTGTTGTAAATAGAATATTAATACCTATGATTAATGAAGGTGTTGGTATATTAGCAGAAGGAATAGCTTCAGCAGAAGATATAGACAAGGCTATGAAACTTGGAGCAAATCATCCAATGGGACCATTAGCTTTAGGAGATCTTATAGGATTAGATGTATGTCTTGCTATAATGGATGTATTATTTAAAGAAACAGGAGACACAAAATATAGAGCACATTCATTATTAAGAAAATATGTTAGAGCTGGATGGCTAGGAAGAAAAACTGGAAAAGGATTCTTTGATTATTCAAAATAATGTTATAAGAGCTAAAGAATTTAATTAAAAGGTTTATAAATGTAATATAGATAGTCTAATTCAAAAGTATGTAATATAAAATTTGGGGAAATTTTATAGAACGGTAAAAAGTCTACAGATAATTCTGCGGACTTTTTATTTTGAAGTTTTATAAATTTTAAAGTTCAGTAAACTATAAATAATATTTTGAAACATGATAATATAATTTTAGAAGTTTATTTAATTACACGAGGAGAAAGTTGAAGAAATATAAGGAACTTATAATTCTCTTTAATTTCTTATGAACGGCTTGTTTATATGGAGTATGTACAAAAGGAATATCTTTATTTATTCTCAACATCATTAATGCATAATCCATACTTAATAGAATAATGTTATGACGTAATGAATAACGGCATAGAAATAGATTTTTCTAAATATATGTAGTTATCCATTAAACCTTCAGCACGCAAAGAAGTACTAAAGGAGTAGCCTTCTAAAAATCCTACCCTCACTATGCGTCATCCATGACGCAGTTCGGCTGCAGGAGTCCATTCCTGCAATTACAGATTTTTAGAATTCTACACCTTAAGTACTTCTAATTGCTACTTTAAAGTTTAATCGGCTAACTACATATATAAGAAAATCTTATTCCTATGCCTTGATTTTTTATAATTAATACAGTTTAACATGCATAAAGGATGATTTTCCTCCTAACGTCAGAAAATCTTTAAACTAAACCGTTTTTTCAGACTTTTAGCGGTAGTATGTATGTTTATTCAGTATTTTATAGCAACTATCTTTTAATCTTAAGTTAAGAGATAACTCCCATAAGCTATCGCTTTTAAGAGCTTACCAGCTCTTTTGTTTAAGGCAAAAACAAAGCTCATAATAGAAAATTAAATTTTCATTATGAGCTTATTCTTTTACTTAATCCAAGGATTTTCTGACATCAGGAAGAAAATCAACCTCTACTAGTACCTAGTACCTAACTCCTAGAAAAATGTTGCGACGCAACATTTTTCTATTACGCTGCAGTGTTTTGTGATGATGACATATTAGAATCTTTTTTAAACATTCTAAGTATAAGTTTAATTACTTCATTTATAATAATTACTAAAGAGGAAGCAATTATTATTTTAACCCACATAATAGGGCTTAGTGATACAGCATTAAAGAATCCTGAAAATACTTCTGTAATAAATATTTGAACTACAGCAGTAACTCCAATTATTTTTAATGCTATAGTATTATCCTTAAAGTAAGGGAAAATACTGTCTGAACCAAATTCTCTACAATTGAAAGCATTAAATAAAGCATTGAATGCAAATAGTGCAAATAGTACTGTTTCCATTTCATTTGGACCTTTAAATCCTTTTGCTGGAATTTCAGCTCCAAGTGGATTGAATACCATTTGTATCATAATTACCGCTGTAATATATACGGCATTTAATATCATAGATTTAAGCATTGTACTAGTTATTATACTTGAATTTCTATTTGTTGGTTTTCTATTTAAAACTGCATTACGAACAGGTTCAAGTCCAAGAGATAAAGCAGGAGGACCATCCATTATGATATTCACCCATAATAACTGTATAGTTGTAAAAGGCATTTCAAAATCAAATATAACAGATAAAATAGCAGTTAAGAAAGCTACAATGTTAACTGTAATCTGGAACTGAATAAATCTTTGGAAATTTTCATAGATTCCACGGCCCCATTTAATACCTTTAACTATAGTACCAAAACTATCATCAGTTAAGATGATATCAGCAGCATTTTTACTAACTTCTGTTCCTGCTATACCCATTGCTATACCAACATCAGCTTTAGTTAAAGCAGGGGCATCGTTTATGCCATCTCCTGTAACTGCAACAACTTCGCCATCTTCCTGTAATGCTTGTACAATTTTCATTTTAGTATCTGGTTTTGAACGAGCAACTATAGCTATGGTTTTTAATTCATTCTTTAATTCATCATTAGATAAAGTATCTATATAGCTAGCTTCAACGGCTCTTAGACCACCTTCAAGAAGACCAAGATCTTCTCCAATGGCAATAGCTGTATTTATGTTATCACCAGTAAGCATTTTTGTAGATACTCCAGCTTTTTTAGCAATTTCAACGGCTTCTTTAACTTCTGGTCTTAATGGATCCTTTATTCCAACAAAACCAGTAAATACTAAGTCGTTCTCAATAGCAATTTCTTCTGATGTCACGGCAACTTCTTCATTAATACTTCTATAAGAGAATCCAAGAACACGCATAGACTTTCTTTGAAGTCCTTCAATATCATTAAGTATTTCTTGTTTTCTTTCTTCTGTTAATTCAACAATATTATTGTTAACATGCTCGTATCTACATAAGTCTAATACAACTTCTGGTGCACCTTTTGTAAGAACTGTACAGCTTTCAGCTCCATTAATTATAGTGCTCATTCTTTTACGTTTTGAAGTAAAAGGGATTTGGTGTATTATATTTGCATTGTCTCTTTCTTTAGCATAGTCATAAGAGTTATTGTAAAGAAGAAGAGCTCCTTCTGTAGCACTACCTAAATATTTAATTTCTCCTTCAGTTATTTCTAAATCTGCAGTAGAGTTAATTAAACAGTTATCAATGAAGTAATTACTTCTGTCACTAAGTTCTTCTCTTTCAACAAACTTACCGTTAAGATAAACTTTTTCTACCGTCATTCTATTTTGTGTAAGCGTACCTGTTTTATCTGAACATATAACACTTACTGAACCTATAGTCTCACAAGCCTCTTTTTTTGTAACAAGGGCGTTAATTTTAGCCATCTTTTGCATAGTTATTGCAAGGGTCATATTAATCATTGTTGGAAGTCCTTCAGGAACTGCAGCAACAATTAATGCAACACAGACAACAAAAGCTGTTTTAATAGGTTCTATAGAATTTAAGAATGGTAAAATACCAGAAGTATCAATAGACAATGTGTGTGCTAAAATCATTTTAACAAGCATAACTATAAATAATATAGCTGCTATAGCACTAGATATCTTGGAAATTTTTCCACCTAGGTCTCCAAGTTTAACTTGAAGAGGTGTTTCTACATCACTTTCTTGAAGGTTGCTTGCTATTTTACCCATTTCAGAGTTGTCTCCAGTAGCTGTAACTACTAACTTACCTCTACCATAAGCAACCAATGTACCTCCAAATACCATATTTATTTGTTTAGCTGGTATAGGGTCTTGTACAATTGTTGTTCCTTTTGAATCTATTTTTTCCATTTCAATAATAGCATCTGAGTTTTTGCTTACATCATCAGATTCTCCAGTAAGCATGTCTTCTCTAATTTTTAAATCAATACTTTCAATTAATCTTCCGTCAGCTGGAACCATGTCACCCATTTCGATGAAAACTATATCTCCTGGAACCAAGTCGCTTTTATTTATTTGCATTACATTTCCATTACGAAGCACTTTTACTTCTATATTTTCAGTCATTTTTGAAAGTGCCTCAGCAGCTTTTTGTGATTTCCCTTCTGTTATAATACCTATAGTTATACCTATAGCTACAGCGCAAACAATTCCAATAGCATCGTGAACTTCTCCAATTAAAGCACTAATTAGTGCTGCTGCTAGAAGAATAACCATCATCGGTTCAGTTAATGCTTCTTTAATACTGTCCCATAAAGAACCTTTTTCTTGTTGTGTAAATTCATTAGGACCATACTTTTCAAGCCTAGATTTGGCCTCAGAAGTCGATAATCCTGTACTGGAAGTAACATTTAAATTATCCAGTACTTCAGAACTTTTTTCATTAAAGTACTTCATAACATCCACCTTTTCCTAAATTTATATTTTATATAACTATAATAAAAGTAAATCCATTATATCATAAAATAATATGTGTAAATATAATAACTTTTGTAAAAAAGATATTAACTTTTTTATAAAAGTTATTATTAAAATAAACATTCTTCCAAAGATTCTAAGTCAACGATAGTTATAGTTTTTTTAGTAAATTTAATTAAATTTTCATCTCTCATTTTAATTAGTTCTCTAGAGAGGGAGGGCCTAGTTATAGCAAATTGATCTGCCAGTTCTTGTCTAGAAAAATTCATGTTTATTACTAGGTTTTTTTGTTTTTTATACTCGTCAATAAGAAAACTAGATAATTTTTCTCTAATAGTTCCATAAGATAAGTTTTTAACTTTATTATTAAGCATAAGTATTTTAGTAGAGAGTAATCCCATAAATTTATTTAAAAAATGCTTATTATTAGTACATAAATTTAATATTTCATATTGAGATATAAAAATTATTGTCGATTTTTTTGTAGCAATTATAGTAGATGGATATTTTTTGTGATTTGAAAAGATAATGACTTCTCCAAATATTCCTCCAATGGATATACTACTTATAGTAACAGTTTTACCAGAAGGAAAAGTTTTTTGAACATCAATTCCTCCATCTAAAATAATGCCGATACTTTCAGCTGGATCTCCTTCAAAAGCTATAATTTGGTTTTCGTGAAAAGAAGAAATTTTGTGGTTTGTATTTAATAATATATCACTAATTTCTTCTTTTTTAAATTGGGAAAATAAAGGACATAGTTTTAAATTACTTATTAAAGAATTCATAATAATCTCCTTAATAATTTATTTCGTAACTTATGTTACATATTTATTATAATAGTATTAGTATAATAAAATCAACAATTGGTTATATGATTGTGTATTAATGAATATTATTAAAGGAGGACTATATAAATGAAGAGAAAAATAATTTCAATAGATGAAAACAAATGTAATGGATGTGGACTTTGTGTAAAAGCATGTCATGAGGGGGCTATAGAACTTATTAATGGAAAGGCTAAGCTTGTATCAGATCAATATTGTGATGGATTAGGAGACTGTCTTCCTGCATGTCCTACAGATGCTATAAAAATTATAGAAAGAGAGGCAGAAGGTTATAATGAAGAGGCTGTTAAAAGAAGAATAGAAGAAAGTAAGAAAAAGCAAGATTCTTTAGCTTGTGGATGTCCTGGAACTATGGCAAAGATGATACAAAGAAGTAGTAGACAAAATGAAGAAGGCAATATTATAGTTGCAAAAGAAAATCCACTAGATGAATATAAAACAGAATCTGAATTAAGACAATGGCCTGTTCAAATTAAATTGATTAATGGAAGAGCATCATATTTAGAAAATGCAGACTTATTAATTGCAGCAGATTGTACTGCTTATGCTTATGCTGACTTCCATAAAGATTTTATAAAAGGACGTATTACAATGGTAGGATGTCCTAAATTAGACGACAATGAATATTACAAAGAAAAATTTATAGAGATTTTAAGTAGCAATAATATAAGAAGTATAAAAGTTGTTAGAATGTCAGTACCATGTTGTACAGGAATTGTTAACTCAGTAAAGAGAGCAATGTTAGAATCAAATGTAATTGTTCCTTATAGTGAAGTTATAATTGATACAGATGGAAAAATTATAAAAGAAATTTAAGTTGTAGAAGATATAGTTTAAATGTAGAAAAACGCCCGATATATTCTAATATTATTCTAAACGTTGAGTTATATTAAAAAAACAGCTCTTAAGGGTAAAAAATGCTACATAATCCCTTCTGAGTTACTTTTTTTTATTGTAAAAAGAAAAGTTTATTAATACTTTGTAAATAAGAATAGCAGAATGTTGACTTTAAGTCATATAGGAATATAATGTAATTAAAGTTTTTAAGAAGGTATTATACTTTTTATTTATAATTTTAGTAATTATTGGGGGGAATTATAATGAGTGTAAAGGACACCTTAGAAAAGAATGTTAAGCAAAAAATTATGAATTCTGTAGTAGAGATTATTGAAAAAAATCCAGAAAAAAATGTAGAAAGGATCTTTGAATTACTAAAAAAGATTACAAAAGATAAGCATCAATTGGAACAGATAGAGGCAGTTCATAAGTATTATGATACTCAACCTGCAACCAAGGAGCTTGTTCATAATATTTTAGGAAAATCAGATAAGAAGTGTTTAAAGAAATTAGTCACTAATTTCTTTGCAAATGCTAACTGGTATGCAGGTTCTAAGAGGTCAAAATATTTAGATGAAGAAGATACAAAGATACCATTTACTATGCTTATAAGTCCAACTATGCAGTGTAATTTAAGATGTAAGGGATGTTATGCGGCAGATTTGTTAAATCAACCTAGAATGCCAATAGAGGAAGTTGATAGAATAATTAGTGAGGCAAGAGATTTAGGTATATACTGGGTTATAGTTCTAGGAGGAGAGCCTTTCTTTTATAAAGAAATGTTGGATATCTATGAAAAATATCCAGATATGATGTTTTCACCGTTTACTAATGGAACATTAATAGATGAGGAACTTGCCAATAGAATTAAAGATTTAGGAAATGTAATACCGATGCTTTCAGTAGAAGGTGAGGAAGAAGAAACAGATGCAAGAAGAGGAAAAGGTGCATATAAAAAGGTTATGCATGCTATGGATTTACTAAATGAAAAAGGAGTTTTATTTGGAGTTTCTACAGCAGTTACTAGATTAAACATAGATTCAGTTTTATCTGATAGATTTGTTGATAAATTAATAGAAAAAGGTTCAAAAGTGAATTGGTATTTCTTATTTATGCCATGTGGAACTAAGGATCCTGATTATGACTTAATGTTGACTCCTGAACAAAGGATATATCTTGGTAAAAGAACCCATGAAATTAGAAAAACAAAACCGTACTTTACAATGGATTTCTTTAATGATGCTCCATTTGTTGGAGGATGTATTGCTGGAAAATTCTTCTTCCATATAAATGTTCATGGAGATTGCGAACCTTGTATATTTGCTCATTTTGCAACTCAAAATATAAAAAATAAACATTTAATAGAAGTGTTTAGAGATCCTTTCTTTAAAGAGTTAAGACATAAACAGCCTTATAATAAAAATATGCTAAGACCTTGTATGATGATTGATAATCCGAGTGTAGTTAGAGAAGTATGTAAAAAGGTTGGAGCTAAGCCAACAGATGAGGGTGGAGAAACTATGCTTTGCGATGAAAAATTTAAAACTAATATTCAGAAAATTGCAGATGAATGGGAACCTTATGCAGATAAGGCATGGAAAGAAATGTATGATGAAAAAGGCAATGATGCATTTTCTAGAGGATGATAAAATAAAGTGTGATACACTTTATTAGTTACTAATCTTTAAATTAAATAAAAAATAAGAAACAAATGAAAAGTATATATTTCATTTGTTTCTTTGTTTTTATCTATAAAAATTCTATAAAATCAGTCAAATACATATATCTATAGTTGGCATATCGCCTTGTAAGCATTAAAGGTTTCTATAGCTGTTTTTTCCCAAGAGAAATAAGAAGAACGTTTAATCCCTTTTTCTGCTAAGGATTGTCTAAAGGATTTATTGGATAATACTTTTTCTATTGAATTAGATAGCTCATTTTCATCATAAGGATTAATTAATATTCCACTATCTTTAACAACTTCAGGAATAGATGTTATGTTAGATGTTATAACAGGGGCCCCGCAACTCATAGCTTCAAGCGGTGGTAGTCCAAACCCTTCATAAAGTGAAGGATATACAAAAACTTCACAACCACTATAAAAAATAGGAAGTTCATTTAAAGGTACAAACCCAGTGAATATTATTTTTGAATAATCTAAATATTTATTACATAAAGATTTTCCTAAGTCTTTCTGAGCACCAACAATAACTAAAGAGTAGTCTTTATCAAAATTATTACTTATTTTTACAAAGGAATTTATAAGAGAAATTACATTTTTCCTAGAACTAAAGCCACCGATATATAATATAAAAGGAGTTGTTATGTTGTAGTTTTTATTTAGATAATCCGAGCATACTTCTTTAGCTAAAGGAGTATATATACTGTCAGCTGCTAAAGGCGTTACAAATATTTTTTTTTCATCTATAGGAAAAAATTTAAGTATATCTTTCTTGGAGTATTCAGAAACAGTTATAATTCCGTCTACATTTTGTACTAAACTAGATACCTCTTTTAAAAATTTAAGCAAGTATCCTCTGCCTACAGTTTCAGGCATTATATATGGAATTAAATCATGAATAGTGATGACTTTTTTACAAGCAACTTCTTCATTTAATCCTATTCCATTTTGAGGTACATGGTATATATCTATATTTTCTCTTTTTAAATCATGTGGAAAATAAGTTTGTTCAAAGAATCTATGGTGTTTATTAGCGGTCATAACTATATCAGAATTTTTCTTTTTAAAGGCTTGAAATTTTTGTCCGGACCAATAAAGCCTAAAATAATCATTATTATATATATCTATTAAATTCTTTACAATATTCTCTGTATAAGTACCAATTCCAGTACCACCATACCAATTGATACCTCTAGCATCAATTGCAACTTTCATTTCATCCTCTCCTTAACAAGTCCCTATACATTATAAATATTAAGCATCATACGAAAATGTGATATTCACACACTAAAAATATATTCATATACTAAAAAGAGAAAAAGTTTTTGGAGGAGTGCTACTTGAATGCGGATGAAGTAAAAAGGTTAGTGGAAAATAAATATAATTTAGATGTTGATTTTATAGAAAAAATAAAAAATGTGTATAAAATTAGCTCAGGAAATAATCAGTTTTGTCTTAAGGTTATAAGATATGATTTTGGACACTTCCTTTTTATAATTAGTGCAATAAAACACTTAAGAGAAAATGGATTTGAGAATGTTCTGCAATTAATTAAGACTAATGATAGTTCTGAATACGTAAAATTTGGAGAAAACTATGCCTATTTAACTGAGTGGCTTAATGCAAGAGTTTGTAACTATGATAATCCTTTAGACGTAAGGATTGCCACTTTAGAGTTAGCTAAGCTCCATAAAAAGAGCAGAGGATTCTATATAACTAAGCAAATGAATCCAAGAATAGGATGGCTTACATGGATACAAACATATAAAACACGTAAGAATGAAATATTAGATTTCAAAAATAGAATTTATAAAAAAGAAAAAAGATCAAAGTTTGATGAGATTTATTTAAGCATAATGAAAGAGGAACTAGAAAGAGCTGATAGAGCAATTGAAAATTTAATAAAGAGTGATTATATATATGAAATGAAAGAGGAAATAAAGGATAGAGGATTTTGCCACCATGATTATGCAAATCATAATGTTTTAATTGATAATAATAACAATATTAATATTATTGATTTTGACTACTGCATTTTAGATACTTATATGCATGACTTATCTAGTCTTCTTATAAGGAGGATGAAATATGGAAAATGGACTAGAGAGAATGCAATAGAAATAATAGAAACGTATAATTCTATAAACTCTGTTAAAGTTAATCATATCCCAATAATGAAAGCATTTATGGAATTTCCACAAGACTATTGGCAAAGAGGAATACAATATTATTGGGAAAATAAGGATTGGGGTGAAGAGTTCTTTTTAAATAAGCTTGAAAAATATATTGAAGATAGGGAAGAAAAAGAGGAATTTATAAATTCGTTTAAGTGGAGGGGTTGATATGAGTAAAAAAGACAATTATGAAACAATAACCTTAGATTCAGGGCAAAAAGATATAGATGAATATGACAAAGAGTTAGATGAATTAAAAAACTATGTAAAAAGCTTAAAAAAGATTAAAAAGAGACAAAAGAAAATGCAAAAATTAGAAAAAGAAAAGAATTATCTAATGAAAAAAATGAAAAAAGGAGATAAATAGAGGTGGGGGGTGGCTATGATCTCATCTAAAGAAACATTTTTAGAGTATATAACAAGAAGAGGGGTAAAGATTTTTAATGTGGATGAAAAATCAAAATTATCTCCAAAAATAAAAAAGGATGATATAGTAAAACAGATATATTTAATTAAGGAATTTCATAATAAGGCTATGGGATATGATAATTTTCTTGGAGGTAATTTACAAGATAAAAGAGGAAGAATGGTAGAACAATATAAAATGTATATAAGAAAATTAAGAAGAGAATATAAATGGTTAGTCAATAAGAAGGAGTTAACTTCTCTCGAAAAAATATTTATTAGGTATGGTAATGATTATTTATCTAAAGCTGATGAATGCATTAAACAAATATATGAAAACAATTATTTAGGTTTATTAAAAAGAAGTATGAACAAATCAGAAGTATGTTTAGGAGATACTTACTTTACAAATTTAAGAGGCAATGATGTGCTAGAGATATCAAGTCTACAGTCATGTTGTTATGATATGGTTGAAATGGATGTAGTATATTTGTTAAATAAGGTAAAAAAGAAAAATGAGGATTTAAATTTAATTGAATTAATTGATGAATTTTGTGATATAGAGAATTTAGGTAAAGAAAGTAAAAAATTTATACAGTCCTTAATATACTATCCCTATGATTTTATTAAGTGTTATATGAAGTATAAAAAGAATGGTAACGAACTAAATGAAGCTAGATATATAAGGAAACTAGAGAAGATAATTTTCAATTATAAAGATTATACGTTGGAAAGCAGGTGAACTTATGCTGCATAATGTTAGGTATAAAGATAAAAAAGCATTAGTAGAGTATGATCTTAATATAGATATTTTAAAAGAATACGATCTTAAAGTTGAGGATTTAATACCTGTAAGAAACGTTTTTATATTAGTAACAAGTGAAGGAGATAAAATATTAAAAAAAATAAATTATGAAATTGATGAATTAAAATTTATCAATGATGGTATAGAGTATATAAGAAGAAATGGATTTAATAGGATATTTAGGTTTGTAAGAACAAGAGATAATAAGATATATGTAAAGCATAATAAAAACGTTTATTGTCTGATGGATTTAATAGATGGAAGAGAAAGCGAATATACTAATCCTATAGATGTAGGCATTGCTTCTAGGGGGATAGGTGAGCTTCATAGAGCATGTGAAGGATTTAAATGCAAAAATAGAGATAGATATGCTTGTGGAAATTTGTTAGAGAACTTTAAAAGAAAACTTCATGAAATGGACTTGTTTAAAAATTTAGCACTTTTAGCACAAGACAAAACTGAGTTTGATGAAATATTTTTACATGAATTAGATGACTATAAAATTCAAATGGAGAACAGTATAAGTATATTAGAAAACTCTTCTTTTTATAAGTTATGTAGTGAGGAAGATAAGAAAGTGCTATGTCATCATGATTTGGCTCACCATAATATATTAATAAAAGATGATGAAGCTTATTTTATTGATTTTGACTATTCAATAATTGATCTTAAAGTACATGATTTATGTAATTTTATAAATAAAGTGGGAAAAAAGACTGGTTATGATATAGAAAAAGCTGAAAATATAATTAAAAATTATAATATGGTAAATAAGTTAGATAAAAATGAGTTAGAGGTTTTATATGGTATGTTAGTATTTCCATATGATTTTTATGATATATCGAAAAACTATTATACACGAACTAAAAATTGGGATTATAACACATTTTTACAGAAGATCATAAGAAAGAATGATTTTAAAGATGATAGAGAAGAATTCTTAAGAAAATTCAGTGATATTATAATATAAAGGGTGTTTTAAAATAAAAAATAAATCTTATTTTCGAATAGTTTTTTGTATCTTTTTAATTAAGGAATATAGATAAATTTGTTTTATTTAAATTAATCTACATTCCTTAATTTTTTTATATTAAGTTAAAAAATTAAATTATAGTCTTTTATACATTTTTGATAGCATCTTCTGTATTAGAAAAATTTAATCACAATTTTGAAAATTTTTGAGACAATAAAGATATAATATATAAATATAGTTGACAAACAGGAGATGAAAAATTATAATCATATTAAACCGATAGGAATTGTAGGAAATGGAGTGTGGATATGAAGATTTCTACCAAAGGAAGATATGGGTTAAGAGCAATGATAGATCTTGCTGTGAATTCTGATGGGAAAGAGCTTATTAATTTAAAAAGCATATCGGAAAGGCAAAATTTATCAGAAAGGTATCTTGAACAAATATTTTCTGTTTTAAAGAAAAATGGATTAGTTAATAGCATAAAGGGACCTCAAGGTGGATATATACCTTCTAAAGAAATAAGACAAATATCAGTAGGCGATATCTTGAGAGCTCTTGAAGGAAGTCTACATATAGTAGATTCTCAAGATACAATAAATGATAAAATAGAAGATTGTATAAAAAATAATGTATGGAAAAAGATGAATGAAAGTATTGATAAAATAGTAGATAATATTACTTTAGAAGATTTAGTTTTTGAGTATAAAAAATCCATTATAGAAGGGTATATGTATTATATATAAGTATTGAATTTAAGTAATTAAGATTGAATATTTTAGATAATAATCAGATTAATCTTAGCCATTTTTAAAGTTATTAATAGAAAAAGTACTTATGACTTTGTATAATTAAATAAATATAAAATTTCAAAAATAAAATTTATAAAATTTATAGATAATAAAAGGGAGGAAACAGTATGAAAATAGCAAAAAATTTAATTGAATTAATAGGAAATACACCGTTGGTAGAACTAGGAAATTATAAAAAAAATAATGGATTAAAAGCTAATATTATTGCAAAAGTAGAGTACTTTAATCCAGGAGGAAGTGTTAAAGATAGAGTTGGATTAGTTATGTTAGAGGAAGCTGAAAAGGCGGGTATAATAGACAAAGATACTGTAATTATAGAACCTACAAGCGGAAACACGGGTGTTGGATTAGCACTTGCTGCTGCTGTTAAAGGATATAAAATTTTAATAACTATGCCAGAATCTATGAGTGAAGAAAGAAGAAAATTATTAAAAGCCTATGGAGCAGAATTGATTTTAACTCCAGCAGCTACAGGAATGAGTGGAGCGATTGAAAAGGCCGAAGAGTTACATAAGGAAATAGAAAATTCATTTATTCCTCAGCAGTTTAAAAATCCTGCTAATGCTTATGCTCATGAAAAAACAACAGCAGAAGAAATTTGGATAGATACAGATGGAAAAGTAGATATTTTTGTTGCAGGGGTTGGAACTGGTGGAACTATAACCGGAGTTGGAAGAGTGCTAAAAAAGAAAGATCCAAATGTAAAAATAGTTGCTATTGAACCTTCAACTTCAGCAGTATTATCTGGAGAAAAAGCTGGCCCTCATAAAATACAAGGAATAGGAGCAGGATTTATACCCGATGTTTTAGATGTAAGTGTAATAGATAAAATTGTAAAGGTAGATAATGAAAAAGCTTATGAAGAGGCTAGAGAGATAGCTAAGACAGAAGGATTATTGGTTGGCATTTCTGCTGGTGCAGCACTTTACGCAGCAAAAGAGTTAGCAAAGATGGAAGAGAATAAAGATAAGAATATAGTTGTATTATTACCAGACACAGGAGCAAGATATTTATCAACTGATTTATTTGAAGCATAAAAGGGAATAATAAAAAAATTAGGAGAGGAGAGAAAATTAGGCTGCAGAAGAATGCAGCCTTTTATAAATACAATGAAAAACGATATATATGTGGACTATGCTGCTACAACTTATATAAAAAATGAAGTTTTAGATTCTATGCTACCATATTTAAAAGAGGAGTTTGCAAATCCATCATCTATTTACAGAATTGCTAGAAAGGAAAAAAATGCAATAAGAGATGCTAAATTTAAAACTGCTATTTCTATAAATGCCTTGGAAGATGAAATATTTTTCACGTCAGGAGGATCAGAGTCTGATAATTGGGCTATAAAGGGAATTGCTTTTGCTAATACCCATAAGGGTAAACATATTATTACAACAAAGATAGAGCATGAGGCAGTCTTAAATACATGTAAATATTTAGAGAGTAAAGAATTTGAAATTACTTATTTAGATGTAGATGAAGAAGGTATAATAAGTTTAGAAGAACTAAACAATACAATAAGAGAAGATACAATTTTGGTATCTATAATGTTTGCAAATAATGAAATTGGTACTATTCAACCAATAGAAAAAATAGGAGAAATATGTAGAAAAAGAGGAGTGTTATTTCATACAGATGCAGTTCAAGCAATAGGACATATTCCAGTAGATGTACAGAAAATGAATATAGATTTATTGTCTATGTCTGCACACAAATTTTATGGACCTAAAGGAATTGGAGCACTTTATATAAAAAAAGGAATAAAAATTGATAATCTGATTCACGGGGGTAGCCAACAAAGGGCAAAGAGAAGCGGAACAGAAAATGTAGCAGGTATTGTAGGTCTTGGAGAAGCTATTGAATTATCTATAAAAAATTTAAATACAGAAATGGATAGATTAAATTATTTAAGAGATAAACTTATTAAAGGTCTTTTGGAAATACAAAATACTAAACTAAATGGGCCTGTTGGAACTAAACGTTTACCAGGAAATGTAAACGTAAGTTTTAAAGGAATAGATGGAGAAGCTTTATTTATAACATTAGATAGTATGGGAATATATGCATCTAGTGGTAGTGCTTGTTCAGCAGGATCTGTAGAACCTTCTCATGTTTTAACTGCTATAAAAGTTCCTAATGATATGATTAAAAGTTCTATAAGATTTTCTATGGGAGAAAAAACAGAAGAGGAAGAAATAGATTATTTAATTAAAAATTTAAGAGAAATTGTAGAAAGAATAAGAAAATTTAGTTGATAACTAACAGACTTTAGGAGGTGATAATAATTAATAAAAAAGTAGTAGTAGGAATGAGTGGAGGAGTAGATAGTTCTGTAGCTGCATATCTTTTAAAAAAGCAAGGATATGATGTTATAGGAGTTACTATGCAGATTTGGCAAAGTGATGAAGAGGCAGAAGTAAGAGAGGGAGGTTGCTGTTCATTAAGCGCTGTAGATGATGCTAGAAGAGTAGCAGATAAACTTGATATACCTTTTTATGTTATGAATTTTAAAGAAGTTTTTAAGACAAATGTTATAGATTATTTTATTGATGAATATATGAATGGAAGAACTCCTAATCCATGCATAGCATGTAATAAATTTATTAAATTTGATGCTTTTTTAAAAAAAGCTCAAGCTATAGGAGCAAACTATGTAGCTACAGGTCATTATGCTAAAATTGAAGAAAATTGCGGAAGGTATTTATTAAAAAAAGCAGAAGATAATACAAAAGATCAAACTTATGCTTTGTATAACCTAACTCAGTATCAACTAGCGCATACTCTAATGCCCTGTGGAGAATATCGTAAGGTTAAAATTAGAGAAATGGCAAAACAGATAGGACTTACAGTTCATAGTAAAAAAGATAGTCAAGAGATTTGCTTTATATATGATAATGATCATGGTGGGTATATAAAAAAGCAATTAGGAGATAAAGTAACAGAAGGAAATTTTGTTGATAAAAGTGGAAATATACTCGGTAAACATAAGGGAATTGTATATTATACTATCGGTCAGAGAAAAGGGTTAGGACTTTCTTTAGGAAAACCCATGTATGTAATAGATATTATACCATGGAAAAATCAAGTAGTTCTTGGAGAAGAAGAAGATATATTTAAGACAGAACTTATAGCAAAAGATGCAAATTTCATTTCTTTTGATAAATTAGAAAAGCCTATGGAAGTTGAAGCTAAAATAAGATATTCAGCGAAGCCTTCTAGATCAACAATACATCCTATAGATAAGGGTTTACTAAAAGTAGTTTTTGAAGAAAAACAAAGAGCAATAACTAAAGGACAATCAGTTGTTTTTTATAAAGATGATTATGTAATTGGAGGGGCAATAATAGAGGGGTTATATTAAAAAATTTATACAATAATTTTTAGCTATGTTTTAAGAAGTTGCAAGAAGTCAACAATTCCTTAAAACATAGCTTTTTTATACAATTATGTTTTCATAAGCTTTTAAGGTATTTTCTGCCGTTTTCATCCAACTAAATTCGTAGCTTTTTAGTAAAGATTTTTTTATTAATTGATTTTCTAGAGTTTCATTTAAAAGTATATTATACATGGCTTCACTTAACTGATCTATATTATAAGGATTTATAAGTATAGCGGCATCACCAACAACTTCAGGTATAGAAGTTAGATTTGAAGCTATAATGGGTATTCCACAAGCCATAGCTTCTATTGGAGGTAAACCAAAGCCTTCATAAAGAGAAGGATATGCAAATATTTTTGCAGCATTATAAAGTGCAGGCATGTGTTCAATGGGAATAAAACCTGGAAATATAACATTATCTTCAATTCCTAAGTCTTCTGCTCTTTTTTTATATATACTATATGATTTACCTTTAGAACCAGCTATTACTAATTTAATGTTAGTTCTTTTTAGTTTTTTTAGAAGTTGACTAAATGATTCAATTAAACCTACAATGTTTTTTCGTGGACTAAACCCACCCACATATAGGATATAGTCATCTTTTATATGATAAGTTTTTGCAATGAAATTTTTACATTCAACTTTATTTAGTGGTTTGTAGATATCTTCATTAGCTAAATGAGTTACAAAAATTTTTTCTGCAGGAAAATTAAAATAGTTAATAATATCTTGTTTTGAATAGTATGATACAGTAATAATTCCATCACACATAGGGATTATTTTAGGCATTTGCTTTTGAAATATTTCTAAATATCTTTCTCCTACTGTTTCAGGCATTTTGTAGGGTATAATATCATGCAGTGTTATTATAAGGGGACAGTTTTTATCTTGAGGTAATCCTATTCCGTTTTGAGGAACATGATATAAATTTATATTTTCACTTTTTAGTATGTTTGGTACATTCACTTCATCCCAAAAGTTTGATTTTATATTTTGAGTTATATTTCTAATAGTAAAATTTTTGTTAAAGTTTATATCACAAGAATTACTATTTGGCATGAAAAGAAGGTAATTGTTTTGAAAGTCTATTTTATTTAATGAATTAATTAATTGATATGAGTAAGTTCCTATGCCTGTTCCTCTATACCATTTAGCAGCTCTAGAATCTATTCCTATATTCATAATTCATCCCTTCGAAAAATAAATAGTTTACCATAATTTATTATATTACATAGTTATAAAAAATGTTATTAAGAATGGACTAAAAAATAGATTCTAAACATAGGTATATTTACATATAAATTTATAGGGGAGGCGGTAAAAATGATGAGGGAATTTGAAATAGAGAGACAATTCAATATTAGAATTGAAAGTATAAAGCCTAATAAAGGTGTATATTTTCTCAAAACAAATGATGGAATGAAGTGCTTAAAAAGAATAAATTACGGTATTCAAAAATTATATTTTGTATATGGAGCTAAAGAGCACTTAATTAAAAATGGGTTTAAGTATGTAGATAAATACGATTTAAATATTGAAGGTGAGCCATACGCTCTTGTAAATGAAGATATATATACTTTATCAGAATGGCTTGAAGGACGAGAGTGCGATTTTCATGAAGATAATGATATAGTAATGGCTTCTAAAACTCTTGCAAAAATGCATATAGCTTCTAAAGGGTATGATCCACCTGAAAATAGTAAGTTAAAAAGTGACTTAGGAAGATGGCCACGTCTAATGGCTAAAAGAATAAAAGCTTTGGATAAAATGAGAGATATGTCTAGAAAGAAGGGTAGAAAGGGAGATTTTGATTTTACCTATATAAAAAGTGTTGAATTTTATAAAGAGCTTGGGAAAAGAGCCTTAAATGTTTTAAATGATTCAGATTATATGAACATATGCAAGATTGCTGAAGAGGATAAAAGTTTTTGCCACCATGATTATACTTATCATAATATAATTATTGACGGAAATAGTGATGTTAATGTAATAGATTTTGATTATTGTAAAAGAGAGATTAGGACTTATGATATATCTAATTTTATGATAAAAGTTTTAAAAAGAAGAGATTGGAATATGGATTGTGCAAGTTTAATTATTGATGCATATAATGAAATAAGTCCTTTAAGTAAGGAAGAATATAGAATATTATTTGCCTTTTTACTTTTTCCTCAGAGATTTTGGAGATTAGCTAATAGGTATTATTATAATGAAGTAAACTGGGCTACAAATACATTCAACAAAAAAATCCAAGCACTAATTAATGAACAGGAGCAATATATTAAATTCATTGAAAATTTTAAGAAAGCTTATGATCAAGAAGGATAATTATTTTAGTGAAACCATGTAAAACGATAATAAAGTTTACATGGTTTTATTATTTAATTATTGTTTGTTTACGAAAAATGTATTAGTATATTTTGTAGTAGAACTTTTGTGTTTGAATAACAACAGATTAGGAGGGAAGTTCAAAATTAAATTTTTATATTTTGAGCGAAAGTGTAATGTCTATAAAAAGTACAGGCAAATTAAAAAAAGAATCATTAGTACAGTTAAAAGGTAATTGGGGTATAGCCATTTTAGTATCTTTTATTGCGATATTATTTACAGATGGGGTTTTTTATTTATCAAATATTAATGAATTTAAAGAAATAATAGCAGATCCTTTTTATTATAAAAGTATAGCTGATGATAATGTAGGTACTACAGCTTTGTTTAAGATTGGATTACTTATTAAATTATTGATAGGTGGATGTATAACATCCGGATTATATAAATTCTTTTTAAATATATTAAGAAAAAATAACCCCAAAGTTGAAAATATACTATCTGGATTTAAGTTCTTTGGTAAAAATTTTCTTATACAATTAGTAATTTATATATTTACATTTTTGTGGAGTATAGTGATATACATACCGGCTACAATAATTTTACTAATTATTGTAGCATCAAATAGAGGTGGCTTTTATACATTAGATATGCCAAGTTTAGCTTCATCGATAGCAATTGTATTAATCATGATTATTTTAATTATTGCAGCATATATACTTATTTATATAGCAGTTGCTCGTTATGAAATGGCATTTTTTATAGCTAATGATAATCCAGAATTGACTTGTATGGAGTGTGTAGGGGCTAGTAAAGAAATGATGGATGGAAATTGTGTAAGATATTTTCTATTGAACTTAACATTTATAGGATGGGAAATCTTATCTATACTAACTTTAGGATTAGGTTATTTATGGCTTAGACCCTATAAATATGCTGTAAAGGCTGATTTTTATATGAATTTAAAGGATGAAGATATTTCAAGTGGAGATATTATGTTTAAAGATAAGGATAGTCATTTAGAGGAAAGTCCACTAATAAAAGAGGAATTTAAAGAAATATAATAATCGTAAAAACCACATTTAAAATGTGGTTTTTTTATGCTAAAATTTTTCACTTATTCATTATGTTTTTCATACAATGGTATAAGGATTCATAAAAATGGAGTTGGTAACTTGAAGATAGGTGATAAAGTAGTTAGAAAATCTTATGGCAAAGACATTACATTTAAAATAATAGATATTAAAGAAAATGAGATAGGGTTCATATATGTTCTTAAAGGAGTCAATTTAAGAATAATTGCAGATTCGCCTGAAAGTGATTTGGAATATGTAACAAAAACAGATGTAGGAAAAAAAGATGAGGTTTTCAACAAAAAAGTTAATGAGAATATAAGACGTATACTTAATAGCAGAATTGCAGGAAGACAATATAGAAGTATGGATAATAATAGAAATATAGATAATAATAGAAGTAACAAATATATAAAAGAGGAAAAGAAGAATAGTGAGACAATGCTATTTGGGAGGCCCGGGAGAATCTTGCACATAGATGGAGATGCAGAATATTTAGATGTTTGTTTAAAAACGTATAAGCAATTAGCTATGGAGGCATCTGGTTATGTAATACCAGAAGAGGAACAACCGCATAAGGTTTTAGAAATTGTAAAACAGTTAAAACCAGATATTGTTGTCTTAACAGGGCATGATGCTATGGTTAAAGGTGCGAAGAACTATATGGATTTAGACAACTATAAAAACTCTAAGAATTTTGTCCAATCAGTAATAAATCTCAGAAATTATGAAGCTAATTATGATGACTTAGTTATATTTGCCGGAGCATGTCAATCATGTTATGAAGCTATATTAGATGCAGGTGCTAACTTTGCAAGTTCACCCAATAGAGTTTTAATTCATTGTTTAGATCCTGTTTTTATATGTGAAAAAATAGCTTATACTAATATAAGTAAGATTGTTTCTATACAAGAAATTATTGCAAGTACTATTACCGGTGTTGAAGGTATAGGTGGACTTCAAACTAGAGGAAAGTATAGAGAGGGATTTCCTAAATCTAAGTATTCATAAAAGATTAAATATTGTAAATATTTAAAAAACAGAGAAAAATATCAGTATATTATTGGAATATATGAGAATACTAATAAACGGTAGCTAAAGTTAGTATATTTAGCTTCAAGCGGAGAATAACGCTTGAAGCTACATTTGTTTACACAAAATTTACATTGACAAAATTAACAGAATGGTGATAAAATATTTAGTTTATTTGACAATTGTACTATGTGATAGTATAATGTACTATGTAGAAAGAGGGTGCTTGCCATGCAAAGAATCAATGTTTTAGCGGCTATCAAAAATGAGATTGATGATCATGTTGGAGAAAAGGTTACGCTAAGAGCTAACAATGGAAGAAGGAAGATAATTGTAAGTAATGGTGTGCTAGAAGAAACATATCCTAGTATCTTCGTTGTTAGATTAGAAGACGACGCCCAAAGGAAGGTCACATATAGTTATTCGGATGTTTTGACAAAAACAGTTCAAATAGACTTCGCAGGTTGAAAGCGATACTGAATTTTTCAGTGTCTCTTTTTTTTTTTTATAAAAATCATTAAATAATAACATATTTTCTAAATATATTATATATACATTAGGTAGTAGGGAATTTATGGGAGGTGTCAAAGCCATGTCTATGGAATTGCTTAAAGAAAACATAGAATACGAACAACTTCTTCAGGAAAAGACAGCGGATACTGTAGTCAAAGAGGAGTATGTAATACCTGATGTTCAACCCGATGTAAGAAAAATACTTATGCTAGATGCAAAGCCAATTATAATGAATAAGCAAGTTATGCAAAATAAGGTTTACGTAGAAGGACAGATAAAATGTAATGTATTATATATGGCCAATGTAGAAGATACAAATGAAGTATATAATGTAATATATACAAAGGATTTCTCTAATTATATAGAAGTTTATGGTGCTCAGCCAGACATGAACTGCTCGGTAGAATGTTATGTTGAACATATAGAATGTAATATAGTTAATGAGAGAAAAATAGCTATAGAAGGAATACTTCAATTAAAATCATCTATATATAAGAAATATGACTTTGAGGTAGTTAAAGACATAGATTATATGGATGACATTCAACTTCTTAAAAATCCTTCTTCAGTTGATAAAGTTATTGGAGTAGTTCAAGGTGAATTAATAGGAAAAGCTCATATGCAAGTATCTATGGATAAACCTGAGATAGGAAAAGTGTTGAAGTGTGATGTTATTCCTCATAAGAAGGACGTAAGATTATTAGAGGGGAAGGTGCAAATAGAAGCTTTTGCTCATATATCTCTTCTTTATAAAGCTTCAGGAAGTAGAGAACTATGTTGTTTAGAAGATGATGTATTTATAAACAATGAAGTTGAACTTCAAGGCGTAGATTATTTTATGAATAGTTCATCAGAATTTAATGTTGAAGCTATAGAGTATGATATTAAAGAAGATGATTTAGGAGAAAATCGTATAGTAGATGTAGAAACTTTAATTAGAAGTGAGACTAAAGTAATGTATAAAGCAGAGTTGGACATGATAGAAGATGCATATTCTCCTACAAAAGTTCTTGAAATGGATAAGAAAAACTATGAGTTAAACATAATGTTAGGTCAGAATACAAGTGAGGCTATAATTAAAGAAAATATAGAAGTTGAAGATAATAATATAAGACCTATGGAAATTATTATGCCAGCAGGTAAAGTATGTATTACAGATAAAAGAATTGTTGAAGATAAAGTAGTTATTGAGGGATTATTGAATGTAAATATATTATATAAAACGGATAATGAAGATAGATATGTTTCTACAATGAAAGAAGATATACCATTTACATGCTCTATAGATATACCAGGAGCTAAAATTGATATGATGTGCACTGCTCAAGTGCATTTAGAAAGTATTGAAGCTTCTATTGAAGCTAACACCATTGCAGTAAAAGCTATAGTTAGTGCTTATTGTAAAGTAAATTATACGGCACATAAAGAATTTTTAATAGGAATAGTTCCCGTTGAGGATACGGTTATAAAGAAGAAGGCTAGTATTACTATATATGTAGTTCAGGAAGGCGACACTTTATGGAAAATAGCTAAAAAATACTATACTACAATAGATGATTTAGTTAAAATTAATGATATAGAAAACCCAGATAACATTAGTGTGGGACAAAAATTAATTATTCCAGGGCGAACAGTTATATAATTTTATATTATCAAGTAAGGTTTTTTTAAACGGCTTTGCCGTTTTTTTTTATTACATATATGCTATAATACTTATTATTAAATTATAGTAACGGGGGTAAAACTATGTTAGTTAAAGCATATGCTAAGGTGAACATATCTTTAGACGTAGTAGGTAAAAGAGAAGATGGATATCATTTATTAGAAATGATAATGCAAAATATAGAATTGTATGATTGTTTAGAGCTTGAAAAAATTAAAAAAGGTATAAAGATAGAATGTAATAAGCCTTATGTTCCAAAAGATGATAGGAATTTAGCATATAAAGCAGCTAAACTTTTTATGGATACTTATAACATAAAAGAGGGTATAAATATAAAAATAAATAAAAATATTCCTGTATCAGCTGGGCTTGCAGGTGGAAGCTCTGATGCGGCAGCAGTTTTAAGTGCTATGAATGAAATTTATGAAAAAAAAGTTTCTGTTAAAGAATTATGTTCTTTAGGATTAGAAATAGGTTCGGATGTTCCATACTGTATAATAGGGGGGACTGCTTTGTGTGAAGGTATAGGAGAAAGAGTAACTTCTTTAGAACCTTTTAAAGGGCATATATTAGTATTGGTCAAACCTAATTTTGGTGTTTCCACTAAAGATGTTTATAAGAATTTGGATATAAAGAGGATATATAAACATCCTAGTACGGAAACTTTGGTTAAAGCGATAGAAAGAAATGACATTAAATATGTGAGTGAAAATATGAAGAATGTGCTTGAAAATGTTACATTAAAAAAACATACAGTATTGAGGGATATTAAAGAAAAAATGATAAGGATGGGAGCTATAGGATCAATGATGAGTGGAAGTGGTCCATCTATATTTGGATTTTTTGATGATATGCTAAAAGCTCAGAAGTGTTACGAACAATTTAAAGAGAAATATAATGAGGTTTTTATTACTAGAACGATTTAATATACTAAGTAATATTTTAAAAGAATATAAAAGTAACATTTTTTAAAAAGAGACTAAAAAGCGACGGTTAGTGAATGTATTTTCCTAACCGTCGTTTGTGTTTTATAAAATAATTATTAATAACAATTTGTTCAATGATCCACTTTAGAAAGATAAAGTGTTTGTAAATTGTAGGAGAGATATTTAATATGAATAATTTTTGAGATAAAGCAAAAAATACATTGAGTAGAGTAGGGGTGAAATTATGAGAATTTTAGATTTGTTTGGAAAATATTTCTTGGTTTTAATACTTATACAAGGATCTATACTAATTTTTTTAGATGCTCCAAGCTTTAAAAAAAGAGATTTAAATGGCTTATATAACAGGGCTAGAGCTATAGGTATAGGGTGGATTGTAGTTGGAGTTGTGTTATTTGCAATCAAAATGGCTGTTTAAAATTTTACATATAACATATGACAATTTTAATACTATATTTTATTTATATAGAAAACAAGTAATTATAAGTGTATTTAAGCTTTTATAAGGTTAGAAAATTATTTATGATAACCAAATTAATTTGACTATTAGAATAAATTTATAGTTTAAATAAGATAAAAGGGATGTGAATTAGTTGGATGAATTGATAAAGGAAGATATATCTCTTAATGTGGAAGATGATGTAAGATACATTAAGAATTTACTTAAAAATAATTCAGATGTAGTTTATAGAGAGTTTTATGTATATGAATGGAAAGCTGCATTTATATATATAGATGGTATGGCAGATAAGAATCTATTAAATAATTTCGTTTTGGAACCATTAATGGAAAAGAACTCCATAATAGAGACGGTTGAAGAAATAAAGGATAAGATTTTAGCGGTGTCAGATATAAGGGAAGTTAAAAAATTTCCAGAGGGTATAAATGCTATGTTGTCAGGAGATACCCTTATGTTAATTGAAGGGTTGGGGGCAGCTTATGTTATAGCTACTAGATTTTGGCCAGCAAGAGGGGTTGGTGAGCCATCAGGAGAAACTGTTGTAAGAGGTGCAAGAGAAGGATTTACAGAGACTATACGATTTAATACTGTTCTTATAAGAAGGAGAATAAGGGATACAGAACTTAAAGTAATTCCAAAATCAATGGGAAAAAGGTCAAAGACAGATACTGCAATAATGTATATAAATGACATTGTAAATCAAGAGGTACTTAATGAATTAAAGACTCGTCTAGAGAGAATAGAAATAGATGCGATATTAGATAGTGGATATATAGAACAAATGATAGAGGATAATAAGCTATCTCCTTTCCCACAAATTCAAAGTACAGAAAGACCTGATGTTGTAGCTGCTGCATTATATGAAGGTAGAATTGCTATGCTTGTAGATAATTCTCCTTTTGCTATCATAGTACCTGCAACATTACCTAATTTACTTCAATCTCCAGATGATTATTATCAAAGATGGTTAAATTCGTCTGTTGTTAGATGTATAAGGTTTATTGCTATTTTTTTAGCTGTTTTACTTCCGGCATTATATGTTGCGGTAACATCTTTTCATACATCTATTATTCCTACTGAACTTGCGTATTCTATAGCGGGGTCAAGAGAAGGAGTACCTTTTCCTGCTTATGTAGAGGCATTGATTATGGATATTAGTCTAGCATTACTGTTAGAGGCTATTGTGCGCCTTCCTAAGCCTGTAGGGGCAACTATAGGAATTGTAGGTGGACTTATTATAGGGCAGGCTGCTGTGAGTGCTGGAATAGTAAGTCCTATTATGATTATAATAGTTGGAATTACAGCTATTACAGAGTTTATTACACCTAACTATTCCTTATCGTTTGCATTGAGAATAGCAAGATTTATGGCGATTATCGCTTCGGCAATTATGGGACTCTATGGCATAATGATTGTAGTATTATTATTTCTAATACATCTAATTAGATTAAAAAGTTTTGGTATACCGTATTTAGCTCCTATTGTTAATCCTAATATTAAAGATTTTAAAGATATGTTTGTAAGATTACCATTTATGTTTTTTAAAGAAAGACCTAAATATATGAATACTAAAGATAAAATAAGACAAAAGTAGGAATTAGGAAGGAGCCGAGTTTTATATGGACAATAGAAGAATTATAAGTAGTTATGATTTATTTGTTAGTATGGTAGTTACTGTTATAGGAACATCTATTTTTTCATACCCTGGAGAATTAAGCAAAGTTATAGGCACAGATGGTTGGATTGTAATTTTAATTACTTCAATTTTTGTAGGAATCCTTCTTTATCTATTAAATAAGGCTTTAAAAGCAAATAATTATAATAGATTATTAGATGTGCTGTATGATAATTTTGGAAACTTATTTGGAGCTATTATAGCACTTATATTTGTTTGTGCTGCAATTACATCAATTTCGCTTCAGATGAGAATATTTATTGAGGTTACAAAGATGTATCTTTTAGAAAAAACTCCAACAGAATTTATATTAATATTAATGATATTAACGGGAACATTTTTAATAAGAGGAGAACTAGAAAGTATTATAAGATTCAATGAAATAGCATTTTGGCTTATGTTTATACCACTTTTATTAGTGGTTCCATTTGTACTAAATGGAGGAAATTATACTAATATATTACCTGTATTTAACCATGAACCTTTGCAGTACTTAAAAGCTTGTAAAACGGGATTGTTTGGATTTTTGGGGTTAGCAATAAGTTATATGTTGTTTCCTTATGTTAAGGATAAAAAAGATATATATAAGATTACTTTTAGAAGTTTAGCTTTTATTGTTGTATTTTATATAATTATAAACATGGCATCATTAATTATGTTTTCTAAGGAATATAATTCTGAGCAATTATGGTCCTCCATTTCCATGATTTCTGTAGTAGATATACCAGGCACATTTATTGAAAGATGGGAGGGGTTGGCTATGATATTTTGGATTATATTTTATTTTACTACGTTTATTAATCTGTATTATTTTAGCAGTGAAATAATAAGAGATATTTTCCATTTAGAGGATGTTAAGATATCTTTAATGTTTATAATACCTCTCATTTATATAATTACTTTGTATCCTGAAAATGTAGCTGAAGTTTATATGATTCAGAAAAAAATTTTCCCATACATAGATATTTTTATAGTAGGAGTCATTCCGATATTCTTGCTGATTATGGCTCTTTTTAAGACAAGGAGAGTTAAAAATGAAGGCTAATAAGAAAATAATACTTTTACTATTAATATGTTGTTTAATATGTTGTTTAATGAGTGGGTGTTGGGATAAGGTTGAAATAGACAGAAAAAGTTTTATATCTACTATTGCGATAGATACTGGAAAAGATATTGATAAAGAAAAGGAATTTAAAAAAATTAAGCCTAATGAGCAAATTCAGGAAGAAGAATTAAAAAAATTAAGTATAACTTATGGATTCCCGGATATAAGTGAGCTCGGACCAGGCAAAGGAGGAACGGCTAAAGAGGAGTTTGTGACTGTAGGTGCTTATTCTATGGATGATGCATTAGAAGAAATGACTGCAAGAACAAGCAGGAGTATACACTTTGGACATACAAAACTTCTAATACTAAGTGAAGAATTATTGTATTATCCAGAAACATTTAAGGAAGTACTTGATTATTTGGAAAGAAAACCATCTATCAACAAAACAATGAAGGTGATAGTGTCAAAAGGGAAAGCTGAGCATTATGTGAAATATAAGCCTATAATGGAGAAAAATATAGAAACCTATATAACAGGACTCATGGAAAATAGCAATAGAAATGCCAGTATTCTTCCAATTACTTTGAATGAATTGTTAAGTTTACTTCATCAAAATGGAAATGCTATAATACCAAGCATTTATTATAATAAAGCTAAAAATGAAGTGAATCTATCTGGAGTAGCGATGATAAAAAAATTCAAGTTAGATGGATATTTGAATGAAATAGAAACTGCTGGATTAGAATTATTGAGAGGAAAACTAAAAGGGGGAAAATATACTATAGTTAGAGAGGGGCATCCAGTGGATTTTGAAATAAGTGATATTAATAGAAAAATAGCATTAGTGGATAAGGATGTGAAAAAATTAAAGTTTAAAGTTAATCTAAAATTAGAGGGGTCACTAGAAGGGTACACGATACAAGAGGAAGTGTTTTCGGATAGCAAAATAAAGGAAATGGAAAAAAATTTCAATGATTCTATTGAAAAACAATGTGAAAAAGTAGCTAGGATAACTCAAGAAAAATTTTCTATCGATCCGATAGGCTTTAGGGAATATATTGAGAAGTTCCATCCCTATTTATATAAAGAAGTAAAAGATAAATGGGATGAAGTATATAAAAATGCTAACATAGATGTAGAGGTAGATACTAAAATAAGAAGAATCGGAATCACTAAATAAAAAGAGCCTATTAATTGGTTTATCCCAATTAATAGGCTCTTTTTTATTTAATTATTTAGAATTAACTTACTTTACCTGCTTTTTTGTTCCATTTTTTTTGTATTGCATCAACTACCATAGCAACTGCTTGGTCGCCAGATACGTTACAAGCTGTTCCGAAACTATCTTGAGCTATATATAATGCTATCATTAATCCAAGGAATGCTTCATTAAATCCTAATATTGATTTAAGTATTCCAAGAGCTGCCATTACTGCTCCTCCAGGTACTCCAGGAGCGGCAACCATAGTTACACCTAGCATAGCTATAAATCCAGCCATTGCACTCATATCTATAGGCATACCATTTAATAACATAACAGCCATTGCACAAGTTGTTAAAGTTATTGTACTTCCAGATAAGTGAACAGTTGCGCATAACGGAATAACGAAATCTCTTACACCTTTTGTAGTTCCGATTTCTTCTGCACATTGTAAGTTAACTGGTATAGTTGCAGCAGAAGATTGTGTTCCTAAAGCTGTAAGATAGCCTTTAATTTGAATTTTTAAAGATCTTAAAGGATTTTTACCTGATATAGATCCTCCTACTGTAAATTGGATAAGCATGATTATCCAATGCATAGCAATAATTATTATGAAAACTTTCCAGAATACTGAAATAACATTTCTTACTTCACCAGTATAAGCTAAGTTAGCAAAAATACCTAGTATGTGAAGTGGAAGTAGTGGAATAACAACATTTTCAATAAGCTTTGTTATTATTTGTTGAAATCCTGTAGCCATATCTTTAAGTGTCTTATTTTGTATCTTAGCTATACCTAATCCTAAAACAAAAGCAAATATAAGTGCAGACATAACATCCATTATTGGTGGCATCTTAACCTCGAAGAAAGGCTTTAAAGCTTTTCTAGCTTCTTCTACTTTTCCAGCATGAGAAACTATAGATGGTAGTAATGCTCTTCCAACAAATAAAGCTGAAAAACCTGAAATTAATGTGAAGCAGTAAGCTAAACCTACAGTAACTCCTAGTAATTTACCAGCACCTTCTCCTAGTTCGGCAATACCAGCAACTATAAATCCTAAGATTAATAGAGGTATTACGAAGCCAAGGAATTCTCCGAATATGGAGCTAAAAGTCCTAAAGATACGTATAAAAGGTACAGGAGTATAGCTACCGATAAGAGTACCCAAAATGATAGCTAATATGATCTTGGGAATTAAACCTAATTTTTTCATTAATATTCCTCCTTCTATAATAAAAGTATAATAAAAATATAATAAAAATTAATAAAAAGTATTAATTTTTAAAAACTAGATTATAGTGTCAAGCTTTATTATTTTATGAATATGGGCAATATATATGTATAAAGAATTAATATGAATGTAAAATATAAAAAAGTTGCAATTTTCCTATAAAATTGAACCAATTTTGTAACCGTTCACAAAAGTAGAATAAAATTAACAAATTGTTAATCAATGTTCCATAAAAAGTATAGCATATGAATAGGTGGAATGCAATTAGCTTATTAAAAAAAAGTGAATTTTTTAAAAATGTTTTTGTATCAAATACACATGTACTTTTGAAACGACTATTAACAAAAACGACACACAATGATACATGTGATGTATGCCCTGTAAAAACAGATGATTGCTAGCGAAAAAATGTTGAAATTTATACTTTTTTTTCAAGAAATAGTAGTGACAATTTTGAAATTTGTCTTATAATAAAGATAAAAGAGTTGTTTCTTGAAGATTATAAAAAGTCGAATAATTTGAGTTGATAAATTTACCTAAAATTCAATTATCACTTAATTGAAGGTAAACTTTGAAATGATTATTAAAAAGAATAAAAAAATGCAATTGATAGAGGGAGGAAGAAAAATGAGTCTTGATTTAAACAAAGTTAAAAAGGCACAAGAAAATATTAAGGGAGTAGCTAGAAGAACACCATTATTTTATTCAAGTACTTTTTCAAAACAAAGTGGATATGAAATTTATTTAAAATGTGAAAATAAACAAAAAACAGGTGCTTTCAAAATAAGAGGTGCTTACAATAAAATAGCAAACTTGACACAAGAAGAAAAAGAAAGAGGAGTAATCGCATCATCAGCTGGAAATCACGCTCAAGGAGTTGCTTATGCAGCTACTGCTTTTGGTATAAAATCTACAATAGTTATGCCAGCTACCGCACCTATGTCCAAAGTTAATGCAACAAAAGGATATGGAGCAGAAGTAGTTCAATTTGGAGAAGTTTATGATGAATGTTATACTAAGGCTGTAGAAATTCAAAAAGAAACAGGAGCAACTTTTGTACATCCATTCAATGATGAAGATGTAATGGCTGGTCAAGGAACTATAGCTCTCGAAATTTTAGAAGATATACCAGATATGGATGCTATACTTGTTCCTATAGGTGGAGGTGGATTAATAGCTGGAATAGCTGTAGCTGCAAAGTCAATTAATCCTAATATAAAAGTAATAGGAGTTCAAGCAGAAATCATAGCTTCAACAAAAGCATCTTTAAAAGCAGGTAAAGTTGTAACAGTAGATGGAGTTAAATCTTTAGCGGATGGAATATCTGTAAAAACACCAGGAGATATTAGCTTTAAATATATTCAACAGTATGTTGATGAAGTTGTAACCGTTTCAGAAGATGAGATATCATATGCTGAATTTAAGCTTATGGAAACAAGCAAATTAATTGCTGAAGGAGCTGGTGCTACACCATTAGCAGCTGTTTTAGCAGATAAAATAAAGGTTGATGGTAAAAAAGTAGCAGTATTAATAAGTGGTGGAAATATAGATATAGCAATGGTTTCTAAGATAATCAATAGAGAATTAATAATGCAAAAGAGAAGAATAGGTTTTAATGTAGAGTTACAAGATAAAGTGGGAGAATTAGGCAAATTAATCACTAAAATAAGTGTTTTAGGTGCAAATATTGTAAAAGTAAGACAAGAGCAAAACTGGGATGAAAAAGGACTTGAATTTGCAAATGTAAATTTTGAGATCGAATCTCAATCAAAAGAACATTCAAGAGAAATAATTAAAACATTAAAGGAAAGTGGATATAGTATAGAAGGAATAAAATTATTCTAGATAAAATTGCGATTTGGGGAATAATTAATTCAGTTTAATATAGGCTACTATTATATATTAAGTATAACAAATATATAATAGTAGTCTTATTGTTTTTCTATTTTTAATAATATTTTTACATGCTACGTAATGATGTTTATATCAATTGGATAGTTATGTTTTATGTAGATTAAAGTATAACTTTAAAATTATAAAAAATGAGATGTAAGTATAAAATTCAAAATAATGGCAAATATATTTATTGAGGGTTGTTTAAATCTTATATAACAGGAGGACAAGCATTTGAAAAATAAATTTATTGCCATTATTTTATTCTCTATATTATTATGTGTAGGTATTTTGTGTGGTATGGGTATTGATAAGAATAATATTAGCCAAAAAGAAATCTCTAAAAAGCTTATAAGATTTCATGTTTTAGCAAATAGTGATAGTACAGAAGACCAAGCGTTAAAGTTAAAGGTAAGAGATGAGGTTTTGGATTACATATATCCTAAACTTAAGAACTCTAAAAATATAGAAGAATCTAGAGGTATAATACAGCAAGAAGATAAAGAAATAAAAAAAATCGCTGAAAGGGTTATAAAAGAAAAAGGATATAACTACAATATATCAACTATGCTATCTCATGAGAATTTTCCTGTTAAAAGCTATGGTAACATAACTTTACCTCAAGGAAACTATGAAGCGTATAGAATAATTATAGGTAAGGGGGAGGGACATAATTGGTGGTGCGTGATGTTTCCGCCATTGTGTTTCACTGATATAACAAAAGGGGAAGTGGCATACACAGAAACTGAAAGAGATATGAAACAAGTTTTAACTCCTGAGGAATATAAATTTGTGAATAATACCAATAAAGACAAAAATAATTTAGTAGTAAAGTTTAAAGTGGTTGAAGTGTTGAAAAATATATGTAAAAAGTCTAAGTAAAATTATTTTACTTGGATTTTTTTTGTATAACAAGAATTAATGTAACGAATACTAGTAATACTATAGTACAAATGAAAGGTGGATAGGAGTATGAAAATGACTAAAAAAAGAGTTGTTTATACAATTAGTGTAGTACTTATTGTAGTATTTTCAACTACTTTTGCTATTTTAATGACGCTCGAAAGAATGGATTATAGAAATTATTTACAGGGAGAATACAGCAAAAATATGTATCAATTGATTGATTCTGTAAGAAATATAAAAGTGGATTTAGGTAAATCTGCAATAGTAGGATCTAGAGAACAAAGTATAGTTATTTTTGGAGATATTTTTAGATATTCGGATATAGCAAATGATAAAATACATTCTTTACCAATATCTCAAGAATATATTGAGGGTACTAGTAAGTTCTTATCCCAGGTAGGTGATTTTGCTTATTCCCTTGCGAAAGTATCATCTCAGGGAAAAGAGTTAAATGATGATGATTACAAAAGTATGGAGGAGTTAAAGAATCAAGCAGATTATTTATTAGTGCAGTTGAATACTGTACAAAGTCAGATAAATGAAGGAAAGGTAAAATGGGGGGAAGTAAGGAAAAAAGCTGCTAAAGCATTAAAGGATAATGAAGGTAAGCTTGTGTCAGATAAATTTAAGGAGATACAGAAGCAAGTTGTTCAATATCCAGCTCTTATATATGATGGACCGTTTTCTGATAATATTTTAGAAATAAAACCTAAAATAATTTCTCAAGAAAAAATTACAGAAGCGGAAGCTATAGAAGTTGTGAAAAAAACTATAGGAAAGGATAAGATATCAAATATATTGAAAAAACAGACAGAGGGAAAAACTAAAATACCATCTTATAGTTTTGGGGTTACAGTAAAAGGGACAGAAAAAGGAGAAGAAATCGCTGTAGAAGTAAGCAAAAATGGTGGTAAGATTGTATATCTTTTAGATAATAGAAGTGTTGGAGAAACTAAAATAAATTTAAAGCAAGCTATTGACGTAGGAAGTAAATATTTAAGTAATATTGGATATAAGAATATGCAATCTACATATGCATTAAAAAGTGAGAATATAGCTGTTATAAGTTATGCGTATAATCAAGATAAGGTTATTGTATATCCAGATCAAATAAAGTTGAAAATTTCGTTAGAAGATGGAAGTATAGTTGGTATAGAATCTGAAAAGTATCTTATTTCTCATATCGAAAATAGACAAATTCAGAAGCCAAGAATAACTCAAGAACAAGCAAGACAAAGAGTTGGAAAAAATTTAAATATAACTTCTATGAATCTTGCATTGATACCAACAGAAACTAATAAAGAAGTTCTTTGTTATGAGTTTATTGGAAACTATAAAGATGATAGTTTTATAGTTTATATTAATGCAGACACAGGTTTTGAGCAGAGAATACTTCAAATAATCAATACGCCAAATGGAGCACTTACAATGTAATAATATTACGACATAATGAATAATGGCAGAGAAATAAGTTTTTTCTAAATATATGTAGTTATCTATTAAACCTTCAGTACGCAAAGAAGTACTAAAGGCGTAGCCTTCTAAAAGTACTACCCTCACTATGGAACGTCCATGTCCCAGTTCGGCTGCCGGAGTCCATTCCGGCAATTACGTATTTTTAGAATTCTACACCTTAAGTGCTTCTAATTGCTACTTCAAAGTTTAATCAGCTAACTACATATATAAGAAAAACTAATTCCTCTGCCTTGTCTTTTTATGATTAATATAGTTATAAATGTATATTGAGAAGGGATAGCAATAAAGGATGATTTTCATCCTAACGTCAGAAAATCTTTAAACTAAGTAAAAAAGCTACTTTAAAATAAGGTGCTATCACTCAACGATTGAAGTTAAAATATTGTTTACAAAATAAGTATTAAACAAAATCTTAAAATTAAACGGTTTATAAGGCATATTTTAAATGCTGTACTGATGCAAATAATATTAATGTTTATAACGTTAATAATTGTAAAAAAGAGTCTGTGCTACAGCTTATGCTTTAACAACTATAAGACATTGCTTAACTATAAAAGTAAGCTTAAAATTTGCATGAGCTAAGTTCTTATATAGTTAAATAAAGATAAAATTCCGTATAAGCCCCCAAGCTATCGCTATGGGTATTTCATACTCTTTTTTAAAGAAAATCATTCAAAAATTTTTCTCTTTATGGCTAGAATATATTATGAATAAAAGTTCTTAATCTAAAGTTTACTAATAATTTACGCAAGCTAACGCTTTTAAGAGCTTATCAGCTCTTTTATTTAGACTAACTACAAAGAGCATAATGAAAAATTAATTTTTCATTATGCTCTTATTTTTTTACTTAGTTTAAAGATTTTGTGACTCTAGGAGGAAAATCATCCTCTACTATTCTCTCTTCTCTGTTCACTAGTCTCTAGAAAAATATTACGTCGTATATTATTCTATTGTATAACATTATTTTTTTATTCACATATTTTTATGGTTGGTATATAATTTTAATTGATGAAAAACAAGGGGGAGTTATTTAGTGATATTGACCACGAAACTACTATTTTTTATAGGCAGTGGTAGTTCACAATACAGATATAATATGGAATAATAAATTATGAAGAATATATATAATCGATGAGGAGAGAATGAAATGAAAAAGAAAGTGGCTATATTATTTGGAGGACAGTCTACAGAACATGAGGTGTCACGTGCTTCAGCAACCTCTGTTTTGAAAAATATTGATTTAGATAAATTTGAAGTATATATAATTGCTATAAATAAAGAAGGTAACTGGTTTCAATATACAGGAACAATAGATAAGATAGAAAGTGGAGAATGGGAAAAAGATGAGTTTTATAAAGAAGCTAATGGTGAGACAGTTCTTTTTAATAGAGAAGTTGATGTAGTTTTCCCTGTTATGCATGGATTGTATGGAGAAGATGGAACTATTCAAGGGTTGTGTAGACTTGTGAATTTACCTTGTGTAGGACCTGGAGTTATGTCTTCTGCTGTGTGTATGGATAAGGTTTATACAAAATATGTACTTGAAAATTTTGGGGTAAAACAAGCGGATTATGTGATTGTAAATTCCTCCGAGTATTTGAAAAATAAAGATATTGCTATAAAGAGTGTTGAAGAAAAATTAAAATACCCTGTATTTATAAAGCCGTCAAATAGTGGTTCTTCTGTAGGAATAAGTAAAGCACATAATAAAAATGAGTTGGACAAAGGGTTAGAGTTTGCTATTAAATTTGATAGAAAAATTTTAGTTGAAGAAACTATTAATGCTAGAGAAGTTGAAGTTGCTGTTCTTGGAAATGATGAGGTGAGGGCTGCTATTCCAGGAGAAATAATTCCAGCTAATGAGTTTTATGATTATGAGGCTAAGTATTCTAATGCAGAATCAAAACTTTTAATTCCTGCTGCTTTAAATGAAGAAAAACTAGAGATGGTAAGACAAGAGGCTATTAGAATATACAAGTTTTTAGATTGTGCAGGTATGGCCAGGGTTGATTTTCTTGTAGATAAGGATACAGAAGAAGTTTATTTGAATGAGGTAAATACTTTGCCAGGGTTTACTAAAATAAGTATGTATCCAAAAATGTGGGAAGCCTCAGGAGTATCTTATAGAGATTTAATAACTGAGCTTATAGAACTAGCTATGGAGAGAAATAATAGATAATATATTAAAGTTGTTGGAAAGGAGAAACTTATGACGAGAGCGTTAGCACTGATATCAGGAGGTTTAGATAGTATATTGGCTTCCAAACTTATAAAAGACCAGGGTATAGATGTAATAGGAATATGTTTCAAGTCATATTTTTTTGGTAGCAAAAATGCGGAAAAGATGACTAAACAGATAGGTATTCCTTTGGAAGTTGTGGATTTCTCTGATGAACATTTAGAAGTTGTTAAAAATCCAAAGCATGGTCATGGAAAAAATATGAATCCATGTATAGATTGTCATGCTATGATGATGAAAGAAGCAGGAAATCTTTTGGAAAAGTTCAATGCAGATTTCATCATAACTGGTGAGGTTTTAAATCAAAGGCCTATGTCTCAAAATAAATCTTCTTTAAATGTTGTAAAAAAAGAGTCAGGTATTGGAGAAAAAATTTTAAGACCTTTATGTGCCAAAGTGTTGCCTCCAACAGAGATGGAGCTAAATGGGTTAGTAGATAGAGAAAAACTTCTTGGAATATCGGGGAGAAGTAGGAAAATTCAAATGGAACTTGCTGAAAAATGGGGTATAAAGGATTATCCATCGCCAGCAGGAGGATGTAAATTAACAGAACCAAATTACTCTGTAAGGTTAAGGGAACTTCTAGAACATGTTGAAAATCCATCTATTAGGGAACTTGAATTATTGAGATTTGGAAGGCATTTTAGGGTTACAAAAGAATGTAAGATAATATCATCAAGAACAGCATCAGAAGCTGACCAAATTAAAAAGTTTTTAACAATTGAAGATACTGGATTTTTAGTGAAAGATTTCAGAGGTTCTATGGTTGTTATAATAGGAAACCCGTCAGAAGAAGATATAGAGTTTGCTTCTAAGGTTGCGGGTAGGTATTCCAAGGGTAAAGATGAAGAAATGATAAAAGTTATGTATGGATATTATACAAAACCATATGATAAATTTTTACAAGTGAAGCCAGCGGATGATGATGAAATAAGCAAGTATATCATATCGTAGAGGAAGTGAAAAGGTTATATGGGTAAGAAGGCCATTATATCTGTTGGAAGTAAACAGATAGGTAATGAAAGTGAAGCTATAGAAATTGTTACACAAGGTGAATTTTATAAAAAAGAGAATTGTTATTATGCGGTTTATGAAGAATCAGAGTTATCTGGAATGAAGGGAACTACTACTACTCTTAAAATTAAACCTAGTGAGTTCTCTTTAATAAGAATGGGTACTACTAATGCTAAAATGAAATTTAAAAATAATGTAAAAAATGTGTCTATGTATGATACTCCTTATGGTACATTAGAATTATATATAGATACTAAAAAACTTAATATAGATGTAAATGAAGATGGGGGCAAAGTTTATATAGATTATGATATGAATTTAGAGGGGGAGAAATCTCTAAAAACAATACTCAATATTGATATAAAAATGAAATAAGGCATATGTGGTTTAATATCACCTTATTTGGATAATAATCTAAATGAGGTGATATTTTTATGTATCAAATGGACAAATATGAAAAAATAATAGATATAATATGTGGGATGAAAGGAATAGAAAAAGAAGAATTATATAAAATATTAAAAGATAGGGATTGCAAATACCTTCTGTTTTTACTTTTGAAAAAATATAATTGTGACAACCCTAATAAGATAAATAAAGATTTTTTTATAAATAATAAAAGAATTATTAGGTATAATATAAAAAAAGGTGAGGAAAAATTTATGATAAATAAAGAATTTAGAGAAATTTATTTTGAAGTTAAGAGCAAACTTGAGAAAACAAATTAAAAATATACAAAAAACATAAAAAAACACTAGCATAATACAAAAAAATATGATATTATACTTAATATGTTTTTGACACAAATATCCCATTATATTTATGGGGTAATTTTTATTATAATGTCAACTTTCGAATTTGTCAATAGTTTTTGGAAATATTTTTTATAATTCAAAGGAGGAATTTTTTTGAGCAATAATACTAAATATGTTTTTGTAACTGGTGGAGTTGTTTCTTCACTAGGTAAAGGTATAACAGCAGCTTCATTAGGAAGATTATTAAAAAATAGAGGACTTAAGGTGTCAATTCAAAAATTTGATCCATATCTAAATGTAGATCCAGGAACAATGAGCCCATATCAACATGGGGAAGTTTTTGTTACTGATGATGGTGCGGAAACAGATTTAGATTTAGGACATTATGAGAGATTTATAGATGAGAATTTAAGTAAAAGTAGTAATGTAACAACAGGAAAAGTATATTGGTCAGTTTTATCTAAGGAAAGAAGAGGCGATTATTTGGGAGGAACGGTACAAGTAATACCTCATATTACTAATGAATTAAAAGATAGAGTTTACAGAGTATCTAAAGAAAAAGATATAGATGTTGTTATTACTGAAATTGGTGGAACTGTTGGAGACATAGAATCATTACCATTTTTAGAAGCTATAAGACAAATAAAATATGAAGTAGGACGTGAAAATGTTTGTTTTATTCATGTTACTTTAGTGCCTTATTTAGGAAAAGCCGGAGAACTCAAAACAAAACCAACTCAGCATTCAGTTAAAGAATTAAGAAGCATAGGAATTCAACCAGATATACTAGTTTGTCGTGCTGAAAAGCCGTTACCACATGATGTTAAAGAAAAGATAGGTTTATTCTGCAATATTAGTGCTAATGAAGTTATACAAAATTTAGATGCTGAAAATTTATATGAAATCCCATTAAAGTTGCATGATGAAGGATTGGACACCTTGGTTTGTGAAAAATTGAATTTGGGATGTAAGGAAATAAATAACTCTGAGTGGTTAGAATTAGTACATAGAATTAAAAATATAAATAACAGTGTGACAATAGGACTTGTTGGAAAATATGTTGAGCTTCATGATGCATATATATCAGTAGTTGAATCATTAAATCATGGAGGGTTTGCAAATGATTCAAATGTTGAAGTTAAATGGATTAATTCGGAAGAAATAAATTCTGAAAATGTAGATAGATATTTAAAAGACGTAGATGGTATATTAGTCCCTGGAGGATTTGGAGATAGGGGGGTTGAAGGAAAGATTGAATCTATAAAGTATGCTAGAAATAATAAAGTGCCTTTCTTTGGAATATGCCTTGGAATGCAGTGCGCAGTAATTGAATATGCTAGAAATATATTAGGATATAGTGATGCCCATAGTTCAGAGTTAAATGAAAAAACACTGCATCCTGTAATAGATTTAATGCCAGAACAAAAAGATGTTGATGAAAAAGGTGGTACAATGAGGCTTGGAATTTATCCTTGCAAATTAGAAAAAGATTCTAATGCATTTAAAGCCTACGGTCAACCAATTATATATGAAAGACATAGACATAGATATGAATTTAATAACGAGTATAGAACACAATTATTAGAAGCGGGACTTAGTATAACGGGAGTTAGTCCTGATGAAAGATTAGTAGAAATAGTAGAAATTAAAGATCATCCTTGGTTTGTTGCTACACAATATCATCCTGAATTTAAATCAAGACCAAATAGGCCACATCCTTTATTTAGAGATTTTATAAAGGCAGCATTAAAGAACGCAAAACAATAATATTACGACGCAACATTATTTTAGAGAAGAGTGAACAGAGAATAGTGAATAGTAAAGGAAGATTTTCCTCCTAGTGTCAGAAAATCTTTAAATTAAATAAAAGAATAAGCTCATAATGAAAATTTAATTTTTCATTATGAGCTTTGTTTTTGACTTAAACAAAAGAGCTGGTAAGCTCTTAAAAGCGATAGCTTATGGGAGTCATCTCTTAACTTAAGATTAAAAGATAGTTGCTATAAAATACTGAATAAACATATATACTACCACTGAAAGTGTGAAAAAACGTTTTAGTTTAAAGATTTTCTGACGTTAGGAGGAAAATCATCCTTTAGTCTTCCTCTTTTCCCCAATATACATTTTTAACTATATTAATTATAAAAAATCAAGGCAGAGGGACAAGGTTTTCTTATATATGTAGTTAGCAGATTAAACTTTGAAGTAGCAATTAGAAGTACTTAAAGTGTAGGATTTTTAGAAGGCTACGCCTTTAGTACTTCTTTGCGTACTGAAGGTTTAATGGATAACTACATATATTTAGAAAACCTACTCCTCTGACGTTATCCATTAAGTCGTAATATTATTCATTTGTGTATTATTTATAAAAATTATTGTTTAATTTGAAGGAAATAAAAATAAGAAATAGAATTTATTTAAAAAGTAGTAAATTTACTATAGGTAGGGGGGGAGCTAGTGATAATAAATACTGTTGTTAGTATAGCGGTGAAAAATTCTATGGCACAGTATGATATTAAGAGACTATATGTATTTAATCTTAAGGATATATCAAAATTGTTCAACAATATAGATATGAAATATATAGAAAATAATAAAATTCATTTAAGGATAAAATGTCCTATATGTGGAGAATATCATTATTATGAATATAAAATAAATGATTTAATACAAGGAACTATGATGATAGGGGGATGTGAAAAAATTGGGTTACCTATAATTTTTTTAGGAAAAAGTGAGAAAGTAGAGGAAAAAGTTAATAAATATAAGGAAATAAATAGAAATATTTATGCTATGTTTTAACAAATATTTTTTATGTTATGGTATTATACTGGTAGTTTTTTATTAAAAAAGTAGATAAAAAATAAAAAATAGGTTATAATCTTAAGAGGCAATACCTTTCAGATATTTCTCTGTCAATTATTTCCCGAATTTTTATATAAATAATATAAACTAATATGGAGGTGCTATGTTTGGCTAATAAAGACTTAGAGAGCATGACGGTTGTCGAGCTGAAGCAGATGGCTAAAGAGCTCGATATTAAAGGTAGCTCTAAACTTAAAAAAGCAGAATTAATTCAACATATAATGGAAAAATATCCCAAATCTATAAATAAAGACGGTATTACGTTAACAGAAAAAATTAGTCCTAAAAATGTACATAAAGAAGAAGTTAAAAACAATATATCTCACGAGGAACTTGAACATAATACTGAAGAAAAAGAAAAAAACTTAAAAACTATGATAAATGATTCTGAAACAGCTAAAGGTGTTTTGGAAATAATAGAAAATAATAATTATGGTTTTTTAAGAGGCGAAAATTATTTAACAGGACCTAAGGATATTTATGTTTCTCCTTCTCAGATAAGAAGATTTAATCTGAAGACAGGGGATGAAGTAGAGGGTAAAGTAAGAACGGCTAAAGAAGGAGAAAAATTTCAAGCTCTTTTGTATGTTCAAAAAATAAATGGAGAAAATCCTGAAAAGGCTGTAAGAAGAAAAAAATTTGAAACTTTGACGCCTATCTATCCAACACAAAGGATTAGATTAGAAACTGATCAATTAGACTTATCTTCGAGATTGATGGATATAATTTCACCAATAGGTAAGGGACAGAGAGGTATAATAGTTGCTCCACCTAAAGCGGGTAAAACTACACTTCTTAAAAAAGTAGCACATAGTATAGAAAGAAATCATCCAGAATCAAAATTAATAGTATTATTAATAGATGAACGACCTGAGGAAGTAACGGATATGCAAAGGTCTATTAATGGTGAGGTTATATACTCAACCTTTGATGAAGAGCCAGAACATCATACTAAAGTTGCATACATGGTTCTAGAAAGAGCTAAGAGAATGGTTGAGCAAGGTCAAGATGTAATAGTATTATTAGATAGTTTAACAAGATTGGCAAGAGCATATAATTTAACTATTAATCCTACAGGAAGAACTTTATCTGGAGGACTTGATCCAGGGGCGTTAATAATGCCTAAAAAGTTTTTTGGAGCAGCGAGAAATATTGAAGAAGGTGGTAGCCTCACTATATTAGCAACTGCATTAGTAGATACTGGAAGTAGAATGGATGACATGATTTTTGAAGAATTCAAAGGAACAGGAAACATGGAAGTTCATTTAAATAGAAAACTTGAAGAAAGAAGAATTTTCCCAGCTATAGATATATATAAGTCTGGAACAAGAAGAGAGGATCTATTACTTTCTAAAGAAGAGTTAGAAGCTTCCTTCAGAATAAGAAAAGTATTATATAATGAAGGAAATGTGGCTAATGTAACTGAAAAGCTAATCACATTAATGAATAAAACAAAGAACAACAGAGAGTTTTTAGATTTGTTTAGTAAAGAAAAATGGGAAAGATAAAATCTTTCCCATTTCTTATAAAGAAAATTACTATTTCTTTAAGTTGTATTTCTTCATGAATTTTTCTACTCTTCCGCCTGTATCTAACATTTTTTGTTTTCCTGTATAGAATGGGTGGCATTGAGAGCATACATCTACTTTAAGTTCTTTTTTAGTAGAACCTGTAGTGAAAGTATTTCCACATGCGCATTTAACTACTGCATCATGATAATATTCTGGATGTAAACCTTCCTTCATTTCATTTCACCTCGCTTACAACATTATTCTTTTATTCAGAATAATTCAAACCGCTTTGTCAACTCTTACGATTATAACATAGGGTTTATAAAATATCAATAATATAAGGGACTTTTGGTTAAATAATATGCAAAATATTTAACTTGAAATTATTATTAATCTAAATGTAAAATAAATTAGTGAGGTAATATGATAACTAAAATAATGGAGGCATTAAAATATGAGCAAGTTATATTTTAGATATGGGGCTATGAATTGTGGTAAAACAACCAATTTATTACAAGTTGCCCACAATTATAAAGAAAGAGGAATGAAGGCTATAGTAATTAAGCCAAAAACGGACACCAAAGGTGGAGATAAAGTAATTTCTAGGCTAGGGATAAGTAAAAAAGTGGACATGCTTATAGAAAAAGAAAGGAATGTTTATATATCAGTAAAAGATTGGGTTGATAAAAAAGGGAGGATAGACTGTATTTTAGTAGATGAAGCACAATTTATGAAAAAAGAACAAATTGATCAATTGTTTAAAATAGCGGTAACAATGAATATTCCTATAATTTGTTATGGCCTTCGTACGGATTTTCAGATGAATGGCTTTGAAGGAAGTTCAAGATTATTACTTTTAGCGCATAGTATAGAGGAACTAAAGACTATTTGTAAATGTGGTAAAAAAGCTATCTTAAATGGAAGAATGATAAATGGAGAGTTTGTATTTGAGGGAGAACAAATTGCTATAGATAAACAAGATAATGTGGAATATCAATCTCTTTGCGCAAACTGTTATTTTAAATACGAAAGGGAATATAAAAAGAAAAAACTAGATTTTTAAAGTTTACAGTTACTTAATAATATTATTTATAAATTATTTTGAAAAATACAAATAATTATTGTATCATTAAAAGATACATAAATATATGAATATATTTTTAAGATATTGTTGAATTTATATAATTATAAGGCTATATGATTTTAAAATATATGTAAAAATATAAATTAACTTTCTTGTGAATAGAAAGAGGTGGGTTTATGAAAAAAAATTGTTCTGTAGGCGGGCAAGCTGTAATTGAGGGAGTAATGATGAGAGGAAGTAAAGGGACTGCTACCGCAGTAAGAAAATCTAATGGAGAAATAGAAGTGAACTTAGAAGAAAATATTCCTCTTTCTAAGAGGTATAAATTTTTTTCTCTTCCTATAATAAGAGGTTTTATAAATTTGGTCGATTCTTTAATAATAGGAATTAAAACATTAAACTATTCAGCTTCATTTTTTGAAGACGATGATGACGTAGAAACATCTAAGTTTGATGAGTTTATTGAAGGAATATTTAAAGATAAGACTAATGATGTGGTAATTGGTTTTTCTCTTGTATTATCTTTGATATTTTCAGTTTTACTATTTTTTATTCTTCCAACCTTTGTAGCTAATGCGCTTAAAAAGGTAAGTATATATAACAGTTTAGTATTAAACATTTTCGAAGGTATTATAAGAGTAAGTATATTTTTAACATATATCTATCTTATAGGAAGAATGGAAGACATCAAAAGGGTATTTCAATATCATGGAGCTGAACACAAGACTATATTTTGTTATGAAAGGGATATGGAGCTAATTCCTAAAAATGCTCAAAAACAGGAGAGGTTGCATCCAAGATGTGGTACTAATTTTTTATTTTTAGTTATGATAGTTAGTATAATATTATTTTCATTAACTCCATGGAATTCTATAGGAGAAAGAGTTTTGTACAGGGTAGTCCTTTTGCCTGTTGTTTCAGGTGTTACCTATGAGATTATAAAATGGATGGGAAAAAATTCTGGTAAATGTTCTAAAATATTATCTTATCCAGGACTAAAGTTACAAAATCTTACTACTGAAGAACCTGATTTACAGCAGCTAGAGGTAGCTATAATATCTCTGAAAGTGGCAGAAGGTATAGAAACGGTAGAAAGTATAAAAGATAAATTAAATTATAAGAAGAGTGAAGATAGAGATATTTTAGATAAAGATTTAAACCTGGAAATTTAAAAGAGGAGTGTTATTTTGAAAATAGGACAATTGTTGCTGAAAGCTTATGATATTTTAAAATCCGCAAATATAGATACTTATATGCTAGATTCTCAGCTTTTGCTTCAAAAAGTTTTGCAAAAAGATAAATTATATATAATTTTAAATAGAGATGTTGAAGTTGATAAGGAAAAAGTAGATAAGTATTTTAGCCTTATAGATATGAGGAAGAATAAGATGCCTGTAAAATATATATTAGGGCAGTGTGAATTTATGGGGATAGAATTTAACATAAAAGAAGGCGTTCTTATACCAAGAGGAGACACGGAAATTTTAGTAGAAATGGCTATAGAGAATATAAAAGAAAATGGATATACAGAAATATGCGATGTTTGTTGCGGTAGTGGAGCTATTGGGGTTTCTATAGGGGAAATTTTAGATAATACAAAAATATGTTGTTATGATATATCAGATATTGCTTATGAGGTTACTTTAGACAATATAAACAAGTTTAACCTTGGAAAAAGAGTTGAAGTATATAAGAATGATTTATTAACACAGGCTATACAAGAAGAAAGAAAATTTGATTTGATACTATCTAATCCACCTTATATCAAAAAGGATGTAATTCCAACTCTTATGGATGATGTTAAAAACTATGAGCCATATATAGCTCTTTGTGGTGGAGAAAATGGTTTGGATTTTTATATAAAGATTGTGGAGCAGAGCTTAGATGTTTTAAAAAAAGGTGGAATGATAGGTTTTGAAATAGGGCATGACCAAAAAGATTCAGTTGAAAATATTTTAATTAACAATGGTTTTGAAAAAATAACATGCCGTAAGGATTTAGCAGGATTTGATAGAGTTATTATGGCAAAATTAAAAATTGAATAGAGTAGGACTGTTAATTGTCAACAACTATATTTTTATGTTATAATACTTAAATGTGAAAATATGAATACGGAGTGATATAGTGATGTTAGATAAACTAGAGTTTATAGAAAATAAATACGAAGAATTATCTATAAAAATTAGTGACCCATCAGTTATGGCTAATCAAAATGAATGGAGAAAATTATGTAAAGAGCATGCTGAGTTAGAGGTCATAGTTAATAAATATAGAGAATATAAAAAAGCGTTAGATGATTTAGAAGTTAATAAGGAAATGATTCAGGAAGAAAGTGATCCAGAATTAAAAGAAATGATTCGTGAAGAAATAAAAGAACTTGAAGAAGCACAAATGAAATATGAGGAAGAGTTAAAAATATTAATGCTTCCTAAGGATCCTAATGATGACAAGAATGTTTTCATTGAAATAAGAGCAGGTGCTGGTGGAGAAGAAGCAGCTTTATTTGCATCAAATCTTTTCAGAATGTACACAAGATACGCTGAACGTCATGGATGGAAAAGTGAATTTATGAGTTCTAATGAAACTGATATTGGTGGATTCAAAGAAGTGGTATTTATGCTTAGAGGCGATGCTGCATATAGTAAGATGAAATTTGAAAGTGGTGTACATAGAGTTCAGAGAGTGCCAGATACTGAATCGAGCGGAAGAATACATACTTCTACTGCAACAGTTGCTGTACTTCCAGAAGTTGATGATGTTGAAGTAGAAATAGATGCAAATGATATAAGAATAGATGTATTTAGAGCATCTGGACATGGAGGACAATGTGTAAATACTACGGACTCTGCGGTTAGAATTACTCACCTTCCAACAGGATTAGTTGTATCATGCCAGGATGAGAAGTCCCAGCTTAAGAATAAAGAAAAAGCGATGAAAGTTTTAAAAGCAAGGTTGTATGAAAGAGCAGAAGCAGAAAGGCATGCAGGAATAGCTGCAGATAGAAAGAGTCAAGTTGGTACAGGAGACAGAAGTGAAAGAATAAGAACATACAATTATCCACAAGGAAGGGTAACAGAACATAGAATAGGTATTACTTTATATAAACTAGATTCGTTCTTGGATGGAGATATGGATGAAATTATAGATGGTTTAATAACGGCAGAACAAGCAGAAAAAATGAAAGCTATGGGAAATAGTGAAGAAATATAAATATAATTAATTAGAGGGGTAGATATGGATATAAGTAAAGCACTTAGGAAGCAAAAAAAATCTATTAAAAGGTTTTGGCTATCTATGGGCTTTATTTTTTTCATTTTGCCTACTACAGTCTTGTTAAATAGAACGTTTTCTTTTTTTATAATATTATATTTGTTTATAATTGAAATTTTGATAATTGTTGCGCTTATAGTACGTACTCATAAGGATACACTAAAATTTAAATATGATAATAAGTTAAGAATTCAAAATGGATTATTTAGGGGAAAATACTATATAGATTGCGAGAAAGTTGTTTTTGTTCATTGCATAGGGGAAGAAGATTTTAAGATACTTATTATTCTAAGATCTAGACTTAGAAATAAAAACATCAAAATGTTAGATTCAAAATTTTTTGAAAAATATGCTATTTCAAAAGGGCTAAGAATTAGTGCTACTCTAAATAATTTAGAGAAAAAATATTATTATATAATTATAAATAGAGGCGGATATAAAAAGTATGAGCTTATAGATACTATATATAGGTATTGTGTTAAAGCCCGCTTTACAGGTGAAGCTATAGAAAAAATAAAAGAATATAGAAGCAAATAGATAACAAAATGAAGAATAAACTCCCACTTTCTAAAATATTAATAAACTAGAAATGGGGGTATTAATTTGTTTGATAAGTTTATTATTATAGCAACTATAGCAGGATTATTTTCTTTATCTGGTACTATGATAGGGGCTTCTATAGGCATAATTAGTAAAAATCCATCACAAAGGATGTTAGGAAATATAAATGCTTTTGCATCAGGGCTTATGTTATCAATAGTTATGTTTGATCTGGTACCTGAAGCATTTACAAAAATTAATTTTTTTAGTGCAATTATTTTTTCTTTTATTGGTGTGTTAATAATTGTATTTATTGATGTCATAAGCTCTTCAAAGGGAAAATTTCACACCACTCATAGTAAAGTTGCTTTTATGGCGGCAGTAGGCCTTATGATTCATAATTTTCCTGAAGGAATTATAATGGGAGCGGGTTTTGTTGCTAGTGGAGATCTTGGGATTAAGATGAGTTTACTTATAGCAATTCATGATATTCCAGAGGGAATAGCTGTATCTGCACCATTAATGGTAGCAAGAGTAAAACGCTTTAAAATATTAGGTTATGCATTTATAACAGCCCTTCCAACGGTTATAGGTGGATGGATTGGCGTTCTTATAGGTAATGTATCCTCTCAACTTTTAGGTGCATGTCTTAGTATAGCTTCAGGAATAATGCTTTATGTAATTTTTGGTGAAATGCTTCCAGAAGCATTAAATTTACAAAAAGGAAGAGGCATAACATTTAGTATTTTTATAGGAATAATATTGGGGCTTGTAATTACTATTTTATTATAATAAAATACAAAGTAATGAATTTATAGAGTATTTATGTAAAGAAGGTAAATAGAATGAATACAAAAATCGAATTATTAGACAAAGAAAATCCTAATATTGAAATATTGAAGAAAGCTGGGGCGACGATATTAAATGGTGGGCTTGTTGCATTTCCTACAGAGACGGTATATGGACTTGGAGCTAATGCACTAGATCCAGAAGCTGTAAAAAAGATATTTATAGCTAAAGGGAGACCACAAGATAATCCACTTATTATTCATGTAGCTGATTTTAATATTGAAAAATTTGTGTTAGAAATACCTGATATAGCTAAAAAATTCATGAAAAAGTTTTGGCCGGGACCATTAACTATAATAATGAATAAAGCTGAAGTTATTCCTTATGTAACTAGTGCTGGTCTTGACAGTGTAGGGATAAGGATGCCTTCAAATAGTGTGGCTAGAGAACTTATAAGAGAAGCAGGAGTTCCTATAGCAGCTCCTTCTGCAAATATATCAGGAAGACCTAGTCCAACAGATATAGAAACTTGTGTTGAAGATTTGAATGGTAAAATTGAATATATAATTGGTGGAGAAAGATGTAATGTTGGACTTGAGTCCACAATCGTAGATTGTACTGTAGATCCACCTTGTGTTTTAAGGCCAGGTGGAATTACTTTAGAAATGTTAAGAGAAGTAGATGATAGGGTATACATAGATCCTGCCATAATGAAAAAGCCTGATAAAAATCTTAAGCCTAAGGCACCAGGAATGAAATATAGACATTATGCACCTAAAGCTCCTGTTAAAATTATTGATGGAGATTTGAATAAAAGTATTGCAAAAATAAAAGAAATGGTGCAAAATTATATAGACAATAATATGAAAGTTGGAGTTATGGCAACAAATGAGACTTTAAGTGAGTATTCTAATGCTTTAGTTAAGTCTTTAGGAAGTAGAAAAGATTTATATAGCATAGGAAAGAACTTATTTAAAGTATTAAGAGAATTTGATGATGAGAATGTGGATATAATATTATCTGAGTCATTTGAAGAAAAAGAGATGGGAATAGCTGTTATGAATAGATTAAAAAAGGCAGCTGGATTCGATATAATAAAAGTTTGAGGAGGTATATTATGCAGGTTTTATTCGTTTGTACAGGTAATACATGTAGAAGTTGTATGGCGGAATCAATTTTTAATTCAGTATCAAATTTAGATAATGTTAAAGCTATTTCTGCTGGTATTGCTGTTGTTCCTGGAAGTAAAACCTCAAAAAATACGTCTTTATTAATAAAGGAAAATTTTTCAATTGATTTAAGTGATAGGTATTCTGTTCAATTGAAAGAAGAAATGTTAAAAGAATGTGATTTAATATTAACTATGACAAGCTATATAAAAGATATATTAGTAGAAAGATTTCAACAGCATAAAGAAAAAATATATACTCTAAGTGAATATGTTAATTTTAAAGAAGACATAATAGACCCTTATGGTGGGGATTTAGAGGTATATAGGGATACTTTTGATATACTTAAAGAAGCTATATGCTTATTATTGAACAAAATAAAGGAAGATAATGGTATTTGAAATACTAGTATCTTCTTTTTTTGTGATAAAATATTTGAGGAGGATTTAAATATGAGAATAGCGATTGGTTCTGACCATGGTGGATTTCAATTAAAAAATGCGATTATAAAGCATTTAGAAGAAAAAGGTGTAGAAGTTAAAGATTTTGGAACATTAAGTGAAGAGTCTTGCGATTATCCAGATTATAGCTTGAAAGTTGCCGAAGAAGTAGCAACTAAAAGTTATGAATTTGGAATATTAATATGTGGTACAGGTATAGGCATAAGTATAGCTGCTAATAAAGTTCCAGGAATAAGAGCAGCGCTATGTAGTGATACTTTTAGTGCTCATGCAACAAGAGAACATAATAATGCAAATATACTTGCTATGGGTCAAAGAGTTGTAGGTGAAGGTCTTGCACTTGATATTGTAGATACATTTTTAAATTCAAAATTTGAAGGTGGAAGACATGAAAAGAGAATTAATAAAATTACAGAAATTGAAAAGAAATATTCAAAATAAGAATTTTGATTTATAACAAAATGAATAATTAAAGAATAGCTATAGAGATAATAAAGGTAGTTTAAAATAAATATTGTGAAAAGCAACATTTCATTTTAAATGTACCTTAAAATAAAATTATATATTTTAAAAAATTAGGAGGAATTTTTTATGAGTAAAGTAACTCAAATAGCACATCCGCTAATTTTGCATAAATTAGCTATAATAAGAGATAAGGATACAGGATCAAAAGATTTTAGAGAGCTTGTAGAAGAAATAGCTATGCTTATGGCTTATGAAGTAACTCGTGATTTCCCATTAAAGGAAGTAGAAATAGAAACACCTATTTGTAAAACAAAATGTAAAATGCTTTCTGGGAAAAAAGTTGCTATAGTTCCTATATTAAGAGCTGGACTTGGAATGGTTGATGGAATGTTAAAGCTTATACCAGCAGCTAAGGTTGGACATATAGGAATGTATAGAGATGAAGAAACATTAACACCAGTAGAATATTTCTGTAAATTACCTCAGGATATTCAAGAAAGAGAAATAATAGTAACTGACCCTATGCTTGCTACAGGAGGATCAGCAATAGATGCAATAGAAGCACTTAAAAAGAGGGGAGCGCAAAATATAAGATTAATGTGCCTTGTTTCATCTCCAGAAGGAATAAAGGCAGTTATGGATTCACATCCTGATGTTGATATATATGTTGCAGGTATTGATGAGAAATTAAATGATCACGGATATATAGTACCAGGTCTTGGGGATGCAGGGGATAGACTTTTTGGAACAAAATAATAAAGATTTAAATAACTCTTATTAAAGTACTAGAGGCTAAAATGACTAAGTAATATGAAATAACAGTTTTTTTAGTGTGAGAAAATCTTTCAATTAAAGAAAAAGGAACTCAATAAAAATTTAATTTTTTATTGAGTTCTTTTTGTCCTAAACAAGGATATAGTAAAATATAACTTTTAAGTTCAAATATTATTAAACTCTCAAGCTATTCAATTTTGAAAGTTCTTATTTTAGCCATTAGTAACTGGAAACTAGAGATTATCTTTTAATCCCTAGCACCTAGTAGCTGAAACCTAGAATAATGTTACAATGTAACATTATTCTATCATGGCACTTTAAATTATGTCGTTTATAGTATAAAATATAAGTAATTGTGCATTTTTATTTAGATTACGAATAAGTTCGAGAGGGTATATTATGGAAAGAATAGATAAACATAATTATTATTTAGATATTTGTCAAACAATATTAGAAAGAGGAACATGTCTTAGAAGAAATTTTGGGGCTATAATAGTTAAAAATGACGAAATAATGTCTTCAGGATATTCGGGAGCACCAAGAGGAAGAAAAAATTGTTCGGATTTAGGATATTGTAGAAGACAAGAACTTAATGTTGAAAGAGGAACAAGATATGAACTTTGCAGGTCTGTTCATGCTGAGCAGAATGCAATAATATCAGCAAGAAGGCAGGACATGATAGGAGGATCTATGTATCTTGTTGGAAAAGAGATGAATACAGGTGAGCTAGTGAAAAAAGCAGAACCTTGCTTGCTGTGTAAAAGATTTATCATTAATTCAGGAATAAGTAAGGTTATTGTTAGGGATACTCAAAAAGAATTTAGAATTATTAATGTTCAAGAATGGATAGATAATGATGATTCTTTAATAGGAAAAGGCACTTATTAAAGTTAGCAAAAGGAAGGTTAGAATTTAATTATGGATAACATGAAGAGTTTGATGATAGTTTCTACAGCAATATCCCTTATATTAACTCCTTTTATAAAGAAATTTGCTATTTACATAAAAGCTATTGATATACCTAAGGATGAGAGAAGAATTCATAAAAAGCCTATTCCTTTATTAGGTGGTGTGGCAATATATTTATCTTTTTTAATTACTATGTTTTTAAAAGAGGGAAGTCTTACTAAACAAGAAATTGGTATAATAATAGGTGCTACAGTCATTGTAATAGGCGGGTTAATAGATGATATAAGAGAAATTAAACCTTGGCAAAAACTTGCATTTCAAGTCTCTGCAGCAGTGATACTTATATTGTTTGAAGTTAAAATATCCATTATTACAAATCCTTTCCTAACTAATAGACTATTTATACGTTTAGAATGGTGGATATCTATACCTATAACTATTTTTTGGATTGTAGGTATTACAAATGCTATAAACTTAATTGATGGAGTAGATGGTCTTGCTGCAGGAGTAGCATTTATCTCTTCTATTACCATATTTATTATAGCTATGCTTAATGGTAGACAAGAAGCGGCTATATTAACAATAATTTTAAGTGGAGCTATTTTAGGGTTTTTACCTTATAATTTTAATCCAGCCTCCATATTTATGGGAGACACTGGGGCACAGTTGTTAGGATTTTTACTTGCTACTATATCTCTAAAGGGTGCCATAAAATCAGCTACTGCTTTTGCTATAGCAGTTCCTATTTTAGCTTTTGGAATTCCTATATACGATACGCTTTTTGCCATGATAAGGAGAAAAATAAATGGTAAACCTATTATGCAAGCTGATAGAGGACATCTTCATCACAGGCTTTTAGATATGGGTCTTAATCAAAAACAAGTAGTTATAATAATGTATCTTATAAGTGCTGTTTTAGGGGGGATATCTATAATAGCTATGCAGATGAGTACACAAAGATCATATTTTTTACTTACTTTTGTTATATTAGTAATAGTTTTATTAGCATGGAAATGTGGCTTTTTTAAACATAGAGAATAAAGAAAATTATAGATTGGGGTTGAATTTATGAGTAAGATAAAAGTTATGAGTATTTTTGGAACTAGACCCGAAGCAATAAAAATGGCGCCTCTTATTAAAGAATTAGAAAATCAAAAAAATATAGAATCAAAAGTGTGCGTTACAGCACAACATAGACAAATGTTAGATCAAGTTTTAGAACTTTTTCATATTAGGCCTGATTATGACTTAGATATAATGAAGGAAAATCAGAGTTTGAATGGTATTACTACAAGAGTTCTTGTAAATTTAGAAGCAGTTTTTGAAAAGGAAAATCCACATATTGTACTTGTACACGGTGATACTACAACAACTTTTGCAGCATCTCTTGCGGCTTTTTATAAAAAAATAAAGATAGGGCATGTAGAAGCGGGACTCAGAACTAATAATAAGTATTTCCCTTTTCCCGAGGAAATGAATAGAAAACTTACTGGAGCTTTAGCTGATTTTCATTTTGCACCAACACAAAGAGCTAAAGCTAATTTACTTAAAGAGGGAATAGACGAAAAGAATATATTTGTAACAGGGAATACAGTTATAGATGCAATGAAGTATACTATAAAAAATAATTATGTATTTGAAAATAATGAACTAAACAATATAGATTATGATAAGAAGATTATAATGGTGACGGCTCATAGGAGGGAAAATTGGGGAGAAGGTATTAGAAATATTTGTGAATCGCTTATTGAAATTGTTAATTTAAATAAAAACATAGAAGTGGTATACCTTGTGCATCCAAACCCAATTGTTAAAAAAACTACACAAGAAGTTTTAGGAAATATAGATAGAATTCATTTATTACCTCCATTAGATACAAAAGATACACATAATCTTATGAAAAAATGTTATATGGTTATGACTGATTCGGGAGGCATACAAGAAGAGGCACCTCATTTAGGAAAACCTGTTTTGGTATTAAGAGATGTTACAGAAAGAATAGAAGCTAAAGAGGCAGGTACTGTGAAGATAGTGGGTGTATGTAAGGATACTATAGTGAAAGAAGCTAATATATTATTAAGTAATGGTGAGGAATATTTCAAAATGAGTAGGGCAATAAATCCTTATGGAGATGGAAATTCATCAATAAAAATAGTCAACGAAATTTTACAAAATTTCCTATAGGAAAAAATAGTTAGAAAAATTGATAAAAAATAAACAAAGTTTCTTGATTAATCCAAAATAAAGGAGTATAATATAGATAAATTATTAACAAAGTGTCTATTAAATTTGGAGGGGATAATTATGAAAAATGTAGTTATAGCAAGTGCAGTTAGAACACCTGTAGGATCATTTGGGGGAAAATTAAAAGATGTAACAGCTGTAGAGTTAGGAAGTATAGTTATTAAAGAAGCATTAAATAGAGCTGGTGTAAAACCAGAACAGGTTAATGAAGTAATAATGGGAAATGTTCTTCAAGCTGGATTAGGACAAAATACATCAAGACAATCATCTGTAAATGCAGGTATTCCAGTAGAAGTTCCAACTTTTGCAATTAATAAAGTATGTGGATCAGGATTAAGAGCAGTATCATTAGCAGCACAAATAATTAAAGCTGGTGATGCAGATATAATTGTTGCTGGTGGAACAGAAAACATGTCAAGAGCACCTTATATCTTCGAAGGAGGAAGATGGGGACAAAGAATGGGTGACGGAAAAATGGTAGACGAAATGATTAAAGATGGACTATGGGATGCCTTTAATCAATATCATATGGGAATGACAGCTGAAAATGTTAATGAAAAATATGGTATAACAAGAGAAGAACAAGATGCATTTTCATTAAGATCTCAACAAAATGCTGAAAGAGCCATAAAAGAAGGAAGATTTAAAGATGAAATAGTTCCAGTAGTTGTAAAAACAAGAAAAGGTGAAGTTGTAGTTGACACAGATGAATATCCAAAATTCGGAACAACTGGAGAGAAATTAGCAAAACTAAGACCAGCCTTCAAAAAAGATGGATCAGTTACAGCAGGAAATGCTTCAGGAATAAATGACGGAGCAGCAGCTTTAGTAATAATGAGTGAAGAAAAAGCTAATGAATTAGGAATAAAACCATTAGCTAAAATAGTATCTTATGGTTCAAAGGGAGTAGATCCTTCAATAATGGGAGTAGGACCAATAGGAGCAACAGAAAAAGCATTAGAAAAAGCAGGACTAAAAATAGAAGATATGGATTTAATAGAAGCTAATGAAGCTTTTGCTGCACAAAGTATAGCAGTATCAAGAGAGTTAGGTTTTAATAAATTTATGGATAGAGTAAATGTAAATGGAGGAGCAATAGCAATTGGACACCCAATAGGATGCTCAGGAGCTAGAATTCTTGTTACATTATTATATGAAATGCAAAAGAGAGAAGAAGCTAAGAAAGGCTTAGCTACTCTTTGCATAGGTGGAGGAATGGGAACTAGCCTTATTGTTGAAAAATAAAATAACATACATTAGGATAAAATTGCCATTACGCAATTTTATCCTAATTAATAGTAACTATACACCATTATGTGATGGAAAGTAGACCTTAATGAAAAATTAAATTTTCATTAAGGTCCATTTTTATTTTAACAAGTTATATGATAAAAGCTTATTTTAGCTACTCATGAGTCATAACTGATTAATAGTTAATAGCTACTATATAAAAATGTTTTAAAACAATTATTAAAATTTTAAATATATCTATTTAAAAATATAAAAGCTATATATTTACTAGTGTCTAAAACTTTTTTTACTAGTAATAACTAACTTATTAAAAGGGGCTCTAATAAGGATTTATGGTTAATTTACATAATGTTTTTATAATATTTTAATTTAAATAAGAAAAATTACATTAAATTAAACAAAAAAAGTGAATAATAAGTATACATATAACTCAATAATTGAAATTAGTTGAATTAAGGTATTAATAAATAAAAATCGACGATTGGTCATAAACTATGCAAATTAAAATGTTTTCATAATAATTTAAAAAACACTTAAAAATTATGAAAAAGGAAATAATGTTAAGATAAAAATTCAAAAACATAAAAAATACTAATAAAAGAGAGATTATAAGAAGAAACATACATAATATCTATAATTTGATGAAATTTAAAGAAATATTAAGAAATTTGGATATAAATGAGGTTTGAATATGAAAATATAGGTACTATAATAAAGTATATTATACTTAATGTTGGAGGAAAAATGAAAAAGGCAGAAGAGCTATCTTACATGATTAGAAAAATAACTTACATAGATATACTTATGATGACAATAATACTCATTGCTTTTTTTACAAGTAATAACAAATATATACTTTTTTTTCTCTTAGGTTATATATTAGCTATTATAAATTTTTATATAAATACTTATACAATAAATTATGTATTTTTAGGGAAAAATATAAATCGTACTTATTTAGTTTCTTTAAGTTATTTTTTTAGAATAATTTTAGCAGCAATAATAGGAACACTAATATTTAAACATAATAAACTTAATGTAATACCTTATATTTTAGGTTACAATGCTCATTATATATCTATTTTAATATATTCACTACAAAATAAGGATGAGAGGATGTGAGCTTATGGATATGGGATCCAAACCATTAAATAATTTTTTAGGACAAAATTTTGGAGTTACTGAAGCTATTGTGATTCAATGGATAATAATAGCTATAATTTCAATAATAGCCATAAGTGTGACAAGAAATTTAAAAAAAATTCCAGATAAGAAACAAAGTGCAGTTGAAGTATTTGTAAGTTTCATAAATAAGTTTGTAACTGATAATATGGGAGAAGAATGTAAAAATTTTATACCTTATATAGGTACGTTAATTATTTTTTTATTAATAATGAATATGGTTGGACTTATAGGAATCGAACCACCGACTAAAGATTTTAGTGTAGTACTTGGAATAGCCTTAATTACATTTATAGTTGTTCAAGCATATGCCATTAAAAAGCAAGGTATTAAGCACTATTTCATTGGATATGCTAAACCTATAATACCATTACTTCCTATAAATATAATGGAAAGAATAATGTTACCAATATCTTTAACTTTAAGATTGTTTGGGAACATGACCGCAGCTGTAGTAATTATGGAATTAGTTTATGAAACACTGGGAAAAGCACCCTTTGGAATAGCTCAATTAGGAATTCCAGTACCACTTCATTTTTACTTTGATGTGTTTGATGGTGCTATTCAAATGTTAATTTTTGTTATGTTGACTATGATAAATATCAAAGTAATATCAGAACATTGATTCAGTCACAATAATTGTGATGTATATAAATTAAAACCAAAGACATAGGAGGAAAGAAATATGAATATTAGTTCAGAAGCATTTGTAGCTGGAATGTCAGCTATAGGAGCAGGGTTAGCTGCTTTAGGATGTATAGGTGGAGGAGTAGGAACAGGAAATGCTACAGCTAAAGCTGTTGAAGGTGTTTCAAGACAACCAGAGGCAAGCGGAAAAATTATGAGTACGTTAGTAATTGGTGGTGCTCTATCGGAAGCAACTGCTATTTACGCTTTCCTTATAGGATTATTATTAGTATTTAAAGTAACATTATAGAGATAATCCCCAAAGTTATAAGCTTGAAGGGAGGCTTTTACAAGGAATGAAAATAATAGATATACGAATAATTATATACACTTTAATAAATTTTGGAATTTTATATTTTATACTAAGACATTTTTTATTTAAACCTGTTAATGATACTATAGATTCAAGGAAAAATGAGATAGAAAGCAATATAAAGAAAGCAGAAGAAGATAAAAAAAAGGCAGAAATTTTCAAAGTAGAGAGTGAAAAAGAAATAAGAGACGCAAAAACTCAAGGAAAAGAAATAGTTCAGCAATACAAATTAAAGGCGGAAAAAGTATCTGAAGAAATAATGTCCGAAGCTCATATAGAAGCAGAGAAAATTATGGAGAGATCAAATAAGGAAATTGAAAGACAAAAAGAAAAAGCAGAAGATGATATTAAGCAAAATACTATAAGTTTAGCTATAGAGTTATCTTCTAAAGTTTTAGAAGAAACTATAGATGAGGAAAAACATAGACAACTTATACAGGATTTTATTGCTAAGGTAGGTAATTAGTTATGTATGAATATCTTGATAGAAGATATGCTCTAGCATTATATGAGGTGGCTAAGGAAAAAGATAAGGTAGACGAATATATACAAGAAGGAAAAGAAATTGTAGAATTATTAGAAGGTAACGAAGAAATACAAAAAATTATTAAACATCCAGAAATAAGTACATCTAGAAAAAAAGAATTATTTATAGAGATATTTAAAGGCAAAATATATGATGATTTATTAAGTTTTATACTTTTGTTAATAGAAAAAGATAGAATTCTTTATATGAAACAAAAAATTAAAGAGATGGAAAAAATTCATCTTCAATACGAAAATAAAGTTGTTGCCCATGTTAAAACAGTAATTCCTCTAAATGAACAAGAAAGAAAAGATTTGACTATAAAGTTAGAAAACAAATATAACAAAGTGATAATACTAAAAGAAGAAATAGATAAAGAGCTAATTGGAGGAATGTATGTTAGAGTTGGGGATGATGTAATTGATGGAAGTATAAAATCAAAGTTTGAAGAAATTAAAAATTTAGTAATAAGTAGATAGACTTAGATTGGAAAAGAGGTGAGCCTATGAATATTAGACCTGATGAAATTACTTCAATAATAAAAAAGGAAATACAAAAGTATGAGAAGAAAATAGAAACAGTAGATTCTGGTACCATTATTCAAATAGGTGATGGCGTAGCTAGAGTTTATGGATTAGAAGATTGTATGGAAGGGGAACTTTTAATATTCCCTAACAATATATATGGTATGGCTCTTAACCTTGAGCAAGATAATGTTGGATGTGTTTTATTAGGATCAGAAAAAGGAATTAAAGAAGGAGACATAGTTAAAAGTACAGGGAAAGTAGTTGAAGTACCTGTGGGAGAAGCATTAGTTGGTAGAGTGGTTGACTCTTTAGGAAATCCTCTTGACGGAAAAGGTCCTATAAAAACTACAGAAACAAGGCCTATTGAAGTGGAAGCTCCTGGAGTTATTCAGAGGCAATCAGTTAAAGAACCGCTTCAAACAGGTATTAAATCAATAGACTCTATGGTTCCTATAGGAAGAGGTCAAAGAGAACTTATTATAGGAGACAGACAAGTTGGTAAAACAGCAATTGCCATAGATACTATATTAAATCAAAAAAACAATAATGTTAAATGTATATATGTTGCTATAGGACAAAAGCAATCTACTGTAGCACACATTGTAAATACGTTAACTGAAATGGGGGCTATGGATTATACAATAGTAGTATCATCTACAGCTTCAGATTCTGCCCCTCTTCAATTTTTATCTCCATATGCAGGATGCAGTATGGGTGAATATTTTATGAATAAAGGTGAGGATGTTCTTATTGTATATGATGACTTATCAAAGCATGCAGTATCTTATAGAACAATGTCATTATTACTAAGGAGACCGCCTGGAAGAGAAGCTTATCCTGGAGACGTATTTTACATTCATTCTAGATTATTAGAAAGAGCTGCTAGACTTTCTGATAAACTAGGAGGGGGATCTTTAACAGCTTTGCCTATAATAGAAACTCTTGCAGGAGATGTTACAGCATATATACCAACTAATGTTATATCTATTACAGATGGTCAAATATTTTTAGAAACAGAACTGTTCTATTCAGGACAAAAGCCAGCAGTAAATGCAGGTATATCAGTTTCACGTGTTGGAGGAAATGCTCAAATAAAAGCAATGAAGCAAGTATCAGGGACTTTAAGGTTAGAACTTGCACAGTATAGAGAGTTGGCTGCATTTGCACAGTTTGGTTCAGATCTTGATAAAGAATCAAAATCAAGACTTGAAAAAGGTAAGAGATTAGTTGAGATATTAAAACAGGATCAATATAATCCTATGTCAGTAGAAAAACAGATAATTATTTTATATGCTGCTGTTAATAATTATTTAGCTGATGTGAAAGTATCGGAAATTAAAAAATTCGAAAAAGAATTTTTAGAATATGTTGATACCCATCATAGAAATTTAGGTAAAGAAATTTTAAAAGAAAAGCAATTAACAGATAGCATTAAAGAAGAACTTAATAATGCTATAGAAGAATTTAAAAAAATATTTTTAGCTTAAAGAGATTTTATCTTTAGGAGGTGAAGTATGGCAGGAGCAGGGTTAGTTGCTATAAAACGAAGAATAAAATCAGTTAATAATACTAAAAAAATAACGAAAGCTGTGAGTCTTGTTGCCACCTCTAAACTTAGAAGAGCGAAACAAAATTTAGATATAAACAATAATTATTATAATCATTTAAAGAAAATTATGTCTCGCGTATTAAAAGACAGAGAAAGGGAAGAAAATATATATATTAATGGTAATGGTAGTAATAAAAAAATATATATTGCCCTTACATCTGATTCAGGGTTATGTGGAGGATTTAATGTAGGAGTAGTTCAAAAAACTGTGGAAGCAATATTAAAAGATAAAGACAATTCATCCTTAATTGTAGTAGGTGAAAAAGGAAGAACGCATTTTAAGAAAATAGGATATGAAGCTTTAGCTGAATATGTTGAAATTCCAGATATCCCTACTACTAAAGAAGCTAAAATTATTATAGATAAAGCATTTAGTTTATATAAAAATAAAGAGATTGGAGAAATAAATGTAGTTTATACAGAATTTATTTCTTCTGTTAAGCAAGAAGTGGTTATAAGAAAAATACTTCCATTTGAAGGAACTTTGCCTGATGATGAAGAAAATTATGATACTTATATAGAATATGAGCCAGAAAATTATAAATTCCTAAATAATATTTCTAGTATTTTTTTAATGCAGACCATGTTAAATATTATGTTAAATTCTAAGGTAAGTGAGCAAAACTCAAGAATGACTGCTATGGACGGAGCTACTAAAAATGCAGATGACATATTAGAAAAGCTTAATTTAAAATACAATAGAATTAGACAAAGTGCAATAACTCAAGAAATATCAGAAATAGTTGGTGGTGCAGAGGCACAAAAATAAGTAAAAAGGGAGGTGCATTATGGCAAATAATATTGGCAAAGTCGTACAGGTCATAGGACCAGTTATAGATATAAAATTTGATTCAGATAATCTTCCTAATATATATAATGCAGTGAAAATACAAATGGACGATAGAGAACTTATTGCAGAAATCGAGCAACATATAGGAGATGATATAGTAAGAGCTATAGCTATGGAACCAACAGAGGGTTTAAAAAGAGGTAGAGAAGCTATAGATACAGGCAATCCTATATCGGTACCTGTTGGTAACCAAACTCTTGGCAGACTATTTAATGTATTAGGAAGGACAATCGATGAGGTAGGCGGATTTGAAGCAACTGAATATCAACCTATACACAGAGCAGCACCAAGTTTTGCAGAACAATCTGTTGAGCCTGAAATGTTTGAAACAGGTATTAAGGTAATAGATTTAATAGCACCTTATCAAAAAGGTGGAAAAATAGGGTTGTTTGGCGGTGCTGGTGTTGGGAAGACCGTTCTTATACAAGAGTTAATTAATAATATAGCCAAAGAACATGGTGGATTATCAATTTTTACTGGAGTTGGAGAGAGAACTAGAGAAGGAAATGACCTTTATTATGAAATGAAAGAATCTGGTGTTATTGATAAAACAGCATTAGTATTTGGCCAGATGAATGAGCCGCCTGGAGCTAGAATGAGAGTAGCGCTAACAGGACTTACTATGGCAGAACACTTTAGAGACCAAGGACAGGATGTACTTTTATTTATAGATAATATATTTAGATTTACACAAGCGGGTTCTGAAGTATCTGCTTTACTTGGAAGAATACCAAGTGCTGTTGGATATCAACCTACCCTTGCAACAGAAATGGGAGCTCTTCAAGAAAGAATAACATCTACAAAACATGGATCAATAACATCAGTTCAAGCTGTATATGTTCCAGCAGATGACTTAACAGATCCTGCTCCTGCAACCACATTTTCTCACCTTGATGCTACTACAGTTCTTTCAAGAAGCATTACTGAACTTGGAATATATCCGGCTGTAGATCCTCTAGATTCTACTTCAAGAATATTAGATGCGAGGATAATTGGAGAAGAGCACTATGAAACGGCTATGAAGGTTAAGCATATACTTGAAAGATATAAAGAACTTCAAGATATAATAGCTATATTAGGTATAGATGAATTATCAGAAGATGATAAATTAATAGTATCTAGAGCAAGAAAAGTTCAAAGATTTTTATCACAACCATTTACAGTAGCAGAACAATTTACTGGTATGAAGGGGAAATTTGTACCTGTAAATGAAACAGTACGAGGTTTCAGAGAAATAATAGAAGGTAAACATGATAGCTTGCCTGAATCTGCATTTTTATTTGTGGGAACTATAGATGAAGCTATAGAGAAAGCTAAATCTATATCATAAGATTAGGAGATTGATATAATGGCAGAAATTATTAAACTATCGATTATTACTCCAAGTAAAGAATTTTATAAAGGAGAAGTAATGGAATTAAATACAGAAAGTTTAGAAGGAAAGATAGGGATTTTGCCGAAACATTTACCTTTAGTAGCTATATTGAAACCTACTATTTCTGAGATTATAGATGAAAAAGGAGAAAGAAAAAAATTTTTTTCATCTTCAGGTATTTTAAAGGTATTAGAGAATGAAATTATAATGCTTTTAGATGCATGTGAATGGCCAGAAGATATTGATGCAGACAGAGCTGAAAAGTCTAAAGCAAGAGCAGAAAAAAGGTTAAGTGAAAAAAGTGATATTGATATAGATAGAGCTAAGCTTTCTCTTTTGAGATCACTTATGAGAATTAAAATAAAAGAAATATAAATATAAAGTAAAAGATGGTTCGAATAATAAATTTATTGTTCGAACCATCTTTTACTTTATCACACTTTAGTGCCAATTTTTATATATTAATAATATATTTAAAGTATAATTTACAGATTTAAAGTTAATAATCTAAGGATAAAGGTAGGTGGGTAATAATGTCAAAAAAGGTTAAAGTATCTATAATAATGTTCATTTTTTTATCAATTATATTAAACTATAAAGTTTCTTATGGATGTAAAAATTTGGATTTATTTAATTCTATACTTGATGAATCTAAAGGTTATGTAGAAGAATATGGAGTAAAAACTCATTTTAAAACTTACAAAAATGGACAAGAACTTTACAATGATTTTATTACTCAAATAAGTAAAGAATATAAAAGTTATAGTGGAGAAGTTTCCAGAGATAAAAGTAATTTTATAATAAGATTTCAAGATGAACACAGCAAAGGGCATATAGAATTTAATATTGGTAGTGAAGGAAAAAATGTATCATTACAAATTATACAAAAAAACCATAAGAATAATTTACAGAATCTAAAAGATAAAATTGAAAAAACAATTACTCCTATGACAAAAGAAAAAACACTATGCAAGACATATTTAAAGGCTAAGCTAAATGATAAAGATAATATAAGCGATATTAATGGAAAAATAGTTAGTAATCTTAAAAATGAAGGAATAACAGATGTTTCTACAATTAAAATTGAAAATGGGTATAGTTCATCAGCATATACTGGAAAATACAAAGCTATAAAAAATGGAGATAAATTAATTGATTTTAATTTTGCAGTATGTAAATATTCATCAGGAAATTATATTATTATTGGAACCCCAGAAATATTTGTACCATATTAGCCAAAGAACAGTGGAATGGAGAGGATGTTATGAAAGAAATATTAGTTAAGGGTGGTAGAAGATTAAATGGAGAAATAGATATAAGCTCTGCTAAAAATGCTGTACTTCCTATTATTGCGTGCAGTATGTTGTGTGAAGAGACTTGTGTAATAAATAAAGCGCCATTGCTTAAAGATGTTTTTGTTATATGTGATGTTTTGAGATCTGTTAATTCGAATATAACTATTGAAAAAGATCGTATAGTTATTGACAATTCAAATTTAAAAAATATTGAACCTGATAGTGAGCTAGTAAAAAAAATGAGAGCATCTTTTTTAGTGATGGGACCTATGATTTCTAGATTTGGTAAATTTAGAATATCTTTACCGGGTGGTTGTAACATAGGCACTAGACCCATTGATTTGCATTTGAAGGGGTTTAGCGCATTGGGGGCAGAAATAAAGCTAGGGCATGGTTATGTAGAGGTTTGTGCTAATAAGTTAATAGGAAATAGAATATATTTAGATTTTCCTTCTGTAGGTGCTACAGAAAATATAATGATGGCAGCTATTTTAGCTGAAGGAGAAACTACAATAGAAAATGCTGCAGGAGAACCTGAAATTCAAGATTTAGCAAATTTTTTGAATTCTATGGGAGCAAAAATAAGTGGAGCAGGTACAGATAATATTAAAATACAAGGAGTAAAAAAATTAAGAGGAATAGAATATACCCCTATACCTGATAGAATAGAAGCAGGTACTTATATGGTGGGAGCTGCAATAACAAAAGGTAAAATAAGGATAAACGGTATTAAAGAAGAACATCTGAAGCCTATTATCGCAAAGTTGCGAGAACTAGGGGTGTATATAGAAAGCTTAGGAGATAGTATAATAGTAGATGGTGATAGAGAATTTAACCCTATTGATATTAAAACTATGCCTTATCCAGGATTTCCTACAGATATGCAAGCTCAAATGATGAGCCTATTATGTACTATAAAAGGAACTAGTTTAATAACTGAAACCATTTTTGAAAATAGGTTTATGCATGTAGGAGAGCTTAAAAGAATGGGAGCAAATATAAAAATAGATGGAAGATGTGCTGTAATTGAAGGAGTAGATGTGCTTACCGGATGTGATGTTAAAGCAACAGACTTGAGAGCTGGAGCAGCTCTTATAATTGCTGCACTTGCTGGGGAAGGATATACTAAAGTGGGAAACATATATCATATAGAAAGAGGATATGTTGATATAGATGGGAAGTTTAGAAAATTAGGTGCCAATATTGAGAGGGTTGAAGTTGAATAAAATATAGAAATTGTTAATAATAATGAAAAAGCAGTAATTTAAATATGTATAATCAAGCTATGTAGAATGAATAAAAAGTCTATGTAGCTTGTTTTATTTATTAGTCTAAATTTCAATGAAGTTAATGTTACTTAAAATATTTAATTTATTTATTGGGTATTTTTTAATGGCAAAGATAATACAAATATAATGTACTAGTAGAGTAAAAAAGATTCTTGATTTTATTTACAGATTTTACTCAATTTAAAAGGTAAGAAGTGAATTGAAATTTAGATTTTGTGTGGAGCGCTTACTCATCTCAATATGTGAAGACGATTTTCCATTAAGTTTTTATCTAGAGTTATATCATCGTTTACTCTCACTTTAAGGAAGAGAGGGTATTAGAATGAATACACCATTGGATAAATTTATTTTTGATTTAAAAAGGTTAGGGGACAACTATATGAAAAAAATTTTTTTGAGTATTGGTATATTTATATGTTTTACATTAATTTTATCAATATTGATTGTTGGCATTGATAATAAAACTCAAATAAAACAGAAAAATAGTAAAAACAATCAAACAAAAACATTGCAAGAAAAAAATACTATACTAGATAACTATAATATAAAAGATTTAGATATAGATGTGTATATTACAAAAGATAAAAAAGTAAAAACAATGAATATAGAGGAATATGTTATGGGAGTTGTGGCTGGTGAAATGCCTGCTAATTTTCATCCTCAAGCATTAAAAGCTCAAGCTGTAGCGGCTAGGACGTATGGACTTGCTCACCTAGAAAAATTTGGAGCATCAAAAAAGGCAAAATCTACTGAGGGGGATGTTAATGATACTATTGCCTTTCAAGTATATATGAATAAACAAGATAGAATGGATTCATGGCCTGAAAAACATGCAGAGGAATATTGGAATAAGTTAAAAACTGCAGTGGAAGAAACAGAAGGAGAAGTCTTAGCTTATGATAATAAATTAGTTATGGCACCTTATTATTTTTCTACAAGTAGTGGAAAGACAGAAGATGCTGTGGATGTTTTTGGTAAAGAGATTCCATATTTAAAAAGTGTGGATAGTCCAGGAGAAGAAGAGGCTAGTAAATATAAATCTCAATTTAGATATACTTATAATGATTTTATTAATAATTTAAGCAGTATAGTACCTAAAGACAAATTAGTACCTAATACATTGAAAGAGCAAGTTAAAGTATTAGAAAGAAGTAAGGGGGGAAGTGTAAAAAAAATAAGAATAGTAGATAAGGATATTAGTGGTGTTAAGTTTAGAAGTTTATTTGGTTTATCTTCTTCAAACTTTTCTATAGAATTTGAAGAAAGTAGCATTTGTATCAACTGTAATGGGTATGGTCATGGTGTAGGAATGAGCCAGTGGGGAGCATACTCTATGGCAAAGCAAGGGAAAAAATATAAAGACATATTAAAGCATTACTATAATGGAGTAGATGTTGTAAAACTTAATATAAGAAGATAAATTTGTAAAAACGGACTTTTATAGGTCCGTTTTTTATTTATAAGCAATTTAAATAAGGAAATTAAATAATTATTGTTTTATTTTGTCAAAAAAATAAGAAAAAAAAGTAAAAAAAATTTCAAAAATTATGTATTTTTTATAGTGTAAAGGACAAACTACAAAAAGGAGGTGTTTTTATGGAAAACAAAGACAAAAATAAAAAAACATCATTTTTTGAAAGAGAGGGCTTCTATATAATTCTTTTTGTATGCTTATGCATAGTTGCAGTTGTGGCAGCTTTAACAACAAAGAATAACAAAAGAGTTCAGAATAAACCTCAAACAGCACAGGTTCAAAAGGTTGATGTAAAAGAGGAAAATGATGTTGCAAAAGCATTGAAAGAAGAAACTCAAAAAAAGACTTATAACAATGCAATGGAAGTTAAGAAAGGAACTAATAGCAAAACAATATCAAATGAAGCTAAGATAGAACCTGTAAAAAATGGAAGTAAAGGTTTAGCAGTTTCTAAGTCTAAGGATCCTAATTTCATAAAACCTGTAGAAGGTGAAGTAGTTATGAAATATTCATTAGTTCCTATTCATTGGGAAACTTCAGGAACAGATAGACCACACTTTGGAATAAACATAAAAGCTAAAGCAGGAACTCCTGTAAAAGCTGTAAGTGATGGAGAAGTTAAGTCTGTTGAAGAAGGATCTTTTGGAATGACTGTAACAATCTATCATCCAGAATACAGTAAAAGAACTGTATATGCTAACTTAGATAAAAATGTAAAAGTTAAAGTAGGAGATAAGGTTAGCCAAGGAAAAGAAATAGGGAAGATAGGAACAACAGCAATAAGAGGATCTAATGAAAAGTACGGAAAAGAATTCTTACATTTTGAAGTACTTAAAGGTTCAAAAGGTGATGCTCAATCTACAAGTGAAAATCCTGAAAAATATGTAAAATACTAAATTTTTCATTTTAGCCATTTCCTAATATAAATCAGGAAATGGCTAAATAACAGAATAGTAATTTAATGGAATATAAGCGCATATTTATAAGTATATAAGGTTAAGGAGGTTGCAACTTGAAAGATTACATTGAAGAAAGAGTTATGGAAGTTGCTAATTATATTATAGAATCAAAAGCCACTATAAGAAAAACCGCCAAGGTTTTTGGAGTAAGTAAAAGTACTATACACAAAGACATGACGGAGAGGTTGCCTAAAATAAATCCACAGGTAGCTAAAGCAGCCAAAGATGTTTTAGACTTAAATAAGTCAGAAAGGCATATTAGAGGTGGTAAAGCAACTAAAATGAAATATAAAACTTTAGAAGGTTAAAATATTCCTATTTTATAGAAAAGGATTTTATTAATACTATAGCATAAAAGTCAATAAACGTTTATAATAAAAGATAGATTAATTTGTAAAATATACAAAAGAGCAGGAGTGAAAATAGGAATGTTTTTCAGAATAAATACGGATATGGGGATAGATTTAGGTACAGCCACAGTACTAGTTTATATTAAAGGGAAAGGGATTGTTCTGCAAGAACCTTCAGTTGTTGCTATAGATAAGAATTTAAATAAGGTTTTAGCAGTAGGGGAAGAAGCTAGACAAATGATAGGAAGAACGCCTGGAAATATAGTAGCAATTCGCCCATTAAGGGATGGGGTGATATCTGATTACGATATTACTGAAAAAATGTTGAAACATTTCATAAGGAAGGCTTGTGGAAATAAAAGAGTAGGAGCTCCTAATGTGGTTATATGTGTTCCTTGCCAAGCCACAGAGGTTGAAAAAAGGGCAGTAAAGGATGCTGCGGTTAATGCTGGGTCAAAGAAAGTATTTTTAATAGAAGAGCCTTTGGCAGCAGCTATAGGTGCTGGATTGGATATAACAAAAGCTAGCGGTAATATGGTTATTGATATTGGTGGTGGAACTACTGATATTGCTGTTATTTCTTTAGGTGGTTTAGTTGTTAGAAGTTCAATTAAAGTTGCTGGGGATAACTTTGACGAAGACATAATCAAGTATATAAGAAAAAAACATAAGCTTATGATTGGAGAAAGAACGGCTGAAGAATTAAAGATAAATATAGGTTGTGCATATAGAAGAGAAGAAGATATAAGTATGGAAATAAGAGGACGAGATTTAATAACTGGTCTTCCTAAAAATATAAATGTTTCCTCAGAAGAAATGAGGGAAGCTTTAAGTGAGGCAGTAAATGCTATTGCTGAATGTACTCACTCAGTATTAGAAAAAACTCCACCAGAACTTGCAGCAGATATAGCTGATAAAGGAATAGTTATGACTGGTGGCGGAGCGTTGTTAAGTGGATTAGACAAACTTATAGAAGAAGTTACAAAAGTTCCTGTTTATATTGCAAAAGAAGCTGTTTCTTCTGTTGCTCTTGGAACTGGAGAAGTATTAAATTTTATAGATAAAATCGCTGACTCTTATAAAGGACAAGACATTACTTTAATGGAGTAATTAAAAAATAACCAGTGTGTTTCAAGAGGTGATTTATACTGGCCTATATTATAGTTAAAAAACCATTATCAAATTAACTAGTATAGATGGAGTTGATAATGGTTTTTATATTTATTGAGTTGTATAATTTATGATTAAAATGAGTTGTTCAACAACTTATTTTGTTACAAATTTTAAATTATATCATGAATAAATTCCTTTCTAGTAAATAATTTAATCATTTGATTTACACAAGTTTATATATAAATGAGAATTAAAATTTTTGTGTTTTTAAACAAGACATATAATAAGAATGTATTAAAGAATGAGATATAACTTTTGCCATATTTAATACTAAATCTAATCTAATATTTCTATTTGTAAATAACTCATTATTATCACTAGAATCTACGATACCTATTATAGAAGATTCACCTACATCTGGTAGCAACTTTCCTACACCTTTACCTGGATGTATTGGATAGTTTCTAGCCTGTATCTCACCTATATTATTATTATCTCCTAGACAAGCATCTACACCTATTATATTGGAGGTAGGATGTAAAGATTTTATTTCTTTTAGTTTATCATCTATATTTAGAGCATGTATGGGAGCGGATATGGTTCCATAAACCTTTAAGGGAAAGTTTTGATATTGTAATAGTGTTCCAACTAAAGGACCTAGACAGTCTCCTATGCATCTATCAGTTCCTATACATACTATCAAAGTGTTCATATCTATATAATCTTTTAAGAAATAAGCAACTTGGTAATATGATAAATTGTCTTTATAGTCAACTTTTATTTTATTCAATAAATCACACCTCCTTGTTAATTTATATGAAATTTAAGTTAACAATATGAAAAGTTAGAATAAAAAAATATATATATGAAAGAATTAGTAAATGAGGAATAAGGAGGTATATTATGAATAAAAGGATTTTATCAGTTCTTATTATTTTTTGTACAGTAACTTTTAGCTATGTTATGATTCAATTAAGTATTAAAAGATATGAACATAAAGTTTATATAAATAATAATATAGACGATAATTACACTTCAAATAAAACAATAAATCAGAATAAGAGAAAACTAGAAAAACAAGATATAAATAAATATAAAAATGACAAGAGCAGTAGCAAAAATAAAGGAATTGAGGAAAATAAAGAAATCATTAAGGAAAATCAAAAAAGTATAGTAAAAAATAATGAAAGTAACAAAAAAAAGTTGGAACAACAGGAAAACAATAATAAAGTAAATGATAATAATGAAGTAAATGATAATATGAATACACCAAGAGATGAGCAAGTAAATGTTGAAAATAGCAGATCTGATCTTAAAGTACAAGAACATAAAAAGAAACAACCATTTTTTAAAGTGCCTACGAAGGATATAAGAGATAATTTGACATTAAGAGATAAGCAAAAGCTTATCTTATTGGCAAGAAAACTTTCACCTTTTGATTATAGTAGAATAAGGATGGATTTACATTGTGAAGATGAAGAACAAGGAGTTAGAGATGCTATTATATTAGCTAGGCAAAGATTATCACATGAGGATTATCAAAATATAAGGAATATTTTAGAAAAATTTATAAATATAGAATTAATAGAAAAAGAAAGCTAAGGAAGGTTAGCTTTCTTTTTCTTCTTTAGTCCATATATTTAACTGTTCAGTATTTGATAGTGCATTAAGTAAGTTATTTTTTAAACCAGGGATATCTTTTTCTAAATCATAAGTAAGATTTTTTATGTATTCTCTTTTAGTAAATCCATTAGCAGGACATGGATTAGAAACTATAGGGAAATGTTCTTTTTTTGCAAGAGATATTACTTGCTGTTCATCAATATAAATCATTGGACGAATTACAGTTATATCAGCTCTGCTTAAGTAAGTCTTAGGTAAGAAAGTATTTATTCTTCCTTCATAAAACATAGATAGCAAAAGTGTTTCAATTGCATCATTTTTATGATGGCCTAAAGCTACTTTAGTACAGCCTAATTTTTTAGCGTTATCATTTAAAGCACCTCTTCTTATATTAGCACATAATGAACATGGATTTTTTTCTTTTCTAATGTCAAAGACAATTTCTTGAATGTGGGTTTTGAATAAATAATAAGGTACTTGTAATTCTTGACACATCTCCGTTAAGGGAGAAAAATTAGAACCAGCACCTGGATCAATAGTTATTGCTAATAATTCAAATGGCTCAGGAGAAAACTTTTGATAAGCGTTTAGAAGCTTAAGTAGAGTTATACTATCTTTACCACCAGATAACCCAACGGCTATCTTATCTCCTGGTTCTATAAGATTATAATCAGTTACTGCTTTACGTAATCTGCTTAATAGTTTTTGCATAATTATCCTCCAACTATAGTTTAACTTTAGATTATTTTATAATTAATAGTAGTTATTAAAAATTAAAGTTTTAACTTTATATATTATAATATAGCTAAATTATTAAATAAAGAGTAATTTTAAAACTAGGTTTTACAACAATATAAAAGAAAAACTGTTCTGAAGTATATATTGAAAAACTGTGTTTAAAAAGAAAAATCAAAATGAAATAATTAGAAAAAAGAAGTTATACGAAGAAAAAAAGAGAAATATAAATAAAATTTTATATAATGAACAATTATGTACTTGAAAATAAGTTTATATGTTAGTATACTAATATTCGTTGACGCGGTAAAAAACATTAACAAAACGAAATAATGAATAAGCTGGCATGGCTCAACTGGTAGAGCAACTGACTTGTAATCAGTAGGTTCCGGGTTCAAGTCCTGGTGCCAGCACCAATTAAGGAGGAGTTCCCGAGTGGCCAAAGGGGGCAGACTGTAAATCTGTTGCGTTTCGCTTCGATGGTTCGAATCCATCTTCCTCCACCATATAAATGGGCGCATAGCTCAGCTGGGAGAGCATCTGCCTTACAAGCAGGGGGTCACAGGTTCGAGCCCTGTTGTGCCCACCATTTATGTGAAAAATTGGTTAAAATTATTATATATTAGGGAGGAGTTCCCGAGTGGCCAAAGGGGGCAGACTGTAAATCTGTTGCGTTTCGCTTCGATGGTTCGAATCCATCTTCCTCCACCATAAGACATCTATTTTAGGTGTCTTTTTATTTTGTGAACAAAGTGTAAATTCTAAAAAAATCCAGCAAAGCTTAGGTAGTTTTTTATTGACACCTTAATTTTACTATGTTAAGATTATTTTGTTTTAAACAATAGAATATTGGATAAGATAATCTTATCAAGAGAGGTGGAGGGACTGGCCCTGTGAAACCCAGCAACCTGTACAAATTGTACAAAGGTGCTAATTCCTGCAGATTATATCTGCGAGATAAGGATACTATTTAAACGCGGAAAAACCTCTTCTTAATAAGAAGGGGTTTTTATATTTTGTGGAGGGAGAGGTTATAAATGAAAAGATTGTTTACTTCAGAATCAGTTACAGAAGGACATCCAGATAAAATATGTGACCAAATATCAGATGCTATTTTAGATGCTATTTTAGAGCAAGATCCAATGGGAAGAGTTGCTTGTGAAACTGCTGTAACAACAGGCATGGTAATGGTAATGGGAGAAATAACAACTAATTGTTATGTAGATATTCCTAAAGTTGTTAGAAATACAATTAAAGAAATAGGATACACAAGAGCTAAATTTGGATTTGATGCAGACACTTGCTCAGTTCTAACAGCTATAGATGAGCAATCAGTAGATATAGCTATGGGTGTAAATGAAGCTTTAGAATCAAGAATGGGTGAAAAAGACGAACTTGAAGCAATAGGTGCTGGAGATCAAGGGCTTATGTTTGGATATGCAACAAATGAAACTCCAGAATATATGCCTCTTGCAATAAATATGGCTCATAAACTTTCAAAAAGATTAACTGATGTAAGAAAAGATGGAACTTTAGATTATTTAAGACCAGATGGCAAAACACAGGTTACAGTTGAATATGAAGATGGAAGACCTGTTAGAATTGATGCTGTAGTAATTTCTACTCAACATGGTCCAGATGTTACTCAAGAGCAAATCAGGGAAGATTTAATGAAATATGTAATAAGAGAAGTTATACCAAATGAATGGTTAGATGAAAAAACTAAGTACTATATAAATCCTACTGGAAGATTTGTAATAGGAGGACCACAAGGAGATTCAGGGCTTACTGGAAGAAAGATAATTGTTGATACTTATGGAGGAACAGGTAGACATGGTGGTGGAGCTTTTTCAGGGAAGGATCCAACAAAAGTAGATAGATCAGCTGCTTATGCTGCTAGATGGGTTGCTAAAAACTTGATAGCTGCAGGTGTTGCAGATAAGTTAGAAATAGGGCTTGCTTATGCAATAGGAGTAGCGCAACCAGTATCTTTATTAGTTAATACTTTTGATACAGGAAAAATTAGTGATGATAAGATAATTGAAATCGTTAATAAAGTATTTGATTTAAGACCAGCAGCTATTATCAAGGAATTAGATTTAAGAAGGCCTATATATAGACAGACAGCAGCGTATGGCCATTTTGGAAGAGTTGATGTAGAACTTCCATGGGAAAAATTAGATAAAGTTGAACAAATTAAAAATCTTTTATAAATAGTTATTAATTAAAGGCTAGTATTCACTAATGGATACTAGCCTTTGTTTATTAACATATTATTATGTCAAAAATAAAATACAGACCCATAGTTGAGAAATGTATACTGTTTACATTATAATTAAAAGAAGTAAATGAATTTTAGGAGAGATTTTATGAATGAGATTCAGGGATTGGTAGAAGATATTATTTTTCAAAATGATGAAAATGGATATGTAGTTGCACATATAAAGAATAAAAAAGATAGAGTAACTATTACAGGATGTATACCATATATTAGTGAAGGTCAAAATCTAAAACTATTAGGTGAATGGGTTACTCATCCACAATTTGGGCAACAATTCAATGTAAAGGCTTGTGAGGAACTTGTGCCAAATTCATTAGAAGGAATAGAAAAATATTTATCTTCTGGCATGATATCTGGAATAGGGCCTGTTACAGCCCAAAAAATAGTAGCGCATTTTGGAATGGATACTTTAGATGTGCTGGATAATAATATGGAAAGATTAAAAGAGATAGATGGAATTGGAGAAAAGAAGATAGAGACTATAGCCAATTCGTACTCTAAACATAGAGAACTTAGAAATATAATGGTTTTTTTACAAACTTACGGAGTTACAGTAAAGCAATGTATAAAAATACACAAGAGATTTGGTGAAAATTCAATAAATGTAGTAAAAGAAAATCCGTATACACTTACTGATGAAATATCAGGAATAGGATTTAAAACAGCAGATAAAATTGCAAGAAGCTTAGGAATAGATAAGGATTCTCCTTTTAGAATACAGTCTGGAATAAGATATATAGTAAACCAATTTTGCGGAATGGGAAATACATATATGCCTTTAGGAAATTTTATAAAAGAGGGGAAAAGTGTCCTTGGTGTAGATGAGGAGAGTCTAAATAAGAACCTTCAGGAATCAGCATTAAATGGTACACTTAAAGTAGAATTAATTGAAGGGGAAGAATGTGTTTTTACTATGCCTTATTATTATTGTGAGTTATCAGTAACGAGTAAAATATTAACCCTTACAACTAGTAACTATGATAAAATTAATATTAATGTAGATGAAAAGGTACGATGCTTTGAACAGGAAAATAAAATAAAATTTGCACCTATACAAGAAGAAGCAATCAAGGGAGCTTTTCAAAATGGAATAGAGATTATTACAGGTGGACCAGGAACAGGGAAAACAACTATCATTAAATGTATAACAGAAATTTTTGAAGAAGCATCAATGACGGTATTTATGGCAGCACCAACAGGACGTGCAGCCAAAAGAATGAGTGAAGCTACTGGAAGGGAATCTAAGACAATACATAGGCTTCTAGAGATGGGAATAAATGAAGAAGAGGATATGGGTTTTTTTAAGGGAGAAGAATCTCCACTCCAATGTGATGTAGTAATAATAGATGAGGCCTCTATGATTGATATACTATTAATGAATAATCTTTTAAAGGCTATACCTATGGGGACAAGACTTATAATGGTTGGAGATTCAGATCAACTTCCATCTGTAGGCCCAGGAAATGTTCTTAGAGATTTAATTGAAAGTAAATGTGTTAAAGTTGTAAGGCTAAAAGAAATATTTAGGCAGGCAGAAGAGAGTATGATAGTAGTAAATGCTCATAAAATTAATAATGGAGAGATGCCAATTTTAAATAAGAAAGATAAGGATTTTTATTTTATAAATTGTAAAGAATCAGATAAAATACTTGAAACATTAATCGGACTTATTAATAAAAGATTGCCTAACTTTAATAAAAATTGGAATAAAATTAAGGATATTCAGATACTCTCTCCAATGAGAAAAGGAACTTTAGGTGTGGTTAATTTAAATAATTGCCTTCAAAAGGTTTTAAATCCTCCTACAAATGAGAAACAAGAAATACAATTTAAAGATATAGTTTTTAGAACTGGTGATAAGGTTATGCAAACTAAAAATAACTATAACTTAAAATGGACTAAAATAGATGGATATGGTGAAGAAGAGGGACTTGGCGTTTTTAATGGTGATATAGGATATATTTCAGAAGTTGAAGATGATAAAATATCAGTAATATTTGATGATGAGAGAAAAATTATATATGATAATGTTTATTTAGACGAATTGGAACTAGCTTATGCTATGACAGTTCATAAAAGTCAGGGAAGTGAATTCCCAGTAGTTATTATGCCTATGTTTATGGGACCACCTCTTCTTATGAATAAAAATTTATTTTACACAGGTATTACTAGAGCTAAACAAATGGTTACGTTAGTAGGATTTCCAAAAGCTATTCATTTTATGATAAGTAATAATAGAAGTTTTGACAGATATTCAGCATTGAAGTGGAGAATACTTAATATATTAGGCAATGATTAATTTGCATATAAAATATAGGATTAATAAATAAACTAATTGGAGAGGATAAAGATGAGTGGAGGTTTGAAGCATTCCATTTTTAGATTGGAGAGTAAAAAGATAAGTCACCAGATATTAGAATGGGGTTTTAGTAAAGAGAGATATTTAAATGTTGTATCACCTCCATATATTTCAACAGATATATTTGTTGAAATTATTTTAAGTTTTATAAGGCAAAATAAGAAAATTTTATATATTACTAATGAAAATGATTCAGAGATAGAGATTGTTGAAAAAATCAAAAAAGAAAGCAAGTTTAGAAGATATACTTATTTAAAAGAAAATAGTAAGTTTCAAGAATCCTTGTTAATTATAGCTAGACATGAAATGGCAGATAAGCTTAATTGTAAATTTGATTTAATTATTTATGACGAAATAAAAAATTTCTCAGAATATAAGATATATGACATTATAGACATAATGAATCGTAGAGCTCATGATGATACTAAGTTAATAACTTGTTTTATAGAAAAAATTTTTCAAAATAAAAGAGAAATAGTTTTACCTGTAAGAAACAACGTATACCCTTTAATAGAACCTAAATTTATTAGTACTAGAGTAGATATAAATAAAGATATTCCTTATGTTATTTATGAATATTTAGAATGGTCTTTAAAAATCAATTCACAGAAGGTCGTTGTTTATGTGCCTTGTGAAGATAAACTATATAAAGTATATAAATACCTAGCTCTATACTGTGATAGGATGAATAAGAATATTTTGTCTTTTGTAAAAAATAAGAGTAATAAGAAGATATTAAACAATTTTTTAAAGATGAAAGAAGGATTATTAATCACTAACGATCTGTATTCAGATATAAGCAATAGCAGTGTCATGGTATTTTTTGCTGATGATAAAGTATTTGATTATAAAAAATTAGTTTATATTAGTGGAAAGGTAGGTAAAAGTGAAAAAAAACCTAAGGGTGAAGTTATATTTTTAGGAAATTGTGAAACTGAAGATATAGATAAGGCAAAAAATATAACTAGAAATTTCAACAAAGAAGCATGGGAAATGAATTTATTAAGAATATAAAATATTTATTTAATTGTTTATTAGAGGTTATTTATAGTGACAACAGGGGTTGTGTGGTTTGTAATGAATATGTAAGTGAAAATAAGATTTTATGTACTGTATGCTTAGGGAAAATAAAAAAATGCAGAGGATGTTTTGAAATACATAAAGAAAATTTAAATATTAAGTGCTATAGTGCTACATACTATTCATATATAATAAAGAGATTGATTTTAAATTTAAAATATAAATCAGATTTTAAGGCAGGAGAAGTTTTAGCTAAATATATGTTAGAAACTATAGAAAACAATAAAATGAAATTTGACATTATAACTTATGTACCTTTAACAAAACAATCTATTAAAAAAAGAGGATATAATCAAGGAAGGTACTTAGCTAAATTTATAGGAGATAAAACAAATAAAAAAGTTTATAGAATATTAAAAAAATGTAAACAAACAAAAGATCAAATAGGTTTAAGTAAAGAAGAGAGATGGAATAATCTTAAGGGTTCTTTTCAGTTTATTAATTTAAAATATTTTCAAAATAAGAATATTTTAATAGTTGATGATGTTATTACTACAGGAGCTACAGGATTTTATTGTGCTAAGACTTTAATTAAAAATGGAGCGAAAAATGTAGTGATTTTATCTGCCGCTAAGAGTAGTATATAAAATCCCACTAACTTATATTTTAACATAAATTTAATAAAATTTCTTCTAATAAATTAGGTTATAAGAAAGAAAAATAGCTAGATAAATAATAGTATGATGAGATAAATTGTTTAAAAATTTTGTTAATTCAGCTTATTGGTCTTGTTATTTATTTAAATAAATTATAAAATGTAATAAAGATAATTAAATATTAAAAGACATATGTAATATATCCAGGAAGGGGCTGACTTTATGAATATAACAGTAGTTGGTAAAAACATACCAGTGACAGAAGGGTTAAGAAATGCAGTAGAAAACAAATTGTCAAAATTAGACAAATACTTCAGTCCACATGTAAAGGCAAGTACTACTCTAAGTGTACAGAAAAATAGCCAGATAGTAGAAGTTACAATACCATTTAATGGAGTTATTTTAAGAGGCGAAGAATCTAATGAAGATATGTATGCAGCCATAGATCTAGTTGTTGAAAAGTTAGAAAGACAAATTAGAAAACAAAAAACTAAGCTTGAAAAAAGAAAGCATGGAGATGCTTTAAAATTTCAATTTATACCTGAATACGTTCCTAAAAATGATGAAAAGGGTGAATCTAAAATAGTTAAAACTAAAAGATTTCCAATAAAGCCTATGAGCAATGAAGAAGCTTTACTTCAAATGGAACTTTTAGGACATAACTTCTTTGTATATACTAATGGAGAAACAAATGAGGTTAATGTTGTATATAGAAGAAAAGATGGACAATATGGTCTTATAGAACCAGAAAATTAAAAAGGAGGATTACCTCCTTTTTTTATTTAAAAATATTGCTAAATTATGAAAGTTACCTAATACTAAATCAGGATCATGATGTGATTTTAAATAATCATCATAAGTAGTCCCATTATTTAGAATAAGAATAAGTTTTCCACCAAGCCTTTGATATTCACAGTAATCATCTGTTAATACATTTGTTATAACTACTATTCTTTTAGGAGATATATTTATAAATTTAAACAAGCTTAAAGCATTGTATGAGTAAGGTATATCATTGGGAGTAACTACATTATTAAATATGCAAGGAATATTTTTTGAAACTAAGTCATTATAGAAAGTTTCTCTATTTGTATTAGAATTATGAGTTAGAAAATAGCAATTATTTTTTTGAAGAGTACTGATAAATTTTAATGCATAAGGATCTAAGGTATTGGTCTGAGTTATTAAAGATTCTATAAAAAACACAAAACATGGTTGTTGTGGAAGCATAACTTTAGCACGTCCATTCTAGTTTATTCATAATAACAGTATATAAAAAAATATATATAAATACAATTTGGGTAAACTGAAAAATTAATAAATCGCTAAAAAAGATGAGTAAACTATTAAAAAATGATACTTATTGAATGGTTTTTAATTAAATGATATAATACAATAAGTATTATCAGATTTTGAAAATATTATAAAATTAAAATATAAAAGTTAGCGAGGATGAATTTTAATGGGATTTTTTGAAAAGATATTTGGGACATATAGTGACAGAGAGCTAAAAAAAATAATTCCTATGGTAGATAAAATTGAATCATATGATGAAAAATTTAAGAATTTATCAGATGAGGAATTAAAAAATAAAACTTTTGAGTTTAAAGAATTAATTAAAGAAGGGAAGGCTTTAGATGACATACTTCCAGAGGCTTTTGCAGTTTGTAGAGAAGCTTCATGGAGAGTTCTTGGAATGAAACATTTTAGAGAGCAGTTAATGGGAGGTATAGTTCTTCACCAAGGAAGAATTGCAGAAATGAAGACTGGTGAAGGAAAGACTCTTGTTGCTACATTACCAGCATATTTAAATGCTTTAGAAGGAAATGGAGTTCATGTAGTTACTGTTAATGATTATCTTGCAAAGAGAGATAGAGATCAAATGTCAGAACTATATGGATTTTTGGGGTTAACTACAGGGGTTATAGTTCACGATTTAGATAATGATCAAAGACGTGAAGCATATAATTCTGATATAACTTATGGAACAAATAATGAGTTCGGGTTTGATTATTTAAGAGACAATATGGTTATATATAGAGAAGAGAGAGTTCAAAGAGATTTACATTTCTGTATAGTTGATGAGGTTGACTCTATTTTAATAGATGAAGCGAGGACACCTCTTATTATTTCAGGAGAAGGAGACAAATCAACTGATTTTTATAAGGTCGCAGATTTCTTTGCAAAATCTTTAAGTGAAGATGACTATACAGTAGATGAAAAAACTAATTCTGTTATATTAACAGATGTAGGTGTGCAGAAGGCAGAAAAGTTTTTCCATATAGAGAACTATGCTGATGCAGATAATATGCAAGTACAACACCATGTAGTTCAAGCTTTAAAGGCTAATTATACAATGAAAAGAGATAAGGACTATATGGTAAAGGATAATGAAGTTATAATAGTTGATGAATTTACAGGAAGACTTATGGAAGGTAGAAGATACAGTGATGGACTTCACCAAGCAATAGAAGCTAAAGAAGGAGTTGAGATTCAAAAAGAATCAAAAACTCTTGCAACTATTACATTCCAAAATTATTTTAGAATGTATACTAAACTTTCTGGTATGACAGGAACTGCTCAAACAGAGGAAAATGAATTTAGGGAAATATATGGGTTAGATGTAATAGTTCTTCCTACTCATAAACCTATAGCAAGGATAGATTCTTCAGATTTAATCTATAAATCTGAGAAGGCTAAGTTTAAAGCTATAGTTAATGAAATTGAAGAAACAAATAAAAAAGGTCAACCAGTGCTTGTAGGTACTGTAAGTATAGAAAAATCAGAACTTCTTTCAGATATGTTAAAGAGAAGAGGAGTTCCACACCAAGTACTTAATGCGAAATACCATGAAAAAGAAGCTGAAATTGTATCTGGTGCTGGAGAAAAAGGAAGAGTAACTATTGCTACAAATATGGCAGGTCGTGGTACAGATATTAAATTAGGAGAAGGAGTTTCAGATGTTGGTGGACTTAAAGTAATAGGTACAGAAAGACACGAATCAAGACGTATAGATAACCAGCTAAGAGGACGTTCAGGACGTCAAGGAGACCCAGGAAATTCTAGATTCTATGTTTCACTTGAAGATGATTTAATGAGAATTTTCGGTTCAGAGAGACTTCAAGGGATAGTAGAAAAATTAGGTTTAAGTGATGAAGATGCAATAGAAAGTAAGATGGTTACAGGCGCGATAGAAAATGCTCAAAGAAAGGTTGAAGGAAATAACTTTGACGTTCGTAAAACTGTATTAAAATATGACGATGTTATGAATCAACAAAGAGAAGTAATTTATAAGCAAAGAGCACAAGTTCTTGAAGGAGAGTCCTTACAAGAGTATGTTCAAGATATGATAGAAGATGTAATAGTATCAGCAGTAGATGCTCATATGACAGGATTAGAAGATGACTTAGAAAAAGATATACAAAAACTTATCGCTTATTTAGAAGAAATATATCTTCCAAAAGGATTAACTACTGTTGAAGAATTAAAACTTTTATCAGATGATGAAATAAAAGAAAAACTTGTAAAAATAGCTAAAGATATGTATGCTGAAAAAGAAGAACACTTTGGTTCAGAACAAATTAGAGAAATCGAAAGAGTTGTTCTTTTAAGAGTTGTTGATACTAAGTGGATGGCTCATATAGATGATATGGAGCATTTAAAACAGGGTATTGGACTTAGAGCGTATAGACAGCAAGATCCTACTCAAGCTTATCAATTTGAGGGTAGTGATATGTTTGATGCTATGATTGAAAATATAAAAATAGATACAATAAAATATCTATTCCATGTACAAATAGAGAGGGCTCCAGAAAGAGAAAGAGTAGTTAAAGAAACTTCAACAAATCAACCTGGAGATGTTTCTTTAAAGAAAGAACCAATAAGAAGAAAAGAAGAAAAAGTGGGAAGAAATGATCTTTGCCCATGCGGTAGCGGAAAGAAATATAAAAATTGTTGTGGAAAAGAACTTTAAGGAAATAGATTAAAAAATCCAGCTATGCTGGGTTTTTTAATTATTAAATTGCTATTTATACTAGTGAAGTTATCACTAGTAATGTTAAATTAAAATTGTTACTAAATGATGATAACTACTTAATAAGATTAAGAAAGGGTGATTTTATGATAATTCAGTTAGAGGAATTTAAAAGCAATATAGCTGCATTATGTGAAAATTTAGATGAAGTGAGGGTTTCACTTTGACATTTCAGGTATAGAAAAAAGATTATCAGAACTTGAAAATATGATGCAGGAAGTAGATTTTTGGGATAATGTTAATAAAGCCCAAGAAGTTACACAAGAAGCAAAAAATTTAAAGGATAAACTCGATAAATATTATAAAACAAAAAATAGTTTAGAAGATTTGGAAATATTAATAGATATGAGTATAGAAGAAGATGATATGACTTCTATAGAGGACATAAAAGTTGAAATAAAAGAGATAGAGAATACTATTGAGGAATTTAAAGTACAAATTCTGCTTTCAGGAGAATATGATAAAAACAATGCTATAGTTTCATTGCACTCTGGAGCAGGTGGAACAGATGCTCAAGATTGGACTCAGATGCTTTTAAGAATGTATACAAGATGGGCAGAGAAAAAAGGATACAAAGTAGAAACTTTAAATTTACTTCCCGGAGATGAAGCTGGAATTAAAAGTGTGGATTTAAAAATAATAGGAGAATATGCTTATGGATATCTAAAAGCAGAAAAGGGAATACATAGATTAGTAAGGATATCACCTTTCAATGCTAATGGAAAAAGGCAAACTTCCTTTGCAGCAATAGAAGTTCTTCCTGAACTTACAGAAAGCCAAGATATAGAAATAAAAGATGATGACTTAAAAATTGATACTTTCCGTGCAAGTGGAGCAGGAGGCCAACATGTAAATAAAACAGATTCTGCTATTAGAATAACACATATACCTACTGGTATAGTTGTTCAGTGCCAAAGTGAAAGAAGCCAATTTCAAAACAAAGATACTGCTATGCAAATGTTAAAATCAAAGCTTGCGGAACTTAAAGAAAGAGCACATAAAGAGAAAATAGAAGAATTAAGTGGAGAATTAAAAGATAATGGATGGGGAAGCCAAATAAGATCTTATGTGTTTCAGCCGTATACTATGGTAAAAGACCATAGAACAAATACAGAAATGGGAAATGTAGATTCTGTTATGGATGGAGATATAGATTTATTTATAATAGAATTCCTAAAATGGAATAAAGATAGTGACTATTAGTTAAATGTAAATTAAAAAAATCTAGTGGAAGTATGCATTTTCACTAGATTTTTTGTGAATTCATTTATTTAAAAGCTAAGTTTTGTTTTTAAAAAGTTAATAATGTCATCAATAATTTCAATGTTCTTTTCATCTTTTATAGAATTTAAATTTTTTTCAATTTCTATAATTTTAAATGGAAGAGCGGATAGATTAGATGCTATATTTTTAATTAGCTTAGAATCTATAGCATCAGAATATATTACAGCAGAATCTATTAAGCCATTATTTAATTTAAGATTTAAATCTATTTCACCCCAAGTAAATCTGTTTACAAAGTTTATATCAAATCTTGGTGTTTCACCATAAATCCATTCCCAAGAAGAATATTTTTTATATAGTTTTTCTAAAGGCAATATTTTTTCATTTACATATTCAACAGATGGATTACCTCCACCTCCATAAATTTCTATAAAAGATTTTATTAAGCTGATTTTCATACTATGAACTGAGATATCAGGGTTTAGAGTTTTTAAATTTATTACCCGTGAACTCACAGAATTAATGCCCTTGGAAGATATTTTTTCCTTGGATACTTTTAAATATTTAGTTAATTTGTCTATATTAGAATTTATAAGTATTGTTCCATGATGATAATATGAAAAATCATCTTCGTAAAAAGCATTTCCTGAAAATTTTTTATTGTTTGCAAGTATATCATTTCTTCCAGAAAATTCGGTTTCAATTCCTAAATATCTTACAGCATTTAGTACAACCTTTAGTTGAGTATTAAGGTTATGTAAATTTTTATCCATTATAAATGTGAAATTTAAGTTTCCTAAATCATGAAATACTGCTCCACCTCCAGATAATCTTCGGGCTATTTTACCATTATCTTTTTCAAAGGATTTACACTTACATTCTTTCCAAGGATTCTGATTTCTTCCCAGTACAATTGTATTGTCATTTTGCCATAAATATAAAATAAACTGATTTTTATTTACATTAGAAAAAAGGTGTTCTTCTAAAGATAAGTTATACCACGGATCATTAGATGAAGAACAAATTATTTTAGTGTCAAAAGTATTATTTGGCAAAATGTATTGCACCGCCTTCAACTTCTAATGAGGCTTCATGTATTGATTCAGATGTAGTAGGATGGGCAAATATTGTTTCAGCTATTTCTTTAGTGGTTAAGCCATTCTTTATTCCTAAAGTTACTGTAGCAAGTAAATCAGTAGCATGAGGACCGATTATAGTACTTCCAACTATTTTACCAGTAGACTTATCTTTTATGATTTTAACAAAACCTCTACTTTCGCCATAAGTAAGAGCTTTACCATTAGCTGAAAATGGGAATTTTCCAACTTCTATAGCTATTTTATTAGTTTCAGCAAATTTCTCTGAAATTCCTACTGAAGCTATTTCTGGGTCTGTAAATATAGCGCTTGGAACTGAAGTATAATCCATAGTTTTATCTATACCTAAAATATTATCTACTGCGGTAATTCCTTGATGAGAAGCAACATGAGCTAATTGAATAATATTAGTCACATCCCCAATAGCATATATATTTGGTATATTTGTTTGCATTTTATCATTAACTTTTATACCTTTATTATTTTCATTCATTTCTATATTTAATTTTTCTATATCTATACCTTCAAAAAAAGGTTTTCTTCCTACTGCAGATAAAATATTATCAGTAGCTATATATTTTTTTTCGTTATTTTTTGTAAAGGTAACTATGCATTGGCCACTTTCATCTTCTTCTATACATTCTACTTTAGAATCTGTGTATATTTTAATTCCTTTATCTTTTGCAATAGTTGTTATTTCTTCACATACATCATCATCTAAAGAAGCTAATATCTTATCTGCAAATTCAACAACAAAAACCTCAACACCAAAGTTTGCAAAAATAAATGCAAATTCCATTCCAATTACGCCACCGCCAATTACGACTAATTTTTTTGGAAGCGATTTTAAATCGAGAGCTTCTTTGCTTGTTAGTACATTTTTAGAATCTATACCCTTAATAGGAATAGTAGAAGTTTTTGAACCAGTAGCAATTATTATATTTTTAGTTTTTATTGTTGTGTGTGCTTTGTTTGATTTTACAAATACAGTATTATTATCTAAAATTTCTCCAGGCCCTTGAATTTTCTCAACATTATTTTTGTCTAGTAGGTAGTCTATACCACCTACTAATTGCTCTTTTATTTTATCTTTTCGACTAATTACTTTTTCCATATTTACAGAACAATTTTCAGCAAAAAGACCAAACTCTTCAGCCTCTTTTATGTTTTTATATACTTCAGATGAACGAACTAAAGCCTTTGTAGGTATGCATCCCCAGTTTAGGCATGTTCCACCAACAGCCTCTTTTTCTACTAGAACAGTTTTTGCACCTTTTTTAGCAGCGTGAATGGCAGCAACGTAACCTCCAGGACCTCCTCCGATTATAGTTATATCTGCTTCAATTTCTTTTTTTATAGGTTTCATTACAGTACTAAAATAATTGAATCCACCAGACGGTTTAGAAGTTCTAGTTTGTATTTTTTCTCCTTCTATTTTAAATAAAGTATCACCTATTTTTATATTTTGTCCTTCTTCTACTAGTACCTCTTCAATTTTACCATCTACATCAGATTTTACAGATGAATTACCTTTTTTTGATTCTATTTGTATTAGTATATCTCCAGGCTTTATTACATCTCCATTTTTAACATTAATTTTACCAACTTTACCACTTGTATTGTGCCCAGATAATTTTTCTAGTTTTAGTTCAAACATATTATTACCTCCTGTTTAAAGAAATAAAAGGCAGTATATTGTCTGCCTTTTACAAAATAGTATTTATAATTTATTTAAAATTGTACATTAGTAGCCTAAGATAATTGTTATTTAAAGTCCTTTTCAAATTCATCAATAGAATCTTTTAATAAAGTAACACTGTAAGCCATAGTAGGACCTCCGCCAAATGCTACAGCTACCATTGCAGCTTCAAGCATTTCTTCACGAGAAGCACCTGCTTCTAAAGCTTTATATGTATGGAACACTATGCAATATTCACAACGGTTATATACAGCAATTGCAACGCTAATTAATTCTTTAACTTTACTATCAAGTTTACCTGGTTCATAGGCTGAGCCTAATAAATTCATGAAAGCACCAACATGAGTCTCATTAGTACCACTTAATTCTTCTAAACCGCCAGTAAAAGCATTTAACATTTCTCTTGGATCTTTTTTTGCCATAATAAAACCTCCTTAAATTAATTGCTAAGCTAATAATTAGCATAGCAACTTTTATGTTATAATAATAACATAAAAGAAGTGACCTTTCAATAATTTTCTGAAAATTAAAAGTTTGATTTTGAGTTTTCGACTATTTTATTCATTACATTTTTAAAAACTAATAGATCTTCATCAGAGATATCTTTAATTATAAAATCACTAAAACGTTGCCCTATTTCCATTATTTCTTCTCTTCTTTTTAGACCTAATTCTGTTAAAGATAAGTTAGTTATTCTTCTGTCATTAGTATCTTTAGTTCTCAATACATAACCCTCATTTTCCATCCTATCAATTAGTCTAACCATTGTAGAAGTTTTTATGTTCATTTTTTCTGCAAGTTCACTTTGATTAATACATTCATATTTTCCTAGAAAATAAAGTGCAATCCATTGTACTCTAGTTATATTATAAGAACTTAATTTTTCATTAAAAGCATCAGCAATTTCTTTTGAAGCTTTGCTTGTTACAAAGCTAACACAATCATCTATTTCAAACATATATAACCTCCAAATAAATAGTAAAAATAAAGTATTAATTTTATGATAACACATTTTTTATTATTGTCTATGATTACATTTTCATATAAAGGTATGATAATATATAATTATAATATGTAATTTTATAGGAATATTTGTAGAAAACATTTTTATTTTAGCTTATATTTAAGAAAACTTTGATCTCATATAATTTTTTATTTACAACATAGCTAATACTTATGAAAAGTATACATAATAAGGGGGAGGATGAATAATGAAAAAATGGTATAAATATATTAAATTTGTTTTTTTAGCAGTAATAATCATTGGTTTGACTTGGATTTTAGCTGGTTTTTCAACTAAGCAAGATAAAGTAGTAGATAGATCTAATGTTACTAATGAATTTAAAAATATTTCTGAACTTGCAACATATAAAAATTCATATACAGATGTATTATTTATAAAAGATAGTAAAAAGATTAAGGAGTTCACAATACCATTTACAACAAATTCAATACTAATAAAGTATAGTGGGTATATAAAAGCAGGAGTAGATTTACAAAGTGCTCAAATAGACTTAGATGAGTCAGAAAAAAAAATTACTGTAAAGCTAAAAAAATCTAAAATACTAGATAATGTTATAGATACAAATAGTGTAACAGTTTTAGATGAAACTACCTCTATTTTTAGTAAGGTACAAACAAAAGAAATATTTGATGAGATTAATAACAATAAAGGACAAGTAGTAGATAAGTTAGTAAAAGAAGGATTTCTAGACAAAGCTAATGAAAACACTAAAATTTTATTAGAAGGACTTCTTAAAAATATGGGATTTGAAAAGATAAGTATTGAATTTGTTTAATTAGTTATAGAAAAAAAGTCTGACATAATCAATCAAGGCAGAGGAATTAAATTCCTCTGCCTTGATTTTTTTGATTTCGTTTTCTATCGTTATAAGTAAGCATTTTTCCTCCGTAGGAGCCCTAACGGGCTAAAAGATTTATTTCACTTGAAGCTAAGAAGAACTTTATAATTCTTAAGATTTAATTAGAAAGTCTTAAACAAATAATTCCTATGGTGTCTTATAATAGGTACTAGAATATTTATAATCATACTTCGCCCACAGAAACTATTGATAGAATAATTATTAATAGAACCTATGTTATTGTTTGGTAAAAAATATTCTTCGCATCTTTGACTCGCTATTTTTTTAAATCCACAACAGGAAAAAAAGGAGGAAATTTATGAATCTAAAGAAAAGAGAAAGTATAACAGCATATATTTTTGCACTGCCTTCTATAATAGGATTTCTTCTATTTTTCTGTATTCCTTTTATAATAAGCTTAGTTTATTGTTTCACACAGGGGATAGGAGATATAGAATATGTAGGATTTCAGAATTTTGTAGATTTATTTCAAAACGATGCATTTATATTAGCATTTAAAAACACATTAATCTTTAATGCAGTAAGTGTACCATTAGTTATGGTAATATCTTTAGGCATTACCCTTATTTTAAATAGTAAGATAAAAAAAGGGTCTTTTTTTAGGACAGTGCTTACATTTCCTTTAATAATACCATTAGCATCAGTAGTATTAGTATGGCAGATATTTTTTAGACAAACTGGTGTAGTTAATGGTGTGCTTTTAAAGTTTGGTATAATGGGTCCGGATTGGCTTAAAACAAAATGGTCTTTTTATATACTTCTTTTGTTATATGTATGGAAAAATTGTGGATACAACATGATAATATTTCTTGCAGGATTAAACAATGTACCAAAGGAATGCTATGAAGCAGCTTCTATAGATGGATGTGGAAAAATAAGTATGTTTTTTAAAATAACTTTACCCTTAATTTTGCCTACAATATTCTTTGTTTTTATAATTTCAATAATAAATTCATTAAGAGTATACAGAGAAGCTTATTTACTTTCAGGACAATATCCAGACCCAAGTATATATATGCTTCAGCATTTTATGAACAATAATTTTACTAATTTAAACTATCAAAGATTGTCTACAGCGTCAGTTATAGTATTCATTCTTGTGGCAGTTCTAGTTTACTCTTTATTTAAGCTTCAAAAGAAATATGAGGCATAGGAGGATTTTAGTTGTGGAAGAAAAAAATAAAGTATCAGTAGTAATTAAATATGCAGTTTTAACTATTTTTGCAGTAACTGCCATAATGCCTGTAGTATATATGGTATCAAGTTCTTTTATGGGTATAAGTGAAGTAAGCGATGCTATTGAAAATTATAAATTTCATATTATACCAGATTGCTTTACATTAATTCAGTATTATGACATTTTACTTAAAAAGCCTGATTTTTTAATCAAGTTTTGGAATTCTGTAATATTAGTTGTACCAATAGTTATTGGACAAATAGTGGTATCTATTTTAGGAGCATATGCTTTTGCAAAAATGAAATTTCCTTTTAAACAGTATATATTTTTTATGTTCATTTTATTAATGATAATGCCATATCAAGTAACTCTTGTACCAATCTATATAATAATGAAAAAATTAAATTTAGTAGGGTCATTTTCATCAGTAATATTACCAGGAATATTTTCAACTTTTGGAGTTTTCCTGATGACACAATTTTTAAAATCTATACCAGATGAACAATGTGAAGCAGCAAAAATAGATGGAGCAAACAATTTACAAATTCTGTTTAGAATTATCATTCCTCAGTGTAAGGGTGCTGTAGTTTCACTTGCTATATTATGTTTCGTTGATAATTGGAACATGATAGAACAGCCTTTGATTTTGCTTGGAGATAAAAAGCAGCCTCTTTCGACTTTTTTATCACAAATTAATTCTCAAGATATAGGCTTAGCTTTTGCTTGTGGAGTAATGTTTATGATTCCCGCTATATTTGTATTTCTTAAAGGAGAGAAAAGACTGCTTGAAGGTATACAGCACTTGGATGCAAAGTAGAATTATACTAGAATATTTAGCGTGTTAAGCAAGTTACTGAAAAATAGTAATTTTAAAATCCTTAAGTGAAAATTTTATGTGTAGAAGTGGAGAGATATATATGGAAAATCACATTAAAAAGGATAAAAAAAATAAAATTATAACAATACTTATTGTAGTCTTTATTAGTATTATGGTGTTTTGCACATATTTTTCAAAAACTATAAAAAATATGCTTCTTCCAGAAGTTAATACAGTTTACATTAAGCCAGGAACAATAGGTGAAGGTGTTGAATTTAAAGGTATAGTACAATATGAGAATACTCATAAGATTGTCTCAAAACCTAATTGGAGTATTAAAGAGATAAAAGTAAAAGTAAATCAAGATGTAAAAAAAGGGGATGTATTAGCATCAGTAGATAACGATGAAATTACTTTAAACGAAAAAATACAAAAAGTAAAAATAATGAAATTAGAAAATGAACTTAAAAATTTGAAAAATTCACCTAAACCAAGTAAAAGTAAAGAAGGAGATGAATCAAAAACTAGCTTAGGTAAAAAAGATAACCCCAAAAGCAATGATAATAGGATTAAAGAAGTTCAATTTGAGTTAGAAACCGAAAATATGCAGTACAAAGAAATTCGTAAAGGGCTAACTAAAGATGGAAATATTTTATCAGATATAGATGGAAAAATAGTAAGTATAGGGAGATTACTAGAAAATGATGATGTATCAGCTGCTGTAAGTGCAGGGGGAACTTCATTATTTGAAATTGCAAGCAGTAAAACTAATTTTTCAGTTAGATGGACAGTTGCATCTAAAGAAGGGGAAAAATATTCTATAGGAGACAAAATAAATGCTTTTGTACCTAGTGGAAAGAAAGACTCTAGTGGAAATATAAAAGAAAAAAAATTAAGTTCTAGTATAAACCAAAAAAAATACATTGACCAAAAAGAAGAATATGAATTTTCAGCAGATATCAAGGATAAGGTATATATAAACCAAGGAGACAAGGTTACAATAACTACAGCAGAAAGTACTAAAAGATATAATAATGTTATTCCTAAAAGCTGTTTAAATGAAGATCAGGGGAAATCCTATATATTTTTAGTAAAGCAAAGAGGTGGAGCGTTAGGGTCTGAATTCTATGTAGAAAAAGTTTTTGTTCAGTTAGTTGCTTATGATGATCAAAACTGCTCAATTAAGCCATATGCAGGTAATGATGCTATAAAAGATAGTTACGGAATTGTAAGTAATACATCAAAGCCTCTTACTGAAAATACAGAGGTTAAGCTTCAGTTAACGGGTAAGTAGAGGTGATATTGTGAATGTAAAAAAGCTTACAACAATCAGACTTATAGTAAGTAGTACTATTTTACTTATTATGATTATAATAAGTAATTATCTAAACTTAAAGGTAAGTGAAAATGTTTCTAATATAATAGAATATAAAAATAAAGTAAGTGATAATGGTATCACATTTGAGGAGCTTCAAAAGGCAAAAAAAAATAATAAAGATTTTAAATTAACGGGTTTAAAAGAAGTTACTGCAAATACGCAAAATATATATGGAGTTTTACCAGATAGAGAAATTAAAACTAAGATGGTACTTACAGATGAAAACCACTTTATTTTATATCCAAATGAAATTATAAGAGGCGGAAAAATTGACTATTTATCAGTAAAAAATGGGAGTAATATTGCTATAATAAGTGATGTTTTAGCAACTTCTTTTTTTAAAAATATAGATGTAATTGGAAATAATATTAATATTAATAATGAAAAGTATAAAATTGTTGGAGTATATAAAAAAAATAATTCGTTATTATACAGTGCATCACAAGATATATATGAAAGAGTATATGTACCATATACATCCTATAAAAGTATTACTAAAGATGGAAAAAATTATTTAGATATAATATCAACAAAGGAAACTAGTACTAATGGTGAAAAGAGCATTTATAATAAATTAACTAAGGTTGTAGGTGATAAATTAGGGATGTATTCTGTATATAATTATACAGTGTCAAAGAAAGTAATATATGAACAAATACGAATATTATATTTTATTATGGGTATAGTTGCTATTGTTTTCCTTGGTGTGATTATGATAAGACATATTAAAAAGATGATAGCATTTTTTAAAAAAAGTATGAAAGATAAATACTTAAAGGAGATAATAAAAGAGAAACCTGTGGAAGTTAAGGTTATTTTAGGAAGGATACTTTTTTGTTTAATTGCTGTGATTGTCATATTTAATTTAATAAAATTTAATATAGTTTTTGTAGATAAATATTTACCTAATGAAAATGTGTTTGATATTGAGTTTTATAGGAAAGCCATAATAAAAGATATTCAGATTGCAAATGCAAACGAATGTGGAGTAAGTAATGTGTATAATAGATATTTAAGTAATGTTAGCAGCATACAGTATCTACTTCTTTTTATGGAGGTAGTTACTTTTATAGTACTTCTTGTAAATATTAAGGCAAGAAAAATGTTAAGACATATTGAAAAGTGATTTTCAGTATGTCTTAATTTTTTTAATAAAACTTTATATTCCTTAAGGTTTTATTAAAAGCATCTTAAGCAATTTGTTTTAAAATTATATTAAAAGTTATAAATGAATAGATTAAGAAATTAAGGCAGTTTGCATAATAGTGTTATTTTACTTCGGATGCCTTATATAGAAATATGAAAGAAGGAAAGAATAATGGAATTGAAAAAGAATAAAATTATAATTATTGCAATAATTATAATAGCTTTAATTGGACTTGGCATATATCCAATGTTTAGTAAGAAAAGTTTAAGAACTGTTGAACTCGGAAGCAATTCAGGTACTTTAAAAATTTATACTATGCAGGTAAGTGGCGAAAGTTCTCCAATATTTCAAGGTACTATAAATGAATTTAAAAAAAAGTATCCTAAAATAAATATTAAAGAGATACCTATTAGTGTGGATGGCAATGCTTATGCTAAAAAATTATTATCAGATACTTTAGCAGGAGATGGACCTGATATAATATATTTTAATCCAGAAAATGTTAATATAAGAAAACTACAAAAATCAGGAATGCTCGCAGATTTAAAACCTTTTATTGAAAAAGATAAAGATCTTACAGGAGAAGATTATAATAAAAATGTAATGAATGCAGGATTATTTAATGGAAAGATTACATTCATACCATTGAGCTACTATGTTAATAGTTATATAACAACAAAAGAATTGTTAAAAAATAATAATATTTCATTGAAAGATAATATGTCACAGAAGGAATTTATGAAATCCATAGATGCATATATAAATTCTGTAAAAGGAGATACTAAAAAAACACTTTTTGCTTCGCCAGTTAGTATTACTAATTTTATAGCAAGTAGTGGAATTAAATTTGTTGATTATGAAAATAAAAAAATTTATTTTGATAAACCTGAATTTAGAGAAGTAATAGAAAACTATAAGAAAATTTATAACACATCTATAAAAAAAGAAGATAGACAAAGTTCTTCTGGTGAAGAGGGATATGCAGCAATCAAAGAAGGAAGTACACTTTTTTCAAATGATGAATTTATCGAATTGAGGGAAATGTTTCAGTCTGAATCTAGGATAAAAGGGGAGTCAAAGGAAACAGAAATTGTAGGCAATTTGCCGACATATACTGGAGGAGACAAGATTATTGCTGTAGCAAAGGAATGTATGGCAATAAATGCAAGTACAAAGAACAAATCTGCAGCATATGCTTTTATAAAAACTGCTCTATATTCTAAATTAGAAGTGAAGGATGCCGATATAGAGTATGTTCCAGTTAGTTATATCCCAACAAATAAAAAAGCTAGAGAAGATATAAAAAAACAATATATAGAAATGTTTGTGGGAAAAAAGGCTACATTCAGTAATAAAGGTAGTGAGATAGTTTTTGAAAAGCCAAGTGAAGGTATGGAAAGGTATTATAATAAAATAACAAAAAATATAGAAAAAACAGAAGTTACAGATAACACACTAGAAGATTTGATGATGGAATGTTTAAAGCCATATTTTCAAGATAAATCTTCTTATGAGAGTGCCATTAAAGTATTAGAGAATAAGGTAAAGCTATATATAAATGAGTAAACATATTATAAGTACCTTTTTATGTTTTACTTTAGTATTTTAGATAGAAGATAGCTTTGTTATTCATTTTTGTTTGTATAATATAGAATAATTTATAAAATTTAGGGAGAATAAAAAACTGGGGGTATCATAATGAAATCTAAAAGTGGTTTTAAAAAATCAATATTAGCAGTATTTCTGATTTGTCTTGCGGTGTTTATTGGATATAGTTCTCATAAAAAGGATATGCCAAAAGAATATGGAGATTTATATGGTTATGTCAAAGAGATAAGTGGAGAAACAATATCAGTTGATAAATTAATAGTAATTAAAAATGATAATGGGGATACAAGTAAACCAGCACAAAAAGTAGAGAAATTTAAGATTACTAAAGATACTGATATTATATTGAGAAATACTTATAATAGTGGCAATGAATCAAAGGACAGCAAAGGAACAATTAATAATATTAAAACTAAAGGAATAGTTATTGTATGGGGAGAAAGTAAAGAAGATGTTATTATTGCCAAAAAGGTAGTTGTGTTTAAGCATAATTAAAACTTTATAATTAGAAATACAATATATTTGTTATATAAAACCATAAGGAGATCTAACGAAACAATTTTTCTAAGGAGCAGAAAGGTTGTTTTATTAGATTTTACATTAAATTATTATAAAAATAAATAGCGGATATGTCCCTCTAAGCTTTAGTTAGAGTAAAAACGCCCTCTAAAGCCAAGAATTCTGTTTATAGAAAGATAAACATCTTTAATATATAATATAACGATAGGAATTTTTTAAAAAAATTATTATAATAATTCTATAAAAGTGTGATGATGTAATGAATAAAGATGTGGTATTAGTGTATAGATAGCGTAAAGTGAGCTACAAAAAAACAGAGACAAAGAAATTTAAGAGTATTGACATTGAAAAAGTTTACACGATAGTGTATGGGAAGAGGGGGAATTATGAGAGATAAAGATGTTTATAAAATAGAAATTAAAATTATGTTTGTACTTATATGTATAGTAGTTCTTCAAGAACCAACCATTGAAATAATTAAATTTATAGAGCATTCTATACAATTAAGAATGGGCGTAAATGAACCACATAGTATATTAAGTAGTAATAATTTTTTTCAAGCATTATTGTTTTTTGCATATTTTCACTTGATAATGCACAAAAAAATTAGATATTTCGTAAATATAAATAAAGGATTGGAGAAAATATTACAAGGAGATACTAATATAATTATTCCAGTATATTCAAGTGATGAGTTAAGTAAGCTAGCTCAGAATATAAATAGTATGGTAGATAAGTTTAAAAATTCAATTATTAAAGAAAGAAAAGCAGAACAAACAAAAATAGATCTTATAACTAGTATTTCTCATGATTTACGTACACCTCTGACTTCTATTCTAGGATATTTACAATTAATAGATAATGATGAATATAAAGATGAATTTGTGTTGCGAAGCTATGTAAATATTGTACTTAATAAAACGAAGCGGTTAAAAGTTTTAATAGATGATCTTTTTGAAGTGACAACTCTAAACAATTATGGGTTTAAAATTTCTAAGCAAAGGTTAGATATTGTGGAACTTATAAATCAACTTGTCATTGAACATAGGGTGAATTTTCGTAAGGCAAATATTAAATGTAGATTACATTTTAAAGATGAAAAAATATGCATTTTAGGAGATAGTATGAAATTGGTTAGAGCTTTTGAAAATTTAATTTTTAATTGCATAAAGTATTCCAAAACTAGTGAATTTATGGACATATTAGTAGATAAAGAAGGTGACAAAGCAATTATTGAGTTTATAAATTATGGAGAGGCAATATGTCCTTTAGATATACCTTATATTTTTAACAAGTTTTATAGGGTAGACAAGTCTCGATCAGAAGAAACAGGAGGTTCGGGCTTGGGACTGGCTATAACAAAGAATATTATAGAATTACATAATGGAAAAATAGATGTAGAAAGTAATATAAATAAAACAATATTTAAAGTAATTCTTCCTTGTTAAAATATCAAGTAATTCCTATGTTTAGATGGAGATTGTTTTATATTAGAAATTATAGTTAAGAAAAGTACTAAATATAAAATTAGAGAATAATGGAGAAGGCTATGTTTTTTAAGATATTATAAACTGTAATTTCTAAATTATGTATAAATTTGCTTGAGGGTGATAAAATGGATGAAAAAATTTTAGTTGTTGATGATGATAGAGAAATTGTCAATTTAATAGAAATATATTTAAGTAATGAAGGATATGAAGTTACAAAAGCATTTGATGGAAAGAGTGCTTTGGAAATTATTAAAAATGGTAATTTTAAATTGGTGATTTTAGATATTATGATGCCTGGATTAAATGGCTTGGAAGTTTGTAGACAAATTCGTAGAACTATGAATATTCCTATTATAATTCTTAGTGCAAAGGTACAAAATGCTGATAAAATAACAGGACTTTTAACAGGTGCAGACGACTATATAACCAAGCCTTTTGATGAACTTGAATTTACTGTGAGAGTAAAGTCTTTGCTTAGAAGAACATATTTGTTTGATAAAATACCACAAACTAAAAAAGATGCTGATACATTGAAATTAGGAGCTTTGACTATAAAGAAATCTACCCATTCAGTTTTGGTGAATGATAATCCAATTATATTGACAGCAAGAGAATTTGAGATACTATTTCTTCTTGCTAATAATCCAGGAAGAGTTTTTAGTGCGGAAGAAATATTTAAAAATGTGTGGAAGGAAAAATATTTCCAGTCAAATAATACAGTAACGGTTCACATAAGTAATATTAGAGATAAAATTGAATGCTATCTCAATGGAGAAAAGATAATTCATACTGTTTGGGGGGTAGGATATAAAATTGAAAAAGAAAAGGGGATAATGTTAAGGGAATAAATGGTGAAGAAATAGTAGTTGATTTTCAAATTAACTAAGGATATGTATTTTTGAATATTTATGCGTTACTTATTTAAAAATTATAAATTTCTATTTTCAATGAAAATTATAGAAATAAAGTGAAGATAATGAAAGAATGGATTAAGAAAATTAATCAAAAGCTTAGATGACACTATCAGTACTACGGGGTTACTGATAATACAAGGGGTGTGTGAAAAGTTATCAAAAGATTGTAAAGTGATATGGGAGATGAGGAATAATGGCTAAGATAATTTTAAAAGAATTACAAAAGATTTATGAAAATGGATTTAAAGCTGTTCATGGAATTAATTTAGAAATAAATGATGGAGAATTTATGGTATTGGTAGGACCGTCAGGTTGTGCAAAATCTACTACTTTAAGAATGGTAGCTGGACTAGAAGAAATTACAGCGGGGGAGATTTACATAGGAGATAAGTTAGTAAACAGTATTCCTCCTAAGGACAGAGGAATTGCAATGGTTTTTCAGAATTATGCATTGTATCCTCATATGACAGTTTATGAAAATATGGCTTTTTCTTTGAAAATAAAGAAAACACCAAAGGACCTAATTAGTAAGAAAATTCATGAAGCTGCAAAAATTTTAGATCTGGAAGCTGGATTAAATAGAAAACCCAAGGAATTATCAGGAGGGCAAAGACAGAGAGTAGCAGTTGGACGAGCGATTGTTCGTGATCCAGAAGTATTTCTATTTGATGAACCATTATCCAATTTAGATGCTAAATTGAGAGTACATATGAGGGTGGAAATTTCCAAACTTCATAAGAGACTTAAATCTACTATGCTATATGTTACCCATGATCAGGTAGAAGCGATGACTATGGGTGATAGAATATGCGTTATGAATTTTGGGAAAATCATGCAAGTAGATACTCCACTTAACTTATATAGTTATCCTAGAAATAAGTTTGTAGCAGATTTTATTGGTTCGCCTTCTATGAATTTTCTTCAAGGAAAGTTAATTAATAATAATGATTCTATAGTAATGAAGGTAGGAGAAATAGAATTAACACTTCCAAGGGATAAAGCTTCTAAAGTAAAAAATCATTTAGGAGAAAAAGTTTGGTTGGGAATTAGGCCGGAACATATCAATTTAAAAAAAGAAAATAATATAGCTGCTATAGATGCAACAATTGATGTTATTGAACATATGGGAAACGAATCTTGTGTATATTTTGATTTTTGGGGGAATACATTTATTGCAAAAATTGATATGAAAGATTCAAAAGAATTAAAAGTTGGTAATATAGAAAAGTTTATGATTCATATGGAATATTGTCATATTTTTGATTTGGAAGAAGAAAAAAATATATCTTTGTAATTAACTATGTTTAGTATAAATATAAAACTCTTATCCCTACTTATACTGCTTATAGGTAGAGAGTATTTTAATTTTTTTTCATAGTAATAATAAGCTTTTTATAGACTAAAATTTTATTTTTTCATTTTAAGTTGAAAGTGTTGAAACGGATTAAAAAAGTTGATTTTTATAGAAAAATCAATCAGAGTGTTCAAAAAGCCTCCAATTGTATAGAGGCTTTTACTTTTTTAGTTTTAGTAAAGTTTTAAATTTGGTCTTTATAGTCTTCCCAAACATGGCGACATATAGTTCTGTTAGTCATCTTATCAGATGTTAAGTAATTATTTTTGTATTTACATGAAGCACATTGTAGCGCATTACTTACGTATTCTTTGTAACCTTCTCTTGTAGTAGTTCTATATTTTAAAAAGCAATTATTGATGCAAACACATCCATCTAACTCTTTAACATATTGAAATCTATATTTAGTATACTTACCTTTAATATAAGGGCCTAAATGGAACCCAAAAACGCCCTGATAATTCTTATCTGAAACTTTTTTACAAAGAGGATTAGTAGAGTAACCGGCATCTGCTACTAAATATTTTGTATTAAAATTAAGTTTTTTTATTTGAGTTTCTATTTTTTCAATGAGAAAATCAACATTTTCTAGAACCTAGTCCCTTTAGCCTAGTAATTAAAATTAAAATTATGCCTAAGGCAGATACTATTAGTCCTTCTTGGTGATAAACAACAATAGGGTTATTGTTAAAAGCATATTTGATGATTTCTTTTGATGAAACATTATAACAGCGCTTTATAGCAGAAGGAGATATAAATTCTATTGTGTCTTTAGGAGTATGAATTTTAGATACATCATTATCACAAAAAGTTATTGCATCTATACTATTATCTCTAAAAGGTTTATGGTCACTAGAATCTTGAAAAAGATAGTTGAAGTATATTTTTTTACTTGAACAAGTATTAGAAATAGAGCTTATAAAATCGTTTTTCACAGAGTCATTTTTACCACCCATTATACATAATGGAACCCCTTTGTCACTGCCAATCATGTCAAAATTGAAAACTTTACTATTCTTTATATAATTTTTATATTTTTTCACAAAGTTATCAGAACCTAGACATCCAAATTCTTCAGCGTTAAAGCCTACAAACAATATATTTTTTTCTGGTGTACCGAGAGATTTGATGTATTTCATCATTTCTAGCATAAAAGCAGTTCCGGAAGCATTATCAAGAGCTCCTTTATATACAGTATCTTTCAAATCTGCTCCCAAATGATCAAAATGGGATGAGATTATTATTGGATTAGAATCTTTATCTTTACCTTCTATATATCCCATTATGTTTTTAGCTGTAGTATTTTTGTTTATAAATGGAATAAAACAATTTATATTGTATCCTTTTGATAAATATTTTTTTATGTCTAACAGAGTTTGTTGAGACACCATTATACACATACTCCAAGGGTCAGTACTAATAAATGAACTTCTAAATTCAAGATTAGAGTTATTAGGTGTGTAGAATAAAAAATGGTCAGAATTTTGTTTTAGTTGTATAGATGAATTATTTTCTACGATTAATGGATTCTTATTGTTAAAGCTAAAAGTGTTATTTTTAAAATTTAACATATCTTCTTTATAATCCTTACCATATGAGAATTCCTTTACAATATTCTGAGAATTATCGGTTATATTTAGAGAGGGATCTTTTTTTATTTTATGAGGATATACTATCTGAAAAATTTGTTCATAATCTCCCATGAATGGTTTGAGATTATTGTTTATAAATTCAAGCTTTATATATTCTTCTACTTGTTTATTTTCAAGACTTCCTGTAAGTCTACCTTTAAAATCTTCAGAAGACAAGAATGAAATATTATTCATAACATTTTTTACATTAAACTTATGTACAGTAGTATAGGTTTTAAAACAAATGCAGAATATTATTAATAAAAAACATAAGACAAATTGGTTTAGAGCTTTTTTCATAAACTACTCCTTAAAAATTAGTATATATATAGTTATGAAAGGATAAAATGTTATATGATGGAATATTGGACTTTTAGTCTGTAATATTGTAAAATAACGGATGGTAGCTATGAGACAAATTTAATTTATAAGTGTTTAACATTCAGGAATGGAGGATATTATGACAAGTAATATTAATGAAAAATTAGTTAAGGAATTTAATATAAGTATAAAACAAGTTAATAGTGTGATTGAGCTTTTAGATGACGGAAATACTGTGCCGTTTATCGCAAGGTATAGAAAAGAAAAGACAGGTGGGTTAGATGATATAATTTTAAGAAATTTTGCAGAAAGACTTACATATTTAAGAAACCTAGAAGATAGAAAAGCAGATGTTATAAGAATAATAGGGGAACAAGATAAGCTTACGGATGAATTAAAGAAAGCTATAGAAAAATGTGAAACTTTAACTGAAGTTGAAGATATGTATAGACCATATAAACCTAAAAAAAGAACAAGAGCTATTATTGCGGAAGAGAGAGGATTAAAACCTTTAGCTGAAACTATATGGGAAGGAAATTTTAAAGAGAGTATTGAAGAATTTGCACAAAAGTATATAGACGAAGAAAAAGGGGTAAATTCAATAGAGGATGCTATTAATGGAGCAAAAGATATTATTGCAGAAATAATTTCAGATGAAGCAGAATTTAGAAAATGGATAAGGGAGTATGTACGCAGACAAGGATCTATTGAATGTAGTGGAGAAAGTGAAGAAGCAACTCCTTATGAAATGTATTACAAATATTCTGAGCCAGTAAGAAATATACCTTCGCATAGAATTCTTGCAATAAATAGAGGAGAAAAAGAGAAAGTTTTATCTGTTAAAGTTACCTGTGATATGGATAAAATAGTAGAGTTTTTAAATAGAACTTGTTTGAAAAATAATGACATTACAGATAAATACATAAAGCAAGCTACAGAGGATTCATTAAAGAGACTAATATATCCTTCTATAGAAAGAGAAATTAGGTCAGAGCTTACAGATAAAGCAGAAGAAGGTGCTATAGAAGTTTTCAAAGCAAATTTAAAAGCACTTTTGATGCAGTCTCCTATAAAAGGTAAAGTCGTTCTTGGATATGATCCTGGATTTAGAACAGGATGTAAAATAGCTGTATTAGATGATACTGGTAAACTTCTTGATACAGCTACAGTATATGCTACAGCTCCACAAAATGATGTAGAAGGTTCAATAAAAATACTTAAGGAATTAGTGTATAAGCATAATGTTGAAGTTGTCGCTCTTGGAAATGGGACTGCTAGTCGTGAATCAGAAGATGTACTAGCACAACTTATAGATGAAGTCAAAAAGGAAAAGGGTAAGGAATTATTCTATGTTGTTGTATCGGAGGCGGGAGCTTCTGTTTATTCAGCGTCAGAACTTGCATCTAAAGAGTATCCAGATATAAATGTTTCTATAAGAGGAGCAATATCTATCGGACGTAGATTACAAGATCCAATGGCGGAGCTTGTAAAGATAGATCCTAAATCAATAGGGGTAGGACAATACCAACATGATGTAACGGCAAAAAGATTAGATGAATCTTTAGCAGGTGTTGTAGAAGATTCAGTTAATAGTGTAGGAGTAGATCTTAATATTGCAACACCTTCCCTTTTAGCCTATGTATCAGGAATTAATGCATCTATAGCACAGAATGTAGTGAGCTATAGAGAAGAAAATGGTAAGTTTAAAAGTAGAAAAGAACTTTTAAAAGTTAAGAGATTAGGACCAAAAGCTTTTGAACAATGTGCAGGTTTCTTGAGAGTGCCAGAAGGTGAAGAGGTTTTAGATAATACATCAGTTCATCCGGAGTCATATAAAGCGGCAAAAAAACTTTTAAGTAAAATAGGATATACTGATGAAGAAGTAAGATCAGGGAAGATAAACGATATTGATGCTAAAGTTAGTACAATAGGAATTGAAAATTTAGCTTCAGAACTAGAAATAGGTGTACCAACTCTTATGGACATAATAAAAGAGATTAAAAAACCAGGACGTGATCCTAGAGAAGAACTTCCAAAACCAATATTTAAAAAAGGAATAGTTGATATAAATCAATTAAAGCCAGGGATGTCTCTAACTGGGACTGTAAGAAATGTAGCTGATTTTGGAGCTTTTGTAGATATAGGTGTTCATCAAGATGGACTAGTTCATATAAGTCAATTATCGGATAGTTTTGTAAAACACCCATTAGATGTTGTAAAGGTTGGGGATATAGTAGAGGTTAGAGTATTAGAGATTGATGAAAAAAGAGGTAGAATATCTCTTTCTATGAGAGAATAATTATTTATTTAGTTGTATTTTAAAATATATTTATGTATAATAAAGTTATAAATTTAATAATATAAGTTTGTATCTTCAGGGCAGGGTGTGATTCCCGACCGGCGGTATAGTCCGCGAGCTACGTTGATGTAGTTGATCTGGTTAAATTCCAGAACCGACAGTATATAGTCTGGATGGTAGAAGATATTGGTTTTGATATATGTGATTTTTTGCCCTGACGAATCTTGTCAGGGTTTTTTATTTATATCTACCAAACCCTTGGAGATTATTCATAATAAGGGGGAAATAATATGAAACAAACAAATTTAAACAAAATGATTAAGATTTCGCTTTTATCTGTAATGGCATTTATACTCATGTTTTTAGAGTTCCCACTACCGATTTTTCCAAGCTTCCTACAGATTGATTTAAGTGATCTTCCTGCACTCTTAGGTACTTTTGCGTTGGGTCCGGTAGCTGGTGTGTTTATTGAATTATTTAAAAATGTACTTCACATAGTTTTTAAAGGAACACAGACTGGATTTGTAGGAGAATTCGCAAACTTTTTAGTTGGATCAATCTTTGTGGTAACAGCAGGTATATTATATAGAATTAAAAAATCTAGAAAAACAGCTGTTTTAGGATTACTTACAGGAACAGTTATTATGTCATTATGTGCATCAGTACTTAACTATGCAGTTTTATTACCTTTGTATGCAAAAGCGTTTAAAGCTCCAATAGAAGCTTTTGTAGGGATGGGAGCAGCAATAAATTCGAATATAAGAAGCGTTAAGGATTTAGTGTTATTGTCAATATTACCATTTAACTTATTAAAAGGTATTATAGTGTCATTAATAACTTTCCCAATATATAAGAATGTTTCCCCAATGCTTCATAACGAGGAAATATTAAAAGATAATGGAAAAAGTGCATGGAATAACTAATGAGAAATAATATTATTAAAATTAAATGAAATAAAAAGATTTGGTACAGAAGTTGATTATGTTTCTGTACCAAATCTTTTTTATTTAAAATGGTCTAGTTAACAAGAGCTCACAATTTTAAAATTACACAGATATATGTAAGGATTATTATTCATTACTTAGCAATACATTTCTTTTCCACATAACTACTGCATCTATATTGTTCTCATAGTAATTTTTTCTTAAACCCTCTTCTATAAATCCAAATTTTTTATATAAATTTATGGCCGGAGTATTATTAAAGCGTACTTCTAATGTTATAGATGGTACATTACGTTGTTTACATAGGTGTATTATTTCATTCATTAATATATTTCCACAACCAATATTTCTATAATCTGGATGTACAGCTATATTAGTTATGTGTGCTTCATCTATAATAAGCCATATTCCTACATATCCTATAACTTTATTTTTTTTCTTCAACACTATGTACTTTGAAAATTTATTTTTTATTTCATTTTGAAGTGATTCTAAACTCCATGGAGGATTAAAACAAAGGTTATTTATATTTAAAACCTCAGAAGTATCTTTTTCTTCAATAAAGGATATTTCAAAATCATTCATCTACACTCATTCCTGTTCTATTTTCGTATTCTCTTTCTGCTTGAGGTTTTCTGATATAAATAGGTGAAAAACTTAATATGTTATCACTATGACCATTTAATAGCGATAATAAACCGAGTTCTCCTAAAGAAGATGCCTTTGCAACATTTAAATGAATAGGAGCTAAATTTACTTTTTCAAAGCTTTCTCTTAATTTTGCGCTAAATTTTGGAAGGGCATCTCCAATGAAAGTAATGTTAGATGGTTCATATTTTTTAATGATTGAAATTAATTCATCTATATGTATGGCCATGTAATCTGTTAGTCTTTCTAATTTTTCTCCATTAAATTTATATAAAGCCGTATATACATTGTCTCTTAATGCATCCATTATAGGACATATAATCCCAGAAGTATATGCTAAATTATATGCAAGGGCATCTAAGGTTGAGATGCCCACAAAAGGTTTTTTGGTTCCTTGAGCCAATCCTTTTATTGTAGCAATTCCAATTCTTAAGCCTGTAAAAGAACCAGGTCCTTTGGATACAACAAAACCATCTATATCTTTTATGGTTAAATTTAAATTTTTCAATAAATAATCTATTTGTGGCATTAAAATAATGGAATGTTGCTTTTTATCATTAAGAGTTATTTCTCCAAGTAGGTTATTATTTTCTAATATTGCACAAGTGGCACTTGTTGTAGATGAATCTAAACTGAGAATTCTCATATTTTAATCTCCTTTACATAATTATATCTATCACCATTATAATTAAGAATAATTTTTCTACAGTTTATTCCCTTATCAGGAAGTTTTTCTATAGTTATTCTTAGGTGCTCAGAAGGTATTAATTCTTCTATATAGTTTGCCCATTCAATGATACTTACCCCATCACCAAAAATATATTCATCAAATCCTATAGCTTCAATTTCATCTGGATCATTAACTCTATATACATCAAAATGATATAGTTTAATTCTACCATTATGTTCATTTACTATATTAAAAGTTGGACTTGTTATATAATCTTGTACTTGAAGACCTTGTGCTATGCCTTTAGTTATGTGAGTTTTACCTGTTCCTAAGTCACCAATAAGACATATTATATCTCCCTTATTTACTTTTTCGCCTATTTGAACGCCGAGAGACATAGTTTCTTCTAAGCTATTGACTATGAATTCCATAAGTATTCACTCCCATTAAAATATTTATTTTATGTCTACTACTATTAATATTTTAAATATATTCTTATTCTAACACAATGTCTTTTAAATATTTTAACGCATTTTTACAGATATAGTTATTTTGTGACATTTCATCCATTATAGATATAGTTTTATCTATATTCAATCCTTCCCTATAGGGTCTATCTTCAGTTAATGCTTGATATATATCACATATAGCTATAATTCTGGATTCTTCTGACAGTTCATGTGCATTAAGCCTATTAGGATATCCAGTGCCATCTAATTTTTCATGATGATTAGAAGCCCACCCACTTATTTCAGGTATATCTTCAATTTTATTTAATATTATTGCTGTATAGTATACATGGCTCTTTATTATAGAAAATTCATCCATAGTTAAGGGACCATTTTTATCTAAAATTTTTGAAGGAATAGCTAATTTACCAATGTCATGAAGAAGACCAGCGATCTTCATTTTTATGCATTTTTCATCTGAGTATCCTATATGTTTTGAGATTTTGTAAGCTAAATCTGCAATTCCTTTTGAGTGTGTAGCAGTAAATTTACTTTTAGAATCTATTATTCGTGAAAAAATCTCAGCTATTTTTTCGAATTCCTGTAGATTCAAGTAAATATCTAATTGAGGGGCATTATATAGAAGGATGTAATCTATAAAAGCAACATTTTCAATATCAAACCAAAAGCTATCTTTTTTTGATAAATTAAGGAATGCATTTACTATCTGTGTTGAGAATATTATATTTTCCTTTGATTTTATCCATTCTGTAATATAATCTCTTTGTTTAAAAGAAGGAACTTTTTCTTTATAAGATAACTCTATAAGGTCAGCTATTCTTATAACTTGGCTTATAATAGGAATTTCATCTTTTTTTAGTCCCATAGCCCCTGTACCGTTATAATTTTCATGGTGATACAAAATAATATCTGAAATATCGTTAAATATAGGAAATGGATTTAATATATTTGCGCCATCAACACAGTGTTGTTTTATAAATTTTTCAGAAGTATGGTTTTTGGTTAAACTAACTGAAGATGTAACACCTATATCATGTAAAAGAGAAGATATATATACACATTGCATAGCTTTTTTATCCAAATTTAGTTCGGTAGCTATTTTAATAGCGATATAGGCTGTTCTTTTAGAGTGATGGAAAAATTCATGTTCTGAATAATTTATTTTTGATATATTTTCTATAACATAAGTATCTTCTATAGAATTTATTTCTGCAAGATCAAGTGCTATAGACATAGCTAATATTGTTTTATCTAAATTTACTTTCATATTCTATACTCCTTTGAAATTATAAGCATATTATTCCAAAATAATTCTAACACATTATCTTAAATTATAAAATAATGCTAACTGAGAAAATTACATAATTCCAAAACTTGCATGTAGCATTTAGAATTTCTAATTATTTAGTTTTTGTAACTAATAAATAGTCTATTTAAAAATATTTTTAAATAGAAGGATATATACATATTAATATAGAAATAAAAATATATCATTATTAAAGATGATAGAGGGGGTTTTATTATGTTAGTGAGTAATTTGCTATTAAGTAAGGAAAAATTAACTACTATATCACCTTATGAGTGTACAAAAAAGGCCCTTGAATTAATTAATAAAAATAAGACTTTGTCTATTCCGGTATGTATTGGAGATAAATTTTATGGTTATATAGCAAAAGTAAATATATATGAATTTTTATTAGAAAAGTTAGAAGATAGAGAAAAGTTACTGTTAAATACGCAAGTAAAAGAGTTAATGAAAAAAGACATACCAATTGTAAGACCTAATGAAGAATTAGAAGATGTAACTCCGTTGCTTGCAAAACGTAATATACCATTTGTAGGAGTAGTTGATAAATACAATAAGTTTCATGGTATAATAACATATAAAGCAATATTTCATGAGTTTACAGAAATATTAGGTGTAAATCAAGGCAGAAGAATGTCCATAATAACTCACGAATACAAAGGACAGCTTTCAAAAATTACAAAAATAATAGCACAGAATAAAGGTGATGTTATAAGTATTGTAGTTTTTAATCCTAAAAGTGCCTTTAATTTAAGAGAAATTGTTGTGAGAATTGAGGAAGAAAATTTTGATATAATATTAAGAAAATTAAAAGAAGCTGGATTTAATGTTGAAATTTAATTAAGATTTTAGAATTAAGGTTTTAGAATTATGGTTTTGGGATTTAAAAATAGAATTCCAAAGCCATAATTAAAGAAAATAAAAAAAACTATTGCATATATTGGAGAATCATGCTATAATAATTTTCGTGTCGAAGGGGTATGGCTCAATTGGTAGAGTAGTGGTCTCCAAAACCATTGGTTCCGGGTTCGAGTCCTGGTGCCCCTGCCAGATGTAAAGCCTGTGAATTCAACGGTTCACAGGCTTTTGTAATATATTTTTTTCTTAGTGATTTTAGTGTTTTGGTTGTCTTTTGGTTGTCTAAATTAAAACACATAATTAAATCACTATTTTTTTATAAAAAATTTTCGGCTTTAGAAACTTCATTTCTTTGCATATCTGTATTAACGTGACTATACGTATCTAAGGTAAAACTTACAGTACTATGACCTAATCTTTCTGAAATTACTTTTGGATTAGTTCCTAACTTTAATAATAAAGTTGCATGAGTATGTCTTAAATCATGAAATCTTATTTTAGGAAGATTATATTTTTCTAAAAGTTTGGGGAAATGCTGACTTATATAATGAGGATCTATAGGCCTTCCATCCGCCCAACATAAAACATAATCTAAATTTATTCCATATTTTAATTTTCTTTGCAAGGCTTCTTTTTTTAATCCATTTAAAAAAGTGATAGTAGTATTTAAAAGGGTTACTATTCTACTTGAATTTTTTGTTTTAGGTTCCTTTAAAGACAATTTCCCATTTATCCTTTGTAATGTTTTGTTAACTCTCATAGTACCATTTATAAAGTCTATATCTTCCCATTTTAAAGCACATAATTCTCCAACTCTCAATCCAGTATGAATAGCTAACAAAATAGGAGCATATAAAAATTCTGTTTTATCTATAGTTTCCAAATAAAAGTTTATTTCATCTGGTTGCCAATATTTCATCTCTTTTTTAGTTGATTTAGGAGGAGTAACTAAATCGCAAGGATTAGTGTGTATTAATTGCCATTGTTGTGCATGCTTTAATGATAGATGTAACATTCTATGAGTTTTAATTACTGTATTATTAGAAATTTTTCTATCAGATATTAGTTTCTCATAAAATTTTTGAATTATCATAGGATTCAACTTTGATAATTTGTATTTCCCAATGTACTTGGTTATATCCCTTATAAAAAATTCATATCTTTTATATGTACTTGGCGAACAATTATTTTTGGGGTAAGTTTCCATCCAGTATTGCATATATTCTTTAGTAGTCATTTTATCATTTGCTAGTATAGTGCCTTTTTCAATTTGTGTGATAGTTTCTGCTAGAGCTGCTTCACATTCCTTTTTAGTTTTGAACCCTCTTTTCCTTTTATATTTTTTCTTGTTGTTTTCGTCAATACCTACATAAACAAAGTAACTCCATGTTGAACCTTCTTTTCTTACAGTGCCTTTCAAAATATTACCTCCTTATTGAACTTATGTTCGGTGAACAGGTGAAGAAATACCATCAGTAATATACTATCAAGATTTCTTCTTGGTTTTTTTCAAGGGATACAATAGTCTATATACAAGTCTATTGTTCGTTCTTACTTATGAGTTTCTTCTTCAAAAATATCAATCATTTTTAGAAGTTTTTCTCTATCACTTTTAGAAATTTTTTTTATTTTACTAAGTATAAGTTTAAGGTCATCTTCAAGTTGGTCAATATTATCATTTTCTGTTAAATTATCTTTAAAAAACTTTTGTGCTGAAATACCTAGTGAAGATGCAATTGATTGTAAGACTTCTATACTTGGATTGTATCTTCCATTTTCAATGTCAGCTAAATATGAACGAGAAATGTTGGCCTTTTGAGCCAATTCCTTTTGAGTTAACCCTTGATCTTTTCTAACTGTTTTAATATTTTCACCTATAGACATTTTTTAATTCTCCTTTCAAAATGTCGTATTCACCGACTATATATTATTATAATGTTACAGGTACGGAAATACAATACATTAAAAGACGGAAATACAAGTAATAAAATGCAATATGACGGAATAACAAGTAATTACAAGGTGTTTTAATTAAATGCTCTAGAATGCTCTTAAATACTTTTTTACTTTTTGACGGAAATACAATACAATCAACATGAAAGGAGGGCACAATATGACAAAATTTGATAAACAAAAAATAATAGGGAAAACAATAAAAGACAAAAGAAGAAAAATGAAGCTGACACAGTTAGAAGTAGCTGAAAAAACAGATTTGTCAAGAAATTATATATCAGATATTGAAAATGGAAGATATATGCCAAGTGTAAATACGCTCATTAAACTTGTTGATTTTTTAGGCATGGATCTTAATTTTTTAACAAGTTTGACGGAAATACAAGTATGAAAGGGGTGTGCTAAATGTTTTCTCCACAGAAATTTGCCAAGGAATGTGGATTGTCTTACAACCAAGTTTTGCAAATGTGTAAAACTAAAGAGATTAATGCTTTAGAGACAGAAGGTGGACATTTCAAAATTCCACCAAAAGAATTGGACAAATTTAAAAATAGTGATCATGTAAGCAAGGATGAATATCTAAAAGTTATTAGAGAAAATGAAAGACTTAGAACGGTGATAGAACAATTTAAAAATTATGTACTTAACTTAAAAATTGGATAAAAAGACAATGATAGTTAAAGATATTGCTAAAATTCATAAGAAAGAGGTCGCAGAATTTAGATATTATAAATTAGTTATTCTATCAACAAAAGTTGTATTGCAACATAGGATAAAAATTATTTAATTACTAATACTAATCTAGTGATAAGCACTAGGAGGTATGAATATTAAATGGGTAAAAAAATAAAAAAACAAGAAATTAAAGTAAGAATAATAAATAAGAGTGGAAGAGATTTAAATAAAGAGTTAACCCAGTATATGGCTAAGCTATATTTAGAGGGCAAACTTAAGCTTTAGTTACATTCATAGCACAAGTCATGTACTAATGTAGTACAAGCTAGGAGGTAATAAAAATGGAACAGTTAAAAGAAAAACTTTATAAATACATGGAGCTATATGGAAATTTAGATTCAAGGACAGTAGAAGTAAGTCAAGAGTTAGACAAGCTAATAGTAAAAAAGATGAAAGGAGAAAAGGTAATTTGATATTATGTCCTATTGGTAATTGTTCAGAAGGTAGAACAATTTGTTGTTTATATTGTTTAAAAAGAAAAGAATGTTTAAATGCCTGTAATAGAACAAATCAGAGTTGTTATTTTGATAAAGATCCAATAGATAAAAAAAGAGCTGCCAAAGCAGCCAAATAAATTTAAAGTCCAATTAAATTTTAAAGGAAAGTGGGAAGATTGTAAAGGTGGAAGATAAATACAAGGAAGTATTAGAAGAAGTATTAATTAATCTTAGATCAATAGACTCGCCTAATCCAGGAGATAGTTATATCAATGATTCTATAAAAATAATTAGTGAGATACTTAAGGAGGAAAAATAAATGGCAAAAGAAATAGTTTTAAGTTCTTTAAAAATAAAAAACTTTAAAGGTATAAAAGATTTAGAAATAGATTTTGGACAAGTTACTAATATATATGGAGAAAATGGAGTAGGAAAAACCACAATACAAGATGCTTTCAATTTCTTATTATTCGATAAGGATTCTAAAGATAGCACAAAATTTGATGTTCAGCCATTAGATCAGGACAATAATCCAATTCACAATTTAGAAACGATTATACAAGCAACAATGGATATTGATAGCAGAGAAGTAGTTTTAAAGAGAGTATATAAAGAAAAATATAGCAAGGTAAGAGGAACAGCTAAGACGGAATTTAAGGGATATGAAAGCAAATACTATGTAAATGAAGTTCCGAAGAAAGTAACAGAATATAAAGAATTCATATCACAATTAATGGATGAACAATTATTCAAATTAATTACTAATCCAATGTATTTTGCAAACTTGGCATGGAAAGACAGGAGAGCAATTATAACGGAGATTGTTGGAGACTTGGACAATAATGTTGTTCTTGATTCTAAAAAGAATTTAGAACCACTAAGAAGCCATTTAGATGATAAATCTTTGAATGACTTTATGAAAGCTAATAGATCTAAAATAAATGAATTAAAGAAAGACAGGGCACAAATACCAAGTAGGATTGATGAGGTAAATAATAGTATTCAAGAATTTGATTTTGATGCAATAGACTTCAAAGTAAGAGAAGTTTCTGGAGCAATAAAAAATATAGATGATAAGCTTCAGGATAAAAGTAAGGTTAATGAAGGTTTATTTAAATTAAAAACAGATTTAATGGAGAAAAAAAGTAAATTAACAGAACTAGAATATGAAATTAAATCTAATGTTAATAAACCTAAAATGGAATTTGAAGCAAAAGTTAGAAGTGTGGAAGTAAATATAAGGCATTTAGAAAGTGACTTAGAAAATTTAATAGAAGAAGAAACAAGAGAAAATAATTTAATTAAAATGCTTAAAGATAGAAGAGAAATATTATTAGAAAAATATAAAAAAATAAAAAATTCTTCTTTTGAATTTGATGAAGAAAGCTGCATATGCCCTACATGTAAAAGAAAATTTGAAGCTAATGATATAGAAGTGAAAAGAACAGAATTAGAAAGCAATTTTAATCAAGATAAAGCGAATAGGTTAAAAGAGAATATTGAAGAAGGCAGAGCTACAGCTAATCAATTAAAAGTGAAATCTGCTTTAGTCGAAAAAATAGCGAAAAAAATAGCTGATAAAAAAGAAATATTTGAAGCTACTAAAAAATCACTTATAGCACTTAAAGAAAAATTAAATAAATTTAATCCAATACAAGTTGAGGAACCTAAAGAAATCAAAATAATAAAAAATGAAATCAAATCTTTGATTACTCAAATTGAAAATTTTAAAGCTGAAGATGTATCTGAGTTAAAACAAAAGAAGCAAGAATTGCAATTACAGCTTCAGCAATTAGATAAACAATTAACTTATAAGGAGTTAAATGAAAAGGCTAAGTCTAGGATTAAAGAACTTGAAGAAGAAGAAAACAGACTAAGTGAGAAAATAGCTGAATTAGAAGGGTTAGAAATGTTAAGTGAAGAGTTTATTAGAACTAAAGTTGAGTTGTTAGAAGAAAAAGTTAATAGTAAGTTTAAATATGTGAAATTTAAAATGTTCAATAATCAAATTAACGGGGGATTAGAGGAATGTTGTGAGCCTTGCATTAATGGTGTGCCATTTACAAGCAATTTGAATACAGCTGCTAAAATTAACGCTGGATTAGACATTATAAATACTTTATGTAGTCATTATGGTGTACAAGCTCCCATTTTTATAGATAATAGAGAATCAGTTAATCAGCTTATAGAAACTAATTCTCAAATTATTAATCTTATTGTAAGTAAAGATAAAAAATTAAAAATGGAGGTAATGCAAAATGCCTAAATTAACAATTAAAGATATTAGAGAATATCAAGACAGGATAAATATTGTACGAGCTAATGGATTTAAAGCTAAAGATTTTAAAAAATTAGGTAGGGAAATAAGAGATAAATTTAATCTTACTGATAGACAAGCAATTAGTATTTTAAATGGTAATTCAGATGAAATATTAAAAATATTAGAATTGGAGGATATGTAAATGGTAGAAAATAAAAATAGTGCTTTAGCATTATTAGAAAAAGAAATGGTATATAACGTTGGAGAGGAAGAAGTTAGGTTAACAGGAAATATTGTTAAAAATTACTTAGCAAAAGGCAACAAACAAATAACCAATAGAGAAGTAGTTGTATTTATGAATTTATGTAAATATAGAAAATTAAATCCTTTCTTGAATGAAGCTTACTTAGTTAAGTTTAAAGATGAAGCACAGATTGTTACTGGTAAAGAAGCTTTTATGCGAAAAGCAGAAGAGAGTCCAAACTATAAAGGACATAGAGCTGGAATAATTGTAATGAGAGAAAAACAAATAACTGAATTAGAAGGGTGCTTCAAACTTAAGACAGATATTTTACTTGGTGGTTGGGCTGAAGTTTTTGTTGAAGGTAAATCTCACCCAGTAGTTGCAAAAGTAAGTCTTGATGAATATAACAAAGGACAAAGCACATGGAGGGCAATGCCATCCACAATGATTAGAAAGGTAGCTTTAGTACAAGCATTAAGAGAAGCTTTTCCAAGTGATATAGGAGCAATGTATAGTAATGAAGAATTGGGAGTTGATGAAACAAAAATAGTTAATGTGCAACATGAGGTTAAAGAAGAAATCAAAGAAGAAGCCAATCAAGAAGTAATAGATATAGATGATACAGCTCCAGTAGAAGAGAAAAAAGAAGAACAAGAGGAAATTGAAGCAGTAGATGTTGAAGTTGTTGAGGGAAAGGATGATGAAGAGGAGGCGCCTTATTAAAATGATTAAAGTATTAGCCTCAGGAAGTAAAGGAAACTGTTACATCATTCAGGCAGGGGAAGAAAAGCTTTTGCTTGAGTGTGGAATTGATTGGAGAAATATACTCAAAGGTTTAAATTACAATATTAAAGGAGTTAAAGGGTGTTTGATAAGTCATAAACATTCAGATCATTGCAGAAGCTTTAGAAAAGTTTTAGATAGTATAACAAAGATATATGCGCCATTAGAAGTAGCAGAGAAATACAATTGTAAAGCAAATAGAAAAGTAAGGATAGTTCAAAATAAAGATAAATTTTTAATAGGTAATTTCACAATTCTAGCTTTTAATTGTCAACATACAGATTCAGATGGGGCAGAATGTGAAAATCTAGGATATTTAATACAGCACCCACAGCTAGGCAAGATATTATTTGCGACAGATACTTATTATTTAAAGTATAAATTCAAAAATGTGGACCATGCATTGGTTGAATGTAACTATTCAGAAAAATATATGGAGGACTTGGAGCCATACCAAATAAGAACCTTTAAATCACATATGAGTTTAGAAACATTAAAAGATACATTAAAAAGTTGGGATTTATCTAATACCAAAACAATTACATTGATTCACTTGTCAGAAAACAATGGGAATCCCGCAGAGTTTAAAAAAGAAATAGAATCGTTAACTGGTATACCAACTTATGTTGCAGAGCCAGGGTTAGAAATAAGTTAGGAGGTTTTAAGCATGAGAGATATAAAGGAAGTTAAAGAAAAAATAATTAATCTTTTAACTAGTGTAGAAAGAAAAGGAATAGATAGAGTTATTAAATATCTGGAGGAAAGTGACTTCTTTGTCGCTCCTGCCTCTACTAGATTTCATGGAAATTATCAGGGTGGATTAGCAGAGCATAGCCTAAATGTTTATGAGTTATTTAAAGAAAAAAATGAAAGATATGACTTTGGATTAAGTGAAGATACTGTAAAAATTGGTTCATTACTACATGATATATGTAAAGTTAATTTTTATACCGTATATGATAAAAATGTGAATATAGCAGGAGCAGGAGAAAAACCTAAATGGGTAAAACAACCAGCTTATGGAGTTAAAGATGATTTACCTATAGGTCATGGTGAAAAATCAGTAATAAGATTATTGCAGTTTATAAATTTAACTAAATATGAAATATTTATAATTAGATGGCATATGGGTGGATTTGAACCAAAAGAAAACTTAAATAATATTAGTTTATCTTGGAATATGTGTAATGCAGCTGTGGCACTTCATACTGCAGATTTAGAATCTAGTTATATCCTAGAGGAGCATTTTGAACCTGGAGAAAATAAAAATCAAACTAAATTAAGAGGGGCGAGATAATGAATAGATGTGTATTTGTAGGAAGACTAACAAGAGATCCTGAACTTAATTTTTTACCCGGAAACGGTAATGCAGTATGTAAATTTACATTAGCGGTAAATAGACCACAATTTGATAAAAGTAAACCGCAAGAAGCTGATTTTATTAACTGCACATGTTTTGGTAAAAGGGCGGAAGCTATAGCAAACTATGTCTTTAAAGGACATAGGTTTGGAGTTGAAGGAGCATTAAGAATTAATAAATATGTAGATAAAGATGGAAATAATCGATGGAGTACTGAAATATTAATTTCTGACTTTGAATTTATGCAAGATAAAACTGGAGGCGTTGCGACCACTAACAATGGATCATCTGTAGAATATGATGAGGGAATTACAGAAATTGATGATGGGGATATTCCATTTTAAAAAGGAGAAATAAAGAATGTTTAAAAGAGGTATGCAATTAAAAATAAGGTTTAAGCTTGGTAATGGAAAAGGAATTAAAACCTTTAAGGGCAAGATAGTTATCTTAACCAAGCACTTTGTAGTATTACAAGGGGAACATTACAAAACAAGTTTTAAATTTTCCGATTTTAAATGTGGAGCTGCAGTAGTAATTTAAAAAAAGGAGTGAGAAAAAATGAATAGGTTTAAAACTTATGAAATTATAAAGTTATTAGAAGAACATCCTAAAAGCAAATATAAGGATAGCAAAAATAGAATTATAGAAAATGTAAAAGGTAAGGTTGTAGTTACATTTGAAGGTACATTTGAATCTTTAGACATAAATGAGACGTGGACACAGTGTCAAGAACCTACATTTTTTATAGATGCGGTTAATAGTGGTAAAAAAATTAGATTTGATGATATAGGAAGCTTTCATACTGTACAAGAAATTTTAAACATACTTACTGAAGAATATTTCGAAGAGCAGATTATAAATAAACTAAATAAAAAATGTTGGTATGTTAATTCGTAAAATTTGTAGATTATGCAACATCAAAAGGAGTGAAAATATTGATTAGGATTATAATTACTCGTATTCCTGCTTAGCAGGTTAGAAGGTGTGAGGATATACGGTCCAATAGATTAGCAATCCTACAGAAAGTAGCACCGTAAATGTGTGAAATATTGATGTAAAATTTCCCTAGGTTGCGTGGAGGTATGCTAAAACCAAAGCTTGGGAAGCATGGGGAATTACCTTTCTAGCGTAAATGCAATACGTTAGAAGGGGTATGAGTGAAAGAAAAACATATAGTTAGTTTTAGTGGTGGCAAAGATTCAACTTGTTTATTACTAAAAATGATTGAAAAAAATATGCAAATAGATGAAATAATTATGTGTGATACAGGAATGGAGTTCCCAGAAATGTATGAACATGTGGATAAAGTCAGCAAAATGATAAACAGAAAAATTACAATTTTAAAGGCTGAAAAAAGCTTTGAACACATGATGTTAGAACATAAGAAAAGAAATGGAAAAATAGGTTACGCATGGCCGAGCATGATGAATAGATGGTGCACTAGTTATCTAAAGAAAGATGTTGTCAGGAGATATTTAAGGCAATATGAAAAGCAAAGCTTCAAAGTAACTGAATATCATGGGATAGCTTTAGATGAAGCACATAGAGCTGAGAAGAACAAAGAGAAGAATGTTAAATACCCTCTTATAGAGTGGGGGTTAATCGAGAAGGATTGCCTAAGTTATTGTTATTTTAAAGGACTTAATTGGAATGGGTTATATAAGCAATTTAAAAGAGTTAGTTGTTGGTGTTGTCCATTACAAAGCTTAAGGGAATTAAAGAGTTTATACAAGTATCACAGGCCTTTATGGGAACAGTTAAAGGATATGGATAAGCAAAGCTGGAATAAATTTAGGTTAGATTACACATTAGAGCAATTAGAAGAAAGATTTAATAAGGAGATTTGGTGGGAAGAACATCAAATTAAAATGTGTATCTAATAAGTCACAATATAAAAGCAATATGACTAAAGGATAAACTAAGGATTAGTAAATAAAAAGAGAGCTGTTAGTTTGGACAACCCTCAGCTCTCTTGAAAAATACTACTAGAGACATTATAGCATTAAAAGTGTCTCAGTGGCAATACAGGAGGAAAATATGTACAGTACAAATAGTAAAGATGAAGTAGTAATAAAACTAGTAGGTAAGTTATCTTTGGAGTTCCCAGAGATAGATCAGTTGAAAGTTAGAACTATAGCAGAGGAAGTGCTTTACAAATATGATGTATTGCCACAAGAGACAGCTTTAGTAGCAAGTGATATAGAAGAAAAATTAGCTATCTATTTAGCAAGTAAAAAGCTAGATGGACTTAGTTCTCAAACGCTAAAAAATTATCAATACAATCTTTTAAAATTTGCGGATTACTTAAGAAAACCTTTGAGTTCTATCAATTCTATGGATTTAAGGATGTTTTTAACAGCTAGATGTAAGAACATGAAACAAACTAGTACAAATGGTCAAATATCTATCTTGAAAAGTTTTTTCGGGTGGCTTCATATGGAGGAATATATCCCTAAAAATCCAGCTCAAAAGCTAAAACAGACTAAAGAGCCTAAAAGGTTGAGACATCCGCTTACAGAAGAAGAAGTTGAGTTGTTGAGACAAGCATGTATAACAGAAAGAGAGCAAGCATTATTAGAGTTTATATATAGCACTGGGTGCAGATTATCAGAAGTAGTTAATATAAATAAAAATTCTATAAACTGGCATGAAATGACACTATGTGTAATCGGAAAAGGTAATAAGGAAAGGGAAGTATGTTTCAGCACAAAGGCAAAAGTACTTCTAAAAAAGTACTTACTTACAAGAAAAGATAATAACCCAGCATTGTTTGTCACTTCAAAGAAACCTCATAGCAGGTTAGGAGGCAGAAGCATACAAAGAGAAATAAAAAAGATTTCTTTACAAGCAGGATTTCAAAAGTCAGTATTTCCTCACCTATTCCGCCACAGTTTTGCAACTCATAAACTAAATAATGGGATGCCGCTCCATATAGTGCAGTATCTTATGGGACATGAAACGCCAGCTACTACGGAGATTTATTCTCAAGTAAGTAAAGAAAATGTGCTACATGAATATAAGAAAATTTCTTAAATAAATAGAAACAAGGAGTTATTTGGTCTTTGTTGTAATCTTTCATTATCAAATGACAGTCAATTGAGAGGTGAAAAAATGAAATATAGATTTACAGATTCAGAACTTAAAAAAATACTGAAAAATATAGTAATAGTTGTTGATACTAGAGAACAGATCAATCAACACATACTAGATTATTTTGATGACAAAAAGAAGAAATATATTGTTCAAAAGTTAGATCAGGGAGATTATTCAGCTTATATAGAAAGTAATGAAGAAACAAAACCTTTAGGGGTAAGTAGAAACTGGTATTTTTCAGACCAAATTGTAGTTGAAAGGAAAGCATCTGTTGATGAAATTATAGGGAATTTTGTTGATAGAGATAGACTAGAAAATGAATTTTTGAGGTTAGATAAATATGAAACTAAAACCATATTCCTAATAGAAGATAAAAATGGTTATGAAAAAATTCTTAAAGGTAAATATAGGAGTCAATATAGACCAGTAAGTGCTATTGGAACAATGGAAACATTTATAGCGAGGTATGGGTTAAATCTACAATTTATAGACAAGCAATATAGTGGATTTAAGATATACCAAACCTTATATTATCATATAAGAGAAATACTAAAGAATAAGGGATATATAGAGGAGCAGCGACCTGTATAGGAGGTGATCTGTTTGGATATGGATATACAAGATATTGATTTAAAACAACTTATTGAGAGAGAAACTGGAGAAAGATTTAATAGACAAGGGTACATAAAGTGCCCTTTTCATTTAGAAAAGACGCCTTCTTTAAGTGTAAAGTTCAATCCAGACACAAATAAGGATTTCTTTAAATGTTTTGGATGTGGCGAATGTGGAGATGCTATCGACTTTATAATGAAATATAAAAATTTAGGCTATAAAGAAGCTAGAAAATATTTAGGACTTGAAGTTGAATATACAGAGGCTGAGCTCCAAGAAGAAAAAATAAAAAAATATATAGATTGGGAACTAGACAAGTTTAGGCAAGTCCAAGAACTTTTAGGAATATTTAAATTTGTAAATGATAAAAATGAGATAGTTTATTTCAAGGCAAAATTTAAACTACCAGATGGTAAAAAACAATTATCTTATTATCATTTAGAAGGTGACAAGGTTATTGCTAAAAGGGGAACAGATGAAGTTCCTTATAATCTATACAATGCCTTACAAGCAATAGGGAATAATTATGTATTAGTAGTTGTTGAAGGTGAAAAAGATGCCAATACAATTAATTCTATATTTAAGAATAAAGATTATGTAGCAACTAGTTTAAAAAATTGTAAAAACTTAGATGTTTTAACAAAAACTCATCCTGAAAAAGTTTTTGTACTTGGAGATACAGGACAAGCTGGAGAGAAATATAAGTGGGAAATTTATAATAATTTTAATCAAAATTGTAGAGATTTTAGATTTGTTAATCTTCCAGGCATAAGAAGCATGGGGGATAACAAAGATGTTACAGATTGGATTGAAGTTGGCCATACAAAAAAAGATTTATTAAATGCCTTTGATCGATCTTTAAACATTAAATCAAAATTTGAACTACAGCAAAATAAATATGGAATCTATAAAACAATAATAAAAGAAAAAGGAGATGATATAGAAGAACGTAATAAATATCTTACTAATTTTATAATAGTAGATGCAGCTAGAATAAAAATAATTGACGAGGATAAAGAAGGGGTAAAATTAATTCTAAAATCACCTACTGGAGCAATAATAGAGAAATCGGGACTAAGTACTGTTTTTGATGATACTAAAACATTTAAGAATTTTTTAGGGACTTTAGACTTAGCATTTAAAGGTCGAGCAGATGATTTAACAGAATTGAAAGAATGGATAAACAAATATTTTGCATTAGAGACCCAGGAGCTCCACTCAGGAGTTAAATTTACAGATAGAAATGGAAAACTTACCTTCATAGAAAATAACGGAGCTATTAACAAAGAAAAAATAGATTTCAATATAAAAAGTGATGGTCGAAATAATGCAAATGTTTTAGATGTTGAACATATAACCAAAGAAGAGCTTAAAGAATTAAAAAAACATATATTTAAATTTTCGGCTTCTGAAAAATCCCTAAGTATAATTGGAACAGCAATAAATAATTTAACAGTATATCAAGCTCAACAGCTAAAACAAAAGTTTCATCATTTGTTGATTGTTGGAGAATCAGGGAGTGGTAAATCTACAATATTAGAGAATGTTATTGCTCCGATATTCAATTATCCTAAAAGTGATATTAGGTCCATAGGACTTATTACTACATTTGCACTTATAAAAACTTTAGCAGACGGAAATTATCCAGTACTATTCGATGAGTTCAAACCCTCTTCTTTGGATAGATATAAAGTATTAAGTTTATCAGAAACTTTAAGAAATTTATATGATAGAGCAACAATCAGTAAAGGTAATAAGAGTTTAAAGACTAGAGATTTTACTTTAACTAGACCACTAATAATGGCAGGTGAAGAAAGTTATCCTAACCAAGAAAAAGCATTGATAGAGCGTTCATGTATAGTCTATTTAGCAAGGAAAGAAAGAACAGGGAAAAGTACAAAATCGATGAAATGGATAATAGAAAATGAGGATATTTTGAGAAAATTTGGGAGGAGCTTAATAGAAATTGTTTTGGGTTTAACTTCTGGAAATTATAAAAACATAAGAAATGAAGCTGCAAAATATATTAAGGGATTAAATAACAGAGCATTAACTACAGCAATAAATATTTGTTCAGGAATTTCAATTTTCAATCTGTTATTAAACAAACATGACCTTAAAGAAATACCACATGGTTATGAAGATTTAATAGTAGAAAACATAAAAGAGGAAGTCCTTGATGGAGCTGGAGAAACTTATTCACTGGTTGAAAGAATGTTAATTCTTTATAACGACATGATTGAAGATGGCCGAGCCTTTGGAAATGAAAATGTAGTTAAATATAGAGGAGATGGAATATTTATAAAAACATCTGAAATGATTAACCAGATCCATGAGCATGTAAATCGTGTAGGAGCAGATTTGATTCCATTAAAGTTAAAAGATTTTAGGAAACAGGCACAAAAGGCCGGATATTTAGAGGGATTATCCAACAAGACCATAAAAATTAATAGTAAGACAGTTAGGTTTGATACTTACAACAGAGACATGCTCAGAGAATTAAAAGTTAATGCGATAATACCACCAGAGATTATGGATGTGACAGATGAGGACAATGTAATTCCATTTAATAATTAGAGGTTACAAAAAAATGAAAAATGTAACCACTTGTAACCTGTTTTGTAACCACTGAAAGTATTGATATTACTTACTTATATATATATAGGTTACAAAGTTACATTAATATAAATATAATCTACGTACATGAGAGAATTATAATGTTTTATAAATATATATTATATACACATATAGTTTTTACAAAAATGTAACCGTAACAAAAAACCTCTTAGCCTTAGAAAAATCAAAGGTTGAGGGGTTACAAATAGATGTAACCTAAAATGTAACCCAAAGGAGATAAAAACATGCCTAAGATAGATATATTAAGGGTTTATAAAGAACGTATAGAAGAAATAGAAAAACAGCAAAAACAACTAATTTTAAAGAAAAAATGGTCAAAATACTATGAAGTGAAGGCAGAAAAAAAGAAATTAGAGCAAATTTTAAGTGAAATTTAGGAGGTTTTTATGAAAATAATAGTTATGAAAGCTGAAAAAGATAGTTGGTACTCTAAAAAAATAGGAAAAGTTTTCTCTGTTATAGAAAAAAATGATAGTTTTTTCATAACTAAACATGGGTTTATAAAAATAGAAGATACACAAATAATAGAAAGTAGGTGATAATATGAACTTACATAAAAAAGTAGAAGGTATATTATACAATTATAAAAAAATGAAAGCAGAAATTGAAAGCATAAAAATTGAAATAAAAGATATTGAATCACAGTATGAAGGAGTCAGTGGTATAAGTTATGAAGAAAAAACAGGTCCTACAAATAAATTTAACTCAAGTGTAGAAAATGAAGTCACTGAGAAAGAATATATAATATCAAAACTAAAAAGAGAATTAAATAAAAAAGAATCAATAGTTAAAAAAGTGGACAATGCTATAAATAATGTTCTTAATGAAACAGAAAAAAAGGTTATAGAACTAAAATGTTTTGAAGGACTCCAGTACAAATATATTGAACAAAAACTAAGTATAAATAAAGACTATGCTTGTGAGCTTAAAAGGAAATCTATAGAAAAGATGATACCTTTAATATGTGTAAAAGAATACTACAAAGAAATAACTTAATAATAACTTTATAAAGACTTTGAAAATACTTAGCTTTAACTTAACACAAGTAAAGTAAGTATGTGATATTATATAAACAATGAAGAATCAATTAAGACATCTATTAAATAGGATAGGTGTCTTTTTTATGTGTATGTGTGTAGGAGGTGATTAGATGGCTTATGATGTATTGACAGTAAAACAAAGTGATATGGTTACTATGCTTATAGAGGGCGAGAATATAACGGATATAGCTAAGAAATTAAGTGTTACTAGAAATACTGTTTATAGTTGGATGAGTAAGGATAATGTTAAGGCTGAGCTTGACAGGCGTAAACGAGAGTTGGCTAACCAAGGAAATCAAATGATACTTAAAGACTTGACTACTTATATTGGAAATATAAAAGAATTAGCCAATGACAATAGTGATAAGCGTGTATGTTTGGCTGCTAACCAATACTTAATCAATAGAATTTATGGTAATCCTACTAATGTAGTGGAAGATAACGCTGAAAACAATAATAATAATGTAGACAACGATACACTACAAGCTGAAATAAATAAGTTTAAAGGTTTGAAAGCTGTAAAATAATAGTGTCTACAAATCATTTGATTTAATAGACATATAAAAACATTAGAAAACTAAAGGATAATATATCAAAACAAGCATAATTAACTTTAAAAAGTGTTTATGATATTTGAATATGATTTCGTAGACATATATAATTTAAGTGTAAGGAAAAGATACCCACTACCTTCTAAATAAGAAGGTTTTAAATTAAGTGTTTGTCGATTCCACATTTTCTATGAAATTTTAAAAAGTCAAGGAGTGCTTGTTATGATATTTGGATACATGAGAATTTCAACTAAAAAAGAAAGTCAAACTACTGATAGACAAAAGTTAACCCTTAAGAATTATGCTAAAGAAAACAGTTTTGAATTTGATGAAATAGTTGAAGAAAGAATCTCAGGAACTATTAAGGCTGAGAATAGAGAAGAATATTCTAATCTTAAAGATAAATTGAGAAAAGATGATGTATTAGTAATAACTGATTTAGATAGATTAGGAAGAAATGCTGATGATGTTATTATGGAACTTAAAAAGTTAAAGGCAAAAGGAATAAGAGTTGTTGCTCTTGACATGCCTTACATGAGTGATTGGAATAAAGCCAATGATAATAGTATTTATGAAATGGTTATTGATATTGTAATTACAATTAAAGCTCATATGGCTCAACAAGAAAGAGAAAAAACAGTTTCTAGAATAAATCAAGGGCTTGCAGTTGCTAAAGCTAACGGTACGAAATTAGGTAGACCAAAAGCAGAATTGCCAGATAATTTTAAAAAAGAATATGAAAATTTTGAGGCTGGGAAATATGGCAAAATGACTGCTGCTGGATTTGCTAAAATGTTGGGTATTGGGAGAAGTACATTTTATAAATATGTGAAAATTTATAATGAGGAAAATTCATAATAAAGTGAGGTGAGTACATGCAAGGAGAACAACTGAATAGATATTTGCTTTTTAAATATTTAACTGAAACTTTTGTTGCTGCTGGAGCTGATATTAATGAAGCTGAAAATAAGGCTCAAGAATTAATGTTAAGTAAATCCTCAAATCTATTTGGTTATCATGGTTTGGCTTGGGAGCTTGGAAAAGTTAATTTGGAATTTTTCTGTATGTACTTTCTTCAAGATACATTTTTCCCAAAAGAAAACAATACTGCTGCTCCTATAGCGGAGGTACATAAAGAGATATGGCATGATATTCAAGAAAGTGTTATCGGTGATGGAACGGACCAAATAGGAAGGATACTTCCAAGAGGAACAGGGAAATCTGCTTTTGGTACATTTGCAACATCTATATGGGCACATTGTTATAATCATAAAAAATATACTCTTATTTGCTCTGATATAGGTTCTACAGCAGAAAAGTTTATTGGAGATATAAGAAATACTTTATTAGAGAATGAATATGTTAAAAATGCTTTTGGAGTTATCTTAAATGATAAAGATAAAAGGTATAAATGTAATAGTACTCAATTAGAATTTACGAATAAAACTTTTATAGAAGCTATTTCTTCAGCTTCCCCCATGAGAGGTAGAAAATATGATAACTGTAGACCTGATTTGATCGTTTTAGATGATTATCAAAGTGAAGATGATACTAGAACTGAACAGGCCAGGGAAAATAAATGGAAAAGATATAGTGATGATGTTAAGTATGCAGCACAAAAAGCAGTTGTTAGAAATGGTAAAGTAATAAAGAAAGGAACAACTTTTATTGCTCTTGGAACATTGCAGCATAAAGAATGTTTCTATAGCAGGTTGAAAAATTTACCTACATGGAAATTTAAGCATAAAAAGGGTGTCTTGATTGATGATATAGACGAGTATTTTAACACTGGTTTATGGAAGCAATTCAAAGACATCCTTTTTGATTTCAAAAATGATAGTAGATTAGAAGATGCTAAAGAATTTTATTGGAATCATCAAGGAAAAATGAAGTTTAATATGCTTTGGAATGAATTTTGGGATTGTTTGGATATGGCTCTTAGTTATTATGAAAATCCATCATCTTTTAAGCAAGAAGTTCAAGGGGATGTTAATGCAATCGGTGAAAAGTGGTTTAAAGGAGTACGTACTGAAAAACGTGCTGAAATTGAAACTCATATTTTTGTAAAGACAATGCTTTGTATGGACCCCGCTTCTGGTGGAGGAAAACAAAACGACTATAGCGCCTTTTTAGTTGGTTCATTAGCAGATAATAACCTTAAATATTGTAGACTTGCGGAACTTGCAAAAATTAACGCCAGAACTGATTTTGATAAGTATGTAGATCATGCAATTGAATTATTGAAAAAATATCCAGATATAACACATCTTTATATTGAAAAGAATACATTCAACGGAGCTGATGCTTTTAGTATTGAAAATAAAATTAAAGATGATCCAATATTAAGGAATAGAAATATAACTATAATTAATGAGCATCAAAAGAAAAATAAAGATGATAAAATAAGTACTTTAATACCTTATATAAATAAAGGTCAAATTATTTTCGCTGAAGAGGATGAAGAATTTATAAACCAAATTTTAGATTTTAGAAGCCAAAAATTTAGTGTACATGATGATGCTCCAGATATAACTGCTGAATTTTCTATAAGAGTTGAAAATATACAAGTAGTTAATAAAATAAAGCTATTAGATAAGAAATCATTTGGATTGTAGAAGGTGAGAATTTGAATTTAAGCGATTTAGTGAAGAAATTATTTAGAAAAGAAATAGGGTTAGACTTAAAAAACCCTGAACATTTAAATTTAGTTAAAAAGGCTTATGGTAGCTACTATATTTTCAAAAATATTTATGACAAAATGTATAGGTACTACAAAGGTGATACAGATGCAATAAGAAAATACTTATTTGTTACTGAAAGATCTAATTTAAAAATAAGTGCTAATTATATTAAAAAATTTATTAAGGAAGAAGTCGCTTATACGCTTGGAAATGATATAACTTATGAGTCTAGAAATAATGATTCTAATATTATAAAGGATATTGAGTATTATACAGCACATTGGGATGAGTTGCATGATACTGATTTAATGAAATATTTGCTTATTTTTACTCAAGTGTATGAGTTATATTATATAGATGATAATGCTGACTTTTGCAGTAAAATTATAAAACCTACTGATGGTTATGCCTATATGGATAATGCTTCAGGTAAGGTTTTATTTTTTATACATTCTTTTAAAAATGACTTTGAAACTACAAATAGTTATATCGATGTTTATACAGCTGATAAAATATATCATTTTGACAATAAATTTAATCAAATAGCATTACCAACGAACAATATTTTTGGAGAAGTACCTGTTACTATAGGAAAGTTAACAGAAGAGGGAACAGATGATAGTTTATATAAAGATATTAAGGGACTTCAGGATGCTTTTGAAACTAATCTTAGTGATGTTGGAAATGAAATAAGTGATTTTAGAAATGCTTATTTATTATTTAAGAATGCACAAGTTGATGAAAAAGACATACCAAATATGAAAAAATTAGGTGTTATTCAATTTCCGCAGAGTGGTGGAGATGCCGCATGGTTGATTAAAGATATAAATGATACATTTATTCAAAATACTCTAGATAGATATGAGGATACAATGTATCAATTAGCTTGTCATATAAATCATAATGAAAAATTACAAAGTAATTTAAGTGGAGTAACATTACAATCTAGATTAATAGTGCTAGGGAATAAATGTAATTTAGAGATTAAATCTCATAAGAACATCGTAAAAAATAGACTTAGATTTTTATTTAAATATTTAGATTTAAAGAAAAATAAGTTTTATGATTATAAAGATATTAAAGCTCTTTATACACCAAATATTCCTTCAGATGATTTAGCAACTGCTCAAATGCTTTCACAGGTTCCAGAAGGAACTATATCCAAAGATACTGCAAGAAGCTTATTCAGTTTTGTAAATAATAAAGTTGCTGAAGCAGAAAAAGTTAAAAAAGAATTAGAGGAAGAAATTGACTTAGGAAATGGTTATGATGATATATCTAGAGTTGGAGTTGAATAATGAAAAGTAAGGCTTATTGGAAAAAAAGAGCTGAAAATATCTCAGATTATGAATTTCAAAAGGTTGATAATTATAAATTGAAGATGGAAAGAGAATATAGACAAACTTTCAAAAGTATTCAGGATGATGTCGAAAATTTTTATAGAAAGTTTGCAAAAAATAATGAGATATCATTAATAGAAGCTAAAAAATTATTAAATTCAAATGAATTAAGAGAGTTTAAAATGGATTTAAGGGAGTTTACTAAAAAAGCTAAAGACAATAAGAATCTACAGTGGGAAAAAGAACTTAATAATGTATCTTACAAGGTTAGAGTAACACGGTTACAAGCCCTACAAACACAGATAAGAAATCAAATAGAGAGTTTGTATACAAAACAGCAAAATAATACCACAGGCCTTTTAAGTGAAATACATGAAGATAATTATTATAGAAATATCTTTGAAATGTACAAAGGAGTGGGTATTAATATTAATTTTGTAAAACTAGACACTAATACAATAAGTAAGGCAATTAGAGAACCTTGGTATAAAGGGAATTACAGTAGTAGAATATGGAATAATAAAGAAATATTAATTAAGGAATTGCAAGCTAATCTTCTTAAAGCTTTTACGCTTGGAATTAGTATAGACAAAACATCTAAAATAATAGCTAATAAAATGAACGTAGGAATTGGCAGAGCTAGAAGACTAGTTAATACAGAGAGTGCCTACATAGCTAGTAAAGCCACTTTTGATAGTTATAGTAAAAGTGGAGTTGTTAAACAATATGAAATACTTGCTACGTTAGACTTGCGTACTAGTAAAATATGTAGGTTCATGGATGGAAAAATATTTAAAGTGGATGAAAAAGAAATAGGAATTAATGCTCCACCATTTCATCCTAATTGTAGAACCACTACTATTGCATATTTCCCAGATGCAGTAGACGAAGAAAGAATCGCTAGAGATCCTGTGACAAGTAAGAATAAATATGTACCTGGTAATATGAAATACGAAGATTGGTACAAAGAAAATGTTACTAATAATCGTAAAGCATTTGTAGAAGAAAAGAAAATACAAAATAAATCTAGTGATAAGCAGCAGTTTTGGAAATATAAAGAGGTTTTAGAAAAAGAAATGCCTACATCTTTTGATAAATTCCAAGAATTCAAGTATAATAATGTTAATGAATGGGATACAATGAAGGATTATTATAAATCTAGAGTTGAAGGAGATATTTCAGCATTTTCAACTTTGGGAGATTATAAGTTGTGTAAGAATAAGATACAAAATAATTTAATAGGAATAACAACTCCTAATGGAGTTAAGATTGAAAGTTACTCAAAACATTTTATTGATAGAGTATTAGGCACAAGCAATGATCCTAAGACTAATGCACCAAGAGATGGAGTAGAAGTTGAAGGTATTAAAAATGCATTAGAAAAACCATTAAAAATAAAAGAAGAACCTAGAAAAGAAAGTCATAAGATTATAGGAGAAAAAGTAACAGTTTCTATTAATCCAAAGACAGGTAATTTAATCCAATGTAATCCTACAGATAGTGATTTAGTAAGGAGGTTAAAGGGTGTATAGAATAGAATTGAATAACTCATTGTTTGATTATTTAATTAAAGTATTGGATGATAAGAAGCTAAAAAATAAAATTTTAGGAAATAAATATAGACAACATAGTATTACTTATTTTGATTTAGATATAGATACTAAATTAGATTTAATGGAATATGTAGAAGATAAACAAGTAGAAATTGGTTTTATAAATGAAAATTATTTAAATGAAGATGGACGTAATCTTCAAGCAATTTATGATGAAATCTATAGGCAAACAAATTAATTAAGCACTTACTAAGTAAAAATAGTAAGTGCTTTTATTATGTCTAAAAGTGAGGTTTTTCAAATGATTTATATGAAGATTATTTTTCTAATCTTAGCACACATTTTCGCTGTATATAAAATGAATAAAGCTATGAAAGAAAAGGGAAAAGGCAACACGTTAAATGCTATTTATGAGCTAATATGGGTTTTAATTATGTTTATTATTATCTGATTTGAAAGCGAGGTGATGTTAAATGAATATACCAAATAAAGTTAAGATTGGTGGAGTCACTTATAGTGTTATTGAATACAATAATCCATCAGAAGAAGGTCCTCAAGTAGATGGGCAAATATTATATCATAAACAAGAAATAAGACTTAAAAATGATATGTCTGAAGAATATAAAAAGAATATCTTTTTGCATGAAGTTATTCATGGGCTGTTTGAATATATTGGTTTTGAACAAGATGAAGCAATTGTCATTAGATTAAGCAATGCACTTCATGGATTTATAAAAGATAATCCAGATATATTTACTAAAGATGCAACTATTTCTAATAAATTAACTACTTCAGTAAACATAGATGCTGGTGAAATAATTAAAAAAATTGAAAACTACATGCGGGGAGAATTGATTAGAGATGTTAAAGGCGTTTACGAATAGGAGGAGTTAGAATGAATTATATTTGTATTGTGTGTGATGGTAAAGAAGTTTGTATTGCTTCAAAAGATACAGAAGAATCGATACAAGAGTTTATTGTGAATAATCATAGCGTAAGAAACACACTTATTGAAGATAACTCATATGAAAAACCAAGAATGATATTTATAGATCCTGCTAAAGTTTCACTTATTATGGATATTACAAAAGAAGTTAATCGTATGAATGAAAGAAAAATTAAGTCTTAGAAATAAGGCTTTTTTATTTTACCCTAAAGTATAGCTCAAACTGCTTTAAACGTCTTATATGCTTATATAAGTGTGCGAAGGTGTAATCAAAATTTTAAGGATGTCCTAAGGCCCACAAAGAGGTTTAGGGGATAGGAGGAAATATGTTAAAGAAAGATTTGTTAGAAAAAATTAAAGATGCGAAAGATGATGAGGATATAAATTCTTTATTAGCTGGAACTGATGTTGAGGAAGAATTTAAAACTTCTGGTTTAACTTTAGACGCGGTAAAGAACAAAATTAAAACTGATAAGGATTTTAAGGCTTTTTTAGAAAGTGAAAACGACAAACACTTTGATAAAGCATTAGATACTTGGAAGAAAAACAACTTAGAAAAGGAGCTAGAACCATTCATCAAAGAAAAATATCCTGATTTAGTTACTGATCCTACTCAAAAGAAATTGTTAGAATTAGAAAAACAATTAGAAGCTGAAAGAGCTGCTAATGCTAGAAAAGATTTATTAGCTGAAGCTATTAAATATGCTGCTGATAAAAAGTTACCATCTAGTATAGTTGAAAAATGCTTAGATGAGGACTTTGATAAAACTAAAGAAGTTATTGATTCAATAGCTGAAGATTGGTCTAAAGGTTTAGAATCACTTACTACAGAAAAAATGAAATCTAATAGTTATATACCAGGTAAAGGTTCTGATGGAAAACCAATATCAATAGGTGCAGCAATAGCAGCACAAGCAAATGGAAATAAAGTAGAAGGTGCTCCTAATCCATGGGGCAATGATAAATAAGGAGGGAATATTATGTATTTTAAAAGAGAAATTTATAATTCAGATATGGAGATTTTAGTAACTCCATCTAATTTAGTAACTTTTAGTGGCACAGTATTGGCATCTGGAGCAACTGTAGACGAACGTGGTAGGAAATATGTATTAGCTGGTAGCTTAATAGATGCTGATGGCAATGTGGTTAAGCAAACTGGAGCCAGTGGTTCAGAAACATTAACTACTACTCCTGTAGGTGTTCTTTATAAGACTGTGGATGTAACTAATGGAGATATGCCATGTAGTTTAGTGGTAGAAGGATATTTAAGAGTTGATAGGGTTTTAAATGGATTTGCAAATAAAGCTATAACAGCAATTAAAACAGCTTTACCAAATATAAAATTTAGATAGGAGATGTTATACATGCCAAGAATAGAAGAAGTTTTTAATACTAAAGAATTAATTAATTATTTTAAGGAAAGAACAGCTAAGCCAATGCTAGGTGAAGCTTTATTCCCAGAAAGAAAGATTCAAGATATTGAATTTGATATGATCTTAGGTGCTGGAGGATTGCCTGTAAGTGCTTCGGTTCATGCTCTAGATACAAAAACTCAATTAGCTTCTAGACAAGCTATTGAGAAGGGAGCTGCTGAGCTTGCTTTAATTAAGAGGCAAATTAAGCTTACTGAAAAAGATATAATTAAAGTTCAAAATCCACGTACTGATGCAGAGTTAGCTTTTGTACTGGGGCAACTTTATAATGATTCTGAAAAAATGGTTGAATCAGTTAAAGTAAGAGTTGAAGCTATGAGGATGGAGGTTCTTTCTTCAGGTAAGCTTAAAATTGAAGAGAATGGTGTCAAGGTAACTTTAGATTATGGTGTACCTGATGAAAATAAAAAATCATTTGATTGGAGTGATACCGCTAAGTCTAAACCACTTGATGATTTAGATACTTTAGCTACTGCAATAGAAACTTCAAGTGGTGCTAGGCCAACGAGAGCTTTGACATCGAGAAAGATTATGAAGGCTATATGCAATAATACAAGTGTAAGAAAGGCTGTTTTTGGAGTAAATTCAGATAAAGTTGTTACTTTAGCACAACTTAACGATTTGTTATCTCAAATGGATTTGCCACAAATAGCAGTATATGAAGGAAAATATAAAATAGAAACTTCTACAGGTTTTGATACTAAGAGATATTTCCCTGATAATGTTATAAGTATGTTTGGGGATGAAACTTTAGGTGAAACTATATACGGTTTAACTGCTGAAGAAATAAAACTTATAGGGGATGGTAAAATGGATATGGCTTCGATGGTAGGTAATATATTTGTGGGAACTTACACATCCATAGATCCAGTAGGAGAATATACTAAAGCGGCTGCTACTGCATTACCATCTATGCCACATGGCTTAGAGGTTGGAATTGGTACTATAACATTAGCTTAGTATTGGAGTTGAAATTATGGATTTAAATTCTGAAAATAAATTTACAGATGAAGAATATGAGGAAATCGCTTGTACATCTATAAGAAATTATTTAAACAAGGATATGTCTAATGATTATATTAAAAAGAATTATGGGTTAGCAGTTAAAAGAATGATTTGTAAAGCTAAAGAAACTCAAGAGGCTAAACCTACTGGAATAAAGTCTATTGTGGAGGGAGATACATCTATTAGCTATGATGATACAATAGATAATTTAATTGTTGATTGTGAAATTAAGGCATTGCTCCCTCAACCTTATATAAAAATGTATTAGGAGTTGGTGTGGTGATGCTAAGTAAAGCATTTAAACAAGCACGAAAAGCTATTGAAAGTTTATATGATTGTACTTGTAATATAAGTGGAGGTAAAGAAAAGATTAAAGATCCTAAAACTAAAGAAACTAAAATAGTACCAAAAATAAAATATGAAAATAAGCCTTGTAAAGTATCTAAACAAAGCTTAAGTAAAAATAATCAAACTGATACAGTTAATCAGATTGTTTATGAACTTAAGCTTTTTATATCTCCTGAGTTAGCAATAAATCAAGGTGATGAAATAGAAGTTACTAACCAATTTGGAATAATAACTAAGTATAAAGCTGGAGAAGGATTCTCCTATAATACACACCAAGAAGTTATATTAAGTAAAGAAGGTAAAGCTTAATGGCTAGGTTAGGAAGCTTTGATTACTCTGAGTTTAGGAATATGGCTAAAAATTTCCAGAAAGCTTTAGATGAAAGAGTAATTGAAAGATGGATAAAAGAATTTTTACTTGAAATGGCTTTTAGAGCTGAAAGAAAGATTAAAAAAAGAACTCCAGTAGATAGTGGGCATTTAAGACGTAACTGGCAAGTAGGAAGTATAGAGAAACATGGAGATAGCTATGTAATAGAGATATTTAACAATGTTGAATATGCTTCATATGTCAATAATGGACATAGAACACGAAACCACGAAGAATGGGTTGAAGGGCGCTTTATGGTTGAAATATCTATGAATGAAATAGAAAGAGAGCTCCCACGATTTTTAGAACGAAAACAAGTAGAGTTGTTGAATCAAATACTGAATGGTAGGTGATAAGGGTGGAAGAGTTAAAAAAAGAAATTAATGATTTAAAGAAAAGAGTGACTGAGCTTGAAGGAAAAGTCCAGCCAGTACAAAATGTTATTACTTTAACTCCACAGGTTTCAATAAGTTCCAATCAAACATAACCAGTAGACATTGAGAAAATTATTTCTCAGATTGAATCATATTTATCAAAAGAACTTGAAAATATACAGGGCGTATACACTTAAGCTATATAAAGGATGTGATAATATGAAGTTCTTTGGAATTGATTTTGGAATACAATATATAATTTTTGAAACTGATGGAAAGCAACATATAATAAGTTTTAAGACTGATTTGATTGGAAATATTAAGGATATAGAATATGCAGAAGGCGAAAAAGGTTCTATGGGTGGCGGAGAAAAAGAAATAAAAGTTATTTCCACCCGACCTAATATTTTTGGAAGAATACGTTATCTGATGGAAATAATAATTAGAAAAGCAAAGAGAAAATTGAGGTATTAATTATCGCTAATATAATCAATATCATATTCTGTTAATATAACATTAAATAAGAAGGTGATAATATAGCTACTATAAATGATTTAAGAATAGGAATTAATAATGTTTTAGATAAAGAATTTCCTAACATAACTATATACAATGAAAAGATAGAACAAGACTTTGAGGAGCCTTGTTTTTTTGTTAAGATTTTGAGTTCAGAACAGGATAAAGAATTAAATATTAGATATAAAAAGAATGTATTCTTTGATATTCATTATTTTTCAGACAAGGAAGATATTAATTCAGATTGTTTAAACATGGCTGATAAGTTCTATGACCTGCTTGAATATGTACAGGTAAATGACAATTTATATAGAGCTACTAACATGACACATGAGGTTATAGATGGGGTTCTACATTTCTTCCTACAATTTAACTATAAAGTTATTAAGGAAATTGAAAAAGCTCCTAAAATGAATAAATTGAAACAGGAGGTGTATTTAAATGCTAGATAAAGAACAAGAAGTTAAATTTACTAAAGAACAAATAGTATCTTCTAAGCAATTTACAGTTATAGAAAAAGACATATTAAAAGCATTACTAGAAGATAAGGACTATAGTTTGAAAGAAGTTAAAAAAATTATAGTTGATTTTAATAAGAAAGAGGTGAAATAGATGGCAGGAGGAACATGGACCAAAGAAAATAAGATTAGACCAGGTGCTTATATAAATTTTGGATCCAAGAAAAATGAGCAAACACCAATAGGAGAACGAGGTATTGCTACAATGCCTTTAGTGTTGCCATGGGGACCTGAAAAAGAAGTTATTACTATACAGGCAGATGATGATTTATCTAAGACTTTAGGCATTAATATAGCTGATGAAAGTGCATTACTTATTAGAGAAGTCTTTAAAAAGGCAAAGACATTACTATTGTATAGATTAAACGAAGGTACTAGGGCTACTGCTACATTAGATACTTTGACTTGCAATGCTAAATATAGTGGAACTAAAGGGAATGGTATTACCCTAGTAATTCAAAACAATATTGATAATATAGGAAGTTTTGAAGTTATAACTATGTTTGAAGGAAATAAAGTAGATAAGCAATTAGTTAAGAACATTGAAGAATTAAAACCTAACAATTATGTTGAGTTTAAAGGTACTGGAGAATTAAAAGCTACTGCAGGTCTTACTCTTAAGGGTGGTGAAGATGGAACTGTTACTAATCAAAGTTACACCGATTACCTAGCTACAATTGAGCCCTATGAGTTTCATACCATAGGTATTCCAACGAAGGACCTTAGCATAAAAACAGTTGCGACCACATTTATTAAAAGATTAAAAGAAGAAGGTAGACAAGTTCAATTAGTATTAGAAAATTATCCAGAAGCAGATAGTGAAAATGTTATTAGCGTTAAAAATGGTGTTATTTTAAATGATGGCACAATAATAAAATCTGATAAGGCGGTCGCATTTGTAACTGGAGCTACAGCAGGAGCAAGTGTGAATCAATCAAACACATATTTAGAATATCCTGGTGCTATTGATGTAGATGTTAAATATACAGATAGGGAAATACAAGAAGCTCTATTAAATGGAGAAATAGTATTTACTATTAGCAATAGAAGAGTAGTTATAGAACAGGATATTAACACATTTAAAAGTTTTACTAAAGATAAAGGGAAAGATTATAGAAAGAATAGAGTTATTAGGACACTTTTTGAAGTGAACAATGGAAGTAGGCTACTCTGGGAAGTCAATTATATTGGCAAAGGTGACAATAGTGAAGATGGCAGAAATTTATTTAAGAAAGATGTAATTAAGTTCTTAGAGGGGTTACAAGGAATTGGGGCTTTAGAAAATGTAGTTCCCGAAGATGTTGAGATTAGAAAAGGGAATGATAAAGATTCTGTATTAGCAAGAGTAGGTGTACAACCTATAGATGCTATGGAAAAACTTTATATGGATGTGGAGGTGGAATAGTATATGTCTTTTTTAAAGTTTAAAGATACGATAAGTGGACAAGAAGGGAGAGCATACGCGACAATAAATGGTCGAAATGAAGAATTATTTTATGCTAAAAAAATCGAGTCAAAGGTTGAAAAAGAAAAAAGTGAGGGCAAAACTTTAGGTAAAAGAGGAACACAAAGTAAAGCAAAAGGATATAAGGGAACAGGTACATTAACAATTTATTATGTAACTTCTTTATTTAGAGAAATGATGATTAAATACATGAAAGAGGGTATAGATACTTATTTTGATCTTACTGTAGTAAATGAGGATCCTACAAGTACTATCGGAAAACAAACAATAGTACTTAAAGACTGTAACTTAGATGAGTGTCCAATGGCATTACTTGATGTGGATTCAGATTCATTAGAAGAAGACATACCATTCACATACGATGATGTGGATCTATTAGATAAATTTAATAAACCAGTATTGGGATAAAATGAAAGGAGAATAATATAATGAATAATTTTGAAGATTTTTTAATGGATAGCTTTGAGGAAGTGGAAGAAATAGAAAGAGAGATAGTAATGGGCGGAAGGAAAAGAAAGATGAAGTTTAAGCCTATAAACGCTGACAAAGGGGACGAACTTAGAAAGAAATGTAAAAAGGTAACATTAGTTAAGGGTCAGAAAATGATTGAAACTGACCAAGACAAGTTTATAGCTAATCAGATAATAGAGACTACAACATATCCTGATTTAAAAAATGCAGAACTACAAAAGGCTTGGGGAGTAATGGGAGCAGAGGAGCTTTTAAGTGCAATGAAGTCAAGAATGACTGATGGTGAGTATGCAGACTGGTCAAGTACTGTTATAGAAATAAACGGATATGATAAAGGTATACAGGAGCTAGTAGAAGAAGCAAAAAACTAATAAAGGAGGGTGACGGTGAAGCTAATTACGCTCACTATGCCCTCCACAGATTAAAAATCAGACCAGGAGTATTAGCTGGAAAATCTCCATTAGCCCCAATAGATAGGAGAGAAAAAGCTTTTATATATGCGAGCATAGATTTGCATATAGAGAATGAAAAGAAACAAATGGATAAAGCTAAAAGAAAAAGATAACATTGAATTGAAATCCAATATTTGTTACTATTTAATTAACTAAATGGTAGCAAATATTGGGGGTATACAAAATGGGATTATTTTTTAAAAATAAAGAAAATTGTTGTATTTGTGGTAATGAAGAAGGGAAAAAGAAAATAGCTAACGGATTTATTTGTAAAGATTGTTTACATTTATGTAGTATTCCTTTCCAAGTAAAAATAAATAAAAATATGACAAAAGAAGTGATATTAAATGAAATAGAGGATAATAAAAACAATAAAAAATTGTTAAGTCAGTTTACAGCAACAAAAAAAATAAAGCCATATATAGAATTTGATAAACAGAATAAATTATGGCTTATACCTGATGGAGTTTTAGGTAAAAAACTCAATCCTAAAGTATATAAATTTGAAGATATTTTAGAATTTGAGCTTTTAGAAGATGGTGAAAGTATAACAAAAGGTGGACTTGGAAGAGCAGTTGCTGGCGGTGTGTTATTGGGAGGAGTTGGGGCAGTAGTTGGTGGAGTAACTGGCAAAAAGAAGACTAAATCTATAATTAACAGTTTAAGAATTAAAATAACTGTTAATTATACTAGTAATCCAGCTATTTATGTAGAATTGATAAAAACGAAAACAAAATCAAACTCAACTTTATATAAGATAGCATACTCTCAAGCTCAAGAAATTCTTTCAATGTTGTCAGTAATAACTAAAAATGAGAAAGTGAAATTACATAAACAAGAAGACACTATATCTGTAGCAGATGAAATTAGAAAGTTAAGTAAGTTAGTAGAAGATGGATTATTAACGCAAGAAGAATTTGCTAATGAGAAAAATAAAATATTAAATAAATAGAATTAAGCACTTACTTATGTAGGTGCTTTTTATTATGCCTTGGAAGAGAGGTGAGGGCGTGACAACAGTATCAACTAGTTTGCAAATGTTTGACCAAATGACAAGACCTTTGCAACAGGTTACGAATGCATTAAATCTAACAATAAGAGCAATGAATGATATGAATGCGGCGGGCAATAGAGACATACGATTAACTAATAGCTTAAATGCTGCTCAGACAGCTACACAAAGAGCTGCTGCTGAATTACAAAGATTATCAACTGCGCAGAACAGTGCAACAAATAGTCAAAATCAGCTAAATAATGCATTTAATAGAGGTTCAAATGAGTCTAATGTGTTAATAGGTAAAGTAAAGGGACTTGTAGGTGCTTATTTAGGATTCCAAGCTGTTAAGAAAGGAATAGATTTAACTATAGGTGGCGCTGCCAGACTAGAACAGCAACTTATTGTTATAAGTGGTATGTTGGGAAATAAGGATGTAGGGCGAGCTTTTTTTGAAGAATTAAATAAATATGCTAATATAAGTGTTTATGGATTAAAAGAATTTAATGCTATAACAAGGTCATTTATACAATTTACCAAAAATACAGATAGTCTTATGAAACTAAATAAAACTGCTGAAAAATTAGCTTTCTTAGATCCAACTCAAGGATTAGAAGGTGCAGGATTTGCACTTAAAGAAGCCATGAGTGGAGATTTTATGTCTTTACGAAGCAGATTTGGATTTGGTAAGGTTGATGCAGAAATTCTTAAAGCTTCTAAAAGTATGGATGAATTCATAAATAAGTTTAATAAATTGCTTGCTAAAAAAGGTGCAACTGATAAAGCCCTCCAGGAATTTAACCAATCAGCAGTAGCACAAATGAATAACTTTAAGTCTAATGTAGAAACTGCATTTTCACAAGCTGCCAATAGTGGGTTAGAAATAGTAAAACCATTGCTTGCTAAAATAAACCAGGGATTTAAAAACGGAAGTTTTAATACCTTTTTTGGAGGTATAGGGGCAGGATTAAGCCTGATTGTTGGTCTAACGATGAATGTTATAGATGGATTCCAATGGATTGGAAATGTAGTAGAAAGCAATTGGAGTATAATTAGTCCTATTATTTGGGGGATTATAGGGTCCTTAATAGTTTATAACGCAACAATGGGAATTGCCTGGTTAACAACCATAAAAGATGTCACCGCTAAAATTATGCATACTATTGCTTCATGGTCACAAACTGCAGCAGTAATTGCTTTAACATTAGCCCAAGAAGGTTTAAACGCAGCCTTAGCGATATGTCCCATTACTTGGATTATTATTGCAATAATTATATTAATAGCTTTATTTTATGCGGCCGTAGCAGCAGTAAACCATTTTGCAGGGACAAGTGTAAGTGCCACAGGCTTAATTTGTGGAGCATTTATGGCAGGGCTTGCTTTTATAGGTAACTTATTTGTAGCACTTGGCAACTTAATATTAGATATTGTGGCTCTAGCTTATAATACATTTGCAAATTTTGCAGAGTTTTTAGCTAATGTATTTGTGGATCCTATAGGGTCGATAGTTAGATTATTTGCAGGAATGGCAGATACAGTTTTAGAAATTTTGCAAGGGATAGCATCTGCGATAGATACTATCTTTGGTTCGAATTTGGCGAATGCAGTAAATGGATGGAGAGGCAGCTTACAGGGTGCGGTGGACAATTTAGTTGGGGAGCCTAAAATAAAAATTCAACGAATCGACGCTGCTGCACAACATTTCGATAGATTTGAATATGGGAAAGCCTATAATTCAGGTTATAAAGTTGGGAAAAATATTGAAGAAAAATTCGATATAAATAAGATATTTAATAATATTAAAAAGCCCACAGCTTCAAAGATGCCCGATTTAGCAGCTTGGAATAAAGCACAAGGTCCAGGGGAACTTACAATGCCTGGAGAAAAAGATAAAAAAAATAAAAATAAAGGGTTAAAGAATGCAAATAAGCATTTGAAAAATATAGATGATAAAATAGATATTTCTAACGAACATTTAGAAATGATGCGAGATCTTGCAGAAATGGAAAGTGTACAAAACTTTGTAACTTTAACTCCAACAGTACAAGTTACAACTGGAGATATTAAAGAAGAAGCTGACATAAATAAAATAATAACTAAAATAGAAACTTACATGAAAAATGAATTAGTTAATAGTGCAGAGGGGGTATATAATTAATGGCTTATAAAATATATTTAGGAATTAATGATGGTGAAGAGGGATTTACCCTTCCTGTACTACCAGAAAAAATCGAATTTAATGAAGATGGAGACAACAAAACATATGACATTATTAATTTAGGAGAGATAAATATAATCAATAAACCTAAGTTGATGGAAATAAGTTTTGAAAGTTTCTTTCCTAAACATAAAGGACCTTATGTAAGCTCGGAGAAGTTATTCTCTCCGAGTTTTTATATTAATAAAATTAGGGAATGGAGAGAAAAACAAAAAAAGATAAGATTTATATTTGTAGGAAGTCCGCTTGAGGTTAATGACTTATTTACAATAGAAAATTTTAAACCTTATGAGGAAGGTGGAGAGGTTGGGGATATACACTATTCTATAGAACTTAAGAGATATAAAAATTATGCTGCTAAAAAAGTAGTTATAGCAACACAGAAAACTGTTTTAGCTAATCAGTCTCAAGTTAAAAAGAAAAGTGTGATAGCAAGTTCTAAGCCTACAAGACCTAATACTAAAAGTTATCCTAAAACACACACAGTTAGCGGCAATGATACATTGTGGCACATTGCTAAAAGGTATTTAGGAAATGGAGCTAGATGGAAAGAAATTTATAATTTGAATAAAGATAAGATTAAGAATCCTAACTTAATATATACAGGACAAGTTTTAAGGCTTCCGTAGAGAGGTGTTTAAATAAATGCAAATACAACTATTGTTGGATAATAAAAAAGGAGAGATATTTGACATATCTGAATTAGTAAGTGAAGTTACTTGGAAAACACAAAGAAAAGGTAAGCCATCTAGCCTAGAATTTAAAGTTTTGAAAGATGAATCAATCTCTATAAATAATGGTGATGTAATAAGCTTCAAAGTAGATAACAATAAAGTGTTCTATGGATATATTTTTGAAAATGGCGGCAGCAAAAACCATGATATAAAAATAATAGCTTATGACCAACTTAGGTATTTGTTAAGCAATGACACTTATGTGTTTAAAAATAAAAAAGCGAGCCAAATAATTAGCCAGATTGCTAAAGATGTTGGATTAAGAATAGGAACTATAGAAGATACAACATATACAATTTCAAGTCTATTAGAAGATGATAAAAAACTCTTAGATATAATCTATAGCTCATTAGATAAAACACTAATGGCAACTAAAAAAAGCTATGTTTTATATGATGATTTTGGATATTTAAACTTAAGAAATATAAATAATATGAGGCAGGAAGTAATGATTTCTGATGAAAATAATCTTGGTGATTATGATTGGAAAAAGAGTATAGATAGCGACACTTATAACAGGGTTAAAATTGTTAGAGATAATAAAGATACTAAAGGCAGAGATGTATACATTGCACAAGATAGTAAGAATATTGCTAAATGGGGAAGGCTTCAATACTATAAGAAAGTAGATGAAAAATTAAATAAGGCACAGGTACAAGAAATAGTAAATTCTACTTTAGAACTTAAAAACAGAGAAACTAGGACTTTGAACCTTAAGGATGTAGTGAGTACAGATATAGCTGAAGATTTAAAACTACGTGGTGGATCTGGTGTTTATGTAGAAATTATAGATATAGGTGTTAGCCATTATTTTGTCATTGAAGAAGCTACGCATAAATTTGAAAAAGGTAATTTAGTTATGGATTTTGATTTAAAGGCGGTGTGATGATGGGGATGTTAGATATTATAAAAGAAGCAAGTATGGGGGCAGTAGGTGCTAGTAATCCAGTAAGTATTTTATTTGGAAAAGTATTAAGTACAGATGATTTTAAAATAAAAGTGGACCAAAAGCTTGTGCTAGATAAAGACTTTTTTATTATTCCTGAAAGCTTAACTAGGTATGAAGTAGATTTAAAACATACTCATGATTATAAAGACAATTCTGTTACTAATTTAAACACATCTTTAGATAAGTTGGTAATTAGAGAAGGTTTAAAACAAGGGGATAAAGTTTTATTGCTTAGAGTCCAAGGTGGACAGCAATACGTTATTTTAGATAAGGTGGTGTAATATGAGTGAGGTTAGTATATTACCACAAGGAGCTACTTTAGGAACAAATTTAAGTATAGAACAGGCAGTAATACAACCTAGCAAAACATATAAAATAAAAGATGGAAGGATACAAGGCTTCATAGATGAACTTGAAGCATTAAAACAATCCATAGAACTTATTTTATGCATTGAAAGATATGAGTACTTAATATATAGCTGGAACTATGGAAGTGAATTAAAAGGGCTTATAACTATAGATAAAGGCATAGCAGAGAGTGAATTTAAGAGAAGGGTTAAGGAAGCTTTAAGTCAAGATGATAGAATAAAAAATGTAGATAATTTTATATTTGAGTATGAAGAAGATAGTGTTCTTGCAGAGTTCACTATCTTTTCTATTTATGGAGAATTTCCTATAGAAAGGAGGTTTAAGTGATGTTTGAGCAAAACACTGAAGAAGCTATCCTTAAAAGAATGATGAACAGAGTACCTGATACCCTAGATAAAAGAGAAGGGTCTATAATTTATAATGCATTAGCACCTGCAGCACAAGAAGTTGCAAAGATGTATTCAGATATGGACTATTTTTTAAAATGTACTTTTGTAAGCCCTGATATGCCAGAAGAATATTTGGATCTAAGAGTTGCAGAAGAAGGGCTTAAAAGAGAGATGGCTACATCTTCTATAAAGAAAGCTTATTTTTATGGACAGGAAAATGAGTCTATAGATGTACCTATCGGAAGTAGGTTTTCTATTGAAGACTTTGACTTTATAGTTACAGAAAAAATTTCAACTGGAGTTTTTAAAATGAAGTGTGAATCCTTAGGAGTAGAATCTAATTCTATAACAGGCCAACTAATACCAATAGAATATATAGAAGGTTTATCTATTGCTACATTAGGAGAATTATTAATACCTGGAGAAGATGAAGAGAATAATTTAAGTTTATTTAATAGATATATAGAGCATCTTAATGAGAAACCTTATGGTGGTAACATAGCGGATTATAAAATTAATACTAGAGCCATTGAAGGGGTTGGAACTGTAAAGGTATTTCCTATATGGAATGGTGGAGGAACTATAAAAATAGTATTTTTAGATAGTGATTATAGTGTTCCTACCAAAGAATTAATAGATAAGGTGCAAACTACTTTAGATCCAGTATCAAACCAAGGTAAAGGATTAGGAATTGCTCCAGTAGGACATGTGGTTACTGTATTAGGTTCTAAAAATATAGAAATAACTATAGAAACAAAGCTTCTTTTAAAGAGAGGACTTACTATTGGCCAAGTTCAAGAAGATATTAAAAAAATTATAAATGAATATTTGAAACAACTTAGAAAACAATGGCATGAAGAGGATAACACAATAGTTAGAATAAGTCAGATTGAAGCAAGAATTTTAAATGTAGAGGGTGTTGCAGATCTATTTAATACTAAGATAAATGGTAAAGAAGAGAATTTATCTTTAGAAAGTGTAGAAGTTCCTTCTCTAAAAGAGGTGATATTAAATGAAAAAGAAATTAATTGATTTTTTACCACCAGAGATTGCTAATATAAGAGATTTTAAAGAAATAATGGATACTGAAAATATAGAGATAGAATTAATTGAAAAAGTACAACAAAGAATTCTAAAAGAAAATTTTATAGATACTGCAACAGAATACGGTATAAAACATCAGGAAAAGTTATTTAAAATTAAAGCTGATTTAGTAAATGATACATTAGAATTTAGAAAGCTAAGAATTAAAAATAGAAAAATGGATAAGATGCCTATAACACAGAAAGCGCTTGAATTAAAGTTAAAAAACTTATTTGGTGAAGGTAATTACAAAGTTGAAGTACTTAATGATGAATATGTATTAAAAGTAGAAATAAACACTTTTGATTGGAGTATGTTTAATGAGATAGTGGATAACTTTAGAAATATTATACCTTGTAATATGCTGCTTAATTCTTCATTAGTACAAAAAATAAATTCTAATATTTATTACGTTAGTGTAATAACAAGTGGTGAAGAAATAACTGTATATCCATGGATGCCTAAAGATATAACATCTAGAGGTAAAGTTAATATAGCTATGGGCGGTAATATAGGAGTAGAAAATATAACAGTATATCCTAGGAAGGAGGCTTAATTAATGGCAGAGCAATTTTACACACTACTAACTAAAATAGGTAAAGCGAAAATAGCTAATGCAACTGCATTAGGAAACAAAGTTAATTTTGCAACTCTTAAAGTTGGAGATGGTAAAGGGAAATATTATAATCCAACAGAAGAACAAGAAGATTTAGTTAATGAAGTATGGCAGGGGAATATAAATTCTATTAGGGTAGATGAGGATAATCCTAACTGGGTAGTTATAGAAGTTATAATACCAAGTTCCATTGGCGGGTTTATGATACGTGAAGCTGGAATTTTTGATGATGAAAATAACATGATAGCCATAGGAAAATATCCAGAAACATATAAGCCTCAAGCCCAAGATGGAAGTACAAAAGATTTAGTTATAAAAATGATTTTAGAAGTAAGCAATACATCTTCGGTAACTCTTAAAATAGATCCTACAGTTATATTAGCTACTCAAAAAGACATACAACTTTTGAGCAATAATTTGAATGATTTTAAGAAATCTGTTGAGTCATCATTGTCTGATATGGCGACAAATAAGCAAGATAAAATATTAAAAGATGAAACTATAACCGCAAAGTATGAATTAGTTGTAAAAAATGGTAGACCATATTTGAAGGTGGTGGCTGTATGAATGTAGGAGATTTAATTCCTATTGGTAGAAGTGGCAATGCAAAGACTAATGAAGTATTACAAGACAAAACATTTAGCAGTAATGATGGTACTGACTTAGTTGGAACTATGCCTAATATGGGAAGTAAAATAATAACTCCCACAACTTATACTCAAACTTTTAGGAATGGTTATTATGATCTTATTAAAGTAAATGGGGATTCTAATTTGAAACCAGAAAACATTAGAAATGGAACTAGTGTTTTTGGAGTTCAGGGGAACGCGATTGTTTTAAATAAAGGTGTAAATACTGCTACGATTTTGGATGACAATACAATTAAAACTATATCTAGTAATTATGAGACATTTTATAAATTAAAAGTTTCTGTAGACGGAACTTTTAATATTTTATTAAAAGTTGATATGACAACAAATACTGCTAATGAAAGAGCATTATCTCTAATATTATTTAAAAATAATAATGCTGTAGTTGCAGTATCTTATCCTGTGACAACTAGTAATGGAGTTATATATACTTTTGATAGAGACATAACATTAAATAAAAATGATATTATAAGTATACAAATGAAAAAATTTTTAGGATATAGTACTGAAAGGATTAAAGCAATTTCATTTACACTTAATTTAAAAGAAGTAGAACTATTAGAGGTGATAACATGAAAAGAAGAATAATCTATAAAGAAAATAAATTAACAAGAGAAACAGAAATTATTTGCATAGAAATTGCAGATAAATTAGAAAATATAGAATTGAAGTATTTAGATTTAGACTATGAACAGTATAAGTACAAGTTTGACAGAGTTAAAAAAATGCATGTTGAGAATGGAAAAATAGTTTTTGATGAATTATATCCAGATGTAAATAAAGAATTAGAAAAACAATTATTAGATACACAAGAAATTATAATAAATCAAAAATATAAAGAATTAGTAGGAGGATTAAAAGATGAAACTATATGATATATTAAAAAATTTAATCGATCATAAAAGATTTGAAAAGGAAGATATGACAAAGAAGTTAAATGTATTTTATACTTTTAATCAAATTACTTTAGAAGAATATACAGAGCTTATGCAAAAAGTAAATCCAAGATTAGAGGAAAATAAAACAGAAGAGGTTAAAGAAGAAACAGCTGCACAATAGGTATAGATTATGTATATTTGTAGTTATTAATAACCACTAGTGTGTATTTATAAATTTTAGTATGTATTGTATAATCTTCCTAAAAGGGGGAGATGGTACATGGCTACAATAAAAAAGAATATAACAGTAGATGAAAAGGTCTATGAAAAGTTTATAGCAATTGCAGAAAAAAAAGGTATTAAATTTTCTACTTGGATTAATTTACAACTTAAAAATTTTGTAGACCAAGAGGAGGAATTAAACAAACACAACAAATAAGAAATTTATCTAAGATAAATTTACAATGGAGGGAGCCTATGACATTTTATACTGAAAGACAAGGTCTTTGGAATAAAAATTTTAAAATTAGCCTTAGTGATTTAAAAGAATATTTTATACAAACATATATTTATTTTTTAAAGAAGGACTACTTCGAAATTGCATTTAGAGGATTATATAAAAATAATAAATTAGTACTAGCCCCAACTATGAAACCAAGCCCAGAAATATATTTGTTAAAACATCTTCATAACAATAAAGTTTATCCAATAGATGAACATTACAATAGATATAGTAAAGGAGACTTATTTTCAGTTATAGAAATATTGTATGAACATATTGGTAAAATAGATTCTGACGCATTAAGTCCTTATGAATATGATGACTTAATAAAGGATGAAGCACAAAAAGAATTTAGAGAACATATAAATAGTTTTCTTAGGTTTTATGAAGATGGATATTTTTTAGATAATAAGGGACATGTAATAGTTTTGCCAAATGATGGTCTATTAGATTTAATACAAAAAGAATGTCCTAAGAATATAACAGATAACATTGTTGAAAAAATAAGAAGTGCAATAAAAATGTATTTTAGTTTTTCTTCAACATTAGTAGAAAAGCAAAAAGCTATAGCTGTGCTTGCTGATGTTATGGAACCACTAAGGGAAGATATGAAAGAAATATTTAATAGTGAATGGAATTTCAATAAGAATAAGCATGATAAATTAATTTTTAATATAGTAAATAATTTTGAAATAAGGCATGAAGACAAGCCTAATAAAAATCAAAACAAAGAATATGATAAATCTATTTGGTATGAATGGATGTTTCATTACTATTTATCAACGATATACGCTTATTATAGACTTAAGCAAACATATACTGAAAGCTAATCTAAGGACACTCTATTGAGTGCCTTTTTTATATCTATAAATAATTATAAGTGTAAATAAATACTTATAAATACCTGTTTATGGATATTTTTGGTTATAGGTATATGATACGTCATTGGCAGTCCATAGAACTAATAAGGATGGGGAAATAATAATAGATAAACCATCAAAAAAAGTTGTTAGGGAAAGGGACATTGGTGATACACCAAGTAAAGATTATGCAAGGGATTATACTATTGATAATATTGAGTTAATAGTAGAATATAGGGATGAGATTAAACGAAAATCAAAATTAGGACAATATATCTTAAGAGACGAAGAGCTAGATGATATGTTATACAGTAAAAAATAGAAATAAAAAAGCCAACTATACAGTTGGTTTTTTTATTTAAAAACGATTTGCAAATGGTGTAGTAAGTGAATTTAATAACAATATATATAAAACAAATAAAAAACAGTCTTTTGTTGGTTTATACACGAAATATATTTAGGAGGATATATAATGAAAAATAGTATAAAAGTTAAATGTATAGAGGGATTCAAGTTGTATACTAATGGAGGAAAAGAGCTTTTTGCTGATGTAGAAAGTGGGGAATATGTTGCAAATTTATTTAAAAGAACAGAAGAATACTTTGCTAAGGATTTTCAAGGAAGAGAATTTTTAGTTGGAGAAATAGACATTAATGGAGAATTAGTTTTAAAAGAGGGATTTGAGCTTATAAAAAACGGTAATTTTAAATAAATAAATACTATAAATATATAGTAAAAGAAACTAAATAATTATTAAAGGCAAAGTAATGACTATTATAATATGTAGTCTTTTTATTTTGCCTATTTTTATACAAGCATGATGACAGTAAAATTTTAGTTTATGTATTCTAATAAAAAAATTAAAAAGATTATTTCAAATATTTTGAAAATATGGAAGGAAAATTACAATTTGTGTAGAAGACTATATATAGAGCATTATAAATAAAATACAGAAAAGAGGTAGTATTATGAAATCTAAAAAAATAATATCATGCTTGATGGCATTATCAATTGTGGGGACAAGTAGTTTAATATTTGGTGGAACTGCTAAAGCAACTACTATAAAAAATGGCGTACAAACCACTAATACAACTAATTTGTCACAAAAAGTTAGAAGTAATTACATTAGTAATAAGGGTTATGACTTCAATGTAACTAAAGATGGGTATGATAGTTTAGGTGTAACTATATACCCAGAGGATTACGAAAGCCACTCTTATAGAGCTGATATCCGCTTTTGTGATAATAATAATAGAAGGCTAGATAGAATTGAAGATACAACAAGATGCGTAGCATATAGACATTGGTTTTCTAGTTATACAGATTGGACACAAGCTCACGTATATTTGTACGCTGATGATGATCTCTTAGGTATAGAAACAATATATAGATAATTTTTTAAATGTAATATAAATATTAAAAGAGCTTGGATTAGTTCAAGCTCTTTTGGTTTTACAAATTAAAAATATTAAGACCAATAAGGTCTTTTTTTATTGTAAAAAAATAAGAGTAATCCCTGCGTGGTCAATTACTCTTATTTAAATTCAAGCTCAAGAAGTTATACAAATAGTTTAACTAGATTTTAAATTTTTATACTTGGAGGTGTAAAATGGATAAACAAAATATATTTAATACAATTATTGCAGGAGTAGGTACAGTATTTACAGGATTGTTTGGAAGTTGGGATTTAGCATTACAGATTTTAATAATATTTATGATGTTAGATTATGTAATGGGTGTAGTAATAGCATGGCTTAACAAGAAATTATCTAGTAAAACAGGATTTAAAGGGCTTCTTAAAAAGTCTGTTATATTTGCAGTTCTTATAGTGGCCGTTAGTTTAGATAAGTTACTTAATACAGGAAGTTGGGTTTTTCGTACCCTTGTTTGTTATTTTTACATAGCAAATGAGGGTATTTCTATTTTAGAGAATTGTGCATGTTTAGGAGTTCCTGTACCAAAGCAAATTACAGATACTCTTGCACAACTAAAAGAAGGAAATAAGAAAGAGATTAAGAAAGAGCAGCAGTAATTGCTGCTCTTTAATTTTTATAAAAAATGGAGGTAGTTAATATGATTATAGGTATAGATATGGGACATCCACTAAGAGGTGGAGGTACTGGAGCAGTAGGTATTAGAAAAGAAACTGATTGTAATAGAGAAGTTGGTAAAAAGGTTATTGCTAAGTTACAAGCAGCAGGACATACAGTTATAAACTGTACTACAGATTATGCAGAAACACAAGCGCAAGGACTTAAAGATAGAATAAAGCTAGCCAATGCCCAACATCTAGATCTATTTGTTTCTATACATTTTAATTCTGGTGGAGGACATGGAACAGAAGTATTTACATGGAGCGGAAAAGAATTTAAAGAAGCAAAAGAGGTGTTAAATAGTATATGTTCATTAGGATATAGAAATAGAGGTATAAAAAATGGGAGTAACTTATGTGTAATAAGACACAGTAAAGCAAAAGCAATGCTAATAGAATGTAGCTTTATAGATAGTAGTGAAGACATGAATAGATATAATTCAGAAGACTTAGCTAGTGCAATAGCTAAAGGAATAGTAGGGCAAGCTCTTTCTACCTCTACCATTAAAGCTACAAAACCAAATAGTAAAGATAAATATACAGTAGATTACTGTCTTGAATTTCAAAAGTGGTATAACAACATAACTCAAACTAAAGCACCGTTAAGAGAAGATAATATTTACGGATCAGCTACAGAAAAGGCACTTCAAACAATTGCTAATATAATAAGAGAGTTTTAATTTAACCCTGGAAGATATTCCAGGGTGCTTTTTTATTTTTTGAAAATATTGTCTAGCTACTTGTAAATATCATAAATTAATTATTTAATTAAGATTATGTGAATATTGCTACAAGTAAATGATGTTTTACTTTTTAGCGTAGAGATAAGTTAAATAATATATAATGTAACCAGATAAGTTGTTTACACATTAAGATATAATTGGTAAAATAAATTTGATATGTTAAATATAGTATAAAATGATATATTTATAATAGCTGGGGGTGGATTAATGTATATTCCTATGATGAAAACAAGACGAGAAGAACTACAAGTATCAAAGAAGTTGAATTATTGTTTTTCAGATAAAATTATTCCTCTTTTCGAAATTTTAAATGAAGTATATGAGAAAAAGTATGAAGTTGATGATAATGGGAAACACTTAATGGAATTAAAGCCAGGGAATAAAAGAAAAACGCCTATATTAAAAGCAAAAACGCCTGATGACATAATAACTCTAGATAAGATAAATGAAGTAGTGAATGAATCAAAGGTTTTTATTGATTATTTTAGATTTGATGTAGACAAATATGATAGACAATTAGATATAGGGAAAATGACTTTAGCATATATGTTAAATAATAATAGCGATGAATATATTAAAAAACTAAAGGGGATTACAAAATATAAAAATATGATTCCTGTGTTATCTTTAAAAAAGACATTTACTTTCTCTAAAAGACAGACTATAGAAATTATAAATGAACTTCAAAGTTTAAATTTATCTATTGCATTTCGTATAGAAGACGACATTTATGAAGCTTATAAGAATATTATTGAGAAATATCTAAGAGAAAGTGATTATTTATTATATGATATTAATGAACAAAATTTTTATTCAAAAATAATGGAGCTTGAGGATTTAAGATTATGTAAAACGAGGGCAAAAAAGATACTTTTAAATTCTCCAAGGCGATTAAAAGGTGCAAATAAGGATTATGAAAATTGTTGTAAAACCAGTTTGATTGATAATGCTACTGCTAATGAATATATGCTATATGATCTAGATGGATTTGGAGATTATGGCGGATTAAAGGATCAGTTGCCTGTTAAAGATAGTGGAAGTAATGGTAAAGGTGCTGCCCTAGCATTGTTATACAATTACAAAGATAATTCGTTCTACTCATTTTGTAACTCAGATACTTCTTTAGGGTTAAGAGGATATAAGGATGTTATTACTAATATTTTAAATTATGAAAATATATTAGATCAAGATAATAATTGTGTTGCGTATATAAAAATAAAATCTATGGATTCACATGGTAAGACCGGAAATTGGGCTACATGGAATAATATTGCTTTGACTAGGTATATTCATCAAATTTATTTAAAAACTAAGAATTAAAAAAAGAATCTTTAAGATTCTTTTTTTATTATTGATATATAATATTAGGACTAATATTATTTTTAAAAAACCATTGATAATCAATTTCATAAATTTCATTATGATGATCTTTTAAAAACTCCCATTGTGAACAATATCTTTGCTTAATTATTTTTTTGAATTTAGAATTAATATATGAAGATGAATAAGTATTACTTATAGTTTCAATCATAAGTTCTTTACCACTAATGTAATTAAATTTTGTGAAAATATCTTTCAATTCCTTTTTTGTTAATAATTTTAATTGGTTTAATGAATTTATATTATTACAAGGAATAGATTTTTTTTCTTTTTTAAATATATAATCACCATTTTTGGAAATACTATAACTATAGATTCCGCAGAAGTAAGGTATTATATTAAGTACATTACTTATATTAGGTTTTGAACATATAACATACACTTCTTCGAAAACTTTAGAATAGTCATTAATTTGTTTTTCTAATCTTGATAAATTATCTAAATCTGTCTTAATTTCAAATGCAATACTTTTCCCATTAATTTTACATAAATCAGCGCGACTAGTTTCTAAGTTAAATTCAAAAATTGTTATATGATTTTTCGATTTTAATAGAACATTATTTATAAAGTTCGATTTTATTGTTATTTCATTATGATAATATTTATTAATTACTTCATTATACAGAGTTCTAATATCTTTATTAATTGGAATTTCCAAACCATATTCAAGTGATAATTTAAAAAAATTGTTTGATAGTTCATTAGGTATTTGTAAAATATTATAATTAGAAAATAATTTCTTTGCAAAGTTAAAATAAGCGGTATTTTGATTATTTATATTCACAATTATCACCTCCTTACATACTTATATTATATCAATATAAAGATTATATACAAAGCTTATATGTATAAAGAAGAAAAAATTGACCTCTAAGGGAAGTTTTGTTATAATTTAACAATGCTGGGAAGGGGGTCAATAATGATATTACATTTTAATTCTTCAAAGGATAAAAAAGTTTTATGTAATGAAAGATTACTTAATAGACATTATAACAAGGCACATGCGACACGTATTAAATCTAGATTAACGGAGCTACAAAGTGCAAATAATTTAGGTGAAATTCCACAAGTTCCTCCTCCAAGACGACATAAATTAAATGGTGATTTTAAAGACTGTTGGGGAATAGATTATTCACCTAATTTTAGAATAGTTATACAACCTTATGGAACATACGATATTACTGATTTAACTACAATCACGGAAATAAAAATTCTAACGTTAGAAGACTATCATTAACATTAGAGAAAGGAGTGAAAGCTATGGGTATTAATTATAGGGTAGCAACAGGAGTCATAATAAAAGAATATCTTGAAGAAAAAAATATTAATGAAGAAGAGCTATCAAAAATATTAGGTGTCAGTAAACTATATATATCAGAATTGCTAAGTGGAAAGAATAAATTAACTGAAGATATAGCAGTTAATTTAGAAAAAGTGCTGCCTGAAATTCCCGCTTCTTATTGGTTAAATCTTGAAAATAAGTATAGAGAATATTTGGCTAATGAATGTGATAAAAATAATTTAGAAAAGTTTAATCTCGAAGAAATAGCAAAGAAGTTTAAATTCAAAGAAGTATTTAAGGGATTAAATTGGGATTTATTAAAGCAGGCTAATGAAATGCTTAAAATATTGAAACTTAACAGTTTTGATGATTTTAATGATGTTTATTCAAATTTACAAGTAGATTTTTTTGAAGATGGTGGCGAAAAAGAAGCTATTGCAATTTGGTTAAATTTATGTAAAGAGGAAGCGGAGTTGCAAACAGAGGATATAAATGGAATAGAGTATTCACATGAAAAATTACAACAAAAGTTAGGATTATTTAAAAATATTGCATATAATACTAATTTAAATAGTACCTTAATAAGTTGTAGAAAGTTATGTAATCAACTAGGAATTTATTTTGTAGAATTAGAGGCTATTTCAAACAGTAAGGTAAGAGGAGCCTTACTAACATATAATGATCATCCTGCTATTTTCATTAGTCGTAGGTTTAAATCTCATGACCATGTTTGGTTTGCTATAGCGCATGAATTAGGACATTTACTTAAACATTATAATATTAATGAAGTATTAATATCATTAGAGGAAGAACAAATTAATAACAAAGAAATGGAAGCTAATGAGTTTGCTAGAGAATTTTTTATATCTAAAAAAAGTTACAATGAATTTATAGAAAAGGGGGATTTTTCAAGTAAATCTATAGAGTTATTTTCGGCTAAAAACAGAATATTGCCTGGAATACTAGTTGCTAGATTACAACATGATAAATATATAGATATGGCAAGCTTAAACTATAAAAAAAATAGGTAATTCATATGTTATTATATAAAAATTAAAAATAACTCTGAAATTAATCAAAATTACTTTTTAGTTATAACAATAAGAGTTATCTTTCTTGAATTAATTAAGTGTTTAGCAAGAGTGTAGTATATCAAGTTTTTATTAATATGTGTAGAAAATAATATATTTATCCCTAAGCATAAAGCTTGGGGTGTTTTTATATTTTGAAAAATAAACATATAGAAAACGGATACCCTATAAATAATAGTACAGTTTACCACAGGGCAGAAATCACCCACCTATAACAAGACTATATTAAAAAAGATTTTATAAACAAGAATTTATAAATAATATTATATAAACAACTAACTATATAAACATATATCTAAAGATATATTATAAAATAATGGTTAGTAGTTAGTTTGACAAGGATAAGTTTTAAATAAAAAAGATAACCGATTTTAATATTGGTTATCTTTTATCATATTCTTTTAATAAAAGTTCAATTGATTTATCTAATAATCTAGAAACAGGAATCATAGTTTCTTTAGACAACTTCTTTAAAGCTGCTAGTAAATCTATGTCGAATGAATTTGTATATCTTTCTCTAGTTCTCAAATCTTTGTCTTTTTGAGTATTCATAATTACCTCCAAATTAATTTATATTTTTATTATATCATAAGCTTATTAAAACTTATATAAGTTTAATTAAAAAAATACTTGCGTAAGTTTAATTAAGATGATATTATTAATACATAACTTAAGTAAACTTAAATAAGTTTATGGTAAAAGGAGGTAGTAAATGTATGAGTAACGGATTTACTAAAATAGATAATGAAATAATAGAAAGTGAAAGTTTATCTTTTGAAGCGAAAGGAGTTTATATGACTTTAGCTAGATTTATTTCAATACCAAACTTCAAAATAAATAAAATGCATGTTAAATCCGTTACTGGATTAGGTGAAATTAGATTCAATAGAGCATGGAAGGAACTTAAGGAAAACAAGATATTAATACAAAAGAAAAAGAGTGTTAATGGAAAATTTCAATATGAGTACACTTTAAAGAATAAAAGCCTAGAGAGTATTAATCCAAAAATAGAAAAAATAGCAGCTACAGTAAAAGAACATGTTGATAATGATGGCAATGTTCCATTAAAGGGGCAAATGAGCGTAGATGATGTTTTACAAAACAAGGAAGAAGATATGATTGTAACACATGAAGATGTTAAAAAAGTAGTACAAGAAACAGAATTTAATGATGTACAAGCTAAAGAACTTTTAAAGGTGGCTAGAAATGATGTTACTAAAGTAATAAAAGCTTATAAATACACAATTCATAAAAAGGGTATAAAGAATATATATGCTTATAGTAGATGGATAATTAAAAATAATAATGTACTTAGTATAAGCAGTGGACCAAATATAAATGGACCAAAAGTAGACAGCTTTAATAATTATCATCAAAGAATCTACGACTATGAAAAATTAGAAATGGCACTGCTCTACGGAGAATCATATGAGTTGCCAATATAAAGGAGGTTGATTTTATGGGGGAAAATCCAATATATACTTTTACTAAAGATATGATAAAACATACTATAAAACTTGATGAACGATACAATGAAGTAATGAGTGTAGATGGTGGATTTATAATATTAAATGTGGGTTCAATAGATTTAGAATATTCTAAATCTAAAATAACTAATAAAGAAAAAGTTGCCATATCTATACGCAATCATTTAGGCGAATTGATTGCTAAAGATTTTATATTTGATTTTAAGGATAGCAAATTAGTGTTTTATGACTCAAATTATTTTTATACATTTAAAATTATAGAAGGAGAGAATTAATAATGAGTAAAATAACAGTGGTTGATTTGGGGAATATTAATATTAAATATATTGGGGATAATGAAGGAATTTTTAGCAGCAAAATAACTAATGATTATCAAAGTTATGAGGAAGGATTTCAAAGAGTAGAATATAATGGTATAAAAACATATATAGGTGTAGGGGAACTTTCTAGAGAATTTAATAAAGCTAATAGGGATTATATGGCTCAATTATTATATGCGTTAGGAAAGGCTAATAATGAAGGAACGAAGGAAACTAATCTTACATTATTACTACCTATAATACAGATGAAAAATAAAAAGAAGTTAGTGGAAAATCTTAAAGGAAAAATATTTAATTTTAAATTTAATGGTATGGATAGAGAGATAAAGATAAATGATCTATTGGTACTTCCAGAAGCTTATGCTAGTTACTATAGTTTAGATATAAAAGATAGGAAAGGTGACATTTGTATATTAGATTTAGGCTCTAGAACTGTTAATATATGTGTATTAGAAAATGCTAAGATAGTAAAAACTAATACAATTAAATTAGGTTCATTTGATTTTTATTCTAAAATAAAGAGTTTAGAAAATGCTAAAGGTGAAGATTTTACTGAGGAAGATGTACAAAGGCTAATACATAATGGATTAATTAAAGTAGAACCTAAACAATATATAGAATTCTTAGGAGATATATTAAATGCGGTTAAGCCATATGTGAATTTAAAAACATATAATACAATATTCACAGGTGGTACAAGTTTAATGTTAAAAGATTATATATCTAAGCTTCCATTAACTAAGTTTAGAATACATCCAAATGCATTAGCCAGTAATGTAAATGGAGCACTAGAGGCTAGTAAGAAGGTGTGGAATATTGGCAATAAGTAAGGATAGTACAAGAGTGCAATTTACTCTCAATAGTTCTAAAGATAAAGAGAGAGAAATTATAAAATTTCTTAATGGCTGCGTTGATCCTAAAGCAGCTATTAAGGAAATAATTTTTAACTATATAGTGAGTAACTGTGAAATACAGTTACCACAAATAAGTAATATTAAAATACCTCAAAGTTACACAAAGTCACCACAAGTGAGCAACTATAGTAATAGTATAGATAATAAAGTGAGTAACAGTGAAGACAAATTACAACAAGAATCTGAAAGTGAGTTAGAATTAAATGAATTAGAGGAATTAAATAAGTTTATTGGAGATTAAGGTAATAGATAAAAGGGTATGCTGCTATTAATGCAACATACTCTTTCTACTTTGTAGTTAAGTTATAGTCATTTAAATTTTTACATATATCTAATAAGAATTTTTTCTTATGTCTATCATTTAATACTCGCAAAAATAACTCATTATTAATATGAAAATTTTCCTTCTGTTTAGTTCTTCCCAATAAATAATCTAAACTTACATCAAATATATCAGCAATTTTAATTAATGCATCCATAGTGGGCTCGTTTTCACCTTTTTCATATGTATAGACAGCCTGTTTTGTTACACATAATAATTTTCCAAGCTCTTCCTGTGTCATTTCTCTATCTTCTCTTAAATCTTTCAATATATCTCCAAACAAATTTATTCCCCCAAACTTGTATTTTATAGATTAAGTTTAAAATACAAGTTCTTAACATAAGCAATAAATAAAGATAGAATTTATTATTATATCATATAGTAAAGCTAAGCTTTACTTTAGCGATAGAAATACAAAAACAAATCAATGGGATCTAAATCTAATTCTATAGAGAGTCTTCTTATTAAGTCAACAGTTATATTTTCATTATATTTTTCTTCATTTTCTAATCTACTTACATAGGATTGGCTTATTCCAAGTCTTTCACCTAAAGTTTTTTGTGACATCCTTTTTAAAATTCTTGCAGTTTTCAACATTATATTTGTTATAATCCTTCAAACTTAGTTTATTTTAAGAATAATTTAATTTTCACATAATTTACAAAGAAATAAAAGAAGTAATTTTTTACAATGGGAAATTATGTCGAAATATTCCTGGAGGGAATACTTTTCTGAGTTATAATTAAGGACATAGGGAGATATGTTTACTTTAATACATATATAAACAACGTTGTTTACTCGAACATATGTTCTTGAAATTTAGGCCTATCAGAGGTATAATTTAGTAGTAAAGTAAATTACAAGAATACTTAAAAATAAAAAATCTTTGACTATATGGGGGAGTTTAAATGAATGAGACAAAAGAAAAATTGATAATATTAAGGAAAGAAAATGAAATTTTAAAAGAGGAGAATATAAAGCTAAAAAAGTTAATAAAAGAAATTAAAAATACACTAATTAGTTCCTTAAAGGATTAATTATTTTGGTTGTCTTTTGGTTGTCTAAATTTTATAAAGATATATAAATATATTGAAAATATGAGTGTATATAATCGCTTTACATGGCGTTATATCTATGTTTTCAAAAAATAAAAGACAATTATAAACGTATTAAATAGACCTCCAAAACCATTGGTTCCGGGTTCGAGTCCTGGTGCCCCTGCCAGATGTAAAGCCTGTGAAATGAATAATTCACAGGCTTTTATAATGTATTTTTTTATTAGTGATGTTAGTGTTTTGGTTGCCTTTGGGTTGTCTAATTAAAAACACATAGTTAAATCACTATTTTTTTATAAAAATTTTCAGAACCTTTAAAATAAGCGTCCTATTAATTTAGGAGGCTTATTTTTGATTATTGCTTTTAAAAATATTTTACCGAGCTTTAGATTATTTTATTCTAATAGGTGCTGGTTGAATTAAAAGTATCAAGAATATTGGCACAGGAGTACAAAGTACATAATTAGCTAAGTAAAATACATAAAGAAGAAAATTGATCTCTAATGTAGAAATATATATCAAAAGGATATGGTAAAAATATGATTACAATAAAAAAGGATATTCAATATACTAGTGGTACAATTGATTTCTTGAAAAGCATAAGGTGTTATTTGGAAATCCAGTGAAAGCAGAAAGGCAAAAGGCAACTCCTATTATTAGAAGTTGCCCTCTAGTCTACTTAAGCCAAGAGGATATTATCACTCCTAGTGTTAGACTAACTATCCATACAACAATATTCCATACATTTTTGTGAATAATTGTTGTATCTATTTTGATTACTTTATAATGTATAGAAAGTGTAAGTATGGATAGTGCAAAAATACCTACTGTTAGATGCTTCATTATAATTCCCCCTTTAAAATAATTGCATAATTCGGGCGTATATAAATTAGCATCATTTGCAAATAATTTTTTAATCTTTAGTAGGTTATCTAAATTATTGACAAAGTTTCAGAGATTATTCACTAGTTGTATTAGAGATTATTTTTGTAAAGAAAGTTAATACATAATTTTTGTGTATTATCCTTCATTTAAATATAGTGGACACGAATCGCTCTATGATTAGCAAGATAAATTTAATGAATAATTGATAAACTTTATTGAGAAATAAGGTTTTTACAAGATAGAGACAAATATAATCACCGTGGATATAAATTATGCATAGTATGTAGTAGGTATGAGATAAATATAGCCATACCTACTTAGAATAATATATCTTAAGAAGCCTGAATTTTAAGGGGGAATATATAATGGAACACAGATCTAATAAACCATTTTGTGGTAATGTAGATGCTGAGACATTGACATTATGTTCAGGAACTAATATAGTACCAAGTGGAACGAGTGATGTAGTAGCTAAAATACCTGTTGTTTTAGCTGAGAGGACTATTCAAATAGATGTAGAAGCTGATATATGCTTACAATATCCTTTCTATGATATAAAAAGAATCAAAAAAGATGTATTTTTAACTCAATGTAAATTAATATTAACAACAGAAGGTACTAATACAGGAAAACTATTTTTAGAAGGATATGTTAGAAAGAACATTGAATACACAACAGCTGATTGTGTAGACTGTGATGTAGTTAGTGGAAGAGTGCAGCATACAACAGTAGATGTTCCTTTTAGATGTGCAACTGAAGTTGTATACAGTACACCACCAGTATTCTGTACTAGAACACCTGCACAGTCAATAGAATTAATTTGCAATAAAGGCTGTGGAGGCGGATGTGGCTGTAAATGTGGAGAAGAAACATTAGGAGCATTACCATGTGAACAAAATTTTATAGATACTATTTGTTATACAGAAAAACCTTATTGTGAATTAGAAGAAGCAAGAATTTATGAAGCAGATATCCATAAGGATAGATTTGATAAAATTCCAGGTGCTCCTTACAATAAGATTATTGAAAAAATGGTTATTTATTTAAGATTAAAAGTATTACAAAATCAACAAGTAAGTATAGATCCAAATATAAATCCAGACCCAGATCCAGACCCAGATCCATGCGGAGGTTGTAAGTAAATTTTATATGAGGCGTTAACCAAAGATATCTTATGTAATTTAGTAGAGATGTAATAGTTTTGGGATTATCCTCAAGTATGTCTTACAACACTATAGCTGTATAAGAGCACTGTATTAATTTAGGGTAATTATTTTGCTTACAAATTGGTGCCACGGGATACTAATTACGTATACAAGCTATATAAATGCAAAAATAGAGTTGAATACTAAGAAAGCCTTAGAATTTTGATATGCTCCCCTTATGGTAGACAGTTTAAATAATAAAAACTGTTTACTGTAAGGAGGAGTTTTTTTATGTCTCACAAAGCAAAAATATCAGGATCAGAAAAGATAGAAGTTATTGAAAAGTATCT
>NZ_JAPQFJ010000009.1 GCF_026738875.1 Clostridium brassicae
CATAACAAAACTGGCAAAACTAATTGCTAACGCACTCTATACCCCTAAATATATACAATTAAAACTTAACATATGAAGTTAAATACAATAAATTAATTAATGTAATATTATCCAAAACAGTAAATGGTATTTTACTTTTATTTAGTGTTGTCAAATTTAATTCTGTGGAATTATTCCAGTAGGCTCCGCCTAAAAATCTAGGCGACTATGGAATATATTGAATAATATTAACAGGTAATTATATGAAAATATAATTTTTATATTTGTACGAAATCTAGGTAATTAAAAATTTGAAATGCATAATAATGAAGTTGCTGTGTAGTTAATAGAATTTATAAAGTTAATATAAAATCTAGTCGAAATTAAAGAAGTTATATTTAATGAATGCAAAAAGTATACTTTATATGACAATAAATAATATGGAGATGGAAAATATTTATATGAATGATTCATTATGTGATAGGGAATATAAAGATGATCTACCATTAAACACAATAAATAGGATTAGAGATATACTAGGAAATTTAGATATTTTAACTACTGAAAGTGAATGGAAAAATTCCGCAAATGGATTTTATTCTGTAAGAGTATCGGTAGAAAATACTAATTTAGGAACTAATGGAAAAGGTGTTACTAAAGAATATGCATTAGCTAGTGCCTATGGAGAATTTATGGAAAGATTGCAAAATGGAACTTTTTTTAAACTATCTTTGGATATGAGCGAAGAAGCATTAAAGTATAAAGGATTCTATTATGCTCCTGATGAAAGATATTGTACTATTGAAGAATTATTAAATAGTAAAGATGAGTGGATTAGAATACAATTAAATAACTTAGATAATACAATAGATAAAAAGGAATTATTAGAGAAGTGGTTAGGAGTTTCATATGAAAAAGTATCTTCTGATTTTGCATGTTTGCCATATATAAATTTAGTAAGTGGTAAAATTTCTTATATACCTATAAAAATGATTTCAAAAATGTATATGTCTAATGGTATGTGTGCTGGAAATACTATCGAAGAGGCGCTCATTCAAGGGTTATCTGAAATTTTTGAAAGGGTTGTTAATAAAGCTATTATAAAAGAAAAGATAATACCACCAACTATTCCAGTGAGTTATCTAAAAAATTTTCCTAAAATTTTTTCTATGATTAAAGAAATAGAAAGTAGAGGAAATTTTAAAGTTATTATTAAGGATTGCTCTTTAGAAAAAGGATATCCTGTTGTAGGAATAATATTTATAAATAAAGATAGCCAAGACTATTTTATAAAGTTTGGTTCACATCCTATATTTGAAATTGCCGTAGAAAGAACTTTAACAGAACTTTTACAAGGACAAGATATACACAACATGATGGGACTAAAAAGTTTATCTTATAAAAGTGAGATTAAAGATGATGAGCAAAATTTAATAAATATACTTACTAATGGATCTGGAATATATCCTACAGAATTGTTTAGCAATGAGTTTACTTATGAATTTAAAAAGCTTCATGATATTAAAGTGGATAGTACCAACAAAGAATTATTAAGGTATATGATTAACCTATTAAAAAATAAAGGCTATGATATTTTGATTAGAGATGTGTCATATTTAGGTTTTCCTAGTTACCATATAATTATTCCAAGATTTAGTGAAATTGAAGTAATAGATGATTTGGATACAATACAACAATATTCTAAATACAATGAAATTAAATTGTATATTAGAAATTTAGATAAGATATCTGAAAAAGAGTTACAGGAACTAGTTAGTTACTTTAATGAAATACAGTATAGTAGATATGCTTCTATAACAGAACTATTGAGTATTCCTGTAAATAAATTATTTTCTTGGTACTATTCAAATATAGATTTATTTTTATGTGCTATATACTATAAAATGGGTAGGTTTTATGAGGCGTACAAACAACTTGATAAGTATTTAAGTTATGTTAAAACCGATTCTTATAATGATAATATACAAACGTATTATAAATGTGTTAGAGATTATATAGGAACACGTATAGATAATCTGAGTGAGAATAGTATACTCGATATATTATGTAAGTTTTATCCAGACATGATGGTTAAAGAGATTATGATGATTTTTAACAATGAAAAAAATATTTTTACGCAATATGGACAGATAAAATGTTGGAATTGTAAAGACTGTGATTTTAAAAATGTTTGTATGTATCCTTTAATAGAAAAGATTTATAAAAATTTGAAAGATAAATATTTAATGAATCAAATAAATCAGAGAAATATTATACAAGAATTAAATGTGTAAAAAATGTGAGCAAAGTAATTTGCTCGCATTTTTACATAACAATGAAATTAATATTTAATCATCATAATCATCATCATTCATATCCATATCGTATGATCCCATAGCATGCATACAGTGCATTGATTGCATAGCATGCATTGGTTGCGTTGGTTGCATAGGACACATAGAATGCATAGCATGCTGCATAGGTTGCGTTGGTTGCATAGGACACATAGACTGCATAGCATGCTGCATAGATTGCATTGGTTGCATAGGACACATAGACTGCATAGCATGCATAGATTGCATTGGTTGCATAGGACACATAGACTGCATAGCATGCATAGATTGCATTGGTTGCATAGGACACATAGACTGCATAGCATGCATAGACTGCATTGGTTGCATAGGACACATAGACTGCATATTATGCATAGATTGCATTGGTTGCATAGGGCACATTGATTGTATATCATGCATGGATTGAATTGGTTGCATAGCATGCATTGATGACATACCTTGCATAGAATCCTTTGCTTCTTTAGATTGATCTGAGTTCATACAATACATGGAGTATGTTTCCATAAATACACCTCATAAATGATTTTTGTACATTAGTATTATATGAGTTCTCCAAAATTTAGTTACTTTAAAATTACAATTCGTAATTATAATATACATTAAGCTTTTTTAGTTGTCTCTTTAATATAGGCAAAGTAATAATAACAGATAATATATCAGCTAAAGGAAAAGATAACCATACTCCAGTTATGTTGAGATTGTACATTTCGGGTAATATTAAGACTAGAGGAATAAATAATATTACTTGTCTCAATATAGAAAGAATAAATGAAGTAAGAGCTTCACCTAAAGCTTGTGAAAGGCCTAATCCTGTCATTTGTATGCCTAAGAGAGGTGTTGCCAATATAACTATTCGTAAGGCCTTAACACCATGAGAGAGTAGAGAAGGATCATTATTAAATAGTTTGATTATTCCACTAGGGAATAATTCTCCAAAAACAACACCTAAAGAGGTGATAATAGTTGTATAAATTATTACAAGTCTAATAGTTTTCTTTATTCTAGGTATATTATTACAGCCAAAATTATATCCAACTATAGGTTGCATACCTTGAATAATTCCATTAATGGGCATAAATAATAACAAAGTTACCTTGTATATTATTCCATAAACTGCAATAGCTAAATCGCCACCATATAATCCTAGAATATGGTTTAAAAAAATTGTAACAATGCTTCCAGATACTTGAACAGCAAACGCGGAAAATCCTATACCTATAATTTCCTTGATAATATTCTTTTGAGGTATAAGGTATTTAGGATGTATTTTTAAGCTGGTTTTATTACTTTTTAGATAAGATAGTATATAAATAAAAGAACCTAGTTTAGACAGAATAGTGGCTATAGCAGCTCCTTTGATTCCCATATATAATTTAAATATAAAGATATAGTCTAAAAATATGTTTAATAAGAATCCTATTATCATTGATATCATTGCATCTTTTGCATTTCCTTCAGATCTTATTATATTGTTGCATGAAACACAAAATGGAAAATATAAGCTTCCAATAAACATTATTTTTGCATAATCTTTTGCATAAGGAAATATATTATCTGTTGCTCCAAAGAAGGTTATTATTGGCGAAGTGAATGTATAACCTAAGATAGAAAAAATTATACCTAAAATACTTACGCAGAAAAAAGAATTACCTGCTATATAATTTATTTTTTCTAAGTCTTTTTTCCCAAGGTTTCTTGATATCATTGAAGAAGAACCTATTCCAATTAAAAGAGAAAAGGATAAAATAATTATTTGAATAGGAAGTTGTATAGCTATTCCAGCTATGCCAAGAGTACCTACTCCTCTGCCTATAAAAATAGTATCTACGATGTTATATAAAGCGTTTACAATCATAGCTATTGTAGCAGGCAAAGCTAATTTTAAAAGTGAATTATTGATATTTCCTTTTGATAGTAATTCTTCTCTTTTATTCATTTATATACTCCTATATAATTTATAGTAAATTTAGTACCTTTAAACAAATATAAGTAAATTGGAAATTTTCAAACCATAGTCTAATATTATTATACTTCATATGGTGCATATTCTTAACAGATTACTTTAATTTTAAAATTTAATATTTTAAAGTATTGCATAATTATAAAACCTATGTTAAACTAAGTACAATTTAATAAAGATTAGTTACCTAGGGTAGAGGTGCTGTAATTAATAGTATCTATTTGAAGTCGACAGATGATGATATTTAGAGAAAGGAATTACAGCCGAAGAAAGTAAATTGGTAAATTTACTTTCTGGGGTTGCACAAAATATGTGTAATGCTGTCATGCAATTAATTGTGTGGAGAGCTACAGGGTACACTGATTGCGGAGATTATATACATATTATTGTTAAATAATTGCAGCAAGAGTGTTCCTTGCTGCAATTATTTTTTTTTATTTTCAAAACTAATTTATATTACATTATATGCACGTAATAAATAATTATATTTGAAATGAATTAAGATGCCTAGGTACATCATATCACATGGGGGGCATAAAATATGGCTATGATTGTACAAAAATATGGAGGAAGTTCTGTTGCAACTACAGAAAAAATTAAAAATATTGCCAAAACATTAGTAAATAGAAAAAATAAAGGGGACGATTTAGTAGTTGTTGTTTCTGCTATGGGAGATACTACAGATGATTTGATATCTTTAGCTAAAAATATAGCTAATAATCCAGACAAAAGAGAATTAGATGTCTTGATGTCAACAGGAGAAATGATGAGTGCAGCTCTTTTATCTATGGCTATTAAAGACTTAGGATATGATTCTGTAAGCTATACAGCATATCAAATAGGTATAAAAACAAAGGGGCAGTATGGTAAATGTTTAATAGATGACATAGAGTCAAAAAAAATAATTAGTAGTATTAAAAAGGGTAAGATCATAATAGTAGCAGGTTTTCAGGGGATAAATGAATGGGGAGATATAACTACTTTAGGTAGAGGAGGTTCAGATACTACAGCTGTTGCTTTGGCAGTAAAGTTAAATGGTATTTGTGAAATTTATACTGATGTTGATGGAATATACAGTGTGGATCCAAGAAAATATAAAAATGCACAAAAGCTAGATTTTATAGATTATGAAGAGATGTTAGAATTATCAAGTCTAGGAGCGCAAGTTATGCATTCTCGTTCTATAGAATTAGCTCAAAAATATGATATTCCTGTATATGTTGGATTAAGCAATGGCAATATTAAGGGCACAATTATTAAAGGGGGAAATAAAATGAATTTAGAGAGTAAACCAGTTACAGGACTTGCTACAAGTGATGATGATATTGCAGTAACTTTAAAGGAGATAGATGCTAATATAAATATACTTTCTAGTTTATTTGAAACAGTTGCTAATAGAAAAATTAATATAGATATGATAAGTCAGACTTCTCCTGTAAATGGTAAAGTAAATGTATCTTTTACTATACCAAAAGATGAAGAAAAAGAATGCATGGATATAATTAAAAACTTTTCAGAAGAAAAAAATATTGCAATAGATAGTAATATAACTAAATTTTCTATTGTTGGTATAGGTATGAAAACAACTTCTGGGGTAGCATCAAGAATGTTTAAGTTGTTTAGTGAGAATAGCATAGAAGTCAAGATGATAACAACATCGGAAATTAGAATAACATGTACTATAAATCAAAATGATAAAAATAAGGCAATAAAAATTGTAGCTGAAGAGTTTAAATTATAAGTATTTTGAAATGGGGGCTAAAAATATGAGATTATTTGGAAGTATGAAGGTAATAAATGATGAATTATACATTGGAGAAATCAGTACAGTTAATTTATCAAAAGAATTTGGAACACCGCTATATGTTATGGATGAACAACTTATACGTGAAAATTGCAGACGATACTATAATAGTTTTAAAGCTGTAGATGGAGTTAACAGGGTAGCTTATGCAGGAAAAGCATTTTTAACAATGGCTATGTGTGAAATTATTGCTGAAGAAGGGCTTTGTCTTGATGTAGTATCAGGTGGGGAACTTTATACAGCTTATAAAAGCAAATTTCCTATGGAAAATATATATTTTCATGGTAACAATAAGACTATTGATGAGATTGAAATGGGGATTAAATTAGGTGTTGGAAGATTTGTTGTTGACAATTTTTATGAAATTGAAAAAATAAATGAAATAGCCAAAGAACTTAATAAAAAACAAAAAATACTTTTAAGGATTACACCAGGAATCGAAGCTCATACTCATGATTACATTAAAACAGGACAAATAGATTCTAAGTTTGGGTTTACTTTACTTCAAGATGAAACAATTAAGGCAGTGGAAAGAGCAAACTTACTTGAAAATATAGAGCTTATGGGATTTCATTGTCATATAGGTTCTCAAATTTTTGATATTCAGCCTTATCGTGATGAAGTTAATATAATGTTAGAATTAATTAAAGAAGTAAAAGAAAAATTAGGATATGAAATTAAGGAATTAGATTTAGGCGGAGGATTTGGAATATATTATCAAGATGGAGATGATCCGAGGGAACCAGAGCAATTTTGCAATGCTATATTAGAAGAAGCCTATAAGAAAGCAGAAGAACTTGATATGAAATTACCTATACTTACAATAGAGCCAGGTAGGTCTATTATTGGAAATGCGGGTACAACTTTGTATACTGTAGGTTCTATAAAGGATATACCTGAAGTAAGAAAGTACGTTTCGGTTGATGGAGGAATGACTGATAATATAAGACCAGCTTTATATAATGCAGGATATGAGTGCTTAGTAGCGAATAAAGTATCTTATTCAAATGAAGAGAAAGTAACTATTTCAGGTAAATGTTGTGAGTCTGGAGATATATTATTAAATGATGTGTATATACCGAAAACTGAAAGTGGAGATATATTAGCTGTTTTAACTACTGGAGCTTATGGATATTCTATGGCAAGCAATTATAATAAAATACCTAGGGCGGCTGTAGTTTTAATTAAGAATAATGATGCTAAAGTTATATGTAGACGTGAAACTTATGAAGATTTAATTTCAAATGAAGAAAGTATTTATTAACAAAGTCAGTCAAATTCAATAAAATATATTAAACAAATAAAGGATATATTCTGAGCTTTTTCAGAATATATCCTTTATTTAATTTTTTGTTTAATATTAGCTATTTCCGGGAACAATATCTTAGGCATTAATTTTTGAATTAAATATGATAAAGGTAACAAAGGAGTGACGGAAATGCAGTATATTTTACTAGTTATAGCTATAGTAATAATTGTATTACAGTATATTTTGTTTTATGAAAATAGCGAAAAAGATGAAAATATTTTATATGATTTTCCAGTAATAGATATAAATAAAGAAGAACTTGATAAACATGCGTTAGACATATCAAACAATTCTTCTAATGAAAAAAGAGCAAGTTCTAGAAGAAAACTTATTAAAAGTCTAGACAAAAGCTATGAAAATATTATAAAAGGATATGAATACATAGAGGATAATGCAAAATATAAAAAGGATGTACCACCTGCTGCTGAATGGCTTTTAGATAATTTGTACCTTATAGAAAAAGAATATAAACATATCAAGTATAATATGCCAAATAAGTATTATAAACATTTGCCTGTTATTAGTAAAGGAATGATGAAGGGGTATCCAAGGATATATCACATTGCTGTTGAGTTAGTATCTCATACAGATGGAAGAATAGATGAAGATACCGTTGAAAGATTTATAAAAGCGTACCAGAGCAATACTATTTTATCTAGCGGAGAATTATGGGCTTTACCGATAATGCTTAGAATAGCATTAATACAAAACATAGGAAATATAACACAAAATATTGTTTTTTCTCAAGAAGAAAAAAGAAGAGCAGATCATATTTCAAATAGATTAATAGATGCTTTAGGAGATAATAGAATTGAAGAAGAAATGGAGAATTTGGTTAAGGAAGATGTAAAATTCACAGTTCATTTTACTGAAAGATTATTGAAAATTTTAAGAGATAATGGTATTGATACTCAATCTGTATATGAGTGGATAGATGAGAAGCTAGAAATTGAAGAGACGAATACAGAAAAGGTGATAAATTTAGAACACCAAAAGCAAGCTAAATTTCAATTTTCTATAGGAAATTCTATCAATTCCATTAGAGAAATAGAGGCATTAAATTGGAGAGAAAGTTTTGAAAAACTTAGCGTTGTAGAGAATGTATTAAGAAAAGATCCTGCACAAATTTATCCTAAAATGGATTTTGAGTCTAGAGATTATTATAGACATATGATAGAAATATTATCTAAAAAAATAAAAAAACCAGAATCATTTATAGCAAAAAAAGCTATTGAATGTGCTGAAGAGGCAGAAGAAATAAAGGGAGAAGAGTATAGAAAACATGTAGGATACTATATTTTTGATGATGGGTTAGAATGTTTAAAGAAAAAATCAGAGTTCTATAAAAAGGGAATATGCACATTTAAAGAAAATATTAAAAAAAATGCTGTTTTATACTATATAGGTACGATAGTTTTTTTTACTATTCTTATAATGTCTATATTCATGTCTCTCAGTTATTTTAATGATTCCGAGAGACAACTTTGGAGATATATCATAGCGGCTATAGTTCTTTTAATACCATGTAGTGAGATTGTTATATCAATTCTAAATTGGAGTGTCAATCATTTAATTGATCCTGATTTTATTCCTAAATTAGAGTTGATAAATGGAATAGGAGAAGAAAATAGGACTATAGTTGTTATTCCTACAATAATAAATAATTCTAAAAAGGCTAAAGAGTTAGTAGAAAATATGGAGGTTTATTTTTTAGCTAATTCTGATGAAAATTTATATTTTGCTCTCTTAAGCGATTTTAAGGATGGTAAAAGCAAAGAAGAAGAAGGGGATAAAGAGGTAGTTGAAACTGCTTTAAAAGAAATAAGGAAATTAAATGAAAAATATGCCCAAAATAGAGATGATATATTTTATTTTTTTAGTAGATATAGACAATATAATGAGAAAGAAGAAATATGGCTTGGATGGGAGAGAAAACGTGGGAAACTTATGGAGTTTAATAAACTCATAAGAGGAGATGAAAATACAAGTTATGATGTAATTAGTGGTGATATAAAGGAATTAAAAAAATCAAAATACATTATTACGTTGGATTCTGATACTGTTCTTCCAAGAGATAGTGCAAGAAAATTAATAGGTGCAATGGCACATGTTTTAAATGTACCTCATATAGAAAAGAATAGAAAGCGTGTGTATAGAGGATATGGACTAATGCAGCCTAGAATAGGAGTAAGCACAATAAGTGCAAATAAAACGCTATTCTCAAAAATTTTTTCAGGCGAAACAGGTATAGATATATATACAACGGCAGTATCTGATGTATATCAAGATTTGTTTAAAGAAGGTATCTTTACTGGAAAAGGTATATACCACATAGATAATTTTAATTATATGATTGATGAAGAGATTCCGGAAAACTCTATATTAAGCCATGATTTAATAGAAGGTGAATATACTAGATGTGCTTTAGTTACAGATATTCAATTAATAGATGGTTATCCAGCTTATTATAATGCTAGTTCTAAAAGGCTTCATAGATGGGTTAGAGGAGATTGGCAATTAATTCCTTGGCTTAGAAATAAAGAGTCTCTTAAACCTCTGTCTAAGTTTAAAATGCTTGATAATTTAAGAAGAAGCTTAATTGCGCCAGCTATAATAATTCTAATTGCACTATCATTTAATATTTTACCTGATGGAACAGATAAATGGATAATTGCTGCTATATTGGCTTTAATAACACCATTACTTTTTGATGTTACTGAAACAGTAACATCTCCAGTAAGAGGTTTAAATTTGTCAGGTCAAATAAACAATCGTAAAATAGCGTTAGAACAAGTATTTTTAATATTTTGTTTTTTACCATATAGAGCATATTTGATGATTGATGCTATAGTTAGAACTTTATATAGATTGTATATAAGCAAGAAAAACCTTTTAGAGTGGCAAACTGCTGCTGATGCTGAGGCTAAATCTGGCAAAGAAATAAAGGATTATGTAATGGCTATGTGGCAAGGAAGCTTAATTTCTGTAGCTATACTTATTTTAGCTTTTTTAAAGTCGCTAAACTCAGGATTACTTATGATGCCTTCTTGTATTTTATGGTTTATAAGTCCATATATAGCTTATTATATAAGCAAGGAATTTAAAGTTAGAAGTGAGAACTTTACAGATGAAGAAGAAAAAATACTAAGAAGAATGTCAAGAAAGATATGGGCCTACTTTGAAGATTTTGTGAATGAAGAGGAAAACTGGCTAGCACCAGATAATTTTCAGGAAGATCCTTCAAATGGGATTGCATCAAGAACATCTCCTACGAACATAGCTATGGGACTTACATCAAATTTAGTAGCTTATGACTTGGGTTATATAGGTATAAAAGAGAATATTGAAAGACTAAAAAATATTTTAGATGGAATGGATAAGTTAAATAAATATGGAGGACATTTTTATAACTGGTATGATACTAGGACTTTAGAACCGCTTTATCCTAAGTATATTTCAACAGTAGATAGTGGTAATTTGGTAGGATATTTATGGCTTTTATCAGAAAATTTACATCAATATAAAAATATGTCTTTACTAAATATGAGCATGGTAGATGGTATAAAGGATACCATTTATTTAGCTAATGAAGAATTAGAGAAGGTTTCACAATTAAAAGATTTTTATAAAGAATATATAGAAGAAATTGAAACTAGCAAGTTTGATGTTATTTTTTGGAGAAATTTTCTTTTGAGGATTTTAGGCAAAATTAACCAATTAGAGAATTCAGATAAATGTAATGAGCTTTATTGGAATGGTAAGTTAAAACATTTTGTTAATATGGCTTTAGAAGAAATAAAAGAATTTTTACCATGGGTAGATTCTATAGATGACAAAAATGACGAAACAAAAGAATTATGTGAAAGTTTAAGTTATTTAGCATCAAAAACTAGATTAAATTACTTTCAGTGCGAAGTTGATAATATATTAAAGACTTATCGTAAATTAAAAAAAGAAACAGGGGCACTATTAAAAAGTAGTAAGGATAAAGTAGAAAAATTATTGTTAGATATTGATGGCGTTAGAAAAAGAGTTAATGCAATAATTAAGGACACAGATTTTAGGATGCTTTATGATAAAAAAAGGGGACTATTTTCTATAGGTTATGATATTGAGAAAGATAGTCTTGGAAAAAGTTATTATGATTTATTGGCTTCAGAAGCAAGGCAGGCTAGTTTTGTTGCTATAGCAAAGGGTGATGTTGATCAGAAACACTGGTTTAATCTAGGAAGAGCTATGGCTATAATGGGAAGAAATAAAGGTCTAGTTTCTTGGAGTGGAACTATGTTTGAATATTTAATGCCTTTACTTATTATGAAGTCCTATCCAGGTACATTGCTAGATGTAACATATAAGTCTGTAATAGAAGGTCAAAAAAAATATTGCAGAAGAAAGAATGTACCATGGGGAATATCGGAATCGGCTTTTAGAAGTTTTGATGTAAGTAAAAATTATCAGTACAAAGCTTTTGGAATACCTGGAATCGGTTTAAAAAGAGGCCTTAAGAATGAGCTTGTAATATCTCCTTATTCTACACTTATGGCTTTACAAGTAGATTTAAAATCATCATTAGAGAATATAAAAAGACTTATAGGTGAGGGGTTGGAAGGAAGATATGGATTATATGAAGCTATAGACTATACTAAAGAAAGAATTCCTAAAGATAACAAAAAACCAATAGTTAAATGTTTTATGGTTCATCATGAAGGAATGAGTTTAATGGCTTTAGATAATGTATTAAACAAGAATATTTTACAAGAACGGTTTCATAATATTTCTGAAGTAAAGGCTACTGAACTATTACTTCAAGAAAAAGTTCCAAATAGAATAATATATGAAAGAGAACATAAATTTGAAGCATCAGATAGAAATTATGATAAACAGAATATAATATCAAGAAAATATAATACAGCAAAGACTATTATTCCAGAAGTTCATTTATTGTCTAATGGAAGATATTCTTTAATGGTTTCAAATAGTGGAAGTGGATATGGCAAAAAAGATGATATGACAGTTTATAGGTGGAAAGAAGATGTAACTTTAGATAGTAGCGGTATGTTTTTTTATATAAAGGATGTTAAAAGAAATGAATATTTTAGCGCAGCTTATGAACCGTGTAAAACAGAAGGAGATAGGTATGAAGTTATTTTCTCATTAGATAAAGCAGAATTTAAAAGAGAAGATAAAGAATTTTCAACTTATATGGAAATTGCAGTATCTAATGAGGAAGATGCTGAATTGAGAAGAATTTCTATTACAAACCATGGAGGAGAGGATAAGATAATAGAAATAACTAGCTATTGTGAAATAACTTTAGCTCCATTAAATGCAGATATAGTTCATCCATCTTTTAGTAATCTTTTTATTAGAACAGAATTTGTTTCAAATCCTGAGTGTATAATTGGAAATAGAAGACCAAGAGCTAAAGGACAAAATAAACCTTTTGTAGTTCAAACTGTTATTGTAGAAGGAAATGAAATAGGAAATGTACAGTATGAAACTAGTAGAGTTAATTTTATAGGAAGGGGAAAAAGTCTATCATCCCCAACGTCTATGGAAGGAGATACTCCTTTGCAAAATACAACAGGAGCAGTACTTGATCCTATAATAAGTATAAGGAAGAGAATCAAAATAGAACCTGGTAAGACATGTGTAATTGCTTATACTACAGCAGTTACTGACTCTAGAGAAAATGCTATTGAAATCTCAAATAAGTATAGAGATATAAATAATGTTAATAGAGTATTTGAACTAGCTTTAACACAAAATACAGTAGATATGCAATATTTAGGCATAAAATCTCCACAAGCTAACCTTTACCAAGTAATGGCGTCTAGAATATTATTCTTAAGCCCATTATGCGAAAGGCGTGCTCAATATATAATGAATGTAAAAAGAGGGCAGCAAGATTTATGGAAGTATGGAATTTCAGGAGATTTACCTATTGTCCTCGTTGTTATAAAGGAAGAGAAACATAAAGAAGCAGTAAGACAAATGTTAAATGCTCATGAATTTTGGAGTATAAAAGGGTTAAAAGTTGATTTAGTAATATTAAATTTACAAGAAACAGCTTATACTCAACCTTTACAAGATTCTATAAGAGATATTATTGCAACAAGTCATGCTAGGGATAGACAAAATAAACCTGGTGGAATATTTTTATATAACAAAGCTACTATGGAAAAAGAAGATATTGAGTTATTGTTAGCTATTTCTAGATTAGTTATAGAAGGAGATAACGGACTTGTTGTAAGTCAGGTAAAATTAGATTGTAAAGAAAATATAGATATTGAAGAACTTCCTGTTTTAGAGAAAGAATATAAATATAAACCTTACAAATTCCCTATGAATAAGCTTGAGTATTTTAATGAATTTGGTGGATTTGACTTAGAAGAAGATAAGTATGTGATAAGTATAAAAGGAGAAAAGAATACTCCTGCCCCTTGGATAAATGTTATAGCTAATAAAAATTTTGGTTTTCACGTATCTGAGAATGGATCAGCTTATACGTGGTATAAAAACAGTAGAGAAAATAAAATCACAACTTGGTCAAACGATTGGATAAGCGATCCAGCTTCAGAAATAGCTTATCTAAGAGATGAAGAAACAGGAGATGTATGGACAATTACACCAAAACCTATAAGAGATGATGAGGAATATATAATTGAGCATGGATTTGGATATTCCAATTTTAAACATTATTATAATGGAATAATTGGAGAAATGGCTATGTTTGTTCCAAAAGAAGAGAATGTTAAATTATGCAAAGTTACTTTGAAAAATAATTCTGATGAAGATAGACATCTTTCGCTAACTTATTATGCACAAGTTGTATTAGGAGTTGTACCACAGCATACGTATACTCATATAGTAACTTCTATAAATAAAGATAAAAAATATATTTGGGCTCAAAATCCCTATAGCCAAAATTTTGGAGATTTATATGCCTATTTAAAAATTATAGGTGGCGAAGATGAGAACTTTACAGGTAATAGAAAGGAATTTATAGGAAGAGGCAATAGTATAGAAAATCCAGAAGCTTTAAAGAAAGTTTCGCTTTCTAATACTTCAGGTGGAGGTTACGATCCATGTCTTTGTGAAAATACAAAGTTTACAATAAAACAGGGAGAAGAAAAAACACTTTTAATTCTTTTAGGTGAAGATGATAGTTTAGATAAAGTAGAAGAAATAATTTTAAAATATGAAAATATAAGTAGTGCAGAAAATGAGCTTAAGAATGTTAAAGAATATTGGAGAAATTTACTTCATACTATTAAAGTTAAGACACCTAATAAACCAATGGATATATTGTTAAATGGATGGCTTTTATATCAGACTATAGTATGTAGAATTTGGGCAAGGAGTGCTTTTTATCAATCAGGTGGTGCATATGGATTTAGAGATCAGCTTCAAGATATGATGGCAGTAGCATATGTAGATCCATCAATGACTAGAGAGCATATAAAATATAGTGCTTCTAGGCAATTCTTAGAAGGAGATGTTCAGCATTGGTGGCATCCAGGAGTTGATAGTGGTATAAGAACTAGATTTTCTGATGATTTGTTGTGGCTTCCATATGTTACAGCAGATTATATAAATAGAACTGGAGATTATAGTATACTTGATGAAGAAGCTTATTATTTAGAAGATAGGCCTTTAGAGGAAGGTGAAGATGAAAGATATACTATATCAAAACGCTCAGATACAAAAGGATCTATTTATGAGCATTGCATAAAAGCAATAGAAAGAGGATTAAAATTTGGACCTCATAATATACCATTAATGGGATCAGGTGACTGGAATGATGGTATGAGTGAAGTAGGTAATAAAGGAAAAGGTGAAAGTGTATGGTTAGGATGGTTTTTATATAGTATATTAGATAATTTTGAAGGTATATGTAAATGGAAACAAGATTCTTCTAAAGCTGAAAGGTATACTGAAATGAAAGAGTTTATAAGAGAAAATCTTGAGGAGAATGCATGGGATGGAAGTTGGTATAGGAGAGCTTATTTTGATGATGGTACTCCATTAGGATCAATAGAAAATGATGAATGTCAAATAGATTCATTATCACAATCATGGGCTATTATATCAAAAGCAGGCAATGAAAATAGAGTTAAAGATGCTATGAATGCATTAGAAAAATATCTAATAAAAGAAGATATAGGTATGGTATTTTTACTTACGCCTCCTTTTGATAATGGTAGAGAAGAACCTGGATATATAAAGGGATATGTCCCAGGAGTACGTGAAAATGGAGGGCAATATACTCATGCATCAACTTGGGTAGTTTTAGCTATGACAGAATTAGGTTATGGAGATAAAGCATTAAAAGTATATAATATGTTAAATCCAATAAACCATACAAAATCCTACTATGAATGTGAAAGATATAAAGTAGAACCTTATGTAATGACAGCAGATGTATATGGGAGAGAACCTCATATTGGAAGGGGAGGTTGGAGTTGGTATACAGGTACTTCGGGATGGATGTATAGAGTTGGTATTGAAGGAATATTGGGATTAAAATTTAAAGGCGAAAAAGGCTTTACTGTAGAACCATGTATACCTAGTGACTGGAAAGAGTTCGAGATTGAGTACACTAAAGGAGAGTGTAAATATATTATAAAAGTTATAAAAGGTAATACTAATAAGGTTAAAATTGATGGAAAAGAGTTGTTAGACAAAATAATTCCATACTTTGAGTCTGGAACTTATGAGGTGGAAATTACAATATAATAATGTTGCGACGTAATATTAGAGTAGAGACTAGTGAACAGAGAATAAAGAATAGTAGAGGATGATTTTCCTCCTAAAGTTAGAAAATCTTACAACTAAGTAAAAAATAAGAGCATAATGAAAAATTAATTTTTCATTATGCTCTTTGTAGTTAGTCTAAATAAAGGAGCTAATAAGCTCTTAAAAGCGGTATCTGGTGGAAACATTACTAAATTTTAAATTAAGCATTTTTATTTATAGTATATTCTACATAATAAAATAAATGTTAAGCCGTAGGCTGTAATAAGCTTTAATATTAAAGTAATATTATTGATATTGAGAATATAGATAGATTTATGTACTTTAAAATACTATTTATATCAGTACAGTATTATATATTATAAACCTTTTAATTTTAAATACTGATAGTTTGTTTTAAAATACTTTCTATTTAGTTTTAAGATTTTCTGACATAAGGAAGAAAATCATCCTTTAGGCTTCCTATCTCTCCCCAATATACATTTTAAACTGTATTATTCATGAAAAATCAAGGCATAGGAATAAGGTTTTCTTATATATGTAGTTAGTCAATTAAACTTTGAAGTAGCAACTAGAAATACTTAAGGTGTAGGTTTCTAAAAATGCGTAATTGTCGGAACGGACTCCGACAGCCGAGCTGGGGAATGGACTCCCCATAGCGAGGGTAGCATTTTTAGAATAATACACCTTTAGTATTTCTTTGCCTTCTGAAGGTTTAATGGATAACTACATATATTTAGAAAAACCTATTTCTATGCCGTTACTCATTCCGTTGTAATATTATTCTAGCGCGGAATAAATCCTATTTTCTTTTGAACTTTTCTAAGAGTTTTATTAGCGATGTAATTTGCTTTTTCTGCTCCAGTCTTATATATATTTTCAAGGTAAGTTTTATCTGAAATTAAGTCATTAACTTTTTTTTGAATTGGCTCTAATTCAGAAACTATTGCTTCTGCAACATCATTTTTAAACTGAGCATATCCCTGACCTTCATAATCTTTTTCTATTTTTTCAAAAGATTTACCAGTAATTACATTTAGTATAGTCATTAAATTCTTTATTCCTGGTTGATCATCAGAGTATTTAACTATACCGATACTATCGGTAACAGTTCTGCTTATTTTTTTTCTAATAACTTCTGGTGGATCCATAATTAAAATATAAGAATTAGGATTATCAGAAGACTTAGACATTTTTTTACTAGGGTCCTGTAAGTCCATAATTTTTGCTCCTGCTTCAGGAATGTATGGATCAGGAATCTTGAAAGTAGGGCTATATGCATTGTTAAATCTTTCAGCTATATCACGAGTTATTTCTAGGTGTTGTTTTTGGTCTACACCTACAGGAACTAAATCAGCTTGATATAACAAAATGTCTGCAGCCATTAATACAGGGTAATTGAAAAGACCAGCACTTATATGGTTACCATATCTTTGTGATTTGTCTTTATATTGAGTCATTCTACCTAATTCACCCATATATGTATTACAGTTTAAAAGCCATCCAAGTTCGCTGTGAGCAGGTACATGAGATTGAATAAATAATGTGTTTCTATCAGGATCAATTCCTGCAGCTATATATATAGATAAAAGTTCTAGAGTCCTTCTTCTTAAATTTTTAGGTTCTTGTTTTACAGTTATAGCATGTAAATCAACTATACAAAAATAACAATCATATTCATCTTGAAGTTTTACCCAGTTTTTTAATGCTCCTAAGTAGTTTCCTAAAGTAAGATTTCCAGATGGTTGTATCCCACTAAAAATTACTTGTTTTGATTCTTGTTGTTCCATAAGAATACCTCCTATTTTATTTTCAAATTTTCCATATCTGTCTTATCTATGATATTTGATAATGGATTAATGAAACTCATATTCATATATTTAAATGAATAAGCGATTTACATAAAGTTAAAAAGTTGATTTGTTGTCTAAGCTTCAGATGGAGTAAAACCATTTGCGAAGCTTAGAATATTTTTATTAAAATTAATATTAAAAAATAAACACCCTATACAACATTATTGTTGCATAGGGCGTATTATATACGCGGTACCACCTAATTTTGAAAAACAAAGGTTTTTCCTCATTAAAGACACTAAATTCGTATCTTGCCTTTATAACATAAGGCTAACGTGTAAAGCTACTTAAAGTTCACTTTCAATCTCCAAGATCCATTCAGCTTAATCATAATTGTTGTATTTCCACCATCTACAACTCTCTGAAAATCTGTTTTAAAGCCTACTTACTTCTCTTCATTGATTAATCTTCTATTTTTACATCTAATATATGCTTATTATAAATTTTTGTCAAGATTAATTTTATAAGTAGTGCAAAATGAAACTTAAACATAGTTATGTAAGTTTGTAATTATATAATTTTATTAATTTATAAATTGTTGAAGAGATACCATTGAAAAAATCATTTAAAAATCTATAATTATTTTATTATTTAGTGGAATACTATGAAGGATTGATAATATAGGAGGTACTAATTATTATGAAAAAAAACAAACAAAGAAATTCTAATGAACTAAATCAAAATTCAAGTTTATATGGACCTAATGAAAGGGGGTATTTAGAAGAAAAACCTAAAATTATAAAAGCACATTCTCAGGTAGATTATACAGAACTTCCTGATCCTGTGAGAGATCCTATTGTTTCAAATGATATATCTAATGCAGAATTTGATTATACATACAATGGAGGAGATGATATTTTAGGATAATGTTGTATTTTACAACATTATCCTTATAATGAATCTTATTCTTGTAGTATAAACTTATTTATAACATGAGCGACTCCATCTTCTTCATTTGAAAGAGTTACATAATCAGCAATACTTTTTACTTCTGGAAATGCATTCCCCATGGCAACACCTAAACCGGCATATTGTAACATGTGAATGTCATTTCCTGAGTCTCCTATGCATATAATATCTTCTTTTTTTATACCGAGTTTTTCTGCAAGAGAAGCTACGCCTGTTCCTTTATTTACGTTTTTATTTAATATTTCTAATGTATTTGAAGTAGGTTTTAGTACAGTGAATTTTTTATACAATTCTTTAGGCAGGTTTTCTTTATTAGAAAACAGACTATCATTTTTATTGGATAAACTAATATTTTGTAAGTCATATTTAAGATCTACTTTTTTATATTTTAGTATATTTTTCAGCCTATTTATAAAGCTCTCAGTTTCATTAATGAAAGCAATTCTATTTATAGGGATACTCTCATCTAAATTTTCAAAATCAACTACTTTTACAGGCATATTTGTCATATAGGCTTCAACTTCAGTAGTGAAATTAAAGGATGGAGTTAGAAAATTGTTATGAGTTACGGCATTCAAATTTATATTTAATTCCTTTGAAAGGTTATATAGATAATTAACTTCATCAAAAGATAAGTTGTTTTCAGATATTATTTCTCCAGAAGCGCATTGAACTAATGCTCCACTGCAAGATACAATATAAGTGTTTTTATTGTTTAAGTCTAAAAAGTTTAGTGCTTCGCTAACACCTTGAACAGGCCTTCCTGTAGATAAAACAATCTTAACACCTTTTTCTTTAGCTTTTTGTATTGCTTCATAGGTTACATGAGATATACTTTTATCTTTTCGTAATAATGTACCGTCCATATCGATAGCTATCATTCTATACATTTTTTACCTCCCCACATAGAATATTCCCATTTTAATAGAGATACTATTTTATGTTTTGTTTGAAATTATATAGCTTGAGTGTTCTCAATTTCATCATCTATAAAAAAAGATAAATCATTTAATATAAATTTATCTATAACATGTGCAACGCCATTTTCTTCATTACTACAAGTGATATAGTTAGCAGATTTTTTTGTTTCAGGGAAAGCATTTCCCATAGCTACGCCTAAACCAGCATATTTAATCATATGAATATCGTTACCAGCATCCCCAATACATATAACTTCATTTTGGTTTATTCCTAAGCTTTCAGCAAGAATTTTTACTCCAGCACCTTTATTTACTTCTTTATCTAAGAATTCTAAAAAATAAGGAGCGCTTTTTACTATTGTATATTTTTCATATACTTCTTTAGGGAGATTATCAATAACTTTAGAAAGTTTATCTGGTTCATCTACAAACATTACCTTTACTATTTGTGCAGATGGATCTAAGTTATAGAAATCTATTTCTTCAAAGTCAATACCATTTATAGAAATTTCTACTTCTGTATATTTACTTAACTTAGGAGAAATACATGAATTATAAGTTAAAGCATGTATATTAACATCAAGTTTTTTGCTTAAATCATAAAGATAATGAATATCATTATGAGTTAGTATTTTGCTATAAAGTACTTTATCAGTGCCTGTATTTACAACTAAAGAACCATTATAAGTTACACAATAATCTTCATTTGAAAGCAAATCTAATTTTTTTAAATATTTTTCTATTCCTTTTTTAGGTCTTCCAGTAGATAATACTACTTTTACGCCTTTATCTTTAGCTTTTTTTATAGCATTTAAATTTTCTTCTGATATGGTTTTGTCATTTCTTAATAAAGTTCCATCCATATCTAGTGCAATTAATTTATACATATAAACCCTCCGATTTTGTTAATATATAATAATGAATATAAAATTTATTTTAAAATAGTAAGATCAAAAGATCTATTAAAAGATTACATTAATATATTACATCAAAATTATATTTTATCATAAATATAATTTTCATGTAATAAGTATATTGAAATTTAGTAGTTATAAATGAGGATTTATTTTATTGAAATAAATGATATATTTATGTTTGACAGTTAATTATAATAAAGTTAAAATCATAATGGAAAGTTTAAATTTATAACTGGAAAGAGGAGAAACTAGTGGCAGATTTTATTAATGAGATAAAAAGAAGGAGAACCTTTGCTATAATTTCTCACCCGGATGCAGGTAAGACTACACTTACAGAAAAACTCTTATTATATGGAGGAGCTATTAGAGAAGCTGGTTCTGTAAAGGCTAGAAGAGCATCAAAGCATGCTGTATCTGACTGGATGGAAATAGAAAAACAAAGAGGTATTTCTGTTACATCTTCTGTGCTTCAATTTAAATATGCAAATCACTGTATAAATATATTAGATACTCCTGGACATCAGGATTTCAGTGAGGATACTTATAGAACTTTAATGGCTGCTGATAGTGCAGTTATGGTTTTAGATGGAGCTAGGGGTGTAGAAAATCAGACAAGAAAATTGTTTCATGTATGTAGTTTAAGAGAAATTCCTATTTTTACTTTTGTAAATAAATTAGATAGGGAAACTAAAGATCCTTTTGAATTAATGGAAGAATTAGAAAGTGAGCTTGGAATAAAATCATATCCTATGAATTGGCCTATAGGTTGTGGAGCTCATTTTAAAGGAGTATATGATAGAGAGAAAAAACAAATATTATTTTTTGAAGGCGGAAATCACGGACAAAGTCAGGTAAATATTGTAGAGGTCTCTTTAGAAGATGAGAAAACTGAAGAATTATTAGGTGAAGATTTATATGAAAAATTGCTTATGGAAATAGAACTTTTAGATGAAGCTGGCGAAGAATTCGATATGGAAAAGATAAGTAATGGAGAATTAACACCAGTATTTTTTGGTAGTGCTTTAACTAATTTTGGGGTAGAACCATTTTTAGAAAAGTTTTTAAAGCTTACATCATCTCCACTTCCAAGAAACTCAGATAAAGGTAAAATTGATGTTTTCAATGAAGAATTTTCAGCTTTTGTTTTTAAAATTCAAGCGAATATGAATAAAGCACATAGAGATAGAGTTGCTTTTATGAGAATTTGTTCAGGTAAGTTTGAAAAAGGTATGGATGTATATCATGTACAACAAGGGAAGAAAATTAAGCTATCTCAACCACAACAATTCTTAGCAGAAGATAGAGAGATAGTTGAAGAAGCATATGCAGGTGATATTATTGGTGTATTTGATCCAGGTGTTTTTGGAATAGGAGATACTTTATGTCCTAATTCTAATAAGTTTAGATTTGAAGGTATACCAAGTTTTGCTCCAGAACATTTTGCAAGAGTAAGAACAGTAGATACTATGAAAAGAAAGCAATTTATAAAAGGTGTAACTCAAATTGCTCAAGAAGGAGCTATTCAGGTATTTAAGGAACTTCATATAGGAGTAGAGGAGATAGTTGTTGGTGTGGTTGGTGTACTTCAATTTGAAGTTTTAGAATACAGATTAAAAAATGAATATAATGTTGATATAAAAATAGAAAGATTACCTTTCAAAAATATTAGATGGATTGAAAAAACTGAAATAAAACCAGAAAAATTGAATTTAACAAGTGATACTAAAGCGGTAACTGATTTGAAGGATAATTCATTATTATTATTTACTAGTGACTGGGGCATTAATTGGGCTCTTGAACATAATAAAGGACTTGTTTTATCTGATATAGGTAAAAGCGAAGAATAGAACTATAAAAACCTGTGTAGAAATTACACAGGTTTTTATAGTTTTATCGGATGATAAGAGTGTACAATATAAAACTACATAAGTATATACAAATATAATTATTTACTGATTCGAGAAAATTACCAAGTAATTATTATAATCGATGGACTACATAGATTTTTTTTTAGTAAATAAGGCATCTAATATAAAGACTATGGCAGCGAAAACAAGCAAGAAGTTTATTAAAGCTCCTCCAATGCTGAATATTAAAGCAATTAACCAAAATAAAATTACAAATCCACCTAACCATCTAAGAAAATTCATATTAATACCTCCTGTTATACTTATACTAATTTAGTATTAACTAAAATTAATTTTATTATTTAAGAGTTGATTTGTATAATTTAAAATTTGTATCCATACATTTGCTCAAAATTTGTATTTAAATATAATTATATATAAGGATTATTTTTAAATAAATTTACCTATATAAAGTTTTAAGAAAATTAAAAACTTACTAATTTAAAACATATAATTAGATTAATAAGTAATAATTGTTACATGTTTAAAAACTGAAATTAATAATTGCTTAATTTAAGAGGAGGAGAGTTATGGAGGGACACAGCAAAAATGTAACGGTTGGTTTTAAGGGAACAAGAGGTGTTATACAAATAGGTATAATGGCTGCTATAACTTATGTTGCTACATTTATGTTTCATATTCCGTCTTTTATGGGAGTAGTACATTTAGGAGATTGCATGGTATTTTTAGGAGCTATAGTATTAGGAAAGAAAAAAGGAGCTATTTCCGCTGCTATAGGGATGTCTCTGTTTGATATTTTGACAGGATATACTCAGTGGGCACCTTTTACTTTCATCATAAAAGGATTAATGGCATATATTGCTGCAAGTATTGCTTATAGAAAAAGTTACAAAGGAGAAAATGTATGGAATAACTTGTTAGCTTTTTGTATAGCAGGAATATTTATGATAGTAGCATATTATATTAGTGGAGCAGTTATAGCTAGATTTCTTATGGTTAGTACAGCTACTTTACAACAAGCATTTATTATAGCTATAAAAGATATACCAGGAAATATCTCTCAAGCTACTGCAGGAATAGTAATAGGTTTACCTTTAAGTATAAGTGTAAAGAAAGCTTTAAAAAGAGCAAATTTAAACTTATAATTTAATTTTAATAAAAAGATATGTCTTAAGAAACTATTTGTATTTATTTTGTAATAATATAAAAAGAATTAATTTGTGTTAAGTAGAGTACTAATTGAGGTATAATTAGATTAATAAAGATACAGAATATGCGGTATGATATATAGCCTAATATTTTGTATCTTTATTTGTGTTATATGTGTTATATAAATAAATATTATTTAAATGTAAGGAGTTAATTAAAGTAACCTATTAAGAATTTATTAAGAATTAAATATAAATTATTCTATATAAATAATTGTGGAAATACATTATAATAATAATTGAGTGTAGATAAATCTACTGGAGGAAATTTATATTTTGGTGTAGAATGTTATATGTATTTTAATTTTCAAATTAAGCTTTTGTTAAAGCAGAACTATAGTTATAAATGAATCTAGAGGAAAGTGATAATGTATGGATGTGTATGATACTGTTTGTGACAATATAAGCTATAAGGAAAAGTATTTAAGATTGAGGAGTGAGTTCGAGACATATCAAAATTTTGCTGAAAGTACGATTCAAATTATGAGTGAGAAGAACTCAAATTTAGAAAAAAAGCTGGATTCAATGACAAATATAGTTGAGATTAGTAAGTATATAAATTCTTATTTAAGTGATAAAAACTTAATTCCAATGATAAATGATATGATATTAGGAATACTGGGAGCAACATACTCTTCAATATATATAATGGAAGACAGTAAATTATCAATAAAGGCAACTAATTATAAATATAAAAAAGCTAACTTGTGTACAGAAGAATGTTACAAGGAATTAGTAAATGGAAATCCATTTATTATAAATTCAAAAACTCCTTTATTTTCCCAAGGTTTAAAAACTAATGAAATACATTCTATGATAGGAGTACCTATAGATTTAAGAGAAAAATTCATAGGCTATATTATAGTTGAACATGAGTTGAACAATTTTTTTGGATATGATCATATAAAGTTTATATATACTATAGCTAATCAAATAGCTATAGCATTAGAAAATAATGCACTATATAATCAAATAAGGGAAAATTCAATAAGGGATCCATTGTTAGGAATATATAATAGAAAATATTTTTTTGATAATATAGAGGGTAAAATAAACAGAAATCAAAAAAGAAATTTTGCTATAGTTATGATGGACATAGACAATTTTAAGGATGCTAATGATTCATATGGACATCAATTTGGAGATATTGTATTAAAAGGAACGACACAAATTATACAAGATAACATAGATAAACATGATATTATTGCGAGATATGGTGGAGAAGAGATTGTAATATATATAAAGGATGCATTCGATTCTAAAGATGTGTATAGTAAAATTAATAATATAAGAAGTAAGATAAGTAACAATAAAATTAATTATGGAAAAGTAAGTGATAAAATTACTGCAAGTTTTGGAATAAGTTATTATCCTAAAGATGGCAATACACTGCAAGATGTTATAAGTGTAGCAGATGCTAGATTATATGTTGCTAAGAAAACAGGAAAAAATAAAGTTATAGATAAGTAAAGACGATGTTCATTTCATCGTCTTTTTGAATAGTATAGTATAAACAGGACTTTTGGTTTCAGGAGGAGTTTTTGTCTATATGAAAGTTATTAACAGAATTTTTAGGAGTTTTACTTATTAGAAGTTGTTATCTTTTATGAGAAATCGTTATCCAGGGTGGTGCCATTCTTTACTTCCACTTAAAAAATATCGTAGTAAAGAATGCTTAGATATCGGATAAAGAGGGGAGTGAGAAAAAAGTATTTATGAATAAGAAAAAATTTTTAAGTCTTCTTAAAAAAAATGAAGGTGTAAAGTTAGACTTTAAAAGGGAAATAGATCTAAGTATAGAAAGTGGTAGAAAAGAATTTGCAAAGGATGTTTGTGCAATAGCAAATTCTAGAGGGGGAAGAGGATACCTTATTATAGGAATTGAGGATAAAAGTAAAAAGGTTGTAGGAATTTCTGAACTATGTTTTACAGAAGAACAAATACAACAAATTATAAGTTCTCGATGTGAGCCACCTATTCCAATCTCTTTAGAATTTATAAACTATCAGAATAAGAGACTGGCAATAATAACTATTTATCAGAGTAATCAAAAGCCTTATCAGTTTAGGGAAAATGGTGCTTTTTATATTAGAAGAGGGTCTACTACAGATACAATGAGAAAGCAGGAATTAGTTACTTCTTTTCAAGAAAATATGAATTTAAATATAGAGCTTACACCTATGGTTAAAAGTAGAATAGAACATCTAGATTATGAGATTGTAGATAAATACTTTATGTCTCATGGAATAGAGGTAAGTGAAGAAAATAGAATTTCTTTTATGGAAAGTAGTAAGATAGTATATTTAGATGAGGAAGATAAGGAATATTATATTACTTTAGGTGGACTATTAGTGTTTTCAAGAATAAATTATTTATATTACCCTAATAATATGATTAGAATAGTAAATAAGATAAATAAATCGTTAGATGAGGTAAAGATAATACAAGGAGATTTATTATCTATGCTAGACAAGAGTGAAAAACATATTTTAGATATTTTACCATCTTATTATCCTTGTCAAGCAGTATATGAAGGTATAAAAAATGCTGTCTTATATAGAGATTACACTATTATAGATAAGGAGATAGAGGTAATTATAGATTTTAATAGTGTAAGAATTATAAGTCCTGGTATACTGATAAAAAACAGTAAAAATGAATTGGGTAATAATTATATAAAGAGAAATATGTGGATTTATGAAAAACTCATAACATTAGATGAAAATAAAAGATTTCTTCAATCGGGTAGAGGATTCTCAAGAATGAAAAAGTCTTTTAAAAATCATGGGAACGTTATATTTATAAATTCTTTAAGAGAGAATTATTTTAAAGTTATTTATCCAGGCATAACCAATTTTAAATGAATAATTTTACTATAATGTAAAAGTAATATTGAAAGAAAATTTAGAATATTATATAATTAAGTAAAGATTATTATAAAAATAAAAAGGAGTGGTTAACATGCTTCGTGTTTTTTGTGACAAGAAAGGTACAGGTAAAACTAAAGCATTGATCCAATCTGCAAATGAAAGTGTTAGAAAGGCTAAGGGTAATGTAGTTTTTATTGATGATGATGATAGACGTATGTTTCAGTTAGATAGAAAGATAAGGTTTATTTCTACAGATGATTATGAAATAAAAGATTATAGTAATTTTTATGGATTTTTGTGTGGTATTCTTTCAAAAGATTATGATATTAGCAGTGTGTATATTGACGGTCTGTTTAATATTGTAAGCTCAGATATTGAAGGTGCTGCACATTTATTTTATAATCTAGAAAAGTTATCTAGAAAACATGATATAGACTTCTATATAAATATAAATTATGAAAAGGATGCCATACCTGAATTTATCAAGAAATATGTTGCTTAGTTAACTAAAATTGAATAATAACTGCATACAAATTGTTTTAATATTTGTATGCAGTTTTTGATTTGTCAGATAAATAATATTGAATTTAGGTATTGCATTTATTAATTATTATTATATAATAGTATATAAAATGTATATGTTAAAGATAATGATGGAAAGAAGTACTTTTGTAAATCATAAAGAGAGCTAGTGGTTGCTGAAAACTAGTTGATGAGCATAAGGAAATACATTCCTGAATCGTATTCTGAAAAATTCTAGAATTTAGTAGGTTGTTACGTGTTTCTCTGCGTTATAGGGGAAGAGTGGAAATATATAATATTTCAATTTGGGTGGTACCACGGAAATTTTTCGTCCCATATATCCTTGTTTAGGATGTATGGGACTTTTATTTTATGCATTTTTTAAATTTGTAGTTTATATTTAATAATTAGGTTTTACTTTGAAAAATATTGATTTAAAGGTGTAATAAAGCAACAATTAATTAAAATATAGTTAATAGTCAATAATACATAATAATGGTTGGAGGTATGAATTATGACAAATGTATTTGATACTTTAATGGAACGTGGGTACATAAAACAAACAACTCATGAAGAAGAAATAAGAGAATTATTAGGTAAGGAAAAAGTAACATTTTATATAGGCTTTGATCCAACAGCAGATAGTCTTCATATAGGACATTTTATTGCAATGATGTTTATGTCCCATATGCAAAAGGCTGGACATAGACCGATAGCTTTAGTTGGTGGAGGAACAGTTAGAATTGGAGATCCAAGCGGTAAGACAGATATGAGAAAAATGCTTTCAAAAGAACAAATTGATCATAATGTAGCTTGCATAAAAGGACAGCTTTCAAAGTTTATAGATTTTAGTGATGAAAAAGCTATTTTGGTAGATAATGGAGATTGGCTTTTAAATCTTAACTATGTTGAATTTATAAGAGATATTGGAATACATTTTTCAGTAAACAGAATGCTTACAGCAGAATGTTTTAAGCAAAGATTAGAAAGAGGTTTATCATTTTTAGAATTTAACTATATGCTAATGCAAGGATATGATTTCTATGAATTAAATAAGAGATATGGTTGTGTAATGCAATTAGGTGGAGATGATCAGTGGTCTAACATGATTGCAGGTATGGAACTTATAAGAAGAAAAGAAAGAAAAAATGCTTATGCAATGACATGTACACTATTAACAAATAGTGAAGGACAAAAAATGGGTAAAACAGTTAATGGGGCTTTATGGTTAGATCCTGAAAAAACTTCACCGTATGAGTTTTATCAATACTGGAGAAATGTAGCCGATGCAGATGTGGAAAAATGTTTAGCATTACTTACTTTCTTACCAATGGATGAAGTTAAAAGGCTTGGTTCACTTAAGGATGCTGCAATAAATGAAGCTAAAAAAGTGTTAGCATATGAAGTTACTAAGTTAATTCATGGAGAAGAAGAAGCTAAAAAAGCTCAAGAAGCAGCAGAAGCATTATTTGGTGGTGGAGCAGATATGAGTAATGTTCCAGCTATTGAAATAACAGAAGATATGATTGGGGAAAAGCTTCTTGATATATTAGTAAATGGAAAGGTTGTTCCGTCAAAAAAAGAAGGAAGAAGATTGATAGAACAAGGTGGACTTTCTATTAATGATGAAAAAGTTGAAGATGTTAATGCTATCCTTTCACAGTCTGATTTTAAAGATGGAAATGTTCTTGTTAAAAAGGGAAAGAAGAAATATTACAAGGTAGTTATAAAATAGGTTAAAAGAAAATGCCTGTAATTAGGCATTTTCTTTTTTATCCATCAAGTAATTCTAAGTCATAGATGAAATTTGCTTAAAGATAATACTTTAATCTATATACGAGTCTTAGAATAAATTGCACAGGTGGCATAGCTATAAGAGAAAATATTTTGTATAATAAACAAGAAAAGCAAAAGGTTATTTAGATAAAGTAGTTTTTTACGATAAATAATATAATGTAAGTTTTTTATATTGATTGCGTAAATGAAGAAATTATAGACTTGATATAATATTGATGAGAATGAGAGGGGAGTAAATTTGGGTGGAATTTTAAATATAAATAGTGCTAATAATGTAGACTTAAAAAAGATGCACAAAAAATTGAGTTTTGAGATAGGAGAAAAGTTCTCTGCAAGAATTATTGATTTTGATGACCTTTCTAGTGAAATTATGTTGAAACTCTTAGATGGATGGCAATTCTCAGCACAAATAGATAAATCTTTTAAATTTACTCCAAATGCATTTTTAAGATTTCAAGTAGAGGGATATGAAGATGGTAAGTTAGTATTAAAGTTATTGGAAAATGATTCAAATGATGAGACGAAAAGTTTGTTTGAAGATATTCTAGAAAAACAAGGCATAAAAGTCAATAAAGAAGATTTTCCTCTTCTTGAAAAGATGCTTAAACATAAGATGCCTTTAACTAAAGAGAATATTTCTAATATAAAAACCCTAACTGATTTTCAAGATAAGATCATTAAAGATGCTTCTGAAGAGGATGCGTTTATTTTAAAATATCTTGATAATAAAGGTATTAACTTAAACAGTGATAGAGGACAAAATATAAAAAATATACTGAAGGGATTTTTTAGCCAATTTAAAAAATTAACATCAGAAGAATTATTTACGTTAATTGAAAATAATATTGATTTGACTGAGTCTAATATATCAAGTTTTAATAAAATAGTAAAAGAACCTATGGCTTTATATAAAGAAGTAATGGAACTTAAAGATGAAATTCCATCTAAAGAAGTTACTAAAATCAATAGTGATGGAGAAGTTTTAAATAATAAATCTTTAGATTTAGTAGATAAAGATACTAATATAGAAGACGTGAAGGTTAATCTTCGAGATAACGAGGCAAAAGTAAATAAGGAAAAAGTTAATATTGAGGACAAAAGAGGTTTATCTTCAAATGATGAGGCGGGAGCTTTAAAGGAAAACAATGAAAGCAGTAATTCTAAAAATACTAGCTCATATATTGAGAAGATTTATAATTCAGCTGAAGCAAAGGAAGCAGATGGAAAGGAAATATTAAACAAACTTTTAGGAATAGATTCAAGTGAAAAGGAAAACAATGAAAGTGTGAAGAGTTTACTTTTTAAAGATAAAGAAATAGAACATTTAAAATTACAGAATAAAAATGTTAATGATGATAGCAATAAAATCAAAGAGCAAATAAATGATAAATTAGATGAAATAAAAGATGTAATAAAACAAATTGTTAGAGAAGAACTTGATGGTAAATCGGAGGTTCTTAATAAATTAACCACTGCATTACAAAGCAAAATTAATAATTTTAAAATTTATAATTCTATTTCAAATCAATACTATTACTTAGATGTGCCAGTGAATTTAAATGAAAAAGAATACCCATGTAAACTGATTATTAAGGATGAGAGAAACAAAGGGAAAAAAATAGATTCTAGTAACGTAAAACTTGTAGCTTCAGTTAAAACAATTAATATGGGGGTTGTGGACGCTTATATAAAAGTATTTAATAAGAATTTAGATATTAAGATAAAGTGTGAGAAAGAATGGATGAAACTTATTGATACGAGTAAAAATGAAATAATTAATAAGTTAAACTCTATAGGATATATCTCTAATGTGAATGTAGAAAAGAATGTGGAGAAAGCAGATATAGTTAAATGTAGAAGTTTTTTTGAAGATGATGACTTTACAAGTATAGATACAATGGTTTAAAATAGCTGAGGTGTGAAATATGAATAAAAATGAGATGGGAAGAAAAAGAGCTGCCGCATTAAAATATGAAATGGGTTATGAGGCGCCTATAGTTACGGCTGCAGGAATGGGTTATATAGCGGACAAAATTATAGAAGAAGCTGAAAAAAGTGATATTCCAGTAGTTTATAATAAAGAACTAGCTAGTTTACTTACTAATGTAGATATTGGAAGCTGTATACCAGAAGAGTTGTATGAAGCAGTAGCAGAAATTATAGCTTATATAATGGATGTAGATAATAGGCTAGATAGGAAGTGATATGATTGGGACTTTTTGCAATATCAGATCTGCATTTATCATCTACAAATGATAAGCCAATGGATATCTTCGGAGAAAAATGGTGTAATCATGATGAAAAGATAAGACAAAATTGGATTAATAAAATACAAGAAGATGATATGGTTTTAATAGCTGGGGATATATCTTGGTCTATGAAAATGGAAGATGGGATTAAAGATCTTGAGTGGGTTCATAGTCTTCCGGGGAAAAAGATTATTTCTAAGGGGAACCATGATTATTGGTGGGGAAGTATAAAAAAGTTAAATGCCCTATATGATGATATTAATTTTGTTCAAAATAATTTTTTTGTATATGAAGATTATGCTATATGTGGAACAAGAGGATGGAATCCACCTAGCAGTGATAAATATTCTGAGCATGATAAAAAGATATATAGTAGAGAGCAAATTAGATTAAAACTTTCTTTGGAAAGTGCAGTAAAGGCTGGATATAAAAAAATTATTGTTATGATACATTTTCCACCTGTTAATGATAAGTTTGAGGAATCAGAGTTTACAAGAATTTTTAAAGAATATAATGTGGAGAAAGTTATATATGGACATTTACATGGATATTCTTTAAAAAGGGTTTATGAAGGTATTCATGAAAATGTAGAATATATAGTTACTTCTTGTGATTATATAGATTTTAATCCAATAAAAATCCTGTAAAATGAGTTAGATGATGTATAACTCATTTTACAGGATTTTATTTTCCTAATAAAGATGAAAAAAAACCTTTTTTCTTTTCAGAAGTATCTTCAGGATTAGTTAATTCTGGAGTGTTATTTTTTTGCGTTTCTTTAATTAAGTCTTTTTGATCTCTAGCAAGGTCTTTTAATCTTTTATGGATTCCAGGAGTAGTAACAACTTTACTAAACCAAATTAATGCATCATCAGTATTACCTATTCGTCTATTTAATTCTCCAATTAAATACATTGTAGCATATCTATCCATCCCATATAAGGGAAAATCTTCATTTAAATAGGCCTCGTCAAATCCTTTTACAGCTTGAGTTAGGTAATTTATTTCAGAAGTTGAATCTTCTTTTAATCTGCACATCCATGCTAACTTTAAACAATTCATAGCTTTTTTGCTGGGCTTAGATTCTATATAGTAGTAATTAAGTAGAGCGATTTTATATCGCTCTATGGCGGTATTAATGTCATAAGGAACCTTGTATTCTCTTCCTTTCCATTTATGAGATACATTTTTTTTTACTAAATCAATTTGGTAATTTCTAATTCTATTAAAATCTGACTTCATAGCAGCATAACCACAATTATTACATAACCATACATCATAAAAATAAGGATTTATTATGTTATATCTTATAAAAAAGTCTGTATCTTTAGATTTCATTCTGTAGGAAGAGGTTTTTATTGCTTTTGTTGTAAATTCAGTACCGCATACAGGACAAGTTAGTTTTTTATCATATAAACAATCTTTTTCATCAATTTCAGGTTTGTTTTTTAATGAAACATCATTTGTAGATTCATCATTTATCCTATAAAGGTCTATATCATTTATGTCATTAAATCCTAGTTTTTCTAGTCCTGAAAAAATATTTTTATTCATGCAATCACCTCTAGTAGAGTAATTATATATTAAATTATATCAAAGAAACAAACAAAAAACATTTATTTTGGTAAATAATGATTTATGTATAGTATAATTATATAGTATAATTACATATTATCAAATAGTATAGTTATGGGAGGGTGAATTGTATGGCGGTTATAGAATGGAAAAAGTTTCTCATACCATATGAGCAAGCTGTAGAAGAATTAAAAGTAAAATTTAAGAGTATAAGACGTGAATATAGAAGAAAAAATGAAAATTCACCTATTGAATTTGTAACCGGTAGAGTTAAAGAATTATCTAGCATATTAGAAAAAGCAAATAAATTTAGCATACCTCTAAATAGAATAGAATATGAGTTAGAGGATATAGCTGGTATAAGGGTAATGTGCCAATTTGTAGATGACATATATAAAGTGGTTAACCTTATCAGACAAAGAAAAGATATGCAGATATTATATGAAAAAGATTATATTACTGATGTTAAAGCCAGTGGATATAGAAGTTATCATATAATAATAAAATACCCTGTTAATATGGCAGATGGAGTTAAGGAGATATTGGCGGAATTCCAAATAAGAACATTAGCTATGAACTTTTGGGCTACTGTTGAACATTCTTTAAATTATAAGTATAAACATCAAATCCCTGATGAAATAAGGAGAAAATTAAAAAGTTCAGCTGATGCTGCATTTAAATTAGACCAAGATATGCTTGAAATAAAAGATGAGATTATGGATGCACAAAAATTATTTGAGGTAAAATCAAGTCTTGTATCAGATATAATGAATAATGTATTTACATTATTATCTGCTGGAAGAAACAAGGAAGCTGCTAATTATAGAAATCAATTAAATAAATTGATTTCTGAAGGAGAAACATATGAGCTTACTAAGCTTTTAGAAGCTACGGAAAAAAGCATTAATATGTATAAATAGAGTAAAAAAGAAGCATGAATAATATAATAAAAATATTATATTATTCATGCTTTTATTTATAAGTACTTATTAAAATGATATTATTTTGCAACAATGTTAACAAGTTTACCTTTAACAACTATTACTTTAATTATGTTCTTTCCTTCTAAGTGGTCTTTAATAGTTTTATCGTTAAGAGCTATTTCTTTTATTTCATCATCAGTAAGATTAGTAGGAATGTTTATTCTAGCTCTAATTTTTCCGCTTATTTGTATAGCTATTTCTACTTCATCCTTAATTAATGCTTTAGGATCTAATGTTGGCCATGACTCATTGAATACTGAGAAATTCTTTCCAAGGAGTTCCCATTGTTCTTCAGCAAAGTGAGGAGCAAATGGTGCTAAAAGTTTGATGTAGTCAATTAATGTTTCTTCTAAGAAAGATATATTTTTGTTGTTTTCATCATTTAGATATTTAGATAAAGAATTTGTAAACTCCATTATTCTTGCAATAGCAGTATTAAATTGTAATTTCTCAGTATCTTCTGTGACATGTTTAATAGCATAATGTCTAGCATAGTTTAATTCTTTCTCAGTTTTATCCATTGAAGTTTTAGTATTTTCTTTATTAGATATTTCTTCTCTACATTCTTGCAGAATTCTTTCAGAACGATCTACAAATCTAGCCATGGATTTTATTCCGTCATCACTCCAAGCACCGCCTTCAGTATAAGCAAATCCAAACATAAGGTACATTCTAAATACATCAGCACCAAATTCTTTAATATAATCGTCTGGAGCTATTGTATTTCCTTTTGATTTACTCATTTTTAATCCATCTGGTCCAAGTATTAATCCTTGATGAGTAAGAGAAGTAAATGGCTCATCAAATTTTAAATAACCCATATCACGAAGAGCTTTTGTTATAAATCTTGCATAAAGTAGGTGCATGCAAGCATGTTCAGGGCCTCCAACATATTTATCTACAGGAAGAAGAGAATTTACTTTATCTATATCAAAAGCTTTTTCAGTATTTTTGTTATCGACATATCTTAAATAGTACCAAGAGGAACAAACAAAAGTATCTAGTGTATCAGATTCTCTTACTGCATGACCTCCACATTTTGGACAAGTAGTATTTAAGAAATCTTCACTTTTAGATAATGGTGATTTACCATCTGGAGTAAATTCAATGTCATAAGGAAGCTCTACAGGAAGCTGACTTTCTGGTACAGGAACTATTCCACATTTATCACAATAAACAACAGGAATAGGAGCTCCCCAATATCTTTGTCTTGAAACAAGCCAATCACGAAGTCTAAAGTTAACTTTCCATCTTCCAAGACCTTTTTCTTCTAGACTTTTAACAATAGCTTCTTTAGCATCTTCAGTAGTAAGACCATCAAATTCTCCACTGTTAACTAAAACACCGTATTCTGTAAATGGAAGAGTGTCATCACTATTATTTTTACTTTTTATAACTCTTTCTATAGGTAAGTTAAATTTTGTAGCAAATTGGAAGTCACGTTCGTCATGAGCAGGAACAGCCATTACACATCCAGTCCCATAAGTTGCAAGGACATAGTCTCCAACCCAAACAGGAACTTTTTTACCATTTACAGGATTAATGGCATAAGATCCTGTAAATACACCTGTTTTTTCTCTTGTTGTTGATTGCCTTTCTATCTCCGATTGTTTTGCAGCTAGATCTTTATATTCTTCTACTTTAGCTTTATATTCGTTAGTTGTAAGATTATCAACATAAGGACTTTCAGGAGCTAAAACAACATAAGTAACTCCATTTAAAGTATCAACCCTTGTTGTAAATACATCAAAGCTTATATCAGAATTATCAATTTTAAAAGTAACTTCTGCACCTTTAGATCTTCCAATCCAGTGTTTTTGCATTGATTTAGTTTTTTCAGGCCAATCTAAAGTATCTATTTTGTCAAGTAATTCATCAGCATAATCAGTTATTTTAAAAAACCATTGAGTCAAGTCTTTTTTCTGAACTTCGGACTCACATCTTTCACAAAGTCCTTCTATAACTTGCTCATTAGCAAGAACTGTATTACAACTAGGACACCAATTAACAGGAGCTTTTTTTCTATATGCAAGGCCTTTTTCATATAATTTTAAAAATAGCCATTGAGTCCATTTATAGTAATCTGGAAAGCAAGTTACGACTTCATTTTCCCAGTTAAACATTGCTCCCATTGCTCTTAATTGTTCTTCCATATTTTTTATATTTTGCATTGTTGAATCATTGGGATGTATTCCGGTTTTTATCGCATAGTTCTCAGCTGGTAGTCCAAAAGCGTCAAATCCCATAGGTTGAAATACATTATATCCTTTCATTCTTTTAAATCTTGCCCAAGAGTCAGTAGGACCATAGTTAAACCAATGTCCTGCATGAAGTTTTGCACCTGATGGATAAGAGAACATTTCAAGTACATATAATTTTTCACCTTTAGCATTTTCATCAAATTTGTAAAGTTTAGAATCTTCCCATTTGTCTTGCCATTTTCTATCTATTGATGTTCCATAATTAGACATATGAGTTAACCTCCTTTTGTGTTTTTTATATTTTTGAGTAAGTTATATCTTAACATATGATTTTATTGAAAATAAAAAAAGCTTTCATCTCAAGATAAGAGACGAAAGCTATAATTCCGTGGTACCACTCTAATTAGGTATAGACCTCACTTTATAATATAACGGATTAACCGTATCTGTTTTTCACAGATAAGCTCAAAGGCAAGTTCATATTCTATCAATACTGTTTTCCACCTAACAACAGCTCTCTACAATTGAATCAAATATTACTACTCCTTATCAATGCAATACTAGATTTATTCTTTTGCGTCTAATTATAGATTAAATAAAGATGACTGTCAAGATATTATTTTACTAGGTCGTAAGGCCAGTTTCCTATTGAGCCAAGATTATATACGTTAGTATAACCTAAATCATCTAAGATTTTAGCAGCTCTTGAGGAACGATTACCCTTCTGACAATATACTACAATTTGTGTGGTCTTAGGTATACTTTTATCTTTAATTTGGCTTTCGAATATTTCTATAGGTATATTTATACTTGTAGGAATTTTTCCTGAATAATATTCTTGAGGACTTCTAACATCTACGATTATGACAGGAGAAGAAGTAGTAATTAAGTCTCGCACATCAGATGCAGATATGTTTTTATAAGCTTTTGCTGTATAAGGCATTATAAATCCTATAGTTAATATGAATACTACGAAAAAATTGAATGTTTTATTGGAAAAAGTCTTTTTTACATGCATGTTTTTACCTCCAAGCTAAAATTTAAGGCTTTCTTTAGTAGTCCAATGCTATGTTTTAAATTATTTTTTTAATTATACAAAATCAATAATTTACTAAAACATAGCCAAATTTAACTAAGTATAGTTTGCGTTTAAATGTGAAAGTATATACTTAAATATTAGGATATATTAATAAATTGTTGATAAGAAATCTAATAATATATTATACATACATTTTTAAGGTAATTGAGAAACTTGCATTACGTATTTGGATTTTTTAATTATGCAATTTTCTCAATTAAATATTTTAAGACCTTTATTGTAAGGTAAGGATGGAGGAATATATTGCTTTGTTATAATTTGTTATACTATAATAAGAATGATAATTAATATAACATATTAGGAGATGAGGGATATGACAAATAATAATTTAGAAGAAAAGTCTATGAGCGAAATCATGGATGAAATTGATAAATCTATGAAGCCTATCTACAGTGGAGATTTGATTGACGGAGAGGTTATATCTATAACAGATAGTGAAGTTTTAGTTAATATAGGATATATAACTGATGGAATAATAAAAAAAACTGATGTATGTGATGAAGAAGGTAATTTAAAAGAATTTTTTAAACCTGGAGATAAGATAAAGGTCTATGTGGTAAAACTAAATGATGGTGAAGGAAATGTAGTTTTATCAAAGAAAAAAGCAGATGAAATAATTGTTTGGAATGAATTAAAGAAACTATTTAATGAAGGGGCTACCTTCGAAGTTAAGGTTCATGAGATTGTTAAAGGTGGAGCAATTACTTATTTTAAAGGAGTTAGGGCCTTTATACCAGCATCTCATATGTCTAATTCCTTTGTAAAAAATTTAAATGATTATATTAATAAAATGCTAAAGGTAAAAATAATTGAGTTTGATAAAGAGAAAAATAAAATTGTTTTGTCAAGGAAAGAAGTTGAGAAGGGTGAAATAGAAATAAAAAAGAAGGATTTGTGGCAATCTCTAAAAAAAGGAGAAAAAAGAACAGGTATAGTAAGAAGACTTGTGAAATTTGGTGCTTTTGTTGATTTAGGAGGAATAGATGGTCTTATTCATAATTCAGATTTATCATGGAAAAGAGTTAATAATCCATCAGAAGTAGTATCTATAGGCGATAAAGTTGAAGTATATGTCTTAGATTTTAATAAGGAAAATGGAAAAATCTCTTTAGGATTAAAAGATGTAGAAGAAGATCCTTGGAATAGTTTAAAGTATAAGGTTCAGGATATAGTTGAAGGTAAAGTTGTAAGGTTACTAGATTTTGGTGCCGTTATAGAAATGGAAGATGGATTAGAAGGCTTGGCACATATTAGTGAGATTAGTGAAGAAAACATATCAAAACCTTCGCAAATATTAAATATAGGGGACAAGGTAAAAGTAAAAATATTAGATATAAAAGAAGATGATAGAAAAATGAGTTTAAGCATTAAAGATGCATCAAAGGGTAGTTTAGAAGACTATAGTAAATATAATGATAGTGATGAAGGAAACTTTATTTTTGCAGAGTTGCTAAAGAATTTTAAGGATAATAAATAGTAAAAACAAGTAAGTACAAGTATATTGTGCTTACTTGTTTTTGATTTTAAAAGAGATTTAGTCTCTAAAAAGAACTAATAAATATAAATAAAAATGTATAAATATTGAATTAAATGTAAAATTTATTTTGAGAAAAACATGAATAAATGTCCATACTATGTTAAAAAATAAACATTTTAAAATATTCATAATTTATTGCAAAATCATGAATAAAAATGGTATATTATATTTAAGTGGCGTTGTATTTTCTATGTGGTCATACCAATTTGAAAAAATTAACACACACAGGAGGGATTTTATGTTAAAATTCGATTTGCCTTATGGAAAAGGACAGATGAAAATAAATGTTCCTAATGATAGAGTAGCTGGAGTGTTAGTATCTAAAGCTCACCATTTTAAACCAGAAGGAACAGAAGAGGAAATTGTAAGAACAGCTTTAGAAAATCCTATTGAAAGTAAACCTTTAAGAGAATTAGTAAGAGGAAAAGAAAACGTTGTTATAATTTCTAGTGACCATACAAGACCAGTTCCAAGTCATGTAACTATGCCTATTTTATTGGAAGAGATAAGAAGGGGTAACCCTGATGCAAAAATATCTATTTTAGTTGCTACAGGTATGCATAGACCAACAACTAAAGAAGAACTTATAAATAAATATGGTGAAGAAATTGCAAATAATGAGAATATTATAATCCATGATAGCTGTGACGAGACTTCTTTAGTTAAAATAGGAATTCTTCCATCAGGCGGAGAACTTATAATAAATAAACATGCAGTAGAAGCAGATTTATTGATTTCAGAAGGATTTATTGAACCTCACTTCTTTGCAGGTTTTTCAGGAGGAAGAAAATCTGTATTACCAGGAATAGCTAGTAAAGCAACTATTCTTGCAAACCACTGTTCAGAATTTGTGGGAAGCAATAAGGCTAGAACAGGAAAATTAGAAGGAAATCCAATACACAAAGATATGTTGTATGCTGCAGAAAAAGCTAATTTAGCATTTATTTTAAATGTTGTAATAGATGCTGATAAGAAGGTTATAGCAGCTTTTTCAGGAAATCGTGAAAAAGCTCATTATACTGGATGTGAATTTGTTAAAGACCTTGCTGGAGTAGATGCTGTAAAAGCAGATATTGCAATTACTACTAATGGAGGATATCCATTAGATCAAAATATGTATCAAACTGTTAAAGGATTAACTGCGGCAGAAGCTACTTTAAAAGAAAAGGGTGTTATAATAATGGCATCAGAATGTAGTGATGGTCATGGTGGACAAGAATTCTATGAAACATTTAAAAATGCACTATCTGTTAAAGATGTAATGAATGAAATTACAAGTCGAGGCAGAAAAGAAACAATATCTGACCAATGGGAATCACAAGTTTTATCCAGAGTATTACTTAAATATAAAGTAATACTAGTAACAAGTGCACCAAAACAAATGATAGAAGATATGCATATGACAGTAGCTCCAAGTGTAGAATCCGCTATTGAAATGGCAGATGAGTATTTAGGAAGTAAAGATGGTAAGATCACAGTTATACCGGACGGAGTTTCAGTAGTAGTTAGAGGTTAGTTAGTTGAAAATATTATGTGCTTTAAAAATATATATAATAAAAAATCCAAAACCTTAAAAGGTTTTGGATTTTTTATTGGCTGCCCAAGCAGGATTCGAACCTGCGAATGCCTGAGTCAGAGTCAGGTGCCTTGCCGCTTGGCTATTGGGCAATAAGGCTAACAATAAAATTATAGCACTTTTCAAGTAGTTGTCAATATGTCAATGATTTATTTTGATATATTATAGATTTTTTACTAATAATTACATAGTAGCATTATTGTATTCTTTAATAATATCATAAATGGTTTTAGATGTAGTGTCTTTTAAAGAGTATCCAAGTAATTCAACAACTTCTTTTAATTCATCTTCTCTTGAAGTCTCAATTTCTATATAAGGAAATGGACAAAAATTTTTTTCATTTATATCAATTTCAATTAAGGTATTTTTATATTTGTAACTTTCCCTATATTTTTTTATGGATTCTATAAGCTCTAGTCCTAAAGATTTAAATATATTTTCTCCTTCAATATAATCGCTTATCTCTATTTCATTTTCTTCCATAACTTTATACTTTTCTTGACTAAGCATTTTTTTAGTTGTCATGTAAATACGTGTCACCTTGAGAAGTTCATCATCAACTATCCTAATTCTAGCATAGCCCTTATCATTTAATAATTTCTTATCTGGAAAGTCATATATGTTATTAATTTGATTTTCTTGTTTTACTTTCAATGCTTTTATGTTTTTTAGTTTTCTACGGATATCATTAATGTCTATATCTATTATTCTGGTTTCAATCTCATTCATTATTATCACTCCTAATTAGTTTATCAATAAGATTATAACACAATAGAAAAATGTTGAGATGCAACATTTTTCTATTGTGTTATAATAAGTTTTAAAGTTTATTTTTATATGATATTAAGAGGTGGTTAGAAAATGGAATATATAAATGACATTACAGTGAATGAAGCTATCATTCATATTTTAGATAATAATTCCGATGAAGCTATTTTAAATGAATACACGTTGGATTTAAATGAAGAAATATACGCTTTTTTAAATAAACATGTGCAAAAGTGTCTCAATGATGAAGAACTTAAATATGCTATTTTTAATGAAGAAAGAAATATAGTGAAGGACCTATCTAAGGAATTTTTATATGGAGAGTGTGATTTTTTAGAGGTTTCTAAAGAACTTGCAAGGCAACTTTTTTTATTAATGAGGTCAAAAGGAAATATCCCTTCTTGTGATCTTATAATTTTATCAATATCTACAGAATATGGACCCCTTCTTGGAATTTTGAAGATGGATTATATAAAAAATTATGTTCACGCTGTTGATTTTATAGATAATAAAATAGGTATAAATATAATACCTCAATATACGGGGTTACCAGGAAGTGGTCAGAGACTTCAAAAATGTACTTTCATAAAGCCAATTAGCGATGAAGCTAAATTTGATCTTATGGTTATAGATAAACAAAATAAAAAGGATAAAGAAGAATATGGATCGAATTATTTTATAAATAATTATCTTGGATGTAAGGTAATTGATAATGAAAGAGATATGACAAAAAGTTTTGTTCAGGCAGCAGAAAAATGGACTAGAACTAATCTTAAAGAGAATGCAGAAGCTCAAGAAGTAGTAAGAAGCACTATTAAGAAGAAATTAAGAGAAGAGGAAAAAATAGATGTAAAGTCTGTTGCTGATGAAATTTTTGATGAGCAACCAGAAACTAAACAAAGCTTTGTTGAATTTGTTAAAGAGCAAGGTGGAGTTGAGAATATTGAAGTTGATAAACAGTGGGTTGAAAAAAAATTGAAGAGAATAAGATTAAAGATAGATAAAGATATTGATCTATATATAAATGAGGAAGCTTATAGTGATAATAGTAGATTTGAGATTATTAGAAATGGTGATGGTACAATAAATATGACAATAAAACATGTTTCTAATTATGTAGAAAAGTAACTCATAAATTTTAGAATATTATTTAAGATTGAATTAAGAGGTATATTGAAGTGGGCAATATACCTCTTAATTATAAGAATATGTTTTAAATTATATGAAATAAACAATTTATTAAAACATAATTAAGTACAAATTAATTAAAGAGTATTGGCAGAACCTAAGATATTTTCAATTTTATCTTCTACAAGTTTTTGAATAAGGTCTCTTCCAGCTCCGCAGTATTTTCTTGGATCAAATTCTGATGGTTTTTCACCAAATACTTTTCTTACACCTGCAGTCATTGCAAGTCTTAAATCAGTATCCATATTTATTTTACATACAGCCATTGAAGATGCTTTTCTTAACATATCAGCAGGTACGCCTTTTGCTTTTGAAGGAATTTCTCCACCATATTTATTGCAAGTTTGAACTAATGAAGAATCAACAGCAGAAGCACCATGAAGGACTATTGGGAATCCAGGTAATTTTTGTTGGATCTCTTCTAAAATATCAAATCTTAACTTAGCTTCTCCTTCAAATTTGAAAGCACCATGACTTGTTCCTATAGCTATAGCTAAAGAATCAACACCTGTTCTATTAACAAAATCAACTGCTTGATCTGGATCAGTATAAATGTGTACATCACTTTTAACATCATCTTCTATACCAGCTAAAACACCAAGTTCAGCTTCTACAACTACGCCATGTGCATGAGCATAATCAACAATTTCTTTAGTTTTAGCTACGTTTTCTTCATATTCGAAATGAGAACCATCAAACATAACTGAAGTAAAACCGCTTTCCACACATAATTTTACAGTTTCAAAATCTGGGCCATGATCTAAATGTAAAGCTACATCTATTCCAGTATCAGCTACTGCAGCATCTACCATAGCTTTTAAATACTTAGGGCCAGCATAATTCAATGCTCCCTTTGAAACTTGAAGAATAACAGGAGACTGTTTTACTTTAGCTCCATTAACAACACCTTGAAGAATTTCCATATTGTTAATGTTAAAAGCTCCTATTGAATATTTTCCTTCGTAAGCTTTTTTAAACATTTCTTTAGTAGTTATTAATGCCATACAAATTCCACCTTCCAAATAAAATATTAACGGGATTTTTTTTGTCCATGTGGGACAAAAACGCTCACGTTTATTATAACCTAAGATCTTTAATTTTACCATACCAACCTACAATATAATTATATATTAGATAACAAAAAAATTGAAACAAAAATGTTAAAATATATTTTGTATTGTTAATTTTTCAAAATTTACTATATCATCCATTAAAAATTTCAAAGTATGTACTGAAGCTAAAGAATTACTTTTGTCTTTACATTTTGTATATTGAGTTAATTTTAAAGCTTCTGTATAAACTGTATCTATATGATTATGATCTACGAAAATTGCAATGATTTTAGAATCTTTTTTCCAGTTATCTAAAAAAGTATTAGATAATTCATAAGCATTTTCCCAATCATTATTTATGAGTACATTTTCTAGATTAGATGCTTCAATTTTATAAAAATTACATGTTTTCTCAACATAATTTATGGAAAATACTATACTAAATATTAAAAATATAAAAATAGTAAAAGAAGCTATCACGTTTTTCATTTATTTAAACTCCTTTTCATTAAAAGTATTCATCAAATTTAAAACTTATGGTCCAAGAAAATATTAGCGATTACCATAATATGTTTAGGAAATATATTTTAAATCATGAAATTATAGAAAAATTCTAATCTTTTAATTGAAAATAAAATTTGCTTTTAGAATCTAAAATACCTATGAAAACCTTATTTGCATTTTCAATCTTATTACGTTTAAGTTGACTTTCTAACCAAGATATATCTTTATCTATTACTTTTAAATTTTCTTTGCATATTTGTCCGTCTAAGATTAAAGTTACAGGAAGTTTTTCTTGCTGAGATTGTATATTTAAATCTTTTTTTGTAGCTGGGATAGTGTCTGTTCTTGGTAATACTGATAATTCTCCACTGGTTTCTAAAACTGCGTATTCTACATCTTGTAGATTATAAAAGCCTTTTAGACGAAGTTCTTCCATTAAGTCATTAAAGCTTAGTCTTTGATGTCTTAATTCATTTACATCAATTTTACCCTTATTTATTAATACACTAGGTTTACCACATATTATTCTTCTAAATAAATCACTTTTTAATTCGAGAATTGTTATTATAGTTTGAAGAATTAATAAAGTTATGATGGGTATTATTCCATGGATAAGTGGAATACCTAAGTCTTGCATAGGTAAAGATGCTAATTCTGAAACCATGATAGCTATGGCGAGTTCAAAAGGTTCTAGTTCGCCTATTTGTCTTTTGCCCATCAAACGCATTGTTAGAAGTACTAATGAATATAATATGGCAGTTCTTATCATTACGGTAAACATTTAATCACCTCTTAAATAAACTTCTTCAATTATTTATTTTTTTCAAAAAATCTTTAAATATGAGTGGTAATAACACACTTTTTTGTATATATAAAGTATAATAACAATATGATTAAATTTTTATTATAAAATCTATAATAAGTACTAGGAAACAATATGCAGTAGGAGGAACAATATGGAGAAAATAGAGTTGGTTTTAAAAAAAGAAAAGAAAATTGAAGTAGAACAAGGAACGACTTTTCACAAAGTAATACAAGATAATAACTTAAATGAGAAAAATACCTGCATACTTGGAAGTATCAATGGTAAGTTAAAGGAACTTGGTGAAATTATAGAAGAAAATGGTGAATTTAAGTGTGTGGACATAAGTAATGGAATTGCTAGATTAGCTTATTTAAGAACTGCTCAATTTGTATTAATTAAAGCTGTACATGAATTATATCCAGAAGCTTCTATAACTATTGAACACTCAATAAGTAAGGGGATTTTTGGAGAAGTCCATAAAGAAACTCCTCTTACAATAAATGAGGTAGAAAGTATAAAGAATAGAATGTGTGATATTATAGATAAAAACATACAAATAAAAAAAGTGTCTGTTTCAAAAGAAAAAGCTATAGAAATTTTCCAAAATTATAAAATGGATGATAAAATAAGGTTATTAAAGCATATTAAAGCTGATGATGTTAAGCTTTATGAATTAGATGGAAGATATGACTACTTTTATGGGCCAATGGCTTATTCTACTGCAGCAATTAAAATTTTTGATTTAATGTACTATGAGCCCGGCTTTATATTAAGAATCCCAGCTTCTGACAATCCGGATAAACTCCCTAGTTTTATAGATCATCCTAAATTATCTAAAATATTTTATGAAACAGAACAGTGGGGAAAGATACTAGGTATTGCTGATGTTGGAGCATTAAACAATATGGTTGTTAATGGAGAAATAGGAACTATGATAAGGGTAGCAGAAGCTCTTCATGAAAAAAAAATAGCTTATATAGCGGATATGATTGCTAGAAGACAAGAAATTAAAATAGTATTGATAGCAGGACCATCTTCTTCTGGAAAAACTACTTTTACTAAAAGATTAGGGGTACAATTAAGAGTTAATGGACTAATACCTATAGAAATTTCTTTAGACGATTATTTTGTTGATAGAGAGCATACTCCAAGAGATAAAAATGGAGAGTATAATTTTGAGTCTATTTATGCTTTGGATTTAGAGCTTTTTAATAAAAATCTATGTCAACTTATGTCAGGAGAAGAAGTAGTTATACCTACTTATGATTTTTTAACAGGTAAGAGAAAGTGGGATAAGAAATCTTTTAAACTTCCCGATAATGGTATTTTGTTAATAGAAGGAATTCATGGACTAAATGAAATGCTTACAGCATCAATTAATAAAGATAATAAATTTAAGATATATATAAGCGCATTAACCCAATTGAATGTGGATAATCACAATAGAATTTCTACTACTGATGTTAGAATAATAAGAAGAATAGTTCGAGATTATCTTTCTAGAGGTTATCTAGGAGAAGATACTTTAAAAATGTGGCCTTCAATAAGACGGGGAGAGGAAAATAATATATTTATATTTCAAGAAGAAGCGGATGTTATGTTTAATTCTAATTTAGTATATGAACTTTGTATTCTAAAAAAATATGCTGAAAAGGAGCTTGCTAAAGTTAAGGAAGACAGCCCCGTATATTACGAAGCCATGAGATTAAAAAGTTTTCTAAATTTCTTTAAGGATGTAGATAAAGACTTAGTTCCAGAAAATTCTATATTAAGAGAATTTATAGGAGGAAGTTGTTTTTATAAGTATTAATAGAATAATATTATGACGTAATGAATAATGGCATAGAAATAGGTTTTCTAAATATATTCAGTTATCTATTAAACATTTAGCATGCAAATAAGTATTAAAGGCACATTCTTCTAAAAATGCTACCCTCACTATGAGGTGTCAATATTTCAGTTCAGTTGCCGGAGTTCATTCTGGCAATTATGCACTTTTAGAATCTTACCCCTTAAGTACTTTTAGGTGCTACTTCAAAATTTACTTAGATAACTGCATACATAAGAAAACCTTATTCCTATGCTCTAGTTTTTTTATAAGTAAACTGATTATTACATCTACATACTGAAAAAACATGATTTGTGGACAAGATATGTACTATTTAGTGAAAATAGTAAGTTTATAATGTTATAATATTTATATGAAAAATAAATTTTGTATAGCAATATATTAGATATATAAAGGAGGAATATATGTGTACATAGGAGTTGATTTAGGAGGAACTAATATAGCGGTTGGAATAGTAGACGAAGAGGGTAATTTAAAACATAAAGACAGTACTCCAACTAAAAGAGAAAGGCAGCCTAATGAAATAATAGGAGATATAAAGAGATTAATTCTTAAGGTTATAGAGGAGTATGGTATATCTAAAGATGATATAAATGCAATAGGAATAGGAATTCCTGGACTTGCAGATAAAAAGACAGGAGAGGTTATATATTGTGTAAATCTTAATTGGACTAATATACCTTTAAAGCAGCCTTTAGAAGAAGAGTTGGAAATACCTGTTTATATAGATAATGATGCAACACTGGCTGGATTAGCAGAATATGAGGCTGGAGTCATGAGAGGTGCCGAAAGTGGAATTTTTATAACTTTAGGAACTGGTGTAGGTGGTGGAATAGTTATAAATGGCCGTATAAATTCAGGTTTTAATGGGGTTGGATCAGAAATAGGGCACATGGTTGTAGGAGAAAATTACTATGATTGTAGTTGTGGTAAAAATGGATGTTTGGAAACGTTTTGCTCAGCTACTGCTTTAATTAATTATACAAAAAAACTTATAACTGAAGAAAATTGTAAAACAATAATAATGGAAAAAATAAACGGAAATCTAGATAATTTAGAAGGAAAAATAATATTTGAAGCTGCATTCGAAGAAGATGAGCTTGCAAATAAAGCAGTTAATAGACTTATTAAATATTTAGCAATTGGTATAGTTAATTTAATATGTATAATAGATCCTGAGATTTTTGTTATAGGTGGAGGAATTTCAAAAGCTGGAAACTTCCTTTTAGAAAAACTAAGGGAAGAGGTTTCAAAAAATAAATTTTATAAGTCCCTTCCAATAGGAAAAATAGTTTTAGCTACATTAGGAAATGAGGCCGGCATTATTGGTGCAGCTATGCTTCCTAAACAATATTAAGATTAGATATGTATTACAAAACTATTAATTAGGAATAAGTTAAGAATAAAATTTTTAATGGAGTATAAATGCATATAATGATATATATTAATTTAGTCTATTATTAGGGTAGAAACTTATAACAAGTTATATAGTTTTCAAATTATACAATTTCCCTAGGTATGAAAATATAGTATTATTAATATATTTATTATGATAACAATTGCTAGGGTGATTAATTGGGACATAGAAAAGTAATTGAAAGTTATTACAGTGATGTTAATAATCTCGCTGATTTATTAGGAAAATTAGTTAATTCATATAGATTACTTGTAGGTGGTGCAGATGAACTAAACAAGATTGCTTTATCTAAAAAAGGTGATGTTAAAGATGCACTTAAAAGAGCTGATAAATTAGGAGATATTATAGATAAGGTAATAAAAGATTTAGATGAGGCTTCTTTTTATTATGGTGAATACTGCAATATTAAATCTAGCATAATTAAAGAGAAAATACATGTAGATAGTATTTTAAAAGAAATAAATGAGGAATTAAGATTTAAAGAATAATGTGTATAAAAATAAAAAAGTGTGAATTAGAATCACACTTTTTTTATTCTGAGTTTACTAACCATTAAGTAAGATAATACAATCATAAGAATAGCAGTTCTAATAATATAAGATGTATAGTTGATAGTAAAGAAACAATATATTGCTAACAACATACCTGCTAAAGTTATAGGTATTCCCATAAATTCTCCGTCAAAGGCTGTGCAATTATATCTAGCCAATCTGTATGCACCACATAGTGGAAATATTAAAACAAGAAGATAGCCATTTAGTCCTAAAGATATAAAATCATATAAATTAAAAGCTAAAAGTGCAGGTGCAACACCAAAGGAAACTAAATCTGCTAAAGAATCCAATTCTTTTCCAAGATCACTAGATACGTCTAAATATCGAGCAATTCGACCATCGTATCGGTCCATGACACTTGCTAATAAAATAAAGATACAAGATAATCTATAATCCCCATTAAATGTCATTATTAATGATATAAGTCCGCAACAAAGATTACCTAAAGTAAAAGCATTGGGTAGTGCTTTTTTTGTTATTCTTGCCATTGCTGTATCACTCCTAAAAATACTTTAAAATTTTATGAAAAAAATTAGTATATTTGTATAGGTAAAAGATAAAACTATACATTTATATAATTATATATTATATATTATTTTACATAAATAATTAAGTATAAAAATTAAAATTTAAAAAAAAATTAATATTTATAATAGAAAACATTCTAACTGGTTAGAATAAATTTAGGAGGTGTATTGGGATGAAAATTAAAGATATAATGACTAAGACAGTAGCAAGTGTAAATCCTGATGATTCTGTAGAACGTGCAGCTAAGGTTATGAGAGAATATAACATAGGTGCTATTCCAGTATGTAATGGAGAAGAAGTTGTTGGAATATTGACAGATAGAGATATCGTTCTTCGTTCTTCTGCTGATGGACAAAATACAAACAATCAAAAAATTAGAGGTATTATGAGTTCAAATCCAGTTTTAGGTACACCAGACATGGAGGTTAAAGACGCTGCTAGGATAATGAGTGAAAGACAAATTAGAAGATTACCTATAATTGAAAATAAAAATTTAGTTGGTATGGTATCCTTAGGAGATATAGCAGTGCAACCACATGCAGATAGTGAAGCGGGTAAGGCTTTAACTAATATATCAGAGCCATGTAGCCCAGAATTATCATAATTTAAAAGTTATGCTTCATTTCATTAGATTATTAATAAAGAGTCAATTCTAAAATACTAAATATAGTTTAATAATAAAGGACAGTAATATATTTTAGAGTATTACTGTTCTTTTAAGTTATTTATAGTATATTTGGTTTGAATTTTATTCTATTGTAAAGTATATTTATTTATGGGGATAATATGTTAAATAAATAATATATAATTAAACCTAAATAATAAATTTAAAAAAAGTAGAGTAAATAGGAGGCAAATATGGATAAAGTTAAATTTATATACAATCCTTATTCTGGAGAAAATACGATTTTAGACAATATTGACACAGTAATTAGGGTACATCAAAAATATGGTTATTGGGTTGTGCCTTTCAGGATAAGTAAGGATTTTGAACTCATAGATGCCTTTAAGGATATAGATGATAGTTATAAATATGTATTAATAGCAGGGGGAGATGGAACGGTAGATAATGTAGTAAATGTAATGAAAAAAATAGGGATAAATATCCCTATTGCAATACTCCCAGTAGGAACTGCTAATGATTTTGCAAAATTTATTGGTATGCCGTCTAATATAGAAAAGGCTTGTGAGCAAATATTAGAAAGTGAGCCTTGTGAGTTAGATTTAGGAAAGGTAAATGATAAATATTTTATAAATGTAGCCAGTACAGGATTATTTACTGATGTATCTCAAAAGACAGATGAAAATCTTAAAAATACTATAGGGAAACTTGCTTATTATGTAAAAGGAATTGAACAGATACCTAATTTTAGGAAATTGAATGTAAAGGTAACCTCAGAAAATATGGTTTTTGAGGGAGATATGTATTTGATTTTAGTATTTAATGGGCAGACAGCAGGAAATTTTAAATTGGCATATAAAGCTGATGCATCGGATGGGTTGTTAGATGTTATAATTATAAAAGCTGGTATGATAAAAGATATAATAACTTTATTTATAAAAATGTTAAGAAGTGAACACCTTGAAGATTTTAAAGGATTAATTTATTTCAAAACGGATAAACTTCAAATAGAGTGCTATGAAGATATACTAACAGATATAGATGGGGAAAGAGGACCTGATTTCCCTCTTACAATAGAATGTATAAAGGGTGGATTAAAAGTTTTAGGAATAATAAATTGAAAAATGTGAATAAATAAGTCTTCTACAAAATAATTATTAATAACATCAATTTTTGTGGAGAAGATAAATTTTGAAAATTTATATTTATTTCTGTTTATTAGTTATTGTTACTGTTTTAATATTTAGAAATTTAAGAATCAATAAGATATACTCACCTTTTAAAATAAAAGTTTTGTGTGGTTGTGTTTTAGTGGCAATGTTATTAAGGTATGTATCCTTATTTTTAATGCTTATAGTACAAAATATAAAGTATTTATATTTATTAAAATCAGTTTATTTTTTAAATTTTATGACTATACCTATAGCAGCTTTGATTATACTGTATATAGTTATTAGAAGAGATAAAATCAATTTTTCTTATGCTTTTTTTATTAGTGCAATAATATGTGTATTATATATTTTATTGATTTATATATTTTCTGTTGATATAAATGCAGATTTTATTTGTGGATACTATATGAATTTTATAAATATAGAATATGTATATGTTTTTTATATGGTAATTTTTGTGTTGGGAATAATAGTAGCTTTAAATTTTTATAACAAGACCATTTATAAAATAGGAATAATATTGTTTATCATTTCTTCTAGTGTTTTATTGATAGAGTGTCTATTTGTTTTAATAGGTAGAGGTATTTTTGTAACGCCTATAATAAGTGATTTTTTATGGATGGTATCTTTAAATTATGTATTACAGAAATTAAATAAAGTGAATAATAAAACCAGGTAGAGTTTAACTACCTGGTTTTATTCATTTTATTTGTCCTACGTGATTTTGAATGGAAACTACTTTTATTATCAGGTTTAGGTGTACTTTTTTTCTTTATTTTGGATTTGGTTTCAATATGAGATTCAGAATTATTTTTTTTATTAATTTTGGTGTTAATGTTGTTAGCATATAGTTTACCTTTTTTATTTTTAGGGGGGTAAGGAGGTATTAAACAAGTACTACCAAAACCTATTAAGTCCTCTCTGTGAGCTTTTATTAAAGCTTTTTTTACTAAATTATAATTTTCAGGAATACTAAATTGTAAAAGAGCTCTTTGCATAGATTTTTCTTCAAAGGTTTTAGGTATATACACATTTTCACCAGTGAGTGGGTTAATACCAGTGTAATACATTGCAGTTGAAAGACTTCCTGGGGTTGGATAAAAGTCTTGAACTTGTTCAGGAGTATGTCCCATATTTTTTATATATATAGCTAGCTCGATAGCAATACTTAAATCGCTTCCAGGATGACTGGATATTAAGTAAGGCACTAAAAATTGTTTTTTATCTAGTTTTTTATTTATTTCAAAATACGTTTTTTCAAATTTTTCATATACATTATTTTTAGGCTTTCCCATTAATTTAAGAACTTTATCATTTATATGTTCTGGAGCAACTTTTAATTGACCACTAATATGGTGTTCACATAATTCGCGGAAAAAAGTATTATTTTTATCTGCCACTAAATAATCGAATCGTATACCTGAACGTATAAAAACTTTTTTTACGTTAGGAAGCTTTCTTACTTTTCGTAATAAATCTAAGTATTCTTTGTGATTAACTTTTAAGTTTTTACATGGAGTAGGAAAAAGGCACTGTCTATTTTTACATACCCCTTTTTCTTTTTGTTTTTCACAAGCTGTATGTCTAAAATTTGCAGTAGGACCTCCAACATCGTGTATATATCCCTTAAAATCTTTTAGTGTAGTTAAAAGTTTTGCTTCTTCAATTATAGAATTTTGACTTCTATGTTGAATAGTTCTTCCTTGGTGGAAGTTTAATGCGCAAAAGGAGCAACCACCAAAACATCCTCTATGGCTAGTTATAGAAAATTTAACTTCACGAATGGCAGGTATTCCTCCTTTTGATTCATATATAGGATGATATGTTCTAGTATAGGGAAAATTATAAACAACGTCCATTTCTTCTTCAGTTAATGGAACTTGAGGTTTATTTTGAATAATATATCTATTACCATGTTTTTGTGCAATGTTTTTTCCATTAATGCTATCTTGTTCGAGGTATTCTAATTTAAAACTTTCAGCAAAAGCTTTCTTACTTTCTATACATTTTTCAAAAGAAGGAACTTCTATATAATCATTTGTATTTTCTAATGAGTTTGTTGCATAAACTGTTCCACGTACATTAGTTATATTTTTAATATTCATTCCGTATTTTAGTAGGTTGGCTATTTGAGAAATGGTTTTTTCACCCATACCATAAATTAATAAATCGGCTTTAGAATCTATTAAAATACTGCGTCTAAGTTTATTATCCCAATAATCATAATGTACAAAACGACGAAGACTGGCTTCAATACCACCTATAATTATAGGAACGCCTTTATATGCCTGACGAGCTTTACTACAATAAGATATTACTGCTCTATCTGGCCTATGACCAATTTCTCCACCAGGTGAAAATAAATCTGTATTTCTTTTTTTCTTAGCAGCGGTATAATGATTAACCATTGAATCCATATTGCCTGAATTTATTAGAAATGCATATTTTGGTTTTCCAAGGACTCTAAAAGATTCAACATCATTCCAATTAGGTTGTGATATAACTCCTACTGTAAAACCCTCATATTCAAGAGTACGACCAATGATAGCAGTTCCAAAAGAAGGATGATCAACATATGCATCTCCTGTTATTATAATAAAGTCCAATTGTTCTATATTTCTTTCTTTTAAATCTTGCTTACTTATGGATAAAAATTTGTTGTTTAATTTCATAAAAAGTATACCTCCAAATCTAGTAATAATATTAACATAAGGAAGGAATTTTATAAACAAAAGAAAATATTGCAATGTAAATTTATTTTGTTGCATTTTCAACAAAGTATAATATAATTTATAGTAGGAGACGAAATATTGAGCAGTCTTTTAGAAAAACTAAAGAAGCTAAAACAAGTATAGTTTTAGCTAAAAATCTAAAAGGCTTTTTTGTCTTGAAAAGAGGTGGAATTAATGGAAGGTGATCCCCTTAGTCGGAGGTCAAACAAAAATCTAAAATTGAATATGGTGTATAGAGGAAGGTTTCTAGCAAAGTTCAGAGTTTACAGTTTAGAGTTTACAGATTTAACTAAATTAAATTTATATAGTTTATTCTGAGTAAATGAAGTACATTTGAAATGAAGTTCAAAACTGTAATTATTTAATTTATGATTTAGAATGTAAATTGTAAACTGTAAATTATGAATTTTACATGGGATTCCTCTATATACAAAAGGAGGAATGTCCATGAAGAAACTTAATAGTTTTTATTTAAGTGAAATACTACACAAGAGCGTTTACGACGAGTACAATGACTGTATAGGTAAGTTGAGTGACATTTATGTAACTACAGGAGATGTATATCCTAAAGCTATAGGATATAAGATAAAAAAGGGTAGTGAAGTTTCTCATTATGAATTTAGAAATATAGAATTTTATGATGATGATGGCAGGATATACATTAAGGTGAGAATGGTTAAGGACATAATACCAAGGGCATACTCATATTTATTATCTAAAAATCTTCTTGATAAACAGATTGTAGATGTTAATGGAAAAAAGGTAGTAAGAGTTAATGACTTGAGGATAGCTGATATATGTGGAGAAATAAGAGTTATAGCTGTTGAAACAGGCATTTTAGCTTTAAGCAGACGTTATAATATGGATAAAATTGTTAAATTTATCTTTAAATTACTACACAAGGCACCACATGATAAGGTAATTATGTGGGATGATGTTGAGTCCTTAGAGATGGTAGATGACGGTTTGAAAATTTCCGTTCCTTATAGAAAAATATCAGAACTTCATCCGGCAGATATTGCAGATATTTTAGAGGAAGTAGATTTAAAGTATAGAAATAAGATATTCGAAAGTTTAGACGAGCATTTAGCAGCAGATACGTTAGAAGAAATAGATCCTGAAATTCAGGCAGATATTTTAGAAACTCTTAGTCAATCTAAGGTTGTGGATATTTTAAACAACATGTCTAATGATGAAATTGCAGATGTTTTGGAAGAGTTAGATGAGGAAACAGCAGAAAAATTTCTTATTAATTTGGAAAGTGAAGATGAAGAAAAAGTAAGAGATCTTATGAAATATGAAGATGAAGCTGTGGGAAGTATAATGAGTACAGAATATTTATCTTTTAATTTGAATATTACTGCAGGCGAAACGCTAGAACTTTTAAAGGAAATAAAACCGGAAGATAGAATAGCTCATTATATATATATAGTTGATCAAAATGAGAGATTGGAAGGAGTTATATCATTTAATGAGATTGTTTTTTCAGATTGTAATGTAAAGTTAAGAGATATAATGAAAAGAGAAGTAATTAAATTAAATGATGATGAAAATTTAGAAAGTGCTATAACAAAGTTTATTAAATATGATTTTATTAATATACCTGTTGTTGATGAAGAAGACAAATTTCAAGGTATTGTAATCATTAATGATATTATTGAAGAATTATTTTCAGAAAAATTTAAGAAAAAATTTAAAAGAGCTGTTTAGTAAAGTGTTTAAAGTGGAGAATTAATAAGGCTTAATTTTCCACTGATTTTTTTTGTGTATTTTTATCAAAGCTGCACAAAATAACTGTAAGTATATTACTTAACTTATTTTTAGGAGGTGTAGCTATATTATGACGGAAAATCTAAAATTTAAAAGGATAGGCGTTTTAATAATGTCAGTGATGGTTACATATATTGTTTTGACAGAATGCGTTTATCCGTATTTTAATTCTATAAATACAGTTAGTTATCAGTATGGATCTAAAGGAGAAGTAGTAAAAGAAATTCAGAGAAGATTAAAGAATTGGGGCTATTACTTTAATGGTGTAGATGGTATTTATGGATATAATACTTTTTTAGCTGTAAAGGGATTTCAAAGAAAGAATGGGCTTTCAGTTGATGGAATAGCAGGAGATAGAACTTTAGCGGCATTAGGAATAAATCCTAATAGTGTATCGCCAACATCAAAACCCTCTAGTTCTGCAAGTAATAGTCAAGATGTACTTCTTCTTGCAAGGCTTATTAATGGTGAGGCAAGGGGAGAGCCTTATGAGGGACAGGTTGCTGTAGGGGCTGTAGTATTAAATAGAGTAAGAAATTCTAAATTTCCATCTAGTGTTGCTGGAGTAATTTATCAACCGGGGGCTTTTACTGCAATAGTAGATGGTCAAATACATGCTAATTTAGAGGAAAATTCAATTAGAGCGGCCAAAGATGCATTAAATGGATGGGATCCATCAGGTGGAGCTATATACTATTTCAATCCTGCAACAGCCACTAGCTCATGGATTTGGTCAAGGCCACTTATTAAAATTATAGGAAAGCACAGATTTTGCAGATAAATTATATAAAAACATGTTGACAATTAATTAGGATATTCATATAATATAAATATGAAATAATTCTTAGTGAAATAGTCAGAAATACTGTGAAAAAGGAAAGTAATATAAATTAGATATTCAGAGAGGAAATCATAGGCTGTGAGATTTCTATATTAGGTTTATATGAAGTGCCCTTTGGAGTTTTGCACCGAATAATAGTAGGCTGCAGCGGGTTCACCCGTTATAGTGATAGAGTATAAGTCTAAGTACATTTTAAGATTAACTAACTTATTATGTAATAGAAAGTGCTTGAAGGGCGAGTGGGATTTTTATATCCAATTAGAGTGGAACCGCAGAGTTATAGCTTTGCCTCTATATTAAATAGAGGCAGGGCTTTTTTTATTGCTTATACGAAAAAATAATAATTACCATGATTTAAGATAAAAATTCTCTAGAGATTTGTATTAAATAATATGTAAATTTAGTTTTATTTTAATTAAAGGATATTCTGTTCTTTAGTGAAAGTTTCAAGATGGAGGGATAAACAATGATAAAATTTTTTAAAACAATAAAATATGATATTGATAATATAGTTAAAAATGATCCGGCAGCAAGAAATGGGCTTGAAGTACTATTTTTATATCCTGTAGTTCATGCAATGATATTTTATAGGATAACGCATGCTTTATACAAAAAGAATTTATTTTTCTTAGCTAGACTTCTCTCGCAATTTGCTAGATTCCTTACTGGAATAGAAATACATCCTGGTGCACAAATTGGCAAAGGTTTTTTTATAGATCATGGAATGGGTGTTGTTATAGGTGAAACAGCAGAGGTTGGTGACAATGTTACTTTGTATCATGGAGTAACTTTAGGTGGCACTGGTAAAGATACAGGCAAGAGACATCCAACTGTAGGAAACAATGTAATAATAGGTTCAGGTGCTAAAATATTAGGACCTATTCTAATAGGAGATAATTCAAAAGTAGGTGCTAATTCTGTAGTTCTTAAAGATGTTCCAGAAAACTCAACAGTAGTAGGTATACCAGGGAAGGTAGTTAAAAAAAAATCTAATTTAGTAAATATGGAGAAATATGAAAAAACATTAAACTACAACAGTGTAAGCAGTTAAGTTTAGATATGATAAAATTTTATTATTTTAGAAATTAGTTCCACTTACTAAAAATAATACAATAATTCACTTTTTCAAAATTATAAGTTGTGATATAGTATACTAAGGAGAATTATGTGAAAGGTGGAATTAAGTATGATATCACCCTTTGTTACTAAAATTATAGGGCTTTTACCAAAAAAATTTGTTAAGTCTATATCTTATAAAGTCATTAATGGATATGTTGATAAGTATGCTAAAATAAATGTTAAAAATAAAGAAAATTTAAAAGATATTAAGAAACCAGTGTTATATGTGTGTAATCATTTAAGTAACTCAGATGCACTTATACTTAAGAGAGTAATTGAAGATGATGATGTAACTTTTGTTGCTGGTATAAAATTAAATAGTAACTCTCTTACTAGTATGGGAATAAGCATTGTGAAAACAACTCCTATTCATCCAAATACCGCAGATAAAGAAGGTATAAAGAAAATTATATCTATAATAAAAAATGGTGGAAGTGTAGTTGTTTTCCCAGAAGGAACTAGAAGTAGAACTGGTAAATTAATTGAAGCCAAAAGGGGCATAATTTTAATAGCTAAGATGTGTAAAGTTCCTATAGTACCTATAGGTATGACTGGAACAGAAAAACTTCTTCCAATAAATGAGGAAGGACAGATGGAGAAAGAAAAGTTCCATTACTCTGATATTAATGTGAATATAGGACAGCAATTTCTTTTACCAAAGAAAAAAGAAGAAGAAACAGGAAAAGAATATGAAATTAGAGCACTTGAGTTTTTAATGAAAAAAATAGCAGATCTTTTACCAGAAGAGTATAGAGGAGTATATCTATAAAGTCAATTGTAATCTTGGCTTTTGATTATTATTTCCTTTAGAGGGTAAAATTTCTCATGCAGGTTTATAGTGAAGTTTAACTCACCTCATTTAGTATGTTATATGTAATGTACATGGGATGAATTAAAATATGTTTATGTATAGGGGATAAATATGAGTGAAGATGATATAAAAAATGTTATTGATATATTGAGTAAAACTTATAGTGGAGCAAAATGTGGGCTTGAATTTAAATCTGCTTATGAACTTCTTATATCTACTATGTTATCTGCTCAATGTACAGATGAAAGAGTAAATTTAATTACAAAAGAATTATATAAAGAGTATAATACTCCGGAAAAAATAGTAACTTTAAGTGAGGATGAGTTAGGAGAAAAGATAAGAAGTTGTGGACTTTATAAAAATAAAAGCAAAAATATTTTAGCGACTTCAAAGGTCATTTTAACAAAACATGGTGGAAAAGTTCCTAATACAATGGAAGACTTGATAAGTCTTCCAGGGGTAGGAAGAAAGACGGCTAATGTAGTGCTTTCTAATGCTTTTGGTATTCCAGCTATTGCAGTGGATACTCATGTATTTAGAGTATCTAATAGAATCGGGCTTGCTCATGGTAAGAATGTAGAAGAGGTAGAAAAACAACTTATGAATAATATACCAAGAGAAATATGGAGTGATACACATCACTATATAATATGGCATGGAAGAAATATTTGTAAAGCAAGAAAACCTCAATGTGAAGTGTGTCCAATCGCACCATATTGTGAATCATTTAATATTAACAGCAAATAAAAAACAGTTGCTTATAGTAACTGTTTTTTATTTGCTGTTAATTCTTTATTATTTAGAACATTATTTAAGGTAGAACTTAAGTCCTCAATGGTATAGGGTTTATTTATAGCTCCTTTAAATCCGTAAGATTCATAATTATCAATTATACTTCCAGAAGAATATCCGCTGGAAATTATAGCACATACATTGGGATCTATATTTAATAAGAGGTTAATTGTCTCTTCACCGCCCATACCACCTGGTACAGTTAAGTCTAAGATTACTGCATCAAATGGACATAAAGATAATAAAGCTTTTTTATATATATCTATGCATTCGATTCCATTTTTAGCTAGTATCACTGTATACCCTAAGGATTCTAGCATTGAATATAAAATTTCCCTTATCTTAGGATCATCATCCATTACTAATAGTTTATTTTCTCTTCTTATTAAATGAGAATTGTTTTTTTGTAACTTGGATGGAGTACTTTCACAAGCTGGTAAATATATAGTGAAAGAAGTTCCTTTACCAGGTTTTGATTTTACATATATATGCCCATCATGTTTTTTTATTATTAAAAATGATGAGGTTAATCCAAGGCCAGTGCCCATTTTTTTTGTAGTAAAGTAAGGATCAAATATTTTCTTTAAATTTTTTTCACATATACCAATTCCAGTATCTTTTATGGTAATAGTGATATATTTACCAGGTTTTAATGAGTTAATTTCATTTTTTAATAACTGTGTATTTCTACAACGTATTTTGATTAATCCGCCTTTTGGCATAGCTTGATAAGCATTTATTATTAAGTTACTTATTACCTGACTAAATTGACCTTCATCAACTTCTACAGGCCATAAATTTTTAGGAATATTAAATTCACATAGTACATTAGAGCCACTTAAAGTTAAAGATACTGTATCTTCTATTAAATTATTAATGTAAATTTTATCTTTTAAAGGTGATTTATTTTTTGAAAAATTAAGCATTTGTTTTGTTAAGGATTTTGCGTGAATAGCTGTTTTTTCTATATTAGTAATAGTGCTGTTGATTTTAGGAGGATCATTAAGATTATTTTTAATTATATATGCATTTCCTAGAATTATAGTAAGTATATTATTAAAATCATGAGCAATACCAGCAGCTAGTGTGGAAATACAATTTTCCTTAAATTTTATACTAGTAATGTCATTTATAGAAAGTAAAGCTGAGCTTATATTATTATAAATTATTTTTGAAGCTTGAATATGTAGGTAAATAGTTTGAGATGATATTAGAACTTTTTTGTGAAAATCCATTTTTGTTAAATCACTTTTGAAAAATTTTTCCATTTTATCTTTTATAAATTTAGGAATGTATATATTATTTGAGTAATTATTACTATTAGAAATCAGTTGTTCTATAATATTTTCACCAGAAATATTTAAATATTCAATATCGAAATTTTCATTAAGAATAATCATAGGTGTGGATAAGTTCTGAAAAAGTGTATAGAACTGCTTATAATCGTTCATATTAACTTAACACCTCACAAAATTCATATAATAAAAGCAATAAATATTAATATTCTACATATTTCAAATAAAACCTTTTAATAGTATATAAAAAGATACTTAGGATTGTCTTATATTTGTGTTAATGAAGCTCTACAAATGTTTTACTTGTAAAGTATATTTAATTAATCTATTTAAAGAACATTTATTAAATTAAGGAATATAATATATTAGGTATTGATAAAAATACCTAATATTAAAAATCTAAATACTGTTAACGAGGAGGATACATTATGGGAAAAAATAATGAGCAATATTATGAATGTGGGCAATGTGAAACTGATAATATAAATAAACAAGGGGAATTTGTACTTGGTAACGTAACAAAAGAAATAGAAGTAACAAAAGATATAGAGTTCAGCGAAATAAGAGCTGATATAAATGTAAAAAAAGTAAAGACATTAAGAGTATGGGGACAGGTCAAAGATTGTGATGGAAAGCCTGTAAAAAATGCTTTATTGAAATTAGTACGAGTGGTTAAGGATCAATGTGGAAAAGTAGAATATGTAGGAGTTGCTCATGGAGTAAGCGACTGCTTAGGTTTTTATCAATTTGATATTTGTGTTCCACACAGTTGTAACGCAAATGTATATAGGATTTTTGTAAGTAAGCAAGCTTTAGGAAAAGAAGGATATATTACAGCAACTGAATGTAATCCATGCTTAGATAATTTAGAGTGTGCAAAGTAATCCCTTGTTAATTGGGGGGGAAATATGAAAAATAGTATGAAATATAAAATATATGATAGAATAATTGTTACAAATAATGTAGAGAAACGTGATTTGATCTTAGGTGATTTTTCGCCTAAGATTAAGTTGTGGAAATTTAAGGATAATGATGAACTAAGATTAGATTTTACTGTTAAAGCTGTACAATTGCTACAAATTAAAGGTAATGGAAAACAAGATAAATGTATGAAAAACAAACCCATAAAATTATTTCAAGAATATATGGATAAAAAAGGGACTGTAAGATTAAAAGAAATAGAAAGTTCAATGACTGAAGAAGATGGATCTTATAATTTTGATGTGTTGATACAGGAAAAGTATTTTCCTAAGTATTATACAGTATTAATTAAAATTTAAAAAATAGGTAATATTAAAATTTATTATGACATACAATAAGTTTTTGCTTGTTGTATGTTTTTTGTTTATGAGTGAACCTTATGTATAAATTTACTATGAACACAAATAAACATTATAAATATTATATATAGTAGGCTAGTAGTTTATTTAGGTCAATTAAGTATATTTATTTTAATAAAAATTGTAAAGTTATAAAGATTTATTTAGATGATGAAAAAATATTAGAATGGAGGAAATTTTATGGCTGCAACAATTACAGGAACAGTCTTTGACGACTTAAATCATAATGGTGTATTAGATCCAGGTGAACCCGGGATACCTAATGCCTATGTTGTTTTAAGAGATCCTAATGGAGTATGTACTACAGTACAAACAAATGCATCTGGAGTATATACCTTTACACCTATTAATTTAGCTGGTAGTTATACTATTTATGAAACAGCAGTAGATCCAGGAGGTACTTGTCCACCAACAACTTTTGGACAACCGGCAGGATACACTAATTCAAGTACTTTTAGAACAGATACAGTTAATGTAACATCAACACAAATAATCAATAATGTAACAATAAATGCTGCAAATTTTGGTCATGATAATCCAGACACTTTTTTTTGTGGACCTATTGCATATCAAGTTGCGGTAGAAGCAGGAGCTACCAATAGTGAATTTATAGAGATTAACTTAGTAACAGGTACTGCAACTGTAGTTAATCCTGATATTGGAGTTAACATTAATGCAATTGGATATAATATTTTAGATGATATGATATATGGTATAGAAGATAATAGTACAAATCTTGTAAGGGTGGCGCAAGATGGAACTACAACTAATTTCGGACCTATTACAGGATTACCATCACCATCACCAGGAAGGTATAATGTAGCTGATATAGATGATCAAGGGAATATGTATTTATTTAGACAAAATCAGACAACAATATATGTAGTTGATGTGAATCAAGACTCACCAACCTTTGGTCAAGTAATAAATACAGTACCATTATCATCAAGCGTTAATGTAGCTGATTGGGCCTATAGTGTAAGTGACGGTATGCTTTATGGTGTAGACGGCTCTACTGGTAATGTAGTAAGGGTTAATCCAGCAACAGGAGCTGTCACAGTATTAACAACAAATGGTATTCCTACTGGAAGCGCTTATGGAGCCACCTTCATGGATGCTGATGGTGTTTTGTATGCAATAAATAATAATACCGGAGTTGTTTATCGTATAACAATTTCAGGTAATAACGCTACAGGTGTGAATTTTTCCCAAAGTATACCAGCAGAGCTAAATGATGGGGCATTATGTGGCAATGCTAGAATTGAAGTAGATTATGGTGATGCTCCAGATCCAACAGCAGGAACTGGACCAGACGACTACAACACATTATTTGCTAATAATGGACCTAGACATTTAATATTAAATCAATTAACTTTAGGAACTCAAGTAACAGGTGAACCAGATGCTTATGCAAATTTAACTACAGATGCTACAGGAGATGATATACCACAGGGAATACAAGATGATGGTGTTACTTTACCACTTACGCCCTTATTAGCAACAGACACCACTTACTCCTTAACAGTAGATGTAGTAAATAACACAGGGTTACCAGCAAATGTATATGGATGGATAGATTTTAATAAGGATGGTGTATTCCAGGTAAATGAGGCTGCACCAGTTGTAGTAGTACCATCAGCCCCAGGAGTGCAACAAGTAGTATTAAACTTTACAGTACCTGCAGGGGTTATTTTAACACCAGATCATACCTTTGTAAGAGTTAGACTTACAACAGATGAGTTAGTAAATCAAAATCCTTCACCAACAGATGAAGATACAAGAAGTATAGGACCAGCGTCAGATGGAGAAGTTGAGGACTATTATTTAGAAATAATTCCAGAAGCGGATGTATCAGTAGTAAAGACATCAAGCCCAGACCCAGTAGCAGCAGGAGAGTTGCTAACCTATACAATTACAGTAACCAATGCAGGACCATCAGATGCAGAAAATGTAAGCCTGCAAGATATAGTACCACCAGAAATGCTAAATGCTGAATTCTCAATAGATGGAGGATTAACCTTTAATCCATGGGTAAGCCCTTATAATATAGGAAGCTTAGTATCAGGATCAAGTGTAACTATATTAATAAGAGGAATAGTAGACCCATCTTATACTGGAGGCAGTTTAAGTAATACAGCAACAGTAAGTAGTACAACACCAGATCCAGATCCAACAAACAATACTTCAACAGTAGTGACACAGGTAGAAACATCAGCAGATTTATCTATAACTAAAACAGTAAATCCAGATCCAGTGGTAGCAGGAGAAGAGGCCACCTATACAATTACAGTAAACAATGCAGGACCATCTGATGCATTAAATGTAATATTAACAGATGTAATACCAGCATGTATATTAAACCCAGAATTTTCACTAGATGGAGGAGTAACCTTTAATCCATGGGTGAGTCCTTATGTTATAGGTATAATAGCGGCGGGAGCTACAGTTACTATATTAATAAGAGGAACAGTAGACCCATCATGTACCGGAACAATAACAAATACAGCAAGAGTAGATAGTACAACACCAGATCCAGATCCAACAAACAATGAAACAACAATAGTAACCCCAATAGATACTTCAGCAGATTTATCTATAACTAAAACAGTAAATCCATATCCAGTAGTAGCAGGAGAACAAGCAACCTATACAATTACAGTATCTAATGCGGGACCATCCGATGCACAAAATGTAACATTAACAGATGCAATCCCAGCATGTATATTAAACCCAGAATTTTCAATAGATGGAGGAGTAACCTTTAATCCATGGGTAAATCCTTATGTTATAGGCACAATAGCAGCGGGAGCTACAGTTACTATATTAATAAGAGGAACAGTAGATCCAGCATGTATCGGAACAATAACAAATACAGCAAGAGTAGATAGTACAACACCAGATCCAGATCCAACAAACAATGAAACAACAATAGTAACACCAATAGATACTTCAGCAGATTTATCTATAACTAAAACAGTAAATCCAGATCCAGTAGTGGCAGGAGAAGAGGCAATCTATACAATTACAGCATGTAACGCAGGACCATCAGATGCACAAAATGTAATATTAACAGATGTAGTGCCAGCATGTTTGTTAAATCCAGAGTATTCACTAGATGGAGGAGTAACCTGGGCAGCCTGGACAGGGTCAGTAAATCTAGGCACAATACCAGCAGGACAATGTGTAACAGTATTAATAAGAGGAATAGTAGATACATCATGCACAGGAACAATAACAAATACAGCAAGAGTAGATAGCACAACACCAGATCCAGATCCAACAAATAATGAAACAACAATAGTAACCCCAATAGATACTTCAGCAGATTTATCTATAACTAAAACAGTAAATCCAAATCCAGTAGTGGCAGGAGAAGAGGCAACCTATACAATTACAGTAACCAATGCAGGGCCATCAGATGCATTAGATGTAACATTAACAGATGTAATACCAGCATGTATATTAAATCCAGAATTCTCAATAGATGGAGGAATAACTTGGAATCCATGGGTAAGTCCTTATAATATAGGAACAATAGTAGCAGGAGCTACAGTTACTATATTAATAAGGGGAACAGTAGAACCATCATGTATCGGAACAATAAGCAATACAGCAAGAGTAGATAGTACAACACCAGATCCAGATCCAACAAATAATGAAACAACAATAGTAACCCCAATAGATACTTTAGCAGACCTATTTATATCTAAAATAGCTAACCCAGATCCAGTAGTGGCAGGAGAAGAGGCAACTTATACAATTACAGCATGTAACGCAGGACCATCAGATGCATTAAATGTAATATTAACAGATGCAGTGCCAGTATGTTTGTTAAATCCAGAGTATTCACTAGATGGAGGAGTAACCTGGGCTGCATGGACAGGATCAGTAAATTTAGGAACAATACCAGCAGGACAATGTGTAATAGTATTAATAAGGGGAACAGTAGATCCATCATGCATGGGAACAATAACAAATACAGCAAGAGTAGATAGCACAACACCAGATCCAGATCCAACAAACAATGAAACAACAATAGTAACCCCAATAGATACTTTAGCAGATGTATCTGTAGTTAAAACAGCTAATGCGGATAATTTTACTACAGGAGATGTTGTAACTTATACAATAGCTGTGACAAATGCAGGACCATCAGATGCGCAAAATGTAATATTAACAGATGTAGTTCCACCACAAATTTTAAATCCAGAGTTTTCAATAGATGGAGGAGTAACCTGGAGTCCATGGGTAAGTCCTTATAATATAGGAACAATAGCTGCAGGAACAACAGTTACTATTTTAATACGTGGAACTGTAAGTGAAACTGCTATTGGAACAGTTAGAAATACAGCAAGTGTAAGTTCGGATACTGAAGATCCAGATCCAGCAAATAATGAATCAACAGTTGATGTGGAAGTTAAAGTAGCTAAATTAGAAGTAGTAAAATCCGCAGATAAAACTGCAGTAAAAGTAGGAGATAATTTAACCTATACAGTAACTATTAAAAATACTGGGAATACACCTGCTAATGATGTAGTATTCAAAGATCAAATACCTGTAGGAACTAGTTTTGTACCAGGAAGTGTAACTATTAATGGAATGCCAGATGTAGGTGCAAATCCGGAGGTTGGATTTGATATTGGAACAATAAATTCAGGTGAAACTGTATTAGTAAGTTTTGCTGTTAAAGTTGAATATCGTCCAACACCACCACAGGTTGTGAATGTGGCAGTGGCTGATTATAACTTTATAGTTGACCCTACTAGACCACCGATTGAAAAATCAGATACAAGTAATGAAGTGATAACACAGGTGGAGATAGTTCAAGTTGATGTATTAAAATCAGCAGATAAGACCTTTGCAGTAATAGGAGATATAATAACCTATACTGTTATAATAACAAATTCTTCAACAATACCTGTAAATGATGTGGTATTTACTGATTCAATACCAGATGGAACAAGTTTTGTGCCAGCTAGTGTAACAGTAAATGATAACCCAGTATCAGGAGATCCAAGTACAGGCATTAATTTAGGAACTCTTGATCCAGGTGAATCAGTAAAAGTAAGTTTTAAGGTTAAGGTTGAATTTGTACCATGTCCACCAAGAATAATAAACAAAGCTTTTGTAAGCTTTAAATATGCACTTGGAGATAATATTATAGAAGAAACTGTAGAAAGTAATAGTTCAATAATAGATGTAGGACCAACAAGCTTTAAACAATTAAGCAGAGAAGAATATGTTAAGATTCCATGTCAAAAACCAGATGCAGAAGAAATTTTAAATACAGTAGTGGATATTGAAATAACAAATACAAGGGTGATAAAAACTCCTATAATAACATCTTTAGAAGGACAAAATTTAACAGGCTTTAAATTGATAGTTGAAGGAGTACTAAATCAAAAGGTTGAATATATAGCTTGTGATGAGAAGCAGTCAGTACACGCAGCACACTTTAGAGTACCGTTTAGCACATTTATAATATTACCAGAAAGTTATGTAGAGGGTACTAATATAGAGATAGAAGCTGTAGTAGAGGATATTTACAGTAAACTTGTAAATAAGAGAACTGTATTTAAGAATATAACATTTATGATACTTGCAAAATTTTAATTATAAAATAAATTGAACTTATAAAGACATACAATAAAATTTTTATTTAATTGTATGTCTTTTGTTTATGTTTAAAAATCAAACTTATACAACTTAACTAGGCACATAAATAAGCATTATAAATATTATATATAGTAGGTAAGGAATTTATTTAGTTAAATTTAAAATTAATAACTAATAAGTAAATAAAACACCAAAATTTTGATACAAAAATTTATATTTGAGGTATATGTATAAAGAAAATAAATACTAAAATCATATATTTTACTAATAAATTGGAAATGAAAAGATTTTAAATTAGTTATAAAAATTTCATTTAAATGATGAAAAATATTAGAATGGAGGAAATTTTATGGCTGCAACAATTACAGGAATAGTCTTTGATGATTTAAATCATAATGGGGTATTAGATCCAGGTGAACCAGGGATACCTAATGCCTATGTGGTTATACGTGATCCTAATGGAGTATGTACAACAGTACAAACAAATGCATCTGGAATATATACTTTTTCAAATCTTATTGTAGCAGGTAATTATACTGTTTATGAAACTGCTGTAGATCCGGGAGCTACTTGTCCACCAACAACTTTTGGACAACCAGCAGGCTTTACAAATTCTAGTACCTTTAGAACAGAAACAATAAATGTAACTCAAACCCAGATAGATAATAATGTCATTATTAATGGAAGAGATTATGGTCATGACAATCCACAAACTTTTACTTGTATAGCTATTGGATATCAAGTTGCTATACCTGCTCCAGGTGCAAATAGTCAATTTTTAGAAATAAATTTAGTAACAGGTAATTTGACTGTTATAAATCCAGATATGGGAATTGCTATGAATTCTATAGGATATAATGTTTTAGATAATATGATATATGGTATAGAAGATGGTTCTAATAATTTAATAAGAGTTGCACAGGATGGAAGCATAACAAATTTTGGACCTATTACAGGATTACCAGCAGGCGTTGTTTATACAACAGGGGATATAGATAATCAAGGGCGTATGTATGCATATGCAAATGGTTCAACAACTTTTTATGAGATTGATGTAAATCAAAACTCTCCTACTTTTGGTCAGGTTATAAATACTGTACCAATAGCTTCTACTCCAATAGCAGATTGGTCATGGAACCCAATTGATGGACAATTATATGGTGTAACCAATACTGGAATTGTAGTAAGAGTAGATCCGTCTACTGGTAATGTTACCAATTTAACAACAGTAGGGGTACCAGCTGGAGCTTTCTATGGTGCTACTTTTATAGATGCATCGGGAACTTTATATGCTATAAGCAACGGTACAGGATTAGTTTATCGTATAACAATTTCAGGAAACAATGCAACAGGTGAAGAATTTTCTGAAGCTGTACAAACAACTGGAAATGATGGGGCTGCATGTGCTAATGCATTACTTGAAATAGATTTTGGTGATGCACCGGATCCAACACCAGGAACTGGACCAGATGATTATAACACATTACTTGCTAATAATGGACCTAGACATCAAATAATAAATCAATTAACTTTAGGAACTCAAGTAACAGGTGAACCAGATGCTTATGCAAATTTAACTACAGATGCTACAGGAGATGATATACCACAGGGTATACAAGATGATGGTGTTACTTTACCACTTACACCTTTATTAGTAACAGACACCACTTACTCCTTAACAGTAGATGTGGTAAATAATACAGGATTGCCAGCCAATGTATATGGATGGATAGATTTTAATAAAGACGGTGTATTCCAGGGAAATGAAGCAGCACCAGTTGTAGTAGTACCATCAGCTCCAGGAGTGCAACAAATAGTATTAAACTTTACAGTACCTGTAGGTGTTACTTTAACTCCAGATCATACTTTTGTAAGAGTTAGACTTACAACAGATGAGTTAATAAATCAAAATCCTTCACCAACAGATGAAGATACAAGAAGTATAGGCCCAGCATCAGATGGGGAAGTTGAAGATTATTATTTACAAATAGATCCAGTGGCAGATATATCTGTAGTTAAAACAGTAAATCCAGACCCAGTAGTAGCAGGAAATCAAGCCATATATACAATTACAGTATCTAATGCAGGACCATCCGATGCAACAAATGTAATATTAACAGATGTAATACCAGCATGTATTTTAAATCCAGAATTCTCAATAGATGGAGGATTAACTTGGAATCCATGGGTAAGTCCTTATAATATAGGCACAATAGTAGCGGGAGGTACAGTTACTGTATTAATAAGAGGAACAGTAGATCCATCATGTACAGGAACAATAACTAATACAGCAACAGTAAGTTCAGATGTGCTAGACCCGGATCCAACTAATAATACTTCAACAATAGTAACACAAATAGATACTTCAGCAGACCTATCTATAACTAAAACAGTAAATCCAGACCCAGTAGTAGCAGGAGAACAAGCCACCTATACAATTACAGTAAACAATGCAGGACCATCCGATGCATTAAATGTAACATTAACAGATGTAATACCAGCATGTATACTAAACCCAGAATTTTCACTAGATGGAGGATTAACTTGGAATCCATGGGTGAGTCCTTATGTTATAGGAACAATGGCGGCGGGAGCTACAGTTACTATATTAATAAGAGGAACAGTAGATCCATCTTGCACAGGAACAATAACAAATACAGCAAGAGTAGATAGCACAACACCGGATCCAGATCCAACAAATAATGAAACAACAATAGTAACACAAATAGATACTTCAGCAGACCTATCTATAACTAAAACAGTAGATCCAGATCCAGTAGTAGCAGGACAGCTAGCAACCTATACAATTACAGCATGTAACGCAGGACCATCAGATGCATTGGATGTAATATTAACAGATGCAATACCAGCATGTATATTAAATCCAGAGTATTCACTAGATGGAGGAATAATCTGGGCAGCATGGACAGGGTCAGTAAATCTAGGCACAATACCAGCAGGACAATGTGTAACAGTATTAATAAGAGGAACTGTAGACCCATCATGTACCGGAACAATAACCAATACAGCAAGAGTAGATAGTACAACACCAGATCCAGATCCAACAAACAATGAAACAACAATAGTAACACCAATAGATACTTTAGCAGATTTATCTATAACTAAAACAGTAGATCCAGATCCAGTAGTGGCAGGAGAAGAGGCAACCTATACAATTACAGCATGTAACGCAGGACCATCCGATGCACAAAATGTAATATTAACAGATGTAGTGCCAGCATGTTTGTTAAATCCAGAGTATTCACTAGATGGAGGAATAACCTGGGCCGCATGGACAGGGTCAGTAAATCTAGGCACAATACCAGCAGGACAATGTGTAACAGTATTAATAAGAGGAACCGTAGATCCATCATGTACTGGAGCGATAACAAATACAGCAAGAGTAGATAGTACAACACCAGATCCAGATCCAACAAACAATGAAACAACAATAGTAACCCCAATAGATACTTCGGCAGATTTATCTATAACTAAAACAGTAAATCCAGATCCAGTAGTGGCAGGAGAAGAGGCAATTTATACAATTACAGCATGTAACGCAGGCCCATCAGATGCACAAAGTGTAACGTTAACAGATGTAATACCAGCATGTTTGTTAAATCCAGAGTATTCACTAGATGGAGGAGTAACCTGGGCAGCATGGACAGGATCAGTAAATCTAGGCACAATACCAGCAGGGCAATGTGTAACAGTATTAATAAGAGGAACAGTAGATCCATCATGCATGGGAACAATAACAAATACAGCAAGAGTAGATAGCACAACACCAGATCCAGATCCAACAAATAATGAAACAACAATAGTAACCCCAATAGATACTTCAGCAGATTTATCTATAACTAAAACAGTAAATCCAGATCCAGTAGTAGCAGGAGAAGAGGCAACCTATACAATTACAGCATGTAACGCAGGACCATCAGATGCACAAAGTGTAATATTAACAGATGCAGTGCCAGCATGTTTGTTAAATCCAGAGTATTCACTAGATGGAGGAGTAACCTGGCTAGTATGGACAGGGTCAGTAAATCTAGGCACAATACCAGCAGGACAATGTGTAACAGTATTAATAAGGGGAACAGTAGATCCATCATGCATGGGAACAATAACAAATACAGCAAGAGTAGATAGCACAACACCAGATCCAGATCCAACAAACAATGAAACAACAATAGTAACACCAATAGATACTTTAGCAGATGTATCAGTAGTTAAAACAGCTAATGCTAATAATTTTACTACAGGAGATGTTGTAACTTATACAATAGATGTAACAAATGCAGGACCATCAGATGCACAAAATGTAATATTAACAGATGTAGTTCCACCACAAATTTTAAATCCAGAGTTTTCAATAGATGGAGGAGTAACCTGGAGTCCATGGGTAAGTCCTTATAATATAGGAACAATAGCAGCAGGAACAACAGCTACTATTTTAATACGTGGAACTATAAGTGAAACTGCTATTGGAACAGTTAGAAATACAGCAAGTATAAGTTCAGATACTGAAGATCCAGATCCAACAAATAATAAATCAACAGTTGATGTGGAAGTTAAAGTAGCTAAATTAGAAGTAGTAAAATCCGTAGATAAGTCTGCAGCTTTAGTAGGAGATACTTTAACCTATATAGTAACTATTAAAAATACTGGGAATGTACCTGCTAATAATGTAGTGTTCAAAGATCAAATACCACAAGGAACTAGTTTTGTATCAGGAAGTGTAACTATTAATGGAATGCCAGATGTAGGCGCAAATCCAGAGGCTGGATTTAATATTGGAACAATAAATCCAGGGGAAACTGTATTAGTAAGCTTTACTGTTAAAATTGAATTACGTCCAACACCACCACAGGTTGTGAATGTGGCAGTAGTTGATTACAATTTTATAGTTGATCCTACTAGACCACCGATTGAAAAATCAGATACAAGTAATGAAGTGGTAACACAGGTTGAAATAGTTCAAGTTGATGTATTAAAATCAGCAGATAAGACTTTTGTAATAAAAGGAGATACAATAACTTATACTGTTATAATAACGAATTCTTCAACAATACCTGTAAATGATGTGGTATTTACTGATCCAATACCAGATGGAACAAGTTTTGTGCCAGATAGTGTAACAATAAATGGTAATCTAGCTGGTGAAAATCCAAGTACAGGCATTAATTTAGGAACTCTTGATCCAGGTGAAACAGTAAAAGTAGGCTTTAAGGTTAAAGTTGATTTTGTACCATGTCCACCAAGAATATTAAACAAAGCTTTTGTAAGTTTTAATTATGTACTTGGAGATAATATTATAGAAGAAACTGTAGAAAGTAATAGTTCAATAATAGATATAGGACCAACAAGCTTTAAACAATTAAGCAGAGAAGAATATGTTAAAATACCAGTTCAAAAACCAGATGCAGAAGAAATTTTAAATACAGTAGTGGATATTGAAATAACAAATACAAAGGTGATAAAAACTCCTATAATAACATCTTTAGAAGGACAAAATTTAACAGGCTTTAAATTGATAGTTGAAGGAGTACTAAACCAAAAGGTTGAATATATAGCTTGTGATGAGAAGCAGTCAGTACACGCAGCACACTTTAGAGTACCGTTTAGCACATTTATAATATTACCAGAAAGTTATGTAGAGGGTACTAATATAGAGATAGAAGCTGTAGTAGAGGATATTTACAGTAAACTTGTAAATAAGAGAACTGTATTTAAGAATATAACATTTATGATACTTGCAAAATTTTAATTGTAAAATAGATAAACTGTACTGTTAAAGGAATAATTAAAAAAGCTTCAACTAGTTTTTTAGATCTAGTTGAGGCTTTTATAAGAAATCTAATTAGTTTAATATTCACATTAATAAAAATGGTATAAAGAAAAGAATTATATAAAAATAAATTTTTATGTAAACATTCATAAATAATATGAATATTATAAATTAGAGTCATATGTATTATAGTAAAATATTTGAATTTTATAGGGGGTATAATTTTATGGCCAGTGTAATGAGAAATTTCATTGAGATAGAAGGAATAAATTCAAATTGTATACCAGAAAATGTGTCAGCATTTAAACAATTTAATATAGAAGAAACTGCATGTTTACCAATTACAAAACCAGATATAGAACAAATTTTAAAAGTAATTGCAGATGTAGAAATTAAAAGCACAAGGGCAATAAGAACTCCAGTAGGAACCTCTCTTGAAGGTCAAGTTTTGACTGGTTGGAAGCTTGTAATAGAGGGAAAGGTAAATCAAAAGGTTCAATATGTAGCTGATCTTCCAGAACAACCATCTCATGCTGCACATTTTAGTGTGCCTTTTAGTACTTTTGTGGTATTGCCAGAGGATTTTGTTATGGGTACACCGGTAACTGTAACACCATTTTTAGAAGATATATATGTAGAACAATTAGATAAAAGGTGTATATTTAAAAATATAACTTTATTATTAGCAGTTGAATTTTGTTAAGAATAAGAAAGGGTGATATATATGGCAAAAATAATGAGAAATTTAGTTGAATATATAGGTATTGCTGATACTTTACCAACGAGCCCTAAATATTTTAAGGAATTAACAGTACAGGAAAATTTGGTAATACCAATGCAAAAACCAGATATAGAGCAATTGTTAGGAGTTATGGTAGAAGCAGAGGTAATTTCAACTAGAGTAGTAGAAACAGAAAAAGGAATATCCGATGAAGGGCAAAAGCTTTCAGGATGTAAGCTTATAATAGAGCTTAAACTTCATGAAAAAGTTAAATATGTGGCAGATGAGCCAACACAATCAGTTCATGTAGCAGAGTATGAATCACAATATAAGAGTGTATTTATAGTTGTACCTTGTGAAATAGATGGAACAGATGTATGTGAACTTGTTAGAAGAAATAAAATGAGTGTTAATGTATATATAGAAGATATATATGCTGAAATGATAGATTGTAGAAATATATTTAAAAATGTAACAATCTTTGTTGATGCTGTATTTAGAAAATAAAGATAGATATTTATGAGTTAAAAAATCAAGTTATATTTTAAAGAAAGGAAGTGTATATATGGCAGTAGTATTAACCAAAACTGCAGATAAAGTTAATGTTTTGCCAGGGGATATAGTAACCTATCAAGTTACGATAAATAATACAGATGACACTTTTAGCGAAACAAATATAACATTTACAGATATAATACCAAAAGGAACTACTTTTATCAAAGACAGTTTTTTTTTAGAAGATAAGTTACAACTAGGGAAAGATCCTAATGTAGGAGTGCCTATTCCTGATATACCTCCATTGGCAACAACAAAAGTTAAATATGATGTATTAGTTGATGAAAAAACTACTTCAGTACAATTAGTAAATATTGCTCAAGCAACTTCAATATTAAGTGGAACAATGATACCTATAACCTATGAAAGTAATCCATTTAATATAAATATAGCAGCGATAGATTTATTAAAATCTGCAGATAAATATAATATAGCTGTTACGGAAGAAATAACTTATAGTATTATTATTAATAATATTGGAGCAGTTGAACTTAAAAACCCTATATTAAAAGATTTAGTTCCAGAATGTCTTTCTTTTGTTGATGGGAGTTTTAGCATAAATGGTATTTTAGATACAAATGCCAACCCTAATAATGGAATTAATCTTGAAAATATATTACCAGGACAAATTTTAAATATAAATTTTAGAGCAACTGTAATTTGTACACCATGTTTACTAAAGTTTGTTAATACTGCTGCATTAAGTTATGAAATAGAAACAGTACAAAATGGACTAATTGAGACAAATACAATAACTACAAATAAAGTAATAACTACAGTTTCCCCATCTGCATTCAAACAATTAAGTAGAGAAGAATATATAAAAATTCCATGTCAAAAGCCAGATATGGAAGAAATTTTAAATACTCTTGTTAATATTGAAATAACAGATACAAAAGTTATAAAAACTCCTGTAATAACATCATTAGAAGGACAAAAACTAACAGGATTTAAACTAATAGTTGAGGGGGTATTAAATCAAAAGGTTGAGTATGTAGCTTGTGATAAAGAGCAGTCAGTACATGCAGCGCACTCTAGAGTTCCATTTAGTAGTTTTATTGTACTTCCTAAAAATTATGTAGAAGGTACTTCTATTAAGGTAGAAGGAGTAGTAGAAGATATTTATACTAAGCTTGTAAATAAGAGAACTATATTTAAAAATATAACTTTTATAATAAGGGCAACATATGAGTTGTAGGATAAATTATATAGATTATGAACTCCAATTGGAAATTAACTCTGATTGGAGTTTTTTTGTAAATATATTTATACCATTTAAAATGAAAAAGTATGGTTGTTAAATAGTTTAAACAGCTATTTGAAATTAATATTACTTTTTTATGGTAAATATGAATATATATAGTGTATAAGAAAAAATATATAGTTTTATATGGTGGGGAGGGTATAGAGTGAAAAACAATTATAAAGAATTTGTAGAAATTATAAATGACTCCAGTAAATTTTGGAATAATCCCAAGGCATTTAAGCAATTTTGTATACAAGATACATTTGATCTACCTTTAAATAAAATGAATATTGAAAAAATACTAAATGTAGTAGTAGATGTTGAAATAATAGATAAATTTATAATTGACACAATAATAGGGATGTCTATAGAAGGGCAACGTCTTAGTGGAAAAAAAATTATAGTTAATGGAAAAATAAGATATAGGGTAGAGTATGAAACTACAGAGGAAAGCCAAGTTATTAATACAATAGAGTTTGAAAAAAATTTTTCTAATCATGTAATGATAGAAAATCAAAAGTGTGACATATTACAAATAAAGGTGATAGCTAATGCTGAGTATGCATTAGTAAAACAAATTAACGAAAGGAAAATACTACATAATGCTGTAATATTGTTGAATGTAATTGATAGAATTTATGATTTAAATGATAATTATAATAAGATAAATTTAGCAAAAAATATTGATGATTTAATTGCAGTTAAAGATAAGGCAAACTATACTAAACATGATTTTTTTAAAAATTGTAGTATAGGAGAACAGTTACAAATTGATTGTAAGAAGCCGCTAGTTAAAAATGTGCTTTCAACAATTAATGAATCAGAAGTTATTTATTTTAAAATAATTGATACTATAGTAGGTAAATCATATGAAAGTCAATTTTTATCTGGTAAAGCAGTTGTTGCGATTATTAAAATAAGGCAAAAAATACTTTATGAAGCAGATAATAATGAAAAATCTGTACATGTTATAGAAAATCAATTATATAAATGTGTCCACGTGGTTATTCCAGAATTAATAGAGGGAACAGATCCTAAAAAATTGGTTAAAAATAAATTATTACGATATAATGCAGAAATAGAATATGTATCAGTAATAAATTCAAGTAATTATATATTTATAAATATATTTCTTAAAGTTACTATAAACACAATACCTACTTATGAAATATGCTGTTGTGAATGTGAAAATGATGATTCAAGTAAAATGTATATAATGTATGATGATGGTAGCTATAGTATTGAAATGGCTAAATATGATAATGCTAAGATAATAAAACCAACTTGGTCTCCGAATGGAAATTATATAGCATTTCTTTTAAGACAACATAATATGTGTAGATTTTATGTAATAAATTTTAGAGAATTGATGACTGAGAAAATTTTAAATTCACCTAATTTTAATAATATTAATGAGTATTGTTGGATAAAAGGGACAAATAAAGTAGTAATATCATCAACTTTGAATAACAAAAAAGATTTATACTTAATAGATTTAAATACTTTAAAATACAAACAATTAACTTTTGGAGATGGACTTAGTATGAGTTTAAGCCCAAAAAGTTTATCTGAAAATAATATATTATTTTTAAAATCAACTTCTAATATATCTGATATATGGAGCATAGATATTGAAGGACAAAATACAAAAAAGATTACTAAATGTGGATATATAAAAGAATTTAATTGTTCACAGGATGGTAAAGAGATTACCTATGTATTTGGTAAAGGGGGAAATGTAGATTATATATATATTATAGATGTTAGTACAGGTAAAGCAAAGTTAATAATAGATAGAGAAGATATTATTAGAAAAAAAAAGATTAAAATTTCTCCTAATGGTAGATACATTAGTTTTATAGGAAAGAAAAATGATATATTAAATATATATGTATTTGATAGAAATACTGAAATCATTAAATGTATTACTTGTTATTATAGTAGGTATATTAAAATATGTGATTATACTTGGAAGATAGATTCTAGAAAAATATACTATACATCTAATGAATTAGGATATTATAATGTATATTCTATAGATTTACAAACAAATAATAAAGAACAATTAACTAATAGTACAGCTTTAAATAGTTATATTTACTATAGGCCAAAAATAGATTAGAAATCATTAAAATAATTCTAGACATTGTTATAAAAATTATCAATTTTTTAAAATAACGTGGAAATTGCATAAGTAAAAATTCAAATATGTAATGAAATTTTTTCAATAATAATAAAAAGCAGTTAATGAACAATTTAAATTGTATTAACTGCTTTTAAAGTTAGAGCTTTCCCATATTATAAAGAAAGTCCCATTTAATTAGTGTATAGTATTAATTGTTTACTATTAAAATAAACATGGTTCTTGGCTTTAGGTGGAGTTTTACTCTATGTGAAAGTTTATTAACAGAATTCTTAGGCATTTTACTCCTTAGAAGTTGTTATTCTTTAGGAGAAACTGTTATTCATGGTAGTACCATTCTAATACTCCTACTTTAAAGAAGATAGAAGTATTAGAATGGTTAGAAATCGGATAAAATTGATTGACTCCTATTCAGTTATACAGCTATCATTATTTATTTGACTATGATGAAGACAATCGGTATCGCATGGATCAGGTTTTATGACTATAGGTTTAATTTTAACGCAATCATACCATATTTTTATTAAATAATGTGTATCGGCGCAAAGAGGACCAAAAAGAAATTGCCCACATTCATCAGTAAATGTATGTGTTAATGGTTTAGCTGAACAAGGATTGCATGGATTTACAAGTTCAAATAATTTAACTACAGCATCTTTAACAACATTATCGTTATGATCTTTTACTATACCATGTACAACACTTCTTTTTTCTTCAGGAACTTTAACCGTAACTTCTAGTTGCTCATTTTCTTTTGGACAAATATCAAATTTTACTAATCGTGCACCCATAAAAACCTCCTATAAAAATTAAATTTTATTAGCTATCAATTAAATTTATGCAATATAGGATTAAATTAGTATTTAATATAGAAAGTTACAAAAAATATACACAATACTTTATTTATATTAGAATGAAGTAAAAAAATAATATAAAATTACAAATATTATTTTTGAAAATATTATATGAATAAATAAATGATAAGGTTAATAAATATATTATTGATGTAGCTTAATAAAAAGGAGAAATATTATTATATGGGTATTATTAGGAATCATATAGATGTAGTTGGTATAACTCCAGAAGATCAACTTCCTAAAAAAATACAAAATGGACAGGTTATTGAATATTCAGAAGTGGAAAATATATTTATTCCTAGAAGCAACTCTAATATTAAGAGTATATATCAAATAGTATTAGACGTAAAAGTAACAGCAAAAAGAAATGTAAATATTCCTATAGGTAACATAGTTATAATTGATGGATTTAAAAAAATAAAAATAATTTATTGTGATAAAGGTCGATATCAAAAAGCTAATGTATTAGATTTAAAATTACCATATAATACTTTTGTTGAGATGCCGGAGGGCAAGGAGGTAGCAAGTGTATATATAAAGATAATAGATGCTTATTTTGACTTGATTGAGGGAAGAAAGTTGTATAGCCATATTGTATATTTGGTAGAGGTCAACTATAAAACAGATAGTTTTATAGAAGATAATTATGAAAAAGAAAAATTAAATGAAGATATTATAAAGGAAGTAGGAATATGTGATGAAAGGATCAATAACAATCAAGATAAATTTAAACCTTTAGTTAATATAGATGCTGAATTTTTATGAGGTGATTTTATGAAGGTGTGTATCGATGGAATAGGTCTAAATATGCTTCAAGGAACGAGCCTATGTTCATATACTTATGAATTCCTAAAAAATTTAACAAAGATATATCCAGAATTGAAGTATAATCTTATTTGGGATAATGATAAAGAAGAGAAGAAATACCTGGAAAATAAGTTAATCTATTTAAATTTAAATAGATTAACTAATGATTACAATATATTAGAAAATTATATAGAAGAAAATGACATAAATATATTTCATTCTATAAACAATGGATTTAGTATCCCTTATAATAAAAAATGTAAATATGTTAGTACAATATATGATTTACTTCCTATTTTTAATATGAGTTATACAGATAAACCGTATTATGAGAAATTTATGAATTCAATGCCTATAGCTATAGAAAATTCTGATAAAATTATTGCTGTTTCAAAATTTATAAAAGATCAGATTATTGAATATTTTCATGTGGATAATAAAAAAATTCAAGTAATATATCCTGGATGTTCTAATTATTTTAGAAGTATAGATAGTAATATAACTAAAGAATTTATTAAAAAGAACTATAATATATATGGAGAATTTTTACTTTATGTAGGCAGTATACATCCAAGAAAAAATTTACATGTACTATTAAAAGTTTTTAAAAGTATAAAGTATTATAATGCAACTAAAAATATGAAATTGGTAATAATAGGAAATTATAAAGGAAAAGCATATGAATATTATCTAAAGCTAAAATCATTAGCACGTTTTTTAAAAATACAAGATGATGTTATTTTTACAGGATCAATAGATTATCAAGATACTCTTTATTTTTATAATTCTAGTGAATGTTTAATAAATTTATCTTTATATGAAGGGTTTCCTTTATCGGTTATAGAGGCTATGGCCTGTGGAACTCCTGTTATATGTAGTAATAATAAGATATTTAATGAAATTATAGGTGATTATGCTATATTAGTAGATGTAGATGATGAAGTTTATATAAAAGAAAACATATTAGAATGTTTAATAAATCATAATTATAAAGAGAAACTTTGTAAAAAGGGGATAAAAAAAAGTCTAGAATATAAATGGGAAAACAATGTTTTTAAAATGCATGGTGTTTATCAATCATTAATGGACCCACATATTAAATGAATAAAAACTTGTGGTATTTGTTTAAAAAAGCATTTACTACAAGTTTTTATATGTTAGTTTCACATTTTCAATCATAATTATATGCTATAATGACTTATTACAATAGATATTATTAGATTGGAAACAATATATAATAAAAAATATATTAATAGTACAATTTAAACATATATTTAAGGAGATGTAAAAATGGGATATAAGTTGATATGTTTAGACATGGATGGAACTGTACTAGATGATAAAAAGAAAATTAGTCATAGAAATAAAGAAGCTATAAAAAGGGCTCATGATAAAGGTGTTAAAATTGCTATATCTACAGGAAGAGTATTTGCTTCAGCAAGATATTATGCTGAGATTTTAGGGATAAAAGCTCCTATTATAGCTTCAAATGGTGCATATATAAGAGAAAAAGATAAAGACGAAGTTATATACGAATCCTTATTAGATAAGGAAGTGTGCAAAAATATATGCCATATTATTGAAAAATATGATTTTTTTAATTATTTTAATACATATAATAGGATAATAGCTAATAAGCCTTTTCCAAAACAAAATATATATCGTTTAATGAATGAGGAATTACCTAATAATATGAAAATATCCTTGGATGTTGTATCAGACATTAAAGAGATTCTAGAGGATGATAGTAATAGAATTGTAAAATTTATATCCATTAGTGATGATTATGAAAATTTAAATAAGGCAAGAGAAGAAATAGATGCTTTAGGAGGACTTGAAATAGTAAGATCTAATATTAATAATTTTGAAGTTATGAATAAAGGTTGTTCAAAAGGAAGTGCAGTGGAGAGGTTATCAGAATTTTATGGTATTAAAAAAGATGAAGTGATCTGTATTGGTGATTCTGAAAATGATTTATCTATGATAAAATATGCAGGCATGGGAATAGCTATGGGAAATGGAGAAGATTATATAAAGAGTAATGCAAAATATGTTACAGATACAAACAATAATGATGGTGTTGCAAAAGCTATTGAAAAATTTGTTTTATAATATAAATAATGTTTCAGTGAATTTTTGAATTTATATAACTTTAAGGAAAATTCTAAGTTTAATAAAATTAAAAGAAAGTTTAAGATATAAATTTAAACCCAAATATACTAGATGTATTTTACACTTTACCTAAGATATTAATTAATGTAATATATAAGAAGTGATAGCTGAAGAGGGGGGAAAAAGATGAAAATAGAAAGTCCGAATTTACACATAGTTTTATTTGAACCAGAGATACCTCAAAACACAGGCAATATAGGAAGAACATGTGTATTAACTAACTGCAGATTACATTTAATTAAACCTTTAGGATTTGAATTGGATGATAAACATGTAAAAAGAGCTGGGCTAGATTACTGGCCTCATTTAGATATAGAGGTTCATGAATCTTTTAATGATATGATAGATAAATATCCAAATGCAACAGTATATCTTTCAACTACAAAAAACAGTAAACATCACCATGACGAAGTAAATTATAAAAAAGGAGATTTTATTGTTTTTGGTAGAGAGTCTTCTGGCCTTCCAGATTATATAAGAGATAGATATACCGAAAATAGAATCAGAGTTCCTATGATAGATACAACGACTAGATCTTTAAATCTTTCCAATACTGTTTCAATTGTAGCATATGAAGCACTAAGACAAATGGGTTTCCCAGGTATGAAATAAGGAGGAAATTCCATGGAAAAAATCAAGATAATAACAGATAGTACCTGCGATTTAAATGAAGATATAGTTAGTGGATTAAACTTAGAGGTTATTCCTTTGATAGTTAATTTTGGTGAAGAAAGTTATTTAGATGGGGTAACTATAGATGTTCATGAATTTTTAAGAAAATTAAAAGAACAGGATATTTTTCCTACTACGGCACAAATTAATCCTAAAAGATTTTATGATATATACAAGAAATATTTAGATGATGGATATAAAATAGTTTCAATACATTTATCTTCTAAAATGAGTGGAACGTATAATTCAGCTTGTATTGCAAAAGATATGCTTGAAACTGATGATATAGTTGTAATAGATAGCATGAATGTAACATCGGGTTTAGGGTTATTAGTTATGAAAGCTGCTGAGATGAAGGAAAAAGGCTATAATATATATGAAATAGAAAAAGAATTAAAAATAGTTATTCCTAGAATAAAATGTGCCTATGCATTTTCTAGTTTAGATAATTTAGTCAAGGGAGGAAGACTTTCAAAAACTGCTGGAGTTATTGGAAGTTTTCTTGGAATTAAATTAATATTATCTGTAGTGGATGGAGAAATGGCTTTAATCAATAAAGTGCGAGGTACTAAAAAAGCTATAAGAACTATATTGGAACATCTAGAGGAAAATGAATTAGATACTAAAGAAAGTTGTATACTACTTCATATAGATAATTATGATGTACTTCCAGTATTGAAGGAAGAACTGAAAAACAGGGGAAGTTTATATTCAGAATGTGAAGTAGGGTGTGTAGTTGGAACTCACAGTGGACCAGATGCTTGTGGTATAGCTTATATAGGAAAATAAGATGGTATCTTTTATAAAACACAAATATATAATTTATGATATATTTGTGTTTTATTTGAGTCGTGAAAACTAAATAAGTGTTAAGTTTTGTGGCAATTTGTATGATAATGTAAAACTATATATTTTTTTATATTTTAGATTTATGATATAATATAATTGTACTATATGTAAAGTGGTGATAAATTATGAAAATGGAGTTTAAACTGAATCTAACCCAAGAACAAAAGCTTATAATGACACAGCAAATGCAATTATCAGTAAAATTACTGCAAATGTCAAATTTTGAAATTCAAAAATATATAGAAAAAGAACTTCAAGAAAATCCTGTATTAGATGCTGAATACAAAAAAAATGATGATGATAAAATAAAAGATGAAATCGATTATAAGAAATTTATGAAATTTCTAGAATCTGATGATTATGGGCATGGAAGCTATGGCGGCTATAGTAAAGATGAAGAAGAGGTTTCACCCTTTAACTTTATTAGTGCAAAAAAATCATTAAAAGAATTTTTAATAGAGCAGGTTATAGAACTACAAGAAACAAATTATATAAAAGCTATATGTGAGTATATTATTGAAAATATAGATAAGAAGGGATATTTAGCTACCAACATAGAAGATATTTCAGAAGAATTATCTATTCCTGTAGAAGAATGTGAAAAATGTTTGGAAATTGTACAATCATTAGAACCTAATGGAATAGGAGCAAGAGACATAAAAGAATGTTTAAAGATCCAATTAATTAAAAAAGATTTAAAAGATAATAAACTTTTTAGCATAATTGATAATTATTTAGAATTGTTAGCAGATAATAAATATAATGTTATTGCCAAAAATTTAAGCATAACTCCTCAACAAGCTCAAAAATATGGAGATTTAATAAAAAATTTAGAGCCAAAACCATCAAGAGGTTTCTATACAGGAGAAGAAACAAAATATATTATTCCTGAAGCTTATATAAAGAAGATAGATGGGGAATACCATATTATAATGAATGACGGAGGTATGCCTAGATTAAATATAAATGCTTTATATAAGCAAATTATAAACAATGAAGAAGATAAGCAAACTGTTAAATTTGTAAAGGATAAATTAAATAGTGCTGTTTTTTTAATAAAAAGTATAAGTCAGAGAGAAAATACTATTTACAGAATTTTAGAAAAGATTTTAGAAGTTCAAAGGGAATATTTTGATTATGGGGATCAATATTTAAGGCCTATGACTTTAAAAGAAATTGCAGATTATCTTGAAATGCATGAGTCTACAGTAAGCAGAGCAATAAGAGAAAAATATATATATACAGATAAAGGGACAATTAAAATAAAAGATTTATTTACAACGGGCATATCAAGAGTAAATAGTTTTGAGGATGTATCAGCAAAAATAATTAAGAATAAGATTATAGAATTAGTAGAAAATGAAGATAAGAAAAAACCTTTTTCAGATCAAAAAATTGCGGATCTATTGAAAGATAAGAATATAGATATATCTAGAAGGACAATAGCTAAGTATAGAGAAGAGATGGGAATAAAGTCTTCAAGTAAGAGGAAAAGATTTTAGATCTTTTCCTTTTTTTTGGATGTGAATTTTACCTATAATGGTATATTGAAAAAAATTAACAATATTTTTTTATAAAATGGCTTTTAAAAATTGTGTATTCGGTTTATAATATTAGTGGGACATAAATCAAACAAGCGGGACATATTATGGCCGAAGAGGTGTTTTGTTTGCAAAATCATTTAGAAATTCAAAAAAAGATAGTTCCTGAATTATTAGAACTTTTAGAAAAACGATATAATATTTTAACTACTATATATTATAACCAACCTATAGGCAGGAGAATGCTTGCTAGTTATTTGGGAATAGGTGAAAGAATAGTAAGAAGTGAAGTTAGTTTCTTTAGAAAGCAAAATTTAATAGACATTAATAGTGATGGTATGACAGTTACAACTGAAGGAAAAGAAATCTTAGAAAAATTAAAAGAGTTTGTTCATGAATTAAAAGGATTATCTGAAATGGAAGAGTTCATGAGAAAAAATTTAAATTTAAAAGATGTTATTGTTGTTCCAGGAAATGTTGATGAAAACGAGTTGGTATTAGACGAGATTGGTAAAAGTGCTGCTAATTATTTAAAAGAATTACTAAAAGACAGAATGATAATAGCATTAACTGGAGGTACGTCTGTTAAAAAGCTAGTAGATAATATGTCTAAGATAAATGATTATAGACATTTGCTAGTTGTACCAGCAAGAGGTGGGCTTGGAAGAAAAGTTGAAATACAAGCAAACACCTTAGTAGCAAAACTTGCAGAAAAATTATCAGCAGATTATAGAATGCTTCAGCTATTAGAAAATGTTGATTATGCTGAGATATTTGCTATACTAAATGAAGAAAGTATAAAAGAAGTACAAGAAAACATAAATAATGCAAATATTCTTATCTATGGTATAGGTAAAGCAGATGAGATGGCAGCAAGAAGAGGTTTTCAAGAAGCAAAAATAAATAAGTTAAAACAGGCAGGGGCCGTAGGAGAAGCTTTTGGATGCTATTTTGATAGACAAGGAAACATAATATTCTCAACTTCTACAGCGGGTATAAAAAGCGAAAATACTAAAAAGATAGAGTATAGAATTTCAATTGCTGGAGGCCAAAGTAAAGCAGAGGCAATTATAAGTGTTCAAAGATATAATCCTCAAAATATATTAATAACAGATGAAGGGGCAGCAAAAGAAATTATAAATATCATTAAAAATGAGAATAATGATAAAGGTAATGATTAAATAAGATATATAAATTTAATATATAAATAAAAAAATATATATAAATATTAGGAGGTAATTTGAAATGAAAAAAGTTGCAATTAATGGATTTGGAAGAATCGGAAGATTAGCATTGAGATTAATGATTGACAACCCAGAATTTGAGGTGGTTGCAATAAATGACTTAACAGATGCTAAAACTTTGGCGCACTTATTCAAATATGACTCAGCTCAAGGTAGATTCAATGGTCAAATAGAAGTTAAAGATGGAGCTTTCGTAGTTAATGGAAAAGAAATAAAAGTTACTGCAGAAGCTAAACCAGAAAATTTACCATGGGGAGAACTAGGAGTAGATATAGTTTTAGAATGTACTGGTTTCTTCACTTCAAAAGAAAAAGCTTCAGCTCATGTAAAAGCTGGTGCTAAGAAAGTTGTTATATCAGCTCCAGCTGGTAATGACCTTCCAACTGTAGTTTATAATGTAAATCATGATATATTAAAAGGAGATGAAACAGTTATATCAGGGGCATCATGTACAACTAACTGCTTAGCTCCAATGACTAAAGTTTTAAATGATAGCTTTGGATTAACTAAAGGATTTATGACTACAATCCATGCTTATACAAATGATCAAAATACTTTAGATGCTCCACACAAAAAAGGTGATTTAAGAAGAGCAAGAGCTGCAGCTGCAAGTATCATTCCAAATTCAACAGGAGCTGCTAAAGCTATAGGTTTAGTTATTCCAGAATTAGCTGGTAAATTAGATGGAAATGCTCAAAGAGTTCCAGTTATAACTGGTTCAATCACTGAGTTAGTATGTACTTTAGGTAAAAAAGTTACTGTTGAAGAAATTAATGCTGCTATGAAAGCTGCTGCTAATGAATCATTTGGATATACTGAAGATCCAATAGTATCTTCAGATGTTATCGGAATCAATTTCGGATCATTATTTGATGGAACTCAAACTAAAATTATGGAAGTTAATGGAGAACAATTAGTTAAAGTTGCTTCTTGGTATGATAATGAAATGTCATATACTTCACAATTAATCAGAACTTTAAATTATTTTGCAAATCTTACAAAATAATTTAACATATTAAGTGAACTTATTAAGTTAATTAAAAAATTAACTTATGTAAACATAAATAAGAAAGCATCTATCTTGTGAAATCAACAAGATAGATGCTTTCTTATTTATATTAATAATAGTTACTAAATAAAATTAACAAGTAATTTTAGATCTACATGGAAAATTGATCAAAATCATAGTATTAAAAATAACAAAACAACGCAACAAGATGCATTAGAAAAGTGGAATATGGATATTTTTTATTTAGATTTTAAAATATGGAAAAATTAACTTGATTTTTCCATATAATTATCGTATATTAGAGATAAGATTTAATTGAAAATTAATAATTTATTGACTATTAATTTTATTAAATCTATTATTTTAAGTTTTAAAGTTTTCGGTAAGCGGTTACATATTGTAAACATTTACCGCACTAAATTAAGTTTATAATTAGGAGGGGAATAACAATGAAAAAAAGAAGACTAGTTGCTATTTTAGCAACAGTAGCTGTGGTTGCATCTTTGTTTGTAGGCTGCGGCGGTAAAACTGATAATAAGGATAATAAAGCAGGACAAGAGCAAAAGAAAGAGGAAGCTAAAAAATCAGATATAAAAATAGGCCTTTCAACTGATGAAGGTGGATTAAATGATAAGTCCTTTAACCAAGCAGCTGATATGGGAATTAAAAAAGCACAGAAAGAATTTGGATTTGAATATAAAGCTTTAGAATCAACTAAAAAAGAAAACTTTGTTCCACATCTTCAAACATTATCAACAAGTGCTAACTCTAATTTAACATTTGCTATTGGATATCAAATGGCTGAAGCTTTGGCAGAAGTAGCTAAATCAGCACAAGATAAGAATTTTGCTATTGTTGATTTTGCACCAGATAAACCTGAGGATGTGTTGAAGAATGTTCAGTATTTACGTTTTAATGATCATGAAGGATCATTTTTAGTAGGAGTTATAGCAGCAAAAACTTCAAAAACTGGTAAAATAGGATTCATAGGAGGAAAACAAAGTCCATTAATTGGAAAATTTGAAGCTGGATATATAGCAGGAGCTAGAGCTATAAATCCAAATATAAAAGTGGATGTTAGATATGCTGATAGCTTTAGTGATTCAAACAAAGGATATGAACTTGCAAAAGCTGAATATGGATCAGGATGTGATATAGTTTACCATGCAGCAGGTGGTGTTGGATTAGGATTGTTTAAGGCAACTAAAGAAATAAAAGATAGTGGAAAGCAAGTTTGGGCTATAGGTGTTGACCAAGATCAAGTATTAACAGTTACAGATGCAAATAAAAAACCTATGTATGCTGATATAATACTTACAAGTATGATAAAGAGAGTTGACACTGCAACTTATGAAGCAGTAAAAGAAATTGTTGAAGGAAAATTCCAAGGCGGAAAAATTAGAACATTTAGTCTTAAAGAAAACGGTGTTGGTATAGCTCCAACTTCAAGAGGACAAATACCAGATGACGTAAAAGATATAGTTAAACAAAATGTATCTAAAGAGGTTATAACTTTAGTTGATAAATATGAAGCAGCTATTAAAGAAGGTAAAATAAAAGTTCCAGAAAAACCAGAAGATGCTAAAAAATTCACAACTGATTTTAAAGCAGAATAAAAACCTTGATGGCATGAAAAAGCTAGATGTATTGCACATCTAGCTTTTTCAAAACCGCTTATATGTAAATTGCAATAAAAAATATTAATAAACAACTATATGTTTATTAAATCCTTGAAAGGAGGACAATAATGGAAAAAGTCATTGAAATGAAAGGCATTACCAAGGTTTTCCCGGGGACTACCGCTAATGATAATGTGGATTTTACATTGTTAAAAGGTGAAACTCATGTTTTACTTGGAGAAAATGGAGCTGGTAAAACTACACTTATGAATGTTTTATATGGGCTATACCAACCCGAGATGGGACAGATTTTTATAAGAGAGAAAGAAGTGAAAATAACTAGTCCTAATGATGCTATAAAGTTAGGAATAGGAATGGTGCACCAGCATTTTATGCTTGTACATAATTTTACTGTTGCTCAAAATATTGTATTAGGGATGGAACCAAGAAAAGGATTAAAAATTGATATTAATAAAGCTATAGAAGATGTTAAAGAAATTGCTAAAAAATACGGATTCAATATAAATCCTAAGGATGTAATTGAGGATATCAGTGTTGGTCAACAGCAAAAAGTTGAAATATTAAAAGCTTTATATAGAGGTGCAGAAATATTAATATTAGATGAGCCAACAGCTGTTTTAACTCCTCAAGAGATTGAAGAGTTAGGACAAATTATAGACAATTTGAAAAAGGAAGGTAAATCAGTAATACTGATTACACATAAGCTAAAAGAAGTTATGAGTATGAGTGATAGGGTAACAATAATAAGAAGAGGAAAAGTTACTGGTATAGTAAATACTAAGGATACATCTATAGATGAATTGGCAGAGCTTATGGTAGGAAGAAAAGTTCAATTGATAGTAGAAAAGAAAGAAAACGATTTAAAAGGTGAAATATTAAGAGTAGAAGATCTTCATGCTAATGATAATAGAAATTTACCAGCTTTAAAAGGGGTAACCTTCCAAGTCAATGGAGGAGAAATTCTAGGAATAGCAGGGGTTGATGGAAATGGTCAGACAGAGCTTTTAGAAGTATTGACAGGACTTAGAAAACCTATAAGTGGAAAAATAAGCATAAAGAATAAAGATATTTTTGGTAAGACACCTAGAGAAATAATAGATAGTGGGGTTGGACACATACCAGAAGATAGGCAGAGAAGAGGATTGATACTTAAATATTCCTTGTTTGAAAACGTTATTTTAGGAGTACATCATAAGAAACCTTTTAGTAAAAACAAAATTATAGATTATAAAGTAGTAAGAGAGTATGCTCAAAGAATAATAAAAGAGTTTGATGTAAGAACTCCTGGAGATGAAGTTTCAGCTTCTTCATTGTCAGGAGGAAATCAACAAAAATTAATTGTTGCTAGAGAAATATCAAAAGATCCAGATATTTTAATAGCAGCGCAACCTACAAGAGGAGTTGATGTTGGAGCTATAGAGTTTATTCATAAAAGACTTGTAGGGGAGAGAGATTCGGGAAAAGCTGTTTTATTAGTATCTTTTGAGTTGGATGAGATATTAGCTTTATCAGATAGAATTGCAGTTATGTATGATGGAGAAATAGTAGCTATTTTAGATAGAAAAGATGCAGATGAACAGAAATTAGGTATACTCATGGCTGGAGGAAGTTTAAACGCTGATAATAAAGGAGTGAACAAAATTGAGTAAAAAAGCATCCAATAGTAATTTTTTAAATATAATAAAACAATCAATTAAGAGTTTGATATTTCCTTTGTTTGCAATAATAATATCTATATTTGTTGCTGTATTCTTTGTTATGTGGTCTAAAGGATATGCTATAACACAATATTTTTCAGCTTTAACAGATTTATTTAGCATAATATGGGAAGGAAGTTTTGCTACTAAAAGGAATGCTCTTACTACTATTTCCTATGTAACTCCACTTATATTTACAGGTATAGCAAATGCTGTTGCATTTAAATGTGGTCTATTTAACATTGGAGTTGAAGGACAATTTATAATGGGTATGATTTCAGCAGCTATAATTGGATTAATACCAGGATTAAACCCTTTTATTCATATTATTTTAATAATACTTGGTGGTATGTTAGCAGGAACTATATGGGGCGGAATACCAGGTATACTAAAAGCTAAGTTTGGAACAAATGAAGTTATAAATACGATTATGATGAATTATATAGGTATGTACTTTGCAAATTGGATTGTTCAAAAGTCTGTATTTTCAGTGGCACCAACATATACAAATACTCCATTGATTCAACAAAGTGCCAGATTGATGCCTTTAAGCAAGCTTAGTAAAGCTAATATAGGTATATTTATTGCAATAGCTTTTGCCATATTAGTTTATTGGCTTTTATGGAAAACTACTATAGGATATGAAATCAGGGGAGTTGGAATAAATCCATCAGGAGCAGAATATGGTGGAATAAATGTAGCTAAAAACATGACACTTGCTATGGTTATATCAGGAGCACTTGCTGGTGTTGGAGGAGCAACACATTTATCTGGTGTATTATATCAATGTCAAGATTTTATGGCATTTCCTGGCTTTGGATTTGATGGTATAGCTGTTGCACTTTTAGCTAAATCTAATCCGATTGGATGTATTGCTTCAGCAATTTTATTTGGAGCTTTAAATAGTAGTGCTACTATGCTTCAATTTAATGATATACCAAAAGAGATAGTATTTTTAATTCAATCTATAATAATTATATTTGTTGCAACAGACTATGTAGTGAAATATTTTGCAGATAAGAAAAAGAAGGGAGAGATAATAAATGGATAACACAATATTCCCTTTAATAGCTTCTACTTTGAGAATGGCAGCACCGCTTATATTTACTGGAATCGGGGCAGTTTTTGCTGAAAGGTCTGGAGTAGTTAATATAGGATTAGATGGTATGATGATAATGGGGGCATTTTTCGCTGTTTTTGGTTCCAAAATAGATGGTCCTGTAACAGGTATATTATTTGCTATGCTAGCAGGTGGAGTTATGGCTACTATTCATGCTTTTTTAAGTATAAACCTAAGGGCCGATCAGATTATTTCTGGTACTGCAATAAATCTTTTTGCAACAGCACTAGCAAGTTTTTTAATAGGGCCTATATTTAAAACCGGTGGTCAAACTGACTTAGTTAAGGGACTTTCCTATGATTTACCAGGTTTTTTGGAAAAGGTGCCTATATTAAAAGATTTAAATTGGTTTGTAATAGGAGCTTTTATTTTAGTTTTTGTTGCTAACTTTGTGTTATTTAAAACTCCGCTAGGTTTAAGAATAAGAGCTGTTGGAGAACATCCAAGTGCAGCAGATACTCTTGGAATTAATGTTTATAAAATGAGATATTTATGTGTAATTTTATCAGGCATATTAGCAGGGCTTGGAGGAGCAGCATTATCTATAGGATTAACACCAGCTTATAAGGACGGTATGGTAGCTGGTAGAGGATTTATAGCTCTTGCTGCGATGATATTTGGTAACTGGAAACCAGTGGGAACTATGTGGGCATGCTTATTATTTGCTTTTGGTAATGCATTCCAAATACAAGCACAAGGTTTTACTATGATAAGATTACCAAATGAACTTTATTCTTCTATACCATATATATTAACAATGTTAGCTCTTGCAGGCTTTGTTGGAAAAACAACTGCACCTAGAGCCGATGGTCAACCATATGTTAAAGGACAAAGATAATTTAAATCAAGCTATGTTTTGATAAAAGAAAGTTTTAATTTATATTTGTTAGGTATAACTGAAATAGAGTTAAATTCAAAAATCTAGTGAAAAGATGAAAATATTTTTCACTAGATTTTTATTTATGTTAGATGGTTTATAAAATTTAAAAAAGAATATAATTCCAAATTCATTAAAAATAAGTTAAATTTATAAATTTCTATTTTTTTTTACGAAAGCTATTTTAAAATTAGTTACTTTACATTATAATGGAAGTGGGACAATATGAGTAACAGTGGGACAGAAAAAGACCTAAAGATTAAATAAATATTTAATAAAAAGTGTAGAATAATAGATAATATATTTAAATTGTACTTAATAAACAGGTTAATATCAAATTTTTATAAAATTGTTTATAAAAATGAAAAATTTTTCATTATAAATGGAGGAGATATTGATATGAAATTAAACAAAAAATCTGTAGAAGATATCAATGTTAAAGGTAAGAGAGTACTAGTAAGATGCGACTTTAATGTTCCCCTAAAAGATGGAGTAATTACTGATGAAAACAGATTAGTAGGTGCTATGCCAACGATTAAATACCTTATAGAAAATGGTGCTAAAGTAATACTTTGCTCACACCTTGGAAAACCAAAGGGAGAAGCAAAACCAGAATTATCTTTACAACCTGTAGCAAAAAGACTTTCAGAAATGTTAGGAAAAGAAGTTTTATTTGCAGCTGATGACAATGTAGTTGGAGAAAATGCTAAAAAAGCTGTATCAGAAATGAAAGATGGAGATGTTGTTTTACTTCAGAATACTAGATACAGAAAAGAAGAAACAAAGAATGAAGAAAATTTTTCAAAAGAATTAGCTTCTCTTGCTGATGTTTTTGTAAACGATGCTTTTGGAACTGCACATAGAGCTCATTGTTCAACAGTTGGAGTAACTAAATTTGTTCAAGAATCAGCATGTGGATATTTAATTCAAAAAGAATTAAAGTTCTTAGGTGATGCTGTTGAAGCTCCAGTAAGACCATTTGTTGCAATTTTAGGTGGAGCTAAAGTTTCAGACAAAATAAATGTTATAAATAATTTACTTGAAAAAGTTGATACATTAATCATAGGTGGAGGAATGGCTTATACATTCTTAAAATCTCAAGGATACTCAATTGGAAAATCCCTTGTTGAAGAAGAGAGAGTTGAATATGCTAAAGAAATGATAGATAAAGCTAAACAAAAAGGTGTTAATTTATTACTTCCTATGGATAATGTAGTTGGAGCTGAATTTGATGCAGAAACTGAACCAGTAACTACAGAAGATCAGAATATACCAGAAGGATATATGGGATTAGATATAGGTCCTAAAACATCTAAATCTTATGCAGAAGCAGTAAGAAATGCAAAAACTGTTGTATGGAATGGACCAATGGGAGTATTTGAATTTTCAAATTTTGCAAAGGGTACTATAGCTGTTGCTGAAGCTATGGCTGAGGCAGATGCTACAACAATAATTGGTGGAGGAGACAGTGCAGCTGCTGTTAACCAATTAGGATTTGGAGATAAAATGTCTCACATCTCAACAGGTGGTGGAGCTTCACTTGAATTTTTAGAAGGAAAAGAATTACCAGGAATAGTTGCACTTTCAGATAAATAATACAGAAATATAATATAGATTTACTGAAAATTAAAAAGGGGTGTTTTAATAATGAGAAAAGCAATTATAGCAGGAAACTGGAAAATGAATAATACTGTTGCACAAGCAGTTAAATTAGTAGAGGAATTAAAGCCATTAGTAAAGGATGCTATTTGTGATGTAGTAGTTTGCCCATCTACTATATGTTTAGATGCTGTTGTTAATGCAGTTAAAGGAACAAACATAAAAGTAGGCGCTCAAAATATGCATTTTGAAGAAAGTGGAGCATTTACAGGAGAAACTGCACCAGCTATGCTTGAAGAAATGGGAGTAGATTATGTTATATTAGGACATAGTGAAAGAAGAACATACTTTGCTGAAACTGATGAAGCATTAAACAAAAAGATAAAAAAAGCTTTTGAACATAATTTAATTCCAATACTTTGTGTTGGAGAGACTCTTGAAGAAAGAGAAGCTAATATAACAGAAGAAGTATTAGGAAAGCAAATTAAGTTAGATTTAGCTGGATTAACTAAAGAACAAGTTGAAAAAACTGTTATAGCTTATGAACCAATATGGGCTATAGGAACTGGTAAAACAGCTACATCAGAACAAGCTAATGAAACAATAGCTTATGTAAGAAGCGTTGTTGCAGGTATGTTTGGTAAAGAAACAGCAGAAAAAGTTAGAATTCAATATGGCGGATCAGTTAAACCAGCTACAATAAAAGAACAAATGGCTCAATCAGATATCGACGGTGGATTAATAGGTGGAGCTTCATTAAAAGCAGAAGATTTTGCTGCTATAGTAAATTTTGATAAATAATTATTTTAAGGCACCAGGTACTACTACCTAGTACCTTACGAAAGATGTATGGCGTTTTTCGTGTAACTCATTTATTGGAGGAGAGAATCATGACTAAAAAACCTACTATGATTATGATTTTAGATGGATTTGGTATGTCAGATCATGAGGATGGAAATGCTGTAAAAATAGCTAAACATCCCAATATAACAAAACTATGGAATGATTATCCTCATACAACTATAGCTGCTAGTGGATTAGCTGTTGGTTTGCCAGAAGGGCAAATGGGTAATTCAGAAGTTGGGCATTTAAATATTGGTGCAGGAAGAATAGTGTATCAATCATTAACAAGGATAACTAAGTCTATTAAAGATGGGGATTTCTTTGAAAATGAAGCATTATTAAAAGCTATAGATAATGCATTGAGTAATAAATCTTCACTTCATTTATTAGGACTTTTGTCTGATGGTGGTGTTCATTCCCATATAGATCATTTAAAAGGATTATTAGATTTAGCTAAGAAAAAGGGATTAGAGAAGATATATATACATGCTTTCTTAGATGGAAGAGATACTCCACCTTCTTCGGCTAGTAAATATATAAATGAAATAGAAGATTATATGAAAGAAATAGGAGTAGGAACTATAGCTACAGTATCAGGAAGATATTATGCTATGGATAGGGATAATAGATGGGAAAGAGTAGAACTTGCATATAATGCTTTAGTAAATGGAAAAGGAGAGTATGCTACTACTCCAGTAGAAGCAGTGGAGAGGTCATATCATGATAATAAAACTGATGAATTTGTACTTCCAACAGTTATCACTAAAGGGCAAGAACCTAAAGCTGTAATAAAGGATAAAGATTCAGTTATATTCTTTAATTTTAGACCAGATAGAGCAAGAGAGATGACAAGAGCTTTAAATGATAAAGAATTTAAAGGTTTTAAAAGAGATAACTTAGAGTTAACTTTTGTTACAATGACTGAATATGATAAAACCATTGAAAATGTAGAAGTTGCTTTTAAACCTGAGTTATATTCAAATACTCTAGGGGAATATTTAAGTAAGTTAGGTAAAAAACAGCTTAGAATTGCTGAAACAGAAAAATATGCTCATGTTACGTTTTTCTTTAATGGAGGAATAGAGGAACCCAATAAAAATGAGGACAGGGTTTTAGTACCTTCACCAAAGGTTGCTACATATGATTTAAAACCAGAAATGAGTGCCTATGAAGTAACAGAAAAAGTTCTTGAAAAGATAGATGCAGATGAGTATGATTTTATTGTTTTAAATTATGCAAATCCAGATATGGTAGGTCATACTGGAGTAATTGAAGCTGCAGTTAAAGCTGTGCAAGTAGTTGATGAATGTTTAGGTAAAGTTGTGGATAAAATATTAGAGAAAAAAGGTACTGTATTAATTACAGCAGACCATGGAAACTGTGAACAAATGATAGATTATTCTAATGGTAAACCTATGACAGCTCACACAACCAATATAGTACCATTTATTTATGTATCTGAAGAAGCAAAAGGAAAACAATTAAGAGAAGACGGAATTCTTGCAGATATAGCTCCAACAGCACTTACAACTATGGGAGAAAAAATCCCAACCGAAATGACTGGTAAAAGTCTTATAAAATAATGATAAACAAACAGTAAGAAGCTTAAAAAACATATTATTCTTACTGTCTGCATAAATAATTTTGTTTAGGAGGAAAGTATAAATGAAACAATATGTAGAAATAGTAGACGTTTTTGCAAGACAAATATTAGACTCTAGAGCTAATCCTACTGTAGAAGTAGAGGTAGAATTAGAAGATGGTACAGTGGGAAGAGCAGCAGTTCCATCAGGAGCTTCAACAGGTATTTTTGAAGCAGTTGAATTAAGAGATGAAGATAAGAATGTATATAAAGGAAAAGGTGTTTTAAAAGCTGTTGAAAATGTAAATACACTTATTGCTGATGAATTAGTAGGAATGAATGTACTTGACCAAGTAGCTATAGATAAAGTTATGATAGCTCTTGATGGTACTGACAACAAAGGTAAATTAGGTGCAAATGCTATGCTTGGAGTTTCTCTTGCATGTGCTAGAGCAGCTGCTGAATATTTAGGATTATCATTATATCAATACATAGGTGGAGTTAATGGAAAGGTTTTACCAGTACCTATGATGAACATATTAAATGGTGGTTCACACGCTGATAACAACGTTGACCTTCAAGAATTCATGGTAATGCCAGCAGGAGCTGAAAGTTTTTCACAAGCTTTAAGAATGTGTTCAGAAGTATTCCATACATTAAAAGGAATATTAAATAAAAAGGGATTAGCTACTGGCGTGGGTGATGAAGGTGGATTTGCTCCAAACTTAAACAGTAATGAAGAAGCTATTCAAGTTATAATTGAAGCTATAACAGCAGCTGGATATGAACCAGGAAAAGATATATTTATAGCACTAGATCCAGCATCTTCAGAATTCTTCAATACAGAAACTAATATGTATGAATTAAAAGGAGAAGGAAAAACTTTAACTCCAGCTCAAATGGTTGATTTCTACGCTAACCTAGTAGAAAAATACCCAATAATCTCAATTGAAGATGGAATGGCTGAAGAAGATTGGGATGGATGGAAGATCATGACTGAAAAATTAGGTAACAAGATTCAATTAGTAGGAGACGATTTATTCGTAACTAACACTAAGAGACTTGAAATGGGAATTGAAAAAGGAGTTGCTAATTCAATTCTTATAAAGCTTAACCAAATAGGAACATTAACAGAAACATTAAATTCTATAGAAATGGCTGAAAGAGCTGGATATACTGCAGTTGTATCTCATAGATCAGGAGAAACTGAAGATACTACAATAGCTGACTTAGTTGTTGCTGTTAATGCAGGACAAATAAAAACAGGAGCTCCTTCAAGAAGTGAAAGAGTTGCTAAATACAATCAATTATTAAGAATAGAAGAAGAATTAGCAGATATGGGAGAATATAGAGGATTAAAAGCTTTCTATAATATTAAAAAATAATCTAACTCTTGTCCATGTTTAATTAAATATATATTAAGATAGAGTCACAAATATAAAAATGTGACTCTATCTTTGCTTATGTATTAGGTTTATGTAAGGTTTTCTCGTATAGGTATAGTAAACATTTATTGTATTTTTATTTTTAATATGATAGAATAACTATTGATAATTGAAATTAATGGTTTTACATAAACTAGCTTAAAATTAGGAGGTGTATGTAGTGCATACATTTTTAGTAGCAATACAAGTTATTGTAGGAATAGCTTTAATTATAACTATTCTAAAACAGCCAGGAAAGACAGATGGATTTAACTTAGTTTCTTCAGGTGCAGAAACATTCTATTCAAAAAACAAAACTAAAACATATGAATCAGTATTAGCAAAAACAACTGTAATGTTGTCAATAATATTTGCTGTAGTAACTATGGCGTTAACATTAATAAAAAAATAATAAAATATATTTTTGTTATAGAAAAAGACTCCTCTATTCTAAAATGTCCTTAACAAAGGGTACACTTTATTCGATGGAGGTCTTTTATTTTTTGGATTAATGAATAATAAACTTAAAATATGTAAATATAATTATAAAGAAGTATTTTACTTTTATGGAAATAAATAATTGAAAAAATATATAGAATATTCTTTCGATTATTTGTTAAATTATAGAAAATATTAAATTTTTGATGTATAATAGGTTTAAGTTAATTTAGTTTAAAGATTATTACCAAAGTGGAAAGATTGACTAACTAAGGATGGCAAATATTACAAGGAAGAAGGAGGAGTAAAAAATGAATTTATATTTGCCAATTATATGTGGAATTTTAGCTTTAATTTTCGCGTTTGCTTTCAGTAGTGGAATCACTAAAGAGAGTGCAGGAAATGATAGGATGAAAGAAATAGCTGGTTATATTCATGATGGAGCTATGGCATTTTTAATGAGGGAATACAAATATTTAATAATTTTTATAGTCGCTGTAGCTGTATTAATAATAATAGCCATAGACATCAAAACTGCAATTTGCTTTATATTTGGAGCTATTTTCTCAATATGTGCCGGGTATTTTGGTATGAAGGTAGCAACTAAAGCAAATGTAAGGACTGCAGAAGCTGCAAGGACAGGTCAAGATAAAGCATTAAAAATTGCTTTTTCAGGTGGAGCAGTAATGGGGTTATCTGTAGTTGGTTTAGGTATTTTAGGTCTTACTATTTTCTATGTAGTCTTTGGAAATGACATTAATGTAGTTACAGGATTTGGATTAGGAGCAAGTTCAATAGCTTTATTTGCTCGTGTAGGTGGTGGAATATACACTAAAGCTGCAGATGTAGGAGCAGATCTTGTAGGGAAGGTTGAAGCAGGAATTCCAGAGGATGATCCAAGGAATCCAGCAGTTATTGCGGATAACGTTGGTGATAATGTTGGTGATGTTGCTGGTATGGGAGCAGATTTATTTGAATCCTATGTAGGATCTATAATTTCAGCATTAACTTTAGGATACACTTTGTTTAGTAATGATAAAACAAAGTTAATTTTTCCTTTAATTTTATCTTCTATAGGTGTTTTAGCTTCAATTATAGGAATTTTAATTGCAAGAAGAAGTAAGGGGGATAATCCTCAAAAAGCACTTAATACAGGAACATATATAGGAGGAGCACTTGTTATTATAAGTACATTTATTCTTAGTTCAAATATATTTGGAAATTATAGAGTTTTTGGAGCGATATTATCTGGATTAATTGTTGGAACTTTAATAGGTAAAGTAACAGAAATATATACATCTGCTGACTATAAGTATGTAAAGAAGATAGCTAGGCAATCTGAAACAGGTTCAGCTACTACCATAATATCAGGTCTTGCTGTTGGAATGTATTCTACAATGATTCCGATAATATTTATTGCAATAGCAGTATTATTCTCTTTTTATATTATGGGAGGAGCAAGTGATGTTGCTATGGGATTGTACGGAATATCTCTTGCAGCTGTAGGTATGTTATCAACAACTGGATTAACTGTTGCAGTTGATGCTTATGGCCCTATTGCTGATAATGCTGGAGGTATTGCTGAGATGTCAGAACTTCCATCAAGTGTTAGAGAAATTACAGATAAACTTGATTCAGTAGGTAATACAACGGCAGCTATAGGAAAAGGATTTGCTATAGGTTCAGCAGCGCTTACAGCATTAGCTTTGTTTGCTTCTTATGCACAAAAAACTAATTTAAATTCTATTAATCTTTTAACACCTGGTACTCTTGTAGGATTATTACTTGGAGCTATGCTTCCTTTCTTATTTGCTTCAATGACTATGGAATCAGTTGGGAAAGCAGCTAATGAAATGATAGAAGAGGTTAGAAGGCAATTTAAAGAAATACCAGGGTTAATGGAAGGAAAGGAAACTCCAGATTATAAAAAATGTGTTGATATATCAACTGCTGCAGCATTAAAAGAAATGATTTTACCAGGAATACTTGCAATACTTGTACCTATAATTATAGGTATTCTTCTTGGAGCAGAAGCTCTTGGAGGGTTAATAGGTGGTGCAGTTTCATCAGGAGTGCTTATAGCTATATTTATGGCTAACTCAGGTGGAGCCTGGGATAATGCTAAAAAATATATTGAAACAGGAGTACATGGCGGTAAAGGAAGCAATGCACATAAAGCAGCTGTTGTTGGAGATACAGTAGGAGATCCATTTAAAGATACTTCAGGGCCAGCTATGAATATATTAATAAAGCTTATGACAATAGTATCTCTAGTATTTGCACCTGTAATAGCAGCCTATGGTGGCGTTCTATTAAACTTATTTAAATAATTAGAATAATATTATGATGTAACATTATTTTAGTTCTTAGGTTAAAAGGGACTATGTACTAGATTAAGAGAGATTTTATTCTTAATATGAGAAAATCTTTAAGTTAAGTAAAAAAATAAGCCCATAATGAAAAATTAATTTTTCATTATGGGCTTTGTTATTTATTTAAACAAAAGAGCTGGTAAGTTCTTAAAAGCGATAGCTTATGGGATTCATCTCTTAACTTAAGATTAAAAGATAGTTGCTATAAAATACTGAATGAACATATATACTACCACTGAAAGAGTGAAAAAGCGTTTTAGTTTAAAGATTTTCTGACGTTAGGAAGAAAATCATCCTCTAGTATTCCTATCTCTCCCCAATATAGATTTTAAACTGTATTATTCATAAAAAATCAAGGCATAGGAATAAGATTTTCTTATATATGTAGTTAGCCGATTAAACGTTGAAGTAGCAATTAGAAGTACTTAAAGTGTAGAATTCTAAAAATCTGTAATTGCAGGAATGGATTCCTGCAGCCGAACTGCGTCATGGAAGACGCATAGTGAGGGTAGGATTTTTAGAAGGCTACGCCTTTAGTACTTCTTTGTATGCTGAAGGTTTAATGGATAACTACATATATTTAGAAAAATCTATTTCTATGCCGTTATTCATTACGTCACATTTTTATTCTACTGTGTAATAATTGTTTGACTACATTTTCCTTTTACTATACTATTGTAATATAAAGAAATGTTGAATACGATACATTTATTTAGTTAAAAATAAGAAATAGAGGAATAATACAAATAGTGGTGTGGTATATAAAATATTTTTGAAACAAATATTAAAAAAGATTGGAGGTAGAGATTATGAATATAAGAGAAGTTATTATTGGTTTTATGAGGGAACAGGCATATAAACCAATGGATATAAAAGAGCTAGCATGGGTTTTTGAAATACCAAAGAGAGAAATGGATGATTTTAAGAAATTACTTAAGGAAATGGAACAAGATGGTGAAATTATACAAACAAGAACAAAGCACTATGGAATACCAGAAAAAATGGGGCTTGTTGTAGGAAAACTTCAATGTCATCAAAAAGGATATGGATTTGTTATACCTGAAATTGATAGAAAAGACGTATTTATAACATCTTCTTTTATGAATGGGGCTATGAATGGAGATAGAGTTATAGCTAAAATTACAAGAGAAGAAAATGAAGGAAAAAAATGTGAAGGGGAAATAATACGTATTCTTGAAAGAAGTAATAAGACAATTATAGGAGTATATGAGAATAGCAAGAATTTTGGGTTTGTTGTTCCTGAGGATAAAAGGTTAAACTACGATATATTTATTCCTAAAACCGAAAAAAATGGGGCACAAACAGGAGATATAGTTATTGCTGAAATAACTGAGTGGCCAGGGAAAAGAAGAAATCCTGAAGGAAAAGTTACAGAAGTACTAGGTAAAAAGGGTGAAAAAGGTATTGATATTTTAACTATAATAAAAAAATATAAACTTCCTGAAGAATTTCCTATAAAAGTTAAAAAATTTGTTGCAAATGTACCTGAGGAAATTAAAGAAGAGGAATATGTAAATAGAGAAGATTTAAGAGATTTAAAAATGGTAACAATAGATGGAGAAGATGCTAAGGATTTAGATGATGCGGTATCAATACAAAAACTTGAAAATGGAAACTATTTATTAGGAGTACATATTGCAGATGTATCACACTATGTTAGAGAAAAAAATCCTTTAGATAAAGAAGCTTTAAAGAGAGGAACATCAGTTTATCTAATTGATAGAGTTATTCCTATGCTTCCTAAGGAACTATCTAATGGAATATGTAGTTTGAATCCTAAAGTAGATAGATTAGCTATGACTTGCTTTATGGAAATAAATGTTGATGGAAAAGTAGTAGACTATAGAATTACAAAGAGTGTTATAAAAACTAATGAAAGAATGACTTATACGGATGTAACAAAAATATTAAGAGATCATGATGAAGAATTAATGAAAAAATATGATTATCTATGTGAAGACTTTAAAAACATGGAAGATCTATGTGGTATTTTATATAACAAGAGATTAAGAAGAGGAGCAATTGATTTTGATTTTGAAGAGTGCAAAATAATATTAGATTATAATGGAAAGCCAGTTGAAATTAAGCCTTATGAAAGAGCTATTGCAAATAGAATTATAGAGGAATTTATGCTTGTTTGTAATGAGACAATAGCAGAACATATGTATTGGACTAAACTTCCTTTTGTTTATAGAATACACGAAGATCCAGATGAGGAAAAGCTTCAAAGATTTAAGGAATTTGCATATAACTTAGGATATTTTGTTAAGACTGGACAAGAAATTCATCCAAAGGCTCTTCAACAAGTTGTAGAAGAAGTTAGAGGTAAAAAAGAAGAAACTGTTGTAAATACATTGCTTCTTCGTTCATTGAAGCAAGCTAGATATGCTCCTCAATGTGTAGGACACTTTGGTTTAGCGGCGAGATATTACTGTCACTTTACTTCACCTATTAGAAGATACCCGGATTTAATAATTCACAGAATAATAAAAGAATCTTTAGATGGCAATATAGATGAAGAAAGAGTAAAACAATTGGATAAAGCTGTAGACTATGCATCAGTTCAATCTTCAGATATGGAAAGAGTTGCTCAAGAAGCAGAAAGAGAAGTAGATGATCTGAAGAAAGCAGAATATATGAGTGAGAGAATAGGAGAAGAATATGACGGAATAATTTCTTCTGTTACTAACTTTGGAATGTTTGTTGAACTTGCTAATACAATAGAAGGGCTTGTCCATATAAGTAATTTAGATGATGACTATTATATATATGATGAACAACACTTATGTTTAATAGGAGAAATGAGCAAGAACAAGTATAGATTAGGGGATGAGGTAAGAATAAAAGTAGCTAAAGTTGATTTAGATGCTCATGAGATTTATTTCGATCTTGTGAAACAAGAGAAAAATGACCTTGATCCAGAATTAAAAATAGATGAATTAAAAAACGAAGATGAAAAAGCTCAAGATAGAGAATTTGAATTGATATAATTGAATTTACCCCCATAATTCATTTTTGATTATGAATTATGGGGGTATCTGTTATTTTTGATATAATCCATATTTGATTATATCAATGTATTTATCAAATTCTTTAAATAAATCCTCATTATTAGTTAATAATTTATTCGTTTTACCCTTATATAAGCTGGTATATTTTTTACCTAATGCATCGAATAAAGTCATGGTAACAAATATAGCATCTTCTTTTGTTATTGATGGCTTTAATAATTTTACGTCCATGTATTTAATAATATAGTCTTCTATAAAATTCATATTGTCGCTATAATATTTTAAATAAAGCTTTTCTAAGTCAACCTTTATTTTTGGAGGCATATTTACAAATGCCTCCATAATTATTTTAGAATGCATAAAATATTTAACAATTATTTGTTGTTTAATTAGTGAGATATCTTTTATCCTCTCATAAAAATCATTAGATTGTATCTTTTCAGCTTCATTTAAAACTTCACTTGTGAGTAAATCAGCACAATACTCAACAATAAATAAAAACAAATTTTTTTTGCTCCCAAAATAGTGAAATAGACTGCCTTTAGCAATGCCTGCATTTTCTGCTATTATATCAGTAGAAGCGTTATCAAATCCCTTATCCCCAAATTCATTTATTGCTGAATTAATTATATTTTTTTGTTTTTCTTCCGATACTTTGTTAAATCTAATTGTCATAATATAGCTCCTTTAAATTACATATACTAATTATAATTCCCAATATAAGTATATTATGAATTACTATAATTTTAAATCCTTATTTTTATATTTATAAAAAGTAAATACTATTGAAATAATAATTACAATTAGTGATATTATTATATAGCTCATGTCAATAACTCCTTTTGATCTTAATAATTCATTTGGCATCACATATTGTACAGGAGATAGATATTTCATCCATTCAAGTTTTTCAATTATAGTTGAAAAAATACCCAATAAATATGAAGTGAAAAAAATACCTAAAGCTGTTGGTGTTGCAAGACTTACTTTGGAAATAATAGCAGATAATGCAAAACCTATAGACCAAAATATAAATTGAGCTAAAAACATTCCTTTATACATAAAAACAAGTTGAGAAATGTACTCATATCCTTCTTTCTTAAATATATGAAAAAATAGCATGGTTACAAGAAAAATAATTATATTAAATATATAAAGAATTGTAAAAGTAGAAAGCATTTTTACCATTACAATTTTAACTCTTGAAATAGGTTGAGCATATAAAAATTCTATAGTTCCCTCGCTTTCTTCTTTAATAAGAGAGTTAATTCCCAAAATAGCAGCATATATACAATTTCCTATTAAAATATATTGAGCGCAATATGCAAAGTATTGAAGTAAATCTGAAAAATCAACTGCGTTCTCTAGTCCAAAAGATTTTCGCATAGCTTCAGGAATAGCATCAATTTTTGTCTTAACTATTTCACTCATACCACTAGTGGACATAGAAGGAAACATAGACATAAATAATGTAATTATGCCCGCCATGATAATAGTCCAAATAATTAAGCTTTTTAACATGTTTTTTAGTTCAACTTTATACATATTCATACTAGTTATCCTCCTTTTCATAATAACTCATAAATGTATCTTCTAATGCAGGCTCTTCTATTTTAAGTTCTTTTAAATTAATTTCTTTAATTTTTTTAACAAGTTCATTAATATCTCCATCAAACAAAAATGATGTTTTATTTTCTTCTTTTCTTATCATTGAAATAAGTTTATTGTTCAATAAATCATTTAAATTTTCTTCACTTCTAATTGTAACTTTTACAACATTATTGCCTAGAAGTTCATCTATCTTTTTAACTTCAATAAGTTTTCCTTCTCTTATGATAGCTGCTTTATGGCAAAACTTTTGAACTTCTACTAGGTTATGTGATGAAAAGAATATAGTTGTTCCATTTTTATTTTCTTCTACTAATAGATTAAATAATTTTTTTTGCATTAAGGGGTCTAAGCCATTGGTAGGTTCATCTAATATCAGAAGCTTCGGTTTATTTAACAATGCTTGAATTATAGCTATTTTCTTTTTATTTCCCAATGAAAGTTCTCCTACCATTTTATTTCTATCTACTTCAAACATTTCACATAATTTTTCTAGTCTTTCAGTATCTTTTTCTTTCTTAAAGCTTTGGGCATAGTTTAAAATTTCACTAACCTTCATATTCTTATAATAGTTTACTTCACTAGGTACAAAACCTAAATCTTCTTTAATGAGTTTACTTTCTTTTATACAATCCTTACCAAAAATCTTCGCACTACCAGAACTAGGATAAATAAAATTTAAAAGTAATCTTATGGTTGTAGATTTCCCTGCACCATTAGGTCCTATAAATCCATAAAATTCACCTTCATTAATACTTAAGTTTATATTTTCTACTCCTCTATTTTTACCATAAGTTTTGGTTAAGTTATTAGTTTCAATTGCAAACATTTTATTCACTCCTATCTAAGGTATATTTAATAACCTATATATTGCAATAGTGTTAATAGTATATTAATTATTATTTACAAGGAACTGTTGTAATAAATCAATGTATTTATTGGGATAGAGTAAACTAATTTCTCCATGACCACTTTTTTCAATGATTTTTAAAAAGCTACCTTTAATAGTATTGTGTAGTAAATTTGCAGACTTTTTCATTATTGATAATTCGTTTTCTCCAACTAATATTAATGTTTTTGATTTTGTATTACATATTGTTGAGGGCAGTGAATAATTTCCATTACTTTTTGCAATATTAATTAGTGATTCTTTTGTCATTCGTGAACTGTCCTTATAATAGGTTTCAAATAATTCATCAGGTACGTTTAATGTTTTAGCCTGTAATTTTGAGTACCATGGTTTTTTTATCATTCCATAGAAAAGATTGTACATTGGAACAGTTAGTGCAACAGTCATTTTCATAGGATAAACCAAAGCACTTTCTATAACAGCATTTTCTGAAATATCATATTCTTTTGATAGTATCTCAACAACTATTTGAGCGCCAATAGAAAGGCCACAGATTGCAAGAACTTTTCCGTTGTGATTTTCTTTTATATATTTAATTACATCATTAGCTGATTTTTGTATACTTATAAAAGTTGTATCCCAGCCATCACCATGTCCATCTATAATAGGTGTAACTACGCAATAATCATTTTGTAATGCCTCAATTTGTGATTTCCATGACCACCATGACAATCCACCTCCATGAATAAGAACAATAACTGGCATGTTTTTATTACCGAATTCCTTAAATATCATATTTTTCCCTCCATTCCATAATTGGATAGATTAAGTGAACAGAAACTACTTCAAATTTTAATAAGTGTGGTTTATTCGTATCTTAATCATAATACAACCTCCAAGTATACATATATTAATTAAGTTTATAATTATATTGACTTACTAGTCAATATAATTATAAACCAGTACTGACTAGTAAGTCAATGTTGATTTATAACTTTAATGTTAGCATTTGTAATTATAATTTAATTAGTTAATGTAATTTTCTAGGCAATGAACAATGAACGTATATATATGCGTGCATTTGAGAAGATGTTTCATTTCATTAATTGACAAAATATTAAAACTAATTATAATTAAAGAAAAGGACACAAGCCATTTATTTCCTAAAAATAGATTTTAATGACAAATGATTATTATATGGTGGAATTTTTACTTAATTGAAATTATAAAAAAGTTTTTTATTAGTATAATAAAGAGACGAGTTATGATTAGGAGGTGATAATATGATAGTTAATGGTAAAGAAGTGGAGTTTAAGCCAGGAATGACTGTAGAAGATCTTCTTAGAGGATATCATTTACATGCATGCAGAGTTTATGTGGAAGTAAATTCAAAAGTAGTTACAAAGGAACATTATAGAGAAGTTCTTCTTAGTGAGGATGATAAAATTCAAGTTACAGCATTTATAGGTGGAGGCTGATATTACAACTGATACCTTTACAAATATATAATATAGAGTTATAATATAAAAGTAAAATTTAAAAATGAATAATTTGCTAGGAGTGCCTTATGGCTGAGATCGATTTATATCGGAATCCTTTGAACCTGAAATAATTAGTATTATCGTAGGAAAGCAGTGTTAAATAATTATGATATAACATTATAATGCTTTATTGTTATTATAATTATTATGAATGTATACAGCAAAGCTTACCTTCGGGTAAGCTTTTTAATTTTTTAAATATAATAAATTTTTAAAATTATATGAGGAGAATAAAATGCTTTATCTTATTACAAATAGGAGAATTATAAAACAAAGTGATATCTATGGAATTGTAGAAGAAGCTGTGAAAGGTGGAGTGGATAGAATTATTTTAAGAGAAAAAGACTTAGGATTCCAAGAATTATTAGAGATGGCAGAGAGAATTAAAGAAATTATAAAAAATAAAGATGTTAAGTTAATTATTAATGGAAATATAGAAGTAGCGAGAAAGCTTGGCGCTGAAGGGGTTCATGTAGGCTTTGAAAGTTTTATGAAAGAAAAATATAGGTTTGATGGCTTGATTGGAGTATCTGTTCACACTGTAAAAGAAGCTGTTATGGCAGAAGAAAATGGAGCTGATTATGTACTTGCAGGGCATGTATACGAAACAGATTGTAAAAAAGGGTTAAAACCGAGAGGAACAGATTTTATCAAAAGTATTACGTCTAAAGTAAATATACCTGTAATAGCGCTAGGTGGAATAAATGAAACAAATTTAAAATTAGTTGTATTATCGGGTGCTTATGGAATTGCAGTTATGTCATATATCATGAGTTCTAAAAAGCCTTATAATTCCACTAAAGTATTAAAAACAGAATTGAATAAAGCTAAATTAGATAGTTAGTTAAGAATATTTTTAATTAATAAAATATTAATAAAAGATGGAATATTCATAAAATATAAAATTTGATTTAATTAAGGAGGTGAGAAAATGATAGTTAATGGTAAAAATGAAGATATTAAATCAGGAATAACAGTTGAACATCTTCTTAAAGAATTTGATTTAAGTCTAGACAAAGTTGTAGTAGAAGTTAATTTTAAGATAATTTTAAAAGAAAATTATAAAGAAACACTACTTAATGAGAAAGATAGAATTGAAATTATAAGTTTTGTAGGTGGTGGATGATGTAATGAAAATATTTGTAAATGAAAAACAGTTAGAATTAGAGAATGGCATTACAGCTTATGAAGTTAGAGATAATATTAAAAAAAATGCAGATATAGTAATTTTAAATGGGTTTCCAATAGAAAAAGATTATATTTTAAGAGAAGGTGATAAGTTAGCTTTAATAAAAAAAGGAGAAGCTCCTACTAAAGAGGAATTAGAATTTCTTCTATTCTCACGTCATACTCCAAAAGTTCATGAAAAAGTAAAAAAAGCTTCAGTAGGTATTGCAGGCTTAGGTGGGCTTGGATCTAATGTGGCTATATCTCTTGCAAGAATAGGTATAGGTAAATTAGTTTTAGTAGATTTTGATGTAGTTGAACCTAGTAATCTAAATAGGCAGCAATATCTAATAAAGCATTTAGGAATGAATAAAACAGAGGCCATAAAAGAGACTATATCAGAAATTAATCCTTTTATAGAAGTAGAGACTAAAAATGAATATATAAAAGAAGATAATGTTTTACAAATTTTTAAAGAGGTAGATATTATTGTGGAAGCTTTTGATAATGCAGAATCTAAGGCAGTTTTAGTTAATACTGTGTTGAGTAAAGAAAAAAATAAATTTGTAGTAGCTGCTTCAGGTATGGCTGGATATTTTTCTAATAATATAATAAAAACAAAAAAGATCAATGAAAGATTTTATTTAATTGGTGATGAAACTTATGAGGCAAAGGTAGGATGTGGACTTATGGCACCAAGAGTTGCTATTGCAGCTAATCATCAAGCCAATACTGTTCTAAGAATAATTATGGATGAAAAAGAAGTATAGGAGTAAATCTATTTCTAGGTTTAGATGAAATATTAATATTATAATAAGTTTTTATTTATATAAATACGAAAACTTTATTTATCCGATATCTAATCAGCCTAATATCCCCATTTTCTTTAAAGTGGGAGTAAGCCATGGCACGATCATGGATTGGATAACGGTTTCCTTTAAGGGATAACGAATTCTAAGAAGTAAAGCTCCTAAGAATTCTGTTAATGATTTTCAGAGGGAGCAAAAAATTCATTTGGAATCAAGAATTCTATTTACGTTTTACTATAAATTATTAAATAAAAGAATAGGTGTTTTATTTTAAAAAAAGAGGTATATGGGAGGAAAAATAATGGATACTTTAAAAATAGGTGGAATAGAATTAAAAAACAGATTGTTTATTGGAACAGGTAAGTTTTCAGATAAAAAAATGCTTACAAGGGTTATAGAAAGATCAGAGTCTCAAGTTATAACTATGGCTCTAAGAAGAGTTGATATAACGGCTAAAGAAGAAAATGTTTTAGAATATATACCAAAGGATAGAATTCTTCTTCCTAACACTTCAGGTGCAAGAAATGCTGAAGAAGCTGTTAGAATAGCAAGACTTGCAAAAGCTAGTGGATGTGGCAATTGGATAAAAATAGAGGTCATATCAGATAATAAGTACTTACTTCCAGATAACATGGAAACTATTAAAGCAACAGAGATATTAGTTAAAGAGGGATTCATCGTATTACCTTATATGAATCCAGACTTGATGGATGCTAAAAGATTAGTGAATGTTGGAGCAGCAGCAGTTATGCCTCTTGGAGCACCAATAGGAACTAACAGGGGCATAAGAACTAAGGAAATAGTCCAAATTTTAATTGATGAGATAGAAATTCCTATAGTTGTTGACGCAGGAATAGGAAAGCCATCAGAGGCAGCAGAAGCTATGGAAATGGGAGCATCAGCAGTATTAGTAAATACAGCAATAGCCACTGCAGGAGATCCTGTTAAAATGGCAGAGGCTTTTAATTTAGCAGTAAAGAGTGGAAGAATGGCTTTTAATTCAAAAGCAGGAGCAGTTAGAAAATATGCTAGTGCATCTTCACCTTTAACAGGATTCTTAAATGAAGGGGAGGCATAAAAGTGAGTTTTTATAATGAATATTTAAAATATAAAGAATTTGATTTTGACGGTTTTTTTAATAATATAAAAGATGAAGATATAACAAGAATAATAAATAAGAGAAAATTAGATGAGTATGATTTTTTAACTTTATTATCTCCTACAGCAGAAAAATATCTTGAAGAAATAGCAAATAGAGCTAATGAAAGTACTCTTCAGAATTTCGGGAAAGCGATACTTCTTTTTACCCCATTATATTTAGCGAATTATTGTGTTAATAGATGTGCATATTGTGGCTTTAATTTTGAAAATAAGATAAAAAGAAAAAAACTTACAATGGAAGAAATAGAAAAAGAAGCTAGAGCTATTCGTGAAACAGGAATTAGACATATTTTAATATTAACTGGTTCTTCAAGAAAAGAAACACCAGTGTCTTACATGATAGATGCTGTAAAAATATTAAGGGATTATTTTGATTCTATCTCTGTAGAAGTATATGCATTAGAAGAAGAAGAATATAAACAACTTGTTGAAGTTGGTGTAGATGGAATGTCTATGTATCAAGAAGTTTATAATGAACAAATATATGATAAAGTACATATATCTGGCCCTAAAAAGAAATATAGATTTAGACTAGATGCTCCTGAAAGAGCTTGTAAGGCTAAGATAAGAAATGTTTGTTTAGGTCCTCTTTTAGGATTAGATGAATGGAGAAAAGAGTTTTTCTATGGGGTTTTGCATGCTAAATATCTTAGGAATAAATATTCTGATGTAGAAGTAGCAGTAGCTCTTCCAAGAATAAGATCTCATGCTGGAAGTTTTACGGATATACATGAAGTAAATGATAAGAATATAGTTCAGATGATAATAGCGTGTAGATTGTTTTTACCTAGATGTGGAATAACAATGACAACTAGAGAAAAAGCTGAGTTTAAAGATAATTTAATTCCTCTTGGAGTTAATAAAATATCAGCAGGGGTGTGTACAGAAGTAGGGGGGCACGATATTAAAGGAGATAGTGATCCTCAATTTGATATAATAGATCCTAGAAGTGTAGATAAAGTAAAAGAAGATTTATTGAAGATAGGTTATCAGCCTGTATTTAAGGATTGGATGAATTTCTAGGCATTGACTGGAAATTTTCTATATTGTATAATATATTATTACAATTGATTATAGTAAAGTAGGTGTTAATATGGCAAAAAATAAAAATGGTAATAATACATTAGCACAAAATAGAAAAGCTCACCATGAGTATTTTATAGATGAAGTTTATGAAACAGGGATTGTTCTTGTGGGAACAGAAGTTAAGTCAATAAGAGCTGGAAAAGCTAACTTAAAGGATAGTTATGCTCAGGTTAGAAATGGAGAAGTTTTTGTTTATAATATGCATATAAGTCCTTATGAACAAGGTAATATATTTAACAAAGATCCTTTGAGAGAGAGAAAATTGTTACTTCATAAAGATCAAATAAGTACTCTTCTTGGATATACTTCACAAAAGGGATATACTCTTGTACCTATTTCCTTATATCTTAAAAAAGGAAAAGTTAAGATGGCTTTAGGTGTAGCAAGAGGTAAACATAATTATGATAAAAGACATACTATAGCAGAAAAAGCTGCTAAAAGAGATATAGATAGACAAATGAAAGAAAGATATAGATAGGCCTGAAAAAGGGCCTTTTTTTATTTAGTAAATGGCAATTTCACTTGATTTTAAGTTGAATAATATATCACACAGATGTATAACTCTGCATAATCTATAATATACCAATTTATGCGGAGGCAAAGGTTAATATGGAAATAAGCTTAACTGGATTGCACTATGTTTATTTAATATTTATATTGATAATCATAGTGGCAATGGTAAAGAAAAGAGATATATCATTATTGTGTATCTTGGGAATATTTATATTGGGACTACTAGGGACAGGCTCTTTATATAAATCTGTTATGGGAGTGTTTGATAGTTTTGTTTATGCTACAAGAGAACTAATGCCAACAATACTTATAATTTCTGTAATAACTGCCATGAGTAATGTATTAGTTACTTCGGGCATAAATGAAGAAATGATATATCCATTTAGAAATATAATAAAATCTTATGGGGTAGCTTATTGGGTTATAGGATTAGTTATGATGACACTTTCATGGTTCTTTTGGCCTTCACCAGCAGTTGCTCTTATAGGCGCATTATTCTTGCCTATAGCTAAAAAAGCTGGGCTTCCGGCTATGGGAGTGGCTGTGGCTATGAATTTATTTGGACATGGCATAGCGTTATCTAGTGACTATGTAATCCAAGCAGCTCCCAAGCTTACTGCAGATGCTGCTGGAATTGAAGTATCCAAGGTAATAAGTGCAAGTATTCCACTTACTATTGTTATGGGAGTAGTAACTACATTAGCTGCTTTTTACATGATAAGAAAAGATATTAAATCGGGGAAAATATTTATTGAAGGTGAAGTTGAAGAAATAGTAGAAAATAAACCTGAATGTTTAATTACTTCAGGAAAAGCTAGAAGATTTTTGGCTTTACTTATCTTTATCTTATTTGCCTTAGATATAGTTGTAATGTATGTTGCCAAGCTTCAAGGTGGGGGGGCAACTGCTATAATAGGTGGTACTGCTGTGTTCATATTAAGTTTAATTGCTATCTTAAGTTACAAAAAAAATTCTCTAGAGGAAATAACAAACCAATTAGTTAAAGGGCTTCAATTTGGATTTAAAATATTTGGAATAGTCATACCAGTAGCAGCTTTTTTCTATTTAGGGGATTCTACGTTTATTGACATATTTGGTAAAATACTTCCACAAGGTTCTAATGGTATAGTAAACGATTTAGGAGCTGCTCTTGCAAGTAAAGTTCCATTAAATGCTATAGTGGCATCCATTACATCGACTATAGTAGGAGCTATAACAGGATTAGATGGTTCTGGATTTTCTGGAATTTCTCTTGTAGGATCTATAGCTAGATTGTTTTCAACTGCAATAAATGGTGGAATTGAAACTTTGACAGCACTAGGACAAATAGCTGGAATATGGGTTGGAGGAGGTACTATAGTGCCTTGGGCTTTAATCCCTGTGGCTGCAATATGTAATGTTGATGTCTTTGAATTAGCTAAAAGAAATTTAAAGCCAGTAGTATTGGGATTAACGGTTACGACTATTGTAGCTATGTTTCTTATATAAGGCTATGTTTTAATAAATTTTCATTATGATGAATTCAACAATTTAAAAACATAGCTTTAGGAATACTAAAGAAAGTTTTAAAAGAGTTTAAAAAACAACACTATTTTAAAATAGAATCTTGCATAAATATTATAATTTTAAAAGTTACTTAGTTTGCCTTATAATTCATAAGTAAAGATGAATTATAAGGCAAACTATTACTATAATAATTTTAAACATAGTTAATACATAAAATTTTACTGGACAGGTTATTATAAATAATGATAACTTTTCACCAATAGGAAACATATATGATAAATATAAAAAAATGAATTTATATGTTGTAAAATCCTATTGATAAGTTTAGGACTATGTTGTATTATAATACTTGTCTTCACGATGGAAGGTTGACGGTTATAAAGATTAGTGTTAAAATTTAAGAACAAGCAAGCACTTAGATTACCTCAGAAATGTGGTATAACACATGGGGGCGTATATGGCTTTCGACGGGGGTAAGTTGTGTTGCGGAAGCGAGTCGAGGGTTCCTGGGCCCGCGTTAAAAAACTGGGAATTAAATATAAACGCAGACGAAAATTACGCATTAGCAGCTTAGAATAGCTGCTCGTCCTACCTAAGAGTCCTACGGCTTGGGATAGGGCGCCAAATTAGTAGGGAAACGAGCCTAGCAAAGCTTTGAGCTAGGAACGGAATTTATGAAGCTACCGAAACTGGAATCCTGTCAGTAGGAGTCTAGAAGAGGGAAACTCTAAATTACTGACTGCACTCGGAGATGCCGCGGTGAGGCTGCTTTCGGACAGGGGTTCGACTCCCCTCGCCTCCACCAATAAATCCACGATAGAAATATCGTGGATTTTTACCTTTATTTATTGACATGTCATTTTTACAATATTTCTAATACTTCTACTGCATATTTTTCTCCTGGAGCATCAACCTCAACTATATCTCCAACTTTTTTTTCGTATAATGCTTTTCCTAAATTTGATTCTATACTTATACACATATTTTCAGGGTCTGAATCCATAGTAGTTACTAATGTTATAATATCCTCATCTTCATCTTCTATAAATTTAACTTTAGCTTTACTGTTAATTCCTAATATTGATTTATCTATAGTTGTATCATCTATTACAGTTGCTGTTGAGATCATAGTTAATAAATATTGAATTCTATTATCATTTTCTCTATAGTTTGCACAAGCTTCTTTATATTCTGCATTTTCTGATCTATCACCATGTGCAGCAGCTACTAATTTTTCCTTTGCTATTTCAGCTCTTTTTACGGTCATTCTATATTCTAATTCTTCTCTTAATTCTTTTATATTTTTTTCAGTTAGTGTATTATTCATAAAAAACTAAACCTCGATTCAAATATAGTATGTTAATATTATATAATATATAGAAAAAGAATAAAAGGTACTTAGTGGCTTTTAGTCAGAAAGACGACCTAAGCTAGTTAGAGATAAGAATGGGAAAATTGAGATATTAATGGATGAGGGACCAATTAACGATTATAAATAGGGTAGAGTTGAGGTAATGAAAAAGTTGAGACATTTTATTATGTAATTTAAACAAGGAGCTGGTTTAAGAAAAAGATCAATACAGATGAATTTCAAAGATTGATTATATAAATTGTAGTTCGTAAGTAAAAGGTATTTATGAAATGCGTATTAAAAAAACACCAAAGATTGATAATGTAATTTACTAATAAATCCACAATAATACTATGGATCAGTATTATTGTGGATTTTTTTAGTATAGGGTCATTGCAAAATTCAGGTCTAGATTGCATAATATATATTTTCAATATTATTACAAAAAAGCATAAATTTTTTGGAAGAAATATGTTACAATTGTACACATATGGTAATAAAATAAATTTTATACAAAATATGTGATTTGAATTATATAAAGATTATTTGTAAAGGAAGTGGATTGAGTGGCCAATATACTACTTATTACTCAAGGAACAGGGGGGGATGTTAAACCATTCATTAAGATGGGAAGAATATTAAAAAATATAGGCCATGCTGTGTTAATTTTGACTCATTATATATATGAAAAAGAAGTAAAAATAAACGGTTTAGATTTTGGAGCTATTGATACTTATGAGGAATATAAAGAAAAGAATGACAAGCTGACTAATTTGTCAGATGCTATGAAAGAATCAAAGCAGTATATTGAATTTAATAGAAAATATTGTGGTTCTGATAGAACATATAAAGAGTATACGATTATAAGTCAATACTGCAAAAGAGAAGATACTATTATTATATTTAGACATCGTTTTAGTTTAGCAGGATTGCTAGTTGCTGAAAAATATGGATTACCTGTTGCTTCTGTTTTTCTTGCACCTAATTATATTCAACATTTGGAATTACATGAGGAGCTTATTGGTGAAGTAATGAAGAATGAAATGAATATTGTAAGAAATAAGATAGGCTTAAGTGATATAAGCAATTGGACAGAGTGGATGTGTTCACCAAAATTAAAAATAGCATTGTGGCCAAAGTGGTATGCCAAAGAGGAAACTGAGAGTATTAAGGGTATGATTGCTATTGGTTTTCCTGAAAATAAGTATGAAAGCACTGATGAAATACCAAAACAAGTTAAAGAGTTTTTAAAAGGTGGAAAGAAAACAGCCATTATAACTGCAGGTACAAGCAATGCGATTAATCCAAATTTCTATAAAATTGCAGCAGAATCTTGTAAATGTGCTAATATAAATGGAATTTTAGTTACAGCTTTTGAAGAGTTTACACCAAGAAGATTATCTTCTAACATATTAAGGTTGCGAGAAGCTCCTATAAAAAGAATTTTACCATATGTTAATGTAGTTATTCATCATGGAGGTATAGGAACCTCTAGTGAAGCATTATCTTGTGGAACTCCACAATTGATTATGGCTCATTTAGCAGATCGCCCTGATAATGCAGCTAGGCTAAAAAAAATTGGTGTTGCAAAGGTGTTTCCAGAAATAAATTGGAAGATAGATTTAATTGGAAAATCTCTAAAAGAAATAATTTATGATGAATCCTTATCATTATCCTGTAAAAAATTATCAGAAAAAATAAATAAAGATAATATAGAAGAGGAATTGAATCTAATCATAAAAGAATTTTTAAAAAATAAGGAAAAGTATAAAGCTAATAATTTATATAAAGTTAAAAATAATACATTAAGTAATAAGAATACTAAGGAAAAAGTTGTTTCTAGTAATAAAGTTTCATTAGATTATATTCCAGAAAAAAAGAAAAGAATGTTAATGGGGTTATTAATGAGAAAATGTAAGAACTAATAAGTTCATGGAGGATAAGAAGTGGCAAATATAATTATTACTACACATTGGAGTGATGGAGATGTACTTCCATTTTTGCATATTGGAAAATACCTTAAGAAGAAAGGGCATGATATAACAATATTTACTCATTGTTGTTATGAGAAAAGGATAAAAGAAGAAGGGATTAATTTTGTTCCTTGGGATAATTGGAATGAGTGTGAAAATTTATTTAATGATTTAGTGAGTTGCTCAGATATAGTAGCATCAAATGAAGAAATTCAAGTTTTTAGAGATAAGTATGAAAGTGCTAGTGTAAGAATTAAAGAATATCAATTATTAAAACCGTATTGTGAAAGAAAAGATACCATTTTACTAGCTAAAAGCAGATCAAGTATAGCTGCTTTACTTATAGCTGAAAAGTTAAAGATTCCTTTAATTTGGGTATATATGAATCCTTATGAATATGAAAGTAGTAAAAGTTTTAATAGTATAAATAGAGAAAAATTATGTGAAGAGGCTAATAAATTAAGAAAGAAAATGGGATTAAAATCTATAGAAAGTTTGTTTTCTTGGCAGTGTTGCCCTAAAGGGAAAATAGGTTTGTGGCCCAACTGGTATAAAAGTGACATGGTAAATGAACCAGAGGATATTAATTTAGTTGGTTTTCCTTTAGAGCCTTTAAATAGAAGAAAAAATTTATCTATATCAATTACATTGAAGGATATATTACTGGAAAATCCAGCTCCAATAATAATATCTGGCGGATCAAGCAAGAAAATTAAAAAAGAGTTTTATAAAATTGCCATTAAATCCTGTTCTAATTTAGGAAGAAACGTTATTGTAGCAACGAAATATAAGGAACTATTACCAGATATAATACCTTCAAATGTATATGTATTTGATTATATTCCTTTACATGAGTCTTTAGCTTATGCAAGTCTTATTATTCATCATGGTGGTATTGGAACAGTCAGTAATGCTATTAATGCTGGAGTACCACAGCTTGTACTAGCAGATTGTTTAGATAGACCACTAAATGGATCAATAGTGAAAAAAATCGGATTAGGGGATTATTTACTTCCTATAATGTGGAATGAAGAAAATCTTATAAAAAGTATTAACAATCTTTTAAGTTCAGATTATAAGAAGAAGTGTACTAGATTTGTAGAAGAGCACAAAGAAGAAAATACTTTTCAAAATATAAGCAAGATAATAGAAAGTGTTAAGGAAGATGAAGAATATATTATTAGTTATGAAACTATAAAAGTTTGTTCCAGGAAAATCAATCATTATGTTAATGATAAAAAAGAAAAAAATAATAATTTAAATTCATTACCAAAGGATATGAAAAAGTATTTGTTGGAAAAAATTAAAAAAGAAAAAATTTTAAATAAAGTGGAAAGAGGATAATAAAATGAATGATACTATTGCAAAATGTTCAAACAAGAAAACAATGATAGAGAGCTTTGAAAACTCTATAAATGAAATTCAAGTTATAACAAAAGATGAAGAAGATTTAATATTAAAGAAGTTTAATGGCACATATGTAGAATATGATAAAGAAAAAACATTAGTAGATATATTTGAAGAACAAGTAGAAAAGACACCAGATAATATTGCTGTTGTATTCGAAAATGAAGAGATAACATATAAAGAACTTAATGAAAGATCTAATTCATTAGCTAGAGGTTTGAGAGAAAAAGGTGTAGGACCAGAATATATTGTAGGTATAATGGCAAAGCGTTCTATAAATATGATAGTAGGAATAATGGCAGTTTTAAAAGCAGGGGGAGCATATCTACCTATAGATCCGGAATATCCAGAAAGCAGAATAGAGTATATATTGAATAATAGTCAATCAAAAATAATATTAATACAAGGAAAATTTAAAGAAAAGATAAAGCAGAAAATAGTTATATGTGATTTAGAGGATGAAGAATTATATAAATATAACAATAATAATTTGAGCAAAGTCTCTAGTGAAAATAATTTAGCATATGTAATATATACATCTGGAACTACTGGAAAGCCTAAAGGAGTTATGATAGAGAATAAAGCAATAGTTAACTATGTTTTATATGCTAAAGAACAGTATTTAAATGAAGAAAATATGTGTATGCCGCTTTACACATCAGTATCATTTGATTTAACTATAACGTCTATTTTTACTCCATTGATAAGTGGAAATAAAATAATTATATATAAAGATAAAGATATTGATATATTAATGAAAAAAGTATTTCAGTCAGATAAAAATGCAGTTATAAAAGTAACACCTGCACATTTAAGTTTATTAAAAGATATGTCTAATGTTAACAAAGGCATTAAAAAAATTATTGTAGGGGGAGAGGAATTAAAGGAAGAATTATCAAAAGACATAAGTAATATATTCTGTAACGAGATAGAGATAATAAATGAATATGGACCTACAGAAGCAACTGTCGGATGTATAATGCACAAATACAATTATACAAAAAAATATAATAATACAGTGCTTATAGGTAAACCAATAAATAATTTTCACATTTATATTGTAAATACGAAAAATAGTATGGTTCCTATAGGAGCCATAGGAGAAATTTGTATAAGCGGCGATGGTCTTGCAAGAGGATATTTAAATGATGAGAAGTTAACAGAAGAGAAATTTGTGGACAACCCATATGAACAAGGAAAGAAAATGTATAAAACAGGAGACTTAGCAAGGTGGCTGCCAAATGGTAATGTGGAATACTTAGGAAGAATCGATGAGCAAGTTAAGATTAGAGGGTTTAGAATTGAACTTGGAGAGATTGACAGTGTTATCAGAAGAATAGATGATGTAAAAGATGTTGCAGTAATAGTTAGAGAAAATAATATTGGGGAAAATGAAATTAATGCTTATATTATTTCTGAAGATTCATCAATTATCAAAACAGTAAGAGAAGAGCTTAAGCTGTATTTACCTGAATATATGATTCCAGGAAAAATGATGATAATTGATGGCTTCCCATTAACATCAAATGGAAAATTAGATAAAAAAGCATTGCCTGAAATTAAAGAGGTAAGTGGTGAAACTACTTATAGTGCACCAACTAATCCATTAGAAGAGGAAATAGTTGATTTATGGAGAAAAATGTTAGACATTGATATGATAGGAATCGATGATAATTTTCTTGAAGTAGGCGGACATTCATTAATTGCTACTAAAATGGTTTATAAAATTAATGAAATTTATGATATTGATTTATCTCTAGTAGAGTTTCTTACAAATGGATTAACTGTAAGAACCTTATCAGAACTTGTTGAAGAAAAATTATTTAATTCAATCACCGAAGAGGAACTTGCGTGTATGTTAAAAGAAATTGAAGATTAATTCTAAGGTTTTATTTATTAGCTAAACAGATTACAGTTACATGATATACCTTAATCTTAGAGTTTATCGTTAAAAATCAAGATATGTTTTTTTTGAAGTGCAATGTTCATATAAAATAACAGGTTAGATTTACTATTTGGGGGGATAAATGAGTATGGAGAGCAAAAAAGAGCAAGAATTACAAAAAAGATCCTTACTAAAGACTATATTAGAAAAGAAAAAAAAGAATAAAATAGCATCAAATTCAATAGAAATACTATCAAGAAAAAAAGGAAAAAATTATTTTCTTTCATCATACGAACAAAGAAGGTTATGGTTTATACATAAATTGGATCCTGAGAGTATTGCTTATAATATTCATTTTGGATTTCGTATTTATGGTGATTTAAAAATAGATTTGCTTCAAGCAGCTATTAATGAAATAGGTATGGAGCAAGAAGCTTTAAGAACTAGATTTCAATATATAGATGATGAATTAATGCAAATAATCGAACCAAATTTCAATGAGAAAATAAAATATATTAACTTATCAAATATTGATTCAAAAGTTATTGAAAATGAATTAGCAAGAGTTTGTAAAGAGGAATCTTACAAACCTTTCGATTTAGAAAATGGACCTTTAGTTAGATTTATATTAATTGAAATAGGACCAGAAGAAAGATTGTTTATAACTGTAATTCATCATATTATATTTGATGGTTGGTCTATGGGTGTTTTTTATAGGAATTTATCTGAGAAATATAACAGCTTATGTAATGGGAAATGTCCTTTAAATAAAGAAAAAACAGTTCAATATGCAGACTATGCAAAGTGGCAAAGGAAACAATTATCTAAAAATAAAATGGAGAAACAATTTAATTATTGGAAGGATAAATTAGAAAATATTGATCAAAATGTTGAATTCCCACTTGATAAAAAACGTCCATCAATGTTAACAAATAGTGGAGATGTAGTATTCTTTGAATTAGATAATGATATTGTAAAGAATTTAAGGAAGTATTCATCTGAATGTAATTGTACAGTTAATACAGTTTTATTATCTGTGTTTAAATGTTTAATTTATAAGTATACAAAGAAAAATAATATTGCTGTAGGAACAGCAGTTGCTAATAGAAAAGTTGATGGAATAGAGAATATCATTGGATTTTTTGTAAATACAATAGTTTTAAGCACTGAAGTAGATGGAAATATGAAATTTTCAGAATTACTTGAAAAGGTAAGAAATACGACATTGGAAGCATATGATAATGAAGAGTTTCCTTTTGATCAATTAGTAGAAAAAATTAATCCATTAAGAGATAGTAATAGAAATCCTTTTTTTCAACTAATGTATTCTTATCAAAATACGCAAAAAATAAAGTTGGAGTTACAAGATTTAAAAGTAGAAGAATACGCACTAGGTAGCAAAAAATCTTCTTTTGATGTTACATTGCAGATTGAAGATAATGAAAATGGAATCTTTGGATCTTTTGAGTATAATTCAGATTTATTCTATAGAGAAACTGTACAAAAAATTTGTAATCAGTTTAAATTAATTCTTAAAGATGTTCTTAGTGATAATAAAAGAATAAATGAGATTTCAATTCTAAGTCAAGAGGAAAAAAATCTTATTTTAAATAAATTTAATGATACTTATGTAGAATATGATAAAGAAAAAACATTAGTAGATATGTTTGAAGAACAGGTAAAAAAGGTGCCAAATAACATTGCCGTTGTATTTGAAAATAAAAAGATAACTTATAAAGAGCTTAATGAGAAAGCAAATTCATTAGCTAGAATATTAAGAGAAAATGGCGCTGGAGTAGATAAAATAGTTGGTATAATGGTAGAACGTTCTATTGAAATGATAATAGCAATAATTGGAATATTAAAATCTGGAGCAGCTTATTTACCGATAGACCCTAAATATCCAAGAAATAGAATAGAGTATATGCTAAAAAACAGTGAAACCAATATATTATTAAGTTTGCCAAGGTTATTGGATAATATAAATTTTTGTGGAAATGTATTAGATATGTCTAACAAAGAAATTTTTAATAAAGAGATGGACAACCTAGATAATGTAAGTCATTCAAAAGATCTAGCATATATTATATATACTTCAGGTACTACAGGAAATCCTAAAGGAGTTATGGTAGAACATAAAAGCGCAGTTAACTTAATATATGCATTGAAAGATTGTATTTATAGTAAATATGGTGGTAATTTAAAAGTAGCTTTAGTAGCTAATTATGCTTTTGATGCATCAGTTAAACAAATTTTTGCTTCTTCGTTATTAGGAAATACATTATATATTGTTGATAATAACAGCATAATGCATGGAGATGATTTAGTAAGATTTTATTTAGATAAACAAATAGATATAACAGATGGTACTCCAATACATTTATCAATGATAAGTAATTCTAACTTATTAGGAAATAGTAAATTAAAATTAAAGAATATGATAATTGGTGGAGATAAACTTTTAAAAGATACAGTAAAAAAAATATATAGCAAATTAAAAACAAATAAAATTAGTATAACAAATGTATATGGACCAACTGAATGCTGTGTTGATACCACTTGTCAAAATATAGATATAAATAATATAAATAGATTTGAAGATATTCCTATAGGAAAACCATTAAACAACTATGAGGTTTATATATTAGATGAACAAAATAAATTACTTCCAATTGGTATTGCAGGAGAATTATATATAAGTGGTGATGGATTAGCTAGAGGATATTTAAATAATAGAGAATTAACAAATAAAAAATTCATAGACAATCCATATAAGTTAGGTCAAAAAATGTACAAAACAGGGGACTTGGCAAGATGGCTTCCAGATGGGAGTATAGAATACTTAGGGCGTATTGATGAGCAAGTTAAGATAAGAGGATTTAGAATTGAACTTGAAGAAATTGCAAATGTATTACGTAGAATTGATTATATAGAGGATGCAGCTGTCATAGCAAGAGATGATGCAAGAGGTGAAAAAGCTATTTACAGCTACGTAGTTTCTAATGTAAATATAGACTTTAAGGAAGTTAGAAAAGAAATTCGTAAAGAATTACCAGAGTATATGATACCAGCATACATGATGCAGATAGAAAAGATACCAGTAACTAGAAATGGTAAACTGGATAAGAGAGCATTACCCGATATAGTTCAAGAAAGCGGAGAAGAATATATTGCTCCAATGAATGAAATAGAAAGAGTTATTGTTAAAATTTTTGAAGAAGTTGTTGGAGGAAACAAAATAAGTGTAGATGCTGATTTTTTTGAAATAGGAGGACACTCTTTAAGGGCAATAAAAGTAGCAAATAGAATTGAAGCTGAAACTGGAATAAGAATACCAATAAAGATAATTTTTTCAGAGAGAACAGCAGAATCTATAGCAAGGTATATAGAAGAAGCTGAAAATAAAGAATATGAGTCTATACCAAAAGCAGAAAAAAAGGAATATTATAAAATGTCTTCAGCCCAAAAGAGAATGTATTTAATTTGGCAGATGGAAAAAGAAAGTACAGTTTATAATATGCCATTATGTTATAAGTTAGAAGGTAATGTAAGAGTAGATGATATAAAGAAGGCGTTACAAGAAATGATAGAACGCCATGAGATATTAAGAACACGTTTTATAACAAAAGATGGAGAGTTTGTACAGAAGATTTTAGACAAGAGAGAGGCAGACTATTCTTATGAGGAAAGTATAGATGACGTATCTGAAATACTTCAAAGGTTCACAAAGCCATTTAATTTAGATAAAGGCAATTTAGTGAGAATGAAGGTAGTAAAGAGTAAAAAAGAATACTATTTGCTTATAGACATGCATCATATAGTTAGTGATGGAATGAGTATGGGGATTTTTATTAAAGAATTTTCGATTCTTTATAATGGTGGAGATCTTGAAGATCTTGATTTACAATACAAGGATTATAGTGAATGGGCAAGAATGAGAAAATTAGATGATCAAAAAGCATACTGGGTAAGTCAATTTGAAGAGGAAGTACCAGTAATTGATCTTCCATATGATTACAAAAGGTCATTTGAGAAAAGTTATAAAGGAGCAATAACTAGTATTGAGCTGCCGAAAGAAATAAAAGGTGGAATAAAAGAATTATGTAATATTACCGGTACAACAGAATATATGGTACTTTTATCAGCATTTATGGTAGTTTTAAATAAATATACTCGTCAAGAAGATATTGTTGTAGGAACTCCTATATCAGGAAGAACTAATAAAGATATGGAATCTATGATGGGTATGTTTATAAATACACTTGCTATGAGAGAAAAACCTGAAGCTGGAAAGAGTTTTATTAAGTTTGTAGGTGAAGTAAAAGAAAGTTGTCTTAAGGCATATGAAAATCAGGAATATCCTTTTGAAGAACTAGTAGAGTCAGTAGAAGTTAGAAGAGATTTTTCTAGGAATCCATTATTTGATGTAATGTTTAGTTTACAGAACAATGAAAAAGTGAATCTTTCAATGGATAATCTTATGATAGATCAAATATGGGGAGAACATAGAATATCCAAGTTTGATCTTAGTATTATGATGGAAAGTGGAGAAGATAAATATTTTGTAGGTGCGGAATATTGTACAACATTATTTAAGAGAGAAACTGTAAATAGATTTTTAGTTCATTTTAAAGAAGTTCTTTGTAAAGTAATAGATAATCCAGAGGTTCTTATAGGAGAAATCCAGGTTATAACAAAACAAGAAGAAGATTTAATTTTAAATAAATTTAATAATACTTATATAGAATATGATAAAGAAAAAACAGTAGTAGATGTCTTTGAGGAGCAGGTAAGAAAGAACCCAAACAATATAGCGGTGGTTTATGAAGATCAGCAATTAACTTATAAAGAATTAAATGAAAAAGTAAACATATTAGGCCAAAAATTACGTGGTATGGGAATAAAACCAGATGATTTTGTAGCAATCACAGTGCAGAAGAGCCTAGAGATGATAATAGGAATTTTAGGAGTAATTAAGGCGGGAGGAGCATATGTTCCAATTGACCCCAAATATCCAAAAGAAAGAATAAAATATATACTTTCAGATTGTAAGCCAAAAGCTTTATTGACCTATAAGACAGACATAAAAGTTAATGGAATACCTGTAATTGATTTAAATGATAGTAAACTTTTTAAAGATGAGTGTGAAAACTTGGAAAAGGTGAATAGTTCGAATGATTTGCTATATGTAATATATACTTCAGGAACTACTGGGAAACCAAAAGGGGTTATGATTGAACATAAATCAGTCAATAATTTAAGAGAATATTTTATTAATTCACTTAAAGTAAGTCCTACTGATAGAATACTACAGTTCTCCAATATATCATTTGATGCTTCGATTTGGGATATAACAATGTCTTTATTAATAGGAGCCACATTACATGTAATTAATCAAGATAAAATGGTAGACGCAGATTTTATGAGTGAATATGCTAAAGATACTACAATAATGTTATTGCCCCCACAATTTTATCAGCAGCTAAAAACAGCAGGACAGAGGCTTGTTGTTACGGGGGGGTCAGAAAGTAGTAAAGATATTGTAATAAAAGCAATTGGAGAGGGAGCAGCATATTTAAATGCTTATGGTCCTACAGAAGCAACGGTAATTGCAACTCATTGGTTCTGTAATGAAATAGATAATGTACCAGAAAAGATTCCAATTGGAAAGCCAATAGATAATAAAAAAATATACATTTGTGATAAAGAAAGCTTATGTGGAATAGGAATTCCAGGAGAATTATGTATAGGAGGAGAGGGGCTTGCCAGGGGCTATTTAAATAGACCTAAACTTACAGCAGAAAAGTTTATAGATAATCCATATGGAGAAGGAACGCTATATCGTACAGGAGATTTAGCGAGATGGCTTCCAGATGGAAACATAGAATATTTGGGACGTATTGATGAACAAGTTAAGATAAGAGGATTTAGAATTGAACTTGAAGAAATTGCAAATGTATTACGTAAAATTGACTACATAGAAGATGCAGCTGTTATAGCAAGAGATGATGCAAGAGGAGAAAAAGCAATTTACAGCTATGTAGTTTCTAATATAAATTTAGATTTTAAGGAGATTAGAAAAGAAATACGTAAGGAATTACCAGAGTATATGATACCAGCATATATGATGCAGATAGAAAAAATACCAATAAACAGAAGTGGAAAGATAGACAAGCAGGCATTACCAGAGATAGTTCAAGAAAGTGAAGAAGAATACATTGCGCCAAGAAATGAAACAGAAAAAATTATTGTTGAAATATTTCAGGAAGTTATTGGAATAAATAAAATAAGTGTAGATGCTGACTTTTTTGAAATAGGAGGACATTCTTTAAGAGCAACAAAAGTAGTTAATAGAATTGAGGCTGAAACTGGAGTAAGGATACCAATAAAGATAATTTTTTCAGAGAGAACAGCGGAATCGGTAGCAAGATATATAGAAGAATCTGAAAATAAGGAATATGAGTCTATACCAAAAGCAGAAGAAAAGGAATACTATCCAATGTCTTCAGCACAAAGGAGAATGTACTTAATTTGGCAGATGGAAAAAGAAAGTACAGCTTATAATATGCCAGCATGTTACAAACTGGAAGGAAAAGTAAGAGTTGATGATATAAAGAATTCATTACAGAAAATGATAAATCGTCATGAAATATTAAGAACATGCTTACTAACAAAAAATGGAGAATTGGTACAGAAAATTTTAGATAAGGTAGAGATTGATTGTTTATATGAAGAAAATATGGATGACATATCTAACATTCTTAAAAAGTTTATAAAGCCATTTAACTTAGAGAAAGGTAATTTAATAAGAACGAAGATAGTAAAGAGTAAAAAAGAATACTATTTGCTTATAGATATGCACCATATAGTTAGTGATGGAATGAGTATGGGGATTTTCATTAAAGAATTTTCAACATTATATAATGGCAAAGAACTTGAAAGGCTTAATTTACAATACAAAGATTATAGTGAATGGATGGTAAAAAGAGACTTAGACGACCAGAAAGCATATTGGGTAAGTCAATTTAAAGAGCAAGCACCAGTAATTGATCTTCCATATGATTATAATAGACCAGCCAAACAAAGTTATGAAGGAGCAATAATTAGTATTGAACTGCAGAAAGAAATAAAAAGTGGAATAAAGGGATTGTGCAATACTACCGGAGCAACAGAGTATATGGTACTTTTAGCAGCATTTATGGTAACTTTGAGTAAATACACTCATCAAGAAGATATTGTTGTAGGAACTCCTATATCAGGAAGAACTAATAAAGATATGGAATCTATGATGGGTATGTTTATAAATACACTTGCTATGAGAGAAAGACCTGAAGCTGGAAAGAGTTTTATTAAATTTATAGATGAAGTAAAAGAAAGTTGCCTTAAGGCATATGAAAACCAAGAGTATCCTTTTGAAGAATTAGTAGAGGCAGTAGAAGTTAAAAGAGATTTTTCTAGAAATCCTTTATTTGACGTAATGTTTGTTTTACAAAATAATGAGAAATTTAATCTTCTAATGAATGATATTATTATAAGTCAAATAGAGGTGGAACATACAACATCCAAGTTTGATATTACTTTAATGATGGGAAGTAGAGAAGATAATTATTTTGTAAGTGCAGAATATTGTACAGAATTATTTAAGAAAGAAACTATAAAAAGATTGTTAGCTCATTTTAAAGAAGTTCTCTGCAAAATAATAGATAATCCAGAAAGTACTATAGGAGAAATTGATATTGTAACAAAAGATGAAAAAGAGTTAATTTTAAATAAATTTAATGATACCTATGTAGAGTATGATAGAGAAAAAACGTTAGTGGATATATTCGAGGAACAGGTAAAAAAGGCACCTAATAATATTGCTGTTGTGTTTGAAAATGAAAAGATAACTTATAAAGAACTTAATGAAAAAGCAAATTCATTAGCTATGGTATTAAGAAAAAATGGGGCTGGATCAGATAAAATAGTCGGAATAATGTTAGAACGTTCTATTGAAATGATAGTGGCAATAATAGGAGTATTAAAATCTGGAGCAGCATATTTACCTATAGATCCGAAGCATCCAAAAAATAGGATAGAATATATGCTAAAAAATAGTGAAACGAATATATTATTAAGTATACCAAAACTATTAGACAACATTGATTTCAATGGAAATATATTAGATATGTCTAAAAAACAACTATTTGATAAAAAGTTAAATAATTTAAATAATATAAATAGTTCAAAAAATATAGCATATATTATATATACTTCGGGTACTACAGGAACTCCTAAGGGAGTAATGGTCGAAAATAGAAATATTTTAAATACGTTATATTGGAGAAAAAATTATTATGAATTTAGTGAAAATGATGCAACACTACAAATACCATCATTTAGCTTTGATAGTTCTGTAGAAGATATATTTACTACATTAATTTCAGGCGCAAAATTAGTATTAATAAATGAAGAGAAACGATTAGACATACAATATTTAAAAAATATAATGTTAAAAGAAAAAATAACTAATTTTTTAGTAACTCCAAGTTTATATGCTTCTATTTTGAGTGTAGATTTGCAAAATGTTAAAACTTTAAGAAACGTTACAGTAGCTGGAGAAAGTATTCCAAGTGAACTTATAAAAGAACATTTTAAAAAATTTACCAAAGTAGATTTATTTAATGAATATGGTCCTACTGAAAATAGCGTATGTTCAACTGTATATAAATTTGTCAAAAATAATAATAAAGTTTTAATAGGTACACCGATTAGTAACACTAGAATATATATTATTGATGAAAAAAATAAAGTTTTACCTATAGGTGTTAAAGGTGAGCTTTGTATAAGTGGATTTGGATTAACAAGAGGATATTTAAACAATGAAAAGTTAACATCAGAAAAATTTGTAGATAATCCATATGAACCAGGACAAAAAATGTATAGAACAGGAGATTTAGCAAGATGGCTTCCAGATGGAAACATAGAATGTTTGGGACGTATTGATGAACAAGTTAAGATAAGAGGATTCAGAATTGAACTTGAAGAAATCGCAAATGTATTACGTAGAATTGATTATATAGAAGATGCAGCTGTTATAGCCAGAGATGATGCAAGGGGCGAAAAAGCTATTTACAGCTATGTAGTTTCTAATGTAAATATAGACTTTAAAGAAGTTAGAAAAGAAATACGTAAAGAGTTACCAGAGTATATGATACCAGCATACATAATGCAGATAGAAAAGATACCAGTAACTAGAAACGGTAAACTAGATAAGAGAGCATTACCTGATATAGTTCAAGAATGTGGAGAGGAATATATTGCTCCAAGGAATGAAATGGAAAACAATATTGTTAGAATTTTTGAAGAGGTCGTTGGAGGAAACAAGATAAGTGTAGATGCTGATTTCTTTGAAATAGGAGGCCATTCTTTAAGGGCGACAAAAGTAGTTAATAGAATTGAAGCTGACACCGGAGTAAGGATACCAATAAAGATAATTTTTTCAGAGAGGACAGCGGAATCTATAGCAAGATATATAGAAGAATCTGAAAATAAAGAATATGAGTGTATACCAAAAGCAGAAGAAAAGGAATACTATCCAATGTCTTCAGCACAAAAGAGAATGTATTTAATTTGGCAGATGGAAAAAGAAAGCATAGCTTACAATGTGCCAGCATGCTACAAGCTGGAAGGAAAAGTAAGAATTGATGATATAAAGAACTCATTACAAAAAATGATAGATTGTCATGAGATATTAAGAACACGTTTTGTAACAAAAGATGGAGAGCTTGTACAGAAGATTTTAGACAAGGTAGAGGTAGACTATTCTTATGAGGAAAATACAGATGAAGTATCTGAAATTCTTAAAAATTTCATAAAGCCATTTAATTTAGATGAAGGAAATTTAATAAGAATGAAGGTAGTAAAGAGTAAAAAAGAATATTATTTGCTTATAGACATGCATCATATAGTTAGTGATGGAATGAGTATGGGAATTTTCATTAAAGAATTTTCAACTCTATATAGTGGCGAAGAAGTTGAAAAACTTAATTTACAATATAAAGATTATAGTGAATGGATGATAAAAAGAAATTTAGATGACCAAAAAGCATACTGGGTAAGCCGATTTGAAGAGGAAGCACCAATAATTGATCTTCCATATGATTATAAGAGGCCACTTGAAAAAAGTTATAAAGGTGCAATAACTAGTATTGAGCTGCAGAAAGAAATAAAAAGTGGAATAAAAAAATTGTGCAATATTACTGGAACAACAGAATATATGGTACTTTTGTCAGCATTTATGGTGACTTTAAATAAATACACTCATCAGGAAGATATAGTTGTAGGAACTCCTATATCAGGAAGAACTAATAAAGACATGGAATCTATGATGGGGATGTTTATAAATACACTTGCTATAAGAGAGAAACCTGAAGCGGGAAAGACTTTTATTCAGTTTGTAGGCGAAGTAAAAGAAGATTGTCTTAAGGCATATGAAAATCAAGAGTATCCTTTTGAAGAATTAGTAGAGACGGTAGAAGTTAGAAGAGATTTTTCTAGAAACCCACTATTTGATGTAACATTCGGATTGCAAAATAATGAAAAATTTAATCTTTCAATGGATAATGTTATGATAAGTCCAATAAAGGAAGAACATACAATATCTAAGTTTGATCTTAGTGTATTTATGGAGAGCAATGAAGAAGGGTATTTTGTAGGTGCAGAGTATTGTACAGAACTGTTTAAGAAGGAAACTATAGATAGATTCTTAGTTCATTTTAAAGAAGTTCTCTACAAAATAATAGATAGTCCAGAAAGCTTTATAGGAGAAATTGAGATTGCAACAAAAGAAGAAAAAGATTTAATTTTAAATAAGTTCAATGATACTTATGTACAGTATGATAAAGAAAAAACAGTGGTAGATATCTTTGAGGAACAGGTAAGAAAGAATCCAAATAATATAGCAGTAATATATGAAAAGGAAAGATTAACTTATAGACAATTAAATGAAAAAGCCAATATATTAGCCCAAAAGTTACGTGGTATGGGAATAAAACCAGATGATTTTGTTGCAATTGCAGCACAGAAAAGTTTAGAGATGGTAATAGGCATTTTAGGAGTAATTAAAGCAGGAGGAGCATATGTTCCAATTGATCCAAAATATCCACAGGAAAGGATACTATATATTCTTTCAGACTGTAAGCCAAAAGCTTTATTAATATATAAAGCAGATGTACGAGCTAAAGAAATTCCAGTAATTGATCTTTCTGATAATGAATCTTTTGAAGGTAAGTTGAAAAACTTAGAAAAAGTAAATAGACCAGATGATTTATTATATCTAATATATACATCAGGGACTACCGGAAAACCAAAAGGAGTTATGATTGAACATAAATCAGTTAATAATTTAAGAGAATATTTTATTAATTCACTTAAAGTAAGCCCTAGTGATAAAATACTACAGTTTTCTAATATATCATTTGATGGTTCTGTTTGGGATATAACAATGGCCTTATTAACAGGAGCAACTTTATATGTAATTAATCAAGATAAAATGTTGGATTTAGATTTTACAAGTGAATATGCTAAAAATACTACAATAATGGCAGTGCCGCCGCAATATTATAAACAATTAAAAACAATAGGACAAAGACTAGTTGTTACGGCTGGCTCGGAAAGTAGTAAGGATGTTGTAACAAAAGCAATTGAAGGGGGAGGAACTTATTTAAATTCTTATGGTCCAACAGAAGCAACGGTATGTGCAACTCATTGGTTCTGCAATGAAAAGAACAATGTACCAGGAAGAATTCCAATTGGAAAGCCGATAGATAATAAAAAAATATATATTTGTGATAAATATAGCTTATGTGGAATAGGAATACCAGGAGAATTGTGTATAGCTGGAGATGGACTTGCTAGAGGGTATTTAAATAGACCTGAACTTACAGCAGAAAAATTTATAGATAATCCATATGAACCAGGACAAAAAATGTATAGAACAGGTGATTTAGCAAAGTGGCTTCCGGATGGAAACATAGAATACTTAGGACGTATTGATGAACAAGTTAAGATAAGGGGATTTAGAGTTGAACTTGGAGAAATTGCAAATGTATTACGTAAAATTGACTGTATAGAAGATGCAGCAGTTATAGCAAGAGAAGATGATAGTGGTGAAAAAGTCATTTATGCCTATGTAGTTTCTAATGTAAATGTAGATTTTAAGAAAATTAGAAAAGAAATCCGTGAAAAATTACCGGAGTATATGATACCAGCATATATGATGCAGATAGAAGAAATACCAGTAACTAGAAATGGCAAACTAGATAAGAGAGCATTATCTGATATAGTCCAAGAAAGTGGAGAGGAATATATTGCTCCAAGAAATGAAATAGAGAAAATCATTGTTAGAATTTTTGAAGAAGTTGTTGGAGAAAACAAGATAAGTGTAGATGATGATTTCTTTGAAGTAGGGGGACATTCTTTAAGAGCAACAAAAGTGGTTAATAGAATTGAAGCCGAAACTGGAGTAAGGATACCAATAAAGATAATTTTTTCAGAAAGGACAGCAGAATCTATAGCAAGATATATAGATAAATATGGAAATAAACAAAATGAGTCTATACCAAAGGCAGAAGAAAAGAAATATTACTCAATGTCTTCAGCACAAAGAAGAATTTATTTAATTTGGCAAATGGAAAAAGAAAGTACAGTTTATAATATGCCATTATGTTATAAATTAGAAGGAAAAGTAAGAGCAGATGATATAAAGAAGGCGTTACAAAAAATGATAGATCGTCATGAAATACTAAGAACATGTTTTGGAATAAAAGATGGAGAGCTTGTACAGAAGATTTTAGACAAGATAGAGGCAGATTATTCTTATGAGGAAAGTATGGATGAAGTATCTGAAATTTTTAAAAATTTCATAAAGCCATTTAATTTAGATGAAGGAAATTTAATAAGAATGAAGGTAGTAAAGAGTAAAAAAGAATATTATTTGCTTATAGACATGCATCATATAATTAGTGATGGAATGAGTATGGGGATTTTTATTAAAGAATTTTCAACCCTTTACAACGGAGGAAAACTTGAAGAACTCAATTTGCAATACAAAGATTATAGTGAATGGATGAGAAAAAGAAATTTAGATAGCCAGAAAGCATATTGGATAAGTCAATTTGAAGACGAGGTTCCAGTGATTGATCTTCCATATGATTACAAGAGGCCATTTGAGCAAAGTTATGAAGGTGCAATAGCTAGTATAGTGATAGAAGAAGAAATAAAAAGCGGAATAAAAAAATTGTGTAATATTACCGGAACAACAGAATATATTGTGCTTTTATCAGCATTTATGGTGGTTTTAAATAAATACACTCGCCAAGAAGATATTGTTGTAGGAACTCCTATATCAGGAAGAACTAATAAAGATATGGAATCTATGATGGGTATGTTTATAAATACACTTGTTATGAGAGAAAAACCACAAGCTGGAAAGAGTTTTATCAAGTTTGTAGATGAAGTAAAAGAAAGTTGTCTTAAGGCATATGAAAATCAAGAGTATCCTTTTGAAGAACTAGTAGAGGCAGTAGAAGTTAGAAGAGATTTTTCTAGAAATCCATTATTTGACGTAATGTTTAGTCTACAAAATAATGAAAAAGTTAATTTTTCAATGGATAATGTTATGATAGAGCAAATATGGGGAGAGCATAGAATATCCAAGTTTGATCTTACTGTAATGATGGAAAGTAACGAAGGAGGTTATTTTGTAGGTACAGAATATTGTACAGCATTATTTAAGAAGGAAACTGTAAATAGATTCTTAGCTCATTTTAAAGAAGTTCTCCACAAAGTAATAGATAATCCAGAGAGTCTTATAGGAGAAATTGAGATTGCAACAAAAGAAGAAAAAGAGTTAATTTTAAACAAGTTCAATGATACCTATGTAGAATATGATAAAGAAAAAACAGTGATAGATATGTTTGAGGAACAGGTGAGAAAGAATCCAAATAATATAGCAGTAGTGTATGAAAAAGAAAGATTAACTTACAAGAAATTAAATGAAAAATCAAGTATATTAGCTCAAAAGTTACGCGATATGGGAATAAAGCCAGATGATTTTGTGGCAATTTCAGCAGAGCGAAGCTTGGAAATGGTAATTGGAATTTTAGCAATTATAAAAGCTGGTGGGGCATATGTTCCAATTGACCCTAAACATCCAGAGAAGAGAATTAATTATATTCTTTCTGACTGTAAGCCAAAAGCTTTATTGACATATAAGACTGATGTACAAGCTAAAGAAATTCCAACAATTAATCTTTGTGACAATAAATCTTTTGAAGGTGAATTGAAAGACTTAGAAAAAGTAAATAGACCAGATGATTTATTATATCTAATATATACTTCAGGAACTACTGGAAAACCAAAGGGAGTAATGGTTAAGCATAGTAATATGGTTAATTATTGTTCTAACAATGAAAAGAGTACAGTGTCCGGCGTGTTTAATAGGAAATTGAATAATATGGGATCTGTTACTAATATGTCATTTGATATTTTTGGAACGGAAATAATATTAGTATTTGCAAATGGAATGACTACATTTATAGCAAATAGTGATGAGCAAGAAGATGTTGAATATTTAAGCTCTTTTATTGAAAGAAATAGTATTGAAATATTGCAAACCACACCAAGTAGAATAAAGATATTATTATCACAACCAGAAAAACTTAAAAAACTTAATTCTCTTAAATATATTATGGTTGGAGGGGAAAAAGTAGAAAGTGATATAGTAAATAAGTTGCATGAATATACAAATGCAGTAGTAGAAAATGTATATGGACCATCAGAAACTACTATATGGTCAACAGCTAATGAGTTATCACGAAATATATCAGAAAATGATATTCCTATAGGACAACCTATTGCGAATACACAAATTTATATACTTCAAGGATTAGATCTTTGTGGTATTGATGTTCCAGGAGAATTATGTATTGCGGGAGATGGGGTAACTAAAGGATATTTAAATAAACCTGAACTTACAGCAGAAAAATTTATTAATAATCCATATGGAAAAGGAAAGTTATATAGAACAGGAGATTTAGCAAGATGGCTTTCTAGTGGAAATATAGAATATTTGGGACGTATTGATGAACAGGTTAAGATAAGAGGATTCAGAATTGAACTTGGAGAAATTTCAAATGTATTACGTAGAATTGATTATGTAGAAGATGTAGCTGTTATAGTAAGAGAAAATGTAAGTGGTGAAAAAGCTATTTATAGCTATATAGTTTCTAATATAAATATAGACATTAAGAAAATTAAGAAAGAAATTCATAAAGAATTACCAGAATATATGATACCAACATATATGATGCAGATAGAAAAGATACCAGTAAATAGAAATGGCAAATTAGATAAACGAGCATTACCAGATATAGCTAAAGAAAGCAAAGAAGAATATATTGCACCACGAAATGAAAAAGAAAAAATAATTTGCAGTATATTTGCAGAAATTTTAGAAGTTAAGAAAGTTGGATTACAAGATAATTTCTTTGAACTTGGTGGAGATTCAATGAAGTTATTAAGATTGATTTCTTCATTAAGAAAAGAAGGCTTTAATGTAACATTCAATATTATCAAAAGAAGTAATACAGTCAAAATGTTGGCAGAAAATTTATGTACAATAAGTGATGAATATGGTGGTGAAAAAATAAAAAATGAAAATCAGATATTAATAAATAAGATTAATGTTCCTAAAGAAATGAAAGAAGATTTTATTAATTCTAATGTTTATAAGGAACTAAATAAATATAATAGGAACATAGAAAATGCTGTAAAATCCAGAGAGTATGTTCCACTAAAGGTTCAACAAGACTTTTTAAATAAAAATACACCATTTATATCAGCATTAGGTATAGAAATAATAGGAGAAGTATCAAAAGAACAAATATTAAATGCTATAAAAAATATTATAAATGCACAAGCTGCGCTACGCACAATATATAATAACAAAGATAATGTTTTGATAGAAGTATCTAAAAGAGATTGGTATATACCTTACTTCAATAAGAGTGAATATGATGAAGTTTATAATAACATAGGAGGAATTTTTGAGTGTAAAGAATTGTTTGAAACAAGTAAGTTGTTATCCAAAGTTATTACTATAGAAAAAGATAATAATCATCATTTAATATTTTTCTATGTAAATCATGTTCTTTGGGATTTCTTTACATCTCAAGTGCTTTTAGATATGGTTAAGAATACGCTGCTAAATTATAAAAATTCTTTTGTTCCTGAGGAAACGTATTACGAGTACGTAAATAGGAAAAGAAATAATTCTAAATCAGTAGAAATGTACGATTTAATAGAAAACATTGAACACAATGTTGAAAATTATATGAAGAAGATTAAAAATAATTATGATTATGTTTATAAGGTTCTAATAACAAGGCAAATAAATCAACTTGAGAAAAAAGAAATACTAGAAAGTCCAATTAAGTGGATATTAGATAAATATTATAAAATTATAAATATTAAAGAAATTACACAAATACCATTTACTATGATTTATCATGCACGTGAAACAAAAACATTAAATACATTAGGTTTATATGCTGACACTATCCCATGTTTGTATGATATTAACACAGGGAAAGTACAAAGATGGGGTAAACAAGAAAAAATGAATATTAATTCAAGTGAAAGTTATGAGTTATACAAAGAAAAGGTACCAACAGAATCTAATATATTTAAACAATTAAGTATAAATGTAATTACTGAAGATTCTAATACTTATTATAATAACTGCAAAAATAATACAGTTAAGGTTATTGGTAGATATGGTGTAGATGAGATACCTGAAGAAATTTCTATGTATATAGGTAAAAATGTATTGGAGATACAATGTCTAGTATATACAAAAAGAGAAGTAAAAAAAGAAAATATTGCTAATAATATAAAGAAAATTTTTGGTATAGTGTAAAAAGCGGAGGTAATATGAAAATTATTATATATGGATTAGGAAGTAAAAGTAAGTTCATTGAAAGTAAATTAAAGGATACTCATAAAATTATAGGTTATACAGATAATAATTCGAATATTCAAAGTTTTAATAATTTTAGATTTTATAAATTAGAGGAATTAAATTCTGTTGAGTATGATTATATAATATTGGCAATTGATAATGCAAAAGCTTGTAAAGTTATTACAAAGTATTTAATTGCAAAATATAAGATTGATTCATCAAAAATAGTTGATTTTTATCATTTGTATAACAATGGAATATCAACTCAGAAAGTAGATAGAGTTATGCAAAATCCTAATAATAAGAATGGGTACGATGGGGTTATTTTAGGGGTATCACATTCTGCCTTAGGAATTAATCCCCAGTATTTAAAAGGTGATTTTTGTAACCTAGCAGTATCTAGTCAAGATATATATTATAATTTGAAGACTTTAGAATATTGTATGGAAAATTATTTAGATAAAATTAAAAATTTAAAATATGCTATATTAGATGTTTTTGATTATAATTATTTTAATTATGATGTTTCTTTGACATCTGATATAATTAACTATTTATCTTGGGGAGGTTACAATTTAGATTATCATAATTATGAAAACAATAGAAATTTTACTTTAACTGTAGAAGAAGAACTTGCTAAAATAAATTGCAGAATTATTAGACCGTTAAGTGTTGAAGAAAGAAATGTAAGAGATGAACTCTTTGAAAATATTTACGGAAATTCGGAAGTTAAGATGTTTAGAGATTTTGCTTCTCCAGAGCAAAGAAGTAAAACAGTAGAAAAAGGTTTTAATGACTATTGTATGCCAGACAATATGCCTAAGTATGGTAGTAATCGCTATGATAAAACAATTGAAGAAAATAAAATTCATTTTGAGAAAACATTAAAGCTTTTATATAAAATAAATCCTAATATAAAGATTTATGCTGTAATGATTCCAAGATATGAAACCGTGGAAGAATCTCATAAAACAAAATATGCCCATTGGAAAGCAGAATTTGAAGAGTTCATTTATTATTTAAAAAATAAGTATAATTTTAAATATTTAAATTTTAAAGAGTGTAAGGAGATAAGTTCTAATAATGAGTATTATCAAGATGTAGCACATTTAAACTATAATGGAGCAACGGCATTTACTACTCTTTTAGATAGTTATATTGATTATGTAGTATAAGTTAAAATAAAGGCTCTGTTAACCTTAATGGTTCAGAGCTTTTAAATTCTAAATTTATAATATACTTAAAAAATATAGTAGACAAGTTACATTTATAAACTAATGCTATGTTTATTATCATTATTATAATGTAAATCTTCTTTTTAAAGAGAAAATCAGTGCTATATTTTCTTGTATATAAATAATGTAAAGAAAGGAGTTAAAAGTAATTTATGGATATTGTTATTGTTAAAAATTTAGACATAATAGATGTAAAATTAAAGAAATTATGTGAACATATTAGTTGTGAAAAAAGAAGCAAAGCTAACAAACTTTTAAATAAAAATGATAAAATTCAAACTATAGTTGCTGATATCATAATAAGGATTCAGCTTATTAAGCATTTTAATATTAGAAATGAAAGTATTTGTTTTAATAAAAATATATATGGCAAGCCATATGTGGAAAAGATTAAAAATTTTCATTTTAATATATCGCACTCAGGAGAATATGTTGCTGTTGCAATTAGTAAACAGAAAGTGGGAATCGATATTGAAAAAATAAAAAATATCGATTATTTTGATATAGCTGAAAACTTTTTTACTAATAAAGAGTTAAAGTATATTATGCGACCAAACAAACAAGAAAGCTTAGAGAGATTTTATGATATATGGACATTAAAAGAATCTTATATAAAATTTAATGGAAAAGGATTATCAATTCCTTTAGATTCATTTACTATTTTTTTTGATGATGATGGTAGTATCAAAGCTATTGATAATAACTGTTGCACTAATAACATATTTAATCAAATAAACATTTTGCCAGGATATAAATTATCAATATGCAGATTAAATAATGAACGTTTTTATATTAAAATATTAAATCAAAATGAAATAATCGACTATTTTTTAAAATTAATTAAAAAGGAGAATATATAATTATGTTATTATTTTGCTTACCATATGCAGGAGGTTCTGAGGATATATATTTTAACTGGACAAAATATTTAAACCCTTCAATAAAATTATGCCCTATATCATTAAAAGGGCGAGGTAAAAGATTTTATGAAGAATTTTATGAAAGTTTAGATGAAGCAATTGATGATATCTTTGATAATATTAAAAATAAATTATATGAGGATGACTACGCAATATATGGACATAGTATGGGAAGTCTTTTAGCATATGAGCTATACTATAAAATTAAAGAGAATGGCTTAAAAGAGCCTAGGCATATATTTTTTTCAGGATATGGCGCTCCCAATATAAAAGAAATGAATGACGATATTTATACATTACCAAACAATGAGTTTATTGCTAAAATCATAGAATTAGGAGGTACTCCAAAAGAAGTATCTGAAAATAAGGAGTTATTAGAGATATTTATTCCAATACTTCGTAGTGATTTTAAATTATTAAATAATTATATTTATACTCATAGAAATGATAAAATTGAATGCAATGTTTCTATTTTAAATGGAAAAGAAGATGATATTACTATAAATGAAATAGTGAATTGGAAATTACTCACAAGTGCTGAATTTAATATTTATAATTTTGATGGTAACCATTTCTTTATAAATGATAATATTGAAAATATAGTTAAAATCATAAATAATACACTACTTAAAAAATGAAGAAATAAGGACTGTATAAAAAATGCAGGCCTTATTTCTTCATTTTTAATTCAATAGAATGTAGTGATAGGACTGAAAATGTAATGATTGTATTTATTTTGGTATGTTTTTCAAGTATATGGATTTAATAACTTTAGTATTTTTATCAAAATCAATACGAAGTTCTTGTCCAAATTTACCGAGATCGCTAATAGAATAAGATATCCATCCCATTTGTTTCATATAATCAACTTTTGGAGTACCATAAATACTAATAACATTATCATATGTTGAGGTTAGAGTGATACCTTTTGGTAATACTACAGTATTTTTGTAATCAGGGATATTTTTTATTTTAATGGCGCCTAACATAGCATCATCAAATTTTACTTCAGAACCGCTTGTATTATAAAGTGTTACTGTAATACGAGTATCTTCACCTTTTTTTCCATCATCCATATAAACAGAGTCTGTGTAATAATAATTTTTTAAAGGTTTTCCTTTATCTGCATAGTCATTAAATTTCCATCCATTTTCTACTAAGCTCTGTGCTTTAACAGGTAGGGAGTACTTTATTCCGTTTAAGGTAATATCTCCAGATAGTGGATCTTTTTTCATTTGTGAAGTATAGGTTTTGATGTCTTCTGGTGTAAGTTTTTTAACTTTCTTAGATGAACCACAGCCAGTTAACATGAATAAGCATAAGCTTAAACATAAAATAAGTATCTTTCTCATAAATTTACCCTTTCTTTTTTAAAAAATTTATAATTTCATAACAAAGAAATTAATATTAATAATTTTTTCCAAAACAAATTATATCATAATTTGTATTATAATCAAATAAATTGTAATAAAATTATAGAACAAATTCAAAAATATAGTTTTATAAGAAATTATTAAACATAAATTATTATTTTAAGAAAAATTTTTAAAAATATAAATTATTGTAGAGATATTGTAATTATAAATTTTATCCCAAATATGTACAATTATGAAAAAATAATGTATTATTTTAATGTAAGTAGATTGTCCTATAATTTACAAGTAAAATGATGATCTGTATTTAGCATTGTAAATACAAAATTATTTTACCAATGTAAATTGTTTAACAATCTAGTAGCATTAAATATAATAAGTTAGGAGTAAAGATTTATGTCAGAAAAAAAAGATAAAAAAATTCTTTGGTATACCTTAGCGTTTATGGCATTTTCATCCGTATGGGGGTTTGGAAACGTTATCAATGGCTTCTCAGAGTACAATGGACTTAAAGCAATTGTATCTTGGATTATAATTTTTACTATTTATTTTGTACCTTATGCTTTAATGGTAGGTGAGTTGGGTTCTGCATTTAAAGATTTTGGAGGAGGAGTCAGTTCATGGATTAATGAAACTATAGGTCCTAAGGTTGCTTACTATGCTGGATGGACATATTGGGTAGTTCATATGCCTTATATTTCACAGAAACCTTCAGGGTTTATGATTGCAACAAGCTGGGCTATTTTTCAAGACAAAAGAATTAGTCAAATGAACACAAAAATACTACAGTTATGCTGTTTAATAATTTTTTTAGTGGCACTTTATATTGCATCAAAAGGATTAAATCCTTTAAAAAAATTGGCAGCAATTGCAGGCACATCTATGTTCATAATGTCCATTTTATTTATTATTTTAATGATGTCAGCACCTGCAATTACTAGTGCAAAACTAAATTCTATAGATTGGTCTTTTAAAACATTTATGCCGACATTTGATTTGAAGTTCCTAACTAATCTATCTATTTTAGTTTTTGCTGTTGGTGGTTGTGAAAAGATATCGCCTTATGTTAATGAAATGAAAGATCCTGAAAGAGGATTTTCAAAAGGAATGATTGCGTTAGCGGGTATGGTTGCTGTATGTGCAATTTTAGGTACTGTTTCACTTGGAATGATGTTTGATTCAAATAATATTCCTAAAGATTTAATGACAAATGGTGCATATTATGCATTCCAAAAGTTAGGTGGATATTATCATTTGGGTAATTTATTTGTAATTATATATGCAATTACAAATCTTATTGGACAGTTCGCAGTATTAATTGTATCTATTGATGCACCTTTACGTATGTTACTTGGTAGTGCAGATAGAAGTTTTATTCCTGAAAAATTATTTGTAAAGAATAAATATGGAGCTTATATAAATGGGCATAAACTTATTTTGGTTATTGTTTCTATTTTAATTATTGTACCAGCTTTTGGTATTGGAAATGTAGATGAATTAGTTAAATGGTTAGTAAAATTAAATGCTGTATGTATGCCTCTTCGTTATTTGTGGGTATTCGCTGCATATGTTGCGCTTAAAAAAGCTGGAGACAAATTTAATTCACAATATCATTTTGTAAAAAATAGGACGTTAGGTATTGTATTAGGATCATGGTGTTTTGCATTTACAGCTTTTGCATGTATAGGTGGAATGTATTCTAAAGATTTATTTCAGCTAGTGGTTAACATTGTAACGCCATTTGTGCTACTTGGACTAGGTTTAATTATGCCATATATTGCGAGAAAAAATAATCAAAATAAATTTTATGATGCATAAGATAAACATTTAGTTAAAGTGAAGATAAATATGTACAAGGATTTAGAAATAATAAAATATATTTTTATTAAGAAAAATTAGATAAAGATGATAGTTTAAATAAACAAGATGATTCCAGAATTAGATAGGAGTCATCTTGTTTATTAATCTATTCGTATATGTATTTATTAATAGTTTAATATCTCAGTATATATAATTTGTGGTAAGTTTAGGTTAAGATTATAATAATTAATGCCGATATTTATAATGAATACTTAAACTAAACTTGATTTCAGATTAAAAGAGGTGCGAAAAATGGAGAAAAATTGGACTTTTAACGTAAAAAAAATACACAAAGTAAATTACATAACTATAATTGGAATATGTTTACTCATGACTATAACTAGTATGGGAATGGTTAATTTTAAAGTAAATATGGATGACTTATTGCCATTTATAATAGTAGCTATAGTTTCAACAGTAATATATTTTTTACCAATAAAGGATACGATAAAAGCAATAACATTTAGTTCAGTCATAATATTTTCAAACTTTGGATATTTTCTATTAGAAAATTTTAGTCCAAAAACTATTGCTTCTGACATATTAGTTTTTGTTGCAGGAATCATATGTGCAACTTTATATTTTAGAAAAGAGTTGCTAGTTATAAATGCTGTACTTTTAGATATATGTGTTGTTATTTTATTTTTTGTTAATCCTCGAAGTATTTTAAGTAATGATTTTTCATATTCAAATATGTTGAATCTTTTTGTAATATTAAATGGTATTATAATTTTAATTTATTGTCTTACTAATTGGGGAGGAAAACTAATTGAATCAGCAAATAATAAATCAATAGAAAGTGGAGAATTAGTTGAAAAATTAGATTTACTTCTATTAAACATTAAAAATAGTACTAATAATTTAGATAACAATATAGAAGAAGTTTTTCAAGACATTACACTTGTTAATGCCACTAGCAGTGATATAAATAGTACTATGTCTCAAATAAATATTGCGGTTCAAGAAATAGTGAAGAATATATCAGATATAAATTTAAGAATAGATAAGTCAAATTTTTCATTGGAAAAAGTCACTAACATGTCTAATGAAATATCTATAATGGCAAATGAAATGCAAGAGAATGTTGTTGATGAAGCTGAAAAAATAAACTCTATGAGTAGTACCATGAAAACAATAAAAGGAGCTGTGGAAGTATCATTAGACACAGTTAATAAATTAAAAGAAAGTATTGATAAAATAAATTCTGAAATTAATAGTATCTATAAAATTTCAGCTCAAACTAATTTATTAGCATTAAATGCAAGTATTGAAGCTGCTAGAGCAGGTGAACATGGCAAGGGATTTTCAATAGTTGCAGAAGAAGTTAAGAAATTAGCAGAGCAAAGCAGTGAAATAGTAAAAAGTATTTATGAAATTATCACTGAAATTAATGTTATTACTAAGGATGCAGTCATAACAGTTTCTGATGGGAATATAGCTGCAGAAGATGGAATTAAAGTCGTTAATAACGTTTATAATTCTTTTAACAAAATTGAGGGGTACTTCGAAAAAATGAATAAATATTTAGGAGAAGAAAATATATTTATTGAAAATGTAGTAGAAAACTTTGTGCCTATAAAAACAGAACTTGAGGGAATAGGAAGTATTACTGAAGAACATTCAGCTTCTACGGAAGAGATTGAGGGAATGATTAAGGAACAAGGTGAAAAGATTAGTTCAATGACTTTATCTGTAGAGGATATTAAAAAACTAAGTAATAGTTTAAATGAACTTTCTTCTAATAGATAGCACTAAGGAAAATTGTAAAAATAATGGATCTAATATTATAATTATGCTAAATATCTTGTGATATAAGATAGTGAATATAAAATATTTAGGATGAAAATGTTTAATGTAAATATATAGAAAATAAAATTTAATGATTAATAATACGAAAAATGTGTTATAATGTCATATATCATACCAAAGACTCGTATATCATCGGTAATATGGTCCGGAAGTTTCTACCTGCTAACCCAAAATTAGCAGACTACGAGGTATTGGGTTTTAGTGAATGGGTATATGATATATTTATTCATTATAAACTCAACACCTCAACTTAAATTGAGGTGTTTTTATTTTTTGTCTTACGATGCTCTAGGTATGATTATAAGTATTTAAAATATTGAGGAGAGTGGGAATGGAAGCAGTAAAAACCAAAACAAATGAAAAAGATATTGAATTAATGTATGGTGTTGATGATAAACCACAAATATTAATGCAAATTCTGTTAGGATTGCAGCATATTTTTGCGGCTTTTGGTGGGATAATTGTTGTTCCAATAGTTATTTCAGCAGCATTAGGGCTTGATGCCAAAACATCAACAGCTTTGATAAGTAGTGCTATTTTAGCAGCAGGAGTTGCTACTTTTATTCAATCGAAGGGAATTGGACCTATTGGAGCACGTGTAGCGTGTATCATGGGAACCGATTTTACGTTTGTTGCACCTGCAATTGCTGTTGGAGCAAAATTTGGATTATCAGGAATTTTTGGAGCAACAATTTTAGGGGCAGTTATAGTAATTATTCTAAGTTTTTTTGTTAAACCTTTAATGAAGTTATTCCCACCTATTGTGACAGGAACAGTTGTATGTTTAATTGGTCTGACATTATTACCAGTATCAATAGATTGGGCTGCTGGTGGTGTGGGAGCATCTAATTATGGTAGTTTAAAAAATATTGGCGTTGCTTTATTTATAATGACTATTACATTACTTCTAAATCATTATGGAAAAGGATTAGTGAGTAGTGCTTCAATTTTAATTGGTATGGTTGTTGGATATATGGTTTGTATTCCACTAGGAATGATTAGTTTTTCATCAGTAGGTCAAGCTAGTTGGTTATCATTCCCTAAAATTTGGAGCTATGGCATAGATTTTAACTTAAAAGTTTTATTACCATTCATTCCGGCATATTTTGTTACTATTATTGGGACAGTTGGATGTCTTAAAGCTATTAATGAAGTTTCTGAGATTGAATCAGATGAGAAACGTATTGGAGCAGGAGTTTTCTCCGATGGAATAGGAAGTTTATTAGCAGGTGTTTTAGGGGCATTACCTAATACGTCATTTAGTCAAAATATAGGCTTAATTCCACTAACAAAAGTGGCTAGCCGTTATGTAACAATGATGGCTGGAATATTATTAGTTATTTTAGGATTATTCCCTAAATTTGCGGCATTAATTAATATAATGCCACAGCCAGTTCTTGGTGGAGTAGGAATTGTTATGTTTGGAACAGTAGCTGCGGCTGGGATTCAAACTTTAAGTCGTGTAAAGTTGAATAATCGTAATATATTAATAATTGCTACATCAATTGGGTTGGGGTTAGGAGTTACATTTCGTCCAGAGTTTATATCTCAATTACCAGAGGCTGTAAAAATGATCTTTTCATCAGGTATTTCAACAGGAACAATTGTAGCATTATTATTAAATGTACTATTAAAAGAAGAATAAGGAATTTTATGAGGTGATATAAGTGGAAAAATTAAAAAAATGTATTTTAGAAGAAGGACGAGCATTATCTGAAACTGTGCTAAAGGTTGATTCATTTTTAAATCATCAAGTAGATCCAGACTTGATGTACGAAATGGGAACTTATTTTAAAAAATATTTTGAAAAACATGGAATTACAAAGATATTTACAATTGAAAGTTCAGGAATTGCTCCAGCTGTTATGACTGCGATGCAAATGAATTTGCCAATGGTAACACTAAAAAAACAAACATCAAAAATTCTAACTGGGGATGTTTATCAAACAACTGTACATTCATTTACAAAAGGATCAGATTATGAATTAACATTATCTAAAAAATATATTACGGAAGAAGACAATATATTAGTGATAGATGACTTTTTAGCAAATGGTGAAGCTGCATTAGGAGCTGTACGTTTAGTTGAAGGGGCAGGAGCTAAAGTTGCTGGAATCGGAATCATTATTGAAAAATCATTTCAACCTGGACGTAAGATGTTAGATGAAAAAGGATATGATGTATATTCGTTAGCACGTATTAATAAGCTTGGAAAAGATTTAATTGAATTTGTAAAATAGAGAAATAAGTTGTCTCAAAATTTTATTTTGAGACAACTTATTTTTATTTATAATATTAATATTGGGGGCTATTTTAAAAGTATGTAGACCATCTAATTAGAGGATTGGGTATTATTATTTTGAGAATTTTGTCCATCGTTTTTACGTGGAGAATTTCCTCTTATTTTTTCTGTAACAGCATCGGCTTGAGCTTGTGTAATAACACCATTAGTTACTAAGTCACTTAATGGATTAAATCTTTGTCTATTTTGATTAGAGGTTTCATTATTATCTTGGCTAGAATTCTCATTATTACTTTGTTGATTACTTTGTTGATTACTTTGTTGATTATCTTGTTGGTCATTTTGTTGCTTATCCTGTGTTTTATTCTGCTGACTTCTAGCAGGACGTGTTGAGTATGCTGCTATAATTTTATCTGCTTGTTCCTGTGTTATAGTTCCTGCTGTTATTAGAGGTTGAATACTGTCTTGGATTCTTTCTTTCATTTGTTCTTGCGATGGTCTATTACCTTCAGGATTTTTACCATTGGCTTGAGATGTATTATTGGCATTGCTTTCACAACCCATAAGTATAAATATAGACATACCAATTGAAAGTAAATAGGTAGTTGTTTTACGAAAAAGACTATGTTTTTTCATTAATGTACCTTCCTTTACATATAAATAAATTTTATTTTTACACTTAAAAATTTTAATTGTACTATAGTTATATTCAATAATAATTGGTTTATAAATATTAAAGTATAGATCAATTTTTGGATACTTTTATTATAAAAACTGATTGTGGCAACACAGTGGCAATTGTGTAAACAAATAAAGTATTATAGAAAATAGCAGTTATTACTTAGAACAATAGATACAAATATAAAATGTATAATATATAATATTGTGTATAGGTTCCGAATAAAAACATGAGGATATATAAAAGATGTGTTTGCTATGTTTAAAAAATTTGTATTGGATAAGAATTTTAAGTAATTTTGAAAAAATAAATTATAATTGAGCAGAAAGGAAGATTCTTATGCTTAAGATTGCAGTTTGTGATGATGAAGTAATTCAGAGATTGGATGCCGTAAAGAAGATTAAAAAGGTTTTAGAAAATAATTATTGTGATTATCACTACGATATTGAAGAATTTAGTAGTGGAGAGCAATTGATTTCTTATGGTTCATATTTTGATATTGTGTTTTTAGATATAAAAATGAGGAAGCTTTCTGGAATAGATATAGCTAAAAACATCAGAAAAAATAATAATGATACAAAGATTATTTTTATAACAGCTTTTGAGGAATATGTTTTTGAAGCCTTTGATGTATCTGCATTTCATTATCTTATAAAACCTGTAGATGAAGAAAAAATATTAGAAATTATTAATAGAATTTTAAAAGAACTTACTCATACAACAAGTAATGAGCAATGTATTGTAATAAACAGAGGAAAAAGTACAATAAAAGTACTATTAGATAATGTAAGTTTTTTTGAGATACAGAATAGAGTTATAGATATACATACTCAAAGAGAAGTAATACAGTATTATGATAAGATTGCAAATGTAGAGGACAAGGTTCCTAAAGAGAGCTTTTTTAGGTGTCACAGAAGTTATATAGTAAACCTTAAATATGTAAAGAAATTTAATAAAACAGAAATAATTCTAGATGATAATACGAGAATAGGACTGTCAAAAAGCAAATATGATGAATTTTCCAAGGCTTTTCTAAAGTATATAAAGGGAGGTGCAATATAAAACGTGACCGTCTTTAGTATAATTGAAAAAATGCTATTTGTAGTTTCCTGTATACTAAATATTTACATACCATATATAGTAATTAAAAGGTTTTTGGGATTTAGGATCAAGCCCCAATATGTAATTATAACAATGCTGATAACAGGTAATATTCCTTTTTTAATTGTAAAGGAACTTAATATAGAAAGCGTTTATCAATGGATACCTACGACGGTATATATTTTTGTTCTTTCTTTAATATTCTGTAAGGGGACATGTCTCAAGAAGCTTATAGTTACTATAATTTATAATTGTTTTAATGAACTTATACAGTATATAACAGTAACTGTAATTTACATATCAGATTATATTGTTATATTAAACTCACCTGTTCAGACACAACAGATAAGAGATATTGTAAACTACTTATTTTTAATTACTTCACAATTAATTTACATCTTAATACTTAATTTTATATTAAAAAACTATTGCATTGATAATGGGATTAAAGATTTTAAATATATGTTATTTTTTGTTGTTCCTAATGTGTTTATAGTAGTTTTATTAAGTGAATATTTTAATTTTTATTACAAAAATAGTAATGTTGTGGATATTTCCTTGTTTAATAACTTAAAAATGATGGGACTTGCATGTATGGCTTTAATTTGTGCAGTGCTTACGGTAACAATTTTAGACAAGCTTATTAAAGAAAATGCTTTGCGCCAGAAAGAAGCATTATTAGCACATCAATTTAATATACAAGCCAGACATTATAAAGATTTGCAGATACAATTTAAGAATACCAGGGCATTCAAGCATGACATAAATAATCATCTGATTTGTATTAAAAATTTAATTGCTAATGGTGATATAAAAAGTACAGAACAGTACATAAAAAAGATAACTGAGTCATTTGAAAAGCTTAATTTAAAGGTAAACACTGGGAATCCATTTGCAGATGCTGTTATAAGTGAAAAATATAATATAAGCATAGATAAAAATATAGATTTTAAGTGTAATGTAAAAATGCTTAATGGAATAAAAATGGACCCTTTTGATTTATGTGTAATACTTGGTAATGCCTTAGATAATGCAATAGAGGCTTGTGAAAAAATTACAGACGAAAGTATAAAAAAATATATACATATAACAAGTACATTCAATAAGTCATTTATGGTATTTGAAATAAAAAATAGTATGCAAGGCTATATACATAAAAATCATATGAGTACAGATAAGGAGGATGATATAAATCACGGATTAGGGCTTTTGAATATTCAAAGTATTGCGGATAAGTATTTTGGAACTACTTATATTGAAAATAGTGAAAATATGTTTGAACTAAGTATTATGCTTCAAGTTTTATAGTGTTCTATTCACTACAAATAAAAGTCTATTCACAACAATAAGATTATTTTTATTTTATATGTTCCGAAGATATTAATAGATACACATTTATATTTATTAACACAAAAGGGAGGTATATATGTGAAAATAGGCGCAACATCAAATATGATTTTTAATTCTATGGGAACAGGACTAAAGTACAATAATCATTCAGGAAAAGGGATGAGTCCTTTAGAAAAACAAAAATTTCAGTTGCAAGAACAAATGAAAAAGATTGAGGAAAGTAAATCTTCTAAAGAAAGTAAGGAAAATTCAATTAAAGAACTTCAAGAAAAACTTGAAGAAGTTGAAGCACAGTTAGCTAAGGAAAAGCTTGAAAAATCAACCGAAAAACCAAAAGTTGAAAATGAAAAAGATAAAGAAATTGAAGAACAAAAAGCAGCAGAAGAAAGTAAAGAAAATCCTCAGGTAATAAATAAAAATGTTATGATTGGAATTACTTCAGCTTCATCTCATCAAAAAATTGGAAAAGTTGCATACTCAGTGTATAGACAGGCTGAAGCTAAAGGTGATATGGAGGTAGCACAAAGAGCATTAAGATATACTTCTTCTGAGATTAAAAAATCAGCACAAAGCAAAAAGTTGATTGAGAGAGGTATAAAGGAATACAAAAAACAAATGGATAATGTTAAAAAAGCTGACACTAAAAAAGTTGTCACTGATAAAATTATTAAAGAAAATAGTGTTATGGATATGAAAGTTGATTCAACTACTGTGGAGGAACATAGCAGGGATACCTCAAAGGTTGCTACAAATAGTGAAATTAAAGTTCAATCTAGTGAGGATACCTCAAAGATTGTTGCAAATGCTCAAACTAAAACTGAACCTAGTGTAAAAGAAACATTGAAATGATAAAGAAATGTCCTTAAAATAGAAAGCAATTTCTACTTTAAGGACATTTTTTTATTATGTATAGTATTGACATTTCCGTTGCGTAAAGATTTATAATTAGTTTGAAGTACTTCTAAAATAAATTTAAATAATATAACGTAAGATGGAATCCTTTAATGGAGGAGAAGGTATTGAATAAATTGATAAAGATTAGTGAAGCTTCTAAAAAATATAATATATCTGCAAGAACCTTAAGGTATTATGAAGAGGTGGGATTATTAAAGAGCATAAGGAATAAAGAGTCTAATTATAGGATGTATGATCAATATAATATGAAAAAATTAGAACAAATTTTACTTTTTCGCAATATGCAATTTTCCCTACAAGAGATTAGTGTTTTATTAACGTATAAAGATAATGAAAAAATGATGAAAATTTTTTTACAAAAATTAAAAGAAATAAATGAGAGCATAGAACAACTTACTAATTTTAAAGATATTTTAAATTCTGTTATTAAAATTAGTAAAGAAATAGGTATAGAGAACATAAATATTTGCAATTTATTAAGGGAACAAATTTATATTAATAAGAAAAATGAAGGGATGATTTATATGAAAAATAGTATTATAACTGTTGAATTTGGTACTGGTATTGTTCCTATGGTAGACCCTAATCAAAATGGAACAGTAATAGATAGAATCAAATCTATGAGAAGTTTGATAGAGAATAGAATGAGTAAACAAATTCCACTTATTAGATTGAAGGATAATGAGGAAATGAAGGAATTTCAGTATAGGATTTTTATTAAAGATAGAGTAGTTTTTGATGGCTGCTTATCTAATATTGGGTATGGAAGTAAAGAAGATGAGATTATAAGAGATATAGAAAATGTAATTATTAAGAATATATCTGAGATCGACGAATCTTCATGCGAGGATTAATTTTAAGTATGTAAGTACACTGTAAAACTGTAGTAAAGAAGGTTGTCTCAAAATGAATTTTAGACACAATGTATTGATTAATCTGAAAATTAATCAATATATTGTGTTATTTTTCTGTTTTGAGACAACCATCTTTTTTATATATAAATTTATTATAAAAAGTTTAGTTTATAAAATTGAGAAAATTGCATAATTAAAAAATTCAAATACGTAATGCAAGTTTTATATTTATAGAATTATGCAAATTCCTTAGTTTATTCTAAAGTATTTTTAGTTAGGCAGAGTATAGTAAAATAATTCACAATATCATATGATTTAGGAATTTATTGTTTTAATATGAAAACTTATGATATAATGTAACAAAAAATTTTTAATTCCAATAAAGAACATTATATATAAAGTTATGTAGCTAATAGTCGTATTTAATAATAGATATATACATCCAAGATATTTAAATTAAATATGTTAACAAAGTTATATAGAGATTTTAAAATATAGTTTTAGCTAGAAATGATAAAGGAAGTTTTAAAAGAGCAAAGCAATATTCTTTTAAAACAGAGCCAAATTAAAAGATTAAGGTGGTTTACTATTATGTCAAAGTTTATAAAAAATAACTTTTTCAAGGCGATTTCATCTTTAGTAAAATCAGAAGAAAAAGATAGCAGTAAAAATTTAGAGTCAGATAAAAAAGAAGTTAATCAAGAGGTTTCATTTCAAAATTCTAAGATACCAAAAAAAATATGGAAAAAGGAATATAACCCACTAAGAAAGATAGTTTTATGGGGATGGGATGGCGATGATAACCCTAGTTTTGTAATTTTCTATGGAAAACATGAGTTTAAAAATATTGAGAGCGGGAGAGAGTCTATAGACAATATACTGGAAGATGATGTTAAGTATACAAGCTATGCTATTTTTAAAGGTCAGGAAGGGCATTTACCTTCTTTTCAAGCTATAAAAATTATAGAGGAAAGTGGATATGGATACAATAGAAATAAGGATAATTCACCAGAAATGTATTTTAAAAAAGGTATAAAGTATGACTGGTATTGGAATGTAGATAAAAAATATTTGGTTAAAGAATTTAAAAATTTGGAACCAGAAGATCAAGTTGTTTTTCCTTATTTTGTTTCACAATCCCATGAAGAATATGTGGAAAAAATAGAGAAACAGGGCATTAAGTTTTCTGATTTCAGATTAGCAAAAAATCCAAATGAAGTTTTAAAATTAAATGAACAATTTACTAAGTACTATGAAATTATTAATGACATGATGAGTTATGACAATCTTTATATTAGAAGAAAAAGATTAAATGAATTATTAAATATGAATCCGCCAAAAGAAGTATATAATCTACTTTTAAACATAGGAAGCACTGAATTAATATCAGGGTTATTTTTAGAATTGGCAAGAAGAAATAATCCAATATTAATTGAAGAAGCAAAAACTTTGATAGAATCTAAAATAAAGTGGGCAGAGGATAATTACATAAAAGGTGTAAAGAGATGTGCAAATATATATTTGAATGCATTGGATAAAAAATTAAAAGCAGACAGGATAGAGTGGATACGTAAGTCGTTATCAGATATGGATTTAAATATTATTAAAATTAATGGTAAGGATATTCCATCAGATAAAATAATTGAAGGTTCAGCTTATAGAAAGTATGCTGTATCTGGATTCCTTATGGATTATTACGGAACATATGATTATGAGCAAGGTAAGTATGTTGAATATGAAGCTCCAAAACGTTATAAAGAAGGAAAATACACAGATGGTAGAATCTTAAAACTTATAGACTTTAAAAATACAATACAAGAATCCGAAATTTACGGACTAGCTGATGTTATTGGAAAAATAGCATATTATTTGGATGCACCACGATTAACTTATTATTTTAAAGGTAGTGCTAGAACTAAACAATTAAAATATTTTCATAGATATATAAGAAGAATAATTAACTCTTATGCTGAGAGTGATCCAGATAAATTTATGGAAGCAATGAAACAGCTTTTGACTAGTTATACAGAACATGATTATGTATGCAAATTCCATGGAAACTTCCAATTTAATGAGTTTATAAAATATTATTTATATTATGATTTTAAGGAAAAGCCACCTGTTGGATGGGATAATTGGTATGAAAGAGAAATTTGGATGAGTAATGACCAATTAATGAGGCTTGAAGGGCGATATGAATTTATGAAAGAAATATGGGACAACCATTTAGATGTTGTAGTAGATATTGCTATTAAGTCAAAGGTTAATCAAATTGTAAAAGCATGTTATTACATTTTAAAAGATTCTCCAAATAGAGATGCATTTATAGAAAATATGTCATATAAGCAATTGATTAATTTGACACTTGTTCCTTATAAGCCTCTTGCTGAAATGTTTAGGAATATTTTAGAAGATAAATTAAATAATCTAAATACATTTGAAGCAGAACTAATGATTAGTTTAATTGGATGTCCAGATAAAAAAATGCAGGAACTTGCTATGGAGTTTTTTAATAGGACTCAAGGTTTATTTTCTCCTTCAGATACAGCAGATTTATTATTCTTGGACAATATTGATAAATGGAAAGATTTATTTAAGCAAAATCTGTTTTCATTAGAGAAAGAACAATATGTAGAGTTTATAAGATACATTATAAATAATGCAAATAAATTCAAAGAAGCGGAGATTAATCTTCCTGAAAATATTAGAAATATGCTTTCAATGTCAACAGATCAAATAAAACATATTTCAAATATTGAAAAAACTACTTTGTTGATAGAGTTAATTAGTCTGTTAATTCAAGGAAAAAAGGTTTCAGAGTGGATGGAGACATTTATTGAAGAAATAATTTTTGCTTTTTCATATGAGGAATTAGAATCTTTACTTAAAGATATAACTATAGAACCTGCTAAAAGTTCAATTTCATCTAGAAATAGACAAGTTATTTCTGTTTTAGAATCAATTAAAAATAGAAAATTACTTTCTGATTCTGAGATTATAAGTATATTGGAGACTGGTACATCTAAAATGATTAAAATGTTGTTTAGTATTATTACTCAAAATACAGAAGAATTAAATAATAGATTTTCTACTCTATTAATAATGCTTGAATCAGAAGTAACTGTGTTAAATAAAAAGGTAGAAGAAATTTTTGATAATATGCCTCAAGAAAAACAAAAGAAATTACACGGAATTATTATTGATTCTCCTGTATTTAGAACATATTCATTTGGACTTGAAAAATTGAATGAAATTTATGGAGACTTAATTCCAGAAGAATTTATTATTCAGATGTTAGAGCATACCTCTCCTGATGTTAAAGCTTATATTTCAGATAAAACAAATGAAATTCTTGATAACTTAGGTAATGGAAATGAGAAAATTTTTATGTATTATATAAAAACTTTATTATTACTACCTAATAGAATTTCTAAAAGCAAAGAAAGAGTATATAAGACCATTCCGAGGTTTGTAAATAAGCATAAAGATAAATTAGAAGAAGTTGAAAATATGTTACTGGATATTGGTGGTTCCAATATCATTATGGATTCAGAACGTGCACTAATTGTGTTAGCTAAAATTAGAGGGGAGGTTATGTAACTTGAAAGTTAATTACCAATATGCAAGTCCATCAATGTGTATGCAACAAGGAGATCAGACAGTCTTAGGGCTTAGTCCGGATCTTTCTAGGGATGAAAAAGTATCTTTTAGAGGTAAACTAAAACATCCTCTTATTTTTAGAGATGCAATGCTTATGTTACGAGAAATTGTAGTTTCAGATATGAGTCAAAAAAAGAAAGAAAGAGTTGAATTTTTTGCATGGCTTGAAGATGAAATTGAAAGACGAGTTCTTAATCATAAACAATATTTACCTGGAGTAAGGGAAGATTTGCAAAAAAGTATGAATGAATTCATACAAGAAATGGCACAAAAGGATATAGATATAAAAAAATTAGTTGATATTAAAACTACTTTAAAAAAAGAGATTGATAATCATGATATCTGGAAGGATTATTATAAAATTGAAAAAGATTTTTGGAAATTTATAAAAGATAGAGATTATGCTCTTTGGTTTGTATTAGACCCAGTAATAACAGTACATCCTGATCAGGTATCTTTTGAAGCATTTTCTTTAGATGAATCTACATATGGATGTTTATCTGTAGATATGGATGAATTTGAGCTTCTACAAAATCCTCAACTTGGAACAACAAATATAGATTTTTCAGCTAAACTAGCTAAGGAAATGGAAAGATTTCGTACCTATACAGATGTAGAGTTAAGCGTGAATCCAGGCGGATTTACAGTAGATACGGGAATTATGCCTGAACATATGGAAAAGAAAATAGAGTTACCAGAAACTTGGATAAAGGGATTTAATCAGGTTTCTTCAGCAGCAAGTCTTGGAGGTATAGATATCGAATTATCACCTGTGGATATGTATGATATATGTTCATTTTTAAGAAGAAATAAAGCAAAGAAAAGTCCTAGGTATATGAAATGGATATTGGAACCAGACAAACCAGTAAAGATTCTTTTTGAACCATTTGGAAAAGAACTTACACTAAAAGCAATATACACTGGAGAAAAAAAGAGAGAAGAGAAGATGTGGGGAAGAAGACGTTGGCTCGTTATGGAGAAGATAATACCAATTTCTAAGTCTTTTAAAGTTAGATTACTTGGTTTTGGAATGCCACAATTCATAACGGCTGACTTAGGAACAATGAAAATGACGATAGGTTTTTCATCATGGTCCTCTAATGATTGGGTAAAAGGAACTGCTTTTAATATTTTAGGTGGATTTGTTGGTGATGGAAATTATGATGAAGTATATAAATTGTTAAAAGACCATAGATGTTTATCCATGGAAAATATTTATGAGAAGTTAAATGAGGCTTCTAAGAGCACAAATAAGGCAGGAGTAGGTATGCTGTTTAGGCGTGGTGAAGGATATTTCGATGCTGTGAATAACACAATAAGATTTAGAAAATTATGCAATACACCTATTCCTAAAGAACTATATGAGACTACTCCAATAGAATTAGAAGTTCAGCAACACTTAGATGAGGGAATGGAACATTTCAAGATAAAAATGACGCAGGACAATGAATTTGTTGCCATACATTCATTTAAGATGCCAAATAGTAAATATAAAAATTGGAGATTTCGTGGTACAGAAGACTATGATCGAGAATATAACTTAACAGAAACAGAATTAGTGATAGACGAAGATGGGCAAATTTCTAATGTTAAATGTAAATGTAGAGAATTCAATAAAGGACCAAGAAATATTTCAGCTCCTTGCTCACATATTCTTGCCTTATATTTGATTTCTTCAAAGTTTTTTAAATTGGAATTAAAACCAGATAAAGAATACAAAATGAATGATATTATGGAGATATTATTATGATGGATAATAATGAAACTGTGAAAAATACAAAGGCAGACTATAGAGAAATGGTAAACAATATGGGCAAAAAAGAATTTACATTGTTAAAAATGCAGGAATATGGATTTTGGCCAAAAGATTTACCTACACCTTATGAAAGACAAAATAGTGAAACAGCTGAGCAGTATGGAAAAAGACAAAAGCTTTTAAAAGAGTACCAAAAGGTAATTGACCAGATTGCGGAACTGTATAAAGAAAAAGGTGATATTAATAGAGAATTATATAAACTTAAAAAAGAATATGATGAAACATGGGATTATGAAAAAATTAGATTAGATGTATCTAAAAAAATTATGCAAGAATCTATTGCTAGACGTGCTGAAAGAAAAAAACAAAGAGAACTTGAAAAGCAGCGACGTTCAGAGGCATGGCAGAATAAAAAAGCTAATGAAATTGTGTTTATAGGAAAAGGCTATTCAGGACTTCTTCGTGATATGGAGAGTAACGATGAAAAATTATTAGCTCAACAGCTACCTATAATAAAAACAGATAAAGAGTTAGCACAATTTTTAGGTATTGAATATAAAAAACTTAGATTTTTAATTTACCATAGAGATGTAGTTTCTGTTGATCATTATCATAGATATACTATTCCTAAAAAGAAGGGTGGAGTTAGAAGTATTGCAGCTCCAAAATCAACATTGAAAACTGTACAAAAGAGAATATTAGAGGAAATTTTATCAAAGTTTCCTGTTTCAAATCATGCACATGGATTTTTAAAAGGGAAATCAGTGGTTTCAGGAGCAGCAGCTCATATTAAGCAGCCAGAAGTGTTAATTAATATGGATCTTGAAGACTTCTTTCCTACTATAACTTTTGAAAGAGTTAGGGGGATGTTTAAATCTTTTGGATACTCTGGGTATATTGCATCATTATTAGCTATGATTTGTACTTATTGTGAACGTATGCCTATAGAAGTTAGAGGAAAAATAAAATATGTTAAAACATCCCATAGAATTTTACCACAAGGGTCACCTGCAAGTCCTATGATTACTAACATTCTTTGTACTAAGTTAGACAAAAGATTAAGTGGACTATCTTCTAAATTTGGTTTTGTTTATACAAGATATGCAGATGATATGAGCTTTAGTTTAGCAGATAAAAATACCCTTTTAATTGCTAATGTTAAAGGGCAACGTTCTATGAAAGTTAATGTGGATGATATAGTAAGTCTAAACAGTGGAAGATTTTGTGGCTTAATTTCAAAGATAGTAAGTGAAGAAGGATTTAAGATAAATAAGCATAAGACTAGATTTTTACGAAAAAATAATCGTCAATGTATTACTGGTATTGTTATAAATAATGAGCAAATTGGTGTCCCAAAAAAATGGATAAAAACATTAAGAGCAGCTATTTATAATGCAAAGAAATTGAAGATGAGTGGAAATGTGCCATCTAAAGTAATAAATGAAATATCAGGTATGACAGCATGGATAAAAAGTGTTAATACTGAAAGATACAAAGATATTATTGATGATGCCATGGAAGTAATAAATAAATAGATCTTGTTTTAAAATATATAGTATAACGGATAATTAAATGTTGAATTTATTGGTTTAATCTGGTATAATATAATATATAGTTAAAATTAGATAATAGATTTCTTGGCCTTTATGCCTCGGTGTTGCGCCGAGGTGGAGATTTGCATAGCTTACATCACCAGGTTGCGCGCAATTCGCTCCACTGCCAATACTGTGCCAAGTTAAAATCGATCCTTCGGTTGTTGGACAGTATTGGCGCTCCGCTGAAGTGTCACAACCAGATAAAAGAATTGTTAGCAAGAAGTCTATTATTTGTTTTTATACAATGTATAGCTTTTAGATGGAGTAAAAAATCTATTTGAAGCTAAAAATCATGTTTATGAACTATGAACTATGAACTATGAACTATGAATATTATTGGAGATTTTGAAGAGGAGACTTCAACTCTATTAAATAGGGAACCATATGTATTTTTACATGTGGTTTTTTGTTATATATTAATATATAACTTAGATGTATAATCATATAAAAAATTGGCAAAATGGAGGTGTTGAATGATGATTCAATGTTTTGTCAAAGATAATAAAAAGGTTAGCTATAGTGAGAATATTAGTTTGAGATTGCTATATGCCTGTAAAACTGAAAAGACACATAGCGTGTTGCCAAGAGTTATGCATGTTCACAATGATCGATTAGAAATTATGTTTATTTGTGAAGGAGAGGGAACTTATACTATAGGTGAGAATAAATATTTAGTAAGCAGGGGAGATATTCTAATATATAATAGCGGAGTGATTCATGATGAGATATCTAATCCAAATGCAAGAATAAAAAGTTATTGTGTTGGAATAGATAAGATTAAATTTACTGGATTGCCTCCAAATTGCCTAATTAATAACGAAGAAAGCCCTGTTTTAAAATCAGTGCATCATTTTATTCTTATTCAAAGTATATTTGAAACTATTTATGATGAGCTTTATTATGAAAAAGAAGGTGCAGAAGAAGTTTGTCATTACCTTACACAAGCATTGATTTCTATGTTGTTTAGAATGTGCAAGCAAGCAACTACTACAAAAAAGGAAAATAAACAAAAACTTGGTGAACGTATTAAGAAATATATTGATCAAAACTACAATGAGCAAATTACACTTACGTCTATATCAACATCGCTAAATATTAGCTCTGACTATATGAGTCATGTGTTCAAGGAAACAACAGGATATTCTCCTATCCAATATATTATGCGTAGAAGGATTGGGGAGGCACAAACACTTTTAATCACAACAAAATATTCTATTACTATGATAGCTACTATGGTAGGATATGATAATTCTAGTTATTTTAATAAGATTTTTAATAAAAATGTGGGGATGTCTCCAAAACGATATAGAGAATGCTATACAAAAAAGAATAATCTTAAGTAAAAACAGAATAGTACATTTTTAAAAAAATTATCACAATAATCTCAATATTATTCACTCTATAAAAAGCTAAATACTTATATTTACTATTATAAATATGTTATATGATTTATATATAAATTTGTAATACGTAAAGAGAATAGTAATGAAATCTAAGGAGGGGAATATTGTGGATTTACGTGTAGGTGTAATTGGTACAGGAGCCATTGGAGAAGATCATATTCGAAGACTTACTGATGTAATTACTGGAGCAAAGGTTGTTGCATTATCAGATATAAATGTAGAAAATGCTAGGAGAATTGCTGACAAGTATGGAGCAAAATTTTATTCAACTGGTGAAGAAGTTATTAATGCAACAGAAGTAGATGCTATTGTTATTGCTTCTTGGGATGAAACTCATGCAAAATATGTAATTGAAGCTATTAATGCTAAAAAATTTGTATTGTGCGAAAAGCCATTAGCTACTTCAGCAGAAGATTGCAAAAAGATTGTAGGTGCTGAAATTGCAGGAGAAAGACAATTAGTACAGGTTGGTTTTATGAGAAGATTTGATAGAGGGTATAGGCAAATCAAATCAGTTATTGAAAATGGGAAAATAGGTGAACCATTAATGCTTCATTGTATCCATAGAAATCGTATACCAGGTCCTAAACACACTACTGAAATGAGTATTAAGAATTCTGTCATTCATGAGATTGATGTATTACGTTGGCTATTAGATGAGGATTATAAAACTACGCAGGTATTAATGCCAAAGAGATCTAGGCTTGCAGAAGAAGGCTTACATGATCCACAGATTGTATTATTAGAAACAAATAGTGGTATTCGTATAGATATAGAATCTTTTGTTAATTGTCAATATGGTTATGATGTGAAATGTGAGGTTGTAGGAGAAACTGGTACTGTTCGTTTACCAGATCCAGCTAACGTATTAATGCGTTCTAAGGGTACAAATTCTTATAAAATATTTCCAGATTGGTCAGATAGATTTATTGAAGCATATGACATTGAGTTTCAAGAATGGATAAATTCTGTAAAAAAAGGAATTGTAAAAGGTCCCACTTCTTGGGATGGATATGTTGCATGTATTACAGCAGATGCTTGTACTGAGGCAAGAGAAAAGGGAACAATTGTATCTATTAATATACCTGAGAGACCAACATTCTATAATTCTACTGTAGATAATAAATAAGGGAGGGCAAAATAACTATGAAGATATCTTATATACCAGATTCACTAGGATATATGTCCTTTGAAGAGATGTTAGATACAGTGAAAAGTCTTGGAATTAATGCTTTAGAAATTCCAACAGGTAATTGGTCAAAGGCGCCTCATTTAAATCTTGAGGAGCTTGTTTCTAGTAAAATAGCTAGAGAAAAATATATAGATGAGCTAAGAAAGAGAGATATTGAACTTATCGCACTTAATTGTTCAGGTAATCCTTTAGCATATAAAAAAGACATGGAAATCACTAAAAAAACATTTCAGCTTGCTGAGATGTTAGGGATTAAGAAAATTATTATGATGAGTGGGTTACCTTCAGGATGTAAGGGGGACAGTACTCCTGTATGGGTTACAACAAGTTGGCCTCCAGAAACACAAGATGTACTCAAATATCAGTGGGAAGAGGTAGCTATTCCTACATGGTGTAAACTAGTAAAGGATGCAGAAAATTGTGGTATTGACTGTATTGCATTAGAAAATCATGGATATCAGCTTGTATATAACCCAGAGACTCTAATGAGACTTCGAAGAGAGGTTGGAGATATGATAGGGATGAATATGGATCCAGGACATATGTTTTGGATGGGAGGAGATCCTATTGAAGCTGTAAGGGTTTTAGGAGAAGCATTATATCATATTCATGGTAAAGATTCCAGATTGGAGCGAAGAATGGTACAGTCAAACGGAGTACTAGATACAAAAACAATTGATTGTTTTAAAGATCGCTCATGGAACTATGTATCAGTAGGATGTGGTCATGATTTGCAGTGGTGGAAAGAATTTTTCTCTGTTTGCCGTATGATGGGGTACAATGATTATGTGTCTCTTGAAATGGAGGATATGACTATGACACCATTAGAAGGAGTAAAGACATCAATTGATGCATTAAGATTAACGATAAGCAAATAAAAAATAGGTCAAAATGTGAGCTAAAAAAATACCCTGTAGAGTAAAAGTCTAACTAAAGGGCATTTTGTTTTGATTATTTTAAAATAGAAAAGGATCAATTATTTACGGCGTTTAAGAAATTTTGATTTTGTATAGAATATTGGTATAATTAAACATGCAGATTATTTTAGAGAAGAGAGGTGAATAGTTAGTATTTAAAGTGTACTAACTACAAATTATGCTAAAAGAGTTATTAAAAAAAGATGAAATAGCAGCAATGAAAGCAAGAGATAAGGCAAAAGTAAGTGTCTTAAGATTAATAAGTGCGGATATTAAAGCTTTTGAAGTTAATGAAAGAGAAGATATTTCTGATGAAGGTGTTATAAAAATAATAGAAAAAAATATAAAGCAAACAAGAGAAGCTTTAGAATATGCTAAGCAATCAAATGATGAAGAAAAAATAGCAGAGGGAAATTTTGCTCTCCAAGTTTTAACTCCATATCTTCCGGAGCAACTAAGTGAGGAAGAAGTAACTAATATGTTAAAAGAAATTATAGCTAATGGAAGTTATACGGCAAAAGATATGGGAAAAATAATGAAAGAAATTATGCCAAAGGTTAGTGGTAAATTTGATAGATCCAAAATCAATCCTATGGTTAAAAACTTACTTTCTTAAACTTTCTTTGGTAGCTTAAGGCAATGCTTTTAATTGTTAAATCTATTGCAAAAGAAATTAGATTTTATTAGATCATATCTATGATCTAATAAAATCCTATCAAAACTACTTTAAAAGTGATTTTAATAGGATTTTATTTTATATAAGCTTACAAAGCAATTTAGAGTTTTAAATAATTGAATAATATTAAAGATTTTCTTATGTTTAAAAAAGTTCTATACTTAATTCTTTTAATTTTTCTTCTATATTTGTATCAAGGGTAGAATTTGTAATGATACCATAAAAATCTTCTAATTCAGCAAAGGCATAGGTGCTGTCTACATTAAATTTAGCATCTTCTATGACTAAAAAAGCTTCTTTGCTATGAGATAGAATAGTTTCTTTCACATTGCCATCTTCCAAATTTATGGTACCTACCTTATGATTTACAAAGTTTACTCCGGAACTTCCAATAAAAGATTTATTGAATTTATATTTTTTTATATTTTTGATTACTTCAGAGCCAAGTAAACTACCAGAATTTTTATCATATACACCACCTATACATATAAGTGTAGCTGTTTCATTGTTATTAAAAAGAGTAGGAATTATAGGCATATTGCTTATTAAAGTTACATTTTTTGTACTATTAGATATTAATTTAGCTAATAAAAAATTTATACTTGAGGCATCTAAAAAAATCGTGTCACCACTCTGTATTACATCAAAAGCTTTTTTAGCTATTATTTCTTTATCAGTTAAGTTTGTGTTTAATCTTGTATTTAAAGGAGTACAAATACTAATTTGTCTATCTAAGATAGCTCCACCATAAGTTCTTTTTATAGGATGAGTTTTTTCAAGTTTTTGCAAATCTTTCCTTATCATCCCCTCAGAAACATTAAATTTTTTGCTAAGTTCTTTTACTTTTACTCTTCCAGTTTCATTAAGTATATTTAAAATTTCTTCTAATCTTTCTTCTATAAACATAAATCAATTCTAGTGAGAGGGTGTAGTGGATTTGAAAAGAGTTAAATAATAAAGTTAAAAAGATAAACTCTCACTAAGATTCACCGCCTTTCAGTGTATTATAGCTTTAAATAATATATAAATATAATTTAATTATCATTTATTATTATCCTCTATTAGGTATTATAACATTTTTATACATAGTTAACACAGAAAAATATTTAATTATTCTTGCTTATCAATTTTGTTTAGTATAAAAATATATATTGCAAAAAAAGTTAAAATGTTATAAAATAATAATAAACAATAACAAATGATAATGAATGAAATTTAATTATAGTGATTAAAAATATATAGCTTTATATAATTTAGCGTCATAGGGTGATGCCTAGCGTGATATTTTATATATAGAATAAAGGGGGAGTATTACCCCCTTTTGCCTAATATAAAATTTAGGTGTTTTTAAAAATATTGATTTTATATAATCTCAACAATGACTCTAAATAATTAAATTCAATAAATTTAATTATTTAATAAAGATTAAAAGCAATTTAAAACATAGGAGGAGTATGATGTATAAGTTATTAGCTATTGATATGGATGGAACGTTATTAAATAGTAATGGAGAGATATCCAAAGAGAATAAGAATGCTATTAAAAAAGCAATAGAAAATGGTGTTAAAGTTGTAATTACATCTGGAAGATCTCTTAAAGGGATAGATAGATTTTTAGAAGATATGGGATTAAGAGCAGAAAATGAATATATTATTGCTAATAATGGAGGAACTATATATAGAACGGATAATTTTGAGTGTATTAGTTATAATGGATTAAAAGGGAGTGACTTAAAGGATCTCTATTCTTTAAGTTTAAGAACAGATATGCAGATTATGGCTTATACACATAAAAGTTGTATTTCACCAGAGAAGAACGAGCTTGTTAAATTTGAAAAAGAATGTGTTGGTAGTGATGTAAAAATAGTTAACTATAATTTAATAAAAGATAATGAAGAAATTACAAAAGTATTGTTTTATCATGATGAAGAAATAAGGGATGAAATGATGAAAGAAATTCCTAAGAGATATTTTGATAAATATAATATTATAAAGACACATCCTAAATTATTAGAAATAATGGATAAGGATTGCAACAAAGGATACGGCGTAAGTATATTAGCTGATCATTTAGGAGTAAAAAAAGAAGAGATTATTTGTATTGGAGATCAAGCTAATGACATAGAAATGATAGCAAATGCAGGTCTTGGAGTAGCTATGGGAAATGCTATAGATAAATTAAAATCTATGGCTAAGTACATAACTGCTGACAATGACAACAACGGTGTCGCCGAAGTTATAGATAAATTTATATTATAAATGATTTCCGTTTTCTGATATTATTATATATGAGATATGTATTTTCCCTTAATTTAACTTTTGCAAAATAAAATTAGTTTTAAGTGAAGGTAAATGTTCTATTCTGTGAAATGGTTTATACAATAGAATATTTATCGTAGATTTTACTTTTTAACTGTAAAAGTTGGGTTCTTAATAAATGTCATAAAACAGGATGAGGTATATTATGAATAAGACAATAGGAATATTAGCTCATGTTGATGCAGGTAAAACTACATTTGCTGAACAGATGTTGTATCATACAAAGAGTATTAGAAGTAGAGGAAGAGTAGATCATAAAAGTTCTTTTTTAGATAATCATAAAATTGAAAAAGAAAGAGGCATAACAGTATTTTCAGAGCAAGGTACTTTTGAATATAAAGATTCAAATTATTATTTAATAGATACTCCAGGCCATATAGATTTTTCTTCTGAAATGGAAAGAGCAATCCAAATTATGGACTATGCTGTAATTATAATAAGTGGAGTTGAAGGGGTACAGGGACATACAGAAACAGTATGGCAGCTTTTAAGAAAACACAATGTTCCTACTTTGTTTTTTATAAATAAAACAGATAGAGTTGGAGCTAATGTAGAAGAGGTATTAAAAGAGATAAGACTTAATTTTACTAAAGAAGTTTGTTTTATTGATGAATCATTAAATAATCAGGAATTTAGCAAAAGGCTTATAGAATTTATTGCAGAACAAGACGAAGTGCTTTTTGAAAAATATTTAGAAAATGAATATGAAAAAGATTTATGGTTAGATTTTATGAGAAAACTTATTAAAGAAAATAAGTTTTTTCCTTGTTTTAGTGGTTCTGCACTACAAGATATTGGAATAAAAGAATTTTTAGAAAGTTTACATATTTTAACTTATACAGAATATAATGAGCACGATGGATTTAGTGGACGAGTATACAAAATACGCCATGATGAACAAGGAAATAGATTAACTTATATAAAAGCATTAAGTGGCAGTTTAAAGGTAAAAGATGAGATACGTTTAGATGCTGGAGAAAATGATTTTTATGAGAAAGTTAACCAGATAAGAATATATAATGGTGACAAATTTATAGCTATAGATAAAATTTCAGCAGGACAGGTTTTTGCAGTAACAGGACTAACTTCTGCTAATATAGGTGATGGAATCGGAATTTTAAGAGAAAAGGTTACTTATGATATGATTCCAACTTTCAAATCAAAGGTTATTTATGATAAAACATTAAATGTAAAAGAGATATTGGGTAATTTTAAAATTTTAGAAGAAGAAGATCCTGCTCTAAATATAATTTGGGATGAAAAGCTTCAAGAAATTCAAGTTCATATTATGGGTGTTATTCAATTAGAGGTTTTGAAAAATTTAGTAGAAGATAGATTCGGTTTATTAATAGATTTTGGACCTTGTGAGGTATTATATAAGGAAACTATTTTAGAAGAATCATTAGGATATGGGCATTTTGAACCTTTAGGTCATTATTCAGAAGTTCATCTTAAGTTAGAATCCGGTGATCGAAATAGTGGTATTGTATTTAAGAGTATATGTCATACGGATGATTTAACAGTTGGAAATCAAAATTTAGTAAAGACTCATGTTTTTGAAAAGGAACATCATGGAATTTTAACAGGTTCTCCTTTAACTGATATAAAAATTACTCTTTTGACTGGAAGAGCACATAATAAACATACGAGTGGAGGAGATTTTAGAGAAGCTACGTTTAGAGCATTGAGGCAAGGACTAGAGAAAACTAAAAATATTCTATTAGAACCTTATTATTCTTTTAAAATGGAAGCTAGATTAGAATGTATGGGAAGAATATTATCAGATATACAAAAGTTAAGTGGAGTTTTTGAAGTTCCACAAACAGATAACAATAAAGTTATAATAAAAGGCAGAGGTCCTGTAGCTACATTTATGAACTATAGTTTAGAGTTTATTTCTCTTACTAAGGGAAAAGGTAAATTGAGTTTTATGTTTGATGGATATGATATTTGTCATAATCAAGAAGAAGTTGTGGAAAAAACAACTTATGATAAAGAGGCAGATATTGAATATACTTCAACTTCAATTTTTTGTTCTAAGGGGCAAGCATTTTTGGTTAAGTGGAATGAAGTAGAGAATTATATGCATTGTTTAAAGTAAATACAAGAAGGTTAAAATTAAAGAGAAATATAAATATTCATAAATTTCCTTTTTATGTCAACTGTTTTTGAAAATGTCCTAAAATAGTTTAATTATTAGCACCAGAAAAATCTGGTGCTTTTTTATTGCTACGCAACATCGGTTTTAAGGCGATGAGCCTGCATTTTACAATGTTTCTCAAAAGAAGATTGTCTCCAAGGGTGTGTCATTGGAGGAATATACTTTTTCTTTGGCTCTTTTGGTGTTTTTACAAAGTCAAAGTTCTTTGAAGCTGGTAAATGGTCTGGTATTAATTCCAAAGCATATACTTGATCATTTATACAAAAATATAGTTGTTTATCAAAAGATTCAATAACCATACCGGAGGTGCCTTTATGATAGTGCACAGCTATGCCATCTTTGTTTGTTGGAATATAGAATTTTGTTTTATATTTAATACAGCTACCGCTATCAATTTTGCGAGAATCTAATATAGCTAACGTAAGGTTAATTTTATCTAAACTAGGTTGCTTTTCAAATACAGATTTGATACTATCTACTGGTAAGGCAAATTTAGCATTGAATTTTTTTATGTAGGAGTTTAAAAATTCATTTGCTTGCTCAAGTGTTGTTATACCAGCTAGTCT